>DXMW01000029.1 GCA_019414045.1 Collinsella sp. | reverse complement strand
CGTAGCGGGTGGTTTAAAGCTGGCCGCTGCGCGGCCAGCAGACTAAAGTCTTGAACTAAAAAGGGCCGATCGCACATCTCCGCGGTTGGCCCTTTACGTTTGCCCAGATAAAACCTGCCAAAATAAACCTGTCCCTTTTTGGTAGGTTAGCTGTGGCGGTACTCGGCGATGATGAAGTCGATATCGGTCTGAAGGGTTTCCAGGTTTGCCAGGCGCTCTTTGTCGGCAGGGCGCGTGCGGTAGTAGTACGGCGTCATCTGGAACACCGCCTCGATGTCGGCCTGCGTCTGGAGCGTAATGTTCGCAGACACCCGCTGCGTTCCCACCAACTCCAGCTCGGTCGTCTTCGGCAGCTTCTCGTCGTTAAGGTACGGCGTGTCGTAGAGCACCTCCTTGAGCCCAAGCAGATGCCGAGCACCCGGCACCACGGTGTAGAGCGAGCCCTCGGGTGCCAGCACGCGGGCAAACTCGCGCTCGTTGAAGGGGGCAAAGAGCTCGGTCACCATATCGAAGGCACCATCGGCCACGGGGATATCCTTCATATTGGCCACGAAATAGGTCGCATCGCCGCGCTTGGCGGCCAGGCGCACCATCTCTTTGCCCAGGTCGAACCCATAAGCATCCACGCCCGGCACCGCACCCATGGCGCTGGTGTAGTAGCCCTCGCCACAGCAAATATCGAGCAAGGTCATGGCGCCGCCCGTAGACGCCGCACGTCCAGACACCTGCTTGCGCACCAGCTCGACCATCGCATCGCGCAACGGCGCGTAGTATCCACGGTTCAGAAAGTCGCGACGGCTGCGTGCCTGCGACTTGGGATCGCCCATGGAGTCGCCGCTCTTGGACGAGCGCAGCAAATATAGATAGCCCTCGCGCGCACGGTCAAACCGGTGTCCGCCCGCGCATGCAGCACCGCGCTCGTCGTCCACCAACGGCTCATGGCAAACGGGACACAACAACATGGCAACTCCTTAGCGCGAACAACACAACGCCCACCATTGTCGCACGCCTTCCCCACCTAGTCATAGAAGAGACAAGGAGTGTCCCCAACTGCCGGCAGAAAAGGAACGTCCCCAAGTGCCGACTGGTTGCATTAGGAGTATCATCGTCTGCGCAAATAAGCACAGAAAAGCATATTAGAGATTGAGAGCGTATGACTGATACCGCATCCAAGCACATTGACATGACCACCGGCTCACTGTGGCGCAATATTCCCCTGTTCGCCTTCCCCGTGGCCGCCACGAGCATCTTGGAGCAGCTATCGAACCTCATCGCCACGATCATCATCGGTAACTTCTCGGGCGACCAGGGAACCCTCGCCATGGCGGCGGTCGGCTCCAATGTTCCGCTTACCAGTCTTATGCTCAACCTGTTTATCGGCATGTCGCTTGGCTCCAACGTGGTCATTGCCAACGCTATCGGCCGCAACGATCAGAACATGGTCAAACGCGCCGTCCATACCTCGATTTTAATGGCGCTCGTGGGCTTTGTCGTCATCGCCCTGGGCGAGATCTTTGCCGAGCCCATGCTCGCCGCGCTCAACGTTCCCGCCGAGACCATGCCGCTCGCCTCACTCTACCTACGCGTCTTTTTGCTGAGCATGCCCTCGATCTTGCTCTACAACTTTGAGGCCGCAATCTTCCGCTCCGTCGGCATCACCCGCATGCCGCTGCAGGCGCTCGCCGTGTCCACCGTCCTCAACATATGCCTGGACCTCGTCTTTGTCCCCGTACTCCACTGGGGCGTCGCGGGCGTCGCCATCGCCACCGCCATCGCCTACACCGTCAGCGCCGCGACGCTCTTTATCCGCCTGCTCAAGACCGACTTCGTCGTCCGCGTCACCCCACGCGACTTAGGCTTAGACCCCGTTGCCCTCAAGCGCATCGTCAAGATTGGCCTGCCCGCCGGCATCCAAAGCGCCGTCTTTGCCGTCGCCAACATCATCATTCAGTCCGCCATCAACAGCCTGGGCACCGAAGTCATGGCCGCATCGAGCGCCGCCATGAGCCTGGAGTACGTGTGCTACAACCTGCTCAACAGTTTTAGCCAGGCTTGCACCACCTTTGTGGGACAAAACCACGGTGCCCGCCAGATCGACCGCTGCACCAAAACGCTCAAGGTCTGTCTAGTCGAAGGCGGTATCGTTGCGCTCACCACGATTATCGTTATTGTCGGCCTGGGGCGCGAAATCTTGTCGCTGTTCAACAGCGATCCCAACATCGTCTCAATCGGCTATATCCGCGTGTGCTCGATCTTCCCGGCATACGCCTTTAGCATGTTCTACGAAAACATGTCCGGCTACCTGCGCGGCTTTGGCATCTCGCTCATGCCCGCCCTCATCACCATGATCTGTGTCTGCGGCATCCGCTTCTATTGGGTATTCTGCGTGTTCCCGCACTTCCGCACCTTTGCGAACATCATGATGGTCTACCCCATCAGTCTGGGCACCACGGCGTTCTTTATGGTCGTAGCGGTATTGCTCTGCCACCCGGCACGCACCTATCGCGCCACCCAAGCCAAAGCGACAGCCCGCTAATCACCACTCTCAACGCCACGCCAATCATTAATTGACAATATGCGAGCTCATATAGTCGATAAAGTGCCTCGTGGCGACAGGCATGGTGTCCCAGCTGCGCCAGGCTGCAACCACGTCACGCGAAGGAGCATGCACGATGGGTCGTACGCGAATATCGGCCCGCATGCCCTCGACGGTACGGCGATACAGCATACTCACGCCTAGGCCCTCCTCCACCATCGCCATGATGGTGTAGTCGTCGGTCACCTCGCTCGTCACGTGCGGTGACAGCCCATGCGCCGCAAATGCATCGAGCACCAGGCTCTGTTCGCCCTCATCCAGCAGCACAAACGGCTCGGACGCTAGGTCGGCGAGTGTCACCTTTTCCTTTGCCGCCAGCGGATGCGCGGCCGGCAACAATGCTACCAACTCGTCATGATAGACCACGCGCTTCTCGAGCCCCGCGGTAAATCCGCGTGCCGTAAAGCAAAAGTCAACCACGCCATCGTGCACCCACTGGGCGTTGCGCGTGTAATCGCCCTGCTTGAGCGTAAAGTGAACGCCCGGGTGCAGGGCCCCAAAGTCGCGGATCACGCGCGGCAGCACGGTACGACTCACGTTGGTAAACGTCGCAATGCGAATGTCAGTCGACGAAAGCCCCAGCAACTCCTGACGCTTGCCCTCAAGCTCGGCCTCGGCAGTTACAATCTGGCGCAGATACGGCAGATACTGTTTGCCGTCGCGCGTAAGCGATACGCCCTGCTTACCGCGCTCGATAATCGTGGTGCCCAGCTCGCGCTCGAGCGCCTTGACGGCCTGGCTCACCGCGCTTTGCGTATAGCCCAGCTCGTCGGCCGCGCCCTTCAGACTGCCGCAATCGACCACCATACATACAATCTGATATCGCGATGCCATCGTGCCTCCACATCGATGTAGCCGTAAAACGTTTTGCCAGCGCTTTTTCTAGCAACATTAGTATTTCTTAATCATACTGAAGATACATTCGCTTTACTACATCCACATCTGGGAGCAGAATCCTTTTTGCGAAACCGTTCTGTAACAAAAGGAGTCCCATGGATCGCAAAAAAGCAATCGCGCTCTCATTTTCCGTTCCCGTCGCATGGGGCTTTTCGTACCCCCTCATGAAGATCGGCATGGACAGCATGAACGCCACGAGCATCGTTGCGCTGCGCTGCATCATCGCCTTTGTGGCCTGCCTGCTGCTCTTCCACAAGCGCGCTTTCCGCATCAATCGCGACCTTATGGTTCGCGCCGCCATCATCGGCGCCATCATGGCAACCGAGCTCACCTGCATGTGCTTGGGCTCCAGCCTTACTTCCGCCTCCACCGCCGGCTTTTTGCAGAGCCTGACGGTCGTGATCGTGCCGTTTGCCAACGCCGCCCTGCTGCGTCGCGCCCCCGAGCGCAAGGTGCTCGTCGGCACCGCCATCGTCACCTGCGGTATGCTGCTGCTCTCGGGCGCCGACTTTACCAGCCTGAATCCCGGCGCGATCATCATGCTGCTCTCTGCCTTTATCTATGCCAGCCACATTATCGTAGCCAAGCGCTTTGTCGAAGAAGTCGACCCACTGGCCTTGGGTGTTTGGCAGCTGGGCTTTGGCGGCCTGTTCTCGGGCATCGCCGCATTTGCCTTTGGCGGCTTCACGCTTCCCAGCACACCCAACGAGATCGTCGTTGTCGTCGCACTCGCACTCATCTGCTCTGCCTACGGCTTTATCACCCAGACGCTCGCACAGCCCCACGTGCCCGCCGAGACCACGGGCTTTGCCTTCTCGCTCGAGCCGGTCTGCTCCGCCGTCTTCTCGTTTTTCCTGGTTGGCGAGGTCCTGAGCCCCATCGCCTTCTTTGGCGCCGCCCTCATCCTCACCGGCGTCATGGTGGCAACCATCGAGCTTCCGCGCCTTCGCGCACATGGACAGGCTCGCATGGCAGGAGCGCCCGAGCACGTCTCGTAGACCCCACTCCTTGTGCAGCCGCGGCATAAAGGCAACCGGTGCGCCTTTACAATAGATGACAACAGAGCATCTGCCATAAAGGAGCCCCATGGACACCGCAACTCGCGACCGCAACATAGCAACTTGGTTGGGCGATGCGCCGCAGCCGGTACGTGACACGACGGACCAGCTGCTCGAGCGCATCGCCCTTTTACGTGCCGAGCAAACCATTTACCCGGCACAAGACGACATCCTCAATGCCCTCGCCTATACGCCGGCCGACCATGTCAAAGTTGTCATTTTGGGTCAAGATCCCTATCACGGACCCAACCAGGCCATGGGGTTATCGTTCTCGGTTCCCGCGACGCAAACCAAGTTGCCGCCGAGCCTGCGCAACATCTACAAGGAGCTCAAAGCCGATCTGGGTTGCCCCATTCCCGCCACGGGAGATCTGACGCCATGGGCACAACAGGGCGTCCTGCTCCTTAACACCACGCTCACCGTGCGCGAGCATGCCGCGAACTCACACGCCAAACTGGGCTGGAGCACGCTCACCGACTACGTTATCGAACGCTGCTGTCAGCTGCCCCAGCCGGTAGTCTTTTTGGCATGGGGTCGCTTTGCCCAGCAGATGGTCGAAGGCAAGCTCACCGCGACCGGCGCAGGCAAGGCAGCCGGTAAGTTCTGCCTGGCCTCCACACACCCCTCGCCGCTTTCGGCCAACCGTGCCACGGCAGAACTCCCCGCTTTTATGGGGTCGCGCCCCTTCTCGGCATCCAATCGTCTACTCGAACAGCACGGCTCGATCCCCGTCAACTGGACTTGCCTCGGCTAAAAATCGATACATCAAAAACGCGTCCGACGGCTTTCCATCGGACGCGTTTCCTATTCGGGCCAAATAAACTGGGTACGGTCTGCCTCGCCACCGTCAATGAGCAGGCTCTGCCCGGTCATAAACCGGTTGGTCACGCCCACAAAGTAGATCCACTCGGCGATCTCTTGGGCGGTGGCCCAGCGTTTAAGCGGCGTGAGCTCCATAATCTGGTTCCACAGGTGTTCGTCTTCCATCACGCAACGGTTGAGCGGCGTGATAACGCCGCCCGGGTCCACACTGTTGGCGATGGCCTGCGGCGCCAAGCGGTTTGCAAGGTTCTTGGTGTAGGCGATAACGCCGCCCTTGCTGGCAGCATAGGCGGGAAACTCCGATCCCGTATGCCCGCTCGCCGACCCCACATTGACCACGGATGTAATAGCCGGCGCCGGCTTGGCGGCAAGCCCCTCCCCCACAAAGGCGTAGCGCTCGGTCACGTTGATGGTGCCGCACAGGTTGGCGGCAATATCGTCGGCCGAGTCCTGCGTACCAGCAACATTCACGATCACCTGGGGTTCAAGCTCGCCTGGAAACGAGTCCGGCTCGCGGACATCGACGATCAGATGGCGATAGCGCTCGTGCTCGATCGCTGCCGGCAGCAAATCAAAGCCCACGACCTCGTGGCCCTCGTCCAAAAAGCGCTGCACGCACGCGGCTCCGATACCGCCCGAAGCGCCCGTGATCAAAACCCGCATATTTGCTCCTTAGGCGGTTGCGTGGCGCTCGAGATACTCGGCGCCCACATTCTCGCGCTCCCAGCCGCGCACGACCTTGTAGCCCACGGGGCTCAGAAAGACCTCGCACAGCAGCTCGGCAACAGCGCCGGTCAGCGAGCACATAAGGACCTGCACCCAGGTCCAACCAAAGAACGTGTGGCTCACCACAATGGCAAAGACCAAGTTGTCGATAAACTGGCCAACACCCGTGGACACATAAGAGCGGAAGGCAAAGCTCGCAAAGCTATTCTTTTTGAGCATACGGCCGAGCGACTGGTTGAGCGTGGAATTAACCACGGCAGAAACGAGCATTGCCAGCGAAGAGCCCAGCACCACGTACCAGGTGCCGCCAATGGTGGCGTTAAGGGCGCTGTTGACCTCGATCATGCCCGTGTCGTAGTAGGCGCCCCACATGCCGGGCGTGAGCGAGCATGCCCAAAAGCACAGGCTCACGGCCAGGTTGACCAGCAGCGCGAGGATAGAGATTTTGATGGATGCCTTGGCGCCAAAGCGCTTGCAGATCATGTCCTGGCACAAAAACGAAACCCAGCTCACCACAAAGCCGCAATCGAGTGCCAGATACGGCAGGCTGATGAGCTCTTTGTTGGCCAGCAGGTTCATCATGATGACGCTCACGAAAAACAGCGAAACCGTTGCCGCGGGAATGCTCCGCAACAGGACCTTGTAGTCCTCCATGACCTTCTTGATCATTATGTACTCCTTTGGTTTTAGGTTTAACGAGCAGGATATCGGACCCGAACTGCTCGGACGTCACGGTCTTGAGACGACGATGGGTATAATAGCCGCTCACACGGCATCAGGCAAGCAAACGGCGCGGCAGCCCCACAGGGCCACCGCGCCGATGCATTAAAAGGCTACGTTGCCAAACTCCGACAGGATAAGATCGGGGTTGTGATCGGTTGCCCAATCCACGTTCCACGGGCTCGTGAACAGCAGCAGCTTACCGCCGCGCATGTCCTCGACGCGCAGGGTGTCGCGCGTGAGCGAAAGAGCCGGAATGTCAATGGTATCAGGGTCGTTCTGGATCCAGCGAATGTCCGTATAGGGCAGCGGCTGGCGACGAACCTCAACACGATATTCGGCCTTGAGGCGGCGCTCGAGCACCTCAAACTGCAGTACGCCGACCACGCCCACGATGACGCTCTCCATGCCGGCACCCAGCTCGCGGAAGATCTGGATGGCGCCCTCCTGGGCAAGCTCCTCCATGCCCTTCACAAACTGCTTGCGCTTGAGCGTATCGACCTGCGTAATGCGGGCGAACATCTCGGGGGCAAACGTCGGGATCTGCGGATACTGCACATGGCGCTTGCCAGAGCACACGGTGTCACCGATGCTAAAGATACCCGGATCGAACAGGCCCACGATATCGCCAGCGTACGCCTCGTCCACGATGGCGCGGTCATCGGCCATCATCGACGTGCCCGTGGCAAGCTTGAGTTTACGGTTGCCCTGCACGTGGAAGGCGTCCATGCCACGCTCGAACTTGCCCGAGCAAATGCGCACAAAGGCGATGCGGTCTCGGTGGTTCTTGTCCATATTGGCCTGGATCTTAAACACAAAGCCGCTAAAGTCGTCGCGGCAGGGATCGACCGGCTCGCTGGTGAGCGTATCGATATAGGCGCGCGGCGTCGGGGCCAGGCGCAGGAACTCCTTGAGGAAGGGCTCCACACCAAAGTTGGTGAGCGCCGAGCCAAAGAACGCCGGGCTCAGCTTGCCGCAGGCCACAGCATCCAAGTCGAGCTCGTCGCCGGCGCCATCGAGCAGCTCGATGTCGTCCATCAGGTTCTTGTGGTTCTCCTCGCCGATGAGCTCGTCCATGGAAGGATCGCCCAGCTCGGCCTCGACCTCGGTGACCTTCTTGGTGGCGTTGGCGTGACCGTCGCCCTCAAAGGCGATAACGCGACGGGTCTGACGGTCGAACACGCCGCGGAAGTTGCGGCCGCTGCCGATCGGCCAGTTCATGGGATACGTATTGATTCCCAGGACATTCTCGATCTCTTCCATGAGCTCAAACGGATCGCGAGCCTCGTGGTCGAGCTTGTTCACAAAGGTGAAGATGGGAATGTGGCGCAGCGTACAGACCTTAAAGAGCTTTTTGGTCTGGGCCTCGACGCCCTTGGCGCCGTCGATGACCATGACTGCGGCGTCGGCGGCCATAAGGGTACGGTAGGTATCCTCCGAGAAGTCCTGGTGGCCGGGGGTATCGAGGATGTTGACGCAGGCGCCATTATAGGTGAACTGCAGCACCGAGGAGGTAACGGAGATACCGCGCTCCTTCTCGATGTCCATCCAGTCCGAGACGGCGTGCTTGGCCGAGCTCTTGCCCTTGACCGAACCGGCAGTCTGGATGCTGCCGGTATAGAGCAGCAGCTTCTCGGTAAGCGTGGTCTTACCGGCGTCCGGGTGGCTGATGATCGCGAACGTACGGCGCGACGAGATTTCATCCGACAGGCTTGCCATGCGGATCCTTTCTTGCATTGAGTGCATTACGTCGTTGTAACCGTATTATTGTAGCCGCGAAATCCCGCCATAGGGCACCTATCAGGACAAATTCATTAGCCGAGCTCGCTGTGCACCGGGCAGCCGCCTCAAGGATTGTCTCGATCTGTAACAGTAAGACGGGTTTTGAGCCCCTACCTGTTACAGATCGAGACAAACTGGCAGGCCCGCCGGCACAATCTCAATCTGTAACATCTAGCCGCGCAAATCGACTCTTACCGTTACAGATTGAGACAAATAGGCAGGCGGGCAAATAAGATCTCGATCTGTAACAGCAGGCGACCCAAAACGGACCTAGGTGTTACAGATTGAGATTGTTTTGGAGCAAGCGCGACACTGGCGGGCTATTCCACATTTGTCTCTTTATACTGTGCTTACCGGTTATATACACGTGTAGCCCAACAGCTAAGGAGCCGCTGCGGACATCATCCTATCCAATTCGAGCGATAAGCCTATCTACGAACAGATATCCTCACAGGTCAAAGCTCAGATCCTTTCGGGCACGCTCGCTGCGGGAGCCAAACTCCCCAGCATCCGTGCACTCGCGAGCGATCTTGGCGTGAGCGTCATCACCACCAAGCGCGCCTATGCCGATCTGGAGCAGCTCGGCTTTATCTGCACCGTGCAGGGCAAAGGCTGCTTTGTCGCCGAGGGCAACCAGGAGCTCTTGCGCGAAAACCAGCTCTGCCATATCGAAGAGCTGCTTGCGAAAGCGGCAAACCAAGCCGAAGCCTTGGGCGTCACGCGCGACAAACTGCACGAGATGCTCGACCTGGTAGCCCCCGAAACCATGCAGCAATCATCTGCAAGAAAGGCTATACCATGCAAACCTTGCTAGAACTCAAAGGTGTATCGCGCCGTGTGAGCGACCGCTTTTCACTGCGCGACGTCACGCTTGCCGTGGAGCCCGGCCAGATCGTCGGCTTTGTGGGCGCAAATGGCGCCGGCAAGACGACGACCATTCGCGCCGCGCTTGGGCTTATAAAGCTCGATGCCGGCGAGGTGCATCTGCTTGGACAGCGCTGCGACGCCAACGCGCCCGACGAAACGCAGCGCCACCTGCGCTCCCGCGTCGGTCTTGTCCTGGACACGTGCCCCTTCCCCTCCACGCTCAAGGTGGGCCAGGTCGAGACGCTCGTAGGACCGGCGTACCCCACATGGAGTCGCGAAACGTTCGCCGGATTCATCGACCGATTTGGCCTCGATCCCAAGACGAAGGTCAAGGACCTCTCCCGCGGCATGGGCATGAAGCTGCAGCTCGCCTGTGCGCTCAGCCACAATGCCAAGCTGCTCGTTTTGGACGAAGCCACCGCGGGCCTCGATCCCATGGCGCGCGAGGAACTGCTCGACGAGTTGCTTGCTTTTGTCGCCGACGGCCAGCACAGCGTGCTGCTCTCGAGCCACATTACATCCGACCTCGATCGCACTGCCGACCGCGTCATCTGCATCGATAACGGCTCGATTGTGTTTGACCTGCCACGCGAGGACATTACCGACCGCGCCGGCATCGCCCATTGCACTCAAGCGCAGGCCGCAGAGCTTATGGCTTGCGTCGAAGGCGCCCGTGCCGCCCACCACGCCTATAGCGTGGACGTGCTCGTGCCCAACCGTCGCGATGTGCTCGAGGCCTTTCCCGAGATTCCCTGCGATCGGGCAACCATTGATGACTATCTGCGCCTCATGCTGAAAGGGGCTTAGAAATGAAACGCGCCTTTGTGTCTGAGCTCGCCATCGTCCGCACGCTTGTCCCGAGCATCGCGGGCGTCGGCCTGTTCATCTTCGTCGTACTGACCCTCGCCAACGCATCGGATGGCGATGCCGGTATGAGCGCCGGCGCCTGCGCGGTCAGTGCTATGTCGCCCATCGTGGTCATGAACTCACTGGCCGGCTACGACAATCAAAACGGATGGGAGCGCTATCGGGCAACGCTGCCCATCTCGCGCAAAGACATCATCTGTGCACGCTACCTGAGCATCATTGTCTTCTCGGCTGTCATGGCGTGCGCCGTCGCGCTTCTGAGCATCGTCTCTATCCCGCTCTTCAACAGCGCTGGTATCCCCTCGACGGGACAGATCGTCTTTGAGACCACAATAGCCTCCGCCGCATCGATGCTCATCTCCCTCATGATGGTGTTTTTGGCACAGCCGCTGTTCTTTCGATTTGGACACATGGAGGCGCTGCGCCTTTCCGTCGGCCTGTTTGCCCTGCTCGGATGCCTTGCCATGGCCACGTTGAGCCCCTCCAACCCCATCAGCTACTGGCTCATGTCGATTGCTGGGGCGAATCCCGATCCTGCTGTCCTCGGCTGCCTGTGCGCAGGAATCGCCGTACTGGCCCTCGTGCTATGCGCACTTAGCTGCATCGTCAGCACCAGGGTCTATCGAGCACGCGACCTGTAGGCGGACGAATCTCGACCCACGCGGGTCGCAATCGGTCGGAATCGGCCGCCCGGCAATCGGTCGCCCGCAATTCCGTGACAAACGGCATGTCCCCGGCCCGTGCGCAACGTTCTATAATCAAAGCGTCACGGGCCTCGGCCCAATTTCGATCATCCAAGGGGATGTCTTTTTGGTCATTGTTCTTTAGGGAACGGTCAATCGCATACAAATTGAAAACGGCCGTCTTGCGGCCGTGGTTTGTTGCGCCGTTCCGCCTCCGTCATCTGCCACATATGCACCTGATAGGAAAGAACAATGAACTCTGCGAAATCTCAATCCTTCCCAAAAGCCACCAGCTTCGACGCGGCACTTGTACGTTCTAAGATTATGGGGCCGAACCCCCTCAAGCTCTGCGAAGAGCTCCTTTGCGATGTAAATATCCCCCGCGGCGCCCGTGTTTGCGACCTGGGGTCGGGCACCGGCATTACCAGCGCCCTGCTTGCCCGCGAATACGGGTTTGACACGTACGCTGTCGATCTGTGGAGCGACCCCGTCGAGAACCGCGCGTTCTTCGATTCGCTCGACATTCCCCGCGACACGATTCACCCTGTTAAGGCGGACGCCTCACAGGGGCTGCCGTTTGAGCACGACTATTTTGATGCGGTCGTGAGCATCGACTCGTACAACTACTATGGTCGGGACCCGCACTATCTGGGCGAGCGCCTACTCCCCTACGTAAAGCAAGGCGAGATGCTCTACGTAAGCATTCCCGGCATGGTTCGCGACTGCCACGACAACCTGCCCACTTGCCTGCTCAAATCCTGGACACCCGAGCAGCTCGACTATATGCACGACATAGCCTGGTGGCGCGCCATGATCGAGCCGACCCCCGGCGTCGAGATCGTCTCGATGCAGCCCATGCTCTGCACGGACGAAGCATGGGAAGACTGGCTCGCCTGCGACAACGAGTATGCAGCAGGCGACCGCGCTGCCGTTGAAGCCGGCGCGCTCGAATACCTCAACACCATCGCCATCGTGCTGAGGAAGCTCTAAACAACAACCGCGTGAGGCCGTAAACAAACGGCCTCACGCGGTTTCTTTAAAACGAGTTCTGAACAAACGCAAAGCGTAATACGCTACTAGCGCAGCGGCTTGGGCAGCGGGATGCCGGCGGCGATAACGGCGGCGATGATCATACAGACGATACCCTTGAGCGGGAAGCACATGAGCAACAGGCCCACGACCATGACGGGCTGACGCATGACGGCACCCATTGTCGAGGCGGTGCAGACGGCGACGCAAAAGACCGGATCGGCGCCGGTGAGGATGGCAAGGCCATAGCCCAGGCTCACACCCGAGAAGATAACCGGGAAGAAGTGGCCGCCACGCCAACCAAGGTTGATGAGGGCGGGCGTCAGCATGGCCTTAACAAGACCGGTCGCGATAAGCACGCCGGCGGGAATGGTCAGATAGGTCTCCATGAGCACGTCGGCTTGGGTCTCGCCGGCAAACATGGTGTAGGGCAGGACCGTGCCACAGATGGCGAGCGCCAGACCGGCCAGCATGGCCTTGACGACAGGGCGCTCCCCTATGGCGTGGGCCAACGCCTCGCTCGCGTGCTCCGAGACAAAGTACAGCCAGCCGCAGGCCGTACCGATGAGTGCCAGGGGAATAAGCCAGGCAAGCTCAAGGTTGCCCACCCGGGCAGCCTCGAACCTCGGCATACCCATACCGCCGCCCATGAGTTGGCCGAGCAGTAGATAGGTGCCCAGGCCGCCGGCAATCGCGATGCCGTAGACCACGGTCTTTTGCGCCTTGGGCAGTTTGATGGTGATCTCGTCGGATTCGGAGTCTCCATCGTCGTCGGCGCCCTGGCCGTCAGCGCTACCGGCGAGCGGCGCCACAAAGCCAAAGACGGGCGCGGTGAAGAGCGCCGTCAGGGCGGCCTGGGTGCCCAGCAGCGTGAGCTGCCTAAACTCGACGCCAAAGCGACGCATGCGGTCGCCGACCCAGCTGCACAGGCCCGCGATAACGCCGGTCAGGCCGGCCTCCGGTCCAATGCTTCCGCCAAACAGCAGCGGCAGCAATGCCGCAAGCGAAAGCTTGCCCAGGTTGTCGTACGGGTAGCAACCGTCCTGTTTAACCTTGGCCATCACCTGGTTAAGGTCGTCAGTCTTGGTGCCCGTCATCTTTTCGTACAGACCGATCAGCAGGCCGCCCAGCAGGCAGACGAAAAACGGATACGGCAAAAACCCGAACGGGCCGCTCGCGAGCTCGGGCGAAGCGACGCCCAGCATGTGCGGGATCTCGGTCCATAGATAGTCGATACCGTGCTCCATCGCAAAGAAGAACAGCCAGACCGCAGCGCCTGCAAACGCACCGGTCACGGCCACGCTCACTAAAAACAGCGCACGGTTTTTGGGTTTTGCAAGGTTATCCATCGGGACCTCCCGTGGTCAGAATCGGCAAAGATACGTTTTATTGTAGGACGGGCACGGCGCGGACGGGCCAACCATCTACGCCGCGAACAGCGCCGTTGGGTGCCGCACACGCGACGGGCCCAAGGCTTAGCTGCCGATAATCGATGCGATTTGGTGCAGGTCGTCGGCAAAGTAGATGCCGGCCTGGCGCTGCGGGCTCGATAGGCCCTTGTCGATCATGTGCCCGAGCAGCGACCTAAGGTCGTTGTAGTAACCGTCCAAGTTGTACAGGATGCACGGCGCATCGAGATGCCCCAACGACACGGCGGACATGACCTCGGCAATCTCCTCGAGCGTACCCGTCCCACCGGGAAAGGCGATGAACGCGTCACCGAGCTCAATCATCTTGGCCTTACGCTCGGCCATATCACTCGTCACGATGAGGTCGTCGATACCGTCATGTTGAAACTCGGCCTCGATAAAAAAGCTCGGTTCAACACCCGTCACGTGTCCACCTGCCTCGAGTACGCTATCGGCGAGCGCACCCATCAGACCCGACTTGGACCCGCCGTATACCAACGCGTGTCCGTTAGCGCCAATCCAGTCGCCCAGCTCCTGCACCGCGGGCAGAAACGCCGGGTCATTGCCGACGCTGGCACCCAGGTATACCGTGATATTCATATTCAGTCCCCCTCGTCGTGACGCGCGGCGCCCGTTCTAGCGTTGGCGTCGGCGATATTCGCGCACACGGCGCGATAGGTCGGCAAGCTCGTCACGATCGAGCTCTTCCAAATGCTCCAGATCATCCATAAAGCGCGCCATGGTGTCCTTTTGGCGCATCTTGATGAGCGTGTTGCAGTAGTTCACCGCCACGCCCGTGAGCATGGCGATGTAGAAGATGCTGATGACGCTCAAAACGACGGTGATAGCGCGGGCAACCGGCGTCTCGGCCGGGATATCACCGAAGCCGATCGTCGATACGGTCTCAAAGCTAAACCAGAGGCCGTCGCCAAACGTAAGGGTCGTGGGCTCGGACAGCCAGACGGCCGTCGAGCACAGCAGATAGAAGACGAGAAACAGGCCCGTGATGCGCGCAAAGCCAGCCTGGCGCAACACGTCGGCAAGCGTCCTCAACTTGTTCATCGCGACCCCTTTTCCCAGACGCCCAATCACATTCGCTCGGTATTGTCCCACGCCTCCCCCGCAAACGGAACTAGTCATTGGGGACGTTCTTAAACGACTAGTCAGTTAAGAACGTCCCCAATGACTACCTAACCGTTTAGCGGTGCGGCGGCTGAATGGGCAGGCTGAGCTGGTATCCTTATGCGAAACTGTCTCAACTCGATAGGATTTCATGTGAAACCTTCCGCCGTCCTTCGCTTGGCTCTATATCGCACCCTGGCCGTCGCGCTTGCCGCGCTCGCCATACTGAGCGCCGTCATGCCCGCCCCCGCCTTTGCCGCCGACTCCGACCAGCAGGTCAAGACGGTCCGCGTTGGCTGGCTCGTCAACAACAAAGGCTTCCAGGAAGGCATGCCGGGCGAGCGACTCTCGGGGTGGGGCTACGAGTACCTCCAGACCCTCTCGTATTACACAAAGGGCTGGCAATACGAATACGTTAGCGGCACCTTCTCCGAGCTTATGGACATGCTCGAAGCAGGCGAAATCGACCTCATGCCCAACATCTCGTATTCGGCAGAGCGCGAGCAGAAGCTGCTCTTTTCCTCGAACCCCGAGGGCACCGAGCGCTACTACATCTACGCCAGGCCCGACCGCGACGATCTGGCCAAGGGTGACCCCCAGGCGCTCCAAGGCCTCACCATCGGCTGCAACTCTGGCGTTATGCAAACTATCGTCGGCCAGCAGTGGCTCGCCGACGAAGGCGTCACCTGCACCTATAAAGAAATCGACACCGGCAGTGCCCTCTTTGAGGCGCTTGCAGACGGCGAGGTCGACGCCGTCATCATGAACGATACCATTTCGTCGCCCGATGCGTCACCCATGTTCTACGTAGGCTCGAGCGACTACTATTTTGCCGTTCCCAAAAGCCGCCCCGATCTGATGAACGACATCAACGCCGCCATGACGACCATCGCCCGCGATAACCCGCGCTATAACGAGGAAGTCAAATCGAGTTACTCGACCCAAAACAGTGGCTCGTCATCGCTCACCGGCCCCGAGACCACCTGGCTCAAAGCAAACGGCAATACCATCACGCTCGGCTATCTTAAAAACCAACTTCCCTACTGTACGCAAAATGACGACGGCGAGATGGAAGGATCGCTCGCCTCGCTTGCAACGACGTTGCACGACAAGTTTGGTATTACGGTCAAAACAATCGCACTCTCGAACAACAAGCAAATGATCAAAGCCCTTTCCAACGGAACCATCGATGTCGCCCTGCCGTTGTTTCGCGACTACTGGCTCGCCGAGCAGACAGGGGTCATCCAGTCAAACTCGATGGGAACGGTTTCGCTGACCGCCATTCACAGTGGCAAAAACCTGAACAGCGACCTTAAGAACATCGCTTGTACAAAGAGCACAATCGTTAACCGTTTTGAGCTCGAAAGTCTCTTTCCGAACGCAACGGTAACCGAGTATTCGAATGACGGCGAGGTGCTCAAAGCCCTCGATGAGGGGAAGGCACGTTGCATCATTGTCCCCAGCACGCGCCTGGAAACTCTCCGCGACATCTACGACATCGAGGATTTCGAAACACAGGAACTCACCAACACGGCACAACTATCGTGTTTAATTTCGCGCGGCAAGCCCGAGCTGCTGGGAATCATCAATAAGGGCATCGTCAATGCAGGTGAATCGCTCTCTGCAAACAGCTATTTCCCCACATCGTACTCGGCGCAAGAATCGGATGCGTTCCGACTTCTCTACCGCAACCGCATCGTCATTGCGGCAGTCGTCATCTGCATTTTGCTCACCGGCATCGTCATCCTTGTCTGGTCGCTTTACCGCGCACAGGAGGAACGGCAGAAAGCCGATGCCGCCAACGCCGCCAAAACCGCTTTCCTCACGCGCATGAGCCACGACATCCGCACGCCGCTCAACGGCATCCTAGGCCTTATCGAAATTGAGGAATTGAGAGAAGGCGACATGCAGGTCGCCCGCGAAAGCCGCGCCAAGGCGCGCGTTGCCGCCAATCACCTGCTGTCACTGATTAACGACATCCTCGAGATGGGCAGGATCGAGGAGCGCAAAGTGACGCTCGAGCACGAATCATTCAACCTTAAAGAGCTGTGCGACAATGCGCTCGTACTGTGCAAGCTCCGCGCATCGGACCGCGGCATAACCATGCTCGACACCAGCGAGCCCTACGCTGTCGACCAATATATGATCGGCAGCCCCACCCATATTCGGCAGATCCTTGTCAACCTGCTCGACAACAGCATCAAGTACAACAAGCACGGAGGCACCGTCACGTTCTCATCGACCATCAAGCCGGTCGACGACGAGCACGCCGTGTTTTGCTTTAGCGTCTCGGATACCGGCATTGGTATGACATCCGAGTTTTTGGCACACATTTACGAGCCGTTTGCCCAGGAAGGCGACGATGCGCGCAGCAAGTTCCAAGGAACCGGCATTGGCATGTCTATCGTCAAATCGCTCATCGACATGATGGGCGGCACGATTGAGATTTCGAGTGAGGTTGGCGTGGGGAGTACGTTTGACGTCCGGATTCCGCTCGATATCGACAAGAACCCTCAGATAAAAGAATGTGCAGACACGCAGGTAAGCAGCTGCTCGCTCGCCGGCATGAACGTCCTTTTGGCAGAAGATAACGAACTCAATGCCGAGATTGCCCAAGCTCTGCTCGAAAGCGAAGGCATCGTCGTGACTCGCGCCGCCGACGGCAACGAGACAGTCGACCTATACGTTAGCCGTCCCGCCGGCAGCTTCGATGCAATCCTGATGGACATCATGATGCCGGGCATGGACGGCTACGAGGCAACCCGGGCGATCCGCCTGAGCGAAAAGGCCGATGCGGCCGACATCCCCATCATCGCGCTCACCGCCAACGCCTTTGCCGAAGACGCCAAGGCGGCACACGACGCCGGCATGAACGCCCATCTGCCCAAACCGCTCGACTTTAGCAAGCTCAAAAACATACTCGCCTGTATCAAGAAAAACGGGGCTGTTTCGCTATAGTTTGTGCTCAACCACCATGCGCAGTAGAAAGGAAGCCAACGATGTTTAGGCCCTTACGTCGAAAGAAACGCGCCATCACCGACGAGAAAGCGCGCGAACTGCTCGCTACCTGCAAGCGCGGCGTCTTTGCCGTCAACGGCGATGATGGCTACCCCTATGCCATTCCCGTCAACTACTTCTTTGACGCCGAGCACGACAAGATTTATTTCCATGGCGCCAAGGCTGGCCACAAGGTCGATTCACTCAAGCATGATGATAAAGTCTGCTTTACCGTTTACGGCAACGAGTGGTACAAGGACGGCGACTGGGCTCCCTACGTTATGAGTACCGTTGTCTTTGGTCGTTGTCGTCTGGTAGATGAAGCGCCCGCGTTTATCGAGGACAAAGTCCGTCAGCTCGCGCTTAAGTACTACCCTTCTGCCGAAGAAGTCGAGGAGGAGATCGCCAAAGACATAAAGGGCGTCCAACTCTACGAGATTTCGATTGAACATCTTTGCGGCAAGCAGATTCATGAAAAGTAGCGAATGCGGAAAACGCGCTCGCTACCCTCTGCACCCCATGTGCCCACGCATTTTGACGGCGTGGGCACATGGGGCAGCACTCGAATCGAGCGCCCCCTATACCCCAAAAACGTAGCGGTCCAGGCGCTCACACGCCTCCTTTACCCGCGAAAGCGGCAGTGCCAGATTCACGCGGATGTGACAGGGCCCGTGGAACGGGCGGCCGTCCTGATACCCCACGCCCACGCGCGCCCCCTCGTCGAGCAGCCACTGAATATCGCGGCCATGCTCGAGGCACCACTCGGTGCAGTCCAGAAACACCATGTACGTGCCCTGCGGACGCGAATAGCCCACGCCCTCAAAATGCTCGTCCACGTAATCGCAGAAGTAGTCAATGTTGCCCTGGATGACCTGATTGAGCTCATCGACCCACTCGTAGCCCTGCGGCTGGTAGGCGCCGATAAGCGCGTGCATCGAAAGGACGTTCATCTCGTTGTAGTGGGTCTTGTTGGACACGGCGCACACGCGGTCGTGCAGTGTCTCGTTATAGATGATGTGGTAGCTGCCGACCAGGCCCGCCAGGTTAAACGTCTTGCTCGGCGCATAGAGGGCGACCGTGCGCATGCGGGCATCCTCGCTCACCGACTGCGTCGGGATATGCTTGTGGCCCGGCAGGATGATATCGGACCAAATCTCATCCGAGATCACCACACAATCGTGCTGGCGATAGATGTCCATGGCACGTTCGATCTCGTCGCGCTCCCATACGCGACCGCAGGGATTGTGCGGCGAGCAGAACACCGCAGCATGGATGTGGTTTTGGGCGAGCTTGCGCTCCATGTCCTCAAAGTCCATGCGCCACACGCCCTGATCGTCGAGCTTAAGCGGGCTATGGACAATGCGATAGCCCGCAGCCTCGATGGACTTGGTAAAACCGATGTAGGTGGGGCTGTGGACCAGCACCGCATCGCCCGGCTGGACATACGCGCGCAGGGTCGACGCGACGCCGCCCAGCACGCCGTTCTCGTAGCCGATATGCTCCGGGAGCAGGCCCTCGACGCCATTACGGCGGCTCTGCCATTCGATGATGCGGTCGAAGTACTCGGGGCGAGGATCGAAATAGCCAAACATGGGATGCTGGGCGCGCTGAATGATGTGCTCCTGGACCGTGGGCACCGTGGCAAAGTTCATGTCCGCTACCCACATGGGGATGCGGTCGAAGCCCTCGTCGGGTGCGTTTGGAGCCATGCCGGGGATCTCACCCCAAGAATCAACGGCGATGGAGTCCATGCCGTGGCGGTCGATAAGCGAAGTAAAGTCGTATTTCATCCTGGGCTCCCATGCAAAGCGGATTGTTTTGGTAGGCGTTATTGTCCACCAGCATGGGCGGTTTTGGCATGGGGTTTGGCTCTTAATTTGACGGGTGCGGACGAATGGCTGATTAGTCTTGCGCGTCGTTGACGGCGACTACGGTTAGCCGGGTTTCATCGACCGTAAAAGATATGTCGAGCCCGGCGAAGGCCAAGTGATAAACACGGTTTGGCTCGTGCTTGCTGCCCGCGCGGCGCGGATCCTGGCGAAGAACCTCAACCAAGCCAGGAAGCTTTGTAGGCGGGACCATATCCTGCAGCGCTTGCGGAAACTCGACGTCGAGCTCTTGCCACGGCGCATCCTCAATCCAGCCGCCGGTCGCATCCGGGTGGCAATCCGCAAACGGAATGTAGGGCTTAATGTCGTAGATGGGCGTGCCGTCGCGCAGGTCGGCCCCCAACACATGGATGATGGGACCATCGTCGGTGAGCTCGACACGATCAAGCTTGACGCAGGTGAGACCGATGGGATTAGGGCGAAACGGACTGCGCGTGGCAAAGACGCCCACACGCTCGGCTCCGCCCAGACGCGGCGGACGCACGGTTTTCGACCACTTGGCATTAGTTCCGGACCTGTCCTGCTTTTTGGCATCGGCGGCTATGTCCTTAGCCGTGCCGCCGGGCGTGCCGTTTTCGAAGCGCCAGAGCAACCATAGGTGAGAGAAGGAATCCAGACCCTCAACTGCTGCGTTGGAGGCAAATTCCGGTTCAAAGACGATGCGTCCCTGCAAATGGGGCGCCAAAAAGCTGTTGCGCGGAATGCCGAACTTCTGCGGCAGATCGGTATGTATGTGTGCAATAGGTTCCATGCCGGTCATTGTACGGCATGGAGGCGTGGGACGTTGTACGCAATTCTTCGCCGCAGCCCCCGTCGCGCAACCAACGGTTGCTTGGAAGGGCACCTGCCGCCGCGTATGCTTAAAGCCAACAACCAGCAGAAAGGAGCCGTTATGGCCTTCGCAGAAAAGCTCATTGCTGTCCGTCGCGCCCATCATCTTACCCAAGAGCAACTCGCCGCCAAGCTCTTCGTCACACGCCAAGCCGTCAGCCGTTGGGAACGCGGCGAAGTCACACCGGGCATCGACATGATGAAGCTCATTGCCGCCATAACCGGAGAACCGCTGTCCCACCTGCTCGAAATGCCCGAGCACTATTGTCAGAGCTGCGGCATGATACTCACGCCCAACGACTGCGGCACCGACGCCACGGGCGCCACGACCGACCATTACTGCAAGTGGTGCTACGAGCACGGCAAGTACACCTACGACACCACGATGGAGGCAATGATCGAGGATTGTGCCCCGCGCCTGGCACAAAACACCGGCATGTCGCTCGACGAGGCCGTCTCACTCATGGGTGCCGTCTTGCCGCAGCTGGAGCGCTGGCGCGCCGTGCAGGAAAACGAGGAGCGCTTCGGCGCCGAGGCGCGGGCGCGCTATGGCGACGAGGCTATCGATGCAGCAAACGAGGCACTGCTGGGCATGGACCCCGAGACATGGAACGACATGAAGGAACTTGAACGCGCTGTTCTGGGCCAGCTCTCGATTGCCATGGGCGATGGCGAACCGGAAGGCAGCGAGGCCCGCAAGCTTGTAGCAATGCACCGTCGATGGATTGGCCTTAACTGGGGACACGAGCCCCAAGACGAAGCATACCTGGGCCTCGCCCACGGCTATCTTGCCGATCAGCGCTTTATCGACTACTACGACAAGCCCTGCGGCACCGGAGCCACGGCGTTTCTGGTCCATGCCATCGAGTCATCAATGGATCGCGCATAGACTGCGGCGGCTTTGGGTATCTCAACCGAAACCTCAACCGATTGGAGACACCATGGCTACTGATCACGAACTCGTGCTCTACGTTATGACCGGCTGCCCGTATTGCATAAAGGTCAAGCGCTTTTTGGCCGATAACGGCGTGACCATCCCCGAGCGCAATATCTCGACCGACCCCGATGCCGAGCAGACACTCATCGCCGTCGGCGGAAAGCGCCAGGTTCCCTGCCTGTTCATCGACGGTAAACCGCTCTACGAGTCGAGCGACATCATCGCGTGGGTGCAGAAGAACCTGCTCTAGCACGCGCACTGCGGCCAGTTCGCGCCAACCGAGCCGAACCCATACGAACCAAACATGTACGCCAGCATCCAAAGTCGACATTTTCCGACATCTTTGGATGCTGACGTACAGCTTTTCAATCTAGTCATTGGGGACGTTCTTGAATGACTAGTCGTTAAAGAACGTCCCCAACGACTAGTAGCCACAAAAGCGGGCAACAGGCGCAAGCGGCTGCTCGCGAAAGACGCGCTCGACAGCAGCGCGGTATTCATCGACCTTTTTGGTCTTGCGAACGAGCTTGTGAACGGTCGCGGGATCGGCGAAGGCGCATTTGGCGTAGAACCACCACTCCTTCATGCGAAAGACCGCGTTGTCCCCAATCTCGTCCGCATAGGCCGCAAACAGCATGTCGTGGAAGCGCTGCAGCTCAGCGGCCGTGGCAGCAGGGCCGCCCTTAACCATGCGAGCCAGCGCGGGGTTCGCGAGCAAGCCGCGCCCCAACATTACGTGGCGTGTTCCGGGATAGGCCCCCACCAGCGCATCCATGTCCTCAAGATCAAAGATGTCGCCGTTATAGGCCACGGGAAACGGCGCCCGCTCCAACGTCTCGCCGTAAAACTCTTTACGCGGCGAGCCCGTATAACGGTCCTTTTGCACGCGCGGATGCACGATCAGCTCTGCCAGCGGCATGCGGCAATAGAGGTCGAGCACGCGTTCGTACTCGTCATCGCTTTCCAACCCCAGCCTGGTCTTGACCGACACCGGCAAGGGTGAGCGTTCGCACACGTCGCTCAAGAACACCTCGAGCTCATCCAGGTTGCGCAGAAAGCCCGAACCCTTGCCTTTGGCAACAACCGTACCCGAGGGGCAGCCAAGGTTGAGATTGACCTCGCGGTACCCCATCTCGGCGAGCACCTGCGCCGCCCACACAAACTCGTCCGCATTCTTGGACATCAGCTGAGGTACTACGTTAAGCCCCTGGTTATTGGCAGGATCGACCTCTTTAAACGCCTTGCCACCAAAGCGGTTGCCCACCCGCGGCGGCGGCAAAAACGGCGTGTAATAACAATCGAGCGCGCCAAAGCACTCCGCATGCACGCGACGGAACACATGCCCGGTAATCCCCTCCATAGGGGCCAGCGATAAATTCATCAACATCCACTCTCAAATCAATGTGACAAAGGGACAGTCCCTTTGTCACATCCCATTCAAGCGGTTCAGGAACTCTTCGCAGGCGCGAGAACGCAGGCGATATTTTTTCCACACCAGATACGATGCAATGGTGAAGGGGCAAAAGGGCAGTCCCTTTGCCCCAAGTGCCGGCTACCGGACGCAAGCTAGTTGCCGTTCGCGAACGCCGCCCATATTTCGAGGTCTAATACTTTTCCCGAGAAGTGAACGGCTGTATTTGGACCCCCGAAGCATTGACATTTTTAGGCGTCAAAACCGCAGGATTTGACTGGCAAAACCGCAGGAAATTGCACGCCAAAAGTGTCGATGCTTCGGGAGTCCGTTTTCACTCGTTCACTTCTCGGGAAAAGTATTAGACCTCGATTCCGCAGTCCCCGATGTGACAAAGGAACAGTCCATTTGTCACATTCAGAATTGACCCCCCCCCCGCAATAGCTCATCGATGGCGGGATTCTCTATACTGGGTCACATATGACGGTATCGCGCCAAAGGAGAACGCCGTGACCACGTCGCAGATATCCCTGCTCGCGCTCATCTTGGTTGGGGGCATCGGCATCCTGCTTATAGGAGCGGGCATGCTCATGAAGGCCGCCGCCCGCAAGAAAGCCAAGACCTGCACCGCCGTGACCATGGGAACGGTCATCGACCATCGCTTTATGGGCGAAGGCAGGATGTATCCCGTTTTGGAATACACCGTCAACGGCACGCAATACCGCGCGACAAAACAATTCCGCGGCATAAAGACCAAAAGCTTGTCGGGGCTCCCCATCCGCGCGCAAGCCGCCGCCTACGAAGACCCCAAGGGCTGGCTGCACGTACAGACGGGGCCCATCGCCCGCCTAGACACCCTCGCGGAGCAGCTTTGGCCCCTCGGTAGCCAAATGACCGTGTACTACAACCCCAGCAACCCAGGCAAAAGCTATGTCGAACGCCCCATCGTGGGCAACTTTGCCACGCTGATGTTTAACATCGCAGGCTTTCTGCTCATCGCAACGGGCATCTTGCTCTATTTTCTTATCCAGCGCTAGCTCAAACTGATGCGCCCCGCGCCCTGCGCGCCGCAACGACCGCCACGACACCAAGGAGCAGCTATGGCTACACTTTCCGAACAAGAACGCAAGCGCATCCAGCGATACTGCATCTGTCCCAAGGTTGCCGGCGCGGCGCTTGCCATGGCGTTTGTGCTGCCTTTTTTGATCATTCCCTTCGAAATGATTGACGATATCGTCTTCCATCATGAAAGCTTCCAGGAGACGGGCATGATGACCGCCTTGGCGCTCACCGCCGTCGAGCTCGCCATCTTCTGCTACTGCGCGCTCGCGCCGCGCTTTGGCATGCGCGGCAAGCAGTGGAAAGAAATGCAGCACCGACTCGTCGTCGAGCAGGCTGAGAAAGACCGCTCGGCACAAATCGCAGGTGTTATCGGTACGCAGGCCGCCGCGCGCCTGCTCAAGAACAGCGACAACGAGACCGCACGCAACCTGGGCGGCGCGGCAGAAGTCGCCGCTGCCGTAGGCGCCGTCGCCACCGCGGCAGACGTGCTTGCCGAAAGCTTTGCCAACGCAAAGGCCATGGCAGAGGCCTGTGGCATGCCTATCCCCCGTGCAAAAAAGTGGATCGTCGCGCTTGTGGCACTGCCCCTCGCAATCGTGTGCGGTGCCTATATCCCGCAGCTGGCGCAGGGAAACATCGAGATGCAACAGAACGCCGCGGCCGCAGCCGAGCAGATCGCCATCGCCCGCAAGACGCTAGAACCCGCATGCGAGTACGTGTCCGCCGATGACCCTTACGAGCGATATCAAGATTACGGCTATCACGTCCGCGGCTACCTTCACGACGGCGACTCCGATACCCAGAAGACCTATACCTATCTGGACTTTGACAACAAGGGGACACTCAAGGAAGTGAGCTACGCGGCAGAGGTCGACCCCAGCGCGAGCCTTGAGGACAACCTCGCCCGCATCGAGCGCGACCTTGACGAGCTGTTCTCTGCCGTCCAAACCGTAGACGTCAAGACGGTGAGCCCCGAGCTCTTGGCACCGCAGAAACTCCCCGAAGAGTTTAGGCAGGCATTTTTGAACGGCTCACTCTACGAGAGAATCTCTATCAGGACGAGTGACGACCCCATCAAGGTGTATTACTCGTTTGATACGGATCCCGAGGACGAGTTTGACGAGTACACCCATCCAAGCATCCGTATCACGTTGATGGGCAAAACAAACTAAAAGGCGCGGGAAGGGCCACCCCCCTTCCCGCGCCTTTTCATCCAATGTGACAAAGGGGCTGTCCCTTTGTCACATTATTCGGAGCGTAGGGCCTCCACGGGATCCTTCTTGGATGCGCTGCGGGCCGGCAGCAGGCCGGCAACAACCGTCAACAGCACCGAAACTGCAATGAGCGCCAGCGCATCCTGCACGGGCAGACTCATCAGATTGGGCACCTGCTTGGCAGCAAGTGCCCAGGCGTTAACCGGAAAGCTCACGGCAACCACGACGACAATGGCAAAGACACCGGCAATGAGACCTTCGATAAAGGTCTCGGCATTGAATACGTTGGCCACGTTGCGCTTGGACGCGCCGATCGCGCGCAGGATGCCAATCTCCTTTTTGCGCTCCAGTACGCTGATGTAGGTGATGATGCCGATCATGATGGAGCTCACCACCAAACTGATACTCACGAATGCGATGAGCACCAAACTGATGGTGTTCACGATGTCGGTCACCGAGCCCATGATGATACCCATGTAGTCGGTGTACGAGATTGCCCGCTCATCGTGACCCGCGTCTTTGACCTGCTTGTTGTACGCATCGATGTGATCGAGCACGCGCTCCTTGGCCTCAAAGTCGCGCGGGAAAATCTTAACCGAGATGGGGTCCGCCTCGTCCGCATAACCCAACGTGGTCAGATTGTTTTCGTAGGTGAGCTTTGATGCCTTGGCATAGCTCATCATGAGCGAACTCAGATCCTCGGCATCCATATTGAAGTGGATGGCACGAGCAAAGGCGCTCGCATCCACGCGCATGGCGCTCGCCAAGTTGGCAAAACTCGAAGACATCTGCGTCGCCATTTGGTCCATAAGACCTGCCGCACCCGCCTTGAGCTGAGTTGATACCGTCGTCGCAATCTGCTCGCTGATTGCCCTCATCACCTGATCCATAGACTGCTGCAGATACGGAGCCAGCTGCTTTTGCACATAGTCGCCCATCACCTGCTGCAGACGCTCGGCCAAGGCATCGCCGCCCAACGCCTTGAGCTGAGCCAGGCATTGCTGGGCTGCGGCATCATTCTCAAGATACGCCGAGAATGCGGCAGCAAGCTTTGACGCGTCCTTAAGATCTTCGGGCGACAGCGCCTTAAACTGATCAGACTGCAGAAAGCCCTCAAACAGCTGGTTGGCAAGCGTTCCTACCTGCTGCATCTGCTCGGGCGTGAGTTCCAGACCGTCAAAGATGCCCGAGAAATCTGGGGCCGGCGCTTTGGCCATGATGTCGCTGAAGTCGATGTCCTTCCCAACGCCCGAAAGGTCAAGGTCCAGCCCGGACAAGTCGATACCAGAAAGGTCTATACCGCCGGCCGCACCCGAGAGCGCCGACGTATCGAACGAGAACGCACTCTTCAGCGCCGCTTCGTCCACACCGAACATGCTGCCCAAATCCACGCCCTGTTTGGCCTCGCCTTGCAGTTCATCGAAAGACTTGCCCGTAAAGACATCCGTCTCGGGGTGGGCAAGCTGCTCCTGCACGATTTGCGAATCGGCAGCACGCTCCATAAGCTGGCGAGTCAGCGCATGCGTATAGGCAATGCCCGGGGACAATGCGCTCGCGTTTGCCGCCTCGTTGGGTCGCACCACGCCCACAATGCGCACGTCAATACCGTCGGCAACCTTGGCTTTCATAAAGTCGGCGTCGCCAGACATGTCAGTCCACATGCCGGTCTCTTCGTTTTTGCGATAGGCATCGGCCGGCGACAACACCTTAAACGTCGTGGACAGTGCATCGTCGTAGGTAAAGTCGCTGCCGGTCTTGGGCGTCTTGACCTTGCCGTCGGCCGTCATGGCACTGTTAACCAGGTCGTTGAGCTCATCGATATCCAGCGCGCCGATGCTGTAGAGCGTGTAGTCGCCCACCGTTCCGCGGCTCGAAAGCACCATCACGGCCTCGTTGGCGGACGTAGGCCAATGGCCGGCAACGACATCGTACTGGCTGTCGAGCAGGCTCTGGTCGTCAATCATCTCGTTAAAGACCGACGTTCCCATGGAATCCATGCTCACCGTTGCCGCCGAGCTCGCGCCTCCGCTCATGGCCTCGGTCATAGCGTTGGGAACAAGGCGAACGGGCTTCTCGTCGCCCTTACTCGAACGATAGACAACCGGCGTCACGCCGTAACCATACTGAATAGCGTTGACCTCTTTGTCGATACCGTTGCCGCCGTCGTCAAGCCATGCCTTAAAGCTCGTCATATCGTTAGATTTAACACTTGCGAACATGTCCTTTACGGCCGTGACCACAGGGATCTTATCGGTCCCCTGAGCCTTGCCGCCGGTAGCGCCATCGGACGAGTCCTCGCCCTTGGACGCCTCCTCATCCGTGCCCCCCTGTCCGCCCATCATAGACGACAGGTCGTAATCTTGTTTGGAAATCGTAAGCGGGTAGCTTGAGAGCGTGTCCTCCTCGACCTTTTTGATGTAGCCGTTTACGCCGTTGGAGAGCGCCAGAATCGCCGCGATGCCAATAATGCCAATCGAACCTGCAAAGGCAGTCATGGCCGTACGGCCCTTCTTGGTCATGAGGTTTCGGGCAGAAAGCCCCAGCGCCGTCA
Source organism: Collinsella sp. (assembly GCA_019414045.1). GTDB lineage: Bacteria > Actinomycetota > Coriobacteriia > Coriobacteriales > Coriobacteriaceae > Collinsella. Next base: position 24,312 of record DXMW01000029.1, on the reverse strand, counting down.
TAAAGCTCATCGAGGTTTTGCGCGTGGGTTTTGCCTCGCGATGTGCGACCGTGGCCACATCAAAGGGGTCGGAATCGTCGGTGACCTTGCCGTCCGCCAGGCTGACGATGCGCGTAGCGTACTGGTACGCCAGCTCGGGATTGTGCGTGACCATGATGACCAGACGATCGCGCGCAACGTCCTTGAGCAAATCCATAACCTGCACGGACGTCGTTGAATCCAAGGCGCCGGTCGGCTCGTCAGCCAGCACAATCTCGGGGTCGTTGATCAAGGCGCGGGCAATGGCCACGCGCTGCATCTGCCCGCCCGAAAGCTGGTTCGGGCGTTTGTCAACGTGCTCGCCCAGACCAACCGTCTCGAGCGCCTTACGCGCACGCTGGCGGCGCTCGGCATGTCCCACGCCCGTGAGCGTAAGCGCCAGCTCCACGTTTTCCAAAATGGTCTGATGCGGAATGAGGTTATAGCTCTGGAACACAAAGCCGATGCGATTGTTACGATAGGCGTCCCAATCGCGGTCGCTGAAGTCCTTGGTCGAGATGCCATCGATCAGCAGATCGCCAGAATCGAAATGGTCGAGTCCACCAATGACGTTGAGCATCGTAGTTTTACCCGAACCCGAGGGACCCAGGATGGCTACAAACTCGTTATCGCGAAAAGACAGGCTTACGCTGTCGAGCGCTACCTGCGTAAACGACTGCGTAACGTACCTTTTGCAAATATCTCTGAGATCCAGCATGGACGGCAACCTCTCTCGCGCGGGCGCGCTCGCCCGCTCCCCCGCCGTTCGCATTCGACGCGTTTGTCCTACTCTATCCTCATTTTTGGCCGGTACCAGTGAGGAATGTAACGAACCGCGCCAAAAAACGAACGGGATGGCACGCCGCGTGGCGCACCATCCCGCATATAACATCCCCGATGCGACAAAGAGGCTGTCACTTTGTCACATTCCAATGCGCGCTACTTTTCGAGCCCGCACGGCATAACGTTAGCGCTGCCGCGGCGAGCCTCAGTCACGGCTGCAAAGAAGCGATAGCCGCCCGAGAAGTTAAAACACTCAAAGCCATGCTGCGCCAAAATGCGGCAAGCAATGTAGCTGCGAATGCCGCTCTGGCAAATCACGTAGACCGGCTTGGCCCGGTCGAGCTCGCCCAGGCGATTGCGCAGATCATCGACGGGAATGTTTACGAAACCATCGATATGCCCGCGCTCATACTCCCCTTCCGTACGAACATCGAGCAGCTGCACGCTGCCATCGCGTGGCAAGTTGGGCTCATCCTCCCAATGCCACTGCGCCAGTATGCCGCGATTGAGGTTCTCGATCATAAAGCCCGCCATATTGACGGGATCCTTCGCCGATGAATACGGCGGCGCGTATGCTAGGTCCAAATCCTTAAGCCTATCGCCGCGCATGCCTGCCTGGATGGCAGTCGCCAGAACGTCGATACGCTTGTCCACACCATCGATGCCCACGATTTGCGCACCCAGCAGGCGCAATCCCTGCTTCTCGAAGACAACCTTCATGGTCATGGGCGTTGCACCCGGATAATAACCCGCATGCGAACCGGGCGACAGGACCACGCTGTCGCAGTCAATTCCCGCCGCGCGTGCTGCCTTTTCGGATAGTCCCGTGCTTGCCGCCGTCAAGTCGAATACCTTGATAACCGATGAGCCCAACGATCCGCGGTAGCAGCTGTCCATGCCGGCTATGACATCGGCGACGACACGCCCCTGCTTGTTGGCGGGGCCGGCGAGCGAAATGACCGCGTCCTCGCCGGTCACCTGATGCGTGACCTGCACGGCATCGCCCACGGCATACACGTCGGCAGCAGAGGTCTCCATGCGGTCGTTGACCACAATAGCCCCCTTGATGCCCAGTTCGAGCCCCGCCTCTTGCGCCAGATGGCTCTCAGGCGCCACGCCAATGGCAAGCAGCACCATATCGGCTCCGATAGGGTCATCGCCCGCAACATGGGTGACAACGCGGCCATCAACTTCCTCAAAACCTGTCACATCGGCCTTGAGGCGCAGATCGATACCGTGCTCACGCACCTCGGTATGCAAAAGGGTCGCCATGTCGTAATCCAGGTTGTTCATAAGCTGGACGGGACGCTGCAGAAGGGTCACCTGGAGCCCCAGCTCACACAGATTCTCCGCCGTCTCGACGCCAATGAAGCCGCCGCCGATCACGACGGCACTGCTCGGTCGCCGCTCTCGAACATAGCTGTGAATACGCAGCGTGTCCTCAACGGTGCGTAGGCTAAAGATTTTATCCGAGTCGATGCCCGGCAACGCAGGGCGAATCGGCTTTGCACCCGGCGACAGGATGAGCTTGTCATACGTCTCGACAAATTCCTCGCCCGTCAGCATATTGCGAACCTCGACCGTATGCGAATCGGGATGGATGGCAAACACCTCGTGACTCGTCTTGACCGCAATGCGAAAGCGATCCCAAAAGCCCTTGGGAGACTGCAGCGTCAATGCGCTCTCTTCTTCTATCACGCCGCCAATGTAGTACGGAAGCCCACAGTTGGCATACGATACAAAACCCGTGCGCTCAAAGATGACAATTTGGGCCTGCTCGTCGAGTCTGCGCAAACGTGCCGCCGCCGATGCGCCGCCCGCGACGCCTCCAACGATAACCACCTTCATAGCTAACGCACCACCTTTCCCGTGTAGCCGCTTATGCCGCCGATATTCTTGACACTGCCATACCCAGAACGCTTAAGAAAACTCACAGCTTGGTTGCTTCGCGCACCGCTCAGGCAATGCACGAAAAGCTGCGTGCCCTTTCGACGTATACCCATGATGCTACCCCGAAGCAGAAAAAAGAGTCGCTGTTTCCAGCGACTCCCCTTCAGTTGTCTGTCCCACGGACTTACTGTTCGCTCTTCGCGAGTGCCTGATCGATCAGTTTGTTGAGCGCCTCGCGCTGCTCAGCGGAGTTGATGCCGCCCATGATCGGCTCTCCCACAATGTTACCGTTCTGGTCGATCACGTAGGTGGTCGGGAACGAGTACAGGTTGGAGGTGAACTTTCCGGCCTCGCTGTCCGACTTAAACCAGATGTTCTTATACGTTACGCCCTTCTTGGAAAGCACGTCCTTGGCATCGGCCACCTCGTCTTTGTTGCCATCGAGCGTAAAGGAATTAACGCCCACGACCTGGCCGCCCTTCTCGGCAAGCTCCTTGTTGAGCTTCTCCAGATCGCCCAGCTCTCCCACGCACGGCTTGCAGGTGGTAAACCAGAAGTTCATGACGGTGACCTTGTTCTTGGAAAACAGCTCGTCGCTGTTTACATCGTTGCCGTCCAAGTCCTTGCCCTTAAAGCTGGGGAACTTCGTCTCCCCGCTCTCGCCGTTGGTCATGCCCGCGGTCGAGGCATCGACGCTCTCTCCCTCGCCGGGCGTGCTGCCACATCCGGGGAACTCCTTCTCCAGCGCCATGAGCTTGTCCTCGATCTCCTTGACCTGCTGCGCGCCGGCCTTAAGCGTCTTAAGCTCGTCAGCCGCAAACTGATCCTTGGCGCCCTCGATGGTATCGAGCAAGAAGTCACCGTAGTTCTTGCCGTCCTCAATCATGGGAGTGTCTTTGTTGGCCGCAAGGAACACCTTTTCCCATAGGGCGTTATCGCTCGCAAAGATCTCGTTTTCCTTTTGCAGCAGCTGCTGGTACAGCTTGGCCGCCTCCTCGGCGCTCGACGGCTTTTGTGCCACAAGCTCGGCAATCTGCGCATCGCCGCTCGTGGCATCCTTCGCGTCGCCCTTGGGGGCAGAGCACGCCGCGAGAGTCAGCGCCAGCACGGGCAGCATCAACAGAGCCGCAATTTTTGACAGTTTCATGGTTCCTCCGTTTATATCGAAACTTATATAGGTACCTATTTGTTTTCGCGGGCTTGCGTGGACTGCGCGGGTTTGTCGCCCGTCACACCCAGCCCGTAGCGAAAGCTGATAGCATCGACGGGGCACGCGCCCACGCATTTGCCGCAACGAATGCACTCGGCATGGTCGGGCGTACGCGTAACGTCCACGTCCATCTGGCACACCTTGGCGCACTTGCCGCACGAGACGCATTTACAATGATCGACCTGAATCCCCAGCAACGACACCTTGTTCATGAGCGCGTAGAATGCGCCGAGGGGGCAGATCCATTTGCAGAAGGGGCGGTAGAACAACACGCTCAGCACCGCAACCGCAATGAGAATCGCGAGCTTCCAGGTAAAGAGCTTTCCCAGCGCGGAGCGGATTCCCGTATTCATGATGGACAGCGGAATCGCACCCTCGAGCACGCCCTGTGGGCAGATGTACTTGCAAAAGAACGGGTCGCCCATGCCCACATCGTTGACCACCAAGACAGGCAGCAGCACCACGGCAAACAGCAGCACGGCATACTTGATGTACGTGAGCGGCTTGAGCTTTTTCGTTGATAGCTTTTTGCCGGGGATCTTGTGAAGCAGTTCCTGCAGCCAGCCAAACGGGCACAGAAAGCCGCATACAAAGCGTCCCAGCAGCACGCCGATTAGAATGAGCGTTCCGGTGACGTAATACGAAAAGCTGAACTTAGACGATCCCACCACCGACTGAAACGACCCGATGGGGCACGCACCCGAGGCCGCCGGACACGAGTAGCAGTTGAGCCCCGGCACGCAGACGGCTTTGCCCGCCCCCTGGTAGATGCCCCCCTTGGCAAAGTTAGGCAGGTGAATATTGGTCGCAAGCGTCGCCGCCGCCTGAATCAATCCGCGGAATCTCGCCAAAAGATGCGATGCAGTGTTTTTTCTTTTATCCAATTCCGATACACTCCAAGCACAGCCTAATCGCTTTGGCCAGCACGGCATCCGCCTCGCCACGCATAACGCCAAAGCACACCATGGCAATTCCGACGATCAACAAAGCGACCTGTACCACGGGTTTTACCGCTTTGAACAATCCGACCACTCCTTTCGTTACGCGACCATTGGACCATATCGACTATAAAATCCGTGTTAAGCGCGATTTGGAATGTGCAAGGAGACTGTTATGCGTATTTTGATCGTCGAAGACGAGCGAGCACTGTGCGACACGATCGCACGCAGTTTGCGAAACTTGGCGTACAGCGTCGACTGCTGTCACGACGGACAGGAGGCGCTCGACCTACTGAACGTTGAGGCCTTCGACCTCGTGGTACTCGACCTCAACCTTCCCCGTATCGACGGCACGGCCGTACTCAGGGAACTTAGGAAAACTGACTGCGAAACTAAGGTACTGATTCTGTCCGCACGTGGCGAAGTATCCGACAAAGTCGCCGGACTTGATGCCGGCGCCAACGATTACCTCACCAAGCCGTTTCATCTGGACGAGCTTGCGGCAAGGATTCGCAGCCTTACCCTCAGACGCTTTACACAAAGCGACATAGTTTTAACCTGCGGAAAGCTCAGCTTTGACACCAAGGCGCGCATCGCTTCCGTGGACAGCGAGGCTCTATCTCTTACGCGCAAAGAAACGGGAATCTTGGAATACCTGATGCTTAATCAGGGGCGACCGGTAAGTCAAGAGGAGCTTATCGAGCACGTTTGGGATAGCAGCGTGAACAGCTTTAGCAACGCAACCCGCGTTCACATCTCATCACTCCGCAAAAAGCTACGCATCGTTTTGGGATACGACCCGATTCGCAATCGGATTGGAGAGGGCTATGTTATGGAGGATAGCGAATGAAAAGGCTTTCGCTGCAATGGCGCATAACGATTATGACGGCGCTGCTCACGTGTGCGGCATGCGTGCTGACGAACTGCCTGGTCGGCTATACGGGCATGCGCTACATGGATGCCATCGGCAGCGACATCTCGGCCTTTAACGCAACCGGCGAAGATTCGCTCCAGGCGTTCGACCCAACGAAAGCAGCCCTCGATGACAAGGTCACGATCGTCGTAAACGACGCACAGGAGTCTTTTGGCACGACAGCCTGGTACATCACGGCTGGAGTCACACTCCTTGGCGGCACGCTGGCATACTTTGTGAGCGGCCGTGCACTCAAACCGCTACGGGCTTTTGCAGCTCAGGTTGAGCGTGTGCAACCTGACAACCTAAGCGAAATCAGACTCAATGAAGATGTGCCCACCGAGCTACAACGATGCAGCGCCTCTTTCAACGACATGATCGCCCGTCTTGGCGAAGGGTTCTCTGCACAGTGTCAGTTTACCGGCAACGCCGCACACGAGCTGCGCACCCCGCTCGCCCTTATGCAAGCACAGATTGAACTATTCATCTCCGAACACTCCGGTTTGCAACCCGAAACAGCCGAGCTGCTCGGCCTGCTACAAGAACAAACCGAGCGCATGTCTCGAATGGCCAAGGTATTGCTCGAGATGAGTGAGCTGCGCAGCGTTCCTTGCGAGGACGATGTGGAACTTGGTCCCTTGTCCGAAGAGGTCCTCACCGACCTTGCGCCACTTGCCGAAAATAAGGGCATAGCCCTCAATTGTGCTGGAGACGCTTTAGTAATCGGGAGCGACACGCTCCTCTATCGGCTGGTGTTTAACCTGGTCGAAAATGCCATCCGTTACAGCCGCCCCGGCTCGACTGTCAACGTCTCCATCTGCGACAACGACAGCCACGTGTTCCTGCGAGTCAAAGATGAGGGCTCGGGAATACCCAAGCAGTACCGAGAGAGCATCTTCCAGCCGTTCTTTCGTCTAGACAAATCCCGCAGCAGGGCATACGGCGGCGCAGGACTCGGACTAGCACTCGTTTGGGAGATTGCAGCGCTTCACGGTGGCGCTGTAGAGGTCGAAGCAAGTTCCGAGAACGGGACCACCATGCTCGTAAGCCTTCCAAAACAATCCGTAGCGTTAACCGAACAGTAAAACGAAAGGGGTCCCGCACACGCTTGCGCGGGACCCCTTCTCCGTCAATGCAATTCGTCCAAAAGAGTAGAAGCTTACTCCCACTCAACGGTGCCGACGGGCTTGGGCGTAAGGTCGTAGCACACGCGGCAGATACCGGGAACCTCGGCAGTGACGCGGGCGGTAATACGCTTGAGCAGCGCCCAGTCGAGCTCGGGCACCTCGGCGGTCATGACATCGACGGTGTTGATGCAGCGGATGATGCAGGGCCAATCGTAGGCGCGTTTACCCTCGCGCACGCCGGTGGCGCGGAAGTCGGGCACGACGGCAAAATACTGCCAGATGGTCAGACCTGCCTTGTCGATCTCCTCGCGCACGATGGCGTCGGCTTCGCGCAGCGCCTCAAGACGGTCGCGGGTGATGGCACCAAGGCAGCGGACGCCCAGGCCGGGACCGGGGAACGGTTGGCGCTCAACCATGTTCTCGGGCAGGCCGAGCTCGCGACCCACGACGCGGACCTCGTCCTTGTACAGCAGTTTGACGGGCTCGCAGAGCTCAAACTGCAGATCCTCGGGCAGACCGCCCACGTTGTGGTGAGCCTTCACGCCGTCTTGGGACTCCAGGATGTCGGGATAGATGGTGCCCTGGGCGAGGAAGCTGACCTCATCGCCAACCTTGTGGGCCTCCTCCTCGAACACGCGAATGAACTCGGCGCCGATAATCTTACGCTTGGCCTCGGGCTCCTCGACGTCCACGAGCTTGTCCAGGAAGCGATCTGTGGCGTCAACGTAAACCAGGTTGGCATCCATCTGATTCTTGAAGACGTCGACGACCTGCTCGCTCTCGCCCTTGCGCATCAGGCCGTGGTTAACATGCACGCAAATGAGCTGCTTGCCGATGGCCTTGATGAGCAGGGCCGCGACAACCGAACTGTCGACACCACCGGAAAGAGCCAGCAGGACCTTTTTGTCGCCGATCTGCTCGCGGATTGCAGCGACCTGCTCTTCGATGAACGCCTGGGCAAGTTCGGGAGTGGTGATACGTACCATGTCGTCGGGACGCTTGTTGGAATCCATGCAGAGCTCCTTCTCGGTTCGATGGAAATGCGCCGCGCGTATGCAGACGCACCGTCATATGACCTCATTATATGCAGAACGAGATACGTTTCCCATCGCTGCGACAGAGCTTTTTGCAGGGGCGGCAGTTTTTCTATATCCCAAGGTCAGCTAGACTTCGGTAGCCACCTTGGGAGCATCGCCAATAGACTCTTCCTTTATACGTTCGGCACAATCGTAGGCGATACCCACAAATTCCAGTCCCGAGCAACAAGAGTACAATTGCTGCTAGTGTTGCCAGCTGTTGGGAGATGGAAGATGGACTGCGATGGCTACCCATGCGTTCCCATGCCGTTGATGTGCACCGCCTTTGTGCCGGGGCAGATTGACGCTGCGGTTGCAGGCATTTCCGACCCCGATTCACGCGCCATCGCCACGGCAGAAGCGCTGTACTTTCGCGGACAGGCCGCACTCGCCGCCAAGACGGCGCACCCCTATCTTGACGTCACCGATCCCGCGCTGCGCTATTCCGCATGCTTTATCTGCGGATACGCCAGTCTGTCGCTCAACCGTATCGCCGACGCCCGCCGGTGCCTTGCGGGCATCCTCGATACGCCGGCCGACGAGGAATCGCCCGCCGTCCACGCCACGCATATCCTGTTCGCCTCGGCCGCGAGCGTCCTGCTGCACTTGCCTTCCCCGTATTCTGCCGAAGAGTTTTATCCACTTGCGGCGCATCTGCCCGAAGGCCTGCGACTGTTCGCCAGCTACGTGATGGCGCACGCCTTGTATCTGCGCGGCGAATACGGCCGCAGCCTGGGCATGGCGGAAAACGCCCTAATTATGAAACAGGGAAGCTATCCCATCTCGGAGCTGTTCCTGCACCTGGCAGCTTCCATGGCATGCATGAGCCTCAAGGACATCGACGCCGCAAAAGCGCATTTTGGAGCCGCTTGGGACATTGCGCGCCCCGACGGCCTTATCGAGCTCATTGGCGAGCACCACGGCCTTTTGCAGGGGCTCATCGAGGCATGCCTAAAAACGCAATACCCTGACGACTTCGCACGCATCATCGAGATCACGTACCGCTTCAGCTACGGCTGGCGGCGCATCCACAACCCCGATTCGGGCGAGGACGTTGCCGACGATTTAACGACTACAGAGTTCACCATGGCCATGCTCGCCTGCCGCGGATGGACCAACGCTGAAATCGCAGGCCATATGGGAGTATCGCCGGGCACCGTCAAAAACCGCCTATCCGGCGTATACGCAAAGCTTGGCATCGGCACACGCGCCGAGCTGGTCGCGCACATGTTGCGTTAGCGACCGGGCTCTGCCAAGCGCATCGAACGCGTTCCGGAACCCGGCGCTTCGCTCGATCAATTTGGACATTTTGACCCTTGAACGGCACTACCGCCACGAAGCGTCTTCTCGCAAAATTGGATTATTTCCACCGATATTTGCGGGATGGGAGCCCAAGATGCTTGATCGCCGTTCGTTACTTGTTGCTGGAGCGTCCTCGCTGGCGAGCATTATGTTGCCTCGCGTGCCGGGAAGCGAAAATGCCTTCCTGCTGCCGTTCGCGCCCACCGCGGCCTATGCCGACGAAGAAGATCCCTTCAAGGTGCTCGTTCTCTCGCGCACCATGTTTGGTGTGGTCGTGGTCGACGTCGCCAACAAGAATACGCCTATCGCTGGCGCCAAGGTCACGCTCACGTCGCGCTACGCCGCAGGCAAGCAGCTCGCCGCCACGACCGATGACGAAGGCACCGCCATCTTTGAGATTGCCTCGCTTTCGGAAGGCTACGTAGACGAGGCAAAGCTCCTTGACGCGTACGACTTTAACGGCGGCATCTCCATTAGCATGGCGGGCTACCGCGATGTCGAGATTCCCCTTGCGCGTATCCAGGGCGGCACCGCCATAACCGCGCCCACGCGTCCGCTTTCCGACGGCGAGCCGTACTTCCGCCAGCTCACATTCGACGAATGGGACATCCAGTACGCTGAAGCCACGTTCATGGCATTGCCGAAGGACGACACGGCAAACGAGCAGCCCGATACGCACGCATTTACCGTGCAGGCTCATCTGCCGCAGGGCGGGCAGGCAACATTGCATATCAATAAAGTGATGCCCGCTGCGGGCAGCTCAACCGAAACCGTCACGCAGATTGGTCAGATCAAGGCCAGCGCATCGGGCGCGGATAATCTGGCGACGTTCACACTCGAAGACAAGTTCCTCGATGCAGCGTCGAGCCTTCTGGAAGAAGGATGCAAGCTGCGCTTTGTCCTCGACTACCAGGGCAAAACCTACACGCTCTCCTCCCCCATGGTCGTTGTTACCGCGCCGGCGGCAAAGGCGAAATCCGGATCGACCACTATCGTCCCCACCACTATGGACCAAGAGATCACTCCGTTTGATTTCCCCGCATCGTTTCCCGGCATCGGTGGTAATAAGTTCACGTGCTGGATGCCCACATTTCCGATCCTCTTCGATTTCTCGTTTGCTGGATACGTGCTGTTTGGTGGAGGATACAAACCAGCCAGCTATATGAACGATTCGGGCAACCCTGATCCGGAATACTGGAAGAAATCGCCGCGCGAGTCGGGCGCCAAGCAGGCAAACCGCTACCTCGACGAGATGGAGGGGAAGTGGAATCAGTACAAGAGTATGAGTGCCGGTTCGGGCACCGATCCAAGAAACACCAAGCTCCTTCGCCACCATTGCACGCCGCTGTTCACGATGGATATCGCCACACAGCTGTACGGCTCGCTTGCCTACGATTGGGTGGGCAAAACCTGGGGTAACAACAACGACCCCGCATACGGCAATATTAAGGCCCTCTTCCAGGTAAGAACCGACCTCAATTGGACCGAGCAGTTTACCCTAGGACCGGTGCCATTTTTCCTAAACGTCAACCCTTGGGTGCTGGCGAAGCTGGCGCTCGCTGTGGGTGCCCACACGCACGGCAGCGGCGCGGCGTTTTTTAAAAACATTTCGCTCGACTATTCAAACACGTCGGGCTCGTTCACCATCCAGATCGGGCTTGCCGTCACCTTTGGCGCCGGCGTTGCAGGCGTCGCTTCGTCTGCCGTGCGCGGCGCCGCATCCCTCACGCTGTTCATTGGGTACGAGAAGGCAGATGGACACCAGCTTCCGCGGCTGCGCGTAGGTGCAGACGTCGATGTCGATGTGATACTCCAGTTCGTAATGTTCAAGTGGACCACCAAGGCTTGGTCGGGGTCGTGGCCCACACTCATCGATTCGTGGAATATATCGGTGAACAATGGCGCCCAGTATGTGCTCCAACGCTCTGAGCTGGCATTGGGTGGAGATACGCCTTATACGCTGGATGCCTGTTTCGGCTCGGCCGGCAACGCCGAGGCAGGTGGTGTGCCGCAGTTTATCGCATCGGCCACCATCGTCACCAACGCCGAGCTGCTCGCACGCGCCGAGGTTAAGGCCACTGCCGTAAACGCCGCGCCTGTCGTGCGCGATTGGGATCAAACGGTCACGCGCATTGAGCTCGAGACGAACGCGGAGAGCGACGACACGGGACAGGTCGAACATTTCGTCCACGCGCTGATGGAGAACGACGAAAATGCCGCGCCGATGTATGAGTACACCTACATCGGTCAGTCAACGAACGCCGTTGCGGACCCGAACGCCAATTCTGCCGGCGTGTCGGAGGACGAGCGTGGCGGCATAAAACCCTCGAGCGACAACGTGCTGTTTTCCGGCGTGCTCAGCGAAGCCCACATGAAGCTAACGATGATTGCCAGCGTAGAATGCCTGTTCCGTATCGCCTCGGTGCGCTACGGCGACAATGGCCGCTCGCGCCTGGTGGTGCACACAAAGGCAAACGGCACGTGGTCCGCTCCCACGCCCGTGGACTTTCCCCTTGGGTTTGGCGAGGGCGACGTGGAGCGCGACGGCATATTCGATTACGACTTCGACGTGGTGGAATATACGGACGGAAGAGGAAACCAGGACGCCTACGTGCTGCTGGTCTCGGGCGAGCGCCCCGCCGGCGACAACACCCTTTTCGATACGGCAAGCACAGCCGGCATACTGTCCGTTGTGCGCCTGCGCATAAGTAATGACGAGATCCGCGTGGTGTCGCATACGTCATGGCGCAGCATCTCGCGCGGCCGCCTGCAAGAGGATGGCTACCATTGCCTGCAGTGCCCGCGCATCACGGTAGGCAAGACGCTGGTCGACGGACGCCTGTCGGGTGCCTACCTCCACCGCCGCGGAACCACCGCAGAGAAGGCGCTCGGCAGCGAGGCCGAGGTTGCGCTGGAATGCTTTACCCTGTGGTCGGATGATTTGGGCGACAGCCTGACGTTCCGCCAAGTTCTTCGCTTTCCGCAAGCACCGTCGAGTATCGAGCTGAGCGAGCCCGAGAATATCAACGGCAAAATGGTGGTGCCCGTTGCGTACGAGACCGCAGACGGTTGCGGCTGCGCATCGTACGCCGTGATCGGCCAGTCCATTGCGGGCTGGGGCGTTATGCCACCAGACGCCACGGTGCCCCATGCGGTGCCGTGGCCACAACATTCGGGCTTTTTGGCCACCGTCAACGAGCAGCTGCAGCATATTACTTGGACGCGAGGCGCATCGGCATTTGCAACGCAGCCCGTGGGTGCCGCAGGCTGTGGCCCGGCATCGTTTAGCGTAAGCAACAACGGCAGGTGCGCGCTCTATGTAGAGAACACCGATGGCAAGGTGGGGCAAACCTACGACGAAGAAGGCAACCCGGTAGCAGTAATGGGCAAGCACTTCCGCATCTTCGCCAGCACCTTGGCAGGCGATCTGTTCACGGAGCCGTTCGTGATGTGCGAGCTGGACCATCCCGTCGATCAGATAACGACATTTTTGACGTCGGGAGGCATGCTCTCCGCGCTCGCCACGCACATTGTGAGTGCCGAGCAGAGCAAGGCGGAGCTGCACGGCATCGAAGTGCCCTTGGTGGCGTGTGCCACTCCGACGGGCGCGGTCGCTACCTCGGGCGCGGTGGTACCCGGAGCAGCAGGCGAATCCTTCATGGTCACGGTGCGAAACGACGGCAACACCTTGCTGACCGCCGGCACGATCGATCTGTACCGAGAGGGCTCCAGTCAGCCGTTCTCCAGCGCATCCATCGGATTCGGAGTGAACGCACGCATGGCTTCGATCTACGATCCAGAGCTTGCCGAGGACGCTTCGGCCAACGACATGGCACACGTGAAGTACGCACTCGAGACGCTGGGCACACGTTTTGCAACGCACCCGCTGGTAGCCGACAACGGCAACGCCGTGCTGGCACCGGGTTGCACGGCACAGTTCCGCATGAGCTTCGCCATCCCCGAGAGTTGGAGCGACGAAGTGGGCAAACGCGTAACGCTGTATGCGAAGGCGCGTAATCTGGTGGCGCTCGATCCCGTAACGCTCGAGGAAATTCGACCGGGCGCAAACTCGGCGCTGGGTGCCGTACTGCACGAGCTTCATGTGCCCGACGCGGCATGCGAACGCTCGGAAGTTCAGGTCGGTGTATGCGACAGCGCGGATACGACAGGACTTCACGACGCCCCGATGCCGGCGGACGGCGATGGTGGCTCAAGTGGCGGCGGTACTGACGAGGGCGGCGGCTCCGGCGGAAGCAGCTCCGGCAGTGGCAAGGACCACGACAATAACAAGCGCTCCGGAAAAGCGGGCGCACTTGCGGGCACGGGCGATGTCAACGCTCCCCTTACGGCAGCCGCTGCAGCACTCGCCGCGGCAGGCGCCGGCCTCGTCGCCTACAGCGCCCGCCGCACGGCGCTCGAAACCGACACCGCCAATGAGGTCAATTCGGATAGGCCTCGCTAGCTCCTACTTACTTTTGTGAGAGGCGCCGACTCGGCTAATCGAACATCAAAATGGGCTGGTTCTGGATACCCAGAGCCGGCCCATTGCGCATTAGATGTCGTCTGAGGAGTCGAGTTCTGCCTCGAGCTTGGCACGGCGTCTTTTCGCCGTGAAAAACGTTGCACACAGGACAGCAAACGTGGCCGCGAAAATCGTCGCACCGCAGAACACGCCCGTGGCCAGGTTCGCCAACCAAAAGACGCTTTCGAGCGGTACGATCTGCGCCTCAGCGACACAGCGCATTGCGGCAATAACAAGCGCGAACGCGGCGCCGCTAAGACCGCTGACAAGCAGGAAATATCCAACAGGAAGATGCTCGGTTTGCCCAAAACGATTGGTATCGACATAGCCCTTCCGCGTTTGCAGTCCTGCGCAAATCAACATCACGAGAACGAGCCACAAATACATGGCTGCCTCGAATGGCGTTGCAAAGCCATGCGGCATTTCACTGGCGTCGCTGTGAACCCACGCAACCTGTCGAGCTATAAACTGGTAGAAAAAGATCATCAACATGCCAAACGAAAGCAGCACGAAACCAATCTTGTAGATCTTCGCGTTCTCAGCCTCCAGGCGTTCATCCTTTGGGCCGGCATATTCACGCCACTTTTGCACGATTTTCAGATCTTCAAATTTCATAGTGAACTCCTAAAGAGCGTTGGGGTCGGCTTTGGTCTCGTCGTCCCAAAACAAGTCGTTCAACGTAACGCGCAGCGCTTTGCAGATTGCCACGCACAGGTTGAGCGTGGGGTTGTAGCCGCCCGCCTCGATAAGGCCGATGGTCTGGCGCGTAACGCCCACGGCTTGGGCTAAATCGGCTTGCGAAAGGCCAGCCGCCGCGCGCGCCGCCTTCATGCGGAGGTTCTTTTTGCCCGGCATAAAGTTCCTTTCGTCATATTGGACAAATATCCGTTGCAACATGCCAGAAATATATTGCATCGACTAATTGATGTCAACTATATCTGTCATCGGTATACGGATATAGCAGTTTCGATTCGCCATTCAGTCTTACCCGGACAGAACCGACTCGGTTTTGTCCGGGTAAGACTGGGCATCCGCGAACTCATCGAATTTCTGAATCGTGTCACCCATAATCGTTCGATTTTGTTTAGTAAAACTAGGTCCCTATTAAATAAAATTCGTTTGTATCCAAATTTGTTTAACAATGCCGCGCTACCACTAAACACTATACCCGTTAATTCGAACGATTGTTCGATGGATTTCGTGTTGGTTGGAATCGCCTATGGGCTGGGCTATGCTACCTTGACTATCTATATGACTAAAACGCAGCAAGGGAGCACCGAGAGAGCGAGTATGGCAAAAAACACCGCAAACTATGGTAACGACAGTATCCGCCAGCTCAAGGACGAGGAGCGCGTACGCCTGCGCCCCGCCGTCATCTTTGGCTCGGACGGACTCGACGGTTGCGCGCATGCCGCCTTCGAGATCCTGTCCAACGCCGTTGACGAGGCGCGCCAGGGCTACGGCAAGCTCATCACCCTTACCGCCTTTCGCGATGGCTCCATTCAGGTAGAAGACAACGGCCGCGGCTGCCCGCTCGACTGGAACCCTTCCGAAAAGCGCTTTAACTGGGAACTCGTCTTTTGCGAGCTCTACGCCGGCGGCAAATACAATAACAACCAGGGCGGCGACTACGACTTCTCGCTCGGCACCAACGGCCTGGGCTCGTGCGCAACCCAGTACGCCTCCGAGTACATGGACGTCACCGTCTGGCGCGACGGCAACAAGTACTCCCTGCACTTTAAGAAGGGCAAAGTCGTCGGCGCCAAAAAGAAGGCACTCGAGATTGAGCCCAGCGACGAGGACCGTACTGGCACCACCATCAAATGGCGCCCCGACCTTGAGGTCTTTACCTCGATCAGCATTCCCCACGATTGGTATCGCGAGACCATGCGCCGCCAGGCCGTGGTCAACGCCAACGTTACCTTCCGCCTGCGCATCGAAGGCGACGACGGCGAGTTTGCCGAAGAGGACTTTTGCTATCCCAAGGGTATCGAAGACTACGTGCTCGAGAAGGTCGGTACCGACTACCTTACCGAGCCCTTCTTTATCGAGGCTGACCGCCGCGGTCGCGACCGCGAGGACCTGCCCGACTACAACGTTAAAATCACCGCATGCATGTGCTTCTCGCGCACCTTCATGATGCAGGAGTACTACCACAACTCATCGTGGCTCGAGAACGGCGGTTCGCCCGAGAAGGCCGCTCGCAGCGCTCTGACCAGCGCCATCGATGCCTACATCAAGCAACAGGGCAAGTACAACAAAAACGAGAGTGGCATCAAATGGCAGGACGTCCAGGACTGCCTGGTACTGGTGACCAACTGTTTCTCCACCCAGACGTCCTACGAAAACCAGACCAAGAAGGCCATCAACAACCGCTTTATCCAGCAGGCCATGACGGCCTTCTTTAAGGAGCGCCTCTCGACTTACCTGATCGAGAACAAGGACGCTGCCAATAAGATCATGGAGCAGGTGCTCATCAACAAGCGTTCGCGTGAGAACGCCGAGAAAACGCGCCAGAGCATCAAGACCAACCTGCAGCAGAAAACCGACATGGCCAACCGCGTGCAGAAGTTCATCGACTGCCGCTCCAAGGACAAGAGCCGCCGCGAGATCTACATCGTAGAGGGCGACTCGGCAGCAGGCGCCATCCGCACCTCGCGCGATGCCGAGTTCCAGGGCGTCATGCCCGTCCGAGGCAAGATCCTCAACTGCCTAAAGGAGGACTACCCGCGCATCTTTAAGTCCGACATCATCATGGACCTCATGCGCGTGCTGGGCTGCGGCGTGGAGATCAAGGACAAGCGCATCAAGAACCTTGGCGCCTTTGACCTGGACAACCTCAACTGGAACAAGGTCATCATCTGTACGGACGCCGACGTCGACGGCTATCACATCCGCACGCTCGTGCTCACCATGCTCTACCGCCTGGTACCCACGCTTATCGACGAGGGCTACGTGTATATCGCCGAGTCGCCGCTCTACGAGATCAACTGCAAAGAGAAGACCTACTTTGCCTACACCGAGCTCGAGAAAAACGGCATCCTCAAAGAGATCGGCGACCAGAAATGCTCGATCAACCGCTCCAAGGGTCTTGGTGAGAACGACCCGGACATGATGTGGCTCACTACCATGAACCCCGAGACGCGCCGCCTGATCAAGGTGGAGCCCGAGGACGTCACCAAGATGGAAACCATGTTCAACCTTTTGCTGGGCAACGACGAGGCAGGCCGCAAGCGCCATATCTCCGAGCACGGCAAGGAATACCTGGACCAGCTGGACCTGCAATAGCAGCAAATCGATAACGACGGCCCATAAGAAGTTCAAGAGGAAATCGTGGCAAAGAAGAAGACGAAGAACCAGCCAAAGAAAAAGCAGGTCAACGCCGAGAACGTCATCGGCCTGCACTCCGAGGTCACCGACCAGCCGATCACGCAGACGCTCGAGGTCAACTACATGCCCTACGCCATGAGCGTCAACGTCTCGCGTGCGTTCCCCGAGATCGACGGCTTTAAGCCCTCGCACCGCAAGTTGCTCTACACCATGTACAAGATGGGCTTGCTCAAGGGCGAGCGCCAGAAGAGTGCCAACATCGTGGGCCAGACCATGAAGCTCAACCCGCACGGCGATGCCGCCATCTACGAAACGATGGTGCGCCTGGCCACCGGCAACGAGGCGCTGCTTGCCCCCTTCGTGGAGTCGAAGGGCAACTTTGGCAAGTACTATTCGGGCGACCTGAGCTACGCCGCTTCGCGTTACACCGAGGCCAAGCTCTCCCCCATCAGTGCCGAGATCTTCAAGGACATCGACAAGGACCCGGTCGACTTCGTCGACAGCTACGACGGCGCCATGAAGGAGCCGCGCCTGCTGCCCACCACGTTCCCCAACATCCTCGTCTCGGCCAACAAGGGCATCGGCGTCGCCATGGCGTCCGACATCTGCGGTTTCAACCTCAACGAAGTCTGCACCGCCACGATGCACTACCTGCAGGATCCCGACTGCGACCTGCTCGAGTACATGCCCATGCCCGACTTCTCGACCGGCGGCGAGATTATCTACCGCCGCGAGGAGATGGAGAAGATCGTCGAGACCGGCCTTGGCAGCTTCCAAATCCGCTCCCGTTGGCGCTGGATTCCCGAAGAGCGCATTATCGAGGTCTACGAGATCCCCTACACCACCAAGACCGATGTCATCATCGAGCGCATCGTCAAGCTCTCCAAAGAGGGCAAAGTCAAAGAGATCGCCGACATCCGCGACGAGACCGACCTTTCGGGCCTGCGCATCGCCATCGACCTTAAGCGCGGTGTCGACCCCGACAAGCTCATGGCCAAGCTCTATCGCTCGACCACGCTGCAGGATTCGTTCTCGTGCAACTTCAATGTGCTCGTCGACGGCTATCCCCGTGTTATGGGCGTGCGCCAGATCCTGCACGAGTGGGTCAAGTGGCGTATTGAGTCCACGCGTCGCCGCATCAACTTTGACCTGGGCAAAAAGTCCGAGCGCCTGCACTTGCTGCACGGCCTCGAGGCGATTCTGCTCGACATCGACAAGGCCATCGCCATCATCCGCGGCACCAAGCTCGAAGCCGAGGTCGTGCCCAACCTTATGAAGGGTTTCGACATCGACGAGACCCAGGCCGAGTTTGTCGCCGAGCTCAAGCTCCGCAACATCAACGAGGAATACATCCTCAACCGCACCAAGGACATTGCCAAGCTCGAGGGCGAGATCGCCGAGCTCGAGGAGATCCTCTCGAGCGAGGACAACATCAAGAAGGTCATTAGCGACGAGCTGGCCGCGGTCAACAAGAAGTACGTGATGCCGCGCCGCACGGGCAGGATCGAGCCCCATGAGGTTATCGAGGTAAGCTTGGAGCCCGAGGTCGAGGAGTACCCGGTCACCATCATGCTCTCGCGCGATGGCTACCTTAAGAAGATGACGGACCGCGTGCTCAAGAAGGCGACCACGCTCAAGTACAAGGACGGCGACAAACCCTTTATCGAGTTCCCGTCCTCCAACACCCACGAGCTGCTGGTCTTTACCAACAAGAGCCAGGTGTACAAGTGCAAGGTCGCGGCGTTTGAGGACACCAAGTCGGCCCAGCTGGGCTCGTACCTGCCGACCGATCTTGAGATGGAACCCGACGAGAGCGTCATCTGGGTCATCGACCCCGAGGATTACAAGGCCGACGTGCTGTTCGTCTTTGAGAACGGCCGCGTGGTGCGCGTCGCGCTTTCTGGATACGTCACCAAGACCAACCGCAAGCGCCTCAAGAACGCCATCTACGGTGGCAGCAAGCTGCTGTATGCCCAGGTGCTCAAGGAAGATCGCGACATCGCGCTGGTCTCGAGCGACTATCGTTTGATGAACTTCAACACGTCGCTGCTCAAGACCAAGACGACCACCAACACGCAGGGCGTCCAGGCTTTCACGGCCAAGAAGGGCCGCTCGATCACCACCGTCGGCACAACCGAAGAGATTCTTGGCGCCGGCGTCTCTGCCGAGAAATTCACCGCGCAGAGCCTCCCCTCTGCCGGTGCCCTCATGAAGGAAAACGACATGCCGAGTTTGTTTGACTAGGACGACGGCAGCCAAACCGTCATGGTTTAACTAAGCAGCGGGGCCCGGAGCGCAGCAACATCGCGCTCCTGGCCCCATGCATTACAGCAGCATCATCCCTATAGACAAAATGCCGCATAAAGTGGAACAGACATCAGCCCATCATTCATTCCGAAGGGCTTAGTCGATAGCCTGATTCGGCGCGCGCCCGGATGGGTCTTTTTAAGTGAGGACAGGCTTCGAGATCTTGTGTTCTCTCCCGCCTTGACTTCAATCGCAGACAAGCATCCCTGCTTCTCTACTACAAAGTCGATTTCCGCACGATTATCTCGCGCCCAATAATGCAGCGGATAGCCCATGGCTGAAAGCTGTTGGGCAACGTAGTTTTCGGTAAGTGCACCCATGAATGTGCCGCCGATACCGGCAAGAATATCGGCGCGTTGAGCACCGGCCTTGGAGACGAGCAGCCCTGTATCCGCCTGATAGATTTTAAAAGCAGAAGGGTTAACGAAGGCCTCTAAAGGGCTTTCGATCTGCCCGACTAGGCTGCAGCGCGCCACCGTACCCGACAATACAAGCCAGTCGAGAGCATCTCCAAAGAGAGACGCATTGCCCCCCGCTCGCACTACCTTGTATTGAAATTTACGATTCTCTTTGGCAAGCTGCTGTGGAATGGAATCGAAGCACGCACGCGTCTTTGCGCTCAAGCGCTCATCAGCATATTTATTAGTGTCGGCGGAGTATCCGTCGAGAATAATCCGATGCTTTTCGGCCACATCAATGATTGACTGATCATCGATGTACGTTTGGACCGCCTCGGGCATTCCGCCAACAACAAGATACTGCCGATAGAGCCCAAGCGCCTTTTCATGAAGGCTTGGCGCAAGAGGACCCATAAACTCGAATGATGAGCGTATCTCGTCGACCAGCTGATCGTGCCCCATCGCCCAGAGAAACTCCTCGAAATCGAGTGGAGTCATCTCGATCAAGTCGGTCTTTCCGACGGGGAACGAATACGACTGATGGTTAATGGCAACCCCAAGAAGCGACCCAGCAGCCGCAACGTAATACTCGGGAGCATCTTCGCAAAAGTATTTAAGGGAAGTGAGCGCTTCCTCGCATGCCTGGATCTCGTCAATGAACAGTAAGGTTTTGCCAGGCACGATACGCTGTCCCGTACGAGCCTCGATCGCGCGTACAATCGAATGAGGGTCAAGACCGCCCGAAAAATCCGCTCGCGCCGACCGGTCGTTCTCAAGATTAACGTAGACAACCGATTCGAAAAGATCCTGGGCGTACGTTCTGAGCAAATAGGTCTTGCCACACTGGCGCACGCCTTTGACCAGCAAAGGTTTTCTATCAGCTCTGTCTCGCCATTCCCTAAGTAGCTCGTCTGCCTTGCGACGCATGCGCAACCTTCCCTCATGAACTTCTGTTTGACAATATTTTAACGCGGATTAATTTGTTTTCAGTTATTTTTCTGCGTTTAATAATTGTTCTATACGCGCTTGAGGGAATGCGCCCCTATCTCTCGGTAAGGACAGCAAGCATTTCCACCAACGCTGATTGCCATGCGTTCTTCTTGTCCTTAGGCAAGCTTGCGAGCGAGCTCTCGCACCTCTTTCAACTTGGGCGAGGATGCCATGCTGTCGCGCTCGGTCATACCGCTGATGGTGACAATGCCCTGGTCCTCCCACTTGCAGTACGCGCAGGTTGACTTGTACATAGCGATCGCCGCATCATAGACACCCTCGCTGTGGCTATCGAGTAAAAGGGCCGTCTTGGTGAACGGGAATCCCGTGGCACCGAAGGCGTACAGGCGGTCGATGGCGGTCTTTTCCTGCGCAGTGATATCAAACCAGTAGATAGGCGAAGCGAAGACAACCATGTCGGTGTCTTTCAGCGACTCAATCACGTTGGCCATGTCATCCTTCTGCACGCAGACGCCCTCATGGGCGAAGCAGTACTGGCATCCCAAGCAGCCGGCGATCTTCTTGCTGGCAACGCGGATGACCTCGACCGTATGGCCGCCCTCACGCGCGGTCTCGGCAAACGCCTCGACCATGGTATCGGTATTAGCGCCCTTACGCGGGCTGCCGCTCAATACAACGATATTCATAGGATTCCCTCTCCCTCATGCTGCAGGCGCGCAGCATGCTTTCTTGTAACCAAAACGAATGGTGTTAATCAATCGCCAGCAGGCCATATCTCTTGTTCAAGTTCCCTAAAGAAGCTCAAGACGATTGCGATTGCCTTATACAACGTCGAAAATCAAAGAGGGCCCATAGCAACGCCACCTACCTGAAATGACATGCGGTCAAGACGAGCTACGAGGATCGTGACGAGCCGATACCGCCCGCATGCCCCCTTCGGAATAGGCGCTGAGCAGCTCCTGAGCGTGGGCAAACTCGGGCCCTCGCCTCCAACCGAGCAGGCGGTTGACCGCGAGATTTCCCTGGACGTTGTGGACGAAGAGCAGATAGGCGTCCTCGCGCGAAAGCCCGGTCTCCTCCATGATCGAGGGAACCATCTGCTCGGCGCCGCGCTCGACGACGCGCTGTGCCACCCGGGCGTACGCGTCGTCATCCGAGTAGAGCAGATAATAGTCATCGTTTGCCGGCGGACGCTGGCAGAGGGCACCCGCCTCCGTTCCCTCGAGCGGCGGCACCGCCGCCAAGGCCTCGTCGATAAGCGCGTCGAGCAGGGCGAACTTGTCCTCGTAGTGCAGATAGAACGTGCCACGGTTGATATCGGCGCGGCGGCAGATATCCGCTACCGTCATCTTCGCGAAGCCGACCTCGGCCAGCAGCGCGAAGAACGCCTCCCGTATGACCGAGAGTGTATAGCGTCGGCGACGATCGATCTTCCCCGCTTCCATTACCCCTCCAATTGCAACGCTCGACAATGCCCGGCAAACGCTCGTTTATCGACAGCAGGCCGAAGCTGTTCATTGCTCTTAAGCAAATCGACATGGATACTTTTTATAGACACCTGTTTATAATAGCTGAAAGAAGGTATCCAGTGACCCTGTACGAGCAGCTCGTTATCGAGCTCACCAACCAATCGTTTTCCCTTCAGGCCGCCTACCGCAGCGGCGGCACGCCCTATGAGCTGAGTGACCGCGAGCCCGAGCCCTACGACCAGCAAATCAGGGACTTCGCCCGCATGATCGAGGAAGCCGATTGCGTGCTGGTGGGCGGGGCCTCTGGGCTCTCCGCGGCGGGCGGCGGCGACTTCTATTACGAGGACAACGCAACCTATCGCAGGCATTTCGGCAAATTCGCCGAGCGCTACGGTTTCAAGGGCGCTTTCGAGGGGTCGTTCTACCGCTGGCCCACCGCCGAGGCGCGCTGGGGATACCTCGCCACCTTCCTCGACACCACGCTCAACGCCCCGCTGCGCAAGCCCTACAGGGACCTCGACACCATTATCGCCGAGAAGGATTTCTTCGTGCTCACCACCAACCAGGACACGCAGTTTGTGAAGCTCTATCCCTGGGAGAAAGTGGCAGAGATCCAAGGCGACCACCGCTTCTTTCAGTGCTCCCACTGTTGCACCGACGCGGTGTGGGATGCGGTCGAGCCGGTCTCCCGCATGGTAGAGGCCATGGGAGACGGCCTTGAGGTTCCGACAGAGCTCGTGCCGCGCTGCCCGCACTGCGGGGCAGAGGCGTTCCCCTGGGTTCGCGGCTACGGCAACTTCCTGCAGGGCGAACTCTACGAGGAGCAGTACCGCAAGGTGTCCGACTGGCTCGACGCGCACGCACGGCAGAGGATCCTCTTCCTCGAGCTGGGTGTGGGCCGCATGACGCCCGCGTTTATCCAGGAGCCGTTCTGGGCCCTCACGGCGCAGTTACCGCAGGCCAGCTACATCGCCGTAAACAACAAGACGCAGTTTCTCCCCCGCGCGATCGAGGATCGGGGGCTCGCCGTTCGCGCCGACATCGCCGACGTGCTTGCCGACGTGCGCAAGACGCTGGGGAGGTAGCGCATGGAGACGGCGAAAGCAGTTCGCATAGGCAGGGCGCTAGCCGAAGCGGATCTTGTCATCATCGGCGCTAGCAACGGACTCGACATGGCGGAGGGGCTCAACCTTTTCTGCGCCGATGCTCATTTCCAAGAGGCGTACGGCGACCTCGCTCAGGCAGACGGCATCGGCTGCATACTGCAGGGGCTCGCTTCCCCGGATGCCAGCGTGCGACGCCGATGGGCCGAGCGGTTCCATCAAAAGGAGTATCTCGAATATGAGCCCGGCTCGCTCATGAACGGGCTGCGGCGTCTTACGGAGCACGCCGACACCTTCGTGGTCACATGCAACATCGACGGGCACTTCGCGCGCGCCGGGTTCGACGAGGAGCGCGTGCTCGAGACTGAGGGGAGCACGCGCACGTCGGTTGACGAGCGGCGCCTCGCCCATCCAGACGCCCTCGCCATGACCCAGCTCGAGGAGCTCGAGCGCCTTGTGCAAGCCCATCGCAACGGCAGGGTCGCCATCCTCGAACTTGGCGTGGGACTGCGCAACGGCATCATAAAGCACATGCTCGCCCAGATCGCGAACGTCTGCGAGCACGCCACCTACATCGTGTTCAACTACAGCCAGGCTATGGCGCCCGATGCATCGTGCGAGACGATTCTCGTTGACGGCGATATGGCCCCGGCTTTCGAGGAGATTGCCCAATGCCGTCTCTAGAGAGGGAAGCGTATAGGCTTCGAAGCCTTATCGACGATGCCGACGCCATCATCGTCGGCATCGGCTCGGGCATGTCAAGCGCCGCCGGGTTCAACCATTACAACCGCGCAGGCATGGCGCGCGCCGGAATGACGGACTGGCAGCAAGCCTTTGGCTTCAAGAGCCTTTTCGACGGCTTCTACCACCTCTACCCCAGCCTCGAGCAGCAATGGGCCTACTACGCGCGATATATCGATTTCATGCTGCGCGAGCCGACCTCGCAGCCCTATCTCGACCTACGGTCCCTCATCG
>DXMW01000028.1 GCA_019414045.1 Collinsella sp. | reverse complement strand
GGCCCGTGGGTTATACCCTAAGAGCAAACCACCCTTTTTAAGGGTGGTTCTGATTACGCCCGGGAGGGACGCATATGAAGTTTCCTGCTCTACAGTCCTGCGCAAGACGGAAAGCACATTAAGTGCTTTCCTTTGCGTGCGGAACTCGCGATAAACTTCATATGCGTCCCTCCCGGGCGTAAGCAAAAGGGCTGGTTAGTGCCGCTTACTATTTAGTTAGACAGTCTATTCAGTAGTCAGATTTCTGATCTGTAGATAGATGCAGCAGCATTTTCCCAGATACAACCGACCAAAATA
Source organism: Collinsella sp. (assembly GCA_019414045.1). Classification (GTDB taxonomy): domain Bacteria; phylum Actinomycetota; class Coriobacteriia; order Coriobacteriales; family Coriobacteriaceae; genus Collinsella. The sequence continues at coordinate 63,979 of DXMW01000028.1, read as the reverse complement.
AACCTGTCCCTTATTGGCAGGTTTCCCGTGGGGCGGGCACTGATGAAGTTTATCGCGAGTTCCGCACGAACAGGAGGCCACTTAATGTGGCCTCCGTCTTGCGCAGGACTGTAGAGCAGGAAACTTCATCAGTGCCCGCCCCACGGGAAACCGGCGGGATAGACCGGTTTGGATGGGGCTTTGATGCATGGGTGGTCTGTTGGTGGGCAAATGGGTATCATACTGTGGTTACTGCATCGACTCTGTGATGCATGTTTGTACGTTCCCGGCGGTCGGTTTGCCAGAAGCGCCCCGTCGGTTGTTCCAGTCCCGTTTCGAAGAAAGGAAACCACACGAACCTATGGCAGCTAAAAAATCATCTCCCTTGAAGATCATCCCGCTCGGCGGCCTTGACGGCATCGGTAAGAACATGACGGTCTTCGAGTGCGGCGACGACATGGTGCTCGTCGACGCCGGTCTCATGTTCCCCGACGACTCCCAGCCCGGTATCGACCTGGTGCTTCCTGACTACACCTACGTTCTTGAAAACGAGGAGAAGCTCCGCGGTATCGTCGTCACCCACGGCCACGAGGACCACACCGGTTCGCTTCCGTATCTGCTGCAGGACCTCAACAATAAGGTGCCCATCTTCTCGAGCAAGCTGACGCTTGGTTTTATCGAGGGCAAGCTCTCCGAGTTCCGCATCCGCGCACCCAAGTTCCGTGAGGTCAAGGGCGGCAGCCATGTCAACCTCGGCGGCATCTCGCTCGACTTCTTCTCGATGACGCACTCCATCCCCGGCGCTCTGGGCGTCTTCATCCGCACCAACCAGGGCACCGTTATGCACACCGGCGACTTTAAGCTCGACCAGACGCCCATCGACGGCGTCACGCCCGACTATGCCGCTATCAGCCGCTTTGCCAAGCAGGGCATCGACCTGCTGCTTTCCGACTCCACCAACGCCACGGTTCCGGGCTTTACCAAGTCCGAGGCCGAGGTTGGTCCCAACCTGCTGCACGCCATCAAGAATGCGCCGGGTCGCGTGTTCGTCGCGTCGTTCTCGAGCCACATCCATCGTCTGCAGCAGATCTGCGATGCCGCCCGCAAGTGCGGCCGTAAGGTCGTCGTGACCGGTCGTTCCATGCTCACGAACACCCGCGTGGCGCGTGAGCTTGGCTACCTCAACATCGACGACGCCGATATCATCGATGCCTTCGACATTGATAACCTGCCCGACGACAAGATTGTCGTCATGTGCACAGGTTCGCAGGGCGAGCCTCTGTCGGCCCTTTCGCGTATGGCCAACGGCGAGCACAAGACGCTCTCCATCCACGAGGGCGATACCGTCATCCTCTCGGCAACTCCCGTTCCCGGTAACGAGAAAGCTGTCCAGCAGGTCGTTAACAGCTTGGCCAAGCTCGGCTGCGACGTGTGGGATAAGAACCGCGCTCTCGTCCACGTCTCCGGTCACGGTAGCCAGGAGGAGCTCAAGCTCCTGATGGCCATGGCCAAGCCCACGTACTTTATGCCGGTTCACGGTGAGGCCGTGCATCTGCGCGCTCATGCCCAGCTGGCCCGCAAGATGGGTCTCAAGGACGATCATATCTTTATCCTCGATAACGGCGACACGCTCGAGATGCGCGGTGGTATCGTCAAGCGCGGTACGCCCGTCGAGTCCGGCGTCGTCTACGTCGACGGCCTACGTATCGGCGATACCGACCCCATCGTCTTGCGCGATCGTCAGAAGCTCGCCAACGACGGTATGGTTACCGCTGTTGCCATCGTCTCGCTTAAGCACAAGAAGATCGAGGCCATCGAGTTCTCGGGCCGTGGTGTCTCGTTTGCCATCGACGACCAGTTCTCCGAGGATGCCTCCGCATCCATTATGAAGACGATCGAGAAGGGCAAGTTCAGCTTTACGAGCAGCGGTTCCGATGCCATTCGCAAGGCCGTACGCGATTCACTCTCCAACTTTATCTGGAGCCGTACGCGCACTCGTCCGATGATCATCCCGGTCGTCATGGAGGTTTAGTTTGGCGCGCGGATCAGCACAAAACGCCAAAGGCAATAAGGCCAATAACCAACCGGCATCTGCTAAGGGTGCCGGTTCCCATCTGCGTGCCAATAAGGGCCACGAGGCAGACTTCGACGATTTTGAGCCCTTGGTCGAGCCCTCAGCCAATCGCGATATCGCCGGCGTGGTCATTGCCGTTTTGGCGATTGCGTCCTTTATTGCCGTGATTTCTCCGGCAACAGCGCCCGTTACGGCTGCCGTTGCCGGGTTCTACCACCTGGGCTTTGGTCTGGGCGCTTACGTGTTGCCGATCGTCATTTTGCTGTTTGCCGCCACGCTCTTTTTAGGCGAGGACTCGCCGCTCAACGTGCGCTCTGTTGCGGGCGGCGCCGTGGTCTTTGTCGCCGTCGTCTCCATTCTTTCGCTGATGGTGCCGGGTACGAGCGACTCGTGCGACCTTATGTTCACGCCGCAAAATCTGTCCGCTTCGGGTGGCTACATCGGTGCGTTTATTGCGAGTGCGCTGCAGAATGCCCTGGGTAAGCCTATTGCGATGGTAGTCCTGCTGGGCCTTGTCGTCGTGGGCCTTGTCATCATTGGCTTTTCGGTTGGCGGCGTTTTGCGCTCTGCCCGCGATCGTGCGGCAGATTTTGCCGAGCGCCGTCGTGCCGATGTCAACGCGAGCCCGTGGGGTGACGATGAGGCCCTGTCGGTGCCCGGTGTTGCCCGTCCGCACCTGAGCATTCTGCGCCAAAAGAGTTCCGATGCGGCCGTGACTACGGTTATGGGTAGCGAAGTCGATCCGATTCTGGACGATGAGGACGTGGACGAAGATCCGTTTGTCGACGTGTCCGATGCCGTGGAGGCCGAGCGCGCTAAGACGACGCTGCTACCGCGCCGTCATGCCAAGAAGGGCAAGGCTGTGCCCAAGCTCAATACGAGTGAGCCCGATCCGTCTTGGTCCGAGAGTGAGATTGAGCTCACCGAGGGTGATGACGAGGACGACGAGGCTCCGATTGAGACCGCAAAGACAACTTTGCTGCCGCGTCGACATGCAAAGCGCGACCAGGTAACCGGTCAGCTTTCGATGGAAGACGACCCCGATAAGATCGACGAGTCCGAGCCGCCGTTTGCCGTGAATCCTGTTTCGGCAGCACCTCAGATTCCCGACTTCTTGAAGCATCCCAAGGTTGCCGATGCGTCTGCCTTGAGTGCTGTTGAATCGGCTGCGGCTAGCGATGGGGGAGCGGACGGCGGCACCGCAGATAACGAGGGCGAAGAAGAGGACGGCCTCAAGCTTCCGCCGCTCGAAATCCTACATGCCAACCCGCAGTCGGCTTCTGCCGCGTCTTCGGATAAGGAGCTGGAGCAGACCGCTGAGTCACTGCAATCCACCTTGCTTGAGTTTGGCCGCAGTGCCCGCGTGGTCGGCTGGATCGCCGGCCCCACGGTGACGACCTTTAAGCTGCAACCTGGCGAGGGCGAGCGCGTGAGCAAGATTTCGAGCCTCGAGGACGATATCGCGCTATCGCTCGCTGCCCAGTCGGTGCGTATCTTTGCCCCGATCCCCGGCACCTCGCTTGTGGGTATCGAGATCCCCAATCGCAAGCGCCAGAACGTCAACTTGGGCGACGTGCTTCCCTATGTGAAGGGCGGTCCGCTCGAGCTGGCCATCGGTCGAGATGCCGAGGGTACGCCGGTCGTCGCCGACCTTGCCAAGATGCCCCACCTGCTGATCGCCGGTACCACGGGTTCCGGTAAGTCGGTCATGATCAACTCTATCATCACGACTCTGCTCATGCGCGCTCTTCCCGAGGACGTTCGCCTGATCATGGTCGACCCCAAGCGCGTCGAGCTTGCGGGCTATAACGGTCTGCCGCATCTTTACGTGCCTGTAGTGACCGAGCCCAAGCAGGCCGCGAGCGCTCTGCAATGGGCCGTGTCCGAGATGGAGCGTCGTCTGAAGGTCTTCGAGCGCCTTAACGTGCGTAAGATCTCGACCTACAATGAAAAGCAGGCCGCCGGCGAGTTTGAGCATTACGACAACCCGCCGCAAAAGATGCCCTACCTGGTCATCATCATTGACGAGCTCTCGGACCTGATGATGGTCGCCGGTAAGGATGTCGAGGCCTCGATCGTGCGTATTGCACAGCTGGGCCGTGCCGCCGGTATCCACCTTATCGTGGCCACGCAGCGTCCCAGCTCAAACGTGGTGACGGGCCTCATCAAGGCCAACATCACCAACCGCATCGCCTTTAACGTCGCCACGGGCATCGACTCGCGCGTCATCATCGACCAGATGGGTGCCGAAAAGCTTACCGGTTTGGGCGACATGCTGTTCTCCAAGGTCGACTGGGGCAAGCCTCGCCGTATCCAGGGCTGCTTTGTCTCGGACGATGAAATCAACGAGATTGTCGAGTTCGTTAAGTCGCAGAGCGAGCCCGACTACCACGAGGAGATCCTGTCTGCCGTGGCGCCCGCTTCCATGTCCATGGCGGGTGGCGGCGGCATTGTCCGCACCGGAGTCGCCGAGCCTCAGGACGACGACCCGCTTATCTGGGAAGCTGCTCATATTGTGGTGGAATCGCAGCTTGGCTCCACATCTGGCCTGCAACGCCGCCTGAAGGTTGGCTATGCGCGTGCCGGGCGTATTATGGATATGCTGGAAGAAAAGGGTGTCGTCGGTCCGCCCGACGGTTCCAAGCCGCGCGAGGTCCTGCTGGACGAGGAGGGGCTTGCCGCGCTGGAATCTGTCGATGCCGAGATGGCACGTGAAGATCGTGAGTTTGGAGGATTCTGATGGCTGCACGCTTTGGTGACATGCTGCTCGAGCAGCGTCGCCGAATGGGCCTTTCCATTCAGCAGGTCGCCAACACCATCAAAATCAGGCCGCAGATCATCGAGTTTTTCGAGACCGGTAACTTTGCTTCGATGCCGCCGCGCGGCTATGCGCAGGGCATGATTTCGAGCTATGCGCGCTTTTTGGGCCTCAATCCGCGCGAGGTCGTCAATGCCTACTTTGACGACCTGATGGCATACGAACGCGAGACGTCTCAGCAGGGCGGTCGATTTCAGGACGCCGCCGGCTACGTCAATTCGCGTTCCTCGGTCGATAGCGGGCGCTTCCTGATGGTTCAGGGCGGTCGTTCGACCCGCTATGGACAGCGTCCTCAGCAGGCCGGTTATATTACCGAGACGGGTTCGGGCGAGGAGATTCGCTCGCAGCGTGACCGGTTCCGCAGTACGCCGATGCCCGAGGACCGTGCACTCCCCGCTGCCCGCGGCGTGGCGCGTGACCCTCGTGCCGGCTACGGCGACGGCGGCTATTCCGATCGCGGTTACCGTGGTGCCTCTACGGGACGCTCTCGCGGTGGCTATGCGGATGCCGATACCACGCAGGTGACGCCGCGTCTTCGCTCTCAATCACAGCTGTATGGCCAGCGCTCTTCGGCTCCGCGTTCGGGCCAGCGTGGCTATCAAGGCCGCGGTGAACTTGCGCCCCGCTCGGGTCAGCGCAGCCTTCAAGGCCAGGGTGGCTATCGCGGCCGTTCCGATAGCAATCGTGGTCGTATGCCTCAGGGAGGCGGCCGCAGCAGTTCCAGTCGTGGACGCGGCGGATCACGTACTCCTCAAAACAACGGGCTCGATCCGCGTATCGTCTACGCCGGCATCGGTGCCGTGGCGTTGCTACTGATTGTGCTCATCGTGGTGCTTCTGCGCGGCTGCGCATCTTCGGCGCCCGAGAACACGCCCGAGACGCCCACTGCTACCAAGGCGACGACCAAGAAGTCTTCTAAGAAGACTGAAACGGTCGACGAGGACGAAGACGCCGATGAGGCGACGGATGAGTCGACTGATTCGGACGCTACCAAGACGACGGCCAAGAAGGAAGTGAACGAGGTCACGAAGGTCAAAGTCTCCGTTGCCAAGGGAAAGACCGCGTGGATTGAGGTCAAGGTCGACGGCAAGTCGGTCTATGGCGCTCAGGCGACTGGCCCCTTTGAGCAGGAGTACACGCCCGAGTCCTCGATCGAGATCACCACGTCCAAGCCTTCCGATGTCACCGTTACCAAGAACGGTGAAAAGGTCCGTTACGATACCAAGACCTCGGGCGTGGCGCGTGTGACGATCACCGTTCCCAAGAAGGAGACGACTGATTCCGAGAATGGTGAAAGTTCTGATGGTACCGATACCACCGACGGCACCGATGCCCAGTCCACGGATGGCGCCGATACCGCAACTGATGGTCAGACGCCCACCGATTCTACCGACTATTCGTACGATAGCTACTAAGTCGCTCGTACGCGAAAGGAAACATCATGGCTAAAGATTCCAGTTTCGACGTCGTGTCCGAGGTCAACATGCAAGAGGTCGACAACGCCTTCCAGCAGACCACGCGCGAGATTTCCCAGCGCTATGACCTGAAGGATTCCGGCGCCACGATCGAGCTTTCGAAGGGCGACAAGCTCTTTACGATCAACGCCCCGGCCGACTTTGTCTCCAAGCAGATTATCGACGTGCTGAGCTCCAAGCTCATCAAGCGCGGCATCGACCTCAAGGCTGTCTCGTGGGATGCTCCGCAGGCGGCATCGGGCGGCACCGTGCGCGTGCTCGGCCATATCGTCGAGGGTATCGACCAGGCGACCGCCAAGAAGATCAACAAGGACATCAAGGATCAAAAGCTCAAGGTCAAGGTGTCCATCGAGGCCGACAAGCTGCGTGTTTCCTCTGCTTCGAAGGACGCGTTGCAGACCGTGATCCAGTTCCTGCGCGACCAGGACTACGGCCAGCCGCTGCAGTTCACCAACTACCGCTAATATCATTCGAAAGGACCGCTCTCCAACATGGATACACCGTTGGGCTCCGTGCTCTACATCACCCTCGGGTGCGCTAAGAACGAGGTTGACACCGACCGCATGCGTTCTCTTTTGACCGCCGCAGGCTACGAGGAGGCATTCGATCCGCAGGATGCTGATATCGCTATCGTCAACACTTGCTCGTTCCTCGCCTCCGCAACGTCCGAGAGCATCGAGACCACGCTCGAGCTCGCCAACGAGGTTCAGGACGGCGTTCGTTCTTGCCCCATCGTCATGTGCGGCTGTGTGCCGTCGCGCTATGGCGACGATCTGCCCGATGAGCTGCCCGAGGTCGCTGCCTTTGTGAAGGCCGACGAGGAGGATGGCATCGTGGCGGTCATCGATGGCGTGCTGGGCGTCGAGCGCGAGATTGCCGCCTATATTCCGCAGGTCAAGCGCACCGTCGAGGGCGCTGTCGCCTACGTCAAGATCTCCGATGGCTGCAACCGCTTCTGTAGCTTCTGCATGATCCCGTATATTCGCGGTCGCTATCATTCGCGAAATGCCGAGAGCATTATCTCCGAGGTGCGCGACCTGGTTGCCGGCGGTGTGCGCGAGATCGTGCTGATCGGCCAGGACACGGGTATTTGGGGCACCGACTTTGCTGACGAGGATGTCGCCGAGGGCTCGCCGCGCAATCTGGCGCAGCTGCTGCGTGCCGTCGTCGAGGCCGTGCGTCCGCAGAACGTCTGGGTCCGTGTCCTCTACCTGCAGCCCGAGGGCATGACTGACGAGCTCATTGAGACCATTCGTGATACGCCCGAGGTGCTGCCCTATATCGATATCCCCGTGCAGCACTGCGACGCGCGCATCCTCAAGGCTATGCGCCGTTCTGGTTCGCGCCAGGAGCTCGAGGACCTGTTCCGCGATCTGCGTGAGCGCATCCCCGGCATCGTGATCCGTTCCACGGCCATGGTCGGCTTCCCGACCGAGACCGACGACGAGTTCCGCGACCTTATCGACTTTATGGACACCGTCGGCTTCGACTACACGAGCGTCTTTGCCTACTCGCAGGAGGAGGGCAGCCTGGCCGCCAAGATGGAGGGCCAGGTCGACGAAGAGGTCAAGCTCGAGCGCGCCCAGGAGGCCATGGACCTGGCCGAGTCGCTCGGTTTTGCTGCAACTGCCGCACATGTGGGCGAGCGCGCCCAGGTGATTGTCGACGGTATCGAAGAGACCGAAGACGGCGCCGAGCTGATCGGACATGCCTGGTTCCAGGCGCCTGATTCCGATGGCGCGGTGCATCTGGATGCCAGCGAGGCATCTGTGGGCGATATTCTGACGGTCGAGTTTACCGATAGCTTCTGCTATGAGCTTATCGGCCATGTTGTGGAGTAGGAGAGCGTCGTGGCAAACGAGAGCAATAAGGAACTGACGAGTGTTTGGACGCCCGCCAACATCGTGACGTGCGTTCGCATCGTCTTTATCCCGGTGTTCATGATCGTGTCGGCGCTTTCTCACACGAGTGTTGCCGGTACAGATTGGAGCACCTTCGACGGCCCGCTCGCCGCCGCTGCCTTCATTCTGTACGTCATCCTGTCGTGCACCGATAAGGTTGACGGCTACCTGGCGCGCTCGCGCAACGAGATTACCGACTTCGGTAAATTCTTGGACCCCATCGCCGACAAGCTGCTCGTATTCTCGGCCCTGCTGCTATTCTTGGACTTTGGTGCCGTGTCGGTTTGGTCCGTGTTCATCATCTTGTTCCGCGAGCTGCTGGTAAGCGCCCTGCGCATGGTCGCTAGTGCCGCCGGCGTTGTCGTTGCGGCCGATAAGCTCGGCAAGTACAAGACGGCGACCACGATGGTCTCCATCTGCGGTTACCTGTGCGTCTTTGCGATGGCCGGCTTGCACCTTGGCCCGCTGGCGCTGACGCTCGGCATCTACTCGGTGTCGCGTTTCCTGTACGCCGTTGCCGTTGTCCTGACCGTTATCTCGGGCGCCCAGTACTTCTGGAACTGCCGCAAGATCGTCTTTTCGGTCTAGGTCCTAGTGGGTATGACGGACTCTTTTGAGCAGATTTCCGCACATAACGAGGGGCTGGCGCGCGATATTGTCGAGCGCGCGAGCGCTCGGGGCGTGACGGTTTCGACGGCTGAGTCGCTGACAGCAGGTATGATCTCCTCGACGATTGCCGATATCCCGGGCGCCTCGGCGGTGCTGCGTGGCGGTGCGGTGACCTACTGCGATGAGATCAAGCATCGCGTTTTGGGTGTTGATCAGGAGACGCTCGACCGCTATACCGCGGTGTCGCATCAGACCGCGCGCGAGATGGCGGCGGGTTCGCTGGAGCTGTACCAGAGCGATATTGCAGTGAGCGCAACGGGTTATGCCGGCCCCGGCGGTGGCACTGAGGACGATCCGGCTGGCACTTTCTATATTGGCTGGGCGTATCGCGCGGCTGATGGGGAAGTGCCGGTCGTGGACTCTGTGCGCTGCCACTATGAGGGCGACCGTTCGTGTGTTCGTGCCCATGCGGTCGCGGAGGCATTGGGACGCATTGCCCTTGTGCTCAACTCTATGGAATAGACGTGTTTTAAGGGGCCTTAGGGCCCCTTAATTGTGGAGATAGGGACCTCTGACAAATTCAGCGTTTTTGCTGGTCATAGGTTTATTTTCGCCTTCCTTGCTTATATTTGGCCCTATGTGGTCAAGCATTTGGTCAGTATTTGGTCGGCGTTTGGTTGGGTTTTGGAAAGACTGCCTGCATATGATTTATCTGAACGGTTGACCACGAACAGCCGTTCGTTTATTATCGATGCAGGTTGTTAAGAGGAGGGCTTTTCATGGCCAAGAATTCAGGTCCCGTACGTACCGTTCATGCTCGCACGACGGGTAAAGAGCGCGATGAGATGATCGCCACCACCAAGGCCGAGATCGAGAAGAAGTTCGGTCAAGGCTCCATCATGAGGTACGGCGACGGTGGCCCCGAGCTCGAGGTCGAGGCCATCCCTACGGGCGCTCTGGCACTCGATGCCGCTCTGGGTATCGGCGGTGTGCCGCGCGGCCGCATCGTCGAGATTTACGGTCCTGAGTCCTCCGGTAAGACGACGCTTTCGCTTGAGATCCTGGCCGAGGCCCAGGCAATGGGTGGCGTGGTGGCATTTATCGATGCCGAGCACGCGCTCGATCCCACGTATGCCGCGCGCATTGGCGTGGATATCGACGAGGTACTGATTTCCCAGCCTGATACGGGTGAGCAGGCGCTCGAGATTGTTGACATGCTCGTGCGTTCCGGCGCCATCGATGCCATCGTCGTCGACTCCGTCGCCGCGCTGACCCCGCGTGCCGAGATCGAGGGAGAGATCGGCGATACCACGGTCGGTTTGCAAGCTCGCCTGATGAGTCAGGCGCTCCGCAAGCTCGCCGGCTCGCTGTCCAAGTCCAACACGACATGCATCTTCATTAACCAGCTGCGAGAGAAGATCGGCGTCATGTTCGGCAACCCCGAGACCACGACGGGCGGCCGCGCCCTTAAGTTCTTCTCTTCGGTGCGTATCGACATTCGCCGCATCGACAGCATTAAGCTTAAGGATGAGGTTATCGGTAACCGCGTGCGCGCCAAGGTCGTTAAGAACAAGGTGGCAGCTCCGTTCCGTTCTGCTGAGTTCGACATCATGTACGGTACGGGTATCTCTAAGGAGGGCTCGATTCTGGACATGGCTGTCGAGTGCGGTATCTGCAAGAAGATGGGCTCCTGGTTTGCCTATGGCGAGGACAAGCTCGGCAACGGTCGCGAGGCCGCCAAGGCGTTCCTGCGCGAACACCCCGATTGCGCCGACGAGATTGAGCATAAGGTCCGCCTTGCCTGCGGGCTTGAGTTTGATGACGATGCTCCGTCCGAGGTCGAGCTGACCGATCAGCCTGCGCCTGAGGAGTTTGACGAGCTTTACGCCATCGATGGTTCCGCCATGCTCGATGATGACGACGAGTAGCGGTTACGCTCATGTCGTATACGGTGACCGAGGCCACGGTCGTCTTTCCCGATAAGAAGGCGGCCTCCTCGTTCTCGAGCGGGTATGCGTCCAAAAAGCCTTGCGCACATATCGATTGTGAGCTTGAGGGCGGTTTTGAGCGGTCCATTTGGATCCCCGTGCGGGTCGCGCGGCTGTATGTCAAAAACCGTCCCGATCTTCCCTGTGATTGGGATAACTATCGTGATGCGGTGCAGCTCATCGAGCGTAAATGTGCGCTTACCATGGTGACCGAGATGTTATCGCGCCGCGACCATGCGACGGGTGAGGTCCGTGACAAGCTGGCTCGCTACGGCTTTCACCAGTCCGCGATCGATTTCGCCGTCGAGCGCGCCACCGAGTATCGCTTTTTAGACGAGAACCGCTTTTGCTCGTACTATATCGAGGAACGCAAGCGGCGCGGTTGGGGACAGCGTAAAATCGAGACCGAGCTCAAGCGCCGTCATGTCGTGCTTGATGACATTCCTGGTTATCCCGAGGATTATTTTGCCGTCGAAGACGATTTGGCGCGTGCGTCAGCCCTGCTCGCCAAGCGGCGTGTTCCAGAGACGCGCGGATTCGAAAAACTGGTTCGGTTTTTGATGAGCAAGGGCTTCTCGTATCACATCGCCGCCGATGCCGTTAAGGCACGTCTTAATGCCGAACGCGAGGAATGTGCGGTTTAGGCGTATGCGTTTTTTGGCCCTGCCGTTCACCGCGTTTTAGCCGCCGTGCTGGGGCCATTTATTTGACAGTTGTTGTGGTTCAACGTACGATAAACACTGTCATTTGCTTTGTGATATGTGCTCATCTGTGATGAGTTTGTTTATATGTTTATCTGTATCCGACCCGCATAAGCTGCGCCCATATTACTCAAATGTCGCGAGCCGTTCGTAAGGACGGTTCGCTTTGTTGTGTAACGAATCCATAAAAAGGAGTGAGCATGCCTATCATCGCAGCGCTCGTTGGCATCGTTTTGGGTGCCATCGCCGCCATTGCCTACATGCGCACCGCCAAGCAGGGTAGTCTTCACGAGGCCGACGAAAAAATCCAGTCGGCACACGCACAGGCTGAGTCCCTGATCGGTGATGCTAAGCGTCAGGCCGAGACCCTCAAAAAAGAGGCTCTGCTCGAGGCTAAAGAGGAGATCATCAAGAACAAGCAGGCCGCTGAGGCCGAGGACAAGCAGCGTAAGAACGAGATTCGTACGCTCGAGAACCGCGTGATGCAGCGCGAGGAATCTCTCGATCGCCGCAACGACGCTCTCGACAAGCGCGAGCATCAGCTGTCCAGCCAGGCCGGTCAGGTCGAGAAGCGCTCCCGTGAGCTCGAGGAGCTCTGCGCAAAGCAGACCTCCGAGCTCGAGCGTATCGCCGACCTTACCCGCGAGGACGCGCACAAGGAGCTCCTTGATAAGGTTCGCGGCGAGGTCACCCACGAGGCCGCCACGATCATTCGCGAGTCCGAGCAGCAGGTTCGCGCCGAGTGCCACAAGACCGCCCAGGAGATTCTGTCTCTGGCGATTCAGCGCTGCGCTGCCGATCACACTGCCGAGGTCACCGTTACCTCCGTGCACATTCCCTCTGATGACCTCAAAGGCCGTATCATCGGTCGCGAGGGTCGCAACATCCGGACCTTCGAGCAGGTTTCCGGCGTCAACCTCGTGATCGACGACACGCCCGAGACCGTCGTTCTTTCGAGCTTCGACCCGGTCCGTCGTGAGACCGCCCGCGTCGCCCTCGAGAACCTCATCGCCGACGGCCGCATTCACCCTGCCCGTATCGAGGAGATGTATCACAAGGCCGCCGACCTGGTTCAGCAGCGCGTGCGCGAGGCTGGCGAGCAGGCTGCCTTCGATACCGGCATCCACGATCTGCACCCCGAGATCGTCAAGACCCTTGGTGCCCTGCGCTACCGCACCTCGTTTGGTCAGAACGTGCTTCAGCATTCCCTCGAGGTCTCTGATCTGTGCGGCGTGATGGCTTCCGAGCTTGGCCTGGACGTTGTGACCGCCAAGCGCGCCGGCCTGCTTCATGACCTGGGCAAGGCAATCGACCACGACGTCGAGGGCCCGCATGCCGTCATCGGCGCCGAGCTTGCCCGCCGTTATGGCGAGAAGCCCGTTATCGTCCACGCTATTGAGGCTCACCATGCCGATGTCGACCCCAACACGGTGCTCGATGTCCTGGTGCAGGCCGCCGATGCTGTCTCTGCCTCTCGCCCCGGTGCCCGTCGCGAGTCTGCCGAGAACTACATCAAGCGTCTTGAGAAGCTTGAGGAGATCGCCAACTCCCATGACGGCGTCGAACGTACCTATGCCATGCAGGCCGGTCGCGAGGTCCACGTCATGGTCCAGCCGGACAAGATCTCCGATGCCCAGTCCACGGTCCTGGCTCACGATATCGCCCATCAGATCGAGGAAGAGATGGAGTATCCCGGTCAGGTGCGCGTCGTCGTGATTCGCGAGAGCCGCGCTGTCGATATCGCTAAATAACATGAGCGACGCGAACGAGCTCATCTCATTTATCGCGTCGATGTCGGGGGAGGGCAACCTTCGCGTCGAGGAGAACCTTGGCGAGGGGTATGTCCGCCTCCGCGTTTCGGAGGCCGAGCGGCGCCAGGCTAAGCACGACATTCAGCATGTCGAGGACATCGTCATCGAAATGCTCCGTAATGCTCGCGATGCCGGCGCCGACAAGGTCTATCTCGCCACGACCAAGGAAGATGGCGTTCGCACGCTTGTCTTTCTGGATAACGGTTCTGGCGTTCCGCAGGATATGCAAGAGCGAATCTTTGATGCCCGCGTTACCTCCAAGCTCGAGAGCATGAAGATGGACCGTTGGGGCGTTCACGGTCGTGGCATGGCATTGTTTTCGATCAAGCAGAACACCGACGAGGCCCGTGTGGTCACGTCCGGCGTCGATCTTGGTTCAGCCTTCAAGGTGAGCGTTGCGGCCGACCGCCTCAGTGAGCGTGCCGATCAGTCCAGCTGGCCCCAGGCCGTCAAGGATGAGGACGGACGTTATGTCTGCGCTCGCGGCCCACATAATATTATTCGCGCTGCTTGTGAGTTTGCGCTCGAGGAGTTGCGTGGTTGCGATGTCTATCTTGGTTCTCCGTCTGAGATTGCCGCGACCCTTTATGCTCAAGCGTCAAGTCGGCTCGATACGTCTCGTCTCCTGTTCATTGATGACGAGAGTGAGCTTCCGGTTGTCGATCGTTTAGGCCTTGCTTCTGATGCCGAGGACTTTATCCGTATTTGTTCGGGTTTGGGTCTTGAGATGTCCGAGCGCACGGCCCATCGCATTTTGGCAGGGCAGATTAAGCCCGTTCGCGGTGTGACCGCGCGTCTGCTGCGCGAGCGTGATTCGTCCTCGCATGCGCCGGCTCCTGTCGATCTCGCGAAGGATCGTCGCGGGCTACGTATTGCCAAGGATGACATGGCACAGTTTTCGCGCGCTGTGGAACGCGACTTTAATGACCTTGCCGCCCGGTACTATCTCAACCTTTGCGGCGACCCAAAGATCCGTGTTTCGCGTGATCGAATCACCGTGACCTTTGATCTTGCCAAAGAGGAATAGTGCCTTTACCGAGTCCACTCGGTACGATACAGTTATTGCAGTTAAAACGTACTTTTAAATGCAGGAGTTTCTTCATGGATTGCCTGAAGGTATCAAGCAAATCATCGCCCGCGTCCGTTGCCGGCGCCATCGCCGGCATGGTCAAGGATGGTGTGCCCGTCAACATCCAGTGTGTCGGCGCCGGTGCCGTCAACCAGGCCATTAAGGCCGTTGCTATCGCGCGCGGTTTTTTGATTCCAACCGGTTTTGATATTTCCTGCGCGCCCGTGTTCTCCGACATCCTCATTAACGGGGAGTCGCGCACGGCCATCCGCCTTTCTATCTACGTTCACCAGATCAATCGAGCTGCTATGGATAACGTCGTCATGGATGATGTTAAGCCTGTGGCATAGCTTCTGCTTGCCTTGTTTCGCTCCCCATCGTTAGGACTTATGCACATGGACCAGCGTTTCGTACGCGATATTCTTGCCGGTAAAACCTACTTTATCCGCACCTTTGGCTGCCAGATGAATCAGCACGACTCCGAGCGTGTGAGCGGTCTGCTTGATTCGTATGGCTGCCTCATGGCGCTCGATCCCGCGCATGCCGATATCGTTGTCTTCATGACGTGCTGCGTGCGCGAGGCCGCCGATACTCGTCTGTACGGGCAGTGCAATTCCTGCAAAAGCCTGCCGCCTTCGCCTTCGGGCAAGCGCGTGGTTGCCGTTGGCGGTTGCATCGCGCAGCGCGATGGCGAGGGCCTGCTCACCAACGTCGATAACGTGAATGTCATCTTTGGCACGCATTCCATTGCACATGTGGCCGAGCTCATTGCCGAGGCGTTCCTTGATGGTAAGCGTCATATCCGCACCAATGAGCATGAGGATACGGATGCCATGAGCATGCCGTGGCATCGCGAGACTCAGTATCACGCCTGGGTGCCCATCATGACGGGCTGCAATAATTTCTGCACCTATTGCATCGTGCCGTACGTGCGCGGTCGCGAAAAGAGCCGCCCCTTCGAGGAGATTGTCGACGAGGTGACCGGTTTGGTGCGCCAGGGCGTGCGTGAGATTACGCTGCTGGGCCAAAACGTTAACTCATATGGTCGCGATCTGTTTGGCAAGCCGCGTTTTGCCGATTTGCTGCGTGCCGTGGGCGATACGGGCGTGGAGCGCATCTTCTTTACGTCTTCGCATCCCAAGGACCTGTTGCCCGAGACCATCGACGCCATGGCCGAGACGCCTGCCGTTATGCCGCAGCTGCACTTGGCCGTCCAGTCAGGTTCGACGCGGATCCTCAAAGAGATGAATCGCCGTTATACACGCGAGGACTATCTGGGCCTTGTCGATCGCATTCGCAACCGCATGCCCGATATCGCGCTCTCGACCGACATTATCGTTGGCTTCCCGGGTGAGACTGAAGAAGACTTTGAGCAGACGCTCTCACTTGCCGAGACGGTCCGCTATGCTCAGGCCTATACCTTCATCTATTCCAAGCGCGCCGGTACCCCGGCCGCCGAGATTGACGATCCTACGCCGCATGAGGTTATTCTCGAGCGTTTCAACCGTCTGGTTAAGGTTATCGAGACCACGGCACACGAGTATAACCAGGGTGAGCTTCATACTGTGGTTCCGGCGCTCATTGAGGGAACGAGTAAAAAGAACGACGCGGTCCTGCTGGGCAAGAGTCCCAAGAATCAGACCGTGCATGCGCCTATCCCCGAGGGTTACAGCATCGATCAGCTTGTTGGTAAGATCGTTGATGTTGACGTTGACGTTGCCAAGACCTGGTATTTGTCCGGCTCCGTTGTGGGCGAGCCGCGCTAATGGTTTCTCCCGGGGCAGGTCTTTCCGCCGTTGCGATCGTCGGTCCGACGGCGGTTGGTAAGAGTGATGTTGCCGACCGTTTGGCAGCTCGTCTTTCGTCCGAAGTGTTGTCGTGCGATGCGATGCAAATCTATCGCGGCATGGACATCGGTACCGCAAAGATGGCGCCCGATGAGTGCACGGCGCCGCTGCGTCTCGTCGACATCGTAGAGCCGGGTGCGGCATATTCTGCTGCGCTTTATCAGGCCGACGCTCGCGCGCATGTTGAACGTCTCCTTGGTTCGGGTTGCCTGCCGGTTTTTTGCGGAGGTACGGGGCTGTATCTCAAGGCCGCCCTCGATGAGATGGACTTTCCCTCGGGTGAACTTGAGGACGATCGTCGTGCGGGCTATCAGGAGCTTGCCGAGCGTATTGGCGAGGAAGAACTGCATGCCTTGCTTGCCGAGCGCGATCCAGAATCGGCTGCTGTTATTCATCCCCATAACGTGCGCCGTGTGATTCGTGCGCTCGAGATGCATGATGATGGCGTCTCCTATGCGCAGCAAAAGTCGCAGTTTAGTGTTCCGCACGAGCATTATCATGCCCTATGGTTTGGTCTGACGCGTAATCGCGAGGTGCTCTACGAGCGCATTAACCAGCGCGTCGATCTGATGTTTGAGCAGGGTCTTGTCGATGAGGTCCGCGGTCTTATGGGCCAGGGGCTGGGAGATTCCCTGACGTCGATGCAGGCAATTGGCTATAAAGAGATCATTGATGCTTTCAATGGCGTGATGAGCATGGATGAGGCTCGCGAACTCATTAAGATGCGTTCGCGTCGTTATGCCAAGCGTCAGCTTTCGTGGTTTAAGCGCGATGACCGTATCGTGTGGTTTGATATGGATGAATGTACGATCGATGAGGTCGTTGAGGATATCCTGCATCGTATTGAGGCTGCCTAATGGCCCGTTTCCCCCTTGTTCCCACGGCACCCGAGCCCGAGCGTGCCATTTTAGTTGGTGTTGAGTGGCGCGACAATGCATGGCCGCTCGATCGCTCGCTTGATGAGCTGGAGCGTCTTGCCCACACAGCTGGTGCCCGGTGCGTGGCACGCTTGTCGCAGCGTTTGGTAAAGCCGTATCCTAAATCGTTTATCGGTTCCGGTAAGGTTGAAGAGCTGTGCGGCCTGGTGCATCGCATGGATGCCGATGTCGTTATTTTTGACGACGACCTGACCCCCTCGCAGCAATCCTATTTGGAGAAAGCCGTGGGTGAGCCGGTAAAGATTATCGATCGTACAGCACTGATCCTGGATATCTTTGGCCTGCATGCTCAGACGCGTGAGGGACGCCTGCAGGTACAGCTGGCACAACTTCAATATTTGTTGCCTCGCCTGCGTGGCATGTGGAGCCATCTCGCCAAGGAGCAGACGCGCGGCGGCATCGGCTCACGTTTTGGTCAGGGCGAAAGTCAGCTCGAGGTCGACCGTCGCCTCATTCGTAATAAGATCGCTGCGCTTCGTCGTGAGCTCAAGCAGGTTGAACAGCGTCGCGATGTTCAATCCAAGAGTCGCATTGAGTCCCCGGCGTTTCGCGTCGCGTTAGCCGGTTATACCAATGCCGGTAAATCGACGTTACTCAATCGTCTGACCGGCTCTACGGTACTTTCGCAGGACAAGCTGTTTGCTACGCTCGACCCGACGACGCGTTCGTATCGTCTGCCCGGCGGTCGCGGCATGACGATTACCGATACCGTCGGCTTTATTCAAAAGCTGCCGCATGGTCTGGTCGATGCCTTTAAATCGACGCTGTCCGAGGTTTTGGGTGCCGATCTAATTCTCAAAGTCGTAGATGCGTCTGACGAGGACTATGAGCGGCAGCTGGAGGCTGTCGACCGCGTGCTTGATGAGATTGGCGCCGGAGAGCGTTTAACGCTGACCGTATTCAATAAAATCGATCTTCTCGATAGCGTCGATCGATTGAGTTTCCGTCGTCGCTATCCGGAGGCCGTTCTGTTCTCGGCCCAAACGGGCGAGGGGCTCGACGATCTCGTCGACCGGATTGCTCGTGAGGCAGCTGCCACCGATGTGTTGCTCTCCGCTGATATCCCGTATCGCGAGGGCGCTCTCATCACGCTGGTGCATGAGCAGGGAACACTTCTGCATGAGGAATATCTCGAGGACGGCGTTCGCATTGTGGCGAAGTTGCCGGCTCGTATTGCACCGCGGCTCGAGCGTTATCGCACCGAGTAGACGAGCTCCAAAATGCCCAGAATGATGGGCTGATGCAGCAGATAAAAGGGGAGAGCGTGACGTCCAAGGCTGGCGAGCGCCGGCAGGGGGTTGGCGTAGGCCCAGCTAGGGACGGTCTTATCGATTCCCTGCGCTATGTGTGCGGCGAAGTATCCTGCAAGATACATAAAGATAAACGGGATGATGGGGTAGTAATCACCTGAGATAAACCCAGGGCTCGGAAATCCCAGCCACGCTAGGTAGGGGACAGGGTAGATCGTTTTGGGGATGCTCCAGGTGAGGGCGAACAACATAAGGCATAGGGGCATGCCCCATCTCGCCGTTATCTTCTTAAGGACGGGATCGGTCAACGCTACGATGCCGGTGCATGCGGCCATGCAGTAGATGATGCCAAAATTAACCGAATCGTCGACTGAGACAAGTGTTGTTGCCAACCAGACAACGAGTGCTGCTAAGGCGTATTTGGCGGCACGTTTGATATTGTTGCGCGAAAGGGTGCACATCCAACCGGCGATAAACAAAAATACCCAGCTGATGCTGGCACGCCAGATGTCTTGAAAGACTGACTGGGTAAACCAGGGCATATCCCAGCCGTACAGGTAGGCGAGATCATAGCAAGCGTGAAAACCTGCCATAGAAATCATCGTAAACCCGCGGACGGTATCAAATATGGTTATGCGTTTTTGCATTACGAGAACCGGCGCATCAAGCCGACGACTTTGCCCAGGATAACGGGATTCGTTGCATAGATAGGTTCCATGGTGTCGTTCTCGGGCTGCAAGCGCACACGCCCCTGCTCCTTGTAGAACGTCTTGACGGTCGCCGAACCATCAATCATGGCCACGACAATTTCGCCGTTCATGGCACTCTTTTGTTCACGGACGATGATGTAATCGCCATTGAAGATGCCGACATTGATCATTGAGCTCCCATGCACCTCAAGGATAAAGGAACCCTGATCAGTGGCGATTTCGGTCGGGATAGTAAACGTGTCTTCGATATTCTGCTCGGCCAGAATGGGAATCCCAGCCGCGACGCGACCAACGAGCGGTAGCGAGACCGTTCCGCGAGGTGCGGTGGGCTCGTCAGATTTAGAAATTGAGACAGAGGAACCATCCTCGTTAAAGAGTTCCAGGGCGCGCGGTTTGGTGGCATCGCGCTTGAGTAGCCCGCGCGCCTCCAGGGCAGAGAGATGGGCGTGCACGGTGCTGGGGGAGGAAAGGCCCACGGCAGAAGCCATCTCGCGCACGCTGGGCGGATAACCCTTCTCCTGCTGATATTCCTTGATGAAGTCGTAAATTTGCTGCTGACGCTTGGTAATTTTGCGAGCCATCAGGGCATCCTCTCTACCCATGTCAAACAAATGTTCGAATTTTGCTTGACAGGAACAACTGTTCGAAGATAATAATAACCGAACATTCGTTCTCGCGCTAGACATTTTTGTCCGCGCGGCTTGATAAAACTGTTCTCAGCAAAACACGCGAGAGGAGAACATGATGAACGTAACGAATATGGTCCAGGGAAACCTCGCCCTTAAGCTCGAGACGCCTGCAGAACCCACTTTTACGGTTGTTCAGGGTGGCCGCTCCGGCTTTCAGCCTTTGACCGTAAAGCCTGCGCGCAATCAGCAGGCTGTAGTCGCGCCGGCCCGCGTTGCCCCGAAGGTTCCGACGATTGTCGCCGTCGCCGTTGCGCTTACGCTCTTCTTTGTCCTCGCTATGTCGGTCTTTAGCGCTCGTCACGCCGCGTATGCCGAGTCCGTTTCCAACATTACCTACGAGACCATTCGCGTTCAGCCTGGCGATTCTCTTTGGTCGCTTGCCGAGGAATATCCAATCGAAGGCCTTTCCACGCAAGAGACTTCCGACATGATCCGTAGCGTCAATCATCTGGAGCATGGTTCGCTCGCCGCCGGTGCGCATCTTAAGGTTCCTGATCGTTCGTAATCATTATCGCGCTGCGCATGGTACCCTTGTTATCGTTTAAGAGGAGGTACCATGCGCTGTCCCAAATGCGGCAAGGCACATACCCGCGTCGTTGATTCCCGTATGCAGGAGTCAAATAACACCATTAAGCGTCGTCGCGAATGTTGCTCGTGTAACTACCGCTTTACAACGTTCGAGCGATGCGAGGACCCTATCGAGGTCATTAAGTCAGACGGAACCAAGCAGCGGTTCGATCGCAATAAGCTGCTCGTCGGCTTGATGCGAGCCACCATCAAGCGCGATATCGACACTAAGAAGCTCAATGAGATTATCGATGACATCGAGGTCGAGCTGCGCTCTCGCACGCTGACGGCCGTCACGTCCCATGAGTTGGGTGACATGGTGCTCAAGCGCTTGGCCAAGATCGACAAGGTTGCGTACATCCGCTTTGCCTCGGTCTACCGCGATTTCAAAGACGTCGATGAGTTTCTGCAAGAGCTCGACAAGCTAAGGTGATTCCATGTCCAACATTACCGTCAACATAAAGCGTCTCGACCCCACCGTCGAGCTTCCCAAATACGCCCATCCCACCGATGCCGGCTTGGATTTGCGCTCCAACGAGGACTGCGTCCTGAAGCCCTTCGAACGCCGTCTGGTCTCTACGGGGCTGGCCATCGCCCTGCCCGATGGCTACGCCGGCTTCGTCCAGCCCCGCAGCGGCTTGGCCATCAAGCAGGGCCTGTCTATAGTCAACACGCCGGGCCTCATCGACGCCCACTACCGAGGAGAACTCAAGGTTATCCTCATTAACCTAGACCCCACGAACAACATCCAAATCAACAAAGGCGACCGCATAGCCCAACTCGTCATCCAAGAAGTCCCCACGGTCAACCTCATAGAAGTAGAAGAACTAGACGAAACCGACCGAGGCAAAGGAGGCTTCGGCTCCAGCGGCGTCGCCTAGGGGCGCTCGTATCCCTCCCGCCCGCCTCTCACGCATATCATTCCATGCTCAAACATTCTCGCTTCGCTTCGCTCGCTGCGAAACTGCGCGTGGAACGATATGTGTGAGAGGCAGGCGGGCGGCTACTTGCTTGAAAAAATATTTACATTCTAGTAAGCCAATGCGACAAAGGAACAATCCCTTTGTCGCATTGGCTTACTGTATTTAGATTTTCCGGTTTCGCCTTTGAAGGTTCTAGTGGTGGGGAATCTGGTATAGCTGCTAGTACGTAAACGCAGCTTACCTGCGGGAGGCCCCTATATATCGTCCCGCGCGCAGTTTCGCAGCGAAGCGAGAATGTTTGAGCACGGGATGATATATAGGGGCCTCCCACAGGTAAGCGGACATTAAGACGCTACCTGATATGCGCAGGTTTTTCGCCCCAGTAGAAGCGGCAGAAGGCTCGTTTGCGCTGTTGGGGTTTGCCTACGAGCTCCATGGTTGCGATGGCTATGTCTTCGGCTGCGTGGGGGCGGCGTAGTACTTCGCCGTTGATGAGCAGTGCCTTGAGCGACTCAGGATGATCGTGGAGATGACGCAACGTCACGATGAGCTCTCGTGCGGTGGTGACATGCATGCTGGCGCCCATGCCGGTGAGCATGGTGGTGTTGGCCTTTTCCTGGCCATAGGACTTGCCCAGCAGGATCATCGGCAGGTGTGCGCACAGGCATTCGGTGACGGTGAGTCCGCCCGATTTGAGAATTGCCAGGTCGCAGCCGTGCATAAGCGCTGCCATATCGTCGACATAGTCCAGCACCGTGACGTTTTCGAGCTTCATGGCATCGAAGAGCGTCTTGAGGCGGGCGGCATATTCGGTGTCTTTGCCCGGCAAAAAGACAAAGTGCATGTCTTCGAAGCTGCGTAGGAAGGGGAGGGTGCGGTCCATCTCCGCGCGAAAGCGAACGTACGGTTGAGGCAAGCTGGCACCGGCCATTACCAGCACGACGGTCTTCTCGGTGGGGAGGTTGAACTTAGCTAGCTCTTCCTCGCGATCGTAATCCGTGTCGAATCCGGCGCGAATAGGAATGCCGGTAATGCGAATCTTTGTCTCGAGCACCTTGCGCGGACGCAGCGTTTCGGCCATAAATTCGTTGGCAACACAGAATAAATCGGTGTCCTTGTGGGGCCACCATCCCTCGACTTCGTAGTCGGTCGGTACGCAGATGACCGGATAATCGATACCCGTAATTACGCGGGCGCCCACGGCAACATTGGCTGCTGTGATGTGCGTTGCAACCACGGCTATGGGCCTGCGGCTACGAATATATTCGTTGAAGGCGGGGAACATAATTCGCGACCATGCCGTTCCGCCACCCCAGAGAAGATGTCCCGTAAGCGTATATCGCCAGGTCAGGTCGTAAATGGGGCGCGTGGCTCCCGTAAAAGAAGCCGCGGTCTTATTGCCGTCGAATTTAATACGTCCAAAATCAAGGATATCGAGCACTTCAATCTCAATATCCTCGGGGATGCCATTGGTGCCGCGGATGAGGTCGAATGCCTGCGCTATCGCATTTGCGGCGGCCTTGTGGCCCGAGCCAACGGAGGCGTGCACGATGGTCACGAGAGGTTTTTGCTGAGCCAGGAGCGTGGTTTGCTCCGATTGGGGAGTGATGTGCGTGAGCAGGGGAGCGTCGTCACTCGTCTGCGCCTGGTCCATCGATAACTCCCCTTCAGCTTTGTAATACGGATTTATCATTGTAGTGCATGAGTGTCATGTTCACGTAAATTTGGGTATGAGCGCAAAGAACGTCAATGTATCGACGAGAGGATATTCCATGACTACCGATCAGCCGATTGATGTTGCGATTATCGGTGGAGGCCCCGCGGGCTATGCTGCCGCCATTTACGCTGCGCGTGCCAACCTGACGACGACTGTGATTGAGCAGGGCATGTCGGGTG
The DNA here is from genome assembly GCA_019414045.1 of Collinsella sp. Lineage (GTDB taxonomy): Bacteria > Actinomycetota > Coriobacteriia > Coriobacteriales > Coriobacteriaceae > Collinsella. The sequence continues at coordinate 40,734 of DXMW01000028.1, read as the reverse complement.
GACAGATCGCCACAACCAACGAGATCGAGAATTATCCCGGTATTCCGCTGCTAAGTGGTGCAGAGCTTGGTGAACGCTTTCAGCAGCATGCAGAAGGCCTGGGTGCGCAGGTTGAATGGAGTATGGTAACGGGCATCGATTATGATGCTGATTCCGCACTGTTTACCGTTCATCATGATATGGGCGACACGGAGGCTAAGAGCGTCATTGCGTGCATGGGCGCCACGCCGCGTCCGGCAGGTTTTGCTGGCGAGGATACGTATCGCGGTCGTGGCGTTTCATATTGCGCAACATGTGACGGCATGTTCTTCCGTGGCAAGCAGGTTTTTGTCATTGGCGGCGGCAATGCTGCCTGTGAGGAAGCCCTGTTCTTGTCAGAAATCGCCAGCAGCGTGACCATCGTCCTGCGTCGCGATCAGTTCCGTGCACCTGATGGTGTTGTTCAGAAAGTACTCGAAAAGGACAATATTACAGTTAGGTACCAAACTAGTATTGTTGAACTTTCTGGTGAAGCGATGCCAACGACGATCGCCTTTAAGGACAATGCATCCGGGGAAATTCATTCCGAGTCATTTGAGCCTGGCTCGTTTGGCATTTTTGTCTTTGCCGGCACGCAACCCCATACCGAGCTTGTTGAGCATCTCGTCGATTTGGCGCCTGATGGCGGCATTCTAACTGATGAATCTATGGCGACCCGCACGCCAGGTCTATTTGCCTCTGGCGATATCCGTTCCAAGCGTTTACGCCAGGTTGTGACCGCCGTTTCTGATGGAGCCATAGCGGCAACCAGCGCATACGCATTTCTTCGTGGATAAGTACGATAATATATCTTATGTAAGGTTGTTATCGATTTACTAAATGGCGGGACGAAGCATCAGTGCACTGTCCCGCCAATTTTCTTGGCGGCTATGTGGTATGCAAAACTAGATAACCTAGAATACAATATAGAAAACGAATGGAGGCCTCTTATGAACCAAGCTAAATACGTTATTCCGATGTCCGATTCGTCGGTCAGCATTAAGCCCGAGGATATTCAGCCCACGGTGCTACCCGATGCATTCATTCAGTCCGATATCGTGCGTAAACTCAATACGTTGAGTCTGCCGCGCTATAACCAGTTGCCCAATGTGACGCTCTACCGCGACCAGGTCATTGAGTATGTTGCGCTGTGGATGGAGCCGCTGTCCATTTGCGTTGAGCACCCTGTCATTACGCCATCGATGATCAATAACTACGTGAAGGTCGGCCTGGTGCCTGCTCCGGTTAAAAAGCAATATGGCCGCGAGCAGATTGCCCGTCTGATCGCTATCTGCATCTTTAAGCAGGTGCTACCTATTGCTGCGGTGCAGGCACTCTTTAACATTCAGCGATTGAGCTACGATGCCCCGACGGCCTTCAACTATGTGGTTGATCAGCTCGAGGCATCGATTCGTTCGGCGTTTTCCGTCGAGCCGACGCCGGTTCCCGATACGGCGCATCAGGTAACGCGTGAGTCGCTGCTTGTGCGCAGCGCGGTTTCATCCTTTGTTTCGAAGGCTTACTTGATGAGCTATCTCAAGTTCAACGGGTTTAATAGCTAGCCGACGTATAAAACGAGCGGGACAAAGAGCCATCTGTCGGTTTGTCCCGCCCATATTTTTGCTTGGTTGGACTTTATTTGCCCGAAGCTACGCCCATGCCGTAGCCGATAATGAGCCCATGCATTTCGGCATAGTATGAATCTAGCCCGTTACAGGGCATGATGATAGTCTTGGAGCCTGGCCAGCGCTCCACAATTCGGCTGGCAAGTGCTTGGGCGCCTGCCTCATTCTCGACATGGTCGATAACGACCTCGCCGCCCGTAAAACCTTCGGCTTCCATGGTGTCGATAATCTTGTTGAGCATCTTCTTTTCGCCACGCGTGTGTCCGACGAGTTCGATTTTACCGGCTTCACTCGCCGTGCCCAAAATGCGAATATTGAGCTTGTTGGCAATGACGCCGGCTGCCTTAGGGATACGTCCGGCTTTGGCCAGGTTTTCGTAATTGCACAAGCTGAAGAGGATTTTGCTGTTCTGCTCAAGGCTATCGAAGTATGCGCAAGCGTCCTTGAATGAGACATCCGGATTGCTTGCAAGATAGCGGTCGAACAGCAAGAAAATGAGGTCCATTTTGCCGCCAGCTGCGCGCGAATTGACTAGATGAATCTGCCGGTCGGGCTCCTCGGCAAGAACCATATCGCGAGCCGTAGCTGCCGCATTGTAGCTGCCCGACACGCCCTCAGAGATCGGCATGCAGATGGTCTTGTCTGCCAATTTGAAGAGCTCGACCCACTCCCCTACGCTGGGACAAGCGCTCGAAGAAGCGTTCGTCTCCGCCTGAACAGCGCAGTTGAGCTCATGTACATCGAGCGAAAGGTCATCGACGAATTCACGCTCCCCCACTCGAATTTTGAGGGGCGCAAATGCAAATGTGGTATGGGGCGCGGTCGGTTGCCAATCGCGGAGGTTACAGCTTGAATCGGAGATAAGTGCCCAGCTCATAGAGGGTCCTTTCTAATTGTTCCTCAACAATTATAGCCATCTTGCAAACCGAATGTACGGCTATCTAGTTTTGAATACTAGATAGCCGTACAAGATTAGAGACAAAAGAATAGACCTCGCGACTTTAAGCCACGAGGTCCACATTCACACGCTGTGTAAGATGACTTAGTAACGCACGAAGATATAGTTGTTGTTCATGCCGGCGGCAACGGAGCTGATGATGACGCCCGTTTTGTAGTCGGAAGCATGGATCATCTGACCATTACCGATATAAATGCCGGTATGGTAGGAGTTAACCACAACATCGCCGGGTTGCGGATCGGACACACGGGTCCAACCCATGAAGTCGACCGTGGTGCCCAGACGGCAGTAGCGTCCCGTGAGGCAATAGCTTACAAAACCGGAGCAGTCAAAGCTGTTCGGTCCAATGCCGCCCCAAGAATACGCATAGCCGAGCTTGCTGTAGGCGCGCGAAACAACGGAGCCACCATCAACAGACTGACTCGGTGCCGAAGGCGTGGGAGCCGGAGCGGGCGTGGGGGCAGGCTGCGGTGCGGGAGCCGGCGTGTTGCCGCCCTGGTTGTTGTTATTGTTGGTCTGGCCGCCATTGTTGGTGTTCTCGGTCGTACCGGCGGTGTCGTTGCTCACCGTGGCCTTTTCGGCGGTGCTAGCATTAATGCCAGCCTGCAGCGCAGCGTTGGCCTCGGCCTCGGCAGCGAGCTCGGCCTGCAGCTGCGAATCCAGGGAGTTCACGACACTCTGAGCCTCAGCCTGCTGGGCATTGAGCTCGTCGACCTTCTTTTGCGTCGCGGCGACGTTCTTCTCCTGCTCGGCCTGCTTATCGGTGAGCTGCTGCTTAAGGTCCTTGACCTCCTGAATGGTCTGGGCCTGCTTGTCAGAAACCTTGCCGTAGTAGAACAGACGATTGAGCATGTCGCCCAGATCGTCGACGCCCGTCAGAACCTGAAGGAGGCTCAGACCGCCGGTCTTGTACTCACCAGCAACGTAGGACGAAAGCTTTGCCTGACCCTCGGCGATCTCTTGCTGCTTTTGCGTGATCTCGCCTGCAGTCTGATCAAGCTCCTGCGTCTGTGCGGAGAGCTCTTCATGAATTTGCTGGGTTTGGGTGCCAATCTGCTCGAGCTTGGTACGGGCAGCGGCAAGGTCAGATGCGGTATCGGCGTAGGCCGGAGCCGTGAGGCCCAGACCCAAAACACAAGCGAGGGTTGCCGTAGCAGCGCAGCGTGCCATGTTTCTGTGCGTGTTTGCTGTGCGCATGAAGCTTCCTTTCCAATACTAGGGGTAACGGCTAGTCCACCGTCACCAGGCTAAAGAGCTCAACATTGTCGTCAGACGACGTGAGCCTATCGCGCGGGTTAAGAAACGCAAGCTCAAGGATACAACCGTAGCCCACAAGCTTTGCTCCCATATCTCGCACCAGTTTACCTGTTGCCTCGACGGTTCCGCCCGTCGCGACCAAGTCGTCCAGAATCAACACGGTATCTTTAGAGCTGATAGCATCGGCGTGAATCTCGATAGAATCCGTTCCATACTCGAGCTCGTAGCTCTCGCTCACCGTTTTACGCGGCAGTTTACCCGGCTTACGTGCGGGAACAAAGCCGGCGCCCAGGGCGACGGCCACGGGCACGCCCACCATAAAGCCACGAGCCTCAGGGCCGACGACCTTGGTGATTCCCATGCCGGCAAAATGTTCGGCCAGGGCATCAACCATGGCCTTCAGCGCCTCGGGATTGCCAAAGAGCGGCGTGATGTCCTTAAAGACGACTCCGGGCTCGGGATAGTCGGGGATATCGACGATATGAGATTCGAAGTCGTACATGGCATGACCTTTCAGGGATTGCCGGGTTAACGGCGGTTATTTACCCGTGTTAGCAGACGGGTTATGCGAGGGGACGACGACCTTGGACGGTTGCACGAGCGACTCCTCGTGCGCGGCAACCGCGGGGACGCTTGCCCCATCGCTTTTAGCCTTGGTGGATTCGGAACGTGCAATCTCCTCATCGAGGGCATCGATGTCAGCGTCCTCGACCACGGCGTTGAGCGACTCAAAGACACGGTTCTTAAGGAGCGCGGTGTGCACACCCTCGGTGAGGTCGTGCAGCTTCTTAAAAGCGCGCTCGAGCTTGGCGTCGCGCTCGTCATCGGAGGTATCCATTCCGAGCATGCTCACGAGCACCTGCTCAAACATCGAGGATTCGCGGTTGGCGGAAGACACGTACTGACGCAGGTTGCGCGGCTCGATATGGAAGCGTGACAGCTCGGAGCAGTAGCGGATGATCGGAAAATCGCGACCATCGACGAGCTCACGGTTCTGCGGACTCTTGATGATGCGAATGAGATCGTTCTCGGCGAGCGAGCGGATAAACGAGATCTCGACGCCCAGCATATCGGGAATGGTCTCGATGGGATGCAGCTTTTGTTTGGTCTCCTTGGGCTCCGTCTTAAGCGGAACATCGGACAGCAAGCCCACCTCGTAGGCGAGCGTTGACAGGTCCGTGGCGTTTTCCAAGCGCTGCTTAATCACGTTGAGCGGCATGTAGCGGGTCTTCTGCAAGTGCAGGATGACCTCCAGGCGATCAACGTCCTCCTTAGAGTACTGACGGTATCCCTTAGGCGTACGATGAGGGGTAATGAGCCCCTCATCTTCTAGAAATCTAATTTTTGAGTTCGAAAGATCGGGGTATGCGCCTCGAAGTAGGTTGACGACTTGGCCGATACTCAGATAGTTGCGTTCGGCCATGTCCTACTCACTGGTTTCGATGCGCTCCGGCGTGCTCTCGTGATAGATGAGCGTAAACGTACCGATCTGGACGGAAGAACCGTCGTGCAGCGGGGCCGCGTTGACGATGGCACCGTCGACCCAGGTGCCATTGAGCGAACCCAGATCCTCGATGCGAGCGCCGAGGCCCTCACGAATAATGCGCGCGTGGCTGCGCGAAACAGTCATGTTATTGAGGAAGATGCCGTTTGCAGGATCGCGGCCGATGGTGGTCACGTCGTCCTCGAGCTCAAAGGCGGCACCGGTCTGCGGACCCTTGACGATGGACAGAACGGGGGCGGTGATGCGCACGTTGGCCATGAGGTCGGGAACGGTGACGTCGCTTGAAGGCACGCGGAATACACAGGTAGCGTCAGCAGTCTTATCATTGTGAGGCATATTGTTAACCATGTTGTCCATGACAACCCCTAACTTATCGCGGACGTGCCGCAAATAATGAACCGTACGTAATCATACCCCAACGAATCAGTCTTCGATTTCAGGGTTCAGAAAGTCGATGTCCTCGTCCTCGGGATGCGTGAGAGCTTGTTTAATGGCCGCTCCGCCCTTAATGGAGTAGATGACAGCTGTGAGCATGGAGAAGATCACGCCGCCGTACACAAAGAAGATGCCGAGAGGCACCGAGCTTCCGTTGAGGCCCGGGAAGGCCGTAAGGGTTGAAGGTAAAAGATGCAGGCCGTCAATAACGGGGAACCCGAGCAGCATGAGCGAGAAGCCGGTCATGAGCAGTGCAGTGGCAATCTTTCCGGGAAAGACGACATCGATGGGGCGACGGTGATAATGACGCACGATAAGCGTGCCGATGCCCAGATAGATGTCGCGGCCAATAATGAGCACGCAGACCCAGATGGGCAGCTCTCCGCGGACCACCAGCCCAAGTACGCCGGTGAACAGCAGCGCACGGTCGCAGATGGGATCCATGACCTTGCCGAGCCACGAGACCGTCTTGGTCATGCGGGCGATCTGACCGTCCATCCAGTCGGTAGAGGCGGCAACGGCGTAGATAACGATGGCGATGACGCGGTTGTTATCCGTCACAAACAGGTACAGAAATACCAGGGTGAGGATCAGGCGCGTAAAGGTGATGAAATTGGAGATCGTAAAGATCTTATTCGACGGGTAATCGGAAGTGCCGATAAGCTCCTTTTTGATCTTCTTTTTGATGCCCACAGGACTCCCCCGCTGGTTAACGACAAAACTTTCGCTACTATACCCGTTCCGGCGATGTCTATCCAGCGTAAGCATAGAGAGTCCAGACATGAGGAAGGCGCTTTTGGGCGGCGTTGGATTTCACATTCGTGTACATCAGCCTCCAAACATGCCGAAAAATGTCGGTTTTGGAGGGTGATGTACACGTTTTGATTCGGTGATGACATCGATCGGGAAAGTTGTTGCCTTAAGCAAATTAATCATGATGTGCGGGTCGAGAAGGGTTGGCGCCAAAAGAACCCAACGGCCGTTACGGCTTCGTTAGAAACGCGCCCCACCATGGATGGTGAACCCGAAAGGTAAGGCGCGCGGGCACGGTGGCTCGGCCCGCGCGCCCGGAAGAGAAAGGATAAACCCATGGGTTACATGCTCGAGACGCGCGGGCTCACCAAGCACTTCGGCCGCGGCGACCAGGCGCAGGACGCCGTGGCCGACGTGAGCCTTCATATCCGCGAGGGCGAGGTGTACGGGCTGCTCGGCCCCAACGGCGCCGGCAAGTCGACAACGCTCAAGATGATCTGCGGGATGCTGCGGCCGACGGCCGGGGAGATCCTCTTTGCCGGGCACGCCTGGCGCCGCGAGGACCTCTACGCAATCGGCAGCCTCATTGAGGAGGCGCCGCTCTACCCCAACCTCACCGCGCGCGAGAACTTGCGCGTGCGCACCACGCTGCTGGGCCTTCCCGAGAGCCGCATAGATGAGGTGCTCGCCGCCGTGGACCTCGCGGACACCGGGAAGAAGCGCGCCGGGCGCTTCTCGATGGGCATGCGGCAGCGCCTGGGGCTCGCGCTGGCGCTGATCGCCCGGCCACGCCTGCTCGTGCTCGATGAGCCCACCAACGGTCTCGACCCCATCGGCATCGAGGAGCTGCGCGACCAGATCCGCGGCTTCGCGGCGGCGGGTACGACGGTGATCGTCTCGAGCCACATCCTCTCCGAGGTGCAGCAGATGGCGGACACCATCGGCATCATCTGCGGGGGGCGCCTCGCCTACGAGGATGCGCTTCGGCCCGGGCAGGACCTCGAGGAACTCTTCATGAGCTTCTGCCGGGAAGGGCGGCGAGCGCGCGGGGAGGTGGCGGCATGACGGGCGAGAAAGGCTGCCTGCTCGCGGGCCTGCGCGCCGAGGCCCTGAAGTCGCGCCACGCGGCACCAGTTCGCCTGGCCGTGCTCATGGCGCTGCCGATGCCGCTGCTCGGCGCGATGCCCTACCGGGGTGTGCAGATCTTCAGCGCGTGGAACTACTGGTACGCGCTCTTCCTGCCCGTGTCTCTCTCGCTCGTGGTGGCGTGCGTCGCGCGGGCGGACGCTCGCACGCGGATGCGGGGGCTTCTGGGCCTGGGCTTCCCGCTCGGGCGCGCCTGGTGGGCCAAGGCGCTCTGGTGCCTCGCGCTCTGCACGCTCTCGAACCTCGTGGTCTTCGGCATCTACCTCGCGGGATCGGCGTTCTCCTCGCAGGGCCTCACGGCCGCGGGCACGCTCACGATGCTCCTCTGCGCGCTCGTCAACACGGTGACCACGGCGTGGATGATCCCCGCAGGGCTCTTTCTCACGGTGCGGCTCGGCATGCTCGCGGGCATCTTCTGCCCGCTCGTCGCGCAGCTCGTGGGTGGGTTCGCCTGGTCGTTGGTACCGTTGCCGCAGCTCTTTCCGCCGTCGGCGAGCATGGTCATCCCCACGAGCTTCATCCCCGTGCTGCCGAGCGGCGAGCCACTCGCGGCGGACATGGCGCTCGGCGGGGCGCTCGCGGCGGATGGCATGCTCACGCTGGCGGGCCTTGCGGTCTGCGCGCTCGCGTTCGCCGCGCTCACGGCGGCGGGCGCGGCCTGGTTCGCGCGCTCCGAGGAGAGGTGATGGCCGTGACGCGACTATCCGACCCGACGCCGCGCATGACTCTCTCGCGGGCCCTGCTCTCCGAGGCCCTGCGCCTGGCACGCTCCCCGCTCACGGCGGTGCACCTCGTCTGCGGCCTGGCAGCCGGTCTTGCCTGCGGCGAGTACTTCTCAGTAGCCCGATGGGACCCGGCGCTGGGCGCGGACGCCTACGCCCAGTTCCTCGGCGCCCTCATGCCGCTCATGTCCGCCATCGTCTGCGGGCTCGCCGTGGACGAGGAGCGCGCTGCCGGGCGCCTCGCCAACCTTACGGCGGTCCCCTCGCGCGGACGCGCCGTCGCGGCGAAGCTGCTCGCCCTTGCGGCGCTCGGCGCCGCCGCGCTGGCCGTGGCGCTCGGCGTGTTCGGGGCCGTGCTCGCCGTTGCCGGGCGCCTGCCGCTCGGGCCCGCTCCGCTTGCGGCCGCGTGGGCGGGCATCGTGCTGGGCAGCCTGCCCCTCTACGCGCTGTGGCTCGGCGTGGCCCTGCGCCTCGGCCGCAACGCCGCCATCGGCGCCGGCGCTGCGGGTATGCTCCTCGCGTTCTTCTCGGTGGGCGGACTTGCGCACAGCCTCATGACCGGCGAGCTCACCGGCGCCCTGGCGACGCCCCTGAGCTGGGTGCCGCTCGCCTGGCCCGCGCGCATGGGGTCGCTCGGGGTGGAGGCCTTCATCGACGCCGCACGCGCGGCGGGCCCTCTCCTCACGACTGCGATCGTTAGCCTCGTTCTCACCCTGGCAGCCGACGCCGTCCTTCTCGCCTGGTTCTGCCGCTTTGAGGACGGGAGGGCAGATGCGTAGGAGGCCGCTCGCCGCCATGCTCGTCATCCTCTCCGCAGCGCTCGTCTTGGGCGGGAATGCCCTGCTCGACGCCGGCTGGGGGTCGGCGCTGCGCTCGATCGCCGACCGCGTGCTGCCCAACCCTGAGATCGCCATGCGGGCGCCCGCGCCCGAGCCCGGCAGCCACGCGAGCTTCTACGCCGACGCCACCGAGGCGGGGGCAAACTACGTCTACCTGGTGGACGCGGCGGACGACAGGGGCAATGTCCGAGAGCTCCAGCTCATCTTCTTCGGGCGGGAGTCGGACGGCGAGGGCTGGCTCGGGATCGAGGCGCGCGGCGGCTCGGGTGCGCGCTACCACACGTGCGACGCGGCCCAGGCACCCTCGGCTGCGCGCAGGGCTCTGGACCGCTGAGCGCGGCGCTAGTACAATTCCGACGGAAGTTTCAGGAGGTCAACATGGCTAGGATACTGGCAGTGGATGATGAACGGGCGATCCTCGACGCGCTCGCGCGCGTCCTCGGCCGCGACGGCCATGAGGTCGTCAGGGCGGCGGACCCGACGGCGGTCCCGGGGATGGACCTCTCGCGCTTCGACCTCGTGCTCTGCGACGTCATGATGCCGGGGCTCGACGGCTTCGAGCTCGTGCGGCAGATCCGCCCGGACTTTGACGGGCCCATCGTCTTCCTGACCGCGCGCGTGGCCGAGGAGGATGCCGTGGCCGCCTACGGCTTGGGCGCCGACGACTACGTCCGCAAGCCCTTCGGGGCCGCGGAACTGCGCGCCAAGGTCGCGGCCCATCTACGCCGTGAGCGCCGACCGCGCTCGCACGCCCTCTCCTTCGGGGAGGTGCGGATCGACCTCGGGGCGCGCGGCCTCGCCGTGGGCGACAAGGCCGTGCCGCTCACGCCCACCGAGTACGCCATCTGCGAGTACCTCGCCCGCCACCCCGGGCAGGTCATGAGCCGCGCGCAGATACGCGAGGCGGTACTCGGCTGGGAGAGCGACGCCGACGACGCGGCCATATCCATGCAGGTCAGCCGCGCCCGGAGGAAACTCTCCGAAGCCGGCGCCGATCCGATCGCGACCGTCTGGGGGATGGGGTACAAGTGGCAGCTCTGAGGACCGGGACGCGAGGTCGCGGGGGCATGCCGCTCTCCTTCGTCATCGCGCGCTACTTCGCCTACGCGTTCGCGGCGGTCGCCACGGCGTGGCTCGCCTCGTTCATGGTGCTCTCCGTGGCGATCAACGCGGGCGTCGTCTACGAGGCAAGCTGGGGGCCGGCCAATGCGCGCGAGGTCGCGGAGGGCCTGGCACGCGACGGTGTCTGCGGGCAGCAGGACGTGCCGACGGCGTACCGCTACCTCATCCTGAACAAGGACGGATACGTTCTGATGACAGACCTCGAGGGCACGCGGCTCGAGGACGCGACGGAAATGGCCCGTACGGCACTCGCCGCGGATCCGGGCACAGTGGAGATCAAGGGCGGGGGTTCGGGCCTCACCTACGCCGCGTTCCCACTCAAGGGCGGCGGTGCCTGCGCGCTCGTCAGCGAGTACCTGCCGCAGTGGGTCTCGCGCGACCTCGCCGGCCTGCTTCCCAACCCGCAGAACCTCATGCTCGTCGGCGCTGCGGCGGGAAGCGCGCTCGCGCTTGCGCTCGTGGCGCGCCGCGCGAGCCGCGTGATCTCGCGCAAGATGGCGCCGCTTGCGGAGGCGGCGGGGCGCGTCGGCGCGGGGGAGCTCGACTTCGCGGTCGGCAGTACTAACGTGCGCGAGGTGAACGACGTCCTCGCCGCGATGGACGCCATGCGGGCCTCCCTTGCCGAGTCGCTCGAGGCCCGCTGGGCCGCGGAGCGGGGGCAGCGCGAGCAGATGGCGTCGCTTGCCCACGACCTCAAGACGCCGCTCACCGTGCTGCGCGCCAACGCCGACTTCGTGGCGGAGGAGCTGGAAGACGAGAATGACGCCGACCTCTCGGCCGCCGCGCGCGACATAGCCGGCGGTGTCGAAAGGCTCGACGGCTACGTGCGCCTGCTCATCGAGGCCTCGCGCGGGTCCGGCGGGGCGGAGAGGGCCCCCATGCGGCCGGCCGAGCTCTGCGAGCAGGTTCTCGCCGAGGCCGCTCAGATCGCCCGGGCACGAGGCGTGGCGCTCGACGCGGCCACGGGCCCCGCTGTCGCGGGCGCGCCCGAGGCCCCGCTCGACCGAACCGCCCTGGCGCGAGCCGCCGCGAACCTCGTGGCCAACGCCGCCGAGCACGCACGCTCGCGCGTGACTGTCTCCTGCGACGTCGCGGGCGGGTACCTCGTCATCGAGGTCGCCGACGACGGACCGGGCTTTTCTCCCGCTGCCCTCGAACGCGGCTGCGAGCGCCTCTTCACAGACGACTCCTCCCGCTCCTCGCGCGACGGAGACCGCCACTACGGGCTCGGCCTCCACGTCGCCTCCGAGTCCGCGAGCGCCCACGGGGGCTCCGTCTCGCTCGCCAACAGCCCCTCGGGTGGCGCGGTGGCCACCATCGCGGTCCCCCTGTGCGGGATCTGACGAATCAGTCCCTCACACTGGCATGCCTCGCAACCAAACGCTTCCCGGATAATTCATGAGGCCGTACTCGTATTCGAGCCTGTCTATCTCGGCGGCGATGGCCTCCGTCATGTAGAAGTTTTTCGTGCGGCACGTCGACTTCGCCAGGCGGTCGTACCTGTCCGTGAGGTCCTCGGGGATTCTCAGGGCTGCGGTGGCGGTTGCCATGATACGCCTCCCAGTTGGATGCAATACGTGAATTACTTTCTATCACATCACCCGAATCCCGCACCGGCGTACGGCCGCATCTGCTTTTTTACCTTACATTTTGTCGACCGGCCCATGCCCGGCTTATTCAGCCGGGTTAAATCAACCAATAAATCAATCCAGGCATGTAAGGGGTGGTGGAGATCCTTCGAGGTCTGAGGGCGCCATCCCTAGGTCGGCTCCTCGATGGAAGCGGCTGAATTCCCCTGCCATCGGCTGCGTGGGTTCCGGCCCGGGGTTCTGGCGCTGCCCGAACGGGGCGCAAGAATCGGCTGTCGGTCGTCCCAGACGGCATGCGTTTTGGGACGGGGTACCGCTTCGAAAGATGAGAGCGCCTCGTGGCACCCTCCTGCGTTCTGGGTGTCTTCGGCTGTCCTGATGAGCGTCTATACTGAAATTGCTCACGCTGGGGGCTGCGCTTCGTTAGGCAGAGCAGTACCCTGTCTTTGGCGCGCGGGCGCCCGCGACCAGACGCTAATCCTGAGGAGGCAGATGTATGCGCATTTACTGCATGTCGGATATCCATGGATGCCTTGAGCCGTTTCTGAAGGCCCTGGAGACCATCGACCTTGAGTCCGAGGACTCCATGCTGGTCCTCCTCGGCGACTACTGCGACAGGGGCCCCGACTCGCTCGGGGTGTTCAGGACCGTCATGGGGCTCCAGGAGCGCTATGCCGGGCGCGTCGTCGCGCTCCGGGGAAACCATGAAGAGCAGCTCATAGAATACCTATCCAATGTGGACAACCCCGACTTCGCGCAGGCGTGGAAGCTCGCTGACAGCAACCTGGCGACCGCGAGGTCCTTCCTCGAGCCGGATGAGTTCGAGCATGTGCGGCACCTCCTCGTCCTGAAGCGCTTCGAGGAGGCGTACCGCTACACGGTGGGGCGCATGAGGAAAGCCCACGGGGACGTCATCAGGTGGGTCGGGAGACTCCCGTACTACTGGGAGTCGCCGTTCGGGCAGGTGTTCGTCCATGCCGGCATCTACGAGGAGGCGGGGGCCGATTGGTGGAAACCTGGAACTCCTGAGGAATTTTTCACGGCGATGCCGCCGATATATGTCGGGCAGCACTTCGACCTCGACGTAATCGCGGGCCATGTCAGCACCGAGACCGTCAGCGGTATCTCCGGGTACCGGGGGATCTGGTTCGACGGCGAGAGCCACTACTATGTCGACTCCAACGTCATGGAGCACGGCGAGGTTGCGGTGCTGGCCTACGACTCGGAGACCGGTAGGTACTCTGGGCCGGGGCTTGGCCGGCACTAGGTCGCAGGGGAGGCATTCATTATGGAGGTCTTAGTCGGGGGCAAGGTCACGGATCGAGATATCGTGGAGAGGATTGCTCGCGATCAGGCCGGACTCGACAGAAGATACCTGAGGGTCTACGGAAGCTGGGCTACCGGCCCGGACGGCGATCCGGTCAAGGTCCTGGCCGACGACGAGGCGCATTTCGTCGTGAAGGCCCCTCGAATCTCATTGCAGGTCTCGATGAGGGTCCTTGATGGCGGCGTGATGGCCACAACGTTTCCGTCGCCCAGAGTCATGACGCGCGAGACGTGCGCGGCATTCATCGAGTTCGCAAACGCGCTGAACGTAGCGAGGGTGCGGGCGGGTCTGTTCGCCGTGGACGCTGAGAACCTGGATATCTACTACCAGGCGTTCCTGCCGTCGTCGTTGCTCCGCGCAGATCTCGAGGAGGCGCGGGAGCTCCTTTTGGAGACGGGTGTGAGGTACTTCGAGACCATGTCCGTGCCGATCTGGGGCCTCAAGAACGGCTGGCCGGCCGAGAAGGCCATCCGCTACATGAACGAGATCTTGGATGAGGGTTTCGTCTACGATGACGACTATGATTAACCATGATTAAAAAAGGGACCCAGCAAGATGGCTGGATCCCTTTTTTGGTGCTCAAGTCAATTCGACCGCCGGCAGCGCCGGCCAGCTGATTCGATGACTCCGGTCGCCATACGTTTTGGAACGAATTGGTGAAAGCCCCCAGGCGGCCGGGTGGCTGTGTGGGGTACTAGGCGGTTTTCATGCGCCTCGGAGCCTACGGCACCATGGGTACGGTGGTACCGTATTCGACTAGCAGGAACACGCGCAGAGCGCAGCGAATTGTCCAGCACGACTTAACTTCTGTGGGCAGCAGCTCGAGGGTGAGTTTAGCGTTCATTTGCATGAGATGCGTTATTACGTTCTGTCCCGTTACCGTGAAGACATACCGCCCGCTAAGGCTTGAGGTCGTTGCCGGAGGCAACTTGGCCATCTCGCAGAACTCCTCGATAGGGCACATGATGGTATCGAAATCGAGCCTCTTCCCGCTGCCTGCGGCCTGTGTCATCTTATCGTCCAGGCTGTCCAGCGCATGCGCGAGTACCATGCTGGGCGTCGGGGCGGGAGAACCCGTCTTCGCAATCACGCGAGACGTGGCTTCTGAAATAAGCCACGCGTTCTCGTTCGCGGTGCGGATTGCCTTTCGCATGGGTGGTTCCTCCTTTTAGATATTTAATAATATTAATGTTGGCATTATACTACTTGTTTGCAGTGACAACAAGTGATACGATAATATAAGCGTTTAAGAGGAGGTTCCGGATGGAAGTCGACGAGGATAACCTTGAGCTGAGCCGTGCTCTCGCGTCCATGAGGTGCCGAGGAGCCGGACAGACGGTTCTCCTGGGGGCCGCCAAGGAGCTTGGCATCGACAGCGCCGAACCCCTGGAGCTCGCTGCTTGGCTGCTCTTCGGGAGAACCGTCGTCGACGTTGCGGACCTGGATGAAAGCTTCGCCAGAGCGGTCGTGCGATTCTGCCGGTGGATACTGGACGGGAGCGGAGATGCCCCGTGCGCATGACGGCCAGCCCCGGCTATGCGGGTGGCAATCAAGGGAGGTTATCGATGGAGATTATCGAAGGCGGACAGCCCTCAAATGCCGAGCTGCTGGAGAGGATCGTCCGGGACCGAGTGAAGGCCGACGGCAGGTACAGGCCCATGAGCGGGCTGGGGATCGTCATGCACGGGAACGTCGTCGAGGTCATGGAGGACCAGGCGCATCTCGCCGTCGATGCGCGGATTCCTCTCCAGGTCTCATGCCGTCTGTGTGAGACGGGGATGATTGTAGCCACCTTCCCCTCGCCGAGGATCGTCCCGCCATCTATGCGGAATCCGTTCCTGGAGCTCGCGAACGCCGTCAACCTCGCCTGCGTGGGCGTCGGCGGGCTCGTCCTGGACGACCTGGACCTCGCGTTCATGACGGGGATGCCGTACGAGCTGTTCCGAGCGGTCCCCGATGAGGCCGGGCGAATCCTCCTCACGCGGGGCGTGGACCTGCTCGACAGCATCGCGCCGGCAGTCATGGGCCTCTCCGTGGGCGGCTGGTCGACGGAAAAGGCCCTCCGCTACGTCGACGAGCTCTATACGAACGGCTATGTGTACGAGGATGATTGGCTCTAGCGTTGAACCCATTGCCATGCCCGTATCTAGAGCGTTTATATAACCGGTCTAGAACCCTTCTAGACTCAGTCGTCGGCGCCACCGCGACGATGGGCGGCGCCGACATATGGCTTGCCCAAAATTGGGAGGAATCCATCGTTGCGCCATCTGATTGCCGTATCTGCCATCAGATGGCGGGTGTGCCAAGACCCAGAGCAGCAGATATGTCGCGGGTATGCTAGTGGTATAACTAACATACCCGCGACACACATGGCACGTCCTCGAAATGCAGTGGCCACATATATATTCATATGTTGCCAGGAAAACGCATACGGAGAGGAGCCGAGATAGCCGAGACCATCAACTGTCAGATCAGGATGACTGGGGAGATCAATAGCGTTTCGCCGCGGCAGCGGAGTAGAGTAGAATCACACAGGGTGCTCTCCTCGGCCCCACGCTCGACACCTTCAATGTCGATAAGTTCGGCGCCAGCCACCAGAGCTACGCCGCCACGCTTGAGGCATTCGACAGCAATCTCCTCGAGCTCCGTTACCTTTGTGTTTCGACAAGAGGATTTGAGTAAAAGAGCATCAGAAATTGAGCAGTCGTAGCATCGGAAGCGCGCACGCTTTTTGAGCGGCTAGCTCTCCTCCATGTCGGCGTACTTCACCACGGTGTTCCGGCTCACGTGGAGCACTCGGACGATTTCGGACCTCGAGCGCCCGGCGGCATCCATCGACCGTATGTCATTCACTGTGTCCAGGGGTACGGTCATCTCCTCTATCCTTCCCGGGCGGGCTCGCCAAAGTAACCGCCTGGGGAAAACATACGGCGAGGGCCGCGCCCCCGGTCCCCGGGGGCGCGGCCCTCTTGCTTCAATTGCTCAATTTTTCGTGCTCACACTGCTCGTTTCCCAGTGATCACTCGGACCACTTCTTTGTGAACATCAACAACCTTTACAAGGGCCTGATTATCACGCCGACAACGCCATCGACGCAGGTGTGAGGGGAGCGGACGAGGTCCGTGCCACGGCAGAGCAGAGGCTCGCCGGCGTCCTGCACACGATCGAGACGATGAGGATGGACCTCGAGCGCAGCGAGCTGGTCGAAGCCGAGCGCGGCCGCCTCCAAGATACACTCGTAAAGACCGAGGATGAGCAGAATCGGTGCCCGTATCGCTACTGATTTGAGCCGATCTCCTCGCAGGAAGCGATGGCCGCGTGGAGCTTGGCGCCAGTTCGAGCATCAATCAGATTTTTGTCGCAATAGCATTTGATTTTCAAGGCGACCTCTTCCTTCAGGGTGGCGACGACCGACGGGTCCATATCGTAACGGAGCTGGCCGATCGGCTTGATGAGCTCCGGGGCGTCGAAACCATCTGATCCTGAGGGCGCGATGCAGATCAGGTTCGGTGCTGCGTGGCGGTTGCCGGTCGACATGTCGATGTGCGGCATCATGCTAAACATCACGTCGCATATTGGGACCTTATTCCCGGAGTCTGGCTGGTAGCAAACTTGTGACCAGATGTATGAACGGAGATCGGCGCGCAGGTCAGCCGTGCCGTCGCCGTAGACCTTAACAGAGCGCCTGCCCTGGCTGAGGAGCCGACGGTTCGGGCCGCGGTGCTGCCTGGTAGATTCCGACTCCACGGCGAAGGCCGTGGAGAAGAGCGGCCTTCCATCGTCTGGCGATATGCTTTGTTCAACGTAAGCCCTCAGCTCTGAGGCGACACGCTGCGCCGCAAACTTCACGGCATCGAGATAGGCCTGTTGTGTCCTCTCGATAATATCTGTCCTGCTGTTTTCCATGAGTGGTTCCTCCTTTGAGATCTTTTTGCAATTGCCGTTCTACAATCGCTGTATGTATCTTACCGCATAATGCGCGCAGTGACTACGACAAACGCAGTGACTACGAAAAATGATTCTTCGATATGTCCTGATTATCACTATCATCTATCTGGCGGCCGCGGGCGGGGTCCGGCGTGGCGGTAGCCACGCGAAACCAATTAAACTAGGTCACAAACATGTTGGATTCCGGCACAGGCGGCGACAGCTTCTTGAGCGCGGATGGGAAGGCGCATCAGGAAGCGATGAAGAGCATTGCGCACAAGGAGGCCAAAGACTGGACCTTGGACGAGCAGAAGGCCGTCGCCGAGGACATCGTGTCGAAAGGCGAGGCGTCGCCCGCCTACGCCAAGGCGAAGACCGGCATGGATGCCGGCACCAAGTTCTCGGTGAAGCTGTCGAACGACAAGACGCTCGAGTACCGCATCATTGGCATCGACCACGATGACCTCGCGAACGGCTCGGGCAAGACCTGCCCGACGTTCCTCACCACCTCGACAGGCATCAGGTCTCACATGAATGCCACCGACACCAATGTCGGCGGCCGGGAGAAGTCGGAAATCCGCGCGAAGATGAACTCCGGCGAGATCTGATACCTCATGCCGTCCGATTCCCAGTCCAAGGTGAAATCGGTCAGGAAGCTCAGGAACAACGTCGTCGGCGGCGGCAGCGCGAGCAAGGAAACCGCCGTGACGGCGACCTCCGACAAGCTTTTCGCTCTGCTGCTCCGAAATCGTCCCCACCTCCCACTGGGCATCCGACTATCCGCGGACTTCCTCCGAGGGCACCCAGTATGAGGCGTTCAAGGGCAAGGTGACGCAGAACTATTCTGTTAATGCCTGTCTGCAAATTGGCAGCTTTTGGTGGGAGCGTTCGGTGAATCCGAGCAACTCTACGACCTTCTTCGGTCACCTCAGCGACGGCGAACCGTCGAACAACAATATTGCGATGCGCTCGTTTTGCGTCTGCCCCGCTTTCTCCTTCTAATCTCAGCTGTTTGGCCCGCGCAATCCGGCGCGGGCTTTTATTTTGGCGATTCTCGAACAATTTGAGGTTCTTGGCACAGGTAATCGAGTTGAGAGGAAATGGGGTCATACAGTGGCTCTCAGAGCGCCTGCCGCACTCCCCCGCCATTACCTCTGCGACGTCGTCGTATAGAGCCCATCCCGCTTGGCGTTTTAATTTCAGGGCGTATGCGGTGGGTGGATAATGGACTCACCTCGATGACGGAGTTGACGGGATCGGCCATGGTGATGTGCGAGATCAAGTTCGATGAGAGCGAAAGGGCCTTGATTCAGGGACGTGCGGATGCCATTGGCATGTCCTTTTCCGAGTTCGTGAGAAGAGCCGCGCTCGAGAAGGCTGAGGACATGGCTGACATCGAGACCTACAACGAGGCCTTGGATGGGGATGGCGGCACCCACTACTCGATGGAAGAGGTCGTGCGCATGGCGATGGAAGCCGAGTGATTGTCCGCGTGCGTCGTCTCCCCTTCGAACGAGGGGCCCATGTATAACAGTGCCTGTGCACTCTTGGCCTGGACCCCGAAACTCTTGAGCAAGTCCGTCTCCCCGGAAAGCGATTCGAGGGACTGGAAGAATGCAAGGAAAGCCAAACTCTTCGATTCCGTCGAGCGCAACGTGCTAAGCCGTCGGTTTCTCCTCGACATCCTGCTCGAAATTGACAAGGGCGTCGGATATCTGACTGCCGGTGGGAAGCGCGAAGCGCTCTCTGCGCGACACGATCTCATCGAACATCGGGACAAGGAACGCCCGGACCTTCGCCTCTTGGTCCTGCGATGAAAGAGTTTCCTCCATCAGCGCCTTGAACTCTTCCGGCTTTACGCCGTTTAGGACAGCAAGCAGCTTGTCCATCTCACGTCCGTCGAGCAGATACTCGACCGCCATGCACGACACCATGGCGTTGAAGTACCGCCCAAAAGACGCGATGTCGCCCTCGAACAGTATCCCGCCGACTACGCCCGCGGCCGCTGTGCCGACCGTTCCTCCGACCATGCCGCCCGCGAGGCCGACGATGGTCCCCACGCCGGGCGTCACCGCCGTGCCGGCGGCGGCGCCGGCGATTCCCCCGGCGACCGAGGTGGCGAGGCGTGCCATGTTCTGGGCGTACTGGGCGCCACTCGCCTTGCCCTGGAAGAGCTTGTAGGTCTCGGGGACTGAGAACACGACGAGGGTCACCGCTGCCGAGACGGCATTGCCCCTTAGCATCTTCGCAAGCTGCTTGGAGGCGGCCGCTCCGCTGATGGCGGTCTTGCCCGTAAGGGCGCGCAGGCCGTTGACGATTGTGGCGGACGCCTTGAATCCGAGCTCGCCGACCACCGCCTGGCTGGGCGTCATCAAAGCGTTGGAAAGCCCCGCTCTTGAGAGCTGCGAGACGACCATGTGCTGGGCAAAGGATAAGCCGAACACCTGGACGCCGGCAGCGATGCCCGCCTGGACGGCACCGGTGATGTCCCTGGTCTCCCTGTACGCCATGAAGGTCGTCGCTAGAAACGACAGGCCGAATGCGCAAGAGCATGTGACCGCGCCGGTCGCGGCGTCATAGGTCACCGATTCCACCGTTCCCGGCTTTGTGAGGTTCACCGCCTGGCCGTATGTGAGCTTGCCTTTGCGGACGATTTTCTCGGCGTCCTTGGGGTCGCTGACGCCGGGGACCTTGCCTTGGCTAATCTTCTTCTCAAAACCGCGGAGCACCTGCTGGTACTGGTCTTTCGGGACTTCGAGCTGCATCGGAGTGCGGTCTTCTGCGAGGTAGCGATACTGATGGCTGCTCGGATCGAAGCATGCCTCGAGGGAACCGCGTGCTGTCTTGTAGTACTTGGTCTGGATCAGAACGCCGTCGACGCTTCGGTCGGCGCCGTTCTTCGCGTTGTCCCTCCCCAGAATCTCGGCCTGGTGGCCCTGGAGCCTGTCGATGATGTTGTTCGCTTCCTCTGCAAGTTCTCCGTGGCCCGCAGGGTTGTTGACCGCGGCCCGTTGCTCGACGAAGACCTCCCCGTTGCTGTTGATGGTCGCCGCCGCCGCGACTGCCGCGGCTTTGACCGCCGTATCGTCCGCCGTGGCAAGCTCGCTGTCGATGCCGGCGGCGTGGTCATCCTCGAGGCCGCGGAGCGCCCGGCAGCGGGATACGAACTGGCTCCTGCACGCTTCGTCGACGGTGAGCGCAAGGTTGCTTTCACCGTCGGAGGCGAAGGAGGCGGGCTCGAAGTGCGCCCACTCGAAGTAGAAGAGGCGGGACTGCCTCTTTTCCTTCCCCGGGACGGCGAACGCGCCGGCGTCTGCCTTGATGTAGACGCCCTTTTCGGTCATGGCGATGCCGCTGGGCCTGAGGTCGAACTCGGCGTCGGCCCAGACAACGGTTTGTTCCCTAGGTATCGGGAAGGCTGACTTCACCTTGGCGGCATTGGCTTCCGTCAACGGGAGCGGAGACTCCTGGAACGAGTCGAGTAGCTCCCGTGCGCGGGTGGCCTCAATCGCCCTCAGGGCTTCCTGCACCTTGGGCGCGTACTCCGCCTTCTCCGCATCAAGTCTTTCGGCCTCTATTTCGTCGAGGGCGGCCTTCGCGCCGCCCGCCGCCCCTGCGACAGCCGCACCTGCCGTTGTCGCCGCGTCTACGATCGCGGCGCCTGCCGCTACCGCCACCCCAGATGCCCCCTCGGCAATCCTGGCCGTCGCCTCGCCGGCAGTCTTAGTGGCCCTCTGAATCTCCTGCAGCGGGTCGAAGCCTTTGTCGAATATGCTCATGGACGATTCTTTCTCGTGGGCGGATAGACAGTTCGAATCGCGTTGTTTCTAATACGGGCGTTATTATAGCTTTGCGTTTTTATGCCTTTGGTTCTGCTGCCAAACTCGGCGCGGGAAACTCGAGCAAGATTGTCAAACATTGGGCGATACGGGGGGGCACCCACAATCGCCTCTATATCGACGAGGTACAGCCGTGCGAGGGCTTCGGGAGGGCAATTGATTGCATTCAAGACACTCGGTTTCCTCCCCTACCGTCATCGTTGCCGCTGCGGCACGTTGATGGCTGATTAGCCCGCTCCATCGTACTCTCCTGCATGCATTATCAATCCCATACGAAGGGAGTGTCGCATATGCATGCAGCGACGCAGAACCTTCGGGGGGGGGTATCTCCTAGGAGTACCCACCTCCGAGGGCAGCCAATCATCGAGTACGTGCTGATCATCGCCGTCATCGGCCTGGTGATCGCGTTCGCGGGGCCCGGCGTGGCCGAGGCCACCCGCAACCAATTCAACCTGGTCGGCAATACGGTGAACAGCGGGACAACCGGCGGCGTCGAGGGAGGCGGAGCATACGGCGGCGGTTCCGCGGGGGCCGATTCCGCGACCGTCCAGGCGGCGGTAGCCAAGGACGCCAAGGACTGGACGCTCGATGAGCAGAAGGCCGTGGCCGAGGACATCGCCGCCAAGGGCGAGGCTTCGCCCGCCTACGCCAAAGCCAAGGCCGCCATGGATGCCGGCACGAAGTTTTCGATGAAGCTGACGAACGGAAAGACGCTCGAGTACAAGATTATCGGCATCAATCACGACGACCTCGCAGACGGCACCGGCAAGGCGGGCCTGACGTTCCTGACTACCTCGACGGGCATCAGTTCCTGCATGAATATGGAGAAGGTCAATGCCGGTGGCTGGGAGAAATCGGATGTTCGCGCGAAGATGAACTCAGGCGAGATTTGGAACCTGATGCCCAGCGATTTCCAGACCAAGGTGAAAGCCGTCACAAAGCTCACTAATAACGGTTCTGCCATCGATGAGAACGCCGCCGTGACGGCTACCATCGACAAGTTGTTCCTGCTCAGCTATTCCGAAATCGTCCCCACGTCATTATGGGCGAATAATTATAAATGGACCTCTTCGGAGGGTGCGCAGTACGAGGCGTTTGAGGGCAAGGTGACCAACAATCATTCCGAAAATGCTGCCATTTCAATTGGCGTCTTCTGGTGGCAGCGTACTGCCTATCCGGGAAGCACCACGTTCTTCCTTCGAGTCCACAATAACGGCAATCCTCAGGTTAATGGAAACGCTTCAGACACTTTTTGCATCTGCCCCGCATGGTGCTTCTAGTTTGTCTTCTAGCCTGTCTAGCGAAAAGCCTGCGCGACCCCGCGCGGGCTTTTCTTTTGGCAATTGCTCGATCGATTCGTGGCTTGAAACACAAATTATAGAGTTAAGGAGAAATGGGGTCATACAGCGGCTCTCAGAGCGCCCGCCGCACTCCCCCGCCATTACCTCAGCTGCGCCCTCGTATAGAGTTCATCCCGCTTGGCGTTTCGTTGCAACAGACCACTTGTCCACCGATCAAGTGAACTACTGGAATTAATACAGCGACACGCTTGTCCGTTACAGTCGCTATATCTGTGTTAATCGCCGCGATAAATACAGCCCCTACTCGACTGTATACCAGTTACGCGTATGTAGAATCATATCGCGTTAATAAATCGGCTCATGCGTGTGCAAAACGCGCAAGTAGCCGCAAAAGGCGATTATCGCGCAGCTAGATTTTTGGCACCCTGTTGCTTAATCAAAATTAAGCAATTGCTTAAAACAAAAAAGGTCAGGCACCTAGTGCCTGACCTGCAAACTTCTGGTCGGGACGACTGGATTCGAACCAGCGACCCCTTGACCCCCAGTCAAGTGCGCTACCAAGCTGCGCCACGTCCCGAAGCTTTTGTTTGTTGCTCTGCTCTCGCTCGCAACAGGGAGTATATTAACCCGAAACTTTGGACTTGTGCAAGAACTTTTTTAATTATTTTTGAGCAAGTCCAAAATTGTATCTGCGAGCTGGGGTTTTGTTAGCACGGGAAGTTCCTGCGTCCCTGCTGTGCTCACGATCCAAGCCTTATTGGTATCAGTTCCAAAGCCCGAATCGGCGCGCGAAACATCGTTAGCGATGATCGCATCGCAGCCCTTGCGGGCCAATTTACGCTCAGCGTACTCCACAACGTTATCGGTCTCGGCTGCAAAGCCAATCACGCACCGCCCTCCCTTTTGGCGCGAGAGCTCAGCCAAAATATCAACGGTCTCGACGAGCTCGATGCAATCCAGGCGCTCGTTGGCCTTTTTGAGCTTATGGTCGGCAGGGGCCGCGGGCGTGTAGTCGGCGACGGCCGCAGCGCAAATGGCAGCGTCGGCCGTCTGGAAGGCGTTTAACGCCGTCTGCAGCATCTCTGCGGCGGTCTGCACGCGCAGGCACTTTACGCCGCGAGGAACATCGAGCGATGTCGGTCCCAGCACGAGCGTGACCTCGGCACCGCGGCGAGCGGCCTCCCCCGCCAGGGCGATGCCCATCTTGCCCGACGATCGGTTTCCAATAAAACGCACGGGGTCGATCGGTTCGTGCGTAGGACCGGCGGTGATCACGATGCGCTTGCCTGCAAGGTCCTGGGGTGCGGGGTTGAATACCTCGCAGACGGCCTCAACGATGTCCTCGGGCTCGCTCATGCGCCCCGTGTCCACGTCGCCGCAGGCAAGGTAGCCACTGCCGGGTCCCACCACGTGGACGCCGCGCTCGCGCAGCGTGGCCATATTGGCCTGGGTTGCCGGCGCCTTCCACATGCCATTGTTCATGGCCGGCGCGATCACAATGGGTCGCGGCGTGGCGAGTAGCGTCGTAGAAATCAGGTCATCGGCAATGCCGTTGGCCATCTTGGCGATGATATTGGCCGTGGCGGGCGCCACGGCTACAAGGTCGGGCTCCTGCGCGAGCGAAATGTGGTGGATGGGGTCGGAGGGATCGTCGAACAGGCCCACCGCGACCGGCTCATTGGTGAGCGCGCGGAAAGTAAGCGGGCCCACAAACTCCGTGGCATGCTCGCTCATAACGACCTTGACACGCGCGCCGCGCTTTTGCAGCAGGCGCACGATATTGCACGACTTATAGGCGGCGATCCCGCCGGTAATACCCAGCAGGATCGTTTTTCCCTCAAGCTGCATTGAATTGTTGGGCGCCGCCATCGTTTACGCTTCCTTGCTCGGGAGCACCAGCAGGCGGTGGCAGTATGGGCAGTGCGTAATTGACCTGCCGTCGTGGTTGAGGTCGCTCATGGACGAAGCCTGCAGCGCGGTGTGGCAGACCGTAGGGATGTTACCCTGGATGGTCTCAACAGCCAGGCCGCGGAACTGCTTGAGCAGGCGCTCGTAGTCGGTGAGCACGTCGGTCGGCAGCGTAGCGGCAAGGGCGGTGCGCTCCTTGGTGGCGGCGTCAATCTGGGCCTGCAGGTCGGCGGCCTTGGCGCGGGCGGCCTTGGTATCGGCCTTCACGCCCTCCTCGAACTTGGCGATGATGGCCTGCGCGCGAGTCTCGCGGTCGAGCGCCTCCTTATGGGCGACAACGACGTCCTTGCGGGTGTGCTCGATCTTGTCCAGGCGCTTGGCCAGGGTGGCAAGCTCGTTCTCCAGGTCCTGCACCTCGCGGTAGTCGGAACCGTCGACGTGACGCTTCTTGGCAGCCTCGATGGCGTTATTGGTCTGGATCTCGGTAGTGTTGAGATCGTCGAGCTCAATGTCCAGATCCTTGCGTTGGGCGTAGAGCTTGGTCATCTCGGACTTGAGCTTCACATAGGTCTTGCGCTTGGAAGCGAGCTCCTTGAGCTCCGGCATATTGGCAAGTTCGCTCTTGTTGCGGGCGAGCTCCAAATCGATCTGTTGCAGCTTGAGTAGCGTAGCGCCGGCGCTCATAGGTTCTCTCCTTTTGTCACAGTCCACCATTGGCAAGGGTTCAGTATTTTAATCGCATGACGGGGGTCGACCCCGGCGTCAACTGCAGAGTTCATCAATATATCCACGAACGGCTCCTCGGATCGGTCATGGCCGAGCAAGATCACCGGCAGCCTGCGCAAGGCAAGGTCTTGCGCCACGTGGTAGCCCGCCTCGCCCGTCACGATAAAATCCGCGCTCGCGGCGATAGCAAGCTCTCCAAAGTCGCCTAAGGAGACGCCAAAAATGGCGATGGTGCGGCACGGGTGATCTGCCTCGCCCCACACGCGCGGGTCGCTGCCAAACGCCGCTGCGGCGCGTGCGGCAAGGTTGCGCAGGCTGCAGGGGTCGTGGAGGGTCGCGCGTGCGCCCAGTCCGCAGGCCTCGGGGTCGTCCACGTGCTCCAACGAGCTTGCGGGCGCGGCGTCCAGCAGCTCACTTAGGCAGGCGCGCGCCTCGTGCGAGCGGTCCAGATTGGTATGGAGTGAAATAATGCTCACGCCGCAGCGGGCGGCCTCAAACAGTGCTGCGATGCACTGGGGACGCGACGCATCCGCCGGGCAAAACGCCTCGGGTGCCTTGATGTAGATAGGATGATGCGTCAACAACACGTTGGCACCGGCCTCCTGGGCGCGGTGCACGTTGGCTTCGGTCGCGTCGAGTGCGCAGGCCACGCCGGTAATCTCGGCGGCAGGGTCACCTACGGAAAGTCCTACGTGATCCCAGCTCTCGGCATTTGCTTTGGGATAGCGTGCCAGCAAGGCATGCGCGAGATCGGCAACAATCATGCGGCACCTACGATCGAGAGCAGCGTCTGGGCAAAGTCGTCCAGATCGCCTGGATTCACGCGATCATCGAAGGAGATGCGCAAGGCACCCAGCGCCTGTTCGCGGCCGATGCCCATCGCGCTGAGCACGTGGCTCGGGTCCATGCTGCCACTCGAGCATGCCGAGCCTGCCGACACCTCAAAGCCGGCGGCGTCGAGCTTGATGATGAGTTCCTCGGAGTCCATGCCGTCAATGTAGATCGAAACCATACCCGGCAGACGGTCGGCCTGTGCGTAGTCGCCCATGGTGGCGTGAATGCGCTGGTGGGCCGTAAGCGTGGCGTAGAGCTTGTCGGAAAGGGCTTGCAGCTTCGCGCGCTCCTGAGCCACATGGGGCGTCAGAGACGAGGCGGCAGCGGCAAAGGCGAGCTGCGTTCGCAGGTCTTGCGTGCCGGCACGACGACCGGCCTCCTGTCCGCCGCCAAAGATGCGCGGGCGCAGCGGCGTGCGGCTCTTAAGGTAGAGTGCGCCAGATGCCACGGGACCGCCAATCTTGTGGGCTGCGACGGACATGGCGTCGACGCCCAGCTCGGTGACATCGAGCGGAATATGCAAGTAGCCCTGGATGGCATCGGTGTGGAACAGGGCACCTGCGGTGTGCGCAGCTGCGGCAAGCTCGCGGATGGGCTGCACCACGCCGGTCTCGTTGTTGGCGACCATAATGCTCACGAGCGCCACGTCGTCGCTGAGCAGCTCGACAAGCGTGGCAGGCTCAACGTAGCCCGCGCGGCAGGGCTGTACCAGGTCGACGGTAAAGCCGGAGGCACGCAGCAGCGGCAGGTTGTCCAGAATCGAATCGTGCTCGATGGCCGAAACGATTACACGACCGCGCTTGCGATCGCGCTGACGAGCGCCCTCGGCAAGACCGAGAAGCGCCAGCTGGTTGGCTTCGGTGCCGCCGTTAGTCAGTACAATCTCGGACGGGCGGACGCGCGCGCCAAAGCTGCGGGCGATCTCGCGACGTGCAACCTCCAGACGCGCGGCAGCCTTGCGGCCGAGCGAATGCAGCGAGTTGGGGTTGACGCCGGCAAGCTCGCTGTCGTCGTACTCGCGCTGCGCAAGGAGCGCCTCGGCGCGCATGGGCGTCGAGGCGGCATAGTCAAGATTCACGGGTATGCGGTTTTGACCTGCGGTCATAAGGGTTTATGCCTCCTGTGCGGCCTCGTTGCCCAGCTTCTGCAGCAGCGCAACCTCGGCAGCGGGATCTTCGGACTTAAATACGGCAGAACCGGCCACGAGCACGTTGGCGCCGGCCTTGACGACCTCGGCAATGTTCTTGGGAGAAATGCCACCGTCGACCTCGATGAGGGGCGAAACGCCGTGGCGCTCGCACATGGCCTTGAGCTCGTGAAGCTTTGCGATGGTGCCCGGGATAAAGCTCTGGCCGCCAAAGCCCGGGTTCACACTCATGAGCAGCACCATATCGACGACGTCGATGATGCTCTCGAGCACGCACACGGGGGTGGCGGGGTTGAGCACCACGCCGGCCTTGACGCCGCGCTGCTGCAGATGCGTGAGCGTGCGGTGCAGGTGCGTGGAAGCCTCGTAGTGCACGGTGATCATGTCGGCACCGGCGTCGGCGTACCAATCGACCGTCTCGTCGGGGTTCGTCACCATGAGGTGCGCGTCGACCGGTACATCGGTGGAGCGCTTGACGGCCTTAAGGATGTCAACGCCAAAGGTGAGATTGCCGGTAAAGTGACCGTCCATGACGTCGAAGTGCACATAGTCGGCACCGGCGATCTTGTCGAGGTCGCCCTTGAGGTTGGCCATGTCGGCCGAAAGGACGGACGGAGCGATTTTAATGGTACCCATGGTAGTAGCCTTTCTGCGCTAGTCGTTGAGCCCGTAGAACTCCTGCGATGGGACGCGGTCGGTGAGAATTTCGAGCGCCCTATCCAAAGTAACACCGTTGTAGAGCGTTTGCTCCACGGCAAAGGTGAGCGGAATATCTACGCCCAGTGAACGGGCGAGCTCGCTGACGCTGCGGGCCGCGACGGCGCCCTCAACCACCATATGCGTGCGCGCCTGGTACTCGTCGAGCGACACGCCGTGGGCAAACTCGTAGCCAAAGGTGCGGTTGCGCGAATGCTCCGAGGTGCAGGTGGCGATGAGGTCACCCATGCCGGCAAGCCCCATGCAGGTCATGGCCTGACCGCCGCGGGCGTGCACCAGGCGGCTGATCTCGGCCAAGCCGCGCGTCATGATAAGCGCGAGCGTGTTGTCGCCCGCGCCGGTACCGGCGGAAATGCCGCACACGATGGCGATGACATTTTTCATGGCGCCGCAAACCTCGACGCCGGTCATGTCCTGCGACAGGTAGATGCGGAAGGCCGTGGATAGAAGCAGGTCCTTAAAGGTCTCCCCTATCTGCGGGTCTTCGCTGGCGATGACAGCGGCCGAAAGCCCGCCGCGGCAGATCTCCTCGGCATGATTGGGGCCCGAGAGCGCCGCCACGCGCGCCTCGTTGCCGATCTCGCTGGCAATGACCTCGCTCATGAGCAGGCCGGACTCGGGCTCAATGCCCTTGGTAAGGCAGAGCACCGGGGTGTCGGCGGCGATGAAGGGCGCTGTCTGATGACATACGCTTCGCAGGTGCGTGGAGGGCACGGCGAAGATGATGGCCTCGACACCGTCGAGCGCCTGCGCCAGCTCCGTCGTGGCGACAACGTTGTCGGGCAGCTCGTAGCCCACCAGATACCGGGGGTTGCGGTGCTCGCCGTTAATGCCGGCAGCCGTCTGCTCGCTATGGGCCCACATGGTCACGCGCTCGGCTCGCGCGGCGGCAAGGCCGGCGACGGCGGTTCCCCAGGAGCCAGAGCCAATCAGCGCAACATTCATGACTCTCTCCTATTTATCGTCGGGCTCGGTGACGCGCTTGGTAAACGAGAGCTTGGACTCCTTACCGGCCATGAGCTTTTGGATATTCGAGCGATGGGCCCACACTACGGTGATGCCGATCATCGCCATGCAAAACTTGAGGCCCAGGCTGCTGTACGGAAAGACCGCGCAAGCGGCGATGGGAAGACCGATGGCAGCGGCGAGTGAGCCCACCGACACATACTTGGTGATGGCGACGGCCACGATAAACATGCCCAGTAGCGACAGGCCAATGGGCCAGTACCAGGCAAGGATCACGCCCAGACCAACGGCGATACCCTTGCCGCCATGGAAGTTGAGGTAGGGCGAGAAGATATGGCCCCATACAGCTGCCAGGCAAATGACGCCGAGCATCCAGTCGCCGGGGGCTCCAGGCGCCATGATGTTCTGCGGAAAACCATAGCCCATGTCGGCGATAAGCGGACGGGCGATAAGGACGCAGATGGCGCCCTTAAGGCAGTCGAGCAGCAGCGTGAGCGCGGCCACCTTGGGGCCGGCCACGCGCAGCGCGTTGGTGGTGCCGATGTTGCCGGAACCCGCCTTGCGAATGTCCGTGTGGTTGAACACGCGGCCCAGGATCAGGCCAAACGGAATCGCCCCGATAAAGAACGAGACCACGGCGCAGATGGCGGTCAGCAGAATCGGATTATGCATCCTTTTGTTCCTTCTTCCTAAAGAAGAGTCGAATGGGCGTGCCGGCAAAATCGAAAGTCGAGCGCATGCGGTTCTCCACGTAGCGCTGGTAGGTGTCGTTGACCAGGTCGCTGTGGTTGACGAAGAACGTGAACGTCGGCGGGTTGATGCCCGTCTGAGTCACGTAGTGCATGCGCAGGCGGCGCTTGCCGTCCACCACGGTGTGGCCAAACTCGCGCAGGTCGGTGAGGAACGTATTGAGGCGCGAAGTGCTGATCTTTTGCGAGCGCGTCTTTTCGGCGGCGTCGACCATCGCCCAGATCTTCTCGACGCTGCGGCCAGTGAGGGCAGAGATGCGCAGGTACTGGGCCCAGGGAGCCATGACGCCCAGACGGCGGTCGATGGTCTCCATGCAGGCCTCGCGCTTGCGGTCGTCGTCGAGCAGGTCCCACTTGTTGAGCAGCACAACGATGGCACAGCCGCGCTCGATGGCAAGACCCATGACCTTCTGGTCCTGTTCGGTAACGCCCACGGAGGCGTCGACGACGAGCAGCGCCACGTCGGCGCGGTCGATGGCGCGCAGGCCGCGGACCATCGAGTAGTACTCGATATTCTCGTACACGGTGCTCTTCTTGCGGATGCCCGCGGTGTCGACCATGCGGTAGTGCTTGCCGTTGCGCTCCACGACGGTGTCGATGGCGTCGCGCGTCGTGCCGGCAATGTTGGACACGATAGAGCGGTCGGCGCCTAGGATGCGGTTGAACAGCGAGGACTTGCCGGCGTTGGGGCGGCCGATGATGGCCACGTTCAGCGCATCGGGGAACTCGTCGGCGACCTCGTCCTCTTCCTCCGGAAGCAGGGCCACGATATCGTCGAGCAGGTCGCCCGTGCCATGACCATGCAGGGCCGAGAGCGGCGTGGGCTCACCGATGCCGAGCGAATAGAACTCCCAGATGCTGTCGTTCTCGCGATCGGGGTTGTCGAGCTTGTTCACCAGCAGAAAGACCGGCTTGTCGCAGCGCTTGAGCATGCGAGCGACCGACTCGTCCTCCTCGGTGACGCCGGTGCGGCCATCGACCACAAACAGGATGACGGCGGCTTCCTCGGCGGCGGCGAGCGCCTGGTCGCGGATGGACGTGGCGAAGACGTCATCGCTCTTGAGCGGTTCGATGCCGCCCGTGTCGACGATGGTGAACTCGCGGCCGTTCCAATCGGCCGTGTGGTATGAGCGATCGCGCGTGACGCCGCGGGACTCATGGACGATGGCGTCCGAGGTTTGGGCCAGGCGGTTAACGAGCGTGGACTTGCCCACGTTGGGGCGTCCGACGACGGCGACGATTGGTTTCATCTGCTCTCCTTTAATGGATAGGGTCAGCGGAATTAGTAGAGTCTGCGGGCACAATGCCAAGGATATGCTCCAGGGTATCGAGCAGCTCATGCGGCATGGTCGACACCACATGAACCTCGGCGCCGCAACTGGTAAGGCTTGCGAGTAAATCGTCACGATGATACTCGTCAAGCGTCATGCCGTCAGCGTTGAACATGAGCTTAGGCACAAAGAGCATAACCCCCGACAGATCTTGGGGCAGCTGCTCCAGAATGTCACACGCGACGATGAGGCCGGTCACGTCCACGTTGCCGCCGAAGTAGCGGTTCTTGATGGCTGTGACGGTGCCGGCGAGTCCCTGGGGCGACTCCACAAAGCGCGCCACGGTGTCGCGCGCGCTGGCGCCGGAGAGGCACAGAAGGCGCTGGTTGTGCTCGGCGATGCCAGCGCGGACGCGGGCCAGACGCTCGGCGTCGGCGGCAAGCACGTCGTCGGTCTCGTCCAGATACGAGCGGATCATGCCAATGCCGTCGTAGTACTGCGGGTAACCGTCGTAAAAGTCTGCCTCGGGAGGATCGATGCCGGCGTCCAGGTAGAACTCGTCGCTCATCTGGAAGGTGTGGCGGCCAAAGCGTTCGTAGGCACGATCCTGGTAGGGACGGATCATGGCAATGGTCTCGCGCGCCAGTTCGGGCTTGTCGCTGTATGACCAGCTAAAGCGGTTTTGGTGCTTGGTAAAACCGAGCGGCACAATGCCCAGGCTTGTGATTTGCTCGTGCTCCTCGCAAAAGCGCAGGGTCTTTTCCAGCTCCTCGCCGTCGTTCATGCCGGGGCACAACACGATCTGCGCGTGAATCTCGATGCCGGCGGCCATGATGGCCTCGAGCACGTCCATGCCACGCTGGGCGTTGCGGCCCATCATGCGGCGGCGGACATCGGGGCTCACGGCATGGACCGACACGTTCATGGGGCTCATGTTGCGTTGGATGACGTTTTGAACATCTTTGTCGGAGAGGTTCGTGAGCGTGACAAAGTTGCCCTGTAAAAAGCTCAGGCGATAGTCGTCGTCGCGAATGTAGAGCGTGGAGCGGCCGCCCCTGGGGAGCATGGTCATAAAGCAGAACACGCAGGCGTTGACGCAGGTACGCATGCCGTCGAAGATGGGACCATCGAACTCCAAACCCCAATCCTCGCCGGGAAAGCGGTCGAGCTCGACGGGGGTGACGGTGCCGTCGCGCGGGTCGAAAACCTCGAGCTCGACGGTATCATCGTCGGCCTCCCAGAGCCACACAATCATGTCGGTAAGCTGCTCACCGTTGACCGTGAGCACGCGCATGCCCGGCTCGATACCCACATCCCACGCGGGCGATTCGGGACGCACGTTCTTGACGAGCGCGCCCTCACCCGGCTCGGGGTCGCGGCTGCGCCCGTAATCGGCCACCTCGGCGGCGTATGCGGGTACGGTCTGGTCCATGGTTAGCGGCAAAGCTCCTTGATGCGCGTGACGGCGCGTTCGATGTGTTCTTGCGGGGTGGAGGCTCCGGCGGTGATGCCGATGTGGTGAGCGTCGGCAAACCACGCGGCCTGGAGCTCGGAAGCTTCCTCGATGTGATGCGTACGCTCGCAGGCGTCTGCGCAAATCTGCGCCAGGCGGCGGGTGTTGCCCGAGTTCTTGCCGCCCACGATGACCATGCAGTCGCAGCGGTTGGCAAGTGTGGCTGCTGCCTGTTGACGCTCACTCGTGGCGGCGCAGATGGTGTTGATCACGCGCAGCTCCTGCACGCGCGGGGTGATAGCAGCCACGACCTCGGCGAGGTTCTGCGCAGTCTGGGTGGTTTGCACGACGAGGCCTACCTTGCCCTTGAGCGACAAGGCGGTGGCGTCGGCGGCACAGCTCACGACCTGTGCATCATTGCCGGCGTGGCCCAAGATGCCCTCAACCTCGGGATGGCCCGGCTCGCCTACGACTACCACGCGGTAGCCCTCGCGTACCAGGCGCTCGGCGGCCACATGGACCTTCTTCACGTAGGGACAGGTGGCGTCGACCACGGTAAGGCCGCGCTCGCGGGCAGCATCGATCACTTGCGGCACCACGCCGTGGGCGCGGATGATCACGGTACCGGTTGCGGCGCTATCCAGGTTCTCAGCCAGGCTAACACCTGCCTCAGCGAGCTCGCGCACCACGATAGGGTTATGGATGAGCGGACCCAAGGTATGGACCTGAGTGCACTCCCCTGCCTGCGGCGCAGCGGCCAGCGCCATATCGAGCGCACGCTGTACGCCGTAGCAAGTGCCGGCGTGGGCGGCGATCTCGATGGTAGGCGCGGTGGCTTGGTCGGACGCGGTCACGGCAGTGTTCGTCACGTTCTCGCTCATGGCTAGAACCTGCCCGGATGCTCGGCGCACAGCTCGTCTCGCATGGCGTAGACGCGGTTCATGGCCTCGGACTCAAACCAGGCCAGGCGCTCCGTACGCTTAAGCCCGGCCGGCGCGTCCGAAAGCGCGACGGCCTTGCCGGCACGAATCCAGCACTTCTTGGGACGCATGAGCTTTTTGCCCGCGGGCGTGATGTCGGACCAGCCACAGATGGCAAGTGGGTTGACGGGCGCCTTGCCCATCTGAGCGATGAGCGCAAAACCGCCATGGACCTCGGGCTTGATCTCGCGCGAGCGGATGCGCGTGCCCTCGGGGAAGATCAGGACGTCCTCGCCGCGCTGCAGCGCATGCTGGGCGGCGCGCAGGCACTTCATGTCGGCGGTGCCACGCTCCACGGGAATGCCGCCCACGCGGCTAAAGGCCCAGCGTACGATCTTGCTCTTGGCGAACTCGGACTTAAAGATGGGGCGGATGCGGCGCCCGCCAAAGAACAGCGCCGTCTCCACGGCCAAGAGCTCGGCCATCGAGGTGTGGTTGCAGATGACCACGCTGCCGCGTCCGTCCTGGCGCTCAAACAGCAGGTCAGCGTCCTCGACCTTCCAGCGCCACATGAGCTTGGAGAAGGCCCACAGGATGGCCATGACCACGACGACGGTGCCGCGGATGAGCGCCGGGAACTCGGCATAGGGGGCGTTGTAATAATCCTCGGGCGTCTGCTTAAACAGGCGCATGGGCTACCTCCTTTGGTTGATGAGGCCCTCGATAATGCGGACGACCTCGTCGATGGTATGGGCGGTGGAGTCAACGTGCACGGCGTCCTCGGCGGGCACGAGCGGCGCGACCTCGCGGCTGCTGTCAAGCTTGTCGCGCTGCTTAAGGGCGTCGAGAGTCTCGTCGACCTCGGCCTCGAGCTGCTCGGCAGTAAGCGGCTGGGCGTCGTTTTGGTGACGCTGCAGCACGCGGCGGCGGGCGCGCTCGCGCGGGTCAGCGGTCAGGAAGACCTTGACCTGTGCGTTGGGGAACACGACGGTTCCGATGTCGCGACCCTCGGCCACGATATCGCGGTCCTCGGCGGCGCGGCGCTGATGGATGAGCATGGCGGCGCGCACGCCCGGGTAGGCCGAGACCTTGGACACGTTGGCGTCGACCTGCGGGGTACGAATGGCGGTCGAAGCGTCCTGGCCGTCAATGGTCAGGCGCGTGTCCTCGCCGGTGCCGTTGGTAAAGCGAATCTCGATCTGCTCGGCGAGGGCGTCGATGGCCGCCTCGTCGTCCAGATCGACGCCGCGGTCGAGCGCGGCGAAGGTGACGGCGCGATACATGGCGCCCGTGTCGAGCTTGTTAAAGCCCAGCTGGCGGGCGATCTCCTTGGCGATGGTGGACTTGCCGGAACCGGCGGGGCCGTCGATGGCGACGATCATGCAATGCTTCCTTTCGATGGTTGACGTGCTGGTATGGTTCGCGGGCGCTGGGGCACGGCGGGTTGCCTAGCCCGTGTAGCGCTCGCGGTAGGTGTTGCGCTTGGGTGCGGAGCCGTGGCTGCCGTGGTGACGCGTGCGGCTGGCGGGCGTGTCTTGGGGCTTGCCGCCGTTGCGCTTGGCGCTCGCCTGCTTGGGCGGGATGCCGCCGGCCTTGAGGATCTGCACCTCGCGGTCGGTGAGCTCGCGCCACGAGCCTTTGGCCACGTCCACGAGCTCCAGGCCGGCAAAGTTGCTGCGATGCAAGCGGATCACGGGATGGTGAATCTTGCTCAGCATGCGTTTGACCTGGTTTTTGCGGCCCTCGCGGATGATGACCTCCACGGCGGTGGTGCCGGGCTTGACGCCTTGGGGAGCTACGGCCTCGGCCTCGCGCGCGTTGATGACGCGGCAGATTGCCGGCTGGCACAGGCCATCGTCGAGCTCGATACCACGGCGGAGCGGCGTGAGATCGAGCTCGGTCAGCGTCCCGTCAACGAGCGCCTGGTAGGTCTTGTAGACGTGCTTGCTGGGGTGCAGCAGGTCCTGCGACAGGTCGCCGTCGGTGGTAAAGAGCAAAAGGCCCGTGGTGTCGCGGTCCAGGCGGCCCACCGGGAAAAGTCCCGGAAAGCGGTCGCGGGGGACCAGGTCGGCCACGCAAGGGCGCTCCTGCGGATCGCTCATGGTGGTGAGGTAGCCGGTCGGCTTGTAGAGCATCAGGTACACGGCGCCCTGGTTGAGCTTGACGGGCATGCCGTCGACCTCGATATGGTCGCGGTCGACGTCGACCTTGGTACCTAGTTCGGTCGCGACCTGGCCGTTGACGGTCACGCGGCCGGCGGTCATTAGGTCCTCCGAGCCGCGGCGGCTCGCCACGCCCGCACGCGCCAAAAAGCGCTGCAGGCGCATGGTGTGCGGATAGACGGGCTGGGTGTCGGTTGCGGGTATTGCGTTGCCCATGGCGCGCGTCTCCCCTACTTCGTTAGTCCTCGTCATGCAAATCCTCCGAGGTCTCGTCGACGACCAGGGTCTCCAAGTTCTCGACTGCCTCAACATCTTCAACATCGGTATCGAGCAGTTCGCGCTCTTCGTCCAGGTCCTCGGCCTGCTCCTCGAGCGTGGACTGAATGCTGCGGCCGATCAGGCGCTCGCGGATAAATTGACGCGACTGCTCGTCGGGGGCAAACTGCTCCAGGTCGGGCAGGTCGCGGGTGGAGCGCAGACCGAACTTTTCCAAGAAGGCGTTGGTCGTGCCGTAGATGATGGCTTGACCGCGCTGGGGGTCGCGGCCGAGTTCGCGCACCAGACCCTTGTCCACGAGCGACGCGATGACGCCGTCGGAGTTGACGCCGCGGATGCCCTTGACCACCTCGCGCGTCACGGGCTGGTGGTATGCGATGACGGCCAGGGTTTCGAGCGCCGCCTGCGACAGCTTTTGCGTGTCCCAGCTCAGCACGTAGGCCTCGACCACGTCATGGTAGGCGGGATGCGTGAACAGGCGCCAGCCGCCGGCGACCTCGCGCAGCTGAAAGCCGCGGTTGGCCTCCTCGTACTCAACCTTGAGCTCGGCGAGCAGCGACGCGCACTCGCCGGGGGCGATATCCAGCGCGCCTGCCAGCGCGGGCGCGCTCACCGGGTCGCTCGACACCAGCAGCAGCGCCTCGAGGGCGCCTTTGAGGCTGTTTGCCTCTAGCGTGGAAAGGGTTGACATGATTGCGGCTCCTATTCGGTGAGCTCGGGGCCCTCGCCGGGCACGTATGCCTCGGCGCCCTCGACGCGGTTGATTTGAATGGTCCCAAAGATTTCGTCCTGACTCAGCGTGAGCGAGCCGCGCTTGGCGAGCTCCAGCATGGCCAAAAAGGTGACGACGAGCTGCTCGGTGGTGGCGTCGCCGTCCAACAGCTCGCGGAAGGTGCAAGTTTGGTGCGCCATGGTAAAGCGGTCGACCGAGGCTACGGTCAGATCGAGCGGCACGCGATGCGGCGCCACGTGCTCGGCCTCCAGCAGGAAGGTCTGGCGCTTGCCGTCCAGGTCGGCACAGATGACGGCCAAACCGCGCAGGGTGATGCCAGCCAGGTAGTCGGGCATAAGGCCCAGGAACTCGGGGTCGGGGCCGGCCACACGCGGGTGCATGCGGCTTTCGGCCTGCATGCGGGCACCGAGGGCCGCAGCCGCGCCTTTAAACTGCTTGTAGGCAATCAGGCGCTGGATCAGGACCTCGCGCAGGGCGTCGCCGTCGAGCGTGCTGAGCTCCTCGAGGTCTTCGTCGAACTCGTCATCGTCGTCATCGGCTTTGCGCGGGGCCTCCTGCGGCACCAAGGAGGCGGCCTTGATGTCCAAAAGGGTTGCTGCGACCAACAAAAAGTCGCTCGCCACGTCCAGGTCCAGCGCCTCGATGCGCTCGGCCTCGGCAAGGTACTGCTCGGCCACCTCGCTGATGGAGATGGCGCCGATATCTACTTTTTGGCGGGTTACCAGCTGCAGCAGCAGGTCGAACGGTCCGCTGTAGACCTGCGTCGACACGCGATACGACATCTTCGACCTCCTTTGACGGCGCCTTCGCGGCGCGGTTTGGGTGCATATTACGACCGTTTTGCACGGTCGACCTGTAAGTTTACCTTAGATGCCGGCGATTGCGAAGTTGAGCAGCTGCTCAGCAAGCGGATACACGGTAACGTCGAAATAGCGGCCGATCACGTCGATGCCGGTCCACATAGGCAGCAGGTACAGCACGATGATGAGGATGGGCATGGCGTATTGCTGCAGGTGGTAGTAGTTGTTGAGCGCCTTGCCTTTGAGGAAGGGCACGATGATCGACGAACCGTCGAGTGGCGGGATCGGGATGAGGTTGAAGAACGCGAGTGACAGGTTGACCACGATAAAGGTGGTGCCGAAGTTCATGATCTGTGATGCTACGGCAAAGGACATGCTGGTGTAGAGGTTGCCGTACGTTGCGTGCATGAGGGCGGCCGCGAGGCACGCGAGTGCGATG
Source organism: Collinsella sp. (assembly GCA_019414045.1). Classification (GTDB taxonomy): domain Bacteria; phylum Actinomycetota; class Coriobacteriia; order Coriobacteriales; family Coriobacteriaceae; genus Collinsella. The sequence continues at coordinate 3,271 of DXMW01000028.1, read as the reverse complement.
TTCGATGCGGGGCCGGCCGCACTCACCAGGACCTCGTCACGCTTGGGGTGCTTGAGGTTGTTGAGGTAGACGGGCACGGGTTTGGCGAAGGCGAACACGGGACCGCCGGCCGCGAGCATGAGCAGCGGCAGGATGATGGTGCCAAACGGGTCGATATGGTTAAGCGGGTTGAGCGACACGCGGCCGCGCGAACGGGCCGTCTTGTCGCCGAGCGCCCAGGCCGCGGCGGCGTGTGCGCTCTCGTGGATCACGATGCCCACGATGACGGCGACGGCGCTGGCGAGCAGGTTCATGATGTAGCTGCTGGACATGGCGCTCCTCTAGCGGACGCGACGCGAGGCGCGCGTGAGCAGGTAGTCGATCACAAACAGGATCACGGCGACGATGGCGTAATCCAAGCGGAACACACCGCCAAAGGGCGACGTGATGACGCCGTAGCCGGCGATGGCGCTCGGCAGGGCGCGCGAAAGCTCGACGACAAAGCCCACGATCTGCAGCTTGGCGGTGAGGCCGCTAAAACACAGCAGCACGGTCATCGCGCTCATAAAAATGCCGCAGATGCGACAGGCGATGGCGATGATGCTCATCGCCACGGCAGCGGCCTTACGAGAGTTCACGCGCGGTCTCCTCTTCGATCTGGGTGGAAAGCTCCAGCCATTCGTCCTCGAGCTTGGGTAGCTCTTGCTTAAGGCCGTTATATTCCCCCAGCGCGGCGTTGAACTTGTCTTGATCGGCATAAAGCTCTTCGCTTGCCATCAATTCCATAAGCTCGTCATAGCGGGCACGCTTTTTGTCGAGCTCCGTCTCGATCTTCTTGAGCTGGTTGCGCACGCCCTTGAGCTTTTTATTGAGCGCGGCGCGGGCTTGGGCCTCGGCGCGCTTTTGCTCCTTGGTCTTTTTGCCCTCGGCAGGCTTAGGCGCCGCGGCGGGGGTGTCGGCCTGGGCGGCGCTTGCCTTGGCGGACTTGGTCGTGGCCGGCGCGCTCTCCGTGGACGCCTCGGCGGCGGCGCGGGCTGCGAGGTCCTCGCGCTTGTAGAGGTAGTAGTCGTAGTCGCCGTCGTAGACCGTGACTTGTCCGTCGCGGATGTCGATGACGCGGTTGGCCACGGCGCGTACCAGGTGCTCGTCGTGGCTGATTAGCACGATGGTACCGGGGAAGTTTTGCAGGGCGTTCTCGAGCATGTCCACCGAGTCGATGTCCAGGTGGTTGGTGGGCTCGTCCAGGCACAGGAGCGCCTCGGGGGCCACGAGCATCTTTGCCAGGGCCAGACGCGCCTTTTCACCGCCGGAGAGGACGCGTACCTGCTTTTCGATTGCGTCGTTGTCGCTAAACAGGAAGGCGCCCAGCAGGCTGCGCTGCTGCGGCACGGTCCACTTGGGCGTGACGGTGTCGATCTCTTGCAGGACGGTATTGGACTCGGTCATGCCCTCGAGTGCGTGCTGGGCGTAATAGGCCACGCCCACGTTGGTGCCTAGGTCGCGGGTGCCGGTGGTGGGCGGCTCCAGGCCGGCGAGGATCTTCATGAGGGTGGACTTGCCGGCGCCGTTGGGGCCGACGAGCGCCACGTGCTCGCCGCGGTAGAGCTTGAGGTCGATATCGCTGTAGATGTGCTTGTTGCCGTAGGACTTGGAGACGCCCTCCAGGCCCACGACCATATCGCCGGAGCGCGGTGGGTCGGGGAACTTAAAGTCGATGTGCTTGTGGCCCTCGGGTAGGATGACAAGCTCCTTTTTGATCTGCTCGATCTTGCGGATGCGCTCCTGGGCCTGGGCTGCCTTGGTGGGCTTGTAGCGGAACTTGTCGACGAAGACCTGCATGTGGGCGATGTCGCGCTCCTGGGCGGCGCGCTTGGCGCGCATCTGCTCAAGGTTGTCCTCGCGCTGCTTGAGGTAGCTGCTGTAGTTGCCGGTGTAAGTGGTCACGCGACGGTTTTCGAGCGCGGCGACGTGGTCGACGCAGGCGTCCATGAAGGCGCGGTCGTGGCTGACGATGAGGACGGCGCCGTCGTAGTTGGCGATAAAGCCGCGCAGCCACTGGACGCTTTCGAGGTCCAGGTGGTTGGTGGGCTCGTCCAGCAGCAGCAGGTCGGGGTGGCGCAGGAAGAGCTTTGCCAGCGCAATACGCATCTGCCAGCCGCCGGAGAACTCGGAGCACGGGCGTTCAAAGTCGGTGACTTTGAAGCCCAGGCCGGACAGGATTTTGCGGGCGTTGCTCTCGAGCTCGTAGCCGCCCAGGTGCTCAAAGCGGTCCTGGACCTGGCCGTACTCGTTAAGGAGCGCGTCGACGTCCATGCCCTGCTCGGAGAGCTCGGTGATCTGGGCCTGCAGCTCGTTGGCACGCTCGCCCATGCGGCGGATTTCCTTGGCGGCGGCCATGACCTCGGCGAGGATGGTGGTGTCCTTTTGCTCCAGGTTGGTTTCCTGCTCTAGGTAGCCTACCTGGCAGTCCTTGGCGTACTGGACCTGGCCGGAGTCGGGACTGTCGATGCCCATGATGATTTTGAGCATGGTGGTTTTGCCGGCGCCGTTGGGTCCCACAAGCGCGAAGCGCTCGCCGGGGTTGATCTGGAAGGACGCGCCGCTAAAGAGGACGCGTGCGCCGAAGCTTTTTTCGATCTTGTCGACCAGGAGGATCATGCTGCCGCCTTTGACCTTGTGGCCTATATGAAAAAAGGCCCCAACTTGCATTGGAGCCTCATTCAATGCTCGGGTGGAGACGAGGGGGATCGAACCCCTGACCTCTTGACTGCCAGTCAAGCGCTCTCCCAGCTGAGCTACGCCCCCGTGCGAAAAAGTACTATACGGGAACTCGGACGGCGATGCAAGGACATTTTTGGAAAAACTTTCGCCCGTGCCGGCGCAGGCGAAACACGACCCGCCCGCTCAACCGGGTTTCCCGTGCTCCGCCAGTCCCATTATCGGGCCCGATTGCGAACCGCCCCTCCTCTGCGCCTCAGAACTATGCCGGTTTACTACGATGAATCAGGAATGTTCGACCACGCACGCCTTTTCACGCAACCGTCGGGCTCCCTACCTGCGGTTTTGCAAACGGGGAACACGCGGTGCTCGGGAGTCGCCGATCAGTCGTAGTAAACTGGCGGTGTTTTGAAATGACATCAGCTTGATTTCGCGGCAAAATGTGTTGGAGCCCTGAATTAATGGCCTTAACTTTTTCTAAAACGCGTCTTTTCTGCGACGCGCCTAGATTGGTTGTTGTTGGTTGATTTCCGATCTCAGCCGAACACATTGAGCAAATAGCCCATTCCCGCAG
>DXMW01000027.1 GCA_019414045.1 Collinsella sp. | reverse complement strand
AGTTCGCGATCCCCGGCCTTGACGACGAGTTCCGCGTCATCGTGTCTCCGTGGATCCTTTCCTCGCTGATCACCGATCGCCTTGCCGCTTACTACGAGACGGTCACCAAGCACAACCTCAACTACCGTCGCTACTATCACCAGTTCGACTACTAATAGTTGACCACTCATTTAAGAAGCACCCTGCCCGGGCGCATGCGTCCGGGCATTTTTATGCCGAAATTCGCTAGGAAGGGGATCGAATGAGGCAGTTTATCGTGGCGTCCCATGCTCATTTCGCGTCTGGAATCGTCGAGAGCATCGGCCTGCTTTCCGGTGAGCGCGAAAACGTCCATGCGCTCTCTATGTATGTCGACGGAAACGAGGACCTGTCCAAGGAGGCTGCAGCGATTCTGGACGGCTTTGCCGCGGACGACGAAGTTGTCGTGTGCACTGACCTCTTTGGCGGCAGCGTCAACAACGAGTTCACCAAGATCGTCCAGACGCGTCCCAACACGCACCTCGTGACCAATATGAACTTGCCACTCCTTATTCAGCTGCTGTTCGTACCCGATTCCACTCCGATCGACGAGGCCATTCGCCAGATCGTCGAGGCGGACGACACTAAGGTCAAGTACGTCAACGACCTGCTGGGGCAGGCCGAACTCGATGAGTTTTAATCGTTAGGAGCACATCATGATTCAGATGATTCGTGTAGATTATCGACTGCTTCACGGCCAGGTTGCCGTTAGCTGGACCTCGGCTCTGGGTGCCGACTGCATCCTGTTAGTGAGCGACACGGTCCTCAATGACAAGCTTCGTCTGCAGGCCCTGTCCCTTGCAAAGCCCGAAGGATGCAAGGTCGTCGTCAAAAACACCGAGGATGCTGTCAAGGCGCTCCAGAGCGGTGTAACCGATAAGTACAAACTCTTCGTGGTTTGCGAGACGATTCAGCAGGCCGGTGCCGTCGCCAAGGCGATGGGAGTCAAGAAGATCAACCTCGGCAACGTTGCCTTTAGCGAGAATGCCCGTCAGGTCTCGACGAGCGTGTTCCTCACGCCCGAGAACGAGGCCTACGTGAAGGAGCTGCTCGGCGAGGGCTATGAACTGTTCATTCAGATGATTCCGGCAGATGCGAAGACTGACGCCGCGAAGGTCATCGGTTAGGGGCCGTCATGGTTATCAAGACAATCCTGATTTTCCTTATTGCCCTTTTGGGTTATTCCGAGTGGCTGACGGGCACGAGCTACCTCCAGCGCCCGATCGTGCTCGGACCTCTGGTTGGCCTTGTCATGGGCGACATGGTGACCGGCACGATCATGGGCGCCACGATGGAGCTTGCCATGGTCGGCGCCATCTCGGTCGGCGCCTATAACCCGCCCGATACGATTTCCGGCACTATCCTGGGCGTATCTCTTGCCATGCAGGCCGGCGCGGACGCTTCGGCGGCCCTGACCCTGGGTATTCCTATCGCCACGATCGTCCTGGCGCTCGACACGGCCCTGGGCCAACCGGTCATGCTGCTGCTGGTGCACCGTATCGACAAAAACGTCGAGGACGGAGACACCAAGGCCATCACGCGCAACATGCTCATCGCCGGTTACGCGCAGAGCTGGTGCGGCCTGCTGATTATTCCCCTGGCATTCTTCTTTGGTGCCGATGCTGTTGCCAGCCTGCTCAACATCATCCCCGATTTCGTTCAGACCGGCATGGATGTCGCCGCCGCCTTCTTGCCCGCACTCGGCTTTGCGATGCTGGCGCAGATGATTATGAACAAAACAGTGGCTCCGTTCTTCTTCGCTGGCTTCTTCCTCGTCGCCTACTTTGGCATTCGCACGACGGGCGTGGCGATCTTTGCCGCGATCATCGTCGTCGCGATGACGGTTTTGGGTGATAAGAAAAAAGCGGAGCAGCCCGCAGCGGCAACCGAGGATCCTGCGATTGGGAGTGGGTTCGATGAGTTTTAAGTTTGAGTCTTCTTACGACGGGCTGATTTCCCGCGCAGACCTTAAGAAGCTGTTCTGGCGCTCGATTCCCTATGAGCATTCCTGGAACTACGAGCGTATGGGCCATATCGGCTTTATGTGGGCCCTTATGCCGATCCTTCGCAAGCTGTATCCGCAGGATGCGGACTTTAAGGCCGCCCTTAAGCGCCATATGGAGCTCTATAACGTCACGCCGTACATCTCGACGCTTCCCATGTCCATCGCCGCTGCAATGGAGGAGGTCAACGCTACTGACGATAGCTTTGACACGAGCGCGATCTCTAATGTCAAGCTTGCTTTGATGGGGCCGCTGTCCGGCGTGGGCGATGCTTTCTACTGGGGCACGCTGCGAATTTTGGCAACGGGTGTCGGCACGTCGCTGGCGCTGCAGGGCTCTATTCTTGGCCCGATTTTGTTCCTGCTCGTGTTCAACGTTCCTCACTACATCATCCGTTACCTGCTGACGTTTGTGGGATATCGCTTTGGCTCGGACATGATCAGCAAGGTCCAGGAATCGGGCATTATGGACACGATCGTCAAGATGGCCTCTATCATGGGCGCCATGGTGATCGGTGCTATGACCATGGAGATGGTCACCGTGGACATTCCGCTCATGGTCGGTGCGGGCGATGGTGCTCAGACGCTCGCCGAGCTGCTCAACGGAATCTTCCCGGGCTTTGTCACGATGGGGCTGTTTGGAATTGTCTATCTCATGCTCAAGAAGAAGATGAATCCGCTGCTCATCATGCTTGTGATCCTGCTCGTGAGTATCGCTGGCGCGTTCTTTGGAGTGCTTGGTGTCCAGTAGGGTATCCGTCATAATGAAAACAATGTAAGAGGGGGCGTCGCGCACACTGTGCTGCGGCGCCCTTTTGCCGAAAGGTGGACAAGATGGAGTATCCGCAGCTTGCCGTCATGAATATCAGCCATCGTTATTTTGACCTTGAGGAATTCTTTTCTTCGGCAGCGGCCTCGGGCTATACGTGTTGCGAGCTTTGGACCGGGGCGATGCATCTGTATGTCGATTGCCATGGATACGATTCGCTCGAGCGGGTACGGGAGCTGTCGCAGCGGTATGGGGTTCGGATTGTGGGGCTTTGTCCCGAACAGAACAACCCCAAGCCGTGGAATATCGCGGCGCGCGGGAATGAGGCGCGTGCCCGCACGCTCGCGTACTTTAAGAACGTTGTAGATATCGCGGCGGAACTTGGAGCCGAGCAGGTCATGGTCTCGAGCGGCTGGGCATTTTTGAACGAGCCGATCGAGGACGCGTGGGGTCGCAGCGCCTCGATGCTGCGTGCGATTGCCGAGCATGCGGGAGAGCGCGGCGTGCGACTGGTGCTCGAGGCCCTACAGCCGGTTGAGTCGATGATCGTGAACTCGGCGGCCGATACGAAGCGCATGATCGAGGCAGTTGATCATCCGGCACTTAAGGCGTGTCTGGATTTGGGCGCTATGGCGGTGGCGGGGGATACCATCGACGATTATTTTGATCTGCTTGGCGATGATGTCGCCCACGTGCATTTTGTCGATGTTGCGGCAGATGGCACGACGCATCTTGCTTGGGGTGACGGCGACCGCGATATGCGCGCCGACCTGGATAGGCTGGTGGCGCGCGGCTATCGCGGAGTTGTTTCGGCCGAGACCTATGATTGGCGCTATTTCGCCAATCCCGCGGCAGCCGACGCTCAGGTTATGGCGGAGTACCGACGCGCGATTGGCGCCTAAGTGGGACAGGGCGCCGAGTTGGCGTTTGACGCTTTTTGAGAAACGGGACGTGCTTTCCGCTTGAGGCTTCTGGCGGAAAGCACGTCCCAGAACAGGCGCTCAGAATGGGACACACTTTCCGCTGAGGACCTCAACCGGAAACCGCATCCCAGTTTTTGGCTGGCGGGCGGGACGCGCTTTCCCCTATGTTTCCAAATGAATACGCTATGAGCCGAGGAGGACGATTCTCCCCGCAAACACTCTAGTATGCTAAAGTACCCAGAAGACCGGCGGAGCTATGCCGGTCTTCTGCTCTATATGAAACACAGCATGAGGAGGCTCACCAGATGACGGCCACACCGTGGGGATTCCGGGACATATTGCCCGAGGAGGCTCAGGCGCGCGAGGAGATTGCGCTGACGGTGAAGGGCTGCTTCAGGGAGCATCATTACCTTCCGGTCGAGACGCCGCTGCTCGAGGACAAGGGCTCGCTCGAGGAGGGCGGCCGCATTGCGGACACCCCGTTTAAGCTCTTTGATGACGACGGTCGCCTGCTGGTGGTCCGTCCCGACAACACGCTGCCGATCGTGCGCTTGGTTTCGACCCGCATGCGCGCGGCCGATCTGCCGCTGCGCCTTCGCTACGAGGCACCGGTGGTTCGCGAGTGCCAACGCAATGCCGGTGGCTCGCGTCAGTTTACTCAGCTGGGCCTTGAACTTATCGGTGCGGGCGATGTCGCGGGCGATGTCGAGATCGTCTCGCTGGTGGCGGAGGCTATGCGCAAGCTGGCGCTGCCCGATGCGCGCATTATCGCGGGCAGCGTGCGTCCGTTTAAGGAACTGCTCGCGGCCTGTGAGGATCGCGAACTGGCTGCCGAGGCATTGCGTTGCGTGCACGCCAACGACTTTGTGGGCCTCGATGCCCGTGTGGCGGCAAGCGCCGAGCCCGAGGCCGTCAAGGCCGCCATTAGCGAGCTGCCGCGCTTGCACGGCGGCGCCGAGGTATTCGACCGCGTCGACGCGCTGCTGGCGGCGGCGGGCATCGTCGCGCCGCTGACGCGCGAGATGCGTGCCCTGGTTGATGGTCTGGCTCCCGAGGACGCCCAGGTGCTGTCCTTCGACTTCTCCATAATGAACTCGTTTGATTACTATACGGGCCTGGTCTTTAAGGCCTATGCCGGCGGCCTGCCCGATCCGGTCGGTTCGGGCGGACGCTACGACTCCATCTTTACCGGTGCATTTGGCGACGGCATCGAGGTGCCGGCGGCGGGCTTCGCCTTTTCGCTCGAGCGCCTGGAGGCCGCGCGCACCTCGGTCGAGGATGCCGCTTCCGATGGCGACCACGCCGCGGGCCGTGGTGCCGAGGGCCCGCTGCGCATCGCCGTGCCCAAGGGCTCGCTTAAGGCCGACACGCTCGACGTGCTCGAGGCCGCGGGCCTGGACGTCTCTGAGTTGCGTGACCCCGGCCGTCACCTGATTGTGCGCGGCAGCGATACGCGTGCCGGCGAGGGCGCGGTCGGCGATATCGAGTTTGTCATCGTGCGTCCCAGCGATGCGCCTGCCTTTGTGGGCTGCGGCGGCGCCGATTGCGGCATCTGCGGTTGGGACTCGCTTATCGAGGCAGACCTCAACCTGCTGCAGCTGGTCGATCTGGGCTACGGCCTGTGCACCTTTATCGAGGCGGAGCCCGCGTGGCGCGCCGGTCAGGCCGAGCGCAACTACGCCCGCCGCGGTTCGCTTCGCGTGGCAACCAAGTACCCGCGCATCGCGAGTGCCTGGTATGCCGAGCGCGGCGTGAACGCCGATATCGTCTCGCTGCACGGCAACATCGAGCTGGGCCCCATTGTCGGCATGACCGATCGCATCGTGGATATTACTGCCACGGGTGCCACGTTGCGCGACAACGACTTGGTCATCACCGGTCGCATCATGGACTGCACGGCCCGCTTCTTTGTCAACCCGGGTGCCGCGCGCTTAGATCCGCGCGTACGCAATCTGGCAGATCGCCTGGCCGCGGCCGTTAAGGACAAGCATTTTGAGCCCGTCGCGGGCTCGGCACAATAGCGCGAGCGCGCACGGGCGCCCCAACGTACGGGCTGCGGGCCGATTGGCGCCGCCGCCCGGTCTCTCGTTTTTCGAACATAACCTCGACCGATAGGGGATACCGATATGAAGACCATCAAACTTGCTCCCGGTGAGCGCCTCGTTACCAACCAACTCAACCGTAAGGGCGTGCTGCCGCAAAACATCGTCGACGCCGCCCGCGATATCGTGGCCAACGTGCGCGCCAATGGCGATGCCGCGGTGCGCGACTACTGTCGGCGTTTTGACGGCGTTGAGCTGCAGAGCTTCCGTCTGCCGCAAGAGCAGATCGATGCCGCGCTCGAAGGCCTCGATCCGGCCTTTGTCGCCGCGCTCGAGAAGGCCGCGCGCCAGATTCGCGAGTTCCACCAGCGCGAGGTCGAACAGAGCTGGTTTACCACGCGCCCGGACGGCACGATGCTCGGCGTTAAGGTGACCCCGCTCGCGGCGGCTGGCATCTATGTGCCGGGCGGTCGCGCGCAGTATCCCTCCACGGTGCTCATGAACGCCATTCCCGCCAAGGTTGCCGGCGTCAAGCGCGTGGTTATGGTGACCCCGCCGCAAAAAGACGGCCTGATCAGCCCCTACACGCTCGCCGCGGCAAAGCTCGGCGGCGTGGACGAAATCTATATGGTGGGCGGCGCCCAGGCCGTGGCCGCGCTGGCATACGGTACCGAGACCATTCCGCGTGTCGATAAAATCACCGGTCCGGGTAACGCTTTTGTTGCCGCTGCCAAGCAGATTGTCTCGGGCGACGTGGGAATCGACATGGTCGCCGGTCCTTCCGAGGTCTGCGTGCTGGCCGATGCCACGGCCAAGCCCATGGTGGTCGCGGCCGACCTGATGGCTCAGGCCGAGCACGATCCGCTGGCAGCCTGCTATCTGGTGACCTGCGACGAGCAGTTTGCGCGCGAGGTCGAGGCGGGTATCGACATTCTGGTAGCGCAGTCGCCACGCGCCGAAATTACGCGTGCTTCGCTTGACAATGAAGGCACCATCGTGGTGGCCGCCGACATGGCTGCCGCCGTCGAGGCCGTGAACACCGTGGCGCCCGAGCACCTTGAGCTGCACTGCAAGGATGCGATGGGCCTGCTCGGCGGCATTCGCAACGCCGGCGCCATCTTTGTGGGCGCTTGGAGCTCCGAGCCGCTCGGCGATTATGTTGCCGGCCCCAACCACACGCTGCCGACCGGCGGCACGGCCATGTTCTCCAACCCGCTTTCGGTCGAAGAGTTCGTTAAGCGCTCGAGTGTCATTTGCTATACGCCTGAGGGCCTGCTCTCCGACGCTCCCGCTACGCAGCGCCTGGCCGAGGCCGAGGGCCTGTGGGCACACGCGCTATCCGCCGCTCTGCGTCGCCGTGTGCTGGAGCAGGGCGAGGATGCCGTGAGTGCCGAGTCTCTGGCTGCGGCCGACCTGACCAAGGTTGCCTGGCCGGGCGACGCTGTGGAGACGGTTGCCGAGGGCGTGAACCTGGCGGCTGCAAGCGCAGATGGCGCTGGCACAACCGGCAAGGAGGTCTAATATGGCCGAACTCACGCCGCGCATGAAGGAGCTCGTCCAGCCCTATCTGGCCGGCATTGAGCCCTACGATCCCAACTTCACGCCCACGCGCATCAACCTTTCGGCCAACGAGAACACTTATCCCGTGCCTGCCGGCGTGCGCGAGGCGGTCGATGCGGCGCTTGCCGCCACCCCGCTCAATCGCTATCCCGATCCCATGTCCAACGACCTGCGCGACGAGCTGGCCACTTGGCATGGCGTGGCGCGCGAGAACATCTGCGTGGGCAATGGCGGCGACGAGCTGCTCTATAACTACCTGCTGGCGTTTGGCGGCGCGGGACGGACCCTGCTCAACTGCCCGCCGTGCTTTAGCGAGTACGCGTTCTTTGCGTCGCTCTGTCAGACCGAGGTGCGCGATGTGTGGCGCGACCCGGCGACCTTTAGGCTCGACCAAGCGGCTGTGCTCGCAGCGGCGCCCGAGTGCAACCTAGCGATCGTGACCTCGCCCAACAATCCTACGGGTGACGTGGCACCGCTCGACTTTGTCGCGGCCCTGTGCGATGCGTGCCCCGGCATGGTGATGGTCGACGAGGCCTACGTTGAGTTTGCCGATGATTCGTTTGGCGCGGCCATCACGGCGCAGGGGCTTATTGCCGAGCATCCCAACCTGGTGATTCTGCATACGTTGTCCAAGGCGTTTGGTGCTGCCGGTACGCGTCTGGGTTACGTGATCGCGGCGCCGGAAGTCATCGACGTGTTCGCGGCGATTCGCCAGATCTATTCAGTTAACGTGCTGAGCCAGGCGGCAGCACTTGCCTGCGTGCGTGCGCGCGATGCGTATGCACCTGTGGTGGCGCAGGTCGCATCCGAGCGCGAGCGCGAGCTGTGCGCCCTGCGCGCGATGGCTGCCGAGGGCCTGCCCGTGGAGGCATGGCCGAGCGCGGCGAACTTTGTGCTCGTACGCACGCTGCATGCTACGCGCGTACGCGAGCGTCTACGCGACGAGTATTCGATTTTGGTGCGCGACTTTAGCTATGCGCCGGGGCTCGCGGACTGTCTGCGCATTACCGTGGGCACGCCGCAGGAAAACGACGAGGTGCTGGCTGCGTTTGCCGCGCTGGTGAAGGAGGAAATGTAGATGGGCCGTTATGCCGAGGTGACCCGCAAGACGGGGGAGACCGACATTGTCGTAAAGCTCGACCTGGATGGAAGCGGCGTGTGCGATATCTCGACCGGTGTGCCGTTTTTCGACCACATGCTCAACGCTTTTGGCCGCCATGGCCTGTTCGATCTGACGGTGCACGCGGTGGGCGACGTGGAGGTCGATGCGCATCATACCGTCGAGGACACGGGCATTGTGCTGGGCGAGGCGTTTTGCCAGGCGCTGGGCGACAAGGCGGGCATTACACGCTTTGCCGACGCGGCGATCGCCATGGACGAGACACTCGTGATGGCTGCTGTTGATATTTCGGGGCGCGGGCAGGCCTACTGCGAGCTGCCCGTGCCGACCGAGCGCGTGGGCAGCTTCGATACCGAGCTGGCCGTCGAGTTCTTCTACGCCTTTGCGCGCGATGCCAAGCTCACGCTGCACGTGCGCGAGCTGGCGGGCGGCAACTCGCATCACATTATCGAGGCCGCCTTTAAGGCCGTGGGTCGCACGATGCGCCACGCCTGCGAGCTCGATCCCCGCGTGCAGGGCATCCCCAGCACCAAGGGATCGCTGTAACCGTCACAAGGGTAAAACCACCACAAAGGGGACAGGCACCTTTGTGGTGGTTTTGGATGATGAGAAGTGGAGGGGTCGCGTGGGCGAACCGAAGATCGTGGTGGTTGACTACCACAAGGGCAACTTGTCGAGCGTTGCGCGCGGGCTTGCGCGCGCCGGTGCCGCCGCCTGCACATCGGACGATCCGGAGCAGATCCGTAATGCCGACGGCCTGGTCATCCCGGGCGTGGGCGCGTTCTATGACGCGATCGCCTTTATGCGCCAGAGCGGCGAGGCGGACGCGGTGCTCGATGCCGTCGCCGCCGGAACTCCGCTGCTCGGCATCTGCCTGGGCCTTCAGCTATTTTTTGAGCGCGGCAACGAAGGCGTGCCTGCGGACGAGGGCGCGGTTGCCGATGGCAACACCCCCCAGCAGGCCGGTGGCCCCTGGGTCGATGGCCTGGGTATTATGTGCGGTTCGTGCACGCGCTTGGAGTCGAGTCGCCTGAAGGTGCCGCACGTGGGCTGGGACCAGGTGCACATGACGCCCACCGGTGCGGCCGATCCGCTGCTTACTGGTTTTGCCGAGGGTGCCAACATGTACTTCACCCACAGCTACGTGGTGTCCGACGATGCCGATGCCGCCGATGTGCTGGCGCGCACGCACTATACGCGGAGCTTCCCGTGCATCGTGCGCCATGGCAACGTGTGGGGCTGCCAGTTCCATCCCGAGAAATCCTCCGCGCTGGGTCAGCGCATTCTTAAAAACTTTGTGAGCATCGTCGAGGGGGCCGGCCGATGATTCTGTTTCCCGCAATCGATTTGATCGGCGGTAAGGTCGTGCGCCTGGAGCGCGGTGACCGGAGCCGCTGCAAGGTATATTCCGACGACCCCGTGGCCGTTGCCCGCTCCTTTGCCGAGCAGGGCACGAGCTGGGTGCACGTCGTCGACCTGTCCGCTGCCTTTGGCGAGGACGAGGACGCGTGCGCTGCCAACTCGGCGGCGATAAAGGCTATCTGCGGCGTCGACGGTCTGTCCGTGGACGTGGGCGGCGGCGTTCGCTCGCTCGCGCGCATCGACGAGCTTGCCGGCTATGGCGCGCGTCGCATCGCGCTGGGCACGGTGATCGTGACCGAGCCGGGATTTGCCGAGGTGGCGGCTCGCGGCTTTGGCGAGCTGCTGGTGGCAGATATCGCCGCACGCGACGGCCAGGTCAAGGTGAACGGCTGGCGCGACGGCGCGGGCGTGGCACTCGACGATGCCGTGGCGCAGCTTTCCGAGCTGGGCTTTAAGCATCTGGTGTATACCGACATCGCGCGCGATGGCATGCAGACGGGCATCGATGTGGCGGCGTATCGTCATGTGGCCGAGGTCGCGGGCTTTCCCGTCGTGGCTTCGGGTGGTATCTCGACGCTCGACGATATCCGCGCACTGGCCGCGGTGGGTGAGGATGCTATTGAGGGCGCCATTACCGGCCGTGCGCTCTACGAGGGCAACTTTACGCTGGCCCAGGCGCTAGCCGCCGCCCGAGGGGAGGAGTAGCCCATGCTTACCAAACGCGTGATTCCCTGCTTGGACGTCAAGGACGGCCGCGTGGTCAAGGGCGTCAACTTTGTGAGCCTGCGCGATGCGGGCGACCCGGTGGAGCTAGCCCGCGCCTACGACCGCGAGGGTGCGGACGAGGTTGTCTTCCTGGACATTACCGCCACGAGCGACAACCGCGCGACGACCATCGAGATGGCGGCGCATGCGGCCGAGGAGCTCGCTATTCCCTATACCGTGGGCGGCGGCTTTCGCGACCTGGTGGGCATGCGCACCATGGTTGCAGCCGGCGCCGACAAGGTGTCGCTTAACTCTGCCGCCGTGCGCGATCCGTCGTTGATTAGCCAGGCTGCCGCGGCGTTTGGCAGCCAGGCCGTGGTCGTGGCGATCGATGCCAAGCGCGTCGGTTTGCCCGGCGCATCTGGTGCCGACAAGTGGGAGGTCTTTACCGCAGGCGGCCGCAACGCCACGGGTATCGACGCGGTGGCGTGGGCCGAGGAGGCGGCCCGTCGCGGCGCCGGCGAGATCTTGCTGACCAGTATGGACCGCGACGGCACCAAGGCCGGATTTGACCTGGCGCTCACCCGCGCCGTGGCGCGCGCGGTGCCGATTCCCGTCATCGCGAGCGGCGGTGTGGGCACGCTCGAGCATTTTGCCGAGGGCGTGATCGAGGGCGAGGCCGATGCCGTGCTGGCGGCAAGCGTCTTTCACTTTGGAACCTTCAGCATTCGCCAGGTGAAGGAGTATATGGCGTCGCAGGGCATCCCTGTGAGATTGGACTTCTAATGCTGCGGCTTGTCCAGGCAACGCATCTTGCCGTTCAAACCGTCGCTCGCGTACCAAAGTACGCGTCGCTCCTCTTTCGCGGCAACCTGCGGCACCTGGGCAAGCCTCGCCGACCTGCGATGTTCACGGTAATTACTTGGGAGGAATGATGACTGAGGTGGTAAATGCTACCGAGCTGAAATACGACGCCCGTGGGTTGATTCCTTGTGTGGTTCAGCAGTATGACACCGGCGAGGTGCTTATGGTTGCCTGGATGAACGAGGAGTCGGTGGGGTTGACGCTCAAGACCGGCACCACGTGGTTTTGGAGCCGCAGTCGCCAGGAGCTCTGGAACAAGGGCGCGACGAGCGGCAATATGCAAGCGGTCAAGGAGCTCTGGGCCGACTGCGATAGCGATACGCTGCTGGTCAAGGTTGACTCGCCGGGTCCGGCCTGCCACACCGGCAACCGTACCTGCTTCTTTAAGAAACTCGCGTAGGACGGGCGCTCGACTAGGCGCTTGGCCAACCAGAAAGGATTGAACTATGGGTGTGCGCACCGCAAACGTTCAGGATGGAAATATCGGTGAGACGCTGACGGGGCTCGCCGAGGTGATTCACGGCCGTCGCGACGCATCGCCGCAGGAGAGCTACACCGCTCGTCTGTTGACCGACGTCGAGGACGAGCTGCTCAAGAAGCTTGCCGAGGAGGCGAGCGAGGTGATCATGGCCTGCAAGGATAACGATCACGATCACATCCGCTACGAGGCCGGCGACCTGGTCTACCACCTGCTCGTGACGCTCGAGCGCTACGGCATCACCCTCGACGAGCTGGCCGGCGAACTCAACGCCCGCCGCCACTAGTCGTTTGGGACAGTCTTTGTTGGTGTAACGGGGTCATGGAAGTTGCGGTGAAATAGGGACTGTTTAAGCGCTTCATCAAGCAAAACAATCCCTATTCCACCGCAACTTATGAAGGGATAGCTAGTCGAGGGGTGTGGATTCCCATTCTCCGGTGAGGTGGGGGATGTCGAAGGTTCGATAACCGCAGTCGTAGGCGTGGGCCTGAGCCTCGCGGATATTCCAGCAGATGTCGCAGGCGCGGTGTGCGTCCGAGCCAAAGGTGATGGGTACCTCGGCGTGGGCGAAGCAACGCAACAGCCCCGTCGAGGGGTAATAGTCGTCGAGGCCCTTGCGCGGCGCGGCGGTCGAAACCTCAACGCGGCGGCCTGTATCGTGTGCGCACTCTGCCATCTGCTCCCAAAACGGTGCCGGATCAAAATCGGGCGCAAAGCCCTCCTTCGAAAAGCGCATGAACAGGTCGGGGTGAGCCATCACATCAAAGTTAAGCGGGCTTTCGCAAGCGTGGCACCAGTCGTCGACGTAGCGCTCCCACACGCCGCGTACCCCCAGGTTTTCCCAAACGTGCAGGTTGGTGTCGTCGTCGATCCAACCGCAAAGGGAATCGGGTGTATCGGGGCGAGCGACGTTTTCCGTTCCCGCCGCACCCGCGGCACCGGCCATGATATCGCCTGGGTTGCCAATCCAATGCACACTGCCCAGGCGCACTATGGCACTCGCGGACCAGCGCTCAACCAGAGGCTCGCAACCTTCGTACCAGTCGCATTCAAAGCCATAGATAAGCTCGAGCTCCGGCGCAATCTGCGCGGCGAGTTTGCGGGCGTCCTCAAAGGCCAGACGATGTGCCGGCAGGTCGCCCTCGACAACCTGCACTTCGCAGTTGGCGTCCATGCTGGCGGGCAGGGTGAGATGGTCGGTCGAGACCATGACGCGGCAACCGGCCGCAGCAGCGGCGCGAACGTTGTCCTCAAACGAGGCATGTCCGTCCGAAAACGAGGTGTGGGTATGGCAATCGACCAGCGGACACATGGGCATAGCGGCTCCTTTGCGTCAAGCGAATCCGCTTCATTGTAATGGCGCAGCTCTCAACACGCCGGGCACGCCGGGGGGTCGAAATCGATTGGAAAGGCTGCGCGGCGCGCGGTGCGGCCTCGCTTGCGCTCTCAAAACATGTGCATCAGCCTCCAAAAGCTGCAAAAAATGACATGTTTGGAGGCTGACGTACACGTTTGAGACGAGGGCGAGGGGCGGGGCAGCGCGTGCCGGCGCCGGCGACTACTTGCTTCGTGTCGCCGCTCGTTTGGACTGCACGGTTATAATCGCGTGCCGCACGGCGGTGACGGGACGATAGCGGATCATACGCGGTCCCGACCAGCGCATGACCTCGCGGATCTTCTCGCGCATGGCAGGCCGGTAACAATGCGAAGGACAGGCCGAGCAAAATGTCTTGGTGCCCATGTGCGGGCAGTGCTCAATGCGCGCGATGGCGTATTTCTGCAGCTCGGCGCATTCGGGGCAGAGCGTAACGGTTCGGAGCCCGAGTTTGACGCGAGTGGGCTTTTCGCCGTTGGGAGCCTGCTTACCCTCGTGGCCGCCGCGATGATGCCCGCGGCACCACAGTGCAATCATCTGCGACACCATCTGGGCCTCGCGTGCACGTTTGCGCGCCAGCTCCGGCGTGTCGACCGGGCGCGCCATTAGCTCAGCCTCCCGTGCTCGACCGAAAGCGAGCAATCGGCAAACGCGCAGGTGCTGGCACGGTGGCTTACGAGCACAATGGTCTTGCCGCGGCGCTTGAGCTCGTCAACGGCCTGCATTACGGCTGCCTCGTTGAGAGCGTCAAGTGCGCTGGTGGGCTCGTCGAGCAAGATGAAAGGCGCGTCGTTGAGGAAGATGCGCGCAAGGCCGATGCGCTGGCGCTCGCCGCCCGAAAGCGAGTCGCCCAGCTCGGCAACGGGCGTGTCGAGACCCTGCGGCAGGCGGTCGATGAAGGCGGTAAGCGAAGCGGAGCGGCAAGCGTCGAGCAGCTCGGCATCGGTGGCGCTGGCGTGTGCAACCAGCAGATTCTCGCGTACGGTGCCGCAGAACAGATGTGTGTCCTGGGTCATATAGGCCTCGTGGCTGCGTAGGCTCGCCGTGTTGATGTGGCGGGCATCGACGCCGCTCACCGTGATGGTGCCAGCTGCGGGGTCCCAAAAACGCATGAGCAGCTTAAGCAGCGTCGACTTGCCCGAGCCCGAGCGCCCCATGATGCAGGTCATGGTACCGGGCGCAAAGGTGCAGGTCACGTCGTCGAGGATGAGACTCGCAGCGGTGTCGTTCGCGATCTGCTCCGTGGCGCCCGCACCGCCCGCGTCCACGCCGCCCGCATAACTAAAGCTCACATGCTCGGCTGCGGCGCCGGCAAACTCAACGTCCTGTCCGTCGGCGACCTCGGCGCACTGGGGCTGCTCGTCGAGCAAATCGAGCACGCGTGCGCCCGAGGCGAGCGTCTCCTGCAGTGAGGCACCCAGGCGGCTCACGGCCATCACCGAGCCAAACGACGACACAAAGGTAAAGACGGCGACAAACGCTGCGGCAAAGTTAATCGTTCCCGCAGCCACCAGCTGCAGCGCACGTCCGAGCATCACCAGATTGGCCGCAAGAATAAGCGCATCGGCTACGGCCTCGCTGGCCGCTTGGCGGCGCTTGAGGCGCGCGTCCACGGCGCCGACTTGCTCGGTCAGCTTGCCCAGGGCACGGCTGCGATCGGCGCCACCGGCAAACTGGATAGTCTCGGATGCGCCGCGCAGACTGTCGAGCACAAAGGCACCCAGCTTACCGGCGCCCTCGCGGCTCTGGCGGCCGGTGGTGCCGCATGCCTTGGCCGAGGTCAGGGGCAGCAGCACGCCCAGGACCGCGTAGGCCACGAGCGCGATGCCCGCGAGCTCGGGGTTCACAGCCAGCAAAAAGCCCTCAAACACAACGGTGCAGACCAGAGCTATGGCAATGGGCGAGATGGTGTGCGCGTAGAAGACCTCGAGCAGCTCGATATCCGAGGTGACCAGGCTCACGAGCTCGCCCTTGCCGCGGCCTTCGAGCTTGGCGGGGGCGAGCTGGCGCAGGGCGCCAAACACCAGGTCGCGAATGTGCGCGAGCAGACGGAATGCGATGTAATGGTTGCAGAGCTGCTCGCCGTAGTGGAGCGGCCCGCGTGCGATGCCGCAGGCGGCACAGGCCGCGCATGCTGCGATAAGACCAAGCCCCAAGGCGTTGCGGCCCAGCGCGGCCATAAGGCCGAGGGCGCCAAAGGCCGGCACGAACGCGGCGGTGAGCATGCCAATGCTGCCCAGCGCGACGGCTAGCACAAGCCAGCCGGCAAGCGGTCGGACGAGCCCCATCATGCGCCACATGATGGACGGCGCCGAGCGACGGGCGCGGCCGGAGTCAGGCGCCGCGGTAGCGGAAGACGAGCCGGCACCGTTGAGGCCATCGGTACAGGCAGTACTGCCGCCAACAGCCTCAACCGCGCCGGCATCCTCGGCATCATCCTCCGCATACGCATATGCCGAGAGCTGCTCCTGGCTGTTCCACATGCGCGCATAGACGCCCGCGGTGGCCAAAAGCTCGCCGTGAGTCCCGCGTTCGGCAATACGGCCACGCTCCAGCACCAGAATCTGGTCGGCGTCCACGATTGCCGACAGGCGATGCGCCACCACGATTACGGTGTGCTCGCCGGCGAGTGATGCAATGACCTCGCCGATTGCGGCTTCGCTTGCGGCGTCCACATTGCTCGTCGCCTCGTCAAACACATAGATGGGCGAGTCGTGCAGCAGGGCGCGGGCCATGCACACGCGCTGGCGCTGGCCGCCCGAAAGGTTGGTGCCGCCCTCGTTAATCACCATGTCGAGCCCGCCGTTGGCCTGCACAAAGGCCGCCACGCGCGTGCGGCCGAGCGCGCGCAAAAGCTCGGCGTCGGTGGCGTTGGGCTGGGCGAGCAGCAGGTTGTCGCGCAGGGTGCCGGCAAACAGGTAGCCGTTGGTGGGCACCAGCGTGACGGCGCGCATGAGTGAGGTGGCCGTGGCATCGCGCAGTTCAACGCCGCCAATGCGCACGCTGCCGCGGTAGGCACCCTTGCGGCCCGAGATAATCCCCGCGAGCGTGGACTTGCCGCCGCCGCTTTCGCCCACGAGTGCCACGAGCGAGCCGTGCGCAATGGTCGCGCTGGCGCTGTCTAGCACCGTGCGGTCGCCGTATGCATAGCTCACGCCCGCGAGCTCGATATCGCCGCGACCGTCAAGCTCAACATCGCCGCGCTCGGGCTCGGGCGTATCCAAAATGCCAAACATGCGGCGCGAGGCGGCCATGCCGTTCATGGCCGTGTGGAACAGCGATCCCAGGCGGCGCATAGGCAAAAAGAACTCCTGCGACAGAAAGACGATGAGGAAGGCAGCCTCAAAGCCAATCTTGCCCGTGGCGAGCTGCAGCGTGGCTACGATAATGCCGAGCGCGGCGCCCATATAGACGACCAGGTCCATAACGCAAATGGAGCGCAGCTGCATCACCAGCAGGCGCATGGTCGCTGTGCGGAAACGCTCGGACTCGGCGTTGATGCGCTCGTGCCAGCTGCGATCGGCCTGGTAGACCTTAAGGGTGGTGAGACCCTGCACGGCCTCCAGGAACATGCCGCCCAGATCGACATAGCTGCCCCAGTACTCGGCACCGATCTTTTTGGCGTTGCGCATGACCATCATGATGGAGACGGGGATGACCGGAACGCAGGCGAGCAGCAGCGCGGCGGGAAGACCCGCCTGGCCCACGAGCAGTACAAACAGCGTGATGGGTGCCAAGCCGGCAAAGAAGAGCTGCGGCAGGTAACCGCCAAAGTACACCTGGAGTTGCGTGGCGCCCTCGACGCTGGTCTGGACGGCCTCGGCGGTCGGGACGGTTTCGGTGTAGGAGGGGCCGAGTGCGGTGAGCTTGTCGTAGACGAGCGAGCGCACGCGGCGGACGGCCTCGAACGCGGCCTTGTCGCCGGCGCGTTGGGCCAGGTAGATGGAGGCGGCGCGCACGATGATGGCGGCGGCGAGCGGCAAGGCCGCCTGTGCGAGGGCATCGACGGCGAGCGCGGCGGAAAGACCGTTCGTGACGATGCCGCCCAAGATGCGCGCAAGCATCCACATCACCGTGATGTTTGCCATGAGCGCGATCCACTTAAACAGGACGCTTGCCATAATGTAGGGCGTTGCCTGCGGAACCAGGGAGAAGAGCCGCTTCTCGAACATGAAACCTCCTATGCCGTAACGGTGCCGGGCTGGGTCCTCGGCAGCCGCTTAGTTAGCCAAATGCAACTAGAGTAACATCGTGCAGCGGGTAAGTATGCCGAGGGTAATTTTTAGCCGATGAACTGCGTAGAAAGTTCAAAATTGTTGAGTGCGGCGAACTTTGTGGTGGACGGAATGCGGGCGCAATTTTGATCGTGTGCGGCCCGCTCCAAAACGTGTACGTCAGCCTCCAAAACCGACAAAAAATGACATGTTTGGAGGCTGACGTACATGTTTGGATAGGGGCAAGGGCGACGACGGACGAAAGTCACGCCTGTGCCACGTTCGATGTGCTAGCGTTTGGGTGAATAAAACGAGCCCGTGCGGAAAGGATCCGGACCGTATGCAACGTGGAAGTACATCTCCGCTGTCCCGCGAGACCGATGCGCCCGAAACTATCGTCAAGCTGGAGTGCGACATCGATGACGCGTCGCCCGAGGTGCTTGCCTACGCTGCCGATTGCCTGCGCAAGGCCGGCGCCCGCGAGGTGCATTGGTTGCCGCTTTACTGCAAAAAGGGCCGCCCCGGATGGCAGTTGCAGGTGATCTGCTCACACGAGGATATCGAGCGCCTGCAGACGATTATCTTTTTGGAGACCACGACCAACGCCATTCGTCGCCAGGTGATGGAGCGCGTTTGCCTGCCGCGCCGATTCGAGCAGGTGACAACGCCTTGGGGCGAGGTATCCGTTAAGGTGGCGACCCTGCCCGACGGCAGTGAGCGCGCGGCACCCGAGTACGAGGACTGCGCCCGTCTTGCCCGCGAGCACGATGTGCCGCTCCAGCGTGTGATGCAGGCGGCCCAGAGCGCGGCACTGCGATTTGAGTAACGCGGCCGGCGGCACGCCACGCCCAGCCCCATCAACCCCATCCGAAAGGAACTCTCCATGAAATACCTCATCGCCTCCGACATCCACGGCTCGGCATACTGGACCGAGCGCCTGGTCGCCGCCATCGAATCCGAGCAGCCCGACCGCATCGTGCTGCTGGGTGACCTGCTCTACCACGGCCCGCGCAACGACCTGCCGCGTGACTACGCCCCCAAGCGTGTGATTCCGCTGCTCAACGCCCTGGCCGACCGCATCATCGCGGTGCGCGGCAACTGCGACGCCGAGGTCGACCAGATGGTCCTCGACTTTCCCGTCATGGCGGACTACGCCACGCTGTTCGACGAGACCGGTCGCGAGCTGTTCCTGACGCACGGCCACGTCTTTGGCGCCGGCATGCACAACAGCGTCGACCACGCGCCCGCGCTGCCCGAGGGCTCCGCGCTCGTCTACGGCCACACGCACATCAAGGTTAACGAGGCAAGCGCCGCGCACCCGGGCCTGTGGCTCTTCAACCCCGGCAGCGTGAGCATTCCCAAGGATGGTGCGCACAGCTACGGCATCTACGAGGGCGGCGCGTTCCGTCACGTGATCCTGGAGGAGGAGTAACCATGGCCGAGCATATGGCTCAGCAAAATGCCGAGGGTTCGCGCGACCTGTCCACGCTGGTCGACGCGTCGGCCGAGCTGCAGCATCTGGTGCAGACCATCTGGCGCCTGCGTCAGCCCGATGGCTGCCCGTGGGACCGCGAGCAGACGCATCAGAGCATTGGCAAGAACATGATCGAGGAAGCCTACGAGGCGCTCGATTGCATTGAGGCGGACGACGTGGCGCATCTGCGCGAGGAGCTGGGCGATGTGCTCATGCAGGTGGTGCTGCATGCGCAGATTGCGGCGGATGCCGGTGAGTTTACGCTTGCCGATGTGGCGCGCGATATCGACGCCAAGCTCATCCGTCGTCACCCGCACGTGTTTGGCGATGCGGATGCCGAGAGCTCCGACGAGGTGCTCAAGATTTGGGACGAGGTCAAGCTTGCCGAGAAGGCCGCCAAAGACCAGGCCGTGGCGGCAGGCGAGGCTGCGCCCGAGGGTCTGCTCGACGGCGTGCCCACGCACCTGCCGGCGCTGATGCAGGCTCAGAAGGTGTCGCGCAAGGCGGCTGCCGTGGGCTTTGAGTGGGAGACGGTCCAGGACGTGTGGGACGAGGTCGCTGAGGAGCGTGCCGAGTTTGAGGCCGAGGCTCCCGGCTCGCCCGAGCACGAGATGGAGTTTGGCGACCTGCTCTTTGCCCTGGTCAACGTTGCGCGCAAGGAGGGAATCGACGCCGAGAGCGCCCTGCGTGCCAGCACGGCAAAGTTCCGCCGCCGCTGGGCCGCGATGGAGCAGATGGCGGCCGACGCCCACGTGGATCTGGCCGAGCTTTCGACCCACGGCCTCAATGACCTGTGGGACGCCGCCAAGGCAAACGAGTGACCTGCGCCTCACGCAGTATTCGTTTGCGTCAGCGCCTCACAGAGAGGTCTCTACAAGCAAAAAGCCATATACAGCGGAAGATGTGCCAGCTGTGCTTCGGCATCCCACTCGAGTTGTTTAGGATGTAGCACATATGCCGTCCCGATTTTTTTGTTAAAGCGTGCGCGGAACCGATCGAGGGAGATGGTCCCGTATTTGCGCGGCGACTTAACTTCGATGGGGCTGATGCGCGGCTTTCCAGCGGCGTTGACATAGGGTCGGGTAACGAGGAAGTCGATTTCCATGCGCTCCTCCCCCTCCTTCTTTCCGCTTTGGGAATAAAAGAAGAGCCTGTGTCCATTGGCCTTTAGAGATTGGGCAACGTAGTTTTCGGTAAGCATTCCTTCGTTCAATCCGATGTCGCCGCGAAGCACGGCCCTGTAAACGTCTTCATCGGTATCGTTGTTGTCAGAGAAGGCAAGCGTTACAAGCAGGCCGGTGTCTGCCATGTAGCACTTGAGGGCCGTTTGCTCCATGCTGAGTGAAAGGCCCACGCTCGGTTCGCTTGCGGCATAGCAGATATTGGCAATTCGCGCGTCTGCCAGCCAAAAGAAGGCTTCTTCGTAGGTGCGCATGCGTGCGTTTTTATCAAGTGAGGAAAGCTTGAATCGTTTTTCGTGCCTAGAGAGCTGACCCGGGATGCCATCGAGTACGGAGACGACTTTGAATTCGTAACCGGTTGCAAAACGAGAGATATCGTTGCGATAGAGCTGGACGATTCGGCGCTTCGAAGCGTCGACGGGCGCAAAAGCGCGCTGTTCAACATAGATGGATACCGGCTCAGGCATGCCGCCTACGAGCATGTATTCGCGCATAAGGGAGAGCGCTCTGCGATGTAGGGCATCGGGGAGCGGCTTCATCTTGTTAAAACTCATGCGAATGAGATCGGCCAGCCCCTTTTCGTCCATGCCCCAAAGAAACTCCTCAAAGTCGAGGGGCTCAAGTTCCAGAGACTCTTCCTCGGATGGGATGACGATATCTTTAATGTTCTGCTTGATGCTGAGCAGGGATCCAGTTTCGATGTAGTCGTAACGTCCGTCTGCAACGAGATACTTGATGAGTCCGCGTGCTTGCGGGTACATCTGGACCTCGTCAAAGACGATAAGCGTCTCGTGTTCATAGAGTTTGACGTTATAGAAAACCGAGAGATAGAGGAAGAGCGAGTCGAAGTCAGTGCGGTAGTCCTCAAAATATTGCTTAACTTCGGCAGGTGCTTGAAAGAAATCAATGACAAGGCAGGACTTGTATTCGGTTTCTCCAAACATGCGGGCAAGCGTGCTCTTGCCGACGCGACGGGCTCCTTCAATAAGAAGTGCTGTTTTACCAGCGCTTTCATGCTTCCATTTTAGTAGTTTGTCATAGGCTTTTCGTTTAAGCATGGCTGCCTCGTGCACGATATCCAGAACTTTTATAACCTGATTATGCACGATATCCAGAACTTCAGACCCTTAGATTTGCACGATATCTAGAACTTTACATGATGTGAAAGCACATTATTGGCTCTTACATTCGCAAGTCGGGTAAAGACGGTATGCGGATTGGAGAATTTAATGGGGGGCGACCTCTAGAGATGAATGCTCGGTGCAAAAACAAGCGCCCCAAAGAATGATTTCTCCAATTCATATGTATCCCTTGGCTAACTTAGGGCATAATGCAAAAAGTGCGACATGGCTAACTTACGGAGGCACACCGATGGTGCACAGTCGGCCAGTCGCTTGCATCCACTATGTTTCCAAGTGAGAGGGAGACAACATGAGCGATATTTTGGACGTTTACGGTCGCGAGGTACTCGACAGCCGCGGCAATCCCACCGTCGAGGTCGAGGTCGTGCTCGAGGACGGCAGCTTCGGCCGCGCGATGGTGCCTTCGGGCGCTTCGACCGGCGCCTTTGAGGCATGCGAGCTGCGCGACGGCGACAAGGGTCGCTACCTGGGCAAGGGCGTCTCGCAGGCCGTCGAGCACGTCAACAATGAGTGCGCCGACGCCGTCGTGGGCCTCGATGCCTTCGATCAGCGCGCCGTCGATGCCGCGCTAATCGCCGCGGACGGTACCCCCAACAAGACCAAGCTCGGCGCCAACGCCATTCTGGGCGTGTCGCTGGCCGTCGCCCGCGCCGCTGCCGAGTCGGCGGGTCTTTCACTGTACCAGTACCTGGGCGGCGTCAACGCCCATCTGCTGCCCACGCCTATGATGAACATCCTCAACGGCGGCGTGCATGCCGACAACAACGTCGACTTCCAGGAGTTCATGATCATGCCGGTGGGCGCCCCGAGCTTTGCCGAGGGTCTGCGTTGGTGCGCCGAGGTCTACCACACCCTCAAGGGCGTGCTGCACGAGGCGGGCCTGGGCGGCGGCGTGGGCGACGAGGGCGGCTTTGCGCCCAACCTCAAGACCAATGCCGAGCCGTTCGAGTACATCACCAAGGCCGTGGAGAAGGCCGGCTTTAAGCCCGGCGTCGACTTCATGTATGCCATGGATCCGGCATCGACCGAGTTCTACAACGCCGAGACCGGCATGTACGAGCTCAAGGGCGAGGGCGTTGAGTACACGAGCGCCCAGATGGTCGATTACTGGGAGAAGCTCGTCGACACCTATCCCATCATCTCCATCGAGGACGGCATGGCCGAGGAGGACTGGGACGGCTGGGTCGAGCTGACCCGCCGCATTGGCAACAAGGTGCAGCTGGTGGGCGACGACCTGTTCGTCACCAACACCGAGCGCCTCAAGAAGGGCATCGAGCTGGGCGCCGCCAACGCGATCCTGGTCAAGGTCAACCAGATTGGCACGCTCACCGAGTCGCTCGAGGCCATCGAGACCGCCAAGGAGGCCGGCTATGCTTGCATCGTGAGCCACCGCTCCGGCGAGACCGAGGATTCCACGATCGCCGACCTGGTCGTGGGCGTCAATGCCGGCCAGATCAAGTCGGGCGCCCCGTGCCGCAGCGACCGTATCGCCAAGTACAATCAGCTCATCCGCATCGAGGACGAGCTCGAGGGCAGCGCGCGCTACGCCGGTAAGACCGCGTTCTACAACATTCGCTAAACGGGCGAATTTGGCGAGGGGGAGGCTGACTCGGTTCCGTCCCGCCTTGACTGGATGCTGCAAAGCGCCATGGGCGCTGGGCCATACGGCTCAGCGCCTTTTTTATGTCGAGCAAAGGCTGGCGAAGGCGGTGCAGGCGCTCGTGCTATAACTAAAGGACTTAGCGCAAACAAACCTCAACCGCACAAGGCGCACATGGATCAGATTTACGACAACAGGTACTATTCCGCCGGTTCGCGCGAGCCGTCGCCTCGCCGTGCGCGCACGGTGCAGCTCGGTGGGTCCGCTTATGCCGGCGCCGACCGCTCCACGCAGCGCCCGGCAAGTACCTCGCGCCCCAATGCTCAATCAAATACCTTGGCAGATGGACCGGTGCGTCCGGCACGTTCGTCGCATGCGTCGCGTCCCTCGACTCAAGCACACGACAAATCGAGTAGGCCCTCGAACCGTCTTTCGGGCTCGGACTTTATGCATTACGCCAACGACAACGCGGTTGTCAAGGCGATCTATGACTTTACGCATGGCCCTCTGCGTCCGCTGTTTATCGGTATCGTGGTGGCGCTGGTGCTCGTGAGCCTGTATTTCCCCGTGCGCGATCTGTACGTGGCAAAGCGTTCGAGCGATATCTTGGCCAAGCAGGTCGAGATTCGCCAGCAATACAATGATGAGCTGCAAAAAAGCGTCGACAAGCTGCTCTCGGAGGAGGGTATCAAGGACGCGGCGTCCGAGGACCTGGGCCTGGTGATGCCCGGCGAGAAGAAGATTGACGTGCTAGGTTTGGACGACGATTCGGACTCGTCGTCGAGCAAAAAGTCCTCAAACGCCAAGAAGGCCAGCGAAGTGGCCAAGGAAATCGAAGAAGTCGGCAAGGACGCGCCGTGGTACATCCAGGCGCTCGACATGCTGTTTGGGTTTAACGGCGTCGAGGGTCAGACGGTCGTGTCCAACGGCAAATAGCGCCCGGAGGGGAGCCCGCAATGACAAATTGCAAACGCTATAAGGTAGCCGCGATCGACCTGGGAACGGTGTCGTCGCGACTGGTGTTGGCCCAGGTCGAGGGCGGAGCGATTGTGGAATCGTCCAAGCATACCGAGATTACCGACCTGGGCGAGGGCGTGGACACGACGGGGCGCTTTTGCAAGGCGGCTGTCGAGCGTGTGCTCGCTGCGTGTCACATGTTTGTGGACGAGGCCCGTGCCTTTGGGGCCGTGTGCGTCTGCACCACGTGTACGAGTGCCGCGCGCGATGCGTCCAATGCCGCGCTGCTGTTGGACGGCCTGCGCGATCTGGGGCTTGAGCCACAGGTGATTCCGGGCGAGGTCGAGGCGCGCCTGACGTTTTTCGGCGTGGCGCACGACTTTGCCGGCGAGCGCATCATTGTTGCCGATTCGGGCGGCGGATCCACGGAGCTCGCGACTGGCGTGTACGCGCCGGAGCGCGGCGTCTTTGCGCTGGAGGGAACGCGCTCGCTGGACATCGGTTGTCGCCGCGTGACGGAGCGCTTTTTCTCCGCGTTGCCGCCCGCGGATGGCGAGCTTGCTGCCGCTGCCGCGTGGGCAGGCGAGCAGTTTGCCGCCTATTTTGAAGGCCTGCCCAGCGACTTTGAGCGCGCCGAACGCCTCGTTGCGGTGGGCGGCACCGTCACCACGCTCGTGGCACTCGTTCACGAGCTGGAGCCGTATGATTCGAGCTTTGTGCACCTGCGCGAGCTTTCGATGGAGCAGGTTTTGGCTGCCATCGAGCGTATGTCCGCGCTGGATGTGGAGGGTATCGCCGCGCTACCGGGTGTACAGCCCAAACGCGCGGGCGTGATTCTGGCCGGCGCCGTGGTGATTCGCGAGCTCATGCGAGCCGGCGGCTACAAGACGCTCACCGTAAGTGAGAACAGCCTCCTCGCCGGCATGGCCGCCACCATCAACGAGGTTCTCGACGGCGCGACCCCCACCATCGCCTGGACCCCGAGCCTGAGCACCCTTTAAAAGTAGTCAAAAAAGCTCTGTCCCAAATGAGCTGCTCTGCAGTTGACGGCACCTAAAAGAAACGAGCCCGCATCCCTGGGGGACACGGGCTCGTAAGCACTACATGGTAGGGGCGGTGGGACGTCCGCGCATTTGCTGCGCAAATGCGCACCGGCTTCGGCCGCCTGTCGGCGCCCTCGCCGGCTCGCTACGGACGCTGCGCGTCCGCTTGACGCTCGCCCCCTCGCGGGTTCGAGCCCCACCGGCGTTCAAAAGAAACGAGCCCGCATCCCAAAGGGACACGGGCTCGTAAACAATACATGGTAGGGGCGGTGGGACTCGAACCCACAATCCTTGCGGCGAGAGATTTTAAGTCTCCTGCGTATGCCAATTCCGCCACGCCCCCGTGAGACTAGAAGTCTAGCACAAGCCGCCCGTTACGCGTTGACAGCCATCGAGTGCCGGCCCGACTTTTCCAGGTACTCGGCAAACTTGGCCTCGTCGCCCTTGTTCTTGTACTGTAGGGCCAACAGGTACTCCAGGCGGCAACCCTTAACCTTATCGTCGCCGGCCTCCTCGAGCATGCGCTCCAGCTCGGGAATGTCGTTGTGGCGCTTGAGGATCATCGTGTCGTACATCAGTTGGCATTCGTGCGCGACTGCCTCGGCCTGGCCGCCCTCAAAGCCTTTGATCTCGTGCAGCAGCTCCTTGGACTTCTTGCGGTTCTCCTGACCAACGTAGTAGTTAAAAGCTTTGATTACCAGGTCGACGCGCTGCATTTTGGGCAGGTTGAGCCCCAGCAGCAAATCGAACATCTCGTCGGCGCGCTTGTGGTCCTCGCGCAGCAGATAGGAGTTCAGGCGCAGGTAGTCGCGGTTGTAGCGCGGGTACAGCATGCTGGTGAGCTTGCTGTCGAGCAAGCAATCGAACTCGTCCCACTGCTTAGCGGCCATAAGCTGCTGCAGGCGTTTAAACGTGGTGCGTTTTTTGACGCTAAAGAACACCGACACGGCGATACAAATAATGACGACGGCGGTCCAGAGTGTGCGGGAATCGGGCATATTGAGCTCCTCGGTCGCTCGTAAAACAAGCGGTATGACAATGCGTGCTAGATGTATTATACGCACCGTGCAAGCAAACTGGCACAATAGTGCATCGAGGCCGAGCGCCATCGCTCGCTGCGGTACACTTACCTAAAGTAAACCATGAAGGGAGACACTACCTATGAAGAAGATCGTTTTGGCTTGCGGTGCTGGCGCTGCTACTTCCACGCTTGTTGCCCAGAAGGTCGCCACCCTGCTCGACGCCAACGGTTACGCCGACAAGTACGAGATTGTGCAGTGCGCCATCTCCGAGGCCAAGGACGCTTGCGACGAGGGCGCCGACCTGCTGATCGCCACCACCGTTGCCCCCGAGGGCCTCACCTGCCCGTACGTGAGCGGCGTGCCCTTCATGACCGGCATGAACCGCGTCGCTGCCGAGAAGGCCGTTCTCGACGTCATGGCTCAGTAGGCGCTGACTGTATGAGTGAGCAGAACGCCAATCCGGTCGAGCTCTTTGGCATGCGCGTCGCCCATGTGGGCATTAACGCCACCGACCCGGCAGACGCCCTGGAGATCGCGGAGCTGTTCTCGACGATGATGGGCCTGCCCGTCATCGAGACCCCCGTTTCGTACTTTAACGATTCGCTGGTCGAGATCATGAAGCAGAACGGTCGTGGCGCCAAGGGTCACATCGGCTTTGCCGTCAACGACATCGATGCGGCCGAGAAGTGGTTTGCCGAGCGCGGACTCGAGGTCAACGAGGAGTCGCGCGTGCTGCTGCCCGACGGTGGCACTAAGCTCGTGTACTTTAAGCGCGAGTTCGCCGGTTTCGCCGTGCATCTGTGCCGCGAGTAGCGCACAAGCTGCCATAGCTAGCAAAAAGGGATAGGGCCGCATGGCCTTATCCCTTTATTTATGCCGAGGGGCTTCCTACCGTGGTAGGCGAATCGTAAAGCGGCTGCCGACGCCCTCGACTGAGGTCACGCCAATGACACCGCCATGGCTATCGACAATCCACTTGGCAATGGCGAGTCCCAGACCCGAGCCCTGCGCGCCGGCATCGCGCGCGTTGTCGGCACGGTAGAACCGCTCGAACGCGTGAGCTGCGGATTCCTGGTTCATGCCGATGCCCTCGTCCTCAACGCTTATGTCGATCGTGCCCGCGCCCGCATCCGGCGTTATGGCAAACGTGACGGTCGTGCCCGCGTCCGAATACTTGGCGGCGTTTTGCACGATCACGCGCAGTGCCTGCTTCACGAGTGCCACGTCAACCGATGCGTTGCAGCGCGGGTCGCTGGTAAGTGCGGCATCATACACCAGCCGATATGTGTGCCCGGCATCGATCATCTGCGATTCTTCGCAAACCTCGCCGACCAGTGCAGCCAGGTTGGTATTCGCGCGCCGCAGCACGGTGCGACCGGCATCGCCGCGCGCCAAAAACAGCAGCTGCTCCACGAGCTCCTGCATATGCTCGCTTTCGGCTTTGAGCGAGGCGATGGACTCTGATAGCACGTCCGGGTCGTTTTTGCCCCATCGGTCGAGCATGTTCACGTAGCCCTGAATCACCGCGATGGGCGTGCGCAGCTCGTGACTCGCATCGTTGACAAAGCGCATCTGCTGCAGCTTTGCTTCTTGCATCTGACGCAGCAGGCGGTTGAGCGCGACCTCGATACTCGCCAGATCGGCGTCGCCGGTGGTGACGCTCGGCGAGTCGACGCTCGCGCGCTCGATGGCCTGCTCGAGCGTTTCCATCTTGCCACCGGCGAGCTGCATGCGGCCGAGTTCGTCAACGCGCAGGGCCAGGTCGTTGAGCGGCGCCATAGTGCGGCGCACGCGGCGGGCTCCGCCGAGCATGTTGAGCACGCTGATAACCTGCCAGCCCGCAACGACAAGGTAGAGAGGCCATAGCGTGACGAGGTCCTGTGCGAGGGGGAAGGTCTTGGTGTTACGCGCGAGCTCGACGGTATAGGTGAGCGTGGTCAGGTTCCAGCCGCGCGCGGGGGTCAGCGACATCCTGCGAACGGCGGCGCCGGGGATCCATCCCGCGGTAAACGCGCCATCGGGCAGCGTCTGGTTGTAGCCATAGACGAGGATCGCCGCCGCAACAAGCAGCAGCAACAGATCCAGCCAGACGTAGCTCACCAAGCGGCGCCACATATAGCTCCAGTTGATGGCGCGGGCGATGGAGGTGACGCGCTTAGCCTCGTCGTTACGCGCGGCAGACATAGCCCACCCCGCGCACGGTCTGGATGATGCGGGCGCCGCCGGCGTCCTCGATCTTGGCGCGCAGGTGCGCGATGTGTACATCGACGTTGTTGGTGTCGCCCACGTATTCGTAGCCCAGCGCCTCGTGCGCAATGCGCTCGCGCGTGAGCACGGTGCCGGCGTGTGCCAAAAGCAGGGCGAGGACGTCGAACTCGCGGGCCGTGAGCGCGATGGGCGAGCCGCCGACCGTGACTTCGCGGCGGTCGGGGTCGAGCGCGACCGAGCCCACGGTGAGCGCAGCGGGAGAGGGCGCGGCAGCGGTCTGGGCCGTGTCGGTTGCCGGGGACATTGTGGCGATACCGGCGGCCGTGCCGCTCGCTACGCCAGCCCCGGCGCTGGCGCCGCCAACGCCCGAAGCCGCCCGCACGGCCTCCGAGCGCTTCAGCGCCACGCGGATCCGTGCGAACAGCTCCTCGATCGCAAATGGCTTGGTCAGGTAATCGTCGGCGCCGGCATCGAGCCCGGCCACCTTGTCCATCACGGCATCGCGCGCGGTGACCATAATCACCGGCACACCCTTGTGCTTGCGTACGCGCCGCAGCACCTCCATGCCGTTGAGCTGCGGCAACAGTACATCGAGCAGAATCAGATCGTAGTCGCGCTCCAACGCCAGGTCAACGGCGGTGCGGCCGTCAGCGGCGTGCTCCACCTGGTAGCCTTCGTGCTCCAGCTCGAGTGTCACAAAGCGGGCGATTTTCTCCTCGTCCTCTACGATCAGGATCCGTGCCATGCGTGCCCCCGTCTGCGATTACTTGTCGTCGTTGAGATTTTGCTTGATGTCGTCCGCGGCGTTAGCAGCGCTATCCATAAGGTTGTTGATGCTGCCGGGCACGTCGCCGTCGCTGTCGATGCGGTAGCGCATGCCAAAGAACAGGCCAATCAGCATCAGCCATATCGTGGCGCCCCAGGCAAGCAGCGCGACGATGGGAATCAGGATAGGGATGTTGAGGATGATCGCATCGCGGCGCGTGGCGATAAACTTGGTGTCCAGACTCAGGCGGAAGAGCTTTTTGAGGTACTCCCACACGCTGTCCATCTTCTTGGAGAAGTCGGTCTTTTCACTCGACTTTTCGTAGGCTGCCTGCGCGGCGACCATCTCGGCAGAGGGCTCATCGACCGGCGCGGACTCGGTGGCGGCATGCGCCGACGTGGTCTGGGTCTTGCCCTGCGACTCGAGCCAAATGATGGCATCCAAAACGTTGCCGTCGGCAGCGTCGAGCGCCGCCTTGGCATCGGTGTAACTCACGTTGCACTTGGTGCGGATGGTTTCAACTTTTTCGAGGTCGTCCATGACCTGTCCTTTCGTTCGATGGGCGCGACGCCGGGCAATTTGCTCGGGCGCGAGCGTTGCGTTCGGCGGTTTGCGTTGCGCCGCCCCGCCCTTGGTCGAACTCTATAGTGCAGGTTATAGATTAAGCGATTCTTGAGCCAAGATTAATGTTGGATGAGTTTTTGGGTGGCGAAGCGCGTGACGCGGGGCGCGCAGGCAAGGGGAAGGTCGGTTTTGCGTGGCGTGAAGGAGGGACGGTCTGATCTTTGGGATAGCTGATAGCGAGGTCTAATACTTTTCCGAGAAGTGAATGAGTGAAAACGGACCCCCGAAGCATCGACACTTTAGAGGTGCCGCTTCCTGCGGTTTCAATGC
This sequence comes from Collinsella sp., assembly GCA_019414045.1. Classification (GTDB taxonomy): domain Bacteria; phylum Actinomycetota; class Coriobacteriia; order Coriobacteriales; family Coriobacteriaceae; genus Collinsella. The sequence goes on along the minus strand of DXMW01000027.1, from coordinate 12,050 downwards.
TGAAATCCCACGATTTTGCCGCCGAAAAATGCGGATGTTTCAGGGGTCCAAAAACAGCCGTTCACTTCGCGGAAAAGTATTAGACCTCAATAGCGGGGGATGGGGTGCCGGTGCAAAACGGCGTCAGAAATGGGGTAAACAAGGCAAACGGATCTAATGGATCAAAAATCACGTTGCAAAAGTATGAAAATATCCTACAATTGCAGCATGAAGTACTTTAGCAACATAACGGCGATAAGCGAGCTTTCCGAGAGCGAGGGCGTGTTCACCACAGCCCAGGCGGCTCGCATGGACATCTCTCGAGATGCGCTGGCGCACTCATGCCGCGCAGGGCGTCTTGAACGGATATGCCACGGCGCCTACCGGATGTCTGGAACGCAGCGCCGAGACACCGACGAACTCAACGCCTTTTGGAAGCTCACCAATCCCTCCCTTTGCGCGTGGGAGAGAAAACGTCAGTGGGATGGCATCGCCGTGAGCGGTACGACAGCGGCGAACCTGCAGCAAATGGGCGATTTCTATCTGTCCCCCTACAGGATGACCGCGCCCATGCGTATCAATACAAGAAACGAATCCCTTTCTTTTGTAAAGCGCGAGATTGCTGAGCGGGACATCGTTTGGCTCGACGGCCTGCCGGTAACTAAACCCGAGCGCACGCTTGCCGATCTTTGCCTCGATTGCGAGGATCCCTCATTAATTATCGATGCCTATCACGACGCGCTTGGACGTGGACTCGATATACAACGGCTGAAAGATCTTGTAGAGGAGAACTCTAAAACCGCCAAACGACGCGAGCTGATGGCGCCTTTGCTGATGGTACTGAACGGGTAATGCGAAACGGAGGACATGGTGAAGTACAAAACGCCTGCCGCATTGGAGATGGCTGTTAGGAATGCCGCAAGAGAATCACCAATGGATACTAATCGGGCAATCGTCGGTTTCTACTTTCATCGCTTCCTATGTCGCGTTTTTTCAGAAGATGACGGCAGCTTTGTGCTCAAGGGCGGTCAAAGCGTCCTGGCGCGAACACTCGATGCACGTGTCACAAGAGATATTGACTTGGTTGCTCAAGAGGAGAGTCTCGAAGAGGCTATTGTCGATCTGGTGCAGGCTGCTTCGATTGATCTGGAGGATTTCGTTTCGTTCGTCTTTGATCGTGCAGAGCAAATCAAAGAAGAAGATGAGTATCGGTGCGGCGCGAAGGTGTGGTTCACCCCCTTTATGGGAACCAAGAAGCTACAGCCAATTTCAATTGACTTGGTAATTGATGAAGTGCGGGGACTTGAGCCTGAGGTTCTTGCGCCGATCGATCGTCTGAATATCGAGGGGCTCCCAGTCTGCGACTATCGAGTATGCCGAGTGGAGAGTGCCCTTGCAGATAAATTGCTCGCAATGATAGAGATGCATGAGGGCCGTGCTTCATCGCGAATCAAGGATATAGTCGACATCTTGGTGTACGCGAAAACTTGCTTCGTCGATGGGGCTACGCTTGTCGAGAGGGTCGAGAAAGAAGCGTCTGCCCGCAAAGTGGCAATGCCGGAAGAGTTCGTGGCGCCTCTCTGGTGGAAACAAAATGGTTCTGCACAGTACGTAAAGATGGCGAGGCAGGCGGGGGTACTTGATCTCGCGGGGAACATTGCTGGGGCAGAAGAGGTCGTCAATCGGTTGTATACACCGTGCTTTAATCATTCGGCGAATGTGTGCAAATGGAATCCTCAGACCACGGGATGGGAATAGGCTAGATAGTTAAGCCGGCGGCAGAATTAGTTCCTGTCGCCGGCTTAAGACGTTTCTACTGCCTATGCGCTATTCGCAGGTCTGGTCGACCACCTGGGTGACGGCCTTTTTTGCGCCTTCGAGGTCGCGCTGGGCTTGGGCGACAGTGGCCTCGGCTTGTTTCTTTGTCCTTACGACCTCGGCAAAGCGGTTGATGGATTCGCTATACTCGCGTGTGCGCGGGTCGAGCGCCGGCGGGACTTCGATCTCAAACAGGTCGCTAGGACGGATGGCGCGGATGCTGGCTGCTTCAGTTAATGCTTGAATCAGCTGCGCCCCGTGGCCTTCGGTAAGGTATCCAACAATTATCTCCGAAAACACTACGCGCTCATCTTCGGTCATCGTTTGGAATGACGGGCGAATGACGGTGGTGTTATGCGAAGCAACCAGATGCTGCTTTGCGTCATTGGCGCTGACGACAAGCAGGTTGGACGCGCCGTAGCGACCCAGCATGCGCGGCATGACGATATCTCCAGCGCGGAGCTCATAGCGATCGAGAACGCTGGGGTCCACCTTTACGATTTTGGAATCCGAGCCGTTTGCGCTTTCTACAGCGTCTGCGGGCAGAAGGTTGCCGTCTTGAAAATCCTGAGATGAGATGCGGCGAACCTCGATCGCATCAACGTCGTTCGATGTGGTGCTCTCGCGGGGCATGAATGGTGCCACTCGCGTAAAAGCGTCACCAAGCGTGGCGCTGTAGTTTCGGGTAAGGCTGATAAGGCTGATTTTGCCCCACGAGAGTGGGGCATGGTGCTGGAGTAGCTCACGCGTCTCGAGAACGATTGTCTCTATGGGAGAGGTCTGATGTTGAGCGAGGCTAACGCGGGACCAATCCGGTGCAATAGCTAGGGGCGGGCAGGATTCTTCGTTCGCGGGGGTTGGCAACATGTAGCGAGTGAAGCTGGACAGGTTGTGGAATGTGACGCTGCGGTTCTCCGTTGACAAGACGATGAGCTCGCACATCTTGTAACTGCTGGGTTCGCTGTGCGGGAAATAGACGACACGCTCGATGAGTCCTTCGCGCATGAGAACCGTGCGCGCCTGCTCGGCTTTATCTATTAGACTTGCTGGCAGTAATACCGCTGCCCTGCTTCGACCGGAAAGCGCGAGCGCATAGAGGCACCAAACAAAGGGGTCCCAATCGCAAAAGCCTAAATAGCCCGGCTCCAGATCGTTGATAAGGGCCTCGCATAAGCGAATTTCTTTGTCGTGAGTATTGCGGTGATAGCCCGTAGCGTCGATAAGCACCGGAGCGGGGCCGTCGACGTCGTCCCGCTCTCCTGGTTCAAGTTCGCAAATGCTGGGAAAGACGCTTTTATTCATGAAGAGGCACGTATTGAGCAGGTCGGCATCGAGCGAATCGGGTAGTCGAACGACGCGCAAGCGACTGCCTTGTTCCAGATTGAGTGCGCGCGAAATGATGGCAGCGGTGAGGCGTGGCAAAGAGAACGCGGATTCGTACATACGTATGCCCTTTCTTCTTAGTGGGATATATGTTAACAGAATATTTCGAAAATTTCTAATGACGAGAACAGCACACTGTGCTATCCTCGAAGCAATCCAAACCAATTCAATACCAACTGTTTGATGCCACAGCTAGACAGCCTTTAGGCAAATCGCGCTATCGAGCAGAGTAATTTTACTTACGAAACCACAGGCTAGGCGACGTTTCTGGCCCACACGTCAAATCATTCTAAAACTTAGAACAAACTTACCGACAAACATCTGCAACCGGATAGGAAGAAGCATTCATGAAGAGCGAAGACAGCATCTACGAGGCATTCCTCAACACACTCGACGAGGATCTCCGTAGTATGTGCGCAAAGAACGAGAAGGCGGAGAAGCCGTTTCCGTATCCGTACTGCGGTGAAGAGAACGTTGAGCGCCTCGCTAAGGCACTTGTTGGCGTGCTGGAAAAGCACTCGCCCGATATTCCCGGGCTGGTGCCCGAGCAGTATCGAGACGATGTGCACGAGGCTCGCGAGCTTTTGGCCGCGGCGGCGCTCGCTTTGCTGTCGCTGTACTTTCCCCAGCGCGATAGCTGCATGCGCTGCATGGCCATCTTAATTAGCCTGTTTCGGCACGGAAGCAATCCGCGCTTTAAATCGAGCGGCGTGCTCATGTTTGAGCAGGTTTCGACAGGTATGAAGTACTCGTCCGAAAAAGGTGGATATATTCCGTCTCGCTTTGTGCGTCATACCGACCACAAAAGGCCCTACGACCACGTGCATCGCGACGGATCGCGTGGCTTTACGGCGGACGAAGACGATGTCGTCATGTTTTTCGAACGTTACCGCGTGATTCAGCAACGCGTGTTCGATACGAGTCCGCGTTTCAACTTTGAGCTATGCGTCAAATACCCGTATGAGGCACTTTCGGACAATCGGCAGAACTTTTATTACATGGAGGAAAAGATGGAAATCGATTTGGCAACTAAGGTACGGGGGCTCCAGGACCGCTATCTCCTCAACTGCGCTCAGGCCAAGGGATACGACCTGCTCGACAAGCTGATGATTAATGCATTGCTTGCGTATCTGCGCGACGGATCAGTCTCAATTGCGGCGCGCGAGAGCTATGTGGCGCAAACCGAGCGTCTGATTGACGGCGCGGTCAAGTTGCCGTGTACGACGAGCCCCAAGGAGGGTGTAAGCGTCGACCGTATTTCCTAGCAACTAAACAGAACTATCGACAAGAAAGGGGCCGTGACATGTCAGTCATCAAGATGTACGGCTACGAGGCCGCGCAGCAAACGGAGTATCAAACCAAGAAGTGGGCGACTAAGGAGGAGATGCAGGCGCTGTCGTCTGGCGATGAGCAGCGCGATGTGATCCTGGCTAAGGGTGCCACGGTGGCGTTCTACGAGGACGACAAGCATTGGGAGACGAGTGTGTCCAACAATGTCTTTGCCTTTGGAGGTACCGGCAGCGGCAAAACGGCGAGTTTCATTTTGCCCAACCTGCTCAATCACCACGAATGCTGTTATGTGGTCACAGACACCAAGGGTGAGCTGCTGCGCCGTACTGGGAAAGGCTTTGAAGAGGACGGCTACGAGGTAACGGTTCTCGATACTGTTAATCCCGAGCAGTCGGCCGGATACGACCCTCTGCGTTACGTGATGGATGTCGAGGACATCCCCACCACAGTGGCGGCAATCATGGAGGGGGTCGATCCTGACGGTCGTAGCCGTAGGTATGATCCGTTCTGGGATAATGCAAACGATCTGCTGCTTCGAGCAATTGTTGGAATCCTGTATCTCCTAGAGTGTCTTGCCGGCACCCTTGCGACGGGCGAGGACCCCAAAACTCCGCGCCGCTACCTTAAGATGAACAACGTCTTTAAACTGGCTGCGCTCATCAAGGTTACGGGAGATGGTGAGGGGCGATTCCCGTTGGACTACCTTGTAGAAGAGGTGGAGTCCAGGGAGTTTCTCGATAAGTTTGGTGCGGAGAACGCTGATCTGTATGGCGTTGAGCAGTATCGTGATTTTCGCGGGGCAGCCGATAGGACGCTTAAGAGCATTCTGATCACGCTCAACGCGACCATCTCGCGGCTTAAGACTCCCCAGCTCATGCGCGTCTTTGAGAAAGACGAGATGCGCCTCGACCGTATCGACGAGGGCAAGCGCGTAATCGATCTTAAGGTGAGCGACAACGACTCGACCAATGCATGGCTTGCGAACGTTGCCCTTAAGCAGCTGTTTAACCTGGCCCAGCGCCGTGCCGATGCCAGCCCCAGCGGCCATTTGCAGCGTCGCGTGCAGTTTGTGCTCGATGAGTTTCCCAATGTGGGACGCATCCCCGATTTTGAGCGCAGCATTGCGACCGTGCGCAGTCGTGGCATTAGCTTTTTAATGTGTGCGCAATCGCTGAGCCAGCTCGATGCCGTGTACGGCAAATCCACGGCGCTTACCATCCTCGATAACTGCGATAGCTTGGTCTATATGGGTGGCGGCAGCAACATCGCGACGCAGAACTACATAAGCGAACTGTGTGGCGAGTCGGTTTTGGGCACCAAGTACGTGGGCGCCGAGCGCACTGCCGTAGATGTACGCGGTTGCGTGATGACCCCAGGCGAGGTTGGGCTTATGCCTCGCACCGATTGCCTGGTCAAGGTGACCGGCATGCGTCCCTTCCGCGCCAAGAAGTACTTCTGCGGCGACCATCCCAACGCGGCCAAGTGGCTGAGGGATTAACCCTTGCAGCCTCGCGCATTCTGACCTGTATTTTGGCTGCACGGCCTCTGTTTGCCATGTGACGTGCGGCCAGTTTCCCTTATCGATTCCATCTAGAGAGGAATTAACCATGTCCGTTATGTATCGTGAGCCCAGCATCATAAAGAAGTCCAAGGACGGCCGTGTTGCCGCCGTCGATATGGCAAGCGAATTGCTCAACAGTCGTGTGCTGCTGCTGGAGGGCGAGGTCAACGATGTGACCTGCAACGGCCTTATTAAGTCCATGTTGGTGCTGGAACATCAAAGTGCGACCGAGCCCATCACCCTCATCATCAACAGCCCAGGCGGCAGCGTTACGGCGGGGCTGGCGCTCATCGACACCATGCAGTCGCTCGACTGCCCCGTGATCACGGTGGGTGAGGGCGTCGTGGCCTCGATGGCCGCGGTGATCCTGGCCTGCGGCGACCACCGCCAGGTGTACCGCCACACGCAGGTGCTCATCCACCAACTGATGGGCGGCACAGGCATGGCGCAGCAGACCGATATCGAGATTGTGGCCCAGCATACAGCGGCCATGCGCGCCGAGCTGGACGAGCTGCTGGCCGAGCATGGGAACCTGAGCGCCCAGGAGTTCCACGAGCTCACCGAGCGCGATTGCTGGTGCAATGCCAAGCGCGCCCTAGAGCTGGGCCTGGTGGACGAGGTGATTGCGCCCAGCAAGAAAGCGCTCTAGTGGGGTGCATGCCTTACAAGCACGTTAAACAGGGCGAATGAGCACGTAGTTGAACAGCCAGAAAGAGGTTGAACATGAGCAGGATTTGGGATGTCGACGGTATTGAGTGGGAAGATCTGCCCACCGTGAGCGACCTGCTGTGCGCTGCGGACACAAAGATCCTGGCACGCGAGGTTGCCCTGCGATACGGCGGCAAGCCGGACGACCGTGGCCGTGTCGATAGCGAGCGCAACCTAAAGCGTGTCCGCCGCAAGGTCAAAAAGCTGCGCAAGATCGACCCCGAGCCCAGCGACAAGATCGTCCTGTTGCCCAAGCATGTCATCAATCGTCGCGATGCGGGCCACGGCTTTGGCTATTACGATGTAGAGCCGTGCGCCTTTACGCGCAGTGGCGCGCAAAAGTCAGGGGAGGACGCGTGTGCTGAGGTGTACCCGTGGGAGCTGTTCCTACTGAACGAGGAGCCTGCAAGCGTCGTTCTGGGCTATCGCGTATGGCTCGGCGGCGAATGGGACCTATGCGAACGTTATCGCTTTTTGGCTGTGGCGTGCGCCAGCGCGCTGCATCGCTTCCGCGAGCAAAAGGAGCTGCGCAAGTGTCTCAAGAAGGACGATGCAGCCTGTGACATGGGCGAGGATGAGGTGATCGAAGGTGTTCGCCAGGACGTGCTGTATCCCGAGGAGGTAATCAACGCAAAGCTCGGCGGCTATTGGGATACGAGCCTGGGGCTCAATCTGCCCTGGAAGGACGAGCATTTCGAGACCTGCGTACGGATCGACAGGGCAATCGATGACCTGTTTGCCGAGGAGACGAAGCGCAATGCCGCGGAGCTTGGGAGGAAGCTTGGGCGTGGGTATGAGGGGTGCGGGGAGTGGTTGGACGGAGATTGACTGCAAGAGTGGTTCCTGTGAATGATCGGTGGCGGCTCGGCAATAAACTGTCCGAACGAAATGATAGAACGATAGCGTAAATAGCACCCGTACTTTAAGGAGTTAACAATGGAAATCGCCTATAAGGAACTGTTTCGTGTAAACCGTCCTATCTACGGTCCTGGACCAGGAGGTTTCTTCATTAAAAGATTCAAGAAAAGCGGATACAGCGAGGCTGAATTACTCGATTTAATTTCAGGAATGGACTTCTCTCTCGCTGGAGCTGATGGGGACATTAGCCTGGAAAAGAAATGCAAAATAATCGAACGGGCGGTTGCTGAGACGCATTATACGAGCTGGGCCCTTAGCCTGATTGGCATCATTGCCTCTCTTATGGCTGGAGGATATTTGTCTGCGCTGATAGCCAGTAATCCAACTTTAGCCGAGATTTTCATGGTGCTATTCCTGGTTGCCTTGGGAATATATGCGTGGTTCCGGTATTGCTTTGAGCGAAATAGGACCGTGCTATTGTGTGCGTTGAATCACATAAAGACGCTTCAACCATAGCCCATAAGGGCGAAAGACTCATCAATTACGATTCAAGATGTTGCTTGACGGGACTATCGAACAAGGCGCTGTTGGTCGCTAGCCATATCAAGTCCTGTATAGTCTCTGACCCAATGACGGAGCGCCTCGCGCCCGACAACGGATTACTCTTGAACGCATTGCACGATTACAGGAAGGAATGACCATGTTCGATCTCAAATGCTCGATGCAGGCCCAGCTCGATAACCTATGGCTCAAGCCGGAAGATCTTGCAGGAGGTCTCGGCATTCGCGTCTCGAGCGTCCGAAAATGGCTCGACCCCGAGCTCGACTGTATGCCGGTCAAGGATGCCTTCGACTGGATAAGCGACCAGATCGAAAAGCTCGGCGACCTCACACTGCAATGCTTGAATGACGCGAACGATTCCTACGAGAAGTTCGGCCAGCATATCGTTCGCTGGTACCGAGATGAAGATCTGCCCGATACTGAACCGGGAGGCCTTTACAATCTCGCGAGCCGCCTTGCCGCCGACCAACTCGCCGCGAAGGGTATAGAGTGCTCTACTGTCTATGCATCCCGCGACGGCGAGTGGATCGAGCAGAACCTGGACTTTTCCCCCGATATCGATCTCAAGGCTGCATTTGCCGCGCAAGCGGACGCCTTGGGAGTACCGACGTCCGAGATCGCGGCAGCATTGGGTATTACAAACCGATCAGTTAAGGACTGGAAAAACCCCAAGCGGGACACGATGCTGCCGGTAGACGAGGCATGGGACTTTCTGGATGAATACGCCGAGGCGCTTGATATCCGCACGGCCGAACTCCTCGAAAGCATGCCGAACCCGATGCCGTACCATCCTATGACTCGCCTCGGAACCCTAACGAAACAGCAGAGAATCGACAACCGTGCGGCGCAGGCGGCGGCTAGACAAATCATGGGCGACGGTAAGGTCGTAGTCGATTTCGTATATGTCTAAAGCCGTCCGGCGGCCATAGGCAATTGCACCCTGATGGATGGACCGCAGGTGAGGCATGCGAATAGCCAGGCCCTACTTCTTCGCATCGCCGCGCGGCTTGTTCTCATCAATCCCGCGCAGGTCGAACTGCTTGCTACCCCGTTTAAGCACGAGCTGCCAGCCGCACGCATCGCAGATTTTGACGAATTCATCGATGGTGAACCGCGTGTTGTTATGCAGGCGAGTAGACAGGCTACCCTTCTGCTTACCGGTTTTAACGGATGCATCCTGCAGAGTCATGCCGCAATCCTGCACCATATAACGAATAGCGTCCGATGATCCGATCCGTTCAAGCACTGAATACCTCTTTCAAATATACGATAATATATTTTGATTATAGCCAATCTAGTTTTATTCTAGAAGTGGCGTGACAATCGGATACTACCGCCGGTGCCGGATCGCGGCCCAGATGTATCCGACTAGCCCCCGAGATTGCGCTTTTTGGCCGTGGTGTGTGCCAGCGTGCTGAATCGCATCCGCGAGCAAAAGGAGCTGCGCCAGTGCCTCGAGGGGGGGCGATGCAGCCTGTGATATGGACGAGGACGAGGCGATTGAAGGTGTTCGCCGCGACGCGCTGTATCCCGAGGAAGTAATCAACGCCAAGCTCGGCGGCTCTTGAGATGCGAGCCTGGGACTCAACCTGCCCTGGAAGGATGAGCATCGGCAGACTTGCGCGCGGATCGACAGGGCTATCGATGACCTGTTTGCCGAGGAAAAGTAGCGCTGTGCTGCGGAGCTTGGGAAGAAGCTTGGGCGCGGGTGTGAGAAGCGCGGGGAAGTGCCGTTGTCTCAACTATTCACCGACGAATGAGAAAAGGCGGTGAGTGCGGTCTCCTGCATGATTATCCTGGACCTATTGAGTGAGCGGTGCGCGGGCGAGGAGCAATCATGGCCGGCCGTGGAGACAAATGGTCGAGGGAAGAAACCCTTGCGGTTCTGTTCCTATACCTCGCCCTGCCGTCAAAAATGGTTGATGACAAAAGCGAGGATGTCCAGGCGTTAGCCAAGGCCATTGGCAGAACGCCGGGCGTAGTTGCTTAAAAATCTGGAATCTCGCATCTTTCGATGAGCGTCGACGCGCTCGCGGCAAGGTTGGAATGATCCATGCAAACAAAAATGGACAAGCTAGTCTGGGCCAAGTATTCCTTTGCTGGAGATGAACTCGTCGAGGAGGCGACCGAGGTTTTCCTTAATCGCTTTGATTTTGAAGAAGCGCTAAGCGATGAGTTGAAAGAGGCGATTGGCTTTGATTTGCCAGAGGGCGAAGAGCGCGAAGCAATTGTCTCGATGCGAGTGAACCAGGAGTTCTTTCGAAATACCTTGCTTACCAATTACAATTCAAGGTGTTGCTTGACGGGGCTATCGAACGAGGCGCTGTTGGTCGCCAGCCATATCAAGCCCTGGACAGCCTCTGATTCAAAAACGGAAGGACCTGCGCCCGACAACGGTTTGCTTCTAAATGCGCTACACGACAAAGCGTTCGATCGGGGGACTACTCACCATTAAAAAGGACCTGAAGGCAGTAATGTTCGGCGTGGTCGGACACGAGACGCCTGAAGACAAGTATTTGTGACACTACAACGGAGAGCCGACAACGCTTCCGAAGCGATTCGCCTCACGAGCTGAGTTTATTGAGTATCACAATTATATGGTGTTTAAAGGGTAGGGTTTAACTCGTCTGCTTTCAGTGCGTTTCTCACATAATTGCCTTAGCCCTTCCAGCTAAGTCGGTATTGAGGAATGAGGAAAATTCCAGCTAAATATTAGAGTGCGGCGAAATATTCGCCCGCCGTCTTTTATGCGTTCTGCAATTCGGTCGCCTAGTGCCTGCCTTTGTTGCACCTGGTGCATGTGGAATTTCAGCCGTCTACGTCAGCATCCACGTCGGCTGGAATTCCATTGAAATCAAATGGTCCGCGCGTGCGGTCGTATGCAGCCATGATAACGTCAATAGCGTTTACGGCCCCAATTGCTTGGCACAGGTCGACACGCTGCTCTAGGAAATCATTAAATCTGGCGCGAAGCTGCTTGGCTGTTGCGTGAATGAAAAAGTCGGGATCTTGTTTTTCGAGTTCGGCCAAGAAGATGGTGTCCAGCCTTGCGCATATGGCTTCAATGCGGCGGGATTCCTGGCGGAAGGCGTGGCTTGCCACTTTCGAATTCTTCGTTAGTAAATAATCGAGGTAATCGCTGAGCGATTGTTTGAATTCGGGCAATAGCTTGTCGTACCGAGATTGAATTGCTCCAGGTGCGATCGCGGGGTCTGGTTCAGTACGTCCAACAATGATGTCTATGGATACGTCAAATACATCTGCAAGACGCCATGCAGCAGCAAGTGGAATTTTATCAGGCCGACTTTCATATCGTGCGTACGTAGTAAATGGAATGCTCAGGGCCTTGGCGAAGCTTTTCGCAGACTTGTATCCAGCCTCTTTTCTCAGCTCCTGTAGATTGTCTTTCATAGTCGTCGGCTTTCTCTGACTGTGTCTGCGGAATAATGCGCATTGATATAAATCGATGATAATGCATCAAACATATATTTCATAATCTGATATATATGTTTGATAATAATTATTAAATTATGAGATAATACCAAATAAAGATAATTAATTTATATTGAATTTTACATTATGGAACTATTCGAGCTCCCTGTTCAATAAGAGGTCTTGAGCAAAGACAATGCGACCATCGAGGAGGGGCTTAGATTATCAATATCAACGATTGGCGTTTATTGCTGGAAGAGCAAGCGGTTTGGGCGGAAGGGCTCGACTTGAATGGGGCATAAGCGATGTTCACTATACTTTTTCTGCTTAGTTGCGTAACTGATTTATGCGCCAGTTTCTGGTGTTAATATTTAGCTTTTGCCAATTACCAGAGGTGCGACTGGAGGGTACCGTCAAGATTCTTTCGCAAATTGATCGAGGCGGCCTCGGCCCCGCCTTG
>DXMW01000026.1 GCA_019414045.1 Collinsella sp. | reverse complement strand
CGTAGCGGGTGGTTCAAAGCTGGCCGCTGCGCGGCCAGCAGACTAAAGTCTTGAAAAGAAAAAGCCCTGTCGCGAGTTTGCGGCAGAGCTTTTGGAAGGGGACTTGGTTGTGCGGGCTCGTTAGGCGAGCTTGGCCTCGAGCTCGGCGATGCGCTTGTAGGCATCGATGGTAAAGCGGGTCTGCTTCTCCAGGATCATAGTGGTCATGAGAGTGTCCTGAGCGTGAGCCATGATGAAGGTCATCTCCATCTCGCCACCGCCGGCCTCCTGCGAAAGCAGCTTGGTCTGCGTGTCGTGGGCGCCGATAAGTGCATCGCTGGCATCCTTGTGCAGCTGTTCGGCCTTCTCAAAGTCACCCTCGCGAGCAGCATCGAGCGCTGCAAGCAGATCGGTCTGGGCGTCACCTGCGTATGCGACAATCTCGAATCCAACCATCGAGATTTCTTCTTTGGTTGCCATGTTGCGTTCCTTTCACATATGAACCAATGGAGAGCATCGCGTCCGGGCATACGCGCTGCGTTGTGTATGACAGAAACAATAACATTCAAACAAAAAAGAACAGCTCAAAACGTAATTTCGAGCTATGAACGGTCACTTTTCGCCCGTGAACGGTTTTTAAACCAATCTGAACAATATCAAACACAATTATCGGCAACCCAAACAGGACCGCACCCTAACACAAATCGCGCACCGTATCGCCCTCTACTAGCACACCGGGGATCAGCATGTGCTCCACGCCAGACGCACCCCCATCGGCGTCGGCAATCTTGTCGACCGCCCACATGCCGACGCGCTTGTTGTCAAAGCGCACCGTGGTCAGGCGACGGTCGGGCACGATATCGCCCAGGCTGTCATCAACACCCACCACACTCACGTCCTCGGGCACACGCCTTCCGCATGACTCGAGCCCGCGAATGCAGCCGTATGCCATGGCATCGTTGGAAGCATAAATGGCCGTACAGGTCGGATCTTCCGCCAGAGCCTGACCGGCAGCATATCCGCTCTGTGCCGTCCAATCGCCACGGACGAGTCGCGGCGGCTCAATACCATGTGCGCGCAGTGTCTCACGCCAGCCTTCCTCGCGCTGCATGCCCGAAAGCGAGCGCTCGGGGCATGAGATAAAGTGCACGGTCTTGTGCCCCTGCTCCAACAAGTACTCGACCACCTGGCGCGAGCAATCGAACTGGTCGTTATCGACCGTTGAACAGAGCGGGTGCTCCAGCATGGTAACGAGCACCGTCTGCATGCCGGGCAGCGGCTCGAAGGTGCCAAAGTCCGCCGGCATGCGATTCATGATCACAACCATGCCATCCACCGGCAGCGCGCTCATGCGCGACGATGCACTCTCGAGGGTATACGGATGCCCGTCTACTTTAGTTAGGGTGATGGCATAGCCATGTTTGTCGGCCGCGGCGGCAAAGCCCTCCATGCGGTCGAGGTTGCCGGTGCCGGTAATGTTGAACATGGCGACGCCGACGGTCTTAAACTTGCCGCGGCGCAGCGATCGACCGGCAAAATTGGGTCGATACCCCAGCTCGCGCATGGCGGCACGCACGCGCTCCTTGGTCTCGGGGCGCACGCTGGGCGAATCGTGCACGGTGCGCGAGACCGTCTGCTCCGAGACGCCCGCGAGACGCGCCACGTCCTTAACGGAAACCGATTTTTTAACAGCGGCCATAGGTCGATCTTTCTATGTCAACGATGCCATTGGCGGCACCCTACGCAGTCAAATGAACGCCTTCAAGTATATCCAACACCTCCCCCACAATACGTTTACCACCCAAAACCTACCGTTCACCGACAATCTTGCTTCCCCGAACGGCTTTTGTCGCCCAAATGTTAACGTTGCCATTGCGCAACCACAGAGCCACCGGGCGGCTCAAACGTTTACGCGTAAGGAATCGATGGTTCGCAGGCACAGGAACCACTGGTTCGCGTCTTTTTTTGTGTCGCAAAATGGCAACGTCAACATTTTGGCAACCGAACGCCAAAAGCTACCATCGTTGCTAACCCACCGACTCTTAGGAGCTTTGCATGGAGCAACTCATCGCCATCATCGAAAAGGGCCAGCCCTTTTTCAACGCGATCGCCCGCAACAAGTACCTCAAGGCGATCCGCGACGGCTTTATCTCCGTCATCCCCATCATCATCTTCTCGTCCATCTTCTGCCTGGTAGCCTCGGTCCCCAACATCTGGGGTTTCTATTGGCCCGATGACATCAACAACGCCCTGTGGAAGTGCTACAACTACTCCATGGGCATCCTGGCCATCGCCTGTGCCGCCACCACGGCCAAGCACTTCGCCGACGCCCAGAACCGCGACCTGCCCAAGAACAACCAGATCAACTTTATCTCGTGCATGTGCGCGGCCATCATCGGCTTCTTGCTCCTTTCGAGCGACACGATCGCCACGGACGCCGCCAGCGGCTTCAACACCACCTATCTTGGTTCCAAGGGCCTGCTAACCGCCTTCATCGCTGCGTTTGTGACCGGCATCATCTACAAGTTCTTCATCAAGCGCAACATCACCGTCAAGATGCCCGAGCAGGTTCCGCCCAACATCTCGCAGACCTTTAAGGACATCATCCCCTTCTCCGTCTGCATCACCGTCTTTTGGGTCTTTGATATCGTCTTCCGTGCTGCCTTTGGCTTCTGCTTTGCCCAGGGCGTCATCCAGGTGTTCCAGCCCCTGTTCACCGCCGCCGACGGCTACATCGGCCTCGCTGTGATCTACGGCGCTATGAGCCTCTTCTGGTTCGTGGGCGTCCACGGCCCCTCGATCGTCGAGCCCGCCATCGCCGCCGCCCTCGTCGCCAACATGACCGACAACCTGGCTGCGTTCCAGGCCGGCCAGCACGCTTCCGCTGTCCTGACCCAGGGTGCCCAGTACTTCGTCGTCTGCATGGGCGGCACCGGTGCCACGCTCGTCCTGGTCTTCATGTTCTGCTTCCTGGCCAAATCCCAGGAGATGCGCGCCGTCGGTAAGGCCGCCATCGTCCCGGTCTGTTTTGCTGTCAACGAGCCGCTGCTGTTCGCCGCGCCCATCGTGCTCAACCCCGTCTTCTTTGTCCCGTTTGTTTTTGCCCCGATCGCCAACATCTGGATCCTCAAGATCTTTATCGACTTCTTGGGCATGAACGGCTTTATGTACACCCTGCCTTGGACCGTCCCCGGCCCCATCGGCACCATCATGGGCTTGGGCTTCCAGCCGCTCGCCTTTGTGATGCTCGCCATCATCCTGATCGTCGACTTTGCCCTGTACTACCCGTTCTTCCGTGCCTATGACGCCCAGAAGTGCGCCGAGGAGGCCGAGATCTCCCAGGAGGAGCTCGCCGCCAAGAACGCCGAGAAGGCCGCCAAGCTCAACGATGCCTTCCAGGGCAAGGCCGATGCCAAGAGCGTTGCCGCCGGCGCTGCCGCCGAGACCGTGAAGGCTGACGCCCCCGCCGCTTCCGCAGCACCCGCTGCCGAGGCTACGACCGCCAGCGACCTCAACGGCAAGCGCGTGCTCGTGCTCTGCCAGGGTGGCGGAACCTCGGGCCTGCTCGCCAACGCGCTGGCCAAGGCTGCCAAGGAGCGCGGCATCAATCTGGAGACCGCTGCCGAGGCCTATGGCAACCACGTGGATATGCTCCCCGACTTTGACCTGGTCGTCCTGGCCCCGCAGGCCGCAAGCTACCTGGCAGACCTGCAGAAGGACTGCGAGCGCGTGGGCAACAAGTGCGTCGCCTGCCGCGGTAAGCAATACATCGAGCTCTCCCAGAACGGCGACAAGTCTCTCGCCTTCGTAAGCGAGCAACTCTCGAAGTAAGTAACGCTCAGGGCCAGCCGACCATCCAAGACCGGCTGGCACTTCGATTTAGACGATTGGATATTTCATCATGTCCGTTAATCCTGCTAGCGTCACCAACCCGCCTGCGCAGTTTCCCGAGGACTTTGTCTTTGGCGGCGCCACCGCTGCCTACCAGGTAGAGGGCGAGACCCGCACTCACGGTAAGGGCAAGGTTGCCTGGGACGACTTCCTGGAGGCCCAGGGCCGTTTCTCCCCCGATCCCGCTTCGGACTTTTACAACCAGTACCCCGTCGATTTGGAGCTGTGCGAGGAGTTCGGCATCAACGGCATCCGCCTCTCCATCGCCTGGAGTCGCATCTTCCCCAACGGCACCGGCGAGATCAACCCCGAGGGTGTCCAGTTCTACCACGATCTCTTCGCCGAGTGCCACAAGCACCACGTTGAGCCGTTTGTCACGCTGCATCACTTTGACACGCCGCTGCCCCTCTTTGAGAAGGGCGACTTCCTCAACCGCGAGACCATCGACGCCTTTGTGGACTTTGCCACCTTCTGCTTTAAGGAGTACGCCGACCAGGTAACCTACTGGTTCACCTTTAACGAGATCTGGGCCGACGCCTCCAACACCTACATCGAGGGCACCTTCCCCGGCGGCGTCAAGGCGCATCTGGCCGAGGCTTTCCAGTGCGAGCACAACATGATGCTCGCCCACGCCAAGGCAGTACTGGCCTTCCACAACGGTGGTTTTAAGGGCAAGATCGGCGTCATTCAGTCGCTGGAGTTTAAGTACCCGCTCAACGAGAACGACCCCGCCGACATCAAGGCCGCCAACAACGAGCACGTGCTGCAGAACCAGTTTTTGCTCGACGCCACCTTCCGCGGCGACTATGCCCCCGACACCCTCGAGTGCGCCAACCGCCTGGCTGCCGTCTCGGGCGGCACCATCGAGATCCAGAACGAGGACCTCGAGATTATGCGCGAGGCAGCGCTCTACAACGACTACCTGGGTGTCAACAACTACCAGTGCCGTTTTTTGAAGGCTTACGATGGCGAGAACGACCTGCACCACAACGGTACGGGCGAGAAGGGCACCGGCCGCTGGCGCGTCAAGGGCATTGGCGAGCATGTGAACAAGCCCGGCATCCCCACCACCGACTGGGACTGGATCATCTATCCCGAGGGTCTGTTCGATCTGCTCGTCTACATTAAGCAGCGCTACCCCAACTACAAGCAGATCTTCATCACCGAGAACGGCATGGGCTACAAGGACCCCTACAAGGACGGTTTTGTGGATGACCAGCCGCGCATCGACTACATCGAGCAGCACCTGCGCTGGTTGCTCAAGGCCATGGAGGTGGGCGTCAACGTGGGCGGCTACTTCCTGTGGAGCCTGCAGGATCAGTTCTCTTGGACCAACGGCTACAACAAGCGCTATGGCTTCTTCTACGTAGACTTTGAAACCCAGAAGCGCACGCCCAAGGCAAGCGCCTACTGGTACAAGCACGTGGCGCAGACCCGTCGTCTGGACTAGCGGCTGGCGGGGTCGCCTGCCCACATAACCTGTCCCCATTTCTCAGCCGGGGGCGGCACGTCACACGGCGCGCCGCCCCCGGCCTTTTTTGGGCGGGTCGGAAGCCGTTTGTCTCAATCTGTAACATCTAGCTGGTTATTTCACCCTTAACTGTTACAGATCGAGACAAATGGAATAGGCGGGGCAGAATTGTCTAAATCCGTAACACTAAAACCGGTTTTGGACGTCTGGTTGTTACAGATTGAGATGAACGAGCCGAGCACGTCTACGCCCGCAGGTCTTTCACGCTGGAACGCTCGACCAACACGCCCGAGACGAGCGTACGGCTTCTGGAGCTCGGGGCTTCCAGACCTGCGACGACCTCGTTAAGCGCACGGATGCCCAGCTCGCGGTGGCGAAACTTCACCGACGTCAGAATCGAGTTGGGAATCGTCTTGTAGAGCTCATCGTCGAAGCCGATCACGGACACGTCGTCGGGCACACTGAGCCCTTTGTCACGTAGAGCCATCATCACGCCGTTTGCCATGCAGTCGTTAGCAGCGAGGACCGCCGTGCAATCGGGCTTATCGGCAAGCACAAGGCCCGCGGCATAGCCACTATCCGCATTCCAATCGCCTTGCAGAGGCTCGGGCGGCTCAATGCCACGTGCCTCGAGTGCCGCACGCCAACCTTTCATACGGCACTGGCTCGACAGCGACTCTTTCTTACCAGAGACGAAGTACACGTTCTTGTGCCCGCGATTTAAGAAGCACTCGCACGCCATGCGCGCGCCGCCCTCTTGGTCGTCACTGACGGTTGAGCAGGTAGGATGTTCCATCGGCGTGATAATCACCGTCTTGAGGTCCTTCGGTGCCTCAAAGGTATCAAAGTCATCGACCATCTGGCGCAGGTTGAAGATCATGCCATCAACAGGCAGCTGCGACATCCTGCGCGCCGCTTCGGCAAGGGTCATCTTCTCCCCCGCGCGCTTCTTAATCATCGTGAGCGCAAAGCCGCGTTCTTCGGCGGCATCGGCGATACCGTCAATCATGTCCACGGCGCCGCCCGACAAGTGGAACATCACCACGCCGATGCACCCGTAACGGCCCAACTTGAGTGAACGCGCGGCAAAGTTGGCTCGAAACCCGAGCGCCTCCATTGCCGAATGGACCTTATCGCGTGTCGACTCTCGCACGCTATCGGGCTCGTTGATCACGCGCGACACCGTCTTGAGAGAAACGCCCGCGGCAACTGCCACATCATTCATTGAGACATTTTTCTTGTCCATCGTTGCCACTACTTCTCCAGTCGGTTTTACATCGCTTGTTTTTTGCGTTCTAGCATACACTACCTGCCCGACTGACAAATCAGCCGTTTATCGGACAATATCGACCGTTCACCCGTAAATCCTTGTTGCTCTTCCAAAAATGTCTTACGTTGTCATTAACGAAATGACAACGTTGTCATTTGGCAATGCCTTCCTTAAGCAGGAAGGTTTCCGGGCAGTCCTGACCATCCATCGACGACCAGTTCCATCCACATGCGTCGCGCATTAAGTAGCAAAGGAGCTCTATGGACGCCATCGTAAAGATGCTCGAAAAGCATCAACCGTTCTTTGAGAAGATCTCGAGGAACGTCTACCTCCAGGCCATTAAGGACGGATTCCTTGGGTGCATGCCCATCGTCCTCACCTCTTCGATCTTCCTGCTGATCGCCACCCTTCCCGGCGTAGTCGGCATCACGCTGCCCCAGCCGCTTATCGACTGGTGCAACAAGCTGTACAACTTCACCATGGGCGTTATGGGCATCATGGTTGCTGGCACCACTGCCAAGAACTTCACGGCTTCCATGAACCGTCGCATGCCCGCCGGCAAAGTGCTCAACGACGGTTCCACCATGGTGGCCGCCCAGTGCAGCATGCTGCTGCTCGCCGTTACGCAGTTCA
Source organism: Collinsella sp. (assembly GCA_019414045.1). Classification (GTDB taxonomy): domain Bacteria; phylum Actinomycetota; class Coriobacteriia; order Coriobacteriales; family Coriobacteriaceae; genus Collinsella. The sequence continues at coordinate 17,428 of DXMW01000026.1, read as the reverse complement.
CCACCAAGTTCAACGGCTCCGAACTTTCGGTCTTCGATTGCACCAGCATGGGCACGCGCGGTCTGTTCTCGGCCTATATCGCCGCGTTCATCACCGTGTGGGTCTACAAATTCTGCGTCTCGCGCGATCTGACCATTAAGCTGCCCAAGGAGGTCCCGGGCGCCATCGCTCAGAACTTCCGCGACATTATCCCCTTTGGCGGCGCCGTCATCATCTGCGGCATCATCGATGTCGTCGTGCGCAACCTCATGGGCGTTCCGTTCTCCGAGCTGCTTATCAAACTGCTCTCCCCGCTCTTTACCGCTGCAGAAACCTATCCTGGCCTTATCCTTATCCAGGCAGCCACCGCGTTCTTCTGGTTCATCGGCGTCCACGGCCCCTCGATCGTCCAGCCGGGCATCGACCCCATCCGTCTTGCCAACCAGGCCGAGAACCTGCAGGTTCTGCTGGCAGGCGGCCACCCCGCCCACTCCCTCACCTTTAACATGTCGCTCGTGGGTGAGTTCGGCGGCACCGGCGCCACGTTCATCGTGCCGCTTCTGCTGATTCTCTTCATGAAGTCCAAGCAGCTCAAAGCCGTCGGTAAGGCCTCGATTGTCCCTGTTGCCTTCGCCGTCAACGAACCGCTGCTCTTTGGCGCGCCGATGATCCTTAACCCCTACATGCTCATCCCCTTTGTTGCCGCCGGCTGCGTCAACGTGAGTGTTGCCAAGTTCTTTATCGACAATGTGGGTATGAACGGCTTCTCCTTCGTGGTGCCTTGGGCTACCCCTGCCCCCATCGGCATCTTCATCACCACGAACTTCCAGCTTATCGCCCTGGTATTTGTCGCGATCATCATCTTGCTGGACGCCATCATCTACCTGCCGTTCTTGAAGGCATACGATAAGCTGCTCTGCGACCAGGAGGCCGAGCGCGCCGCCGAGCTGGGACTCGAGTCCGATGGTGCCGCTTCCGTCGCCGCCAACGCCTCTACGCCCGCTGTCGAGCAGGCCACCGCTTCCGTCGAGACGACCGTTGCCGCCGCCGACAGCAAGCCTGTCGCCGATCAGCCCGAGCCCGCTGCCGATGCATCCGCCAAGAAGGATGTCGATGGCCTGAAGGTCCTCGTCCTGTGCGCCGGCGCCGGCACCTCTGCCATGCTTGCCAACGCCATCAAGGAAGGTGCCGCACAGACCGGAGAGAACATCGCTTCCTCCGCAGGCGCCTATGGCCAGCACACTGCCATCATGGATCAGTACGACGTCATCGTGCTCGCTCCGCAGGTTCGTAGCTACTACAACGACATGAAGGCCGACACCGATCGTCTGGGCATTAAGCTGCTCGCCCCGCGCGGTAAGGAATATATCGACCTTACTCGCGACCCCGCTGGCGCCATCAAGTGGCTCCGCGAGAACCTCAACTAGTTCCTCCCTCTGTTGGTGCCCGGATCCCCAGTTCGGGCACCTCTCCCTATTCGTATCTCACAGAAAGGATGACTCATGACCAACCCCATGCAGTTCCCCGACGGCTTTGTGTTTGGCGGCGCCACCGCCGCTTACCAGGTTGAGGGTGAGACCCGCACGCACGGCAAGGGCAAAGTGCCCTGGGACGATTTCCTGGCTGCTCAGGGTCGCTTCTCCCCCGACCCCGCAAGCGACTTCTACAACAAATATCCGGTCGATATCGACTTGTGCCAGCGCTTCGGCATTAACGGCATTCGCGTCTCCATCGCTTGGAGCCGCATCTTCCCCAGTGGCACCGGCGAGATTAACCCCGAGGGTGTCGCTTTCTATCACGAGCTTTTCGCCACCTGCAACAAAGCTGGCGTTATCCCCTATGTCACGCTCGATCACTTCGATACGCCCGAGGCCTTTTACCAGAACGGCGGCGAGGGTTTCCTGACGCGCACGACCATCGACGCCTTCGTCGAGTACGCCAAGTTCTGCTTTGCCGAGTTCACCGAGGTCAAGCACTGGTTTACCTTTAACGAGATTCCCGCAACCGCCGAGGGCAGCTTTATCGTCGGCAACTGGCCGCACGGCGAGAAGTACCGCCTGGACAAGGCCTTCCAGCTCATGCACAACATGATGGTGGCCCACGCCAAGGCTGTCGTCGCCTTCCATGAGGGCGGCTTTGAGGGCGAGATCGGCATTGTCCAGAACCTGGAGCCCAAGTATCCCCTCGATCCCAACAGCGCTGCCGACTGCGAGGCGGCTCGTATGGCCGACGTCATCAACAACCGCTGGGTACTCGACGCCACCTTCCGCGGCCACTATGCAGCCGACACCATGGAGGCCGCGACCAAGCTGGCCCATATCGCCGGCGGCGAGCTCGACGTCCGCGACGAGGACATCGCCGCGCTGACCGCCGCGCTCCCCTACAACGATTGCCTGGGCGTCAACACCTACAAGTGCCAGTTCCTGCGTGCCGCCGAGGGCGAAAACGACATCAACCACAATGGCACCGGCGACAAGGGCTCCTCGCGCTGGTTCCTCAAGGGCGTGGGCGAGTCATGCGTGCGCGAAGGCGTACCCACCACCGATTGGGACTGGATCATCTATCCCGAGGGCCTCTACGACCTGCTGCTCCGCATTAAGAACGATTACCCCAACTACAAGAAGATCTACATCACCGAGAACGGCATGGGCTATAAGGACGACTTCGAGGACGGCTTTATCGACGACGCCCCTCGCATCGACTACATGCGCCAGCATCTCGCATGGATCCTCAAGGCAATCGACAGCGGCGTAAACGTCGACGGTTACTTTGTGTGGTCGCTGCAGGACCAGTTCTCCTGGACCAACGGCTACAACAAGCGCTACGGCCTGTTCTACATCGACTTCGAGACCCAGAAGCGCTATCCCAAGGCGAGCGCGTACTGGTACAAGAACGTCGCGGAGACCGGCCTGCTCATGGCCTAATTCAAGCCGCATACCCCCTGTCGGCCGCATGCGAATCCCTCCACGGGTTCGCATGCGGCTTTTTTGTTTTGGCTCGACCCGAGCAGGCCGTTTGTCTCGATTTGTAACATCTAGCAGGGATTTTCGGCCCCAATTGTTACAGATTGAGATGAACGGGGGCACCCGGTTCGAAATATCTAGATCTGTAACATCTAACTCGCTTTTAGCCGTCTAACTGTTACAGATCGAGACAAAGATGATGGCTGGGTAGACAAAATCTCAATCTGTAACATCTAGTCGAGTTTTTGGGTCCTAGCTGTTACAGATTGAGACAAATGCACAGGACAATCCCCCCAATCTGTAACATCTGGTTGGTGATTTCACCCCTACCTGTCACAGGTTGAGACAATTTGATAGTGGAGTCCTCATTTACGCGTCATATCGCGTAGCGCTCACGCGTTGATTCCCCACAATGACAGGAGGTAAAAGTCCTCCCGCATCGCCTGTTGGCAATCCCATAGCGTTAGCTAGCAGATGACCTGCGTGTGTTCCTCGATGGCGGCACGATTCTCGGCGGCGATACCCGGTTCGCACACCACGGCGTCCAAGCTGTCCAGGCGGCAGAAGGTGTAGAAGTCGCGTTTGGCGATCTTGCTGGAGTCGGCGATCAGATAGCGCGAGTCTGCCTTGCTAAAAGCGAGCTGCTGGATACGGCCCTCGTCCATGTTGGACGTAGACACGTCACCGTCCAAGATGCCGTTGGCGCCGATAAACGCCGCATCGATGCCCAGCGCGCGCAGGGTATCCTCGGCCGTTGGTCCCACAAAAGCGGCGGTGCGGCGACGGTACATACCGCCCACGAGGCACAGCTCGCAGTCTTCGCGCGCCTCGAGCAGGTTAAACACCGAAAGCGAATTGGTCACAATGCGCAGGCGAAACGTCGGCAGCATCGAGGCCATCTGCTCAACCGTGGTGCCCGTGCCCAAAAAGATGGTCGAGCCCTCCTCGATAAGCTCCACAGCACGGCGCGCAATCTGCAGCTTTTCCTCGGCATGCTTAGTGCGCTTTTCGCTGTGCGAATACTCATGGCGCAACATAGCGTGCGGACGGCCCTGTGCACTGCGGGCTCCGCCGTGCACGCGCTCGATCTCGCCTAGGCTCGCAAGTTCTTCGAGGTCGCGGCGAATCGTCATGTCCGAAACGCCCAACGCATCCGAAATCTCTTTGACCGAGACCGTGCCCTGCTCCTCGAGCAGCTGACGAACCTTATCCTGTCGCTCTGCCTTAATCACGATGAATCCTCGCCGTTCTTTACGCGCATATCATTCAAACAGTAACGAACAAATTGTATCAGACTCGTACGCGTCAAAAATGAACGCCCGCACAGCTCCAATCATCACTTTTTTGAGAAAAATACCCCCAGCTTTAGTGGGGTGTAGTGATAATCTCGCCTGTTCGCGCTACAGTTTGTCGGAAATACCTCGATGTTAGGAACCAAATGATCACTTCCGAGCTTTTCGGCACCGCGCCGTGCGGTACCCCCGTTCATCGTTACACCCTCGACGGGCCCGAGATCTGCGTTCGCATTATGGACTATGGCGCCACGGTGCTTGGTATCGATGTGCCCGACATTCCCGGCAACGTGCGCGATGTGGTGCTGGGCTTCGATAAGCTCGAGGATTACTTTGACAACCCCGCCTGCTTTGGCGCGACCATTGGCCCTGTGGCAAACCGCACCGCTGGCGCCACGATCGCCATCGACGGCACGGACTGGTATATGCCCGCCAACGAGGGCGCCAACAACCTGCACAGCGACCTTGAGCACGGCCTGCACAAACGTGTGTGGGATGTTGAGCTCGACGAGGTCCATAACGCCGTGCGCATGACCACCTCGCTTAAGGACGGCGAGCTGGGCCTGCCCGGCAACCGAACCTTTACGGCCGTGTTTACCGTGACGCGCACCGGCGTCTTCCGCATCGATTATGGCTGCGAGAGCGACCGCGCCACCTACGTGTCCATGACCAACCACACGTACTTTAACCTTGCAGGCCATAACGCCGGCATGGACTGCGAACATTTCTTTGTCGCCAACGCCGCCCACTACCTGCCCATTAACGAGCAGAACATCCCCACCGGCGAGATTGCTCCGGTCGAGGGAACACCGTTTGACTTTCGCGAGCTTCGCCCCGTCGCACCCGGCATGGAGGCCGACGACCCGCAGATCAAGCAGGCCCGTGGCTACGATCACTGCCTGTGCATCGATGGCTATCAGTACGGCCGCAACCTGCGCCGCGCGATGCACGTCGAGGAGATGTGGACCGGTCGTGAGATGGACTACTACACCACTGCCCCGGGCGTGCAGCTCTACACCGGCAACTGGCTGGGCGACGAGCACGCCAAGGACGACGCCAACTATGGTTGGGGCGCCGGCTTTGCCCTCGAGGCCGAGATGTACCCCGACACGCCGCACCGCCCGCTGTTCCCCCAGGGCATCGTGGGGCCGGGTCATCCCTATAGCAATGTGATCGAATATCACTTTATGAGGCACTAAGCCCACAACGCGACATATCGCACAGCAACGCCCGCCGGCACCACCGCCGACGGGCGTTTTTTCATCTTTTGGCTCATTTTCGCTGTGACTGTATGAGTGACATATCAAAACTATGCCCATTTACTACGTTTAGCCCGGGATGCTCGACCATGCACCGGTTTTTGTTAAATTCGCAAGCCGTCTACCTGCGGTTTTGTTTTTCTCAAATTCGACATGCTCGGCGATAGCCGACCAAACGTAGTAAATGGGCATAGTTTTTGACAGGCGGCATCGCGCGCATCCCTCGCAAGGGCAAAATGATCCGTTTTCCTCCGTCCCCAAGGGATCAGTTGAACAGATTGCCAATGGGGTCGGGGGCGGAACTGGGGAGATAACGGATTTCTAGCTCTATGCCGAGCTTTTGCAACTCTTTGAAGGCGGCGATGTCCGTATCGTCTACGGCAATGGCAGGCGTCACAGGACGCTTGCCCTCCCCTGCCTGCATATGGCCGATGCTAATCTTGGTGATCGGCACACCACCCTTAACCAGCGCGAGCGCGTCGGCAGGTGAGGCTACCATGACCAGAATCCATTGACGCGGCGTTGCGGTATGAATGATGTCGATAGCCCTTTGCACCGAGAAAAACCGCGTCCAGACGCCTTCTGGCGCCGCCACCCTCATAGGTGCCCAATGGCGCGAATCCGCCGCGATCTCATCGTTGACGATCAGAACAAGGTTGGAGCCCACGGCTTCGTTCCACAGCTCAACGTCTTGCCCGTAAATAAACCGGTCATCGATACGTGTAAGAAGAATCTTGGGTTGAGCCATGGCTGCCCCATTCTGTTTGAGACCCATACGAGCGGGACGTCGGCCACCAACTCAACAGCAGGTCAAGTAACAAATGGGCACTGCAGACATCACGCCTCTAATATTAGTGCATTTAGTGCATTTAAAGTGAGAAAAGCCGTCAGAACACTTGCGCGGATGTGCGATGTCCCGTATCATAGACACCCGTTGATGCCTCAGTTGCGTCATCATATGGCCGCCAGCGTAGCTCAGTTGGTAGAGCACCGCTCTCGTAAAGCGGGGGTCACCGGTTCGAGCCCGGTCGCTGGCTCCATTGCACAAGATAGCCGCCTTCGGGCGGCTTTTTTGTTGCTGATTTCGGGCGCGCTTCCGCCAATCCAAGCACAACGCCGCCGGAAACTCTCCTACTCAACAAAAGCCCCGCCAACCGCAATCCCCAAAGGAACCGCGTTCAGCGGGGCCCAAGCGAGCTCCCCCAAGGGATAACGCTCGCAACACGAACAGCTCAGCCGAGCAGCGCGCTACTCCTCCCAGTAAGCATCTGCAAGCAGCTTAAAGCAAATCTTCTTGACCGGCTGCGCGCCATCGCCCTGGAACTCGAGCGTGGGCATGTGAGGCTCGCCGGCAACAAACAGCGCAAACTTGTCGTCAGCAAGATCGCCGGCGATCGAGGCGTCGGAATCGACCAGATCGTAGTCGTCCTTCTCGTCAAACTCCTGAACCAGCGTCAGGCTGCCCGTGGCAACCTTAAAGGCCTCGCGACCCTCGACGTCGATCTGCAGGTCGTGATAGCGCTGATGCGTCTCATAGTGAGCCTCGGCTTCGGGACGCGTCGTGGGAGCCATGACGTTCGCAAAGACCTTGTCGCCCAGAATCGGATGGCTGCCGACCTCGAGCTTCGCCGGATCGTTCTCCTCGAGCCAGTCGATCAGCACGTCGAGGCCCTTGAGCATTCCACGGTACTCCTCGATATCGCCCAATGCACCGTAAATCATCTAAATCCCCTCTCGGATCGTTTCTTTGGCGGCTACTCGGCAAACGCATTACCGACGCTGTTGCCACCCACATGCGTCTCGACCAGGGTAAGGTCGGGATTGAACACGACAGTGTCGGCGTCGCGCCCCGGCATAATGCTACTGCACTTGTCGTCGGCTCTAACCACAAGCAAACAACCGATGCCGAGGCCGCGGCACAAGCTCCTACAGCTCGGTCACGACAACGCCGTTGTAAACCTCGTCCCAACGATCCATAACCAAGTGGCCAGTCATGGGATCCATGGCATTGAGCTTGCCGCAAGTGTTGGCGGTGCGCAGGACCGTCTCGTCATCCGCGCCAGCAGCAATCGCATGTGCGAAGCCGGCAATGGTCGAATCGCCAGAGCCCGTGGCGTTAACGGCAGGGATATCGGGCGTCTTTGCGCGGAACGCACGGCCATTGTGGAAGCCCACGGAGCCGGCAGCGCCCATGGATACGACGACCCAGGGGATATCGGAGAAGCGGGCGTCAGAGGCGAGCGCGGCACGGAGTTCATCCACATCGTCGGTGGTAAAGCTCGTGCTCAAAAGGCCGTTAATCTCGGTCAGGTTAGGCTTAACCAGCTCGGGCTTGACCTCGGACTTGAGCGCTGCCTCGAGCGAGGCACCCGAGGTATCGAGCAGCACCTTGGCGCCGGCGTTCTCGGCAATGCCCGTGATCTTGGCGTAGTAGTCCGCCTCGACGCCGCGGGGCAGCGAACCCGAGATTGTAACGACATCGGCCTTGCTCGCAAGCTCGGCGAACTTGGCGGTAAAGGCATCGAGCTCCTCGGGGGCAATCGTCGGGCCGCTCTCGAGCAGCTCGGTCTGGTTGCCAGCATGAAGGATATTGAGGCAGATGCGGGTTTCGCCCTTGATGGGCACAAAATCATTCTTAATGCCATTGGCATCCATGAGCTCGGCCATATAGGCGCCCATATGACCGCCAAGCAGGCCGGTTGCCACAACGTCGTCGCCCAGCTGACCAAGGACGCGGGCTACGTTAAGGCCCTTGCCGCCGGCGGTCTTTTCGGGCGTCACACGGTTGACGTCGTCGATGACGAGCTCATCGAGCTGATAGCGCGTATCGACGGACGGGTTCATCGTAACGGTGAGGATCATTTCTAGCTCCTTATCTCGCAGGCTCCTTATGCCTTGCAAAACGAATTGGCTACATGCGACTACAGAATCTCAATCGTGAACGAGCGCACGATGGTTTCCTTGGGCTTGGCGATAAGGCAGCCGCGCTTGTGCTCAAGCACGTCATCCTCATCGGAACAGGTCGAAAGGCCGCCCCAGGGCTCAACTGCCACAAAATCGCCCTCGGGCTTACTCCACACAATGAGATACGGGAAACCCTCAAAGCTCAAGCGAACGCCCTTGTCCTCACCCTTCTTGGAAAGCGTGACCTGACGGCTCTCGAGCACGTCAAAGATGGTCTCCGCGAAATCGAAGAGCTCGTGCGATAGGGGCAGCGTCTTTCCCACCATGGGGTTCTTTGAACGGTTAGCTACATCAATCAATCCGGTCGAGGGTACGGCGGTGCAAAGCTCCGCAGCCTCGTCTTTCTCAAAGCGCAGTTCGTAGTCCGTATAGGCCTCGCCCTCGTCGAGCGGACACCTAAAGCCGGGGTGTCCACCGATAAAGAAAGGCATGTCCTCGGTGCCCTCGTTGGTAACCTCATAGGAGACGCGCACGGCGGCGTCCTCGAGCGTATAGCGGGCGACAAGCTTAAACGGATACGGATAATCGCTCAGCAGCGCGGCGTTATCCTCCGAAGCCAGGCACATCGCCAGCTCGTTCTCGCTCTGGCTCAGCAGCTTCCACTCCTGTTTGCGCGCAAACCCATGGCGGGCGAGCTTCACATGATGTCCGGCAAACGTCATGGCGCTGTTATCGCGCAAACCTCCGCAAATCGGGAAGCAAATCGGTGCCTGGCCGGACCACACGGCGGGATCGCCCTGCCACAAGTACTCGCGACCTCCAGCCTCAATCGAGGTAAACGAACCACCGGCCGTGGAGACCTTGATAGAAATCGAATCGTTGGAGAGAGCGTATTCCATTGTCCATCCTTTCGAACAACTGCTTTTTGCTCGCAAGAACCCGTCTCGGCCCTGACCAAAGGACAAACCCGCACGTTCATCGATGCGTCCGGTTTCCCAGCCATGCAACGGGGTACCATACAGACATTGATGCAATTACAGCTGAAAGGCCTTCTTATGCGAACCATCATCCTTTATGCCTCACACCACCACGGCAATACGAAAAAGCTCGTGGACGCCATCGTCGAGGCGCACCCCGAGATCGATACCCTCGACGTGAAGTCACTCGGTAAAAACGAGTACCCCGACCTGCACGAATACCATCTGATCGGTGTCGCCACGGGCATCTATTACTCCGAGATCGACAAGGACATGGCACGCGTGCTCACGAACGTGCTGCAGCCGCAGGACAAGGTGTTTGGCCTTATGACCTACGGTGGCAAAAACAAGTGGTACGGCAAGGATATCGATGGCATCTGCCGCATGAGGCAGGCCATCTTTATGGGCGTCTACGGCTGTCCCGGCTTTGATACGTGGGGGCCGTTCAAACTCACCGGCGGCGTCCAGAAGGGACACCCGACCGCTGAGGAAATTAAGGGCGCCGTCGACTTCTTCGACAAGATCGAAGACGAGTATGGCGACATCATCGTCGAAGAGTACGCCAAGCGCGAGAAGCGTCTAGCATACGAAAAGGAGCATCCCGCGGGGGGTCTTGTGGCCGGCGTCAAGCGCACGGCAAAGAAGATCGTTAACAAGCTGTAACTGTTAAGGTGCTTTTGAGCGTTTAACCCATACGGCGGGTCCGAGCAGATTCGGGCCCGCCGTCTTTTTCTATCGTTAATCGGTAAAGGCGTTGCCGACGCTCTGGCCGCCAACATACGTCTCGACGAGGGTGAGCTCATGGTCGAACACGACAAAGTCGGCGTCGCGACCCGGCATGATGCTGCCGCACTTATCCTCGATGTGCGCAGAGCGAGCCGGCACCTCGGTTGCCATGCGAATGGCGATATCAGCGCTGGCGATGCCCCAATCGACAATGTTCTTGACGCCCTGGGCAAGCGTGAGCACCGAGCCGGCAATGCTTTTGCCGTCGGCGAGCCAGCACAGGTTGTCCTTCATGATGACGTCCATGCCACCACTGGTGTAGCTGCCCTCGGGCATGCCGCCGCAGCCCAGGCAGTCGGTGATGAGCACCGTGTGCTGCCAGCCCTTTGCCTGCAGCAGTGCCTTGATGGCGGCAGGGTTTACGTGCTTGCCGTCACAGATGATCTCGGCGTAGGTCTCGGGCGTGGACATGGCAGCACCCACGACACCGGGCTCACGGTGATGCAGACCGCGCTGGCCGTTATAGGTATGCGTAAAGCAGCTGGCACCGGCATTGATAGCGGCGATGCACTCATCGTAGGTGGCGTCGGAGTGACCGATGCTGGTCACCACGCCCTTGGCGTTCAGAGCAGCCGCATAAGCAGCGGCACCGTCGCGCTCGGCGGCCATGGCGCTCTTAACGATGCGACCGCCCGCAGCCTCCTGCCACTGGTCGAAAACCTCCTCGGAGGGGTCAATCAGGTAAGCGGGGTTCTGCGCGCCCACGTGCTTCATGGTAAAGAAGGGGCCCTCCAGGTAGATGCCCTGAATGCGGGCACCGCAGAAGTCGGGGCCGCGGCCCTCGTCCGCCTTGGCGATAGCAGCGCAGGCGTCCTTGATCTGTTCGACGCCATCGGTGAACGTCGTGGGCAGCCAGCTGGTGGTACCGCGACGGGCGAGCTCGGTTGAGCTGATATCGATGCCCTCGGGATCGTTATCGGTAGTTGAGTGGTTGTAGAAGCCATGGATGTGAGTATCGACCATACCCGGTGCGATCCACGATCCCGTGTAGTCCTTAATCTCGCAAGAGGGCTCGTCGGCCTGCCAGGCGCCAAAAACGCCATCCTCGACCATAAGATAGCCGCCCAGTTGCGGGCCTGCCGGCAAGAAGAACTTGTCAGCCTTAATTGCGTACGTGCTCATATGCACTCCTCGCTTCTAAAGCAGTTGACTGTGGTAATGCTTATACCCAGCTCACGTAAAACAAAAAGCGCCCGCCCGCCGTTATGAGCGGACGGGCGCCCTTACAGGGGGACGCGATTAAGCGGTGAAGGGGTGAATCGTCACGCCCTTAACCACGCGGTTGACCGTGCCGGTGGGGCTCGGCGTATCGGGCGTGTTGCCCACGCGGACGGAGTTGAGCAGGCTGATAGCCTGGGCAAACATCACGAACGGCAGAGCAAGGTAACCCTCGGGAAGTGCCTCGTAGCCCTTAAAGGTGAAGGACTCACCCTCATAGACGGTGGCACCTTCCTGCTGAACGGCGATGGTGTGCTGAGCGATCTCGTCGCCACCGATCTCGTTGAGGATGTCGATGTCGTACTGACGGGTGTAGGCGTCGTTGTTGACGAACACGAAGACGAGCGTCTTATCGTCGACGAAGGACTTAGGTCCGTGACGATAGCCCATGGAGGTGTCGTAGGAAGTAGCGACCAGACCGTGAGCGAGCTCGAGGATCTTGAGCTGGCTCTCCTGAGCAAGGCCACCGAAGGAGCCAGAACCCAAGTAGGTCACGCGGTTGAAATCGCCAGCCAGGTAATCGGCGATCTCGGGCTCACGGGAGATGACCTCCTCGCCCATCTTGGCAATCGTCTCGACCCACTCGGCCTTCTGCTCGTCAGAGGCAGTGTCGAAAATAAGGGTGGAGAGCAGGGTCATGCAGGAATAAGAACCGGTCATGGCGAAGCCCTTGTCGTTGGCGCGCGGAATGAGCAGCGTCAGCGCATTGGGATCATCGGCAGACTCGACGGCAAGCTTGCCCTCGGGAGCGCAGGTGATGTTGAGGAACTTGACGTTGTGGACGAGCTCCTTGGCAACGGCAACGGCGGCAAGGCTCTCGGGGCTGTTGCCAGAGCGGGCAAAGGAAACCACGAGCGTGGGATCCTCGGCGCGCAGGAAGTCGCGCGGGGCGCTCACGATGTCGGTCGTGGCGATGGGCTTAAAGTCGTAGAGATCAGTGTTGCCAGCGTGACGCAGGTACGGGGCGCAGGTATCGCCAACGTAGTCGGACGTACCGGCACCGGTGAAGACAACGGACAGACGACCCTCGCCCATAGCGCGAGCCTCGGCCAGGAAGGCCTCGATGGCCTCCTTGTTCTCGCGATAGATGTTGAGCGTATCACGCCAAAGCTCGGGCTGCTGAGCAATCTCGGCCGTGGTGATCTGGGCGCCGAGCTCGGTGAGCTCCTCGACACTCTTCTCGAACATTTCTAATACCTCTCTCTAGAAGTAATCCTCTGACGTGCAATTATACACTTCGGTTGGTTATCTGGTAGTAACCAGTTAAATGCAAAGAATCACCATATGGAAACGATGCGAGCACTAGTTACTGCGCTGGTGGTAAACCTTGTATTTAAACTGATCGGCACGAGCAACCGAGAGTGTGTACTCCACTACCTCGTTTGACTCGTTATACGTAGTCCTGACCAAATCGAGCACAGGCGAGCCCTCGACAATTCCCAAAAGGTAGGCATCGGTGGGACGGGCTATGCTCGCATAGAACTCCTCTTCGGCCACGCGAATCTTTTGCTGAAAGTCCTGCTCAATCACATCGTAAAGCGGCTTACGTTCCAGCAGCGGTCGCTTTAGGGACAGAAATTGACGAACCGGTAGATAGCTGCGTTCGACCATCATGGGCATGTTGTCGGCAGAGCGAAGGCGCTTGAGCTTAAAAATGCGATCACCGATGCGCAATCCCATATGCTCGGCCAGATTCTTATCGGCCTCCATCTCGCAAAACTCGAGAATCGTGGTCTCGGGTTCTCGACCCATCGCGCGCATCTGCTCGGTAAAGCTGTAGGACTGCATAAGATTGGTTGCTTTTGCCGAACGGTCGGTCACAAAGGTACCGCGACCGTGCTGCCGAACCACCAGTCCTAAACGCTCCAGTTCCTGCAGAGCCAGGCGTACAGTAGTGCGCGAGAGACCATAGCGCTCCGAAAGTTCGCGCTCGGAAGGAATCATGTCACCGGCGCGATATTCATGGTCAATCTTTTCGGTCAGAATATCGACCAGCTGATCGTACAGCGGTTGCTTACGCGCTCCGATCGCCATCCTATCCTCCCTTTTGCTCGAATTCGGCTAACTACCTAGGGTGTTATGCATTATCTGTCTGCCACACCCGAATCATTAAGAAAACAAAAGCCGCGCGCTCTTTCGAGCACGCGGCTTTTAACATACACATGGCTTAAGGGGTCGGGGTGTGAGCCGCGTAGGGACACACCCCTCAAGCTAGAGCCTTACCAGATGCTCGGCCAGAGACCAAGCGGGCCAGCGCCCAGGATGCCAAGGACGAAGAGCAGGAGAATGCCCTTGGTCGGGGTCCAGCTGTGCTTAGCGAACATGTAGTAAAGCAGCAGCGTAAGCATAAGCGGGACGAGCTTCGGGACGATGGTGTTGAGGGTGTCGGCAACAGAGAAGTTGACCGGATCCTCGGTAACGGTGCCGTAGGTCACGGACTCCATGCCGTTACCCAGATCGGTGACGCCGCACTCGACAGCGTTGCCGTCGGCATCGGAAGCGGTAAGGGCGTTGCCGTCCTTATCGGTCATGGCGATGGTACCGGCCTCAGCGGTCTCGGTATCGATGCCCTCCATACCGGTGAAGTTCTCGGCCTCCTTCTCGGAGACGATCACGGTAGTAGCGGAGAGACCACGGGTGGTGCCGTTGGGGATCTGGAGGTTGATCTGGGTGCCACCCATGGTGACGACCAGGCAACCGACGACGAAGACGCCCATGATGGAAGCGGCACGCGTGAAGGCCTGCATGTTGGCAGTCAGAGCGTCAATAGCGCTGGTGCCAAGCTTGTAGGACCAGTTCATGAGCCAGAAGCGCAGAGCGAACTGGACGACGTTGAAGATCACCAGGAAGATGATCGGTGCAGCGGCGTTGCCGTTGATGGCCATGTTGGAGGTGATGCCGGCCGTGATAGGCACGAGCGTCAGCCAGAACAGGGCGTCACCGATACCACCGAGCGGACCCATTGCGGCGACGCGGACGGCGCGGATCGTGGGGATGTCAACCTTGTTCTGCTCGAGCGAAAGCACGATGCCCATAACAAAGGTGACAAGGAACGGGTGGGTGTTGAAGAACTCCAGGTTGTGGCTCATGGAAGCCGCGAGGTCGTTCTTGTTGGTGTGGATCTTCTCCAGACCGGGGATGATGGAGTAGAGCCAGCCAGCGGCCTGCATGCGCTCGTAGTTGAACGATGCCTGCAGGAAGCAGGAGCGCCAAGCCATCTTGTTGAGGGTCTTCTGGTCGAGCTGCGGAGCAGGAGTGAGATCCTCGTAGTGCTCCGGGATCACATACTCATTAGATGCCATCTTCGAAGTCACCTCCGTCAGAAACAGCTGCACCCTTCAGCTCGGTCTGCTGCTGGAAGTCCCAGAAAGCGATGCCGAAGCCGATGAGAGCGAGGATGAGCAGAGCAGGGGTTGCCAGCGAATCGTTGGCAACGGTGATGAGCGCGAGGCCAAAGCCCATGAGGAAGAAGCCCCACATATCGCGGTTCATCATAACCTTGAGCAGGACGGCGAAGCCGACGAAGCGCATCATGCCGCCTGCAGCGGACAGACCGGTCTGCAGCCAAGTCGGGATGGCAGAAGCGATGGTCTGGCCGATGGTAGCGCCAGCGATGAAGAACAGGGTGACGACGACAGCGAAGATCAGGCCGAGCAGAGCCATGGCGAAGTAGTTCAGGCGCTCGATGCCCTTGGTGTCCGCGTTGTGAGCCATGTTATCGGCCGTGGACATAAGCGGGGACATAAGCGTGAAGACCAGGGTAACGCCAAGCTGACCAAGCAGAGCGAACGGAATGGCGAGGCCGACTGCCGCGTTGGGCTCGAGGCCCGTGGCGATAGCGAGAATGGCTGCCATGATGCCGCCGATGACGGCGTTAGGCGGCTGAGCGCCTCCGATCGGCATGTTGCCGATCGTCATGAGCTGATAGGTACCACCCACGAGAAGACCGGTGTTGAGGTCGCCAAGGATAAGACCGATGACGGCGCCGGTGACGATGGGCTGATAGAGAGACTCGAGGAAGTCAAACTGGTCGATTGCCGCGATGAACGTGACGACGAAGACCAGAGCGATCTGGATGATCGAGTATTCCATCTTGCTCCTCCTTTCAAAATGTATGTACGCACTTTGGATTTCACGTACAGAACGTCAGGGTTTCACTCCTGACAACGTGGATCACGAGGATTACGAGAAGAGCTTGCTCGTGTCCTCAACAGGCGTGCTCGGAACGCGCCTGATCTCCAACTCCACCCCCAATTCCTGCAGCTCTTTAAACGCAGCGACATCCTCGTCGTTAACTGCGACGGAGGTGGCGACTTGGCGCTTTCCTTCCGACATGTGCATGTTGCCGATGTTTACCTTCTTTATAGGCACACCGCCCTTGACGAGCGTAAGCACGTCTTCCGGTGTTTCGGCCACGATGAAGATCTTCTGGCGCGGGCTCGCCTTGCCAATGACGTCGATGGTCTTCTGCAGAGAGAAGAAACGCGTAGCGACGCCGGCGGGAGCGGCCATCTTCATGAGGTTCTGGCGCATGGTGTTGGACGCCACGTCGTCGTTGGCGACGAGGATGAGGTTGGAGCCCAGGGTGGAGTTCCACTGGGTGGCAACCTGACCATGAACCAGTCGGTTATCGATGCGGGTAAGAAGAATGTTGGGTTCTGCCATGTTGATCAGCTTCCTTTCGTTATTTGCTGACGACAGTTACTTGATCTCCTGAATCGCGTAACGCGAAACATCTACGACGGCTCCGGATCGGACTTTGATCTGGACCTTCTCGCCTTCGATGCCTTTGACGGTTCCGTAGATACCGCCGGCGAAAAGAACCTCTTGACCCGGCTTGAGCTCGGTGTGCAGCTCCTTGAAGTACTTCTGCTTCTTCTTCATGTTGATTTGCGACCAGATGGTGTAAATCAAGCCCATGATGACAAGCAGGCCTAAAAGGGCGACCGAGGAGCTCAGGACGTTGGCTCCGAAATCGGCCATTAGATGCCGTCCTCGTCGCCGAAGATATCCTCTTCGTCGGAGCCGGCAACGGATGCGACCGTCTGGGCGGTGATGCCCGTCTGGCCAACGGTCACGGCCTGCTCGCCAAGCTCGGCGAGCGTGGCATTGCCGCGGAGGAACAGAAGCTCAATAACCATGGGAAGGTTGGTGCCAGTCAGAACCTCGACGTTATCGACATCCTGGGCAATCATCATCGACTGGTTGAACGGGGTGCCACCAAGCAGGTCGGTAAAGACGAGCACGCCATCGCACTCCTCGCGCATGGCGGTAATAGCGGCGCGGAGATCCTCACCGTAGGAAGCAGCCTGATCACCCTCAAAAGGAACGACGGTAAAAGCGGGCTGGTCGCCAGCAACCATAGCGATAGCGCTTGCGAGGCCGGGTGCGAACTGTCCATGACCGGTAAGAATAAAGCCAACCATTCAAATTTCCCTTCCGAAGGTATGTGCAATACGAGTCCGATGATTTTCGGAAGCCAGCGGGCGCTCGCCCTTAAAGCTTCTTGGAAAGCGTTCGTTGAAGACCAGTGGTTTCTAAACTGGTAGTAACCACGTGACGTGTTGTTGTCACTATATCACCCCAGAAGAGGACGCTTTCGTTGATTCATACAGTAAAACGTTTTTGCACCGCTCACGGTGATAAATCGACCGTTCACCGCTCGTTAACACTTCTACCTGCAGTTTTGAAACCGTTTCGAAATGCTTTGGCAAAAGATCGGATCTTTTTCTGTGTCTAAACAACGTAGGGCGGCTAAATATAGCGTGTAGGAAAAATGCAGGTCATTGTGAAGATTTGTGAATTGGTCTTTTTGACTTAATACCAGTTAGAACCAGTTTAGAAATTATCGGTGAACGGTAGTTTTTGACCGTTCACCGGTTATTTGCAATCGTTTGCAGCCGTTTTCCCATATGAATTAGGGAAACACAATGGAGCGCTTGCGCGGGCGCGAGGCCTACTCCAGTGGTTTCGGCAGCAAAAAGCCCGCTAGAACGTTGTGAACTGCGCCCCAAATCTTGGACGCCCTAAATAGCGACTAGGCCGCAAGG
>DXMW01000025.1 GCA_019414045.1 Collinsella sp. | reverse complement strand
GCGTCGTAGCCCTCGTCGGCGACCTTGTCGGCGAGCGCGGTCATCTTCTTGCCGGTCTCGTAGAGCGCCTTGCCGTCCTCGAGATAGCCCTCCTGGTCGAAATGCATGATCTCGATCTTCTCGGTTTCCTTCATTTGTCTCTCCTTTCTGGGGTTGTTTCCACATCCCCCATGCCAACGGGCATCAAAACCCGCTTACATTCCGTAACACTCAGCCGCTTTGGCCTTAAGCGCATTGACTGACTCTTCGTAGCCCTCTGCCTTGACCTCCATTTGCTTGGAGACGGTATCGAGATACGGGTGCACGTTCCATGACTTCAGACGCTCGGCGATCATGGCCGCAATCGTCTGGAAGAACACAAGATTGGGAATTGCGCTGAGCAGCGGAGCCACCTGAGGCACCGCAACCTCGTGAGCCCTACCCTTGGGATGGGCCGTGAGCAGCACCGTTTTTGCCGTAACGTTCGATAGCGCATCGGCGATATTCGCAAGACGCTCCGACCCCTGCGGATCGTCGACGATAAACACCAGATGGCCCGGAACGATCTGCATCTCGGGACCGTGGACGAACTCCTCGCCTTCGTGATGCATGGCAGGAATCTTGATGGTCTCGCTCAGCTTGAGCGCTGCCTCCTCGGCAACACCATAGTTGGGGCCGTTGCCGACGACCATGGCGGGCATGTGCTCAGAAAGCTCGAGCATGTGATCTTGGACATATGCCTCGGCGGTCTTGCACATCACGGCATTAGCCTGGATAGCCTCGCGCAGGTCATCAAGACGCTGAGCAACGCCCTTGGCGTCAATCGTTCCGCGCGCCTGACCGCCGTAAATACCAAAGAGCACCAGGTACTCAACGAGAACCTCGACGCCCAGAGTCACAAAGTCCACCGACTCGACACCCACACCGTAGTCAAGAACGATGTCAGCGTGTTCCTTGATGGGTGCCTCGACGTTTGCCGTGAGCGCAACTGCAGCCATATCGTGTGCACGCATGTAATCGAGCGCCGCAATCGTATTGGTCGAATAGCCGCTCTGCGAGACGGCGATGTTGAGCGCATGCTGCGGATAGGTGTGTTCAAAATCGACGAAGGCCTCGGGCGTCACAACGGACACCTGCATCTGCAGCGCATCTTGCAGGTAATCGCGGGCGCAATCGGCGGCATGGTGCGACGAACCCGAAGCAACGATGCGCAGTGCATCAAAAGAACCGGACTGGAAAATATCAACGAGCTGCGCTACCAGCTCAGACGAACGCTCGAGGTTCTCCCCCATACGCACATGGGCAAGCTGAACGTAATCGAGCATCTTCATCGTCTCACCTCGTAACAAATCATTAGTATTTAATACCGATCACAGTTATAGGTTACGGCTTTTTGATACCTCTTTGTCGATTAATTTATCCCCATCGGCAAACGGTCGATTTTGAGCCATGTAAGGTTGTATATACGGTCTGCTCAACGAATCAAAATTCCGTCAACTTTTCAGCCCGTTATGCAAAAAACCAGCTAGTACGTATAGGTATATCCACCCGCATCACCGCGGTTAAACGACTTGACGTACTCGATCGCCTGGCCGCTCGCATCGAAGCTTACGCACTCCAGCGTCAAGGCAAGATCACCCTGCTCCAGTCCAAGCAGGCCGGCATCTCGTGCGCCCAGCGCTTCGATATCGAGCTTTTCCTGTGCCATAACTGGCTTTCGGCCCAGCATCTCATAGGTCTCGTACAAGCTGAAGACCGACACGTCAATATCTTCGATGGTTGGGAACAGCAGGCAGGGAATCAGCGCCGTCTCGATCGATACGGGGCTACCGTTTATGCAGTTCAGGCGTCGAATGGAATAGAGCAGGTCGTCCTCGGCGATGCCAAACAGGTCAGCGTAGTATGGCCCCGCATAACGCTTGGAACGTGCGAGAATACGGACGGACGGCTCGCCGCCCGAAGCACGGACCGATTCACGGAAACCGCCCGTGCGTTCAAAAAAAGCAGGTACTTTCTGCGCCACAAAGGCACCTTTCCCCCGAACACGGCGAATCTGCCCGCGCCGAACCAGCTCATCGACAGCGCTTCGGATGGTCAAGCGTGTCGTACCAAATTCCTCGGCGAGGTCTTTTTCGGACGGAATCATGGAACCCGTGGGATATGTACCGCGCTCGATACGCTCCTCGATGCGGCGTCGAATGCGCATATAAACCGGGGTGGCATCTACTGTTTCAGCCATTGTTCACCTGCCACACTCCTCATGCCGTTCTCTTCGCCGTTATCGGCAAAGCGAAACTTTGTGGGCAAAATCACCGATTTGCAATGCTCCACAAAACGCATGTCCTTATCAAATTCAATCGAGCTCTCATAGAACACCGGCGTTCCCTCTTCTTGCTGGAGCAGCTCGGCCTCTTCGACGTTCAAACGCGAGATAGAGATATGCTCACGTCCATGCTCAACACGCACGCCGCCTTCTTTGAGCAAGACATCGTAAAGGCTCTCGCACTCAAAATCGTGCTCGGTAAGCGATGGGCACAGGGACAGGTTAACGTGAGCGGTCTCGATTGACGCCGGCTCGCCCTCAATAAGTCGAACGCGCTGCATGCGGAGCAAAGGAGCGCCTACAGACACCCCAAGCTTGTCGGCAAGCGCCTCATCCGCCTCGATGGTCCCGGTGGAAACCAGACGAGAAGAGGGGTGCAGACCGGCAGTCCGCACAGCATCGGAAAAGTTATACGTTTCCTGAAAGATGTTTAGCGGCTTGGGAGGACACACATACGTACCCGATCCGCGACGGCTCTCGAGCGTTCCACACGAGATGAGCCGCGTGATACCGGCACGCAACGCTGTACGCGAAACGCCAATCTCTTCGCACAGCACGCGCTCGGCCGGCAGGCGATCCCCGCCGGCAAGCTGATGGTGCTGGATATACCAAAGAATTCCCTCAACAGCACGATCTTTGGGGGGAATTGCATAAGATTCGCCTGCCATTGCACAGACTCCTCATTCAGAAACGTATGCCGCCAAAATTAGGCCAGCCCTCCCATGGCATCAAATTCGGCCTTGATCTTCTCGGCGACATTCCGATACGACTTATATAGACTTGAATCGCGTTTAACTTCGTCGGTCATAACGGGAATCTCTAATTTGGAAACCTCGTCTTTTCCCGTCTGAACCGCCACAACAACGCCCATACCAAGACACATATTACGCTTGGCAGCGTTTATTTTCGCCGCCTTGGCAGGATTTGCCAGGATACGCTGGGCAAATTCCTGTTTTGAAGTCACTTCCTCGGCCTCCGGATCGCCCGCCTCGGCTACTTCGCACTGCAACACGTCCGCATAGTCAAAAATCTTAGGCTCTGCACCACGCTGATGCACGGCCCACTTGCGACGCGTGGCATCCTGGTAGATAGCCGGCAAAAACGTAAACCGCGGCGGGTCCAAAATCGTATCCGTGATGGTAAACACATCGGGATCAAAGGCATCCTGCGGGTTTTTCTTCTTGAACAGCCCCATATCAGCCTCCCGTACTAGCATTAAACAACTCAAGCTGAATATAGCACCAATTTCAAGCCACTGCCTTACCCTATCGGTGCGCGGCGTCTATGGCTCGCCCAGCGGAAGAGTTAACGGACGAGGGCCGGGGTGCCTGCCTTGTTTTGAGAAGTGGGCTCCGCGAACTTCTCAACACAAGGCAGGCACCCCGGCCCCGCCGGCAAATAGCGGACACTCCGCATGCAATCTATGCAAACAAACAAGTACGCTTAGCTACATTCGGTAAGCTCGAGCACGCTGCCCTTAACGATAAGCGCCGGCTCCAAAACGACCTCTTCGGCACGCCTACCGCCCCTACCGGCAAGACGCTTGGACATGCAGCCAAAAGCATGCTCCGCAAGAACACCAGGATCCTGCTCGATCGCGGTCAGCGCCGGCTCAAAGAGAACGTCGGCCGCCGAGTTGTCATAGCTTACGACCGAGATATCGCCCGGGATGCTCTTACCCATCTCGTGCAAGCGCTTGAGCAGACCGAGGGCAATGTTATCCGAGCTTGCGAACACGGCGGTGGCATCAGTTGCGAGCACCGCCTCCGACGCCTCGTATGCACTCGGAATGTAGTACTCGCTCTCAAACTCCAAACGTGCGTCGATCGGCAGGCCAACCTCGCGCAGCGCACGCTCGTAGCCGGCAAGACGTTTACGACCCGTATTGGAACGGCGAGCATTAACCAAGCAGGCAATGCGACGGTGACCCTGCTCGATCAGATAGCGGGTAGCCATGTAGCCACCCATCTCGTGGTCGAACATCACCTTGTCGCACTCGAGCCCCTCAATGGCACGGTCGACCATTACCGCCGGAATGGGCAGATGGCTGACTTCTTCGCGCAGGGCGCGGTCGTCGGAGAACTCGTCACCCACTACCAGAAAGACGCCGTCGACGCCGCGCGTCACCAGCTGGCGCAGCAGCTCAAGATCGTCGTCGGCACTTCCACCCGAGCTGGTAATAAAGAGCGCATAGCCATCCTCGCGGCAGCGCTTTTCCAAGCTGCCGGCGAGCGAGGCAAAAAAGCGGCTCTCGATATTGGGAACGATAAGGCCCAGCGTGCGCGACTCGCGCATGACCAGGCTGCGCGCGATCTGGTTAGGGACATAGTGGTTGCGCGCCGCGACCTCCTTGATGAGCTTGCGGTTTTCTTCCGAGATGCGGCAGGGCCGATTATTGAGAACAAGCGAGACCGACGAGGGGGAAAGCCCCACCTCCTGGGCAATCTGCTTGAGAGTAACTTTGTTGCCCATCTCGCTCCTTCCGAGTATTCGCGCAATCTCTTGAAAGTATAGCGACCGTCCCTCTACCTCGATGATAAACACTTTACCAATCCGGTAGACGGCTGTTTTATCGCCGCCAGCGCACCAAATCCGTCCGGGTGGGGTATATTGCAATCGATTGATGACAACGACCACCAAAAGGCGGATATCCGTATGCACGAGAACGACTTTTTTAACGAGGACCTGCTGTGCGCGCTCGCTGGCGTTGCCGGCGAGGACAACGTGCTGATGAGCGAGCCCATGCGCGAGCACACCACGTTTAAAATCGGCGGCCCGGCCGACGTCTTTGTCACGCCCGATACCGAGCAGGGCCTCGTCGCCACGCTCGATACCTGCTATCGCTGCGATCTGCCCCTCACCATCGTGGGCAACGGCTCCGACTTGCTCGTCGGTGACAAGGGCATCCGCGGCATCGTCGTGGCACTGGGCGAGGGCCTCTCCGACATTACGGTCAACGGCACGCACGTCACGGCAGCAGCCGGTGCCTTGCTTTCCGATGTCGCCGCGGCAGCAGCCGAGGCCGGTCTCACCGGCATGGAGCCCATCTCGGGTATCCCCGGATCGGTCGGCGGCGCCTGCTACATGAACGCCGGCGCCTACGGCGCCTGCATGGCCGATGTGCTGGGGTCTGTGCGCGTCTACAAGCCCGCCCGCATGCTCGACGACGGCACCCGCAGCAGCGGCAGCATCATCGAGTTCGATGTTGACGAGCTCAACCTGGGTTATCGCAAGAGCCGCATCGCCGACGACGGCTTTATCGTGCTTTCGGCCACCTTCAATCTCGCCCCGGGCAACGCCGCGATGATCAAGGCCGACATGGACGACTACCGCCAGCGCCGCGAGGACAAGCAGCCGCTCGACATGCCGAGCGCCGGCTCCACCTTCAAGCGCCCCGAGGGCTACTTTGCCGGCAAGCTCATCATGGATGCCGGCCTGCGCGGCCATGCTGTCGGCGGCGCGCAGGTGAGCGAAAAACACTGCGGCTTCATCGTCAACGCCGACCACGCCACCGCCGCCGACGTCGACGAACTCATCCGCCGCATCCAGGCAACCGTCAAGGACCAATTCGGAGTAGACCTACAACCCGAAGTCCACCGAGTAGGCGAATTTTTATAGCCCGCTCGCCGCGGTCCACTTTAATTAATAACGGGACAAGTGATGTAGCTCACTTGTCCCGTTTTCATTTATTTGCGAAGAACATCGGCCATCCGCAGGATTGAAATCATCGACCGATAGGTGAGTTCCACCTTTTCGCCCGCAAGCAGTCGTTTCGAGCCAATCTCATCTAGCCCCACAAGGCGAGAAAACAGCAAGCTACTCATCGTGCCCTCGTCAATTGATTCCTTTATGGTCTTCAAAACGTCCGTATCATGAAGCGACGCCGAGCTGTAGGGGGCAACACGAGCGGAACTCTCAATTAACGATGAGATAAAAGGATGGAGATGCTTTGGACATAGTCCATCAAACACCACATCCCCATTGTCATCCGAGCCGACTAGTCGCCAACTATAATGATCGACCCAGTCGTCTCCGTCATATATGGTGTCCATGAGCAACTTCCCGTCTAGAGAGAAACCTGTTTGAACATCGGGGCGCAAGACCGCAATCCATATAGGACCCGCAGCAGCTCCAACCCAACGCACCACACGACAATTGTATATTGCGGCTATTTTAGATCTACATGATCAGTTCGAGTTCGCAACAAGGCGATTATTGCAGCTAGGTTATATTTCATTTTCCACTTTGATGAGCCGTCGGCTCCAAATTCCAAAACCGAAGTCCACGGAGTCGATAATTTTATTTAAAAAGAAGGCCCCGAAAGGGGCCTTCGCCATCTTTATATCAGACAACCAGTCCGGTGTATCGCGCTCAGGACCCGAGAGGGCCGGGACAGTCCGAGAGGCATAAGGTTGATCGCGAGTTCCGCACGAGCCGGAGAGCACTTAATGTGCTCTCCGTGCGAGCAGGACTGCCCGAGCAGGCAACCTTATGCCTCTCGGACTGTCCCGGACCAAACCGCAGCTACGACAGCGCAATACCGCCAAGCCAGCCCCAGCGCACGCCAGAGCCAGTGCCGTAGAACCCAATGAACGAGTCAAGCGACCTCGACGTGATGGCGCCCTCGTTACTCATAACGATGCCGCCGCCAACGTAGATGCCCACGTGGCCATAGATCAGGCCCGGTATGCCGGTACCGCTATGCGATGAGTCGGCAACAATCATGCCCACCTGCAGCGCCGAGCGGTCGGAGCTATAGCACCAGGCGTTAAACATATCGCACGCGTTACCGCCAAAGTAGCCAACGCCGGCGTTACGGAAGACATTGGTAACCCACGCCGCGCACCAGTTCTGCCCCGGCGAAGGCGTGGAGTAGCACGCGTTGACGACGGCCTGCTGCTTGCCCGAGCCGGCATTCTGCTGCGGAGTTCCGGGCGCATACGATCCACCGCCCGAGCTCGAACCACCCGAGTAGGAATTGTTCTTGTTCGCGGCGGCCGCGGCAGCAGCGGCCTTCCTGGCAGCCTCCTCGGCCTGGGCGGCAGCGAGAATCTCGGAATCACGCTGAGCCATGAGCTCCTTGACATCGTCAGAGAGGCCGTTCAGAACCGTCTGGACCTCCTGCTGCTTGGCCTGCATGTCCTGCATCTGGGCAGTCTGCTGATCCTTGAGCTTCTCCAAGTCGGCCTTCTGCGACTCGAGCTCGGTCTTTTGCGCATCGAGCTCTTCCTGGATGGTCTGAATGTCCTCGATGGCGTCGCGGTCGCTCTTGTTGATCTTCTCAACATAGTGCGCATTGGCGACGAGCTCCTCAAACGAGCCCGAGGCGAGCAGCAGCGACAGGATGTTGGTGCCGCCCGACTTATAGCTGGCGGAAACGCGATCGGAAAGATCGCCGCGCTTCTTTTTGAGCTCGGCCTTCTTTTCGTCAATCTGCGCCTGCGTGCTGTCAATCTGGCCCTGTACGCCCTCGATATCGTTGAGGGTCTGGGCGTTCTTGTTGGCCAGCGCCGCGTATTCATTTGCGATGCTGTCGAGCTGGGCCTGGACCTCGTCAAGCTGAGCCTGGGCCGCATTGAGCTTGTCGGTGGTTTCCTTGGTGGCCTCCGCAGCATGGGCGCGAGCGGGCAGACCAAAAAGAACGGCTGCAGAAGCTGCGCCGAACAGGGCCTTGAGGGCAGTGCGACGCGAAAGCTCCTGGGAAAGGATGGAATCGCTGTTTGGTGACATATCTACTCCGTTACATGTTTATTTATATGTCGCTCAACTCATACATATTAGCGTACATCCGGCGCATCCCAACGATTTCCACGAACGGCAGCAAACCGTATGGTCGGCGGCTCATATGCAAACGTCAAGGTCGAGGGTATGCCCACGCCAAACATTTCCATGAGCACGTTAGCATGTTCATCTGCTTTTCCTGCCCTGCACGTTTTGGGTACCCCTGCCTGCGCTATACTCCCCTCAAGAAGTGTTCCTGATTCGATAGGAGACTGCATGTCCAAAGCACTCGACCCCAAAGACACCTGCGTCCTCGTAACCGGTGGCGCCGGCTTTATCGGCTCGCACACCGTCGTTCAGCTGCTCGAGGGCGGCTACCAGGTCGTCATCGTCGACGACCTCTCCAATTCCAGCGCTGTCGCCGTTGACCGCGTCAAGACCATCGTGGGCGAAGAGGCTGCCAAAAACCTCACCTTCTACGAGGCTAATGTGCTCGACCGCGATGCGATGAACAAGATCTTCGACACCCATCAGATCGACCGCGTCATCCACTTCGCCGGCTTTAAGGCCGTCGGCGAGTCGGTGAGCAAGCCCGTCGAGTACTATCACAACAACATCGAAAACACCCTGGTGCTCATCGACGTCATGCGCAACCATGGCTGCAAGTCCATCATCTTCTCGAGCTCCTCGACCGTCTACGGCGATCCGGACAACCCGCCCGTCACCGAGGAAAACCCCAAGAAGCCCGCGACCAACCCCTATGGCTGGACCAAGTGGATGATTGAGCAGATCCTTATGGACGTACACACCGCCGATCCCGAGTGGGACGTCGTGCTGCTCCGCTACTTCAACCCCATCGGCGCTCATCCGTCGGGCCTGATCGGTGAGGACCCCAAGGGCATCCCCAACAACCTGGTGCCCTATGTCGCCCAGGTCGCCGTGGGCAAGCTCGAGGCCGTTCAGGTCTTTGGCAACGACTACCCCACCCCCGACGGCACCGGTGTGCGCGACTACATCCACGTGTGCGATCTGGCCTCTGGTCACGTTGCCGCCCTTAACTGGATGAACGGCAAGACCGGCGTCGAGATCTTTAACCTGGGCACCGGCACCGGCACCTCGGTACTCGAGGTCGTCGCCGCCTTCTCCAAGGCCTGCGGCAAGGAGCTGCCCTACGTGATTCGCGAGCGCCGTGCCGGCGATATCGCCGCCAACTGGTGCGATGCCTCCAAGGCCGAACGCATGATGGGCTGGAAGGCCCAGTACGACATCGCGGACATGTGCCGCGACAGCTGGAATTGGCAGAGCCATAACCCCAACGGCTTCGCCGACGCCGAGTAGCAAAAACCTATATACCGTTCTTGCCCCGATCTCACGATGTGAGACCGGGGCTTTTTCATGACGCGTAACCATTCACCGAAAATAGGCCAACTTTTCCATCTTGCCCGTACATGTTTAAACAACATGCTCTACAATAAGCATATCGAATTAGAAACTCGGGGACGGGCTGTCTATCCATCTGCAGACCGGCCCCACTGCAAGAAGGTTGGTGAGCGCATCCATGGAGCGTGCAAGCGGTGTTCTCATGCCCATCTCGTCCCTGCCTGGACCGTACGGCATCGGTGGCTTTGGCTGGAACGCCTATGACTTTGTCGATTTCCTCGCCTCGTGCAAACAACATTATTGGCAGATTCTGCCCCTTACGACGACCAGCTATGGCGACTCGCCCTATCAGTCGTTCTCGGCCCGCGCGGGCAACCCTAACTTCATTGACTTTGCCGAGCTTATCGAGGCCGGCTATCTGGAACAGCACGATATCGACGGCGTGTACCTGGGCTCCGACCCCAGCAACATCGACTACGGCGCCATCTTTGCTGGCCGCCGCCAAATCCTCGACCGTGCCGCCGAGCGCTTCGCCGCGGATAAACCGGCCGATTTCGACGACTTTATCCAGGCAAACGAGAACTGGCTCATTCCCTACTGCGAGTTTATGACCGTGAAGGAGGAGTGCGGGCTCAAGGCCTTTTGGGAGTGGCCCGAGGAACTCCGCCGTCGCGGCGATGCATCCAGCAAGGTCTGCGCCGCCCATCCCGAGCGCATGCTTTACCACCAAATGACGCAGTACTTCTTCGATCGCCAGTGGAGCCGCCTCAAGGCCTATGCCAACGAGCGCGACATCCTGATCATCGGCGACCTGCCCATCTACGTCTCGCGCGACTCCGTCGAGATGTGGGCCACACCTGAGCTCTTTAAGATCGACGCCGCCGGCAATCCCATCAGCGTCGCGGGAACACCGCCCGATCAGTTCTCGGCCACCGGCCAGTATTGGGGCAACCCCATCTACGACTGGGACGCCATGGAGGCCGACGGTTTCTCCTGGTGGGAGGGCCGCATCCGCGCCGCCCTCGACATGTACGATGTCATCCGCCTGGATCACTTCCGCGGCTTCGAGGCCTATTGGGAGGTGCCGTTCTCCTCACCCGATTCGTCCTACGGTTCGTGGACGCAGGGTCCCGGGCTCAAACTCTTCAAGGTGCTCGAGGAAAAGCTCGGCACGCTGCCCATCATTGCCGAAGACCTGGGCTTTCTTACCCCCGGCGTCATCGACATGCGCGACAACTCGGGCTTCCCTGGCATGAAGATCTTGCAGTTTGCCTTTGAGGGCACCAACTCGTACTACCTGCCGCACAACTACATCGCCAACACCGTCGCCTACGTGGGCACCCACGACAACGAAACGGCACGTGGCTGGTTTGAGGGAACGGCCACCCCGCGTCAGCGCGAGCAGGCGGCCCTGTACACCCACCAGCAGGCCGGCGAACCCATAGCAGATGCACTCAATCGCACTATCGCCGCCAGCGTGAGCGATACCTGCATCTACACCATGCAGGACCTGCTCAATCTGGGCAACGAGGCGCGCATTAACACCCCCGCCACCCTGGGCGGTAACTGGACTTGGCGCATGCTTGATGGCGCCATCACCCGCGAACTCGAGCACAAGCTCACCGGCTGGACCGAGACCTACTTCCGCATCCCATCGGAAGCCGAAATCGAGCTTCCCCAATAGGAGCCACCGCGCCCGACCCCACCCCACCGTGCGGACGCGACCGCTTTTCCCGCGCGAGGCCACTCCAATCCCCTCGCGCGGGCTTCTTTTGAATTTCTGACATGTCGTCAACTCGCCACAGGAGGAAACATGCCCTGTATCAATCTTGCGGATCTTGCCGAGCAGTCCTTTGGAACTTCGCTCGAGCAACTCGATGACCGCCGCATTTACAAACTGCTGGTCAAGCTCGTGCAGGAGCGCTCTGCTGCCTGCCCACTCAACAATGGCAAGAAAAAGCTCTACTACATCTCTGCTGAGTTTTTGATTGGAAAACTGCTGATCAACAACATGATCGACCTTGGCATCTATGCCGAGGTTAAAGACCAGCTCACCGCTGCCGGCCACGACCTCAACAAGATTGAGGAGTTTGAGGTCGAGCCGTCGCTCGGCAACGGTGGCCTGGGCCGCCTGGCCGCATGCTTCCTGGATTCCATTGCCACGCTGGGCCTTACCGGCGACGGTGTGGGCCTCAATTACCATTACGGTCTGTTCCGTCAGCGTTTTACCGACAACCAGCAAAAGGCCGTCCCCGACGAGTGGCTTAGCGAGCAGGACGTCCTGATCGATGACGACCGCTCCTACACCGTCGAGTTTGGCGATTTTGCCGTTACCTCCAAGCTCGTCAACATCGATGTGCCCGGTTACGACCAGCCCACCAAGAACCGCCTGCGTCTGTTTGACCTGGCAAGTGTCGACGACGGCCTGGTCCCCGGCAGCTCCATCGACTTCGACAAGACGAAGATCGCCAAGAACCTCACCTTGTTCCTCTATCCGGATGATTCCGATGAGCAGGGCCGCCTGCTTCGCATCTACCAGGAGTACTTCATGGTGAGCAACGCCGCCCAGCTCCTGATCGACGAGGCCGTCGAGCGCGGCAGCAACCTGCACGATCTGGCCGACTACGCCGTGGTCCAGATCAACGACACGCACCCCACCATGGTCATTCCCGAGCTCATCCGCCTGCTCACCACCGAGCACGACATCGAGTTTGACGAGGCCGTTGCCATCGTGCGCTCCATGGTCGCCTACACCAACCACACGATCCTTGCCGAGGCGCTCGAGAAGTGGCCGCTCGCCAGCCTGCAGAAGGTCTCGCCCACCATCGCCGACATCATCATCAGGCTCGACGAGGTTGCCAAGGCCGAGCACGACGACCCGCGCGTCGCCATTATCGACGAGCACGACACCGTCCACATGGCCCACGTGGACATTCACTTTGGCTTCTCCATCAATGGCGTCGCCGCACTCCACACCAAGATTCTGGAGGACACCGAGCTTCACCCGTTCTACGAGATCTATCCCGAGAAGTTCTCCAACAAGACCAACGGCATCACCTTCCGCCGTTGGATCCAGGGAGCCAACCCTGCGCTTGCCAGCCTGCTCGACGATGTGATCGGCACCGATTGGCGCAGCACCGGCGACCTGAGCAAGCTCGCCGAATTCGCTAACGACAAGGATGTTCTTGAGCGCCTGGCCGCCACCAAGGCCGAGGCCAAGACCATCATGCGCCAGTTCATGGCGCTCGAGCAGGGCGTGACCATTCCCTCCAACGCCATCATCGACGTCCAGGTCAAGCGCATCCACGAGTACAAGCGCCAGCAGATGCTCGCGCTCTACATCATCTGGAAGTATCTCGACATCAAGAACGGCAACAGACCTAAGCATCCCGTCACCATCATCTTTGGCGGCAAGGCAGCGCCTGCCTACACCATCGCCCAGGACATCATCCATCTGATTCTGACGCTGTCGCAGTGGATCGCAAACGATCCCGATGTGGCCCCCTACCTGCAGGTTGTCATGATCGAGAACTACAACGTCACTGCTGCCGAGCGTGTGATCCCCGCCGCCGATATCTCCGAGCAGATCAGCTTGGCCTCCAAGGAGGCGAGCGGCACCTCCAACATGAAGTTCATGCTCAACGGCGCTTTAACCCTGTGCACGCTCGACGGCGCCAATGTCGAAATCGCCGAGCTCGTGGGCGACGAGAACATCTACACCTTTGGTGCCTCATCCAAGCAGGTCGAGCAGCTCTACGCCGACGGCAGCTATAACGCCGGCGCACTCTACCGCAAGCCCGGTATCAAGCTGCTGGTAGACTTTATCACCAACCCTGCCTTTATGGCGACCGGCAACGCCGAGCGTCTGCAGCGCCTGCACGACGATATCAAGGGCAAGGACTGGTTTATGGCCCTGCTCGACATTGAGGAGTACATCCAGACTAAGGAGCGCGTGCTGGCGGACTACGAGGACCAGGATGCCTGGATGCGCAAGGCGCTGATCAACATCGCCAACGCCGGCACCTTCTCGTCTGACCGCACGATCTCCCAGTACAACGACGAGATTTGGCACCTGAGCTAATTTCGTTTCCTTTACCCATCCTCTTGAAAGCGGAGTCGCGGCAACGCGGCTCCGCTTTTTTGCCCGCGTGTTGCCCGTGGCCCGCCTCGACAAAATCGTCTCAATCTGTAACACCTACTCGGCCAAAACGGCCCTACCTGTTACAGATCAAGACAAACCGGTCCTTTCCCTAGGGTTTATCTCAATCTGTAACATCTAACGTCTGAAATCCGCCCTTACTGTTACAGATCGAGACAAAAGGATAAGCCGGCTAATACAATCTCGTTCTGTAACAGGTAGCTGCCGAAATCAGCCTCCCGTGTTACAGATCGAGATGAAAGGATAGGCAGCTCGATGCTGTCTCAATCTGTAACATCTAGACCCAATTTGGCCCTCCTCCTGTTATAGATCAAGACAAACCGGCAGATGAACGGCCCCAGCACAAAGAAAGGCTCCCCTCTCGCCCAGCGGACGGGAGGGGAGCCTTATATGTGACCACGGCAAAAGGATGGCAAAGCCGCAGTCGCCCAAAAGGAGGGCCTGATTGGATCGGGCCTAAATAAGATTCTTGCCAGAGACCTTATCGAAGAGATGGGTCGCGTTCTTCTCGAACTTGAACCAGATGGGGTCGCCCGCCTTGAGCGCACCCTTGGCCTCAAGGTCGACAACGGGAATGATCAGGACAAACTGGCCGTCGGGGGACGTCACATGAACGTGCTCGGTCGAACCCATGAGCTCGGTGACCTCAATGGTGCCCTGGAGCGCACCCTCCTCGCCCTTGTCGGCAAGCAGAATCTGCTCGGGACGCACGCCGGCCGTGATCTCCTTCACGTCGCCGCCGTCCCAATTAAGGGCGAGCTGAGCGCAGGTCTCGGGGGCCAGCGCGACATTCATATCGTCGGTCTTGACGGTAAAGGCGTCGCCCGAGCGCACCAGCTGGGCATCGAAGAAGTTCATCTGCGGCACGCCGATGAAGCCGGCGACGAAGATGTTCGCGGGATGGTTGAAGACCTCCTGCGGCGTGGCGATCTGCTGGACAACGCCGTCCTTCATGACCACGATACGGTCGCCGAGGGTCATGGCCTCGGTCTGGTCGTGAGTAACATAGATGAACGTACCCTTGATCTCGTGGCGCAGCTTGATGAGTTCGGCACGCATCTGGTTACGAAGCTTAGCGTCCAGGTTGGACAGCGGCTCGTCCATCAGGAAGACCTTAGGATCACGCACGATGGCGCGGCCGATAGCGACACGCTGGCGCTGGCCGCCCGAAAGCGCCTTGGGCTTGCGGTCGAGGTACTCGGTGATACCCAAGATCTCGGCAGCGGAGCGAACCTTGCGGTCGATCTCGTCTTTGGGGACCTTCTTGAGCTCAAGCGTAAACGCCATGTTCTCGTACACCGTCATGTTGGGGTACAGAGCGTAGCTCTGGAACACCATGGCGATGTCGCGGTCCTTGGGCGCCACGTCGTTGACGCGCTTGCCGTCGATGAGCACATCGCCCGAGGTAATGTCCTCCAGGCCGGCAACCATGCGCATCGTCGTGGACTTACCGCAGCCAGAGGGACCAACGAGAACGACGAACTCCTGGTCGTGAACGGTGAGGTTGAAGTCCTCTACAGCGAGCACGCCATCCTCGGTAACCTTAAGGTTATGCTTCTTCTCCTCGGTCTTCTTCTTTTTGCCAAAGAAGCCCTTCTTTTTGGACTCGGTGTTGGGATACACCTTCTGAACATGTTTGAGAACGATCTCGGCCATGTCTTTACCTTTCGATGTGCGGCGCCGCGCTGAGGGGCGCCGCAGAAACTTGCAAAACAGTTACGGCATCAGCCCTTGACGGCACCTGCCACCACGCCGTCGATGATGTACTTCTGGCAGAGGATGTACATGATGACGATGGGGATAACGACCATCATGATGCAGGCCATCATGGGGCCGAGCTCGACGTGGCCATAGCCGCCGCGGAAGTACTGGATCAAGATAGGAATGGTCTTGTACTTGGTGGAGTCGAGGGTGAGGTAGGGCAGCAGGTAGTCGTTCCAGACCCACATGGTCTCGAGAATGCCGACCGAAAGATAGGTGGGCTTCATGATGGGAAGGACGATTTTAAAGAACACCTGGACCGGGTTGCAGCCGTCGATCATGGCCGCCTCCTCGATCTCGAGCGGGATGTTCTTTACAAAGCCGGCGAACATAAAGACCGCCAGGCCTGCGCCAAAGCCAAGGTAGATAAAGCAGATGTTGAACGGCGTGTTGAAGCCGATGCGGTCCGCCAAATTGGACAGCGTGAACATGAGCATCTGGAACGGCACGACCATCGAGAACACGAACAGGTAATAGAAGAAGTTCGAGATCTTGTTGTTGACGCGCACCACGTACCAAGCGCACATGGAGCAGCACACCAAAATCAGCACGACCGACGTGACCGTGATAATGAGCGAGTACATAAACGCCGAGGCAAAGCCCTGCTCGTTAAGAGCGTGCACGTAGTTTGCAAGGCCGTTGAACGTCTCGGGCGTGAGCAGATCGAACGCCGTGGTGGTGCTGATTGCGGTCGCTTTCTTAAAGGAATTGAGCGCGATCATAAACACGGGGTAGATCCACGCGAGCGACAGGATCGTAAAGAAAATCGAGAGCGCACGGTTGATAACCTTATCGCGTTTCATTACTGCTGCACCTCCTTGGACCTCGTGGCCTTAAGCTGAATCATGGAGATGGCTACGACCAGGATGCAGAAGATAACCGCCTTGGCCTGACCGATACCCTGCCATGCGATACCGGCACGCGAATAGAACGTGTTGTAGATGTTCAGGGCGAGCATCTCGGTGGAGTGCGCGGGGGCGCCGCCGGTAAGGGCGAGGTTCTGGTCGAACAGCTTAAAGCCGTTGGTGATGGACAGGAACAGGCAAATGGTGATGGTCGGCATCAGGTTAGGGATCTTAACCTTCCAAAACGTCTGCCATGCCGTGGCACCGTCGACCTTGGCGGCCTCGATGTAGTCGGACGGAATGGACTGCAGACCAGCGATGTAGATGATCATCATGTAGCCGACCTGCTGCCACAGGGTCAGGATGATAAGGCCCCAGAAGCCGGCAGCGGAGTTAAGGGCAATGAGCTGGGCGCCCACGTTGGAGAGCAGGCAGTTGATCAGAATCTGCCAGATGTAGCCCAGCACGATGCCGCCGATCAGGTTAGGCATAAAGAAAATCGTACGGAAGATGTTGGTGCCTTTGAGCGCCTTGCGGGTGAGCGCCTGCGCAATTGCCAGGGCGATCACGTTGATGAGCACCGTCGACAGGAAGGCAAACGCCACGGTAAAGAAGAACGACGTGGCAAACTGCGGATCGGACAGCGCGCGCACGTAGTTCGCGATACCGACAAAGTGCGCGTTGTTAATGGTAATAAACTGGCAGAACGAGAGATAGAAGCCCTGGATAAAAGGGATCACGAACCCGATCATAAACGCCAGGCACGTGGGCAGCATAAAGAGCGGCCACCAGCGCTTGAGTGCTTTGCCCATAGAAGGGTCCTTTCAATATGCAGGGGGCGGGCAAACCTACGTCTGCCCGCCCCCTGTCGCTAATCAGATAGCTTGGGCAGCAACTGCTTACTCGGAAGCAGCCTTCTCGGTCTTCCAGCCATCGACGAAGGCGTTCTTGACGCCGTCCCACTTGGTGTTGTCGGCAGCGTAGGCGATCAGAGCCTGCTTGAGGTTCTTCTTCCACTCCTCAGAGGGGATGTAGACGAAGTCCCAAGCGACGGTCTTCTTGCCGTCCTTGGCCATGGCAACGGCCTGCTGCGAGAAGACGTTGGTGGTCTCCTTGGCGCTCTTGAACGGAGCGGTCAGACCCATCTTGTCGGCGATGATGCTGGTCGGGGTGTCAGCGGTGACGCACCAGTACATGAAGTCCTCGGTGGCCTTCTGAGCATCCTCGGAAGCCTGGGAGCTCACGCACCAGTAGTTCTCGCCGCCGGAGCACAGGCCCTGGTTCTCCTCGCCGTCGACGCCGATGTAGATCGGCAGCATGCCGAGCTGGTCGTCGGTCATACCGGCCTTGGTGAGGTCGGCGTAGGCCCAAGAGCCGTTCTGGTAGAAAACGGCCTTACCGGTTGCGAACTCGTTGGTGGCGTCGTCACCGGTCTTGGAGGCAAGCTGCGAAGGATCGCAGGTGGAGTCGGTGATATACAGGTCGAAGATCTGCTTAAAGTTGTCGAGATACTCGCCCTTGATCTCGTCGTCCTCCTGGTTGTGCTCCTTCTCGAACTCGTAGTAGAGCGGGAGGTTGGCGAGGTGGGTGGTGTAGCGCCAGCTGGAGGAGTCATCCATGCCGGCGGAAGTGAAGGCACCGTCAACGCCGAGCTCGTCCTTGCGGGCCTGGATGTCATCGGCGCAAGCCTTCAGCTTGTCGAAGGAGTTGATGTCCTCGGCCTTGTAGCCGGCCTTCTCGAGGAGCTCCTTGTTGTAGATGATGCCGTAGCTCTCCTGAACCCAGTCGATACCCAGATCCTTGCCGTCGGACTGCAGCGCCAGGGAGTCGTCGATGAGCTCGCCGCGGAGCTTGGTGTCGGAAAGATCGGCGCAGTAGTCCTTCCAGTTCTTAAGGCCGGTGGGGCCGTTGACCTGGAACAGCGTCGGAGCGGAGCTCTTGGACATCTCGGACTTGAGCTTCTCCTCGTAGGTGTTGGAGGCAGCGGTCACGATCTTGACCTCGACGCCCTTCTCCTTCTTGTACGCCTTGGCGATCTCCTTCCACTCCTTGTCGACCTCGGGCTTGAACTGGAGGAAGTAGACCTCGGCAGCGTCACCAGAAGCAGAGGAGCCAGAGCCGGCAGAACCACCGCAGCCCACGAGGCCCAGACCAAGAACCGCAGCCGCGGAACCAGCAAAGCCCAGGAACTGCCTTCTGCTCATTTCGTTCTTCATTACAATCCACCCTTTCACACCGTGGCGGCACCCTTTGCCGCCGCCTTCGGAGATTGGCTCGGGGACTTTGCCCCTTTTGCTGACTTGTACAATACGCTATTTGGCTAGTTGTTTGAACAAGTATTACTAGAGCGGTAGAAAAACTTCGGTGAACGGTAATTTCAACTTGATACTTGACAAGTTTTGTATAAACAATTATTTATTATCGAATGCAGAGAAAACGCCCGGTCAAGCCGATGCATCGTCGGTTTGACCGGGCGTTTTCGCTTTGAGGGCATGAGTCTCGTCAGGCTGCGAGCTAGCCGGCTATCGCTTGGAATTGACGCGGTAATGGAAGATCTCGGGGTGTGTGCGGGCATGCGTGACCTCGAACAAGATGCCGTCCGAGGTGTACGACTGGCTCTCCATAACGGCGACGCAGTTGTACTTGCCGAGGTCCAGATAGCTGCAGTCTTCATCGTTGGCGAGCTCGACACTCACCGTACGACGGCTCGCCATCACTTTGACGCCGCGCTTGTGCTCCAGATAGCCGTAGATAGAATCCGCCGCGATCTCGGGGGTCAGGCCCTTGGCGATCGACGCCAAAAAGTAGCCATGGTCCACTTGGCGCGCGCTGCCGTTGAGGCTTCGGACACGCACGACGCGAATCAGCTCCTCGCCCACCTTAAAGCCCAGGCGACGTGAGAGTTGCTCAGTGCAAATCAAATGTTCAAAAGACTTGACCTCGGTCGATGCGACGGCATTGTTGCGTTTTGCGAACTCGCCAAACGACTCAACCTCTTCGAGTGCGCCCAGCATGTCGGTTTCGCCCTTAAGCCAAATAACGCGCACGCCCTTACCGTGTATAGGCTGCACAAACATCTGGTCGGCCAGCATGCTCAAGGCGCGTCGAACGGTATTGCGCGTGCAGCCAAACTCCGCGGTCAGCTCGGCTTCGGTTGGCAGCATCTCCTGAAACGCATAGGTCCCGTTGATGATGCGCGAACGGATCTCGCGGTAGATTCCTTCGTAAATCGCTTTTGGCATGATTTCACCTCTAATGAATATGTATGGCTAGGCACGATAGCATTTCTTAAAGTTGTTTAAACCGATTATCGGTAAAGCACGGATTATTTACCGTCGACGGTTCCCCCGAAACCCAAATCGGACCGAATCAAAACCGTCAATGCGGCAAGCAGCCAGTCCTCTACAATGAGTTCATTGTTTAAACGTTCTTGCTCGCACAGCATGTTGCATCCGAAAGGCATATTATGCTGCAGAAAATCCAACGTTTTGGCGGAGCCATGTTCGCGCCCGCCATGCTGTTTTCTATATCAGGCCTCATGGTCGGCATCTCCGCCCTCGCAACGACCGTGGATATCGTCGGCGACCTCGCCGTATACGGAACCCCCTGGTACGTTTTCTGGACTATCATCCAGCGCGGCTCGTGGACGGTCTTTAAGCGCCTTCCACTCCTTTTTGCCGTAGCGCTGCCTATCGGCCTTGCCCAAAAGCAACCGGCACGCTGCTGCCTCGAGGCGCTCGTAGCCTATTTTGCCTACTGTTTCTTTTTGAGCGAGATCATTAAGCTGAGCGGAGACAACCTTGGGCTTAAGTACCCGTCGTTTTTGACCTCCGCTAGCGGCATCACCGTCATCGACGGCATCAAGACGCTCGACACCGGCATTATCGGCCCGCTGGCGGTGTCGGCAACCGTCGTCGCGATCCATGACCGCTTCTACGATGCCAAGGTTCCCGATTGGCTCGGCACCTTCTCGGGTTCCTCGCTGGTCTACCTCATCAGCTTTTTTGCCGTGTTTGCCCTTGCCGCCATCTCGGCCGCCATCGTGCCCTTCGCATACGCTGTGACCGAAACGCTGCGCCACGCACTTGCGGGCGTCGGCCCCTTCGGCGTGGGCATCTTTGTGTTTTTGGAGCGAGCGCTCGAGCCCATGGGGCTGCACCATCTGCTCTATATGCCCATCTATTACGACAATCTGGTCATTCACGACGGTATTTACGCCACGTGGACCAACCTGCTCCCCATTCTCTCCCATAGCACGCGCCCTTTAAATGAACTTGCGCCCTGGGCAGGTTTTACCGCCACCGGCTGGGGCAAGCTCTTTGGCCTTCCCGCCATCGCGGCAGCATTCTATTTCACCGCCAAACCCGAACGCCGCGCCGGCCTTAAAGTCATCCTTTTGCCCGCCATCGTCGCCTCGGTGGTCTGCGGCGTCACCGAGCCGCTCGAGTTTCTCTTTATGTTCACCTATCCCGGACTCTTTTTGCTCTACGCCGTCCTATCCTCCTGCCTTGCCATGACCATGAACTTCTTTGGCATCGTCGGCATCTTCTCGGGCGGTCTCATGGAAATGACGGCCTTCAACTTCATCCCACTCATGCGAATGCATGCCGACTCCTACCTTTTGGCGCTCGGTATCGGTCTTGCCTTTAGCCTCATCTTTTTTGTTAGTTTTCGAGCACTCATCTTGGTCTATGACCTTAAGACGCCGGGCCGCGAGGATCATGTCTCCAATCGCGCGGCAATCGATCGTTTAACGGGAAGCGGCTTTGCCAAAGAGCAATCTCCCAATGGCGAGGTCAGTATTCAATCCGATCAAGATCACGTCCTCGCTGAGCGGGTAATTCAGCTTTTAGGTGGCGTTGGCAATATCGTGGGCGCAACCAACTGCGCCACGCGCCTGCGCGTCGAGGTCGCAGACCCTTCCATCGTTGCAGATAATGCGTCGTTTGTCGCGGTGGGCGCCAAGGGCCTCATCATTACGGGCAAGACCGCCCAGGTGATTATTGGCATCTCCGTTCCCCGCGTTAAAGAGCATTTTGACCAGATCATGGGCCTCGAGCCGGGATTTGTGCCCACCACCTCGGCCTCCCCTGCCGCCAGCGCAGCCCATAAGCGCGGCGATATCTGCTTCTTCGATATCGACGGAACACTCGCCTGGCAAGACCCTCGAGTGGCACAAGAGCTTCCCGAGAGCGAGCGAGACCTCTCCCCCTATCCCAATGAAGCGGTCTCGCAAGCCATCCGTGATTTTGTCGCCAAGGGCAATATGGCGTTTATCTGCACAGGGCGCACGCTGAGCTGCATCCATCCAAAGCTGCTCGAGCTGCCCTGGACCGGCATCGTCTGCCTCGCGGGTGGCTATGTCGAACTTGAGGGACACGTGATTCGCGATTTGGCGATGACGCCCGGCATGCTGCAGCGCCTTGCTCCCATTCTTGAGCAATCGGACGAAGTGATTCGTTTTGAGGGACTCAATGGCGTCGTTCGCATGAGTGCCGATGCGCCCGACGCCCCGGGATACGCCCGCACCGTGGGCGATGCAATTACGCAGCTGCAACATTACAGCACCTACAAGATCTTAATGTCCACGTCGCTTGCCAACCGCATCGCTCAGGATCAAGCGTTTGAGCCGCTGCTCTGCTTTAACGAGCTCGAGCTCGAAGTGACCGAGATTTCGCCTCGCGAATGCACCAAGCGCGAGGGTATCCAGTCCGTACTCGACGCCCTCGATCCCCACCACGGAACCGTATACGGCATCGGCGACGCCAGCAATGACGTCTCGCTGATGAACGCCGTCGATGTCGGTATCGCCATGGGCAATGCGCCGGACTTCCTCAAGGAAAAGGCCGACTATGTCACCGACAGCATCGACCACGACGGCGTCGTCACCGCGCTCGAACACTTTGGGCTTATCTAGCCAAGCCCCTACCGCACTTGCGGCCGCATGGACCAATCGTCTTCAACCGCCGCGCTCGACGCCCTAATGTGGCAATATGTTGTCTGCATAATGCAACGATGCAACCTATCAAAGAATGCGAGAACCCGTGTCCAGTCCGTTTACCAGCTTTTTAGCCCAGCACTTTGACCAGATTAACGACTATCTGGCCACGTTCTTTGACGGACAGGCGACTTCCGCCGATATCGAGCGCTACCTGTACGCGCCGCTCTCGGCTTTTACGGCCAACGCCGGCAAGCGCCAC
Source organism: Collinsella sp. (assembly GCA_019414045.1). Lineage (GTDB taxonomy): Bacteria > Actinomycetota > Coriobacteriia > Coriobacteriales > Coriobacteriaceae > Collinsella. The sequence goes on along the minus strand of DXMW01000025.1, from coordinate 14,801 downwards.
CGCCCGCTTATCTGCATGCTCGCCGCAACCGCAGTGGGCGGTAGCTTTGAGAGCGCCCGCAGCGCCGCGGCAGCTATCGAGCATTTCCAGTCAGGCGCGCTGATTCACGACGACATCGCCGACAACGGACAGCTTCGTCGAGGCAAGCCCTGCATGCACCTTACCGAGGGCACGGGCCTTGCCATCAATTGTGGCGACCTGGCGCTCACCATGGTCACCAAGACGGTTCTCGACGATCCCACGCTCGAGTCCGACGTGAAGCTGCGTGTGCTCCACGAGCTTACCGAGATGATCGTCCGCACCATCGAGGGTCAAGCGCTTGACCTGGGTTGGGTCCGTGACGAGCGCTTTGATATCTCGGTTGATGACTACCTGGACATGGCGACGCACAAGACCGCGTATTACAGCGGAGCCACGCCGCTTGCCGCCGGAGCCATTATCGGCGGCGGCAGCGAAGAGCAGGTCGAGGCGCTACGCGCCTTTGGCCTGCACACCGGCCTTGCCTTTCAGATTCAGGACGACCTGCTCAACTTGGTCGGCACCAAAGAGGCCGCCAACAAGGACTTCCGCACCGACATCACCGAGGGTAAACGCACGCTCGTTGCCGTGCACGCCCTGTCTGATGAGCGCCATCACGACGAGGTCGAGGCAATCCTTTCCTCGGGCACCGAGGACCCCGCGCAGCTCGCGCGCGCCGTGGAGATCTTCCAGGAGACCGGCTCCATCGATTACGCCCACACCTATGCGCTCGACCTGACCGCTAAGGCCAAGGCCGCTATCGAAGGCGTCGAGCTCGACCCGCATGCGCGCGAGCTCTTCCTCTCAATGGCAGATTTCTTTGTGGAGCGTCTTAACTAGCGGGGGTCATAAAACCTGTGGGCAGCGAGTTTGGGTACAAGTTGCTACACTATTGAGTGCATGTTTATAAATTGTCTCGCGTTGTCTATCCGACACACGCTCAAAATAGTACGAATGGTACGCCGAAAGGGGTTCGTTCATGGAACCTATTACCACGGGCATGCAGGGAGCAGCCGTCGAGGATGTTCAGTCCCGCCTTCTGCAGCTCGGCTATACAATCGATGACGCCGAGGTTGTCGACAAGCGCTTTGGCACCACCACCGAGCAGGCCGTCAGCACCTTCAGGCTCGACAGCGGCCTTGCTGCCGGTCATGCCGTCGATATCCCCTGTTGGAGCGCCCTGGTCGACGCCTCGTATAAGCTGGGCGACCGCACTCTGTATCTGCGCATGCCCAATTTCCATGGCGCCGATGTGCAGGCCCTGCAGCGCGCTCTCAACGTTTTGGGCTTTGCCTGTGGCGAAGACGACGGCTACTTTGGTCCGCATACCGAGGCCGCCCTGCAGCAGTTCCAGGAAAATGTCGGCCTGTTTGCCGACGGCATGGCCTTCCAGGACACCTACGCCTACATCAACCGCCTGCACCATGTGTGGGAGGGCAAGCCCTCGGTCACCGAAGCCGAGTCCCGCATCGGTTTTGCTCGCGCCGCCAACGTGCTCGAGCGCTTCCAGATCGCCGTTATCGGTGAGGACCCCATCGCACGCAGCGTTGCTTCGCGCATGTGGAACATCGCCACGGCAACGACCGACAACAGCGGCATGATGCTCTGCGACTCCGAGGTCCCAACCGACGTTGACCTGGTGCTCGAGTTCGCAAGCGACGAGCTGCCCGCCGACGCCGCGCCACGCGCCACGATTGCCCTCGCCGAGTGCCACAACCTGGCCCAGCGCATCCGCACCGCCAATGTCGCCGCGCAGCAGAAGCCGGCTCGCATTCGCATTGAGCTCACGGGCATGACGCGCTACAACGGCACCTTCACGGCCAGCGACGCGCAGACGCTCGCCGTACGCCTACTCGACGGCGTTTGCGATGCCCTCGCAGATTAGGTAAACTAGACGAGTTGCTTTTGGGCAACACCACACATTGGGACGTAGTTCAACGGTAGAACTCCGGTTTTTGGTGCCGGCTGTTGGGGGTTCGAATCCCTCCGTCCCAGCCATTAAAACTGAGCGCCCTAAGCCCATAACGGCCCAGGGCGCTTTCTTGTGGGCAAGCGGAGGAATTCGAGCCCGCAAGGGTGCGGAGCTGAGGAAACGCGAAGCGTTTTCCAGCGCAGCACGCAAGGAGCGAAGCGACGCAGCGGGGCGCGGCCGCCGACCAGGCGGACGCGGAATCCCTCCGTCCCACACCAGCCAAGAGCCCCTCACGTCAAGCAAATCGAGCCAACGCCGCCAAGCGGAGGGATTCGAACCCGCAAGGGTGCGGAGCGATGCAGCGGGGCGCGGCCGCCGCAGGCAGACGCGGTGTCGGCACTTGGGGACGCTCCTAAGTGCCGGCATTATAGGAACGTCCCCAAGTGCCGGCTCGGGACTATTTTCGAGGACCCTCCGAAGGACTGTGGCCAAAAAACGGCAAATATGAGTACTGTTACCGTTGTAGCTACATTATTTTCGTTAATAAAAGAAGATCTTAATGAGATTTATTCGCATCAAGGTCTTCCTTTAATGAACACTTGAGGAGATACGGCAGCTTATCTGCTCGATCGACACGTCAAATCACCTTAAATGTGGTCAAAATTACTGCTACTAAAAGAGTATCAGTACTCATATTTGATGTTTTTTGGCCACGGCTCTTTATAGACACCCTGCACAGCGACGGTGGTAGATTTCGGAGCGTGTCCGTCAGCCCCGTTCCGAAAAGCGAGCCGCATGCAACGGCCAAGCCACGACAGGCCCCGGGAGAGCGGGGACACCGGCTTAGGTTTATCGCGAGTTCCGCACGAACAGGAGGCCACTTAATGTGGCCTCCGTCGTGAGCAGGACTGTAGAGCAGGAAACCTAAGCCGGTGTCCCCGCTCTCCCGGGGCCGGCGGAATTTAGTTGTTAAGCATGCGGTCGAAGCTTCCCGAGTCGCCATCCCGATAGTCGGCGGTCATCAGAATCTCCTGCGGAATGCGCCCGCCCTCGCGCAGCACATTGCGGAACTGCACGCGCGTGACCATGGGCAGATCCTTGATCGTCGCCGCCAAGTTCTGCGGCACGCCCTGGTTGGCAGCCGCGGGCTCGCACTCGCCGCCGGCCTTCACGCGACGCTTATGCTCGGCGAGCATGGCGCGGTACATGCCGGCATGCAGGCGAATCTCAACCACATTGGCATTGCGAGCCTGCTCGACGATGCGCGCGCCCTCGCGGTCGATATCGCCCACGTAGTAGACGTAGTTAAAGCGATAGCCGATCTCAGCCAGATAATCGTCCAGGGCATGCGAGACGCTCGCCTTGCATCCGCCGCCAAAAATCACGCCGCCCACCTTGATGCCAAAGAGCTTAGCGTGCTTGCGGCCGCGCAGGAGCTTGACGATCTCGTCATAGGTGTCCAGGTTCTCGACCATAATGAACGGCTTATCGGCGCCCAGCGTAAAGAAACCCGTAAAGTGCACGGGGCGGTTGGGGGCGACCTTGATCGCCTGCATGCTGATGCCCTTTTCGGTCATGCGCCTTATCAGGCGCTCACCGTGCTTGCCGTCAAAAGCCTTCTCATCGTTAAAAATCTGGTAGGCACGCTGGCGGCGCGAGGCAACCGGCGTATCGGCACCTCGGTTTTGCTCGATCCAAGCCTGGATGATTGCGATTTCCTCGGCAATCTTGCGGTTGGACATCTCGTTGTGCTGAGTGCGCTGCGGAGCCTTTTTGCCGTCCTTGCCCTCGACCTTAACAATTTGAGTCTGCTGTTCCTTGATCTTAGAGAGCGCCGTAGGCGTAGGGACAACTTTGAGCAGCTGCCTGCCTAAAACGCGGGCAAGGGCAAACGCCGATACCTCGCCGTGGACGGCCGGCTCGGGCTGCTGGGTAGCACTATCAGCCGCGGCAGGCTCAGCCTGTGCATGAGGCTTACGCTTGGAATCTGCCCGGGTATTACGTTCCTGCTTGGGCGCAGACGAGCGCTTTTGCGGACGATCGGACTTGGCCTCCTTCGCCGGCTGGCGCTTGACCTGATCCACCGGAGTCTCGGCCTTCTCATCTCCGTTTTGTGTCGCTGTCTTCTCGGCCGCGGCCTCGGCATTTGAGCCACGACCGCCGCGGTGACGACGACGGCGGGGCTTGCCTGAGGCGCTCTCCCCCGCCTGCTTATCAGCGGTCTGTTGAGCTTTGACCTCAGCGTCAGCCGCAGGCTGCGACTCGGAAGGTTGCTGCTCGCGAGTCGCCGGCTCAACGGTTTTCTCGGTTTGTTCGGCCTTCTCGGCCTGAGCGGTCGAAGCCGGCTCGCCCTTCTCCTGACGCCTTACGGGATACGCGCGCCTCGCAAAACCACGCCCGGGACGGCATGAACCCGGAGCCTTCTTGGCAGACTCCTCAACATCGTCTGCAGCCTCGGAAGGCTCTTCAACCTCATGCGCGACATCCTGCTGCGCAGCCTTAAAGTGGGCACCACGGCGACGCTGGGGCTCCTGGGCCTCCACGGGCTTTTGCTCCTTCGCGGGCCTCTGCGACTCGGCAGCAACCTCGTTCTCAACAGCCTCGGCATCCGTCTCACCCTTTTGAGCAACGGCACGACGGAAGCGCTCCTGCTGGGCGCGGCGCTGCGCATCGCGCTTGCCACCCCCGCCAAAACCGCCGCGTCCCGCCTTGGCCGTAAAGGCACGCACGACGTTCTCATCGAGCAACTCATCGGTATCGACATGCTCACGCGGAGCAGCTTCTTCCACAGCAGGCACGTCAGCGGAATCCTCGACGACAAAATCTTCGACGGACTCGGCAGGCTGCTCCTGGGCATCGCGGATCTCGACATTGATGGTATAGAACGCCGGGCGCCCGTTAATGCCGCTGCCCTCGATCTTGGTCACGATATTTGCCGCGATAAGCTCATCGCGCATCGCCTTGGTGTCGCATTCCTTATCGACGGAGCGGAAAATCTGCGCCAGCGCGCTCGACTTAATCTTGAGCGCCTTGCGGCAGAGCAGGTCGTAGGCAACCAGCTTGGCGCGCTCGGCAGAAAGCGATGTCTGGCTGCTCAGACGCTCAGCCAGAGCATCGACATTGTTTTGATTATCGGAATATACCGTCTTGGCCACGGGGCCCCTTTCATATGCACACATATACGTCCATATGGTACAACGCACGAGCCTATCCACGCAAAACATCTGCGAGAACGCCCTTGCACCACCTGTTCTCACAAGAAAAAAGACCGGGTCCGCTTGATTGCGGACCCAGTCTTTCCGAGTCAAATAGATGGGAGATTCAACCCGTCCGACCGACTAGGCCTTGGCGGCCTCGGCGTCGGCAGGAGCTTCAGCGGCAGCGGCGCGACCGTACTCGGCCTTGCCCATCTCGGACCACTCGGGCTCCTCGTCGGGCATGGAGCCGGCCTCCTTGCCGAAGAACTCCTTGAGACAGTTGACGGCAACGATGAGGCCCAGGACCATCAGCAGGACGGCGAAAACGAGCTGCAGGCCCTTGGTGGCGGCGACGGAGACGGCGGCCGTGGTGGCGGTAGCCGGGATGGTGCCGAAGAAGCCGTAAGCCTGGACAGCGGTCATGCAGCCCATGGCGCTCTGGACCAGCGAGGTGAAGGTGCAGCAGAGCAGGAAGGCGACGGGCACGTAGAGCATCCAGCCCTTGCGGCCGGTGCACTTGCAGAACACGGCGAGGGTAATCATGGTCATACCGCCGAGCAGCTGGTTGGAAGCACCAAAGAGCGGCCAGATGTTGGCATAGCCGCCAAAGGCGAGGGCGAGACCGGGAAGCAGGGTGACGACCGTGGCGAACCAGGGGTTGCCGAGAACCTTCATGTAGCCGGCCTTGGACTCGATGGCCAGGGCGTCGTTGGTCTGGGCAAAGAACTCGGAGAACGAGGTGCGGGCGATGCGGGCGACGGCATCGAGCGAGGTCAGGGCCAGAGCGGAGACGTTCATGGTCATGAAGACGGTAGCGAGCGTGCCGTCAACACCGAAGGCCTGCATACCGCGGGAGATGCCAGCGGCGAAGATCTGGAACGGGGTGGAAGCGACGCCGGCGTTGAGGGCACCGGTGCCGGCGGTGTTCATATCGGAGAACATGATGCCGGCGACGATGATGGCAAGGATGCCGACGAAGGACTCGACGATCATGGCGCCATAACCGACCTTGACGGCGTCCTGCTCCTTCTCGACCTGCTTGGAGGAGGTACCAGAAGAAACGAGGCTGTGGAAGCCGGAGAGGGCACCGCAGGCAACGGAAACAAACAGGACCGGGAACATCATGCCAGAAGCGCTGGAGAAGCCGGTAAAGGCCGGAGCGGTGATGGTGGCCTGGCCGTTAACACCCAGGACGACGATACCGAGGACAGCGCAGACGATCATGACGATCATCATGATGGAAGTGAGGTAGTCACGCGGGGTCTTGAGCATCTGGATGGGCATAGCGCCAGCGAAGACCAGGTAGACCATGACGACGGCGAACCACTGGAACTTATCCAGGTAGACCGGGAACTGCATGCCGACGGCGAACATGAGAACCATGAGGACCACACCGGTGACGAACTCGGCAGCGCCGGTGAGGTTGAACTTCTTCTGGGCCCAACCAAAGGCGATAGCGACGAAGGTGAACAGGATGGAGATGGTACCAGCGCAGCCGGCGGCATAGGACTTGGTGAAGTCGATGGCACCGGTAGCAGCACCAGAAGCGTCAACGGCCGGGGTGAACATGAACGTCTTGCAGACCATGTCGGTGAAAGCGGCGATGACGATGATGCAGAACAGCCAGCAGAACAGCAGGAACAGGCGACGGCCGGTCTTGCCGATGTACTTCTCGATGAGCTGAGCGAGCGACTTGCCGTTGTTCTTCATCGAAGCGTACAGAGCACCAAAGTCGTGGACGGCGCCAAAGAAGATGCCGCCGACGAGGACCCAGAGCACGACGGGAAGCCAGCCGAAGGCCATGGCGACGATCGTACCCGTAACAGGGCCAGCACCGCAGATCGAGCTGAACTGGTGCGAGAACGCGGTGAAGGCGGAGACGGGCGAGAAGCTGTTGCCGTCCTTCATGCGCTTGGCCGGCGTGAGGGCCTCTTTGTCAACGCCCCACTTGTTGGCCAGCCAGCGGCCGTAGCCCAGATAGCCGCAGGCGAGCACCGCCGCGGCCACAACCATGAGCAAAACTCCGTTCATTACATTTCCTCCTCTAAAAAGAACTTCCTAGACATAAAAAATGAGGGCCGTCGGTTGCGCTCGACGGCCCTCATCTTCATCAGCCGCCCGTTATCGTACGGGCTAGCTGTATGTGCTAACCCGCATCAGATAATTACTACGCTGATAATGTTTAGCTGATGCGTGAACATGTCTAAGAAATCCTCTTCAATCATGATGTGAACGATCCGTGCGTGTTCACATCCCCCAGTGGATGAAACGCAGTATGAAACTTTAGTTACCTAAAGTCAACGCAAATATGTAATGAATTTTCAACTTTTTTGAATTTCTCGGTATAAAACGCCACTGACCTCGGACTTTACCCGACAAAAGTTTTTGCATGAGAGATGCCCCTCGGGAGCCGCGGGAGCTCCCATCTCAAATGCGGAGCAAAGCTCCGCACGCCAACTTTTTCTTTCAGCTAAAGAACGCTGGAAATTCGACGCTGGCTTGTTAACCTTGTTGGACGTTGTCGACGCCAAACCAGCTCAGAAGCTATATCGATACAGAAAGGTCCCCGGACGGAGGGGCCGGATATAAGGTTTATCGCGAGTTCCGCACGCAAAGAAGGCCACTTAATGCGGCCTTCGTCTTGCGCAGGACTGTAGAGCAGGAAACCTTATATCCGGCCCCTCCGTCCGGGGACCGCGCCGTACCAGCTACAGCGTCATGTTTGGATCGGCGTCGACGTCGAACGGCGAGATTTCACCTCGGTCGAATTTACGGCGAGCGACCTCCGCGATCATGGCTGCGTTATCGGTACAGGCAGACAAGGGCGGCACCGTTACGCGAATCCCCTGACGCCCAAGCTTCTTGATCATCATCTCGCGCAGATGCGGGTTGGCCGAGACGCCGCCGCCGATGCAGTATTCCCTGCATCCGGTAGCGTGCAATGCGTTTTTGGCCTTCTTGTACTGCACGTCAAAGACAGCTGCCTCAAACGAAGCTGCCAGATCGGGCAGGTGAATCGTGCGCCCGGCCTTGGTCTCCTGCTCGATGTAGAGCGTCACGGCCGTTTTAAGGCCCGAAAGCGAGAAGCGGTAGTCCCCCCTGCTGTTAAGCGCACGGGGGAAATCGATCGCCTTGGGGTTGCCCGTCTCGGCCAGCTTAGAGATGATGGGGCCACCGGGATAGCCCAGGCCCAGCGCCTTGGCCACCTTGTCGAAGGCCTCGCCCACGGCGTCGTCGAGCGTCTCACCGAGCACCTCGTAGTCGCCCCACGCCTTCACGTGCACGAGCATGGTGTGCCCACCCGAGACAAGCGTGAAGATAAACGGCGGTTTGAGGTCGGGTTGCGCCAGCAGGTTGGCAAACAGGTGCCCCTCCAGATGGTTGACGCATACGAGCGGCTTACCGGCAGCGTAGGCAAAGCCTTTGGCAAAGGCAACGCCCACCACGAGGGCGCCCACCAGGCCCGGACCCTGTGTCACGCCCACGGCGGCAAGCTCGCTGGGGGCAATGGCTCCACCCTCAAGACCAAGCGATGCTGCGGCATCCTCGAGCGCCGCATCCACGACACTCACAATCACCTCAACGTGTTTGCGCGAGGCGATCTCGGGCACCACGCCGCCAAAGCGGGCATGAAAATCAATCTGTGTCGACACCTGGTTGGCCAACATATTGTCATCCGCATCGATAATCGCCACGGCCGTCTCGTCGCAGGAACTCTCGATAGCGAGCACTAGGCGGCGGCGCTCAATTTCGGCACGCTCCCCCTCGGAGCGCCCAGGCGCAGGCAGCGGCCATACGCGCTGCTCTGCCGCCGTCGGCTCGGGCGAAGCATTGTCGACCGGAAGCACCAGGGGCAGCGGAGCCGTCATGACGATGGCATCCTTGCCGGCACCATAGTAGCCGAGGCGCCGTCCTGCCTCGGTAAAGCCCAGAACGTTATAAAGCGCGATCGCTCCCTCGTTGCCGTCCTCGACCTCGAGCGAAGCCGTGGTGCAGCCGAGCATCTGGGCATCATAGCTCACGTGCGACAGCAGCTTGCGGGCAATGCCCTCACGGCGATGTGCCGGGTCGACGGCGACATCCAGAATCTGCACATCACCGTCCACGACCATACCGCCGGCAAGGCCCAGCAGCTTGCCGTTGTCGTGTGCCACCCACCAACTACGCGGCGCAGCGACGTCCTCGCCCAGTTCGGACAGGAACATGCCCGGCGTCCACGCCTCGTGTCCGGCACCTTCAAAGCAGGCAGCCTCCAGCGCGCTCGCGCCCTCGGCATCCGCCGCGCCCATGGGACGGAACTGCAGATGACGACCGGCAAGCTCATCGGCAACGCCCGTAATTTCGCTCTGCGCACTCTCGGCAAGACCAAGACGCTTGCGCTCGTTTTCCTCGGCATCCGAAAGGCGCGTGTAAATCGGCAGGACGCGAGCCGGATCGCCGTCACCCGCAGCGTGCGCGAGCAGCAAGCCCTCGCCCGAAGGCCACCACAGGTCGCGCTCCACGCAGCGGGCGGTCTCGTCCTCACCCAGCAGCTTGCCATAGCGCACGAGACCGTCACCGGTCAGCTGAACCTGGTCCCAGTCCGCTGCTCGGCGCCACTCATCGAGCGCCATGGCGGCCTTGACCACGTGTTCGCGCTCAAATTGACGCTCGGGACCCTCATCGACCAGCATATACAGCGCCGGATATACCTCACCGCGCATAGCATCGGCCAAGATACCAAGCTTGCCGCGCACGCCAGCCTTCCACGCCGTCCAAGCGCAAGCGTCGAGCGTCGACACGCCCAGCAGCGGAACATTGGCACCGCGCGCGAGGCCCTTGGCAGTGGAGATGCCGATGCGCACACCCGTAAACGACCCCGGGCCGCGGCCGACCACGTAGCAACCAACATCGCTGCGATCCAGACCGGCTTGAGCCAGCACGCCATCAACGGTATTCACGAGCTCAACGTTGGCGTGACGGCGACACATGTGGTCGCCACTCACGAGCTTCGTCTCGCCCGTCTGCCCATCAATCCAGCTTGCCGCGCAGGCAAGCATGTCGGTCGAGGTATCGAGCGCCACCACCAGCGCGTTGTCGTTATGCAAGCTCATCTTGTACAGCCTTATCAATCAAATGGGAAAGCTCCATTGCGCGGTCACCGTGCGCCTCAAGCGCTATCGTTCGCACATCGCTGTCGCCCTCATCACGCTTGAGCGTCACCGAAAGATACTCATCCGTCAGCTCGTCCTGGAATTGTTCGCCCCATTCCAGCAGGCAAGCACCCTCATAGCCCAGCACATCGAAAATGCCCGTATCCTCGAGCTCGTAGGCATGCTCCAGGCGGTATAGATCAAAGTGAAACAGCGGAATACGACCTTGATCGTGAACAGCCATGAGCGCGAACGTAGGGCTCGTAACCATATGCCCATCGCCCAGCCCGCGCGAGACGCCCTTGGTAAAGTGAGTTTTGCCCACTCCCAGGCCACCGGTCAGGATGAGCACATCGCCGTCCACAAGGCACGGTGCAATTAGCTCGCCAAAGTACTCCGTATCGGCAGCGCAAGTCGTTTTGTAAGTACCTACCCCCAGGCGCTCCAGGGACATATATGCTCCTTATTATTCCGAGGCGTCCTCTGGCGCGGGATGTCGCTCCAGATAGTCGCCCAGCATCTTAAAGTCTTCCTCCAGCAGCTCCTGCCACGCCGGATTGCGTAGCGCTGCTGCCGGATGGAACGTGGGCATTACTACAAAATGCCCCATCTGGTGGAACCTGCCGCGCAGCTTAGTAATGCCGATCTCGGTCTTAAGCACAAAGTGCGTCGCGGGATTGCCGAGCGTCACAATAATATCGGGCCAGATGCTTCGAATCTGCTCACGCAAAAACGGCGAGCAAGCCAGCACTTCCTCGGGACGTGGATTGCGGTTTCCCGGCGGGCGGCACTTAAGCACGTTGGCAATGTAGACGTCTTCGCGTTTGAGCCCCGCCAGCGACAAAATGCCGTTGAGGTCCTCGCCTGCCGCCCCCACAAAGGGCTCGCCCTGCAAATCCTCATTGCGGCCCGGCGCCTCACCAATAAACATCACGCGAGCGCGGGGGTTTCCCACGCCAAACACGATATTGTGACGCGACTGGTAGAGCTGGCAGAGGTGACAATCGCCCAGAACGGCCTCAATTTCCTCGAGTGCGACCTCACGTGGTGCCTGATGGGTATGGCCGGGGATGTGCATGACGCCCATAGCGGCTCCTACACGTAGACCTTGTCGAGACGCATGCCAAAGCCGCAGGCGACCTCGTAGTTAATCGTTCCGCGCAGTCGGGCCATCTCGTCCATAGTGATCTCGGCATCGCCATCGCGGCCGACAATGATCATCTCGTCACCATACTCGGCCTCGGGAATCTCGTGTGCCGGGTTGGACTGAATGGCGACCATAAACTGGTCCATGCAGATATTGCCAACCTGATGCACGCGCTCGCCGCGATACAGCACATCCATACGATTGGAAAGCGTACGCGATAGGCCGTCGGCATAACCGATCGGCAGCGTGCAGATCTGAACGCGCGTGCGCGGTACACGGTAGGTAAAACCGTAGCCCACGCCCTCACCCATCGCAGGGTGTGCCACACGCGTCACGCGCGCATGGACGCTCATAACGGGATCAAGCTGCATCACGCGGCCACTCAGCTCGCACGGCTGCATGCCATACAAGCCAACGCCGGCGCGAATCATATCAAAATGCATCGAGGGGTCGAGCATCGAGGACGGCGTGTTGGCGCAGTGCACGATACCGCACTCAAAGCCCGCATCCTTAATGGCCTGAACGGCCTCGGTAAAGCGCTGACACTGCAGTTTGTAGTCCCAACCCGAAGGTTCATCGGCCGTGGCGAAGTGCGTAAATACGCCGTCGCACTGAATACCGCGATGGAAATTAATACCGCGCACAAAGTCGAGCACCTGCGTGTAGTGTACGCCGATACGATTCATACCTGTCTCGATGGCGAGATGATACTTGCCCACCTTGCCCGCCGCGACGGCACATTCGCCATACGCAAGAGCAAAGTCAGACGTATAGACCGAAGGCATGATATCAAACTCGAGCAACGTCGGAATGGCCTCGATAGGCGGCTCGCTTAGGATGAGGATGGGCTTCGTAATCCCGCCCTGTCGGAGCTCAACGCCCTCGTTAACCGTCGCCACGGCAAACATGTCGGCACCGGCCGAATACATGATCTTGGCGCACTCAACAGCTCCATGACCATAAGCATCGGCCTTGACCACGCAGCACAGGCGCTGACGTGGATTCAGCAAGTTCTTATAGGCCCTCGTGTTGCGACGGAGCGCCCCACGGTCGATCTCGACCCAGGACCAGCGCGTCAAATCGGCTTTATTCATGATTAGTCATCCGACCCTTCGTCCATGATTCCCAGATCTTCGAGCGCATCCTTTGCCGCCAGCTCCATGGCAGGACCGATCAAGTCGATAAGATCGGTCGCGATAACGCTCTTCTCACCATACTCCGTCGCCGCGGCAAAACCGGCGTAGCTGTGAAGTGCGACGGCGTACGAATACAGCAACTCCCAACGATCCATCTCGTCGCGCATGGTGGCAAGCGTGCCGGCCAAAATACCCGCGAGAACATCACCTGAACCGGCAGTTGCCAGAGAAGCCGGACCCGAGAGCGGCAGCAGTACACGCTCAACGCCACAGATAGCCGTCGTCGGCCCCTTGGCAATGACCACCAGATTGTCGGAGCCTGCAGCCCAGACAACCTTCTGCGCGGCTGCAATCGCGGTACCAAGGTCGTTCACCTCGTCACCGGCAACCAGACGCGAAAGCTCACGATAGTGCGGCGTCATAACCAACGGCTGCTCGCGACGATACATCTCGGGGTTACTATCAATACCGTCAATGGCAATCTTAGCAAGGCAGTTGAGTGCATCGGCGTCCAAAATAAGCGGCACATCAAGCTCGAGCAAGCCCGAAACCACCTGCATAGCGCCAGCAGATGTCGTCATACCGGGACCGCACAGTACACAGCTGTACTTCTTTGCAATCTCGCACACAGTCATGCGCGCAGCGGCGCCAAAGGAGCCGCGGGAATCAGACGGAATAGCAAAGACGGGAATCGAAGGAAGTGCCATGCGAATAAGATTGGCGCAGGCGTCAGGAGCCGCGACTGCCACGTAACCAGCACCCGCGCGAGCTGCAGACTTGGCCGCCATAATGGCAGCACCAGGATATTGCGCAGATCCGGCGACAATAAGCACAGAGCCACGGGAATACTTATCGATATTCGTAGGTAGTGGAGCAAAGTAATCAACTAAGTCACCGGGCTCGACAATCTCGGCGGCGTGGTCGACATCATCGATGACCTCGTCAAGACGGTCGTAAAGATTGCCGCAGATCAAATCGCCAGCATACTCAGGGCCATCAGCGCTATACAGACCAATCTTGGGCGCAATCATCGTCACCGTATGCTCGGCACGAATGCAGTCGTCATCAACAACGCCCGTCTCGGCATTCAGGCCCGAGGGGACATCAATGGATACGACACAATCGGCGCATTCATTGACCGTAGGAATCCAGATGGAGAACGGCGCACGCAGATTCCCGTGGAAACCGGTACCAAAAATGGCATCGACAACAACATCGGCCTTATCGATCAAAACCTCGAGTTCGCCACGCGAGGGGCCGACGCAAACGTGCACATCGCGGCCGGCAGTACGACGAGCAACATGACGTGCCAGAGCAGCAGGAATCTCATCCGGCTCAACCGGAGAAACGATATCGACGTCCACACCCTTATGGCTCAGAATATCGGCGGCAACCCAACCGTCGCCGCCATTATTACCAAAACCGACCAGAACGAGAACCCGATCGGGATTGAGCTTCAAGACCTCGTTGGCGGCAAACTCACCCGCTAGCTCCATAAGCTCGGCCTTCGAAGTCCCTTCGCGTTCGATGATATCCTCGAGACGAACGACTTCTTCGGTACTCAAAACCGGTTTCATCTATGCTCCTAGCGTATCTTGCGAAGCATCGCCCAGGTGCTCCGTCAATGCTGAATTCTGCAGCTGCTCAAGCTCATCTAAAACAGAGCGAGCCTCTTTAAATGTCTGCGCTACGCGTTTCTTGGTGCTCACCTTTACCTCTTTTGGCTTAGGCCGAGCATCTTCGGTAATCGCGATGGCATTCGCAACGGCTAAGTCTCCTGTAAGCGTAATGGAAAGAGCGACCTCAACAACACCCAGCTCTTGAGCGATCTCGAGAGCACGGCCCGAAAGCAGCGCCTTCGGTTTGCCGAGTTTATCACGCGTAACCGAAACATCCTTGCGACCAACGCCTTGACTAAAACCCGTGCCAAGAGCTTTAAGTACCGCCTCGCGCGAAGCAAAGCGGCTGGCATAGTGAGCAGCGGGACGCGATGATGCATCACAATACGCACGCTCTTCTTCGGTAAACACACGCCGAGCAAACGACGGCGTCTTTTCAAGAATTGATTTCATACGGGAAATCTCGACGATATCAACGCCGATACCAGCTTCAGCCATGTTCACCTCCATATCGCACAGACTAAGTTATTGTAGCCCGTTCACAGAAGATGCGACAAACGAGGGTTATAAAACACAGCTACTATGTGAGACAAAAGCCCTTAAACGCAAAAAAAGGGGAGGCCGCGAGGCCTCCCCCTTC
>DXMW01000024.1:142491-166298 GCA_019414045.1 Collinsella sp. | reverse complement strand
TATGCCCAATTAACAACCGTCAGGGAATTGTAATTGATGGTGAAGGTTCAAAGGTAATTTGCAAAGACTAATTTGAATATTTCAGTTTGCTGTACTCATTCCTAGCAGGGTTTGGGGCAGGCACGCCCCAACAAGAAGCTGTCCCAAAGGGGCAAGAATGGGGACTGCGGACGATTTCTTGAACCGTTACGCGGCCCTTCCCAGCGCGGAGCGGAACTCGGCCGGCGTGCGGCCACCGAGCGCATCGCTGCGCCTCTCCGTATTGTATCGACCGATCCAGCCCCCGAGCTCCTCGATGAAGCTGGCGGGGGTCCAGTCCGACCAGTCCCTGCCGTACCAGAACTCCTTCTTGAGCAGGCCGAAGAAGCCCTCCATCGCCGCGTTGTCCGGGCTGCAGCCCTTGGCGGACTGGATTGGCTACACTGATGTGGACAGTTCCGGGAGGGGCGCAAGAGACGGGAAGGCCGTGTGCGCGTTCCTGCGCGAGGGCCGCGGGGAGGGGCTGCCTGGGTACGGCGCCTGTCAACTCGGTCTACGTCTTTGATGACCGGGTCGTACTCAATATCAACTTCACGGATGATGCCAAAACGGTCACCCGTGAGGAAGTGTTGGGTTCGAGTGCTATGGACAATGTTCCAGCATGCTGGGATCGAACTCGCTAGCCGGAATCACACGGTACCCGTGACGCAGCAGTAGATCGACAAAAACACCGTTGCCCGCTGTGAGGGTGCCGCTGAATGTTCCATCGTAGATGCGGCCGGCACCGCACGAGGGACTGCGATCCTGAAGAATACACGCGGCAATCTCAGACGGGCCACCCGCCTGCTCGCACATATCGAGTGTGCGCTGGGCGCCCAGGCGAAACTCGCGATCGACCGACACGCCCTCGCAGGTACGGACCTCGCCGTTCACAATCTCGGACGGCTTGCGCGGCGTGGGCAGGCCCCCAAAGACCTCAGGGCACACCAAGAGGACCTCGGTCTCTGTACGCTCGCAGGCCTCGACCAACTCGCGATGATAGTTGTCGAGCCCGTTATACTTGCAGCTCTCGCCCATCAAGCAGGCGCTCACCACGATCTTCATTTCCATCCCCCTCAAGCAAAACGCCCCATTTGAGAAAGCTACTCAAATGGGGCGTCGGCGTCTACTGGCTCGGCCGCGGCTTTACTGTTGCTTGGGCATCAACGGATTCTCGCGCGTGAGGAGGTTCATGAACTCCTCACCCGTGATGGTCTCCTTCTTGTACAGATAACGAGCCAGCTCATGGAGCTTGAACTTGTTCTCCTTGAGGATCTGCAGGGCACGATCGTGCGCGTCCTCGATCAACTTAGCGACAATCGCGTCCACACGCTCGGCCGTACCGGGTGCGCAGGTGAGCGACGTGTCCTGATTGAGATACGCGTTCTGCACGGTACCGAGCGCCATCATGCCAAACTCGTCGGACATACCAAAGCGTGTCACCATGTTGCGGGCGAGCTTGGTGGCCTGCTCGATATCGTTGGCGGCACCGGTCGTCATCTCGCCAAAGATGAGCTCCTCGGCCGCACGGCCGCCGCAGTAGACGGCGAGCTTGTCCAAAACCTCCTGGCGCGTCGTCAGGAAGCGCTCGTCCTCCTCGACCTGCATGGTGTAGCCCAGAGCGCCGCTCGTGCGCGGCACGATGGTGATCTTGGTGACCGGGGCGGAGCCCTTCTGGCGGGCGGCGACGATGGCATGGCCGATCTCGTGATAGGAAACGACCTGCTTCTCGTGGTCGGACAGCACCGTGGATTTACGCTGCTGTCCGGCAATGACGACTTCCACCGACTCCTCAAAATCATCCTGCGTCGCGCGCTTGCGACCCTCGCGGACGGCGCGCAGGGCACCCTCGTTGATGATATTGGCCAGGTCGGCACCAGAGGCGCCGGGCGTCGCGCGGGCGATCGCAGTCAGGTCGATCGGCGGCTGCGTCTTAACGCTCTTGGCATGGAGCTCAAGGATGTTCTTGCGGCCGGTCAGATCGGGCAGCTCAACGGGAATGCGGCGGTCAAAGCGGCCGGGACGTAGCAGGGCCGGGTCAAGGCTGTCAGGACGGTTCGTTGCAGCGAGGACGACGATACCCTTATGGTTATCAAAGCCGTCCATCTCGGTCAGCAGCTGGTTGAGCGTTTGCTCGCGCTCGTCGTTGCCGCTAAAGCCGCCGCCATCGCGCTTCTTACCGATGGTATCGATCTCATCGATAAAGACGATACACGGGGCCTTTTCCTTGGCCTGCTTAAACAGATCGCGCACCTTGGCAGCGCCACGGCCGACGAACATCTCGACGAACTCAGAACCAGAAATACTAAAGAACGGAACACCAGCTTCGCCGGCCACAGCCTTGGCAAGCAGGGTCTTACCAGTGCCCGGAGGGCCCACAAGAAGAGCGCCGCGCGGCAGCTTGGCGCCGATCTCCTCGTAGCGCTGCGGCTTCTCCAGAAAGTCGACGACCTCCTTGAGGGACTCCTTGGCCTCTTCCTGGCCGGCGACGTCCTTAAAGGTCACGCCCACGTCCTTGGAGGCGATCACGCGCGCGCCGGACTTGCCCAATCCGCCGCCGCCAAAACCACCGCCGCCAAAGTTCATCGACGGGCCGTCATCGCCCATAGCCTTCTTCATGCGGCGGTTGAGCCACCAGCCAATCAGGAAGAAAATCGCCATGGGAAGAATGAGCGTGATCAGGTAGTAGGTCATCAGGCCCGAGCTCTTGTCGGGAACGACCGACTCCAGCGAAGCGCCAGACTCAAGCACGCGATCGGTAAAGCCCGCGTCATTCGGCACACCGGTCGTCTTGTAGGCGATGTTCTCGTCCTCGCCCTTTTTAGTGTAATAAATCGTGTAATCGTCCGTGTTGTACTCGACCTTGTCGACGCTCTTCTTATCAAGCGCTTTGACAAACGTCGAGTAATCGGTCTTCGTAATCTGCTGCGTGTGACCGATGTTGGGGAACAGAACGGTCGAGAGCACGAGGTAGACGACGAAGGCGATGAGCACGTAGAGGATCATATTCCGTCTACGTTTGTTGTCATCCATCTCCATCTGCTTGAACTCCATCTACTGGGGTTGATAATGCTTTCTAGAATACCCAACCAAGACGGCGATAAACCGACGCCGAGCACGAAAGGACAGAGATGGCATCACTGGAAGTCGGCAAGGATCAGATCTACACGGGCGATGGCAAGGGCAAGACGACGGCTGCGCTGAGGCTTGCACTGCGCGCCACGGGCTATGGACTTAACGTGCTTATGCTGCAGTTTGCCAAGAAGCTGCACTGCGCCGAGCATGATGCGGCGCCCCGTTTAGGTCTGCGCATCGTACAAGCCGACCGCGACACGCCCGAAGCCTGTGCCGCACAGATCCTGGAGCTGGCGCGCGAGCAGATTAGCCAGGTCGACGTGCTGATCTTGGATGAGCTGGGAGAAGCCATGCGCCGAGGCTTTGTGACGCGCGAAGATGTCGAAGCGTTGATCGCAATGAAACCGACCACCACAGAGCTCGTGCTCACCGGCCGCGGCTTGCTGCCACTGGCCGATCTCGCGGACCTAGTAACCGAAATGCGCCCCGTCAAACACTACTTCGACGAAGGCCTCCTAGCCCGCCAAGGCATCGAATACTAAATGATCCGAAGGGGACGGAGGAAAACGGATCATTTTGCCTTATCGCCAGGTCAATGATCCGTTTTCCTCCGTCCCCTACGGATCATTAGGCGGTGGCGCGGCCGAGCCAGTTGCCGCTGTGGTGGTAGATGGTAAACATCGTGGCCGTGATGAGCCAGGTTACGGGGTAAACCAGCAGCAGGTGCTCAAGCGACGGATCGAACGGCATAATCGCAAACACCCAGATCACCCTGAGCACGACGGTGCCAAAAATCGTGAGCATCATAGGCTGGAAGCTCACGCCAGCGCCGCGGATGGAGCCGGACGCGTTTTCGATAATCGAGAAGATCGCGTAGAACGGCGCGATGAAATGAAGAATCGTCGTGGTGTAGGCCGAAATCGAAGCATCGTCGACAAACAGACGCGACAACGGACCCGAGAACACCAGTAGCACGGCAGACAGGCCACCAATGAGCATAAACGACAGCACAAGCGACGTATGGTAGCCCTTGCGCATGCGCTCGTAGTTGCGCGCGCCAAAGTTCTGTGCCGAGAACGTGGTGATCGAAACGCCAAGCGCCTCGGTAACCATCCAGACAATGCCATCCAAACGGCCCGAAAGACCCCACGCCGTGGTGACATCGGCACCAAACGAGTTGACCGACACCTGAATCAAAACGTTGGAAATCGAATACGCAGCAGACTGAAAGCCAAGCGGCAGACCACACGAGATCATGCTCTTACAAATGCCAGGATCAATGCAGAGTTTGGACAGTGAAAGCCGCCACGCACCCGGAGCGTGCATCATACGAATCACGATCATCGTGGCGTTGGAGCAAATGGTCAGCGCCACCGCGATGCCGCAGCCCAGAGCCTCCATATGAAGCACGGCAACGAAGATGACATCCAGCACCGCATTAACAAGGCAGCCGGAAGCAATGATCACAGCAGGACCGCGTGTGTCGCCCACGGCGCGCAGCAGCGCCGTTCCCATATTGAGCAGCAGCGCCGCAACCATGGCGGCAAAATAGCAACGAGCATAGGCCACGCCCTCGGCCAATAGTTCATGCGGCGTGTTCATAAGTACCAGCATGGGCTCAACGAACACTATGCCAAGAATCGAGAAAACGATACCGCCCACCAGCGCGAGCGTCATGGCCGTATGGACCGAACGACTCAATCGCTCATCATCGTGCTGACCAAAAAACTGGCCGGTAATAACGGCACATCCAGCACCAACACCGACGCAAAAACCAATGCAGAGCTCCGTAAGCACCATCGTGGCCTGAATGCCACCCAGGGCGAGCTTGCCGCCAAACTGACCGACAATATAGGTACCGATAAGCGTGTAGGCTTGCTGAAAAAACGAACTAAAAAAGATGGGAACGCACAGCGACAGCAGCTGTTGCCAAATGACACCCTGCGTTACATCGATAGCCGTAGATTTCTTAGCCACACGCCCTCCCCACCAGCGTACGTCAAACAACAAAACGGCAATTTAAGACCAAAGCCAATACCAGCTTAGCACCGACCGACGTCGGCCGAAACGCCCCGAACCAGAGCCCGGTGCTAACTATCTGCCTAGTGATACAGCCCCGGCTGGTAGTGGTACTCGTTGCTCACATGCGGGCACAGCTGCCAAAAGGCAACAGCGCTTGCCGCGGCCACGTTGAGTGAATCGACCCCATGCGCCATCGGAATACGCACGGCGCGGTCGCAGCCTGCAATGGTCTTGGCGCCCAAGCCAGCACCCTCGGTGCCCATAAAGATTGCCAGGCGGTCAATCTCCTGGAGCGCGGGATCGTCCAGCGACACCGAATCATCCGTCAACGCCATAGCGGCACACGAAAAGCCGGCATCGTGTAGCGCCGCCAGCCCATCATGCGGCCATACGCGCGCTTCGCTGCCAATGCGTGTCCAGGGCACCTGGAACACCGTGCCCATGCTCACGCGGGCCGAACGACGATACAGCGGATCACAACACGTAGGACTGACCAAAATGCCGTCGACGTTGAGCGCGGCCGCCGAGCGGAATATTGCGCCCACATTGGTATGGTCGACAATGTCCTCGAGCACGCACACGCGCACCGGGCGCTCCCCCGCCGCCTCGACGACGCCGCCCAAGAACTCATCAACCGGAATCTGTCGCGGGCGACGAAATGCCGCGAGCGCACCGCGCGTCACGTTAAAACCCGTCAGACGCTCCATAAGCTCCATCGAGGCAACGAACACGGGAACCGGACCCGCGCCCTCGCGTACCGCCAGGCGCTCAAACAGCGGCATCATCTGGTCGAGCCAGCGCTCGCCCAAAAGAAAGCTCGCCGGCTCGTATCCGGCGCGAACCGCACGTTCGATGACCTTGGCACTCTCGGCGATAAAAATGCCCTTCTGCGGCTCCAGCACGCAGCGAAGCTCACGCTCGGTCAGTCGCACGTAGGCATCGAGCCGCTCGTCCTCGAGAGAATCGATTCGCAGCACCTCAACGGCATCAGTCATAGCAGCCAGCCCGCACCCTTCTTTACAGCACATCTATACCAAACGAGGCGACGCTAAGCGCCGCCCCATGCATTCAAACAACCCGATGATACCGTTCACGCCAGACGATTTACGCCTCAACGCGACGATACGTCACGAACTCATAATCGACACCCTCGTCTCCCTCGCCCGAGGCAATCGTGGCAACACCGTCACGCCGCGCAATCTCCCACGCGGGATCGGCATCCAAATCGGGAAAGTACGTATCCACGTCATGCACGCAATGGTTATGCGTAACCTCGGCCTCCACGCAATACGGCAAAAACTGTCGATATACCTCGCCGCCGCCGATTACCCAGGCAACGGGTTCATCGGCAACCGCGGCAAGCGCCTCGTCGATACTATGCACCACGTCGACGCCCTCGGGAGCAAAGTCCTCATCGCGCGTGAGCACGATATTGCGGCGGTTCTTGAGCGGACGTCCGCCGGGAAAACTCAGCAGCGTCTTGCGTCCCATAATGACCGGGCAACCTTTGGTACACGCCACAAAATGGCGCATGTCGGCGCGATTGGACACGACCATGTCACCCTCGCACCCAATGCCCCAATCGTCACACACGGCAACAATGGCAGAAAGCTTACACCTCATGCGCGTCACCTACACCGCAATGGGGATGTTCTTGACCTGAGGGCCGTGCTCATAGCCCTCGACGATCAGATCATCGGTCGTAAACGCATAGAAGTCATGCACATCGGGGTTGAGCGTTACCTTGGGCGCAGCAAACTGCGGACGCTCAATAAGCTCGCGAACGATATCGACATGACGGTCGTAAATGTGGGCATCGGCAATCACATGCAGCAGCTCGCCAGCGATCATATCGACCGACTGCGCGACCATCATCAGCAAAATGGCGTACTGGCACACATTCCAGTTGTTCGCAGCCAAAATATCCTGGCTGCGCTGGTTGAGAATCATGTTGAGCGTCGGTTTATCATCCTGCGGACGCTGCGTCACGTTATACGTCACGCTGTAGGCACACGGATACAGGTGCATCTCGGACAGGTCGCTAAACACATAGGTGTTCGTCATAATGCGGCGGCTGTACGGCGTGTTCTTAAGGTCGTACAGCACGCGATCCATCTGGTCAAAGTCGCCCTCGGCATAATGGCTCTTCTGCCCAATCTGATACCCGTAGGCCTTGCCGATGGAGCCAGTCTCGTCGGCCCACTCGTCCCAAATATGGCTGTTGAGGTCATGCACGTTATTGGACTTCTTTTGATAGATCCATAGGATCTCATCCATGGCAGATTTGAGGGCCGTACGACGCAAGGTAAGCGCCGGAAACTCCTCACGCAGGTCATAGCGTGCCGTGACACCAAAGTTTTTAATGGTATAGGCAGGGGTGCCATCCTCCCACACCGGGCGGACCTTTTGGCCCTCGGTGGTGGTGCCATGGTCCAGAATATCGCGGCACATGGTTACAAACTGTTGATCAGCCTTGCTCATTGACCCTCCTGTCAGTCGCCTAAAAGCGAGATTCATTGTATCCCAGGCGCGCAGTGTCGGATTGAACACTTGGGTCGGCACACGCAATGCGCGGCAGCCAGCACCCCCACAATCGCAGACGTAACAACTTTGAATTTCCGACATATGCTAAAAAAGCTTGCGCGGAACCGCATACACGCTATCCTATTACTGACATATGTCAGATTTGGAGAGAGTATGGCAGGAAGACGCGAAAAATTACGCCGTGTTGGAATCATCCCCGAATATCGCGGCTTTACCCCCGACGGCCTTGCCAGCGGAGACGCCATCGAGATGACGGTCGATGAGCTCGAAGTACTGCGCCTGTGCGACCTGGAAGGCCTCAATCAGGAGGCCGTCGCCCAGCACATGGGCATCGCCCGCGCCACCGTGGCGGCCATCTGCAGCCGCGCACATCGCAAGGTGGCAAACGCGCTGGTCAACGGGCGGGCGCTCGTCATCGAGGGCGGCAATATCGCGTACTCCCCCATCACCGCAACGACGGCCGCATGGCCAGCAAAGGAGGTCGACACTATGAGGGTGGCAACCACGTACGACAACGGCAACATCTTTATGCACTTTGGCCGCAGCGAGCAGTTCAAGATCTACGACATTCAGGATGGCAAGGTACTCAACGAGCAGGTCGTGGGCACCGACGGCACCGGTCACGGTGCCCTTGCGGGCCTGCTCGCCAACGGTGGCGTGGACACGCTCATCTGCGGCGGCATCGGCGGTGGCGCTATCAACGCGCTTGCCCAAGCCGGCATCACGGTGTACGCAGGAGCTCAGGGCAGCTGCGACGCTTGTGTCGAGGCCCTTATCGCCGGAACGCTCGCACAGAACGGCGAGGCCACGTGCAGCTGCCACGGCCATGACCACGACCACGCCCACGAACATGGCGAGTCCTGCAGCTGCCACGGCCATCACGAGCCCGAGGGCCACGAGGGCTGCGGCTGCCACTAACGGCACGGCACCGCGAGCTCGGGGCGCGACGCTGAACGCAGCCCAACTATCAAAGCCAACAACAAAGGCCACCCGGTAGCTTCCGAGTGGCCTTTGCCATATCAAGCTGGAATTACAGCCCTATTTCTTATTGCGCATCTGCGCTTCCATCTGGCGCAGCAGCTCCATATCAGACTTGGGACCGCCCGTACCCAGGCCGCCCATGCCGCCCAGACCCATAGCGTCCAGCCCAGGGATATTGGGCATGCGCATCTTCTTGCCCTTCTTGCCCTTTTTGCCCTTCTTGCCGCCGGCCTGTGCCTGATTGGCCATCGTGCGCATGCGGCCCATCATCTTGTTCATCTCGCCCCACTGCTTCATAAGGCTATTGACCTCGGTGGGGGTCACACCGGCGCCCTTGGCGATACGCGCGCGACGCTGGCCGTTGATGATGGAGGGACGCAGACGCTCCTCCTTGGTCATCGACATGATGATGGCCTCGTTCTTATCGAAGATGCCCTCGTCCAGGTTACCGCCCATCTGGTTGAGCGCGCGCTGGCCACCGGGGAGCATGCCCAGGATACCCTTCATGCCGCCCATCTTTTTGACGGCTTTCATCTGGTCGAGCATGTCATTCATGGTAAAGCCCTCGCGCAGCATGCGCTCGGCAGCCTCGAGCTGTTCGGCATCGGCGGCCTCCTGGGCCTTCTCGATGATGCCGACAACGTCGCCCATGCCCAAGATTCGCTTGGCCATGCGATCGGGATAGAACGGCTCAAGCGAATCGGGTTTCTCGCCCATGCTCACAAACTTGATGGGCTTGCCGGTCACCTGACGCACCGAAAGCGCGCCACCGCCACGGGCGTCACCGTCGAGCTTGGAGATAATCACACCATCAAAGTCGGTGCGCTCGGCAAACGTCGAGACCACGTTGACGATATCCTGGCCGGTCATGGCGTCGACGACCATCAGCACCTGGTCGGGCTTGACGGCCTTCTTGATGTCGACGGCCTCCTGCATCATCTGCTCGTCGATCTGAAGACGACCGGCGGTATCGACGATCACCACGTCACGAAGGTGGTCGACGGCCTCCTGGATGGCGCCTTTGGCGATGTCGACCGGGTGCGCACCGTCGCCGCGGAAGACCGGCACGCCGATCTCGCCACCAAGCGTGGCAAGCTGATCGGCAGCAGCGGGACGGTAGACGTCGCACGCGGCGAGCAGCGGCGAGCGGCCCTGCTTCTTGAGCAGGTAGGCAAGCTTTACGGCAGCCGTGGTCTTACCGGAGCCCTGCAGGCCCACGAGCATGATGACATTAGGAATGCGGTTACTAAAAACGAGCTTGCTCTCGGTGGAGCCGAGCATCTCGGTGAGCTCGTCGAGCACAATCTTGACGACGTTTTGCGCCGGCGACAGCGACTCCATGACCTCGGCGGTCATGCAGCGCTCCTTGGTCTTAGCAACGAACTCCTTAACGACCTTAAAGTTAACGTCGGCCTCGAGCAGCGCCATGCGAATGTCGCGCATGGCCGAGGTGATATCGGCCTCGGTCAGCTTACCCTTGCCGCGCAGGCGGTCAAATGTGTCGTTGAGGCGATCGCTCAGAGAATCAAACACTAGTCACTCCTTAATTGGACTCGCCCACCAGGGCGCGGCAGAAATCTTTGGCGTTAAACTCCTGCAGGTCATCGACCTGCTCGCCCACGCCGATGCGAAGGATCGGGAGCTTGAGCTTCTCGGCCACGGCCATGGCGATGCCGCCCTTAGCCGTGCCGTCGAGCTTTGTCATGATAATACCGTCCAGGCCAAGCGCCTCATTAAACTCGAGCGCCTGGTTCAGACCGTTTTGGCCCGTCGCGGCATCGATTACGAGGACGACCGAGACAGGCATGGGGCCGGCAGCCATATTGGCGGCGCGCTTACGCGTCACGTTGACCACTTTGGCAAGCTCGCGCATGAGCTCGGGGCTTGTGTGCAGACGGCCGGCGGTATCGATGAGCACCAGGTCGCTGCCGCGCTTATCGGCCTCGTCGAGCACGTCATAGCACACGCTCGCCGGATCGGAGCCGCGGTCACGCTTAATAACCGGTACGCCGGCACGCTGGCCCCACACATCGAGCTGCTCGATGGCGGCGGCGCGGAAGGTGTCGGCCGAACCGATCACCACGTTCTTGCCGCGGGCAGCCATGGCGCTCGCAATCTTGCCGACCGTTGTGGTCTTGCCGGCGCCGTTGATGCCCACAAACAGCACGCAGCTCGGCGTATCGGAAAACGGATCACGCTCAACAGGCACAAAATGGCCCTCGAGCTGCTCGGCCAGAGCGCGGCGAAGCTGCGGGGCGGTCTTAAGGTTCTTCTTGGCAGCAGCATCGCGCAGGTCATCGGAGACCTGAATAGCGACCTCGGCACCCATGTCACCCATGACGAGGGTGTCCTCAAGGTCCTCCCAAAAGTCCTCGTCGACCTCGCCACCAAAGTAGAAGACCTCGTTGAGGGCCTCGCGGCTGCGCTCAAGTCCGCGCGAGAGAGCGTCAAAGAATCCCATTATGCATTCACGACCTTTCCGGTTTCGCGATCGAGTTTTTGCGAGACGACGCGGCTGACGCCGTCGGCTTGCATCGAGACGCCATAGAGAACGTCAGCGTCCTCCATAGTACGGCGCTGATGCGAAATGACCAAGAGCTGTGTATCGGAACGCAGCACATCGAGGGCTCCGATGAGCTTGGACAGGTTGGCGTCATCAAGCGCCGCCTCGACCTCGTCAAGCACATAGAACGGCACCGTGCGCGTGCGGTACACGGCAAAGAGCAGGGCGAGCGCCGTCAGACTCTTCTCGCCACCCGACATGAGCATCATCTTAGTAATGCGCTTGCCGCGCGGCTGCGCCACAACCTCAATGCCCGTCTCGGCAGGATGCTCAGGATCGGTCATCTCAAGATGAGCCTGGCCACCCGGGAACAGCATGGCGAAGATCTCGCGGAAGTTCGCGTCGACCTTCTCAAACGTCACTAGAAACGCCTTGCGCATCTTGCGATCAATGGCCACCGTGATCTTGGTGAGCGCCTTGCGCGCGCTCTCCAGATCGGCCAGCTGCTCCTCGATGTAGTCGGCGCGGCGCTTGAGCTGCTCGTACTCCTCCATGGCAACCTGGTTCACGGGGCCCAGATTGTTGATCTGGCGCACAAGCTGGTTGAGCTCGCGCTCGGCGGCATCGCGATCGGTGGGCGCCGGCAGCATAAGCGCTTCCTCGAGCACCGTGGTGCCATCGGCGGTAATGGCCTTAATGGCGGCCTCTACCTGCACCTCAAGCTTGCCGCGTGCGACCTTGAACTCGTTTTGCGTGGCAGTGGCGGTATCGACCCGCTCCTTAGCGCGGGCAACCTCGGCCTTGGCATCCTCGATGGTCTTCTTGAGCGAAGCGGAGTCCGCCTCTTCCAGAGAGGCCTGGTCACGCAGGCGCGCTGCCCAATCCGATGCGCGTTCCAACAGGGCAGAATAGCGTTCGTGCATGGGGTCGACGCGCAGGCGCAGCAGCTCGAGCGAGCGCGAAGCCTGGCGTGTTCCGCGGATACGACGGTCGATGCCCTCAAGACGACGCTCAAGGTCGGGCACGCGGCCCTTCAGCGAACGCAGGCGCTCGCTCGTCTGGGCCAGGCGCACCTTGGCATCGGCGAGCTTACCGGCGGCCTCGGAATCGTCACGGCGAACGCGATCGAGCTCATCGTTGGCCTCGGCAATCTGGAGACCCAGGTCGCTTGCCTGTGCACGCGCCTCGTCACGCGAACGGGTGAGCTCATCAACGCGCGGGCGCGCAGCGCGAACGGCCTCGGAGGCCTGCTCGCGGCGCTTGGAGATGCGCACGCGCTCGACCTCGGCATTGTTGGCGCTTTGCTCCAAGCGGCCGATCTCGGAGAGCAGCGAGCGGCGCTCGCCCTCAAGACGGGCGATCTCACCGGCGGCATCGTCCTCGGCGGCACGTGCCTCCTCGACGGCGGCGTTGGCCTCAACGACTTGGTCCGAAGCATGCTCAAAGATGGCAGCCAGATCGGGTTCCAGGCCCTCGAGCTCACGGATGCGGCGCTTGCGCTCCAAAGCACCCGAAGCCTCGCCGGCATCGAGCCCCACGCGCACCAGACCACCACAGCTCACGCGGGCGCCATCGGGAGTCACGTAGGTCACACCGTCAACGACAGGGGCAGCCAACGCGGCAGCCAAGTCATCGACCACGTAATAGCCGCCGAGAAGGGCCTCGACAACCGGGCCATAACCGGAGCGCACGGACAGACGATCGACCAGACGCGTACCGGCAGCGCCATTGGCAGCAGCACCACCGCTCACGCCGCGCGCCATCAGCAGTGCCTCACCCGAGGCCTTCTTTTGGACCAAAGCCGCACGACCGGCGCGCTCAAGCGTAGCGGCATCATCAAACAAAAGAGCATCGATATCGCCGGCAAGTAGTTGCTCAACCAGGCCCTCAAGCTCACGAGGGGCGTCGAGCACGTCGCCCAGACGGCCTGAGACATCATCGCCCAGTGCGCCCATCAGACGGCTCACCAGCGGCGAGCTGTCTGCCATGCGGGCATCAAGCTTCTTTTGGCTGGCAAGCTCCGAGCGCACCTCGGACAGCTTGTTGCGCGCCTCACTCTCACGATTACGCAAGTCCTTCAGGGCTGCACGGGCGACCTCGGTGGCCTCACGCGCATCGGCCTGGGCCTGGCGCGCTTCCTCAAGAGCACCCTCAAGCTCCTCTGCGCGGTCGCGACGGCTCTCGAGCGAGGCCGTGACCTCCTCGAGCTGTTCATCGATCTGCTCCAAGCGCGAGGCGTACATGTTGTCCTCAACCTCGGCGTTACTCAGCGAGTCCTTCACCTTGGCGAGTTCGAGCGCCGCGTTATCGGCCACACGCTGCACATCGCGTTGCTCACGCGTAAGCTGAGAAATCTGATTGTCGAGAGCCACGCGTCGCTCGTGGAGCTCAGCGGCGGCAGGACCAGCGGCGTCAACGTCCTCCTGGGCCTGCATGTGCGCGCCGGTCACTTCCTCAAGCTGTGCACGCGCGTCCTCGAGCTCCTCGACCACGCGACGACGCTGATGCTCGGAGCTCGAGATCTGGCCACGCATGTCGGACAGGCGCGACACCATGTTGTGGCCCTTTTCCTCGAGCAGGCGCATATCGGAGTTAATGCGGCCGACCACGTCTTGCATATGGCGGCGCTGCTCGCCCAGGTCGCCCACAAACAGGCCCTTTTCCTCGAGCATAACCTGGAGCTTCTCGAGCTCGCGCTCCTTTTCGCCCATGCGGTACTGCGCAAGCTCCAGCTCGGCGGCGCCTTCCTTGGAGCGGCTCTCCAGGTCGTTCCACTGCGACTGCAGCGAACGCAGCTCGTCGACGGCTAGCATCTGCGTAAGCTCGTTCGCGCGCGAGGACAGCTCTTTGTACTTGCGCGCGCGATCGACCTGACGCTCCAGCGGTCGCAACTGACGGGCGATTTCCTTGTTGATATCGCGGGCACGGGTTAGGTGCTCGTCCATCGATTTAATCTTTTTGAGCGCACGCTCCTTGCGGCGCTTGTGCTTGGAGATGCCGGCGGCCTCCTCGATGAGGGCACGGCGCTCCTCGGGGCGGCTCTGCAAAATGGCGTCGAGCTTGCCCTGGCTGATGATGGAATGCGTATCCTTGCCCAGTCCCGAATCGTGCAGGATGTCCTGGATGTCCATCAGGCGGCACGGGCTCGAGTTGATGAGGTACTCGCTTTCGCCCGAGCGATACATGCGGCGGGTGATAGCCACCTCGTCAAAGTCGACAGGCAGCATATGGTCCGAATTATCGAGCACCAGCGTGACCTCGGCCACACCCACCGGCTTGCGCGCCGACGAGCCCGAGAAGATGACGTCCTCCATGACCTGGCCGCGCAGCTGCTTGGCGCTCTGCTCGCCCAGGACCCACAGAATCGAGTCGGAGATGTTCGATTTTCCCGAGCCGTTGGGACCGACGATGACGGTCAGGCCCGGCTCAAATGACATATGGGCGCGGTCGGCAAACGACTTGAACCCTTTGAGCGTGAGGGACTTGAGATACACGGTTCCTCGCTTAAACAGGCTTCTTGTTGAGAATCACGCCGTTGGTGGTGTAGCCCATGCGGTCAAGTGCCTCGAGTGCAGCGGCTCCCTCGGCTTCCTTCTTTGAGGAGCCGGAGCCGCGACCCTGGCGAATACCATCGATCAACACCACGGCGGTAAAGGTGGGCGCATGCGCCGGGCCCTCGGAGCCAACGAGCTTATACGCCGGGGGTTCGTGACCGTCGGCTTGCACGCACTCCTGCAAGAACGATTTGGGGTTCGCGGGGTGCTCGGCACGCTCGGAAGCCAAATGCGGCTTAAGCGTACGGTGGATAAACTCCGCTGCGGCATCCCAGCCGGCGTCCAGGTACAGCGCGCCCACGAGCGACTCGTAGACGTTCTCGAGCGCCGAATGCAGGCCGCGCGCACCGGTACCGGTCTCGGAGGCACCAAAGATGATGATGTCGTCGATGCCCAGCTCATGGGATACCTCGGACAGCGTGGCACCCGAGACGAGCGACACCTTCAGGCGCGTAAGCTTGCCCTCGTCAAACTCCGGATAGGACTCAAAGAGCGAGCGGGCAACCACGGCGCCCAAAATGGAATCGCCCAAGAACTCAAGGCGCTCATAGCTGGCAGAAACCGGCTGGCCCTCGACGGCCGAGGGATGCGTAAGCGCCGCGCGCAGCAGCACCTTATTATTGAACTCGTGGCCCAGGATTTCCTGGGCACGCGTAAGTCGTTCAGACAAAGCCAAGACCTAGGCCTCCCTGACGTGTTCGATCGCGTCGACGGCGTCGGCGACAGAGTTGAGCGAGAGCAGAGTCTCGTCATCGATCTCGAGGTTGAACTCGTCCTCGATAGCCGTAACCAGCTGCAGGCGCTCGAGCGAGTTGGCATCGAGATCGTCAAAGGTGGTCTCATCGCTAATTTCGGCAACATCGACGCCCAGAACGTCAGCAGCGACCTCGGCGATCTTGTCGAAGATTTCGGAGCGGTCCATAGCGCTTCCTCTCATAGTGCATGAATACCAAAAGAATGGTACCGCCCGGGCGGTACCAAGACACGGTTCTGATTCTACCCCACGAAGCAGGCCGCGAGGCACATAACAGCGCTCTAACTCGCTCTTACAAAACGATGCCGTCCATGGAGTTGGCGACGTTCTCGACCAGCCCCGCGCGCACGGCTTCGGCCGCCGCGAGCGTACCGTTTTTAACAGCCTCGACCGAGGTGGCGCCATGGCCGATCAGGACCACGCCACGCAGGCCCAAAAGAATCGCGCCGCCCTTGGCATCACCAGAGAGCTTGGCCTTAATCTCGCGCATCTGCTTTTTGATGAGCAGCGCGGCGATCTTGGTGCCGAGCGAGGCCATAAAGGCGCCCTTGAGCTCCTGTAGCAAAAACTTGGCAGCGCCCTCGGTAGCCTTGAGAGCGATATTGCCCGACATGCCGTCGGCAACAACGACATCGAAATTGCCCGAGGTGAGGTCGGTGCCTTCGCAGTTGCCCACAAAGCCGGGAACGGCGGCTTTCATGACCGGGAAGCAGGCCTTGGTAAAGTTGGAACCCTTCTCGTCCTCGGTGCCATTGGCAAGCAGGCCCACGCGGGGATGCTCGATGCCCAGGACGACGCAGGCATAGGCGCTACCCATCTGGGCAAAACGCACCATGTCATCGACCTCGACATCGGGGTTGGCGCCCATATCGCACAGCACCGTCAGACCGCCGGCGCGATTGGGCAGCGCATTGGTCAGACAGGGACGCACCGGCTGCTTCTTGCCTTCGGCCATATATCTAAACGGCGTCACATAGGCGGTGGCGGCAGCGGTCATGGCACCGGTCGAGCCGGCGGAGAAGAACGCGTCCGCGTTGCCCTTTTTGATGGCGCGGCACGACAGCACGATCGACGATTTACGCTTGGTCATCACGGCGCGAATGGGATCGTCATCCATGGCGATAACGTCGGGTGCCTCAAGAGCCTCAACACGTGCATGGGAAGCAGCAAAGGGATTGACGATTTCAGCGGGGCCAGCTGCCAAGACCTCGATATCGGGATCGGCGGCAAGCGCAGCCTCGATACCATCGAGAACAACCTGAGGTTTCTCGTCTCCGCCCACAACGTCTACACAAACGCGAACGTTACTCATATACATGCTCCTTATACAAAAATGGCCGACTCATTGAGCCGGCCATTGTGGTTCCATTTGGAACGGCATCGCATCCAGAGTATACCGTTACTCGGTAACGATAACCTCGCGGTCCTTGTAGAAACCGCAGCTGGGGCACACGTGGTGCGGAAGCTTGACAGCGCCGCAACGGGGGCACGTGGACTGAGCCGCAGCCGAAATCTTCATGTTGGCGGAACGACGGGTGTGAGTGCGGATACGACCCTGCTTTTGTTTAGGTACGGGCATAGTGACCTTCCTTATGAACTATCCAGTGTGGCGATTACGCGCAAGTAGCGATACTACCACAGTTTTACTCATCGAGCTTGAGATTCTTCAATGCTGCAAATGGATTTTCCGTGGCAGCGGCCCATTCTGCCTCTGCCTGGGCGGCGCAATCGCATTGCTCGACGTTGAGATTGCAACCGCAAGTGGGGCACAGACCGCGGCAATCGGGCTTGCAAAGCACCACAAACGGCGTGTCCATAACGACCGCGTCATTGATGGGCTCACCCAGATCGACGATGCGATCCTCACCCAGGAGCTCGTAGCCGTCCTCGTAGGCCTCGGGATCCTCGGGCTCCTCAAAGAGGTAGAACTCCTCGATCTCGCCGGCGATATCAAACGAGGCGGGCTCCAAGCAACGGTCGCACTCGCCGGTGGCGTGCGCGCGGACCATGCCCGTGAGCAAGACACCGGTACCGGCATTGGTAAAGACAACGTCGTAGTCGATGCCGTCCTGCAGCTGGTACTCCTTCTCGCCCACCGTGTAGATGGCGACATCGACCTTACCGGTCAGCGGATACGAATCTCCAGGAAACTCGAGCTGCTCAGAAAGATCGACGGTAACGCTCGGGAACTCAGCCATTACCACTGACCATTCTGCTGGGCGGCACCCTCGTTGAGCTGCTGACGGCAACGGGTAACGGTGCCGGTCAGGCTCTTGAGGTTCTCCTCCAGGTGCGTAAAGACCTGCTCTGCGTAGTCCTCGGCAGCATAACGCGTCTCGCGCTCGTACTGCTGGGCACGATCACGGATGTCGTCGGCCTGCTGCTGCGCTAAGCGGACGATCTCCTGCTCACCGGCAATGGTGAGGGCCTGCTGCTGAGCGTCGGCGATGATGGAATCGGCCTGAGCGGCGGCGGAAGCCATAAGCTCCTCGCGCTCCTTAAGGATACGGCGGGACTTCTGCCACTCCTCGGGATAGCTCATGCGGATCTCGTCGAGGATGTTGAAGAACACGTCGGCGTCGATGACCTTGAACTGAGCGTTCTTGCCGAAAGGCGGCTTGGCTTCCTCGATCAGCCCTTCGAGCTCATCGACCAAGCTGACAATCCTATCGCCAGGAAAATTCTCGCCCGGCATCCGGTCTCCTTTCATAGGTAACATATCATCGTGCTAGTTTACCACATGCCACCAGGCAATAAAAAACGTCACGAAAAGCGATGTCTGAGCGCTTCGACCACGTTGGGCGGGACAAACGTCGACACATCGCTGCCGAGCGAGGCGATCTGGCGAACGACCGAGCTCGAGATATAGCCGTACTGCGGCGCACTCATGACAAAGATGGACTCTAGCTCGTTATCCAAGCGATAGTTGAGGTCGGCCTGCTGCAGCTCGTACTCAAAGTCGGTCATGGCGCGCAGGCCCTTGACCACGGCCCCCGCCCCCTGCTCGCGAGCGAAGTCGACCAAGAGGCCGGTAAAGGGCAGGACCTCGACGCCGTCGATATCACCGAGCGCCTCGCGGGCCAGCGCCACGCGCTCATCGAGCATAAACGTGGTGCCCACACCGTTTTTACCCTGCGACTCGGCAACAGCGACGATCACGCTGGGAAAGATGCGGCGGGCGCGGCGGATGACGTCGATATGGCCAAATGTGATGGGATCGAAGGTGCCCGGGACGATCACGCGGTTGATAGTGTCATTCATGCGCGTCCTCCTGAAACGTCGTGGCATCGTTGTTGTCAGCATCGGTGCCGGCGCAATCTTCCTCACCATCGTCATCGCCGACCCAACGAAGCAGGTCGACCGAGGTAATGCCGTAGCGCTTCTCGCGCACGATCTCAAAGCCTGCCGGATGCGCGCCCGCATCGGCGGCGGCATGCTCAAACAGGGCATAAGCGCCAGGTGCAAGCAGACCCTGCTGAGCCAGGTTCTGCAGCAGCTCCTCGACCGGCTCGGCACCAAAAGCATAGGGCGGGTCGAGCAGGACCAGATCAAAGGGACCGCCCGGCACACGACCGCGCGAGGCACTCGCCAGCATGTCGCCCGTTATCACGCGCCAACGCGCACGGTCACGACAGAGCGACTCGATATTCTTGGTAATGAGCCGCGCGGCATTCCGATCGAACTCGAACGTCGTGAGCGAGCGGGCACCACGTGAGAGCATCTCTAACCCTAAGGCACCGGAGCCGCCAAAGGCGTCCAGCACGCGGACCTCGTCCAGATCGAAGTCAAATGCCGACATGACCATAGATGCGCATGCCTCGCGCACGCGATCGGTCGTGGGGCGGGTGACATCGCGACCACGGGGCTCCTCGATCTTACGACCGCGCCATTCGCCGCCGATGATTCTCATCCTCCGCTGACCTCCTTAAAAATGTGTCGATATCGCATGGCGACCGCATCGCGCAGGGGGCGCGTCGCCACGGAGTCAAGGTTGCAAGCATACCGCAAGAGCTCGACCGCGTCCAAATGGGCCCACTCGATCAGCTCCTCGTCGGCATCCAGGTCGACAAAGCGCAGAGTCACACCGCCATGCTGGCGGTACCCCAGGATTTCGCCCTCGTGGCGCAGACGAAGGTCCATCTGGGCGAGCGTAAAGCCGTCCGAGGTCTTCTCGAGCGATTGCAGGCGGTCTTGCGCCGCCGACGCGCCGCCGTTGTCCTTGGAGTGCGTCATGACCAGGCAGGTGCCCGACACGCTGCCGCGGCCCACGCGGCCGCGCAGCTGGTGCAGGGCCGCCAAGCCAAAGCGCTCACCGTTCTCGATGACCATGACGGTGGCGTTGGGCACGTCGACGCCCACCTCGACCACCGTAGTCGAGACGAGCACGTCGATCTCGCCGCGCTTAAAGGCATCGATCACGCGGTCCTTCTCCCCCGCCGGCATGCGGCCATGAAGACGCTCGATGGTAAGCCCCGGCAATGCCAGGCGCAGTCGGTCGAGCTCGGTCGCCGTGTCGTGCAACGGCACAGGCACGGACACGCGGCCTTCGTCGTCGCGAGCGATGCCGGGCACGTCTTCGAGCTCATCGGCCGAATCGCTCGGCTCCACGAGCGGACAGATCACGTAGGCTTGCTGCCCCTTTTCGTGCGCCTCACGAATGGCGCCATAGGCCAGGTCGCGACTCGACTCGGTGAGGACGCGCGTCATCACGCCGGCACCCGGAACGGGACGATGGCGGATGATACTCGTATCCAGGTCGCCATAGACCGAGAGCGCCAACGTGCGCGGGATAGGCGTTGCCGTCATAACGAGCAGATCGGCACCAGGGCCCTTCGCACGCAGGGCGTTGCGTTGGCCGACGCCAAACCGGTGCTGCTCATCGATGACCACGAGCGACAGATGCTTGAACGCCACGTTATCCGAAAGCACCGCGTGGGTGCCAAAGAGGACATCGAGCTCGCCCGATTCCAGCTGGGCATGGATCCGCTCGCGCTCGGCCGCCGGCGTGGCGCCCGTCAGGAGCGCCCAGGTCATGCCAGCCTGCGAGAGCAAGGGGCCGGTCTTATCGGCATATTGACGCGCCAGCACGCCCGTGGGCGCCATAACGCAGGCCTGCGTGCCGCTATCGGCAGCCACAGCCAGCGCGCAGGCGGCAACAGCGGTCTTGCCGGTACCGACATCGCCCAGCAGCAGGCGGTTCATCACGCGCCCGCCATCGCACATATCGCGCAGGATATCTTGGAACGCGGCCTCCTGCTCGTCGCTCAGCGAAAACGGCAGGGCCTGCTTAAGCGCGGCCAGGTGCTCGCCCGCGGCGTGGGCATAGGGCACCACATCGACCAGGCCGCCGTCGTTGCGCAGGCGCAGCGCCAGCTGCAGGTAGAGGCACTCCTCGTAGGCAAGCCGTGCGCGCGCGATATCGCGCTCAGCCATGCTCGAGGGAAAATGGATCGATCGAAGCGCACGGGCATTGCTCATCAGGCGGCGCTTGACGCGTAAGCGTGCGGGAATCGGGTCGAAGGGATTGCCGACGACCTCGAGCGCGCCACTTACGATGCGGCGCATCCACGCCTGGCTCACGCCATCACTCACGTAATGGACCGGCATGATAGTGCCCGCGGCGCGCCCTTCCTCAAGCTTTTCAAAGTGCGGCGAGGCCATCTGCTTAAAGCCGTAGGCAAACTCGACCTTACCAATCACGGCCAGGCGGTCGCCCTGCTTAAGCTGCTGGGCAATCCAGGGCTGGCGGAAAAAGGCGACCTGCAGCACGCCCGTCTCGTCAACGAGTGAGACCTCGGTCACCTGCATGCGCGGACGCGGCTGCTTTTGGACGATACGGTCGACCGTGGCGATGATGGTGCACACGGTACCAATGGGCGCCATCTCGATGGACCAGGAGCGCGTAAAGTCGAGGTATCGATGAGGGATATGGAGAAGGAGGTCCCCCACCGTCCGAATACCCAGACGGCGAAGGGCCTCCTCACGTTTACCCGAAACATATTTGAGTCGCGCGATATCCTCGTCG
This sequence comes from Collinsella sp., assembly GCA_019414045.1. Taxonomy (GTDB): domain Bacteria; phylum Actinomycetota; class Coriobacteriia; order Coriobacteriales; family Coriobacteriaceae; genus Collinsella. Next base: position 144,822 of record DXMW01000024.1, on the reverse strand, counting down.
AGCGCATTGCTCTGGGCAAAGCGCTCCGAGACGCGCGGCACGGAGCACAGCTCGGACATGGGCAGTTGCCTACTCGATCGAGAAGATAACGGGATAGAGCGGCTGCTCGCCACGATGGGCGTCAATCTCCAGATCGGGCTGAGCCTCCTCAATGGCGTCGACAATCTCCTGGAAGGCCTCATCGGACAGTTCCTCGCCTGCCAGAATCGTCAGCGCGTCACCCTCCTCTTCCTCCTGCATACGGTTGATGCAGTCGAGCGTGACCTGCTTCACGTCGGAGCCGACCACGTCAATGGAGCCGGCAATGATACCCATGACGTCACCGGAGTGAATCGGCGAGCCGTCGGAGGCGCTGGAGTCGCGCACGGCACGGGTGACCTCGCCATCGCGGACCTCGCTGATGGCGTCGACCATAGCGGCGACGGCGTCCTCGAGCTCGGAATCGGGCAGGACCGCAAACAGCGCGGAGAACGCCTGCGGGACGGTCTTGGTGGGAACGACGGCAACCTTCTTGTCGGTGCAGGCTGAGGCAGCGGCCTCGGCAGCCATGCGGATATTGCCGTTATTGGGCAGGATGATGACCGAGGTCGCGTTGACCTGGTCCACCGCGCCCAGCAGGTCTGCAGTCGAGGGGTTCATGGTCTGGCCACCCGACACGATCACGTCGACGCCGAGGGACTTGAGGATGTCGGCCTCGCCAGAACCGGCGGCAACGGCGACAAAGCCCAGCGCCTTGGCGGGCTCGGCGGCCTTTTCCTGATCCTCGTGGATCTTGGCGGTACGGTCGTGGGCCTCCATCTCCATGTTGTGGATAAAGACTTCGTAGATCTGACCAAGCTGAAGCATGTGCTCGAGCACCAGGTTGGGGGTGTTGGAGTGCACATGGATCTTGTAGTCGGGATAGGCGCCAACGAGTAGTTCACAGTCGCCCATGGAACCCAGAAACTTAAGGCACTCATCCTCGTCAAACGGGGCGTCGGCCTTAAACAGGAACTCGTTGCAGTAACGGAACTCCGAGCCCTCCCAATCGTCATTGGCCTCGATCTCAACACGGCCAAGAGCGGCATCGCGGGCAGAGCCGGCGGAGTCAAACGTAGCGGAGAAATCCTCGACCACGGTGCTGCGGCCAAGCGCGGCAGCAACAAAGTTCTCGAGGAAGATGGCAAAGCCAAAAGCGCCGGAGTCGACCACGCCGTTCTCCTTCAGAACGGGCAACAGGTCGGGCGTGCGAGCGACGGACTGATATGCCTCGACGACGATGGCGTCGAGCGCGTCCTCGGCCGAGAACTTCTTCTTCTCGCACTCGTCGGCCTTGGTCGAGACATCGCGCAGGACCGTGAGGATCGTGCCCTCGATGGGCTTGCGGACAGCCTGGAAGGCGACCTTGACGGCGCGACGGAAAGCGAAGGCGATGTTGGCAGCCGTAATAGGCTCATCGGCTGAGACGAGGCCCTCGGCCACGCCGCGCAGAATCTGCGACGTGATGACGCCGGAGTTACCGCGGGCGCCCATCAGGGAGCCGTGAGTGATGGCGCCGGCGATGGCCTCCATGTCGGCGTCGGCAGGAAGGGCGGAGAGCTCCTTGGTCACCGAGGCGAGCGTGAGCGACATGTTGGTACCGGTGTCGCCATCGGGTACGGGGAAGACGTTGAGCTTGTTGATCTCCTCGGCCTTGTCGGAAACGGCAGCCGCAGCGATCGGAAAACAGGTGCGAATGGTCTTTGCAATCATGGGTATTTGAATCTCCGTTTTCGGATGCTAGTTCAGACGGCTCTTGAGCGCGTCGATATGGATGCCGATCTTAAGGCTGGCGGGATCGATCTGGGCGATCTCCTGCAGGGTGAAGGCAACGGAGCTCGAAAGATTGTGGCAGACGGACTTCATGTTGACGCCGTTCTCGAGCACGACGTGAAGATCGACCGTAAGGCCGTTCTCGTCGGCGGAGACAAGCACGCCCTTGCGGAGGCGCTGGCCGGCAAGCAGGCGCACGCTCTCGGCGCCCTGGAGCTGCTCAGCCATTCCGACAACGCCGTAGCACGTCATCGCGGCATAACCGGCAATATCGGCAATAACGTCGTTCGAGACGCTCAGGCTGCCGTTAATGGTCTCAGACACAAGAATCTCCTTATCTGGTGCTCGCGGCACCATGTCGTGGGAGCAATCATTGCAATATTTTACAACGACCGCGCCATGTTGAGGTGGTGGGTCGCGGGATTACATCCTCGACACGAAATGTTGATATGGCAACGTTCGAGTCAAGTGGTCGCGGCATTAAAAAACCCGCCGCATAAGCGACGGGTTTTACAACCTGGCTCCCCGGGTAGGACTCGA
>DXMW01000024.1:0-142391 GCA_019414045.1 Collinsella sp. | reverse complement strand
ACCTACAACAGCGCGGTTAACAGCCGCGTGCTCTACCATTGAGCTACCGAGGAATTTAAAAGCCCAGCTGAATGGGCTGAGAAATTCTGGCTCCCCGGGTAGGACTCGAACCTACAACAGCGCGGTTAACAGCCGCGTGCTCTACCATTGAGCTACCGAGGAATAGGTGCGTGCTCTCAAGCAACGAAGTTTATTATACGGACGATTGGGCGAAGGGCAAGAACTTTTTTAAGAATTTTTCCGGCCCAGTCATTGGGGACGTCCCCAACTGCCACCCAACTGCCAAGCAATGGAGATGCCGCAGGTAGAGGACGGACAGCGAGCGACGTCCAGGGCGAACAAGTTGGCATGAAAAAGGCAAGGCATAGACCTTCTGGTCATGCCTTGCCTTTTGAATGACAAATTGTCGCCCTGGGCGGCGCGCAGCGTCGACTGGTCCGCCGTTCGGTAGAACGGCGGAACCCCTAAGACTCGATGTAGTCCTTCAACTTGCTAGAGCGGCTCGGGTGGCGAAGCTTGGCCAGGGTCTTGGACTCGATCTGGCGGATACGCTCGCGCGTGACGCCAAACTCGCGACCGACTTCCTCGAGCGTGCGGGGGTGTCCGTCAACGAGACCAAAGCGCAGCTCGATAACCTTGCGCTCACGATCGGCAAGCGAATCGAGCACCTGGGTGAGCTGCTCCTGCAGCATGGAGAAGCTGGCCGCATCGGGCGGAACGATAGCCTGGGAGTCCTCGATGAAGTCGCCCAGCTGGGAATCCTCTTCCTCGCCGATCGGGGTCTCCAACGACACGGGCTCCTGCGAAATCTTCTGGATCTCGCGGACGCGGTCGGCGCTCATGTCCATCTCGGCACCGATCTCCTCGGGGGTCGGGTCGCGGCCCAGATCCTGGAGGAGCTGGCGCTGCACGCGGACGAGCTTGTTAATGGTCTCGACCATGTGCACGGGAATACGAATGGTACGGGCCTGGTCGGCAATAGCGCGCGTAATGGCCTGACGAATCCACCACGTGGCGTACGTGGAGAACTTGAAGCCCTTCTGGTAGTCGAACTTCTCGACGGCGCGGATCAGACCGAGGTTGCCCTCCTGGATCAGATCCAGGAACAGCATGCCACGGCCGACATAGCGCTTGGCGATGGAGACGACCAGACGCAGGTTTGCGCTGATGAGCGCCTGCTTGGCCTCAAGACCAACGTTCTCGATACGCGTAAGACGACGCATCTCGGCACGCGTGAGCTCGATCTCGCCAGCCTCATTTGCCTCGAGCTTCTCGGTAGCCTCGAGACCGGCCTCGATCTTCATGGCCAGATCGACCTCTTCAGATGCGGTCAGCAGGTCGACCTTACCGATCTCCTTGAGGTACATACGAACCGGGTCGCCGGTCAGCATCACCGTGGAGGCGTCGATACCACGCACGCGCGAACGCGAACGGGACGTGCGCACGGTGCGCTTCTTCTTGCTCTTGGAAGAACCCATCTCGGCGTCGGCCTGACGGGCCATCTTGAGCTCGTGATCGTCGAGCGAGCCGGAATCGTGCTCGTCGTCGTCGTCAAAATCATCGGTATCGTTATCGTCATCGTCGACGTCCATGGGGGCGTCGTCGTTTCCGCTCGCGGAGATAATCTGGATGCCGCTGTTGCGCAGCGCGGAATACACCGCGTTGAGCTGCTCGTCAGAAACATCGATATCCTTCAGGGCGACCTGAATCTCGTCCTCGGTTACCGAAGTCCTGTTAGAGCCGTTGCCCATGAGCTTTGCAACGTAGGATTCCAGCCCAGTACCCGTGCTCTCACTCTTTTTTGGCACAGATTCTCCCTTCGTAGTCCACAGGACTCATTACTTTAGCACACACATTGACGTCTATACCCAAAATTCAGACTGGATATAGGCGAGAATACGCTGGTTGACCACAACATCTAGGCCTGGTCGGCGCCAGCAGTCTCTAAACCGATCAAACGGAACGGGTCGGCTACGCCACCAATCGACTTTTGGAGCTCGCGCTGGCGCTGCGAATCTTGCATCGCCTGCATCGTCAGCACGCGACGGGCCTCATCGTCGAGTGAACGGTTCTGACGCAACTTGGCCTGCGCGGCTCGCATGCGACGCTTGATGGTGTAGAGCTCGAGCGTATCGAGCATAAAGACGATGTTCGTCTCGGTCGGGTGCTTACTCGTTGCCGAGATGCGCCCGGCGCTGACAAGGGAGGCCGCCTCGGGACACACCGCGCGCGCCGCATCCATGCAGGCCGCAGGATCGGTGCCCGGCGGCGTCGCGAGCACGGCCCACGCAATGGACTCGTGACGCGGATCGACCCATTCGATAGAACAAATGCGGTCGGCATACGTGCGGAACAGATCGGGGTAGCTCGTAAGCATCGTCAGCAGCTCGCGCTCCCCCGCTAGGGATTTCCGCTCCAGATCGGTCAAAACAATCGGCATCGAAGGAGCTGTCGCCGCGTTTGAACTATCGGCAACAGGCGCAGCGCTTTCCATCCCCGCTGGCACATCGATTGGCGGCAGATCCTCGTCGACCTCCACCGGCGCGGCCCCATAGGCATCAACCGGAACGTAGTCGTACGGGTCCTCTTCGACCGGTGCGGACACCGGTGGCGTCGCACCCGCGGCCCAGGCACCGCGACCGGCACTGCGCGCGCCAGCCGCACCGCCGCCCGAGCCTCGACCCTGCGAACCGCCCGCGCGCTCAGCTTGCGCGCGTTGACGCTCGTAGCTCTGCTCACGCCGGCGCTCGGCATCCTCGCGCTTGGCGACATCGCGAAACACACGGCCCGAACTCGCGCGCACGGTCTCCAGGTCCAAACCTAACAGGTCGGCAATCTGGATAAAGTATGTGTCGATCATATAGCTGTCGCGCAGCGGATAGATGAGCGTCAGCGCATCCTCGAGCGCCTTGGCACGACCGCCCGGTGTGGTAATGTCGCTCGACTCCTGCAGCGAACGGTAGACAAAGTCCATGAGGGGCTCGGCGGCATCGATGCGCGCCTGAAGCTCCTGGCCGCCATGCGCCGTGATGAACTCCATGGGGTCGTTGCCGTCGGGCAGCACCACGCAGCGCAGGTCCATCGAATCCTGCTCGATAAACTGAATCGCGCGGCGAGCGGCCTTTTGACCGGCGGCGTCGCCATCGAACATATAGACAATGCGCTTGGCAAAACGGGTGAGTGTCTTAACGTGATGTTCCGTGAGTGCTGTGCCCAGCGTAGCGACGACGTTTTTGATCCCTGCCTCCCAGCAGGCGATGCAGTCGGTATATCCCTCCACCACGATGGCGGTATCCTGCGCGACGATAAACTCCTTGGCCCAGTTAAAGCCGTAGAGGTTTCGTTTTTTATGAAACACGCTCGTCTCGGCGGTGTTGAGGTACTTTGGCTGACCATCGCCCATGATGCGCCCGCCAAAGGCGATATTGTGACCTTGCTCATCAAAGATGGGAAACATCACACGGTCGTAAAAACGGTCGGCAAGCTGTCCGCGCCCACGGCTCACGGCCACATTGGCGTCAATCATCTCCTGCGGGGTAAAGCCCGCTTGAGACAGATGCGAAACCAGCGCGTTGCGACCCGGTGCAAAGCCCAGGCAGTAGCGGCGACAGACATCTCCGCCCATGCCGCGGCTGACAAAGTACTCGCGCGGACGGCTGTCCTTACCGCGCATAAGCATGGTGTGGTAGAACTGAGCCGTCTCGGCGCACAGGTCATAGATGCGGGCACGCTTGGTGCCGCGATCGCGCTGCGCACCGGTATCGTGCAGTTCAATGCCCGCACGATCAGCCAAATAGCGGATCGACTCGGGAAAACTCAGGTTCTCGCGCTTCATGATATAGGTAAAGACGTCGCCGCCCTCGCCGCAACCAAAGCAGTGCCACACCTGCGTAGCAGGGATAATGTGAAACGATGGGGTCTTTTCGCCATGAAACGGGCAGCATCCCCAAAACTCATGGCCGCGGGGCTTGAGCTCAACCGTTTCCTGCACTATGGCAACCAGGTCCGACGCCGCGCGTACCTGATCTTTTTCCTCATCGCTAATCACGGATACTCACCCCCTGCTCACCCAAGTTATGACGGATATCGTCGATATTACCCTCGACGGTCGCGATCAGGTCGTCCAGGGAATCGAACACGCGAGACGGACGCAGCCAGCGCGTAAACGCCAGCGACACGGAAGCGCCATACAGGTCGCCCGCATAGCCGATCAAGTTGGCCTCGAGATGCGCCGAGGCGGCATCGTCGGCATAGGTCGGCGGCAGGCCGACGTTAACAGCAGCAGGCCATACGGTATCGTCGACCAGCACCAGACCCTCATAGACGCCATCGGCAGGCACTTGAATGCCGTCGGGCACCTGGATGTTTGCCGTGGGAAAGCCCATGTCGGAACCCTCGTGACGGCCAGCCGCCACAACGCCGCGCACCATATAGGGACGGCCGAGAAGCTCGGCAGCCAGCTCCACATGACCCTGGTCCAGCTCATGGCGGATGCGCGTGGCACAGATGGTCTGCCCGTTAACGCAAAGCAGGTCGTGACCGTAAACGTCAACCCCACGCTCAGCACCCCAGGCGCGCATCTCGGCAACGCCCGAAGCGCCGCCGTGGCCGAGTCTAAAGTCGCTGCCTACACGAATGGAGTGAATGTCGACAACGCGCGACAACAGCGCCAGAAACCCGACATGGTCGAGTGCCGCCACGGCGGGCGTAAAGGGAACGGCCACCACCGCATCGACCCCGGTTTGAGCCAGTGCGTGCAGTCGGTCGGCCGTCGTCATCAATTTTTGAGCGGGCGACGGACTCACCACGACGTCCGGATCAGGATCGAAGGTGGCCACGACCGCTTTGCTGCCGTGGAAACGTGCGTCGCGAATAACCGCGTCAATCAGCTCTTGGTGCCCACGATGCACGCCATCAAACACGCCAATGGCGATCGACGCGGCACCCAAGAACTCGCACCCATCAAATGCATCGGCAGAAACGATACGGGCCTCATCCAACTCACCCGCGAAAAAGATACGCGCGAGCTCGTGGGGCGCCAGCATCATCGAACACCGCCGATCGCCTGCGGAAAGACGTGCTCCATCACAAAGCGGCCGCCCTCGATACGGGCGAGCGCCTTCAATCCCCCATCGAGCACGAGCGCGAACGGTGCCTTCACCGTATCGAAGTCCGCAAGCGCGCGTTCAACGGGAATGCGGCGACCACAAAGCAGGTCGTCTGCAAGATTTCCCGGCAAATCGACACGCGTGGCACCAAGGGCGGCGATGGGATCCAAGGCGAAGCCGGCCGCAGACTCGGGAGAAAGCTCCTCGACCGCATGACAGGCGCCAATGGAAACCACGCCGGAGGCCGTACGGCGCAGCGCGGAAATATGCGCAGCACTATCGCAGGCGCGACCCAGATCGCGAGCAAGCGCGCGAATGTAGGTGCCCTTGCTTACCGAAAACGCCACGGTCCAGACGCACGTATCGCCCTCGCCGCCCACGGCGATCAGGTCGGCGGCATAAACCTCGACGGGACGCGGGGGCAACTCAACCGCATTGCCCTCGCGAGCACTCTTATAGGCGCGAACGCCATTGACCGAAATGGCCGAAAACGCTGGCGGCACCTGCATCTGCGGGCCAAGCATAGCGGCCAGCTGCTCACGGGCGTAAGCAAGATCGCGCAACTCGGGGGCAACGGGCACCGTGCGGACGGCCTCGCCCTCCGCGTCATCGGTATTGGTCTCGACGCCAAACGAAATGTCGGCGACATAACTTTTGGTATCGAGGGTTAGCATGCCCAGCAGACGGGTCGCCTGGCCCACGCCCACCACCATGACACCCGAGGCCATGGGGTCAAGCGTACCGGCATGGCCGACGCGCCGCTCATGGAGGGCGCGTCGGCACTGCGATACCACATCGTGGGACGTACAGCCCACCGGCTTATCAACGGCGAGCAGCATATTCAATTGAGAAGGCGTACGACGAGCCATGTACCATCCAAATGTTAGAGCTCGACGGTCACCGAAGCGGGATCCTCCCCTACCAGTTCGGCCAGCATGGGAAGTGCCACGGTGAGCGTCTCGAGAATCGTTCCGTTGTTGGAGAAACCGGCGGCAGCAGGATGTCCGCCTCCGCCAAAGGCAGCAGCGATCTCGGACACGTTGAGGTCACCCTTGGAGCGCAGGTTGCCGCGCACCTTGGTATCGCCCTCAATGCCCTTCAGGAACAGGCAGACCTCGACGCCCATCACCGAGCGCACCACGTCAACCAGACCGTCGCACTCATCCGAGGTGACACCGCACGCCTCAAGGTCACTCTGGTACGCGTAGCTATACGCGACGCGCCCGTGGGCCACCGTCTTAATGCGGCCCATAACGATGGACTTGAGGTGCAAAAACTCAACGCGCATGCTCTGGTAGACCTCGAGTGCCACACGCGCCGGATCGGCACCGTGGGCAACCAGACGCGAGGCTGCATGGAACGCGGCGGCGTCGGCGTTTTGGTACTGAAAACGGCCGGTATCGGTAACCAAGCCACACAGCAGGCAGGTTGCAACGCCATCACGTGCGACAATGCCGCAATTGTCCAAGAAGCGGTCGATGATCATGGCGCAGGCTGCAGCTTCGACGCGCCTCAGGCTGAGCTCGGCAAACTCCTCGCGCGCCGGATGGTGATCGAAGCACACCACATGCTTGGAGCGACGAAGCACCTCGGCGGAATTATTGAGACGCTCTACGACCGGTACGTCCACCGAGATGAACAGGTCAGGATTGCCGGTGTACGCAGATGCCGGCACCAGGCGATCGGAGCCTTCCATAAAGCGGTAGATACGCGGAACCGGGTCATCGTCTGCCAACAGCAGCGCAATGTCCTTGTTGGGAAAAAACTTCATGAGCGAAAGGCCCAGACCCAACACGGAGCCCAGGGCGTCGCCATCGGGAGAAGTATGTCCCGAAATCGCAATGGAGGACGCATCCTCGATGAGCTCGAGGATGCGCCGCTGAATATCTGCAGACTCGCACGAGGCGAGGTCGGCGGAATTAGTCATCTAAAGCTGCCTCCTGGGCGGCATCCGCTATCGGATAGCCGTCCTCGTCCTTTTCGATCGCAAGCGTGGCGGGAACGTTTTCCAGCGCACGCGTGATGCGCTCGGCCTCATCGGTCGAGCGATCGATGCGAAAATCGAGCTCGGGCGTAACACGCCAATCGAGCGAGCGAGCCAACAGGCTGCGAATACGGCCCTTGGCGCTAGCGAGCGCCTCCATGACCTCGTCGTAGCGGCTCGCATCGCACGACACGTACACACGCGCGAACGAACGGTCCACCGCGACCTCGACCGCGGTCAAAGTAACCAGGTCGAGACGCGGATCGGAAACCTCAAAAAGCAGGATATAACCAAGCTTCTCGCGAAGCTGCTCGCCCAGACGGCGGGTTGCCTGCGTTTGCTTCATAGCGCTACCCCCTACTCGGTACGGGCAACCTGGTCGATGCGGTAGCCCTCAATGGTGTCGCCAGGCTTGATGTCCTGGAAGTTCTCCAGGCCAATACCGCCCTCGGAGCCGCTCTTGAGGCTCTTGGCCTCGTCCTTGTAGTGGCGCATCGAGGCGATTTTACCGTTGAAGACCACGATGCCGTCGCGCACCAGGCGCACGGAATCGGTCGCGGCGATCTCGCCCTCTTCGACGCGGACACCGGCGGCGATACCGACCTTGGGCACCTTGAAGGTGTCCAGAACGGTCGCGGTACCCGTGGAAACCTCGACCTCGGTGGGCTTGAGCATGCCGATACGGGCTGCGTCGAGGTCCTCGAGGCACTTGTAGATGACGTCGTAGCAACGGATCTCGACGCCCTCGCGCTCGGCGGCGGAGCGGGCCTTGCCGTCGGGACGGACGCCAAAGCCGATGATGATGGCGTTGGAGGCGTCGGCCAGAACGACGTCGGTCTCGTTGATGGCGCCAACGGCGGAGTGGATCGTGTTGATGCGCACCTCGGACTGGTCCATCTTGTCGAGGGAGTCCTGAAGGGCCTCGATAGAACCCTGGACGTCGGCCTTGATGATCAGGTTGAGCTCCTTGACCTCGGCGTCGGCGATGGTCTCGAAGAGGTTCTCGAGCGTCACATGCTTCACGCGGCTCTGCTCCTCGATGCGGGCCTTGAGCGAACGCTCATCGGCCAGGGCGCGAGCCTCGCGCTCGTCCTCGAACACGCGGAACTCATCGCCGGCGTTGGGGACGGACTGCAGGCCCAGGATCTCGACGGCGTCGGAGGGACCGGCCTCGGTGACGGCGTTGCCCTTGGGGTCGAGCATGGCGCGGACGCGGCCGTAGGTAAGGCCGGCGACCAGCGTATCGCCCACGTGCAGGGTACCGCGGGTCACGAGCACGGTAGCGACCGAGCCGCGGCCCTTGTCGAGCTTAGCCTCAAGGACGTTGCCCGAAGCGAACGTATCGGGGTTGGCCTTGAGCTCGAGCACGTCGGCCTGGAGCAGGACGGTCTCGAGCAGGTCGTCGATACCGATCTTCTGCTTGGCCGAGATATTGACGAACATGTTCTGTCCGCCCCACTCCTCGGGGATGATGCCGTACTCGGTGAGCTCCTGGCGCACACGGTCGGGGTTGGCACCCGGCTTATCGATCTTGTTGACGGCGACGACGATGGGGACGCCGGCGGCCTTGGCGTGGTTAATCGACTCGATGGTCTGGGGCATGACGCCGTCGTCGGCAGCCACGATCAGGATGACGATATCGGTCACCTTGGCGCCGCGGGCACGCATGGCCGTAAACGTGGCGTGACCGGGGGTATCGATGAAAGTAATCTTGCGGTCGTTGATCATGACCTGCGAAGCGCCGATGGCCTGCGTAATGCCGCCCGCCTCGCCGGCAGCGACGCCGGTGTGACGGATGGCGTCGAGCAGGCTCGTCTTGCCGTGGTCGACGTGACCCATGACGGTGACGACCGGGGCACGCGGCTTAAGGTCGGCGGGATCGTCGTAGAACGAGAAGGTGTTCTCCTCCTCGGGAGTGATGATCTTGATCTGGCGGCCCAGGTCGTCGGCAACGAGCTCGACGAGGTCGTCGGACATGGACTGCGTCATGGTAAGCGGTGTGCCCAGCAGGAACAGGCGCTTGATGATGTCGTTGGCCGGAACGTCGAGAGCCTCGGCGAGCTCCTGGACGGTAACACCCTGGGAGACCTTGATGGCGTCGAGGTCCTCGGGGTTCACGCCCTGGGCCAGCGCCTCCTCAATCTTGCGCTCTTCCTGAGCCTTTGCGGCCTCGCGCTCGCGCTTCTCCTTGCGCTTTTTGCGGCGACCAGTGGACTCGCGAGAGGCCTCCTCGACGGCGGCACGAGCCTCCTCGAGCACCTTCTCGCGGCTGTACTCCTCGGCCTCGCGAGCCATGCGGCTGTAGTGGTCCTCTTCGTTATTGTGACCGCCCTTGCGCTTCTTGCCCTTGCCCTGCTTATCAGGGTTGGGGAAGTCCATGCCAGCAGCGACGTTGTTGCTGGCGTTGGTGCGATGGCTGTGCGGACGGCTCTCGGAGGCGTTGCGCTCGGAGTTGCTGTCGGAGGCGTTACGATCGTTGCGACGGCCACCGCGGCGGTCGTTGTTGCCGCCACGACGGTTGCCGCGCTCGGAAGCGCGCTCGGCCTTGGCCTTGTCCTCGGCGTCCTTCTTCTCCTTGAGCACGGTCTCCTGTGCGGCGATCTGGTCGAGCAGCGAACGGAAGCGCGAACCGGAGTCGGAAGCGGGAACGGCGCGGCGCTGGGCCTCGCGGGCAGCCTCCTCCTTCTCGCGGGCAAGGCGCTCCTGCTCGGCCTTCTTCTTGGCCTCGGCCTCGGCGCGGGCAGCCTCCTCGGCAGCCTGGGCTGCGGCAAACTGGCGGCGCTCCTCCTCGCGTGCCTTCTCGGCGGCGATGCGCTCACGCTCGGCCTCGGCGGCGCGGGCGGCTTCCTCGGCGGCGGCTGCCTGCTCCTCGGCCTGCTTGGCGGCCTCGACTTCCTGGGCGCGGGCCTCGATCACCGAGGCGAGCTGCTTGCGGACCATAGCGACGTAGGCGTCCTCCAGAGCGGAGGAAGCGGACTTAGCGGGAATCTTCATTTCGGCGAGATGACCCATCAGTTCCTTGGAGGTCATGCCGAACTCTTTGGCCAGGGTGGACACACGGACTTTTGCCATATGACTTCACCTACCCTTTCTGGCACCTTAGGTGCCTAGAGACTGAACGAGCGTGGGGTATGCGCCGGGACCTGCCCGGCGCGACCGCGCGCTAGATCAGGTCCTCCGCATCATCGAAGGCGTCGGTGTCGTGGACACCGCAGAAACGGGAGCCGGGACGGGCCTGGTTGCGGCACTGGATGCCGTCCTCGGACACGAACTCGCAGCGACGGACGTCCTCGTCCTCCTCGTCACCGATCAGGTCGGCGGCAGGCTCCTCGTGAACGGGAACGTTCTTGAGGATGTCGGCGGCAAGGGTCTCGGACTTGATGTCGATGTGCCAGCCGGTCAGGCGCGCGGCGAGGCGGGCGTTCTGGCCCTCCTTGCCGATGGCGAGGGACAGCTGGTCGTCGGGCACGATAACGCCGGCGTAGGCCTTCTCCTCGTCGATAAGAACGCGGGTGACCTTAGCAGGCGACAGGGCGTTGGCGACGTAGACGGCCGGATCGGCATCCCACAGGATGACGTCGACGCGCTCGCCACGGAGCTCGCCCACGACGGCGCGAACACGGCTGCCCTTGGGGCCGACGCAGGCGCCAACGGGATCCAGACGGTCGTCGAGCGAGTGGACGGCGACCTTGGAGCGCTGGCCGGGCTCGCGGGCGATCGACTTGATCTGGACGGTGCCCTCATAGATCTCGGGCACCTCCTGCTCAAACAGACGACGCATGAGCTCGGGGTGGGTACGGGAGATGACAATCGGCGGACGGCTGTGCTCGCCGCGAACCGGTTGCAGGTTGGAGTTGGGGTCGCGTACGTCGATGATCACGGCCTTGATGTGCTGGTTGTGCAGGTAGCGCTCGCCCATCGGACGCTCGTTGCGCTCGTTCTCGTAACGGCGCTGGTCAAAGTGCGGAAGCTCGGCCTCGACGCCCTCGCGAATCTTGACAATCGTGAAGTCGGGCGTGGACTGCAGCACAGTACCGCTGATGAGGTCACCGATGCGGCCGGAGAACTCCTCGTAGATCTGCTCGCGGGCGGAGTTGCGCACGATGGCGTTGATCTCTGCCTTGGCGTGCTGGGCGGCGATGCGGCTCGTGTTCTTGGGGGTGACGTCGATCTCCTCGAACTCGGTGAAGTTGCCCTCCTCGTCCATGGAATCGTCGATCGGCTCCAGGCGGTAGACGTAGATCTTGCCGGTGGTGCGGTCGATGGTCACCTTGGCGCCCCACTCAAGATGCAGGATCTCGGCATAGCTCTTGGCGAGCGACTGCTCCAGGCGGTCGATCAGGTAGAGCTGGTCGATGTGCTTCTCCTGGCAAAGCTCCATCAGGGCGGACATCATGTCGGATGCTGCCATCTTACTTTCCTTCCTTCGCGGGCTTGAAGTCGTAGGTGGGCTTCAACTTGCACTTTTTAACATCAGAGAAATCGAGGGTGACGGACTCGCCGTCCTCGAGCTCGAGGGTCACGTCGGTCTCGGTCGCAGCGGCAATCTTGCCGGCGTACTTGCGACGGCCCTCAGTGGCGGTGGAGGTGAGCTCACAGTCCTCGCCCACAAAGCGGGCAAAGTCGCGCGGACGGCGCAGCGGGCGCGCCATGCCCGGGCTCGACACCTCAAGCGTATAGCTCGAAGAGATAGGGTCGAGCTCCTCAATCACATCGCCGACCCACTTGGTGTTGGCCGTGACGTCGTTGAGAGACAGGCTCTGACCCTCGGCACCCTCGATACGCACGCGCACGCAGGGGGCCTTGGTGGCACCCACGAGCTCGACGTCGACGATGTCGACATCGTGCTGGGGAGCGACGGCCTCGAGCGCGTCGATGATCGCCTGCTCGGTCTTGGTCTTGACCATTGCGGCACCTCCATCCATACAAAAAAGAAGCGGGGCCGAAACCCCACTTCTTTCAATTACAACTTCATTTGCAAGCAAACTATACCAATACCTGCGAAAACGTGCAAGCACAGTACGAATCTGCAGGTCAGCGTGCGCACAGCTTCTCCACAAGAATAGGACAATTGACCGCGGCCAGGCTAAACAAAACGAGGGACGACCCAACCGGATCGCCCCTCGTCTTTTATGCGTCAGTTAAGCGCGCAGCGCTTACTTGACCACCAGGTTGACCAGCTTGCCGGGCACGCAGATGGCCTTGACGACCGTCTTGCCCTCGAGCCACTTGGCGACGGCTTCCTCAGCGGCAGCCTGCATCTCCTCGTTGGAGGCGTCGCGGGCCACGTCGATGCGGCCACGGACCTTGCCGAGAACCTGGACGACGATCTGCACCGTGTCCTCGATGGACTCGGCCAGGTCATACTCGGGCCAAGCGGCGGTGTAGGCGTTGCCCTCGCAGCCGAGTGCCTCATGCCACAGTTCATCGGCCCAGAACGGGCAGATGGGGGCAAGGACGCTCACGATATCCTTGGCAACGCCGTAGCACAGCGCCTTGTCGCGGGTGGCACCCTCGGTGGCGTTGAGGTAGGCGCTCGCCGCATTGACGAGCTCCATGACGGCCGAGATCGCGGTGTTGAACTGGCCGCGGTCATAGTCCTCGGTGCACTTGGCAATGGTGCGGTGACGCTCGCGATAGAGCTTGAGCGCCGCCTCATCGAGCACGGACTTGTCAAAGGCCACGTTGGCATCGCCGGACTGGACGAGCTGCCACACGATACGCCAGGCGCGCTTGATAAAGCGGTTGGCACCCTCGACGGCCTTGGGATCCCAGTCGAAGTCCTTCTCGGGCGGGGCGATAAACAGGATCGCCAGACGCATGGTGTCGGCGCCGTAGGGCTCGATAACCGAGCTCGGGGGCACGACGTTGCCCTTGGACTTGGACATGGTGTCGCCGTTCTCGTCCTTGACCATGCCCTGGCACAGCAGGTTGGTGAAGGGCTCGTCCACGCTCAGCAGACCCAGGTCGCGCAGCGCCTTGGTAAAGAAGCGGCTGTAGAGCAGGTGCAAAATGGCGTGCTCGATGCCGCCGATGTAGTTATCGACGGGCATCCAGCGGTCGGCGGCGTCCTTGGAGAAGGGCAGCTCGGTGTTGTGCGGATCGGTATAGCGCAGGTAATACCAGCTGGAGCAGGTGAAAGTGTCCATGGTATCGGTCTCGCGCTTGGCCGGGCGGCCACAGACCGGGCAGGTGGTCTCGTAGAACTCCTTGCACTCGGCGAGGGTCTCGCCGGCGCCCAGGTCAAGATTCTCGGGCAGCGTCACCGGCAGCTGGTCCTCGGGCACGGGTACGATGCCGCAGTGCTCGCAGTGGATGGCCGGGATGGGGTTGCCCCAATAGCGCTGACGGGAAATGAGCCAGTCGCGCAGACGGAACTCGACCTTGCGACGACCGCAGCCCATGGCCTCGAGGTCGGCCACGATTGCAGCCTCGCCCTCGGAGTGCTTGCCACCGCGCATCCCGGTGTACTTGCCGGACTGGACGAGCGTGCCCTCGGCAGCGTGGGCGCAATCCCAGTCGACGGTCTCGGCATGGAAGGTATCGATGGTCTCACCGTTAGCCTCGACGGCTGCGCGGTCGTCATCGTCCAGGATGATCGGCACGATCGGCAGGTCGTACTTGCGGGCAAACTCAAAATCGCGCTGGTCGCCGCAGGGAACGGCCATGACGGCGCCGGTGCCGTAGTCGGCAACGACATAATCGGCAACCCACACGGGGACCTTCTCGCCGTTGACCGGGTTCACCACGTAGCGGCCGGTAAAGGCACCGTGCTTCTCGAGGGTGCCCTGGGCACGCTCGACGGCGGAGATATGCTTGGAGTCCTCGACGATCTTGGTCACGGCCTCCTCGTACTCCGTGCCCTCGACGAGCTCGTGCAGACGAGCGTACTCGGGGGCCAGGACAAAGAAGGAGACACCGAAGAGCGTATCGGCACGCGTGGTGAAGACGGTGATCTTGCCCTCGTCGCCCTCGATGGGCTCGCCATCCTTGTCGCACAGGGTAAAGTCGACCTCGGCGCCCTCGGAGCGGCCGATCCAGTTGGCCTGCATCTGCTTAACGCGCTCGGGCCAGCCGGGGAGCTTCTCCAGATCGTCGAGCAGCTCCTGAGAGTACTCGGTAATCTTGAAGTACCATTGCTCGAGGTCGCGCTTCTCGGACTCGGTGCCGCAGCGCCAACACTTGCCCTCGGTCACCTGCTCGTTGGCCAAAACGGTCTTGCAGGTGGGGCACCAGTTGACCGGATTCTTCTTGCGGTAGACCAGGCCCTTTTCCCACATCTTCTCAAAGATCCACTGGCCCCAGCGGTAGTAGTCGGGGCTGCAGGTCTTGACCATGCGATCTAGATCGTAGGAGAAGCCCATGCGCTTCATCGTGGCGAGCGCCTGGTCCATGTTCTTATACGTCCACGCGGCAGCCTGCGTGTTGTGCTTGATGGCGGCGTTCTCGGCAGGCAGGCCAAAGGCATCAAAGCCGATGGGATGTAACACGTCAAAGCCGCGCATGCGAGCCTGACGGGCCATGGCATCGCCGATGGTATAGTTGCGCGCGTGGCCCATGTGCAGATCGCCCGAAGGATACGGGAACATCTCGAGCACGTACTTCTTGGGCTTGCTGTCATCGGTGTCGACGGCAAAGAGGTTGGAGTCCTCCCAGGCCTTCATCCACTTGGACTCAATGGCCTGCGCGTCGTAGGCAGGGATCTCGTCCTTATGATCTGTGCAATCGCACATATCAGCTCCTTTGTTAGCTGGGTTGGGGCGGGGCGTTCTCACCTTTACTCGCTACTACGAACAGTCCTGCTCGCACGAAGGCCACATTAAGTGGCCTTCGGCTCGTGCGGAACTTGTATCGAGCAAAGGTGAGAACGCCCCGCCACATCGTTAACTCGCATGATGATAGCAAATACAACAAGCGAGATGCCTGCGACTTGCATGCATCTCGCTTTATCTAAATAACGTGGTTGATACTCAACCTTTATGTGCAGCTCTTATCCTATCGATAAGACACAGACTGCTGGGAGTCTTTCACGACTACGTCGTGGGCGCCGCCTTCGACGATGGAGGTGGAGCTCACCAGGGTAAGGCGCGCCTTTTCCTGGAGCTCGGGAATCGAGAGAGCGCCGCAGTTGCACATCGTGGACTTGACCTTATAGAGCGTGCCGCCCACGCCGTCCTTGAGGGAACCGGCGTAGGGAACGTAGGAGTCAACGCCCTCGACGAAGCTGAGCTTCGCGGCGCCGCCCAGGTCGTAGCGCTGCCAATTGCGGGCACGCGCGGAGCCCTCACCCCAGTACTCCTTCATGTACTGGCCGTTGACGTTGACGCGCTCGGTCGGGCTCTCGTCAAAGCGGGCGAAGTAACGGCCCAGCATCATAAAGTCTGCACCCATGGCAAGGGCGAGCGTCATGTGGTAATCGTAGACGATACCACCGTCGGAGCACACGGGCACGTAGACGCCGGTCTCCTCGTAGTACTCGTCGCGAGCGCGGCAGACGTCGATCAGCGCGGTGGCCTGGCCACGGCCGATACCCTTGGTCTCACGGGTGATGCAGATGGAACCGCCGCCGATACCGACCTTGATGAAGTCGGCGCCGCAGTCGGCCAAAAAGCGGAAGCCCTCGGCGTCGACGACGTTACCGGCACCGACCTTGACGTCCTCGCCATAGTTGGCGCGGATCCACTCGATGGTGCGCTTCTGCCACTCGCTGAAGCCCTCGGAGGAGTCGATGCACAGGACATCGGCGCCGGCCTCGATGAGCAGCGGCACGCGCTCTGCATAGTCGCGGGTGTTGATACCGGCGCCGACCATGTAGCGCTTGTCGCCGTCGAGCAGCTCGTTGGGGTTGGTCTTGTGGCTGTCGTAGTCCTTGCGGAAGACGATTCCCATCAGGTGATCGTTGTCATCGACGATGGGCAGGGCGTTGAGCTTATTGTCCCAGATGACATCGTTGGCAACCTTGAGGCTGATGTTCTTGTCGCCCACGATGAGCTGCTCACGCGGGGTCATGAACTCGGAGACCTTCTTCTGGTGGTCATCGCGGCTGGGGCGATAGTCACGGCTGGTGACGATGCCCAGGAGCTTACCCTTGGGAGTGCCGTCGTCGGTGACCGGCATAGTAGAGTGACCGGTCTTCTCCTTGAGCTCAATGACCTGCTCCATGGTCATGTCGGGGGTCAGGGTGGAATCGGACTGAACGAAGCCGGCCTTGTGATCCTTGACGGCCTTGACCATGGCGGCCTCGGACTCGGCGCTCTGGGAACCGTAAATGAAGGACAGGCCACCCTCAGTAGCGAGCGCGACACCCATGTCGACGCCCGAGACGGACTGCATGATGGCGGAAACCATGGGGATGTTCAGGGTGATTGCCGGCTTCTCACCGCGCTTAAAGCGGGTCAGCGGCGTCTTAAGAGAGACGTTGTTGGGGATGCACTGCGAGGACGAGTAACCAGGGACCAGCAGATACTCCGAAAACGTGTGGGACTCACCGGGAAAGAACGTAGCCATGTTTCTCCTTTTTCCATGCGACCGGTCGGCTGCAGGCCTCGTAGGACCCAGCCCAACCTTGGGCGCCCAATACTGGGGAAGTATCTTAACGCACTTTGACTGCTACAATGCATGATTTAAGAAGAGCACACGAGGGTTTGACGCAGGCTTTGCGTTTGCCCAGCAAACACTTTAGCGGGGAGACGCGGAGCGTATGAACTACAAGACGACGGCAAAGTTGGTCATTCAAGCGTGCGACAAAGATCTGCCGGGCGTGTTTGGACACGGCTGCGTCTTGCTGTTGCAGGGTATTGCCCGCGAGCACTCGCTCAACCGCGCCGCCAAGAGCATGGGCATGGCGTATTCCAAGGCCTGGCGCATTGTGAACGAGGCCGAAGGGCAGCTGGGATGCAAACTCATCGAGCGCGACGGCGCCCGTGGATCCACCCTCACCCCCGCCGGCGAGCGAGCCATAGCGGTCTACGAGGAGCTGCAGGCCGACATCAACAACGTCATCACCTCCAAAGCTAACGATCTCATCGCCAGCATCAAAGAGTAGCTAATTTGCGGAGGGCGTTATCTAGGGTGGACGCTACAACCAGGGGGTTGTCGGTGCCGGCGAAAAGGCGGATGGTGCTTGCCTGCTTGCCGCGTGGGACCGAAAGGCGCGTCGTTACGCCGGGGGACGATATACGAAACTCCCCCGGCAAAGCATCGAACAAATCACCCGCACTACGCTCGATAAGGTCAAATTCAACTGCCGGTCCAAAGCCATGCTCCAGGATTCCCGTTGCAACCGCATGGTCGGGGTGCGTGCTCAGCCCGGAGTAGCGCACGTTGCGCACCATCTCGTTCGCAGCCAAATATTCTGCCAGCGCACGGGCGCGGTCGAAGTGTGCCTGCATGCGAGCGTCGAGCGTTTCGAACCCGTACTCCAGCACGCCGGCTTCATCAGCAGACAGATCAAGCACAGGCGCACCGCAGCCCGCAAGCAACACATGCGCGCACTCGGCAGCGGCGTCCACACGATGCCGCTTGAGCTGCGAGCGCGCCACCGAAACGGCGACGAGCTTGCGCGGTGCTCTACCGGCACACACGCGGTCGAGCGCCTCGAGCGACAGCACGGCGCCTAAGCGCAGCGGATCGCATCCAAAGACGTTTGCCACAGTGTTATCAACCACGAGCAGCCCATGGGCCTCGCGAGCCGCGCGACCCAGAGCACGAAGATCGGGGACGCGCAGACCAAACCCGCCGATGGAGTTGACGAACCACCACAGGTGCGGCCCCTCGACATCAAACGAAGCATCAAAGCCCTCGGACGCAGCAGCAAACGCTGCAACCGACGGCTCGCCCACCATAGCCACGTCGCAGGCATCAAAGCCGCGCGCAAACGCATCGGCAAACGCAACCAGGCGGTCACCGGGGCGCACAATCCCCAATTGCGACAACGCTGCTGGCACATGCGAGGCCGCGAGCAACCGCGCTTCACGCGCGCCGGTCCTCAAAGCCCAGGCCTCTTCTAGCTGCTGTACGCCCATGCGGTACCGTCCCTTCAAAACAAAAACCCACGATGCGGGTGTTCCCCGCATCGTGGGCAACGGCTGCAGTATAGCGCCGATAGGCGACTGAACGCCTAAATGTTGAGCGCGCGGTAGATCACGTAAGCCTAGACATTCATCAGCTGATGGCCGAGCTTGAGCGTCTTTAAACCGCTCTCCCCCTCCACGCCATCGAGCGTATTGAGCAACATATTAGTCGCCTCGACGCCACTGGTCAGGTAGCCGTAATGCACGGTGGGAATGCCGCCCGTCAGCGCGCGCAAAAATGCGTTGTCGCCAAAACCGCTCACGCGACGCACACCCTCGCCCATGCCGCGAACCTCGTCAAGAGCGCGCAGGGCGCCGGCCGCCATAGTATCGGTCGCGCACGCGATAAGCGAAACATCGGGATCGACGGAGAGCAGTTCGCGTGCAGCGCGATAGCCCGAGTCGAGCGTAAAGGACCCCTGGCAAATCAGGCTCGAATCAAGTGCCACGCCCGCGGCGCGCAAGCCGGCCTCAAAACCACGACGACGGTCATAACCGGCGGCACGGTCTTCCTCGGCAACTCCGATGTAGGCGATCTTGCCCTCAGCACGCTTCGCGAGTGCCTGACCCAGCTCGAAAGCGGCCTCGTAATCGTCGTGATAGACGCACGCCGCGCCCTCGACATGTTGGCCGATCAACACAATGGGCACACGGCACGACTCAATCGCCCGGCGATGCTCGCCGGTAATCATAGTTGCCACCAGCACAATGCCATCGACCGGATGGTTTTGGAATAAATCGAGGTATTCGAGCTCGCGATCGGGGACGTTATCGGTATTGGCAAGAAGCATCTGGTAGCCGCGGCGGCCAAGCACCTGCCCGATGCCCGCCGTAATGCGGCTCACCGACTCGGAATTAATCTTAGGCACGATGACGCCGATGAGCTTGGTGGAACCGGTTCGCAGCGCGCGAGCCTGGCTGGATCGCACGTATCCGGTCAGCTCAATCGCCTGCTTAATGCGCTCGGCCTTGTCCGCCGAGATATACCCACCATTGAGGTAGCGCGAGACGGCGGCGCTCGAAACGCCCGCCAGCTCGGCCACATCTTTCATCTTTACCACGAGCACCCCTGTCGTTGAAATCGCTTTCACCATGATACCCGTGCGGAGCTACATGCGTGTCGCAAGACGGGACGTCACGGTCAATTTAGCTGTCGCAGCACGGGCATCGCAGGGCTTCAACTAGAAACTTCGAAATATAAATGCCGAATCAGTCAGACTACCGATTCGGCACCCCGTTACATTTGCACACAGCGGCAGGCAAAATCCAACTCGAGAACAACTTACTCACTTTGGAAAGATGCATCGCTGTCCGCTGCCAATTCCGAAGGAAGAATTGCCGGCAGCGTCAAAGCCCCCATGGGCGAAAGTCCAGTAACGACCATCAGATAGCTCTTAGCGTGACCATACGCCATGGAAATCGCATTAGAGAGAAGATAACGGCGCGCTTCATCGTCTGAAATGTCGAACGGCATTTTTGTTGACACCGAAATAGCAACCGTCACATCAGCGCGCATTTTTTCCTTTGCATCGTCCCTATCAATCAGACTGCCACACACATACAGCTTTAAGTCTGCACGCTCGCCCGCCTTGTTCCTCAATAGATGGACGTCCTGATAGCTAACGTCAACTTTTAAATCCATATTCTGGGAGGGCTCATTCTCGATATGAAAAGTTGAGTCGACAACAAACAAATGAACAACCTGAATAGGCGCAATGAAATCCTTGCTCATGCAGCCAAACCTCCCGGAATCATCTCAAAGTTCAATCGTTTCGCCGAGCAGTCGCTGTTAAATGAAGACCATTGTTCTCGGACAGAGTTATTAGACGAAGAAAACGGCGCCTCATTCGAATAACTGGAAATGACCTGAGGAATGATTTTGATACCCAACGCAAGCTCAAACTTTGCGATTGTTTTCAGCGTCATGTTGGGCTGAGAATTCAACAATTTCGAAAGCGACTGAAGACTCACGCCCATACGCTTTGCCAGCTCACTTTTACTCAAGCCCGAGCGCTGCATCTCGCGATGAACAATAAACTCAATATCTAGTGCGTGCTCATAGGCACGGGTTTCGCTCGTTTCCGTTTCCGCGTAAAAGTCTGATAAATCGACCTTAACCATTACAAGTCTCCGTTTCGTAAGCGGGCAAAAAAGCCGACGCTATGACTCCAAAAGCTGTTTTGCTATCGGGGCCAACTGTTTTGCGCGTTTAATTTCTTTGGAAATATTTCCCGAGCCTTGATGGCCCTTAAACCAAAAAAGCAAAACAATCTTGTCCACGCCTTGGCAAATCGCGTAGACCATTTCTCGATTAACCCCATCAAAACCCTTGAGTTCGTATAGTCCAATCTTAGGCTCGATACATCGAAGCTTTGACGTTCCACTGACATCCTTTAGCCCGTAGTCATAGACTTTTGAAATCTGATTGATCATTTTACGGGCGGTAAACTTCGTTTTAGGATCAGACATCATCTTCTGAAATTGAGAGTTCTCAGGGGAGGTGGTTAGTTCCCAAAAAGGTCGTCCCTCGGGATCAGCATATTCGACAAGTCCATAGTCACTAACCAAAGGCCACCCCCTCCGCCTCAGATAAAACCAAATGTGGTTAACTTATAGGTTAAGTTTAGCCAAATTCAAATACATGGCAAGCCCCAAGCCGAGTTCAAGCAATCTGCATTATTGACTCAGAGAAATGCGGGAAAGAGGCAGTAGAAACTACATTGGCACATAAGGCCCCCAGCGAAGAGCCCGAACTTTTATGGTGACCAATAACATACCTAGGAAGACGAAGGCAAGGCACGCAACCGCCCAGTCGCCGTGGCCGGTCTTAGGGAGCGCGACGGCTTGCGTTGTTGTGGGCTTGGTCTTTTTGGTGGTCTTGGTCGCAGGCGTCTTGATGGACGCGGACGCGGGCCTGGCGTCCGACTTGGGCGACGAATCAGGCGTGGGGGCGGAATCTTCGCTGGGCTTGTTCTCGTCGCTATGCTTTCCTTCGCTTCCGGGCTTTGTATCCCCCGCGGGATTGCCACCGGCAGGTTCATCGGTACCGGGCTGGGTCTTCCCCGCCGGCGGCAGGGCGCCCGCGGGTTCAATTACCACACGCAGCGCTACGGCCCCGCTGGCGTCCATCACGCAGGCGGTACCAAAGGCCCCGCCCGCCGGCGTCACAAACTGCGCGGACGTAAGTGAGCAACTCTCGCAGACAACATCGGCTATGGCGCCGGTCGCGTACACCCAGGAGGCGTCCATGGCAAACTGGCCATCGGAGGCGTACACACCAAAGAAGCGACAATCATCGACCGATCCGTCGCCAGCAGCAACAACGTGCGCGCCACCCAGCCGGGGCCCGAGACACCCGGCTCGTCGAAGGTCTGCCCCACAATGGTAAGGCTATCCACACCCGCGGCATAAGAAGGCCCGCCTAGCAAAACGCATAGGCAGGCCAGGCGAGTCTCGAAGAAGCGCGAGACGGCCTCATGCTGGAGCTGCCGCATCACGTATAGCCAACGAAGCGCGGGCGGGACGCCACCAATGGGCAACGTCCCGCCCGCTCTGCGCAATCTCATGCGCATCCAACTTGTAGAGTAAATTCATCGCTCGCGTCGATTACGACCCCAATATTTCCCTAGGAAACACACTCGATAAATCGTTAACACCCATAGCGAAAAGCACCTTTGCGCTGGCATCGTTGCTGAGCTCGTCGCTCAACTTAAGTGCATCAAGCAGTATATTTCGTCGTAACATCTTATAGTCATCCTCAGTCAGCACTAGCTCAAGATCGCTTAAAACCCCTACTAGATTGACATCGTGAGACGGAGACACCCTGGCGCAGAATAGACGTTCGTCATGCGCACAGATATTTCGAAAATCTTTAATGTGATCGTATGCAAGTCTTAGCCTACGCGGGCTGATGCGCTTATCGACTTCATGCGTCTCGGAATAAAGATCAGAAAACGACTTGGCAATGGAATTTCTCATGCTTTCTGGCTGAAACTCATAGAACTTGAATGCCTGACCAAGCATCAAATAATTCATAAGAATCCATACCGGCGTATTGTCGTGATTATTCTCATAATGCCGAATGTAGTCCCTTTTATAATCGCTTTTCCATTTTTGAGACCTACACAGCACCTTCTCGAAATCACCAATAAGCATGTCGATCTTTTTTCGATAACCAGCATCGGCACGGTAGGATCTTCTATCCAGGTATGCCTCCGGGCTATCTTTATGGGCCATTGCGAAACGATAAGAACAGACGGTTTTAAGCACTGCTTCCGCCTTGTTAAAGTATTCAAACATGAGCAGACGCAATGAACGGTCAAATTCGAATAAACGATATATATCAGAAAACTTCGTACCTTTTACGAATAGCTCGTGGCAAGAATCTCCACGCTGGTCGAGAAACAAATCCTTGTAGCCGTTAATAACCGGATAGTATCCCTCGCGTTCCAAAACTAAACGAGTATTGTTATCGCATTCGAGTCCACGGCTTTCAAGAATAGCAATCTGCTCATCAATAGATTTAAATGGTTTATCCATTTGGGCCCCTTAAACGCGAAAACCGCCTTTCGGCGGTTCCCACGGACCAAGCCGGACGTACCGTCGCAAGGCCTCATCACAAGACTTACTTTAAGGGAGAACTCCGGGTCCGTCAATCCTATGCCGCCAATCCTCCAAATCAACCTTTGGACCTTTGGACTCATTCTTTGGATAGCTGGCAGATTATAGCCATTAATGGGCACCATGTTGACATCAAGACAACAAAAGAAGCGCTGCAACAAATCGAATAGACAGGAGTGACATGCAAGCGATCGAAAAACTAAAGACCACCGATGATTTAGGTGAACACGGAGGCGGCATATGGAAGAAATGGCCCTGGAAGGACTCCGATCATTATGAATTAATGTCCGATCTCATCCTTAAGGCTAAATACAGCATTCAAGATTTCAATTCCACTATCGGCGGGGGCTTCTTGCCCAACCCAAAGGACACCGTTTATCTTGTGGCACTTGCTACTTGGATAAAAGATGCTTCTGGCAAATTAAAGGGAACTGTCTTCGAAAAGAGATCGAAAACGATTTTGAGTTCTCTAAACAAAGTGAACTCGACGACGCGAGCAAATATCTCCAAGTTGTTCGCTCGGCAGTTATTGCCCACCCCCTCAATTCAACTAGACATCAAGATTATGGTTTTGGATCAGAAGGAAGAATCTGCATTGACATAAGAGGGAAAAGCCTACTTGATTCCTTTCCTAAGGCAGTTATTTATCGCATCACACCAAAAGGATTTTCAAGAATCAACTGCGTGGGCGATAATGACATCGCATTGATGACATGTCGCAATATCCGCAGCGCCAAAGAACAAAAAGGCAAGCTGCACTTTGAAAGATGCTGCCTCGACATGCGAGACATACGCGATTCTGCCGAGCTTTTCATTGACGCTATATACGAACTGGACCGCCACCTTGGTCGGATCAGGAGGAAGGATTTTATTAAATAGCCTCAGCTCATTAGCATAAGAGCCGATCGTTCGACCACTTCATCCTAGAAGAAACAGCCGTCACGGACAAAGACGTGCATAATACGACCCGTACCAACAATGAGCGAAGTCAACATGCGGCAGCGGGGCGAAACCGGACGTTAGCAAGAAGAAGGCGCCGGGACTCATGTCGGCCCCGGTGCCTAGGCGCAATGCCACGGTGCTGCTTCGCAATATTCAACAGTGGCTAATTAAACAAACACCGCATCCCACCAAAACGCTAGTGCCCAAGCCGTTCTAGCCAAAGAACAGCTTGGACACATTCCATGAGACCACAGCAAGAGCCGCAACCAGACCTCGCGTCAGTAGCAAACACGCTCCAGACCGCCACAAATCACCCCTCCCCGTCCATGACCGTCCAACTCACGGGCTCAATACCCGGAAGAGACGTTAGGCAAGAGGGGCAGGCAACCTGATAGTTCCCGTAATTTGTCCTGCGCTGCATAGAAGCGGAGAGATATACCGCTTTGCGGGCGCGAGTGACGCCGACGTACAGCAGGCCCATTTCCTCAATAAGCCCGTCTGGCATATTCATCGCATCAACGATCCGGCATCCATACGCAGAGCGTGAGCATATACCAGCTCTTTCACACCGAGAGCAAATCCCTCCAGGCCAATCGAAACGCGTAACGCCCGGAATGAAAACGGTGTCCCACTCGAGCCCCTTAGCGGAGTGAACGGTCATCATGGAGATGCCCACATCAAGGTAATCGGAGAAACGTCGCAGGGAGCCCTCGGAAAAGATACTAACGATATAGTCGAAGCGCTCCGAAGGTCCCATCGCGACGCAGTCATTTTTAAGGTGTTTCCGCAGCGCTCCTAGAAGCATGGCATAGGACCGCCCATACTCGAACCTCTTGGAGCCAGTCAGCAGTTCATCAGAGATGGAGTCGATTATTTTGTCCGCAGTAGACCGGCTGACGCCCTTTTCTCCAGACACTGCATCGGTAATCCTGGATAAAGCAAACGCATTGAATTCGATGAACCCCCGACTTGTATCCGAGAAGAGTCCGTTGAAGTAAGAGATACCTTCTTTAGCAAGCTCTTCCATAATGAGATCGGCAAGGGCACCGCGCTTGCGAACAAGAATCGCGATCCTCCCGACACCGACTTGGATGTGCGCCGCAACCTTGGAAACAATGGCTGTCGCTTCGTCTTGCTGTGCAGCGCCAACATATATGGGAAGTCGGGGCATACCGCTGGCAATGGCACCCTTCATGTTGGAGCGAATCGCAGCACCGAGCTCCCCAACAATAGATCCCCCAGAAAACCTATGATTATGTTCGAGCTCCAGCGGCGATAGACACAAGTC
Source organism: Collinsella sp. (assembly GCA_019414045.1). GTDB lineage: Bacteria > Actinomycetota > Coriobacteriia > Coriobacteriales > Coriobacteriaceae > Collinsella. The sequence goes on along the minus strand of DXMW01000024.1, from coordinate 117,377 downwards.
GGTAGTGGCCTTTGTCTTTAAGCCTTCCATTGCGCCAATAAAACCATAGACACGCTGAATAGGGTCGCCGAACATGCAGATTCCTGATTCATCGGAAAGCAGGCCTTTTAGAAAGATGTAGCACAGGGCATTCGTGTCCTGCGCTTCGTCGACGAGTACGACAGGAAACGCCGTCGACAGGTAGGACCTCAACTTTGAGAAATCGGCAAGCAATTCAATTGCAAGGGAAATCATTCCTGAATATGGCAAGAGACCGTTCGGTACGAATCTATCCTTAATGATCCTATTAAAAGAACGCACGCCGCGTCTCAAGTCGTCGTCTTGACCGTTCCTCATGGAGCGGAGGAAGTTGTCAACGACCTTCTTTTCATCCCAGATTAGCCTGCCGCCTCGCGAACTCAGCTCGTTAACGGCACCGTTGTCATCAACCATAGAGAGCTCGTCAACGTTTACTGATAGCGAGAGCGATCTCCAGTACCTGCGCAGCAGGGCCCAAGCAAAGCCGTGGAAGTTAGTCGCCATGACCCTGTTCTCAAAGCTCTTGGCCAAGGGGCCAGGAAGCGCCGACATAGTGGCTCCCAAATCCGTACGCATTCTCCGAGCGGCGGCGACACTGAAGGTTAGTGCCAAAATCCTTTTTGGCGGCTGGACTTCCCCAGATGCCAGCAACCAGCAAGCCCGCCCAGTCATCACTGTGGTTTTCCCGTAGCCTGCCGGCGCCTCCACGAACACCCTCTTCGAAGGCGCAAAAATCGCAGAGCGCTGTGATGCATCTCCACCACAGCGCACCTCAATCGCAGTTCTAACACTATCCCGCAAATCAGCCTGACCCATCACCATTCGAGCCCCACGGCCTTACGAATAATTCTTTCGTAACATGCGGGAACGCCATCAGAACCGAGAGCCTCTGCCAGAGCGACACCTGATGCGACATCCTTGTTCGATGAGAGCCATGCATACATAAGCGCACGCGATTTGCGAGTATCGGCGAATTCCCCGTCAAACTCCGATCCTTGAAAATCATACTCGGAGTCCGTCAGGCAAACGCCATAGACAGCGCAGGCTTTTTTCAGTGTCTTACTATTGCCCTTGATGGAAGTTGCCCTCTGAAAACGATCAACCGACTCGAGAAGTGCGATGAACGCGCTTTGATTATCGCTAGCGAAGAACGATTCAACGACCTCACCTTCGAAATCCCGTTCGGTTGTCTTTATATGGCCTCCAGAAGTTTCTTGCAGCTCATCATCATCTCTGTCGACAATGGAATAATTTGGAATCTCAAACTTGTCCAGAAGTTCGCAGATCGGCTCGACGTTCTTTTTTCCGCCAGCCCTGATAGGCACAACTCCATAATCATCCAGATCCATCCCAAGGTTGCGTGCAAAGACCGGAATGGCCCCAGACTCCGTCTGCCCCTCAAAAGCCAAAACCGACCGCGCGAAAAAAGCCTCTCGTATTGACTCAAAGTTCAGCATAAGATGCTTTTCAACCTTGTCAGACAGGTCAATATCCTTGCCGCACATGACCCTTGGAGAATCTTCGCCCTGCCCAAATCGCACGATGTTCTTATAGCCGCGAGCCAGAATGTTTGGCGAATGCGTCACCATGATCAACTGAGCTTTGATTGAATCAATTCCGAAATAGTCCTTTAGAAGAGCATTGAATCTATCATCCTTCCCTTCGCAAATCCTATGCAAGCTCTTCGAGAGACGCCTCTGCATATACGGGTGAAGGTGGGCTTCGGGTTCGTCATAAGCCAGAACGGCATGCAGCACGCGTCTGTCATCATCATCTGAGCAAAGGCTCTCTTGAAGGCGTTTAGGCGAAAGACGCATAATGCTCTCGATTATCGAGAGCGAGGCAATAGCGAGGTACTGCAAGCCTACCCCTGCCTTTTTAAAATGAACGCCCCTCTTGTCAAGCAAGGTAACCAAACTTCCAAGCGTTCCGCCATCCGATGAATCGACGCCAGGCCTCACACCATATGATGACAGGATCGGGACGTCGCCGACGATTTCGCCGAGATCTGCAACCAGACCTTCGAGCTCGCTCCCATCCAGAAAATCGGAGACCTCTTTACCCTCCTTATCTAGATAAAGAGCGATACCTTTGGAGAGAACTTTACCGACACCTCGAGTACCATCAAACGCCAGGTCTCCCCTATTAAAGGATGCAGTCGAGTACCTGAACATGTGAACGGATCGCATCAGAGAGGGTGGAATACTTTCTCCGCTCCCTTCGGCCTTAAATTCAATTCGAGAATCCGGGTCGTCAGCAAAAGCGCAGATGGTTATAGTGTTTCCGGTCGTAGGATCGATGTCGAGCCCCGTTATTCCGATCTCGTCCTCGTCCAACTTTAAAGTTACTAGAGCCCCTGCGCGCTTTTCAATGTCAGCGAAATCCTCTTCGCTAATCGTCGCTTGATTGAAAATTGTATTGAGCAAGTCAAGCACATTCGTTTTGCCGAGGTTGTTCTCGCCGACAATATAGCTCACGTCCTCGTCAAAACTAATCGACACTCCATCGAGATTCCGATAGTTCTCAATCCTCAGTTTAGAGATCCTCATGCGTCCTCCCGACCTTTATGGTTTTATGGCTTCCAACAATCTAACACGCCTCGTGTTGTACTGAACTTGAGGCACAGCCACTTCGAGAGGCTTGTAAATCATAAGCGTAGTCCTAAGAAGGTTGTTTGCATGCACCAAACCGTCTCCTAAGGCTCCCTCCCCCAACATTCCCCAGAAAGTTCCCTGATGTTGACTGGGGTTCCCGTAAAATAAACCCCAACAAAATATGTGCGGAGTGCTGGCCTGGAGCTGCCTTCGGACCCTATTGGCTGCTCACCGAGAGGCTCCGCTATGAAACGACCCCTTTACTACCTGCTCTGCGCGATCGCGTGCGCGTCCATGGTCGGCGCGACGATGCCCATGGCGGCCATTGCGGAAGCCATCCAGCCTCCAGCAACAGCCGAGCAGCAGGCGCAAGCCGACGCCACGAACAGCGACATAGGCAAGGCTGAAGACGGCGCCAGCACAAATGCGACAGCAGATACCGTAGAGGACAGCACCGCAACATCCACCGGCACCAGCGCAGTCAACACGGAAAGCGCCAACGGCACCAATGACGACACCACCGCCGCAACCGGCGCCCCCGCCCCATCCCTCCGTGCCCAAACCAACGGCACGCCCGAGGCGATCCCCACCACGTCACAAACCACCTACGCCCACTCCGCCACCGCAAGCCAAAACGGCGTCACCTTCACCGTCTCGTGGAACGACGCCCCCGCGGGCACCGCGACGACCTTCCACGTAACCCAGACCAACGGCTCGTCCCAGGCCAAGGCGCGCATGGACGTGCCCACCTATTGGGACGGCGGCAGCCAGGAAAGCGTCTGCGACCCGTCGCGCCAGGCATGGGCCAGCTACTACAGCCTTCGGGCCCGCGCTCGCGATCGGGCCCAAAGAATCCACGTGGGACCACAATTCACTTGCATGGAGCTAGCGAAGGTGCCTATCCCAAATCAGAAATGGTAAAACCAGCAGCAGCGCGATGCAGAGGGGCGCGGCCAGCAGAGTGACCACGCCCGAGTTGATGCGCTCGCGAATTTCTTGGGGGCTCAAGAGATGAGCTCGTTCACGCGCTTTTGCACAGACGCATAGAGGCTTCCGAGCTTCTTTGAATAGCCGGCGCGCCCCTGCTATGCGTCATACACGTTGCAATTGCCCCTACCTAGAAAGTGTATGGCACTTCGGTCAATCGCCGTTACGCTTTGGCCTACCTAGAACCGCAATCACGACGTTAACAAACACAAGCGCTGTTCCCAGCAGGAATAGCGCCAGGGAGGCGGCGATCCAGTTGCCGTCGGCGGTCTTGGGGAGCGTGACGGTGGAGACGCCAGCAGTCTTGGCCTTGGATGGCGTGGACGCCATGGTCTTGGTCACGGTCGTTTTGGTTGTCGTGATTGTCTTGGGCGTCGCAGCCGCGGGCTTTAGGACGGGATCCGTCGCGGACCCGGCACCGGGCCGCTCAACGGCAGGACCGGCACCGCCGGCCGGCTCGCCCGCGCCGCCGGGCACCTCGCGCCCGTCGGTCTCCCCCGGCGGCGCCGTGGCGCCCTGGGGCTCGATCACCACATGCGGCGCCATGTCGCCGGAAGCATTCGCCACGCCGCCGGCACCGAAGGCCCCTCCCGCAGGCGCCACGAACCGCGCAGACACAAGCGACCCGCCCGTGCACGCAACACCGCCGTCGGCACCGGTCGCATCGAGCCACGAGGCATCGACGGAAAGCCGACAGCCGGCCGCGCCAGCGCCAAGGCCCGCATCCTGCAGATACACGCCGTAGGCGCGCACGCCCGCTCCGGACCCGGCGCCCGCGGCAACGATGCGCCCGCCGCCGCGCACGGCCATGTCGCCTGCGATCACGCCGGCGAACGCCTCGTCCGTAATATCGGCCCCGTCCGCCCGGACATCGACGGTGCAGCCGTCCACCACGAGCGCCTGCGAAACGTGGATCCCGCACTGCGAGCCCGTCGCCGTCAGGGTCCCGGTGCCGCGAAGCGTCAGGTTGCCCCACACCTCCATACCGCACAGCGTGATGTCCGCATCGGGCGCATGCGACTCCGTCACGGAGTTTTGCCCGGCAAGCGTCAGCACCAGGTCGCCCTCGGCGCCGATGGCCCCACCCGCGTAGCCGTCAAGCTCCAGGTGGTCGGCATCGGTCCAGGCCCAGCCGGGGCCCGACGCGCCCGGCTCGCAGTACGTCGCGCCCGCGATGATGAGGCTCTCCGCGCCCGCGGCATAAGAAGGCCCGCCCAGCAAAACGCATAGGCAGGCCATGGCAGCGATCGCGATGTGATGACGGCTGGTGTGGGACTTGGCAGCAAACATACCCGCTCCGATCTTCGCAGGAGCCAATAGAATGTGCACCAGAAAATGCCCTGGTAGCAGCAGTTATTAGTTTAGCGAGATCGATGCGGGGGCAAAGATAAATCGCGTGGGTAATGTCGACAATTAGGTGTAAATCGTTTTGCCAGTCGGTGAAAGGAGGAATGCAGGGTTATGCGTTAAGACGCGCTATCTTTGACACTCACGTTGCATATAGCTTCTGGGAATCTACTACCCGTTCCAGTTTGCTTCACCTTCCGCTCGCATCAGAGCGCGCCAAAGCTCACTGAGTCGCTAACTCGCTGTAATTAGCGAAGACGATCCCCCCCCCCTCTATCCTGGATAAGACATGTAAAACCGATTTTATTATTCAGACCCTGTTGTTTATATATTCGTCTGTTGCCCCATCTCGAGAAATGATTTTGCATGGGTGCCCAATCACAATCGAATGGCTTGGTACGTCGCAGTTAACATAAGTGTTCGGTGCAACGAGAACGTCGTTGCCTAAACGAACGCCACCAACAATAGTTGAGTTGACACCAAGCCAAACGCAATCGCCAAGAACAGGCGCACCTTTTCGTTTGCCGCGGTTTTCCCGACCAATTGTCACACCTTTGTGCATATTGCAGTTGCGACCGATAACGGCATTCGGGTTTACCGTAATGCCAAAAGCGTGACCCAGATACAAGCCTTCGCCAATCGAGGTGGCAGGCGCGATCTCGAGACCATATTTGCAAGCCATCCTCTTTCGAAAAAGATGCCATAAAGGATTGTGCGAATTCTGGCACTTTCGAAGTAGCCAAACAAACCTCAAAGCATGGTTTGAGAGAATAGACCCCCCCCCAAAGCGAATACGGTCACTGCTGTATACATTCGACATTGCTATCACCCAGCTAATTCCCGTAGAACTCGCGATACCACTTCGCGAATTCACGAAGACCGTCCTCGAGCGGCGTTGCGGGTTTGTAACCAAAATCGCGCTCCAAGGCGCCAGTATCCGCATAGGTTACAGGCACGTCACCAGGCTGCATAGGAACGAGCTGCTTATGCGCCTCGAAATCGTAATCGGCGGGGAGCACGCCCTCCTCAACCAGCACACGCTGCAGCGTATCAACGAAGATCAGCAAGTTCTCGGGATTCGAATTGCCGATGTTATACACGCGATGAGCGGCCATTGGCAAACCATCAACACCGATCTTGACCTCAGGAGCGCCGTCCATGACCCTGCGCACGCCCTCCACAATATCGTCCACGTACGTAAAGTCGCGCTTACAATCGCCCATGTTGAAAATCTTAATCGTATCGCCACGACGCAACTTCTCGGTGAAGCCGAAGTATGCCATGTCGGGCCTTCCCATGGGCCCATACACCGTAAAGAAGCGCAGGCCCGTGGCTGGGATGGAGTAAAGCTTGGAGTAGGCCGCGGCCATTAGCTCGTTGGACTTCTTTGTGGCGGCGTACAGGCTCACCGGAGAGTCTACACGGTCGTCCTCCGAGAAAGGCACTTTCTCGTTGCCGCCGTAGACGGAGGAAGAGCTCGCGTAGACAAGATGCTTCACCGGGTGGCGCCTGCAAGCCTCCAATATATTGAAGAACCCTACCAGGTTGCTGTCTATGTAGGCCTTGGGGTTCTCGATGGAGTATCGCACACCGGCCTGGGCGGCCAAGTTCACCACAACGTCGAAGCCGTTCTCAGCGAACAGGCGCTCTATCAACGCGGCATCGCACAGGTCGCCGCGCACGAAGGCGAAACGCCCCGCCTTGTCCACCTCCGCCAGCATTCGCAGGCGAGCCTCCTTGATGCCAGGGTCGTAGTAGCTGTTCACGTTGTCCAGACCGATGATCGCGTCGTCGGTGGTTTCGAGCAGCCGCTTCACCAGAAACGCCCCGATGAAGCCGGCGGCGCCAGTGACGAGGACTTTTCTATCCTGCATATATACCCCACTCTTTCGTTTTAAGGAAGTCCTGAGATGGAACTCCCAACAAGTTAATTACAGACCTCAAAACGTTTTAAAGCCGCCGCCCTTGACCAGCTTCAGCAGCACCCTCCTACTCTTGGGCAAAGCAAAGCAAATCGCGAAATAGACAACGACGCACCCTACAATGTCCAACCCGACGCCAAGCCAGTTGCTAGATGCGAGTCCATACGTCACCCATGCAAATGCGCACATCATCGATGTGCAGAAAATGGGCTCCTTGAGCGACAACATAGTGCGCCCAAACGAAAGGCCAACCACGAAATATGTGACCACTTGGTTGATAGCAATCAAAAGGATTCTCAATCCCGCATCAGCCCACACGACGGCATCGAACCCTTGCATAGCCGCCACGGTCATAAGCGGCGTCATCAACACGAGGTACATCACCTGCACAAGCGTAGACACGCGCGGTTTACCAAGAGAGCGATACATCTCGCTGCTGTAGTATGAGAGCAGCACCATCGGCCCCTGCACCAGCCCATACAACCCGAACATGAGCGTCGCCTCGCCCCACTGATCGCCGAGCAACAGGGCCACCAAAGGCTCGCGGAATACGAAGATACCCGCAGACAACGGCAACAGGAACAATGCCACCATGAACTGGAAGCGTCGCAGATAAGCAACGTATTCTTCCCGATCAAACTGAAGGCGCGAAAGTGACGAGAACAAGATGGGCGTCGTAGCGTTCGTGATAATCCCGAAGCACCCGCTCACAAAGGTGACTGGCGTCTTGTAATATCCCAACTCAGCCGCACCCAGGAAATGCCCCACGATAAAGGTGCCCGCCCAAGAGGAAAGCCATATGGTGAACGACTCCAAAAGCGTCCATCCGCTGAATGAGAACATAGCCTTCAGCATGTTGAAGGAGTAGAAAAAACGCGGCTTCCACTCAGACAGCAGAGTCAGCCCCACTGCATTTACAATATTCGCCGCCAAAGTGCCAACGATAAGTGACCAGTAACCAAATCCCATAAACGCCAGTACAAGCGTCGAGCCGAAGTTAAGTAAGGTCGACGTCAGTCTCACCGGCATAAGCGACTTGAAATCGAGATTACGGTGGAACAACGCCATCTGAATGCTCGAAAACGACGTCAACGGGAGAGAGAGGCAGGCCACGGCCAAGGGAAAGCCCAGCGACGGATTGCCCACGAAGGTGGCCACCGGATCGTTGAATATGGCAATGAGACACCACAGGACCACCGATATGCCGAAGTTCGTCCAAAAGGCCACGTTAGCGTTGGCATGCAGGTCTTTTTTGTCTCGGAAGCTGTGTTGCACCAGGTACTTCTGGAACCCGGCGTCCGCGAACATGTCGGCAAAGCTCACTACCATGGTGACGGTCGCCACCATGCCAAACGCCTCTGGCGCCAGCAGCCTCGCTAAGACGAGCTGCGAGATAGGCGAGATGATTTTGGCGATAATCTCGGTTGCCAGAGACCACTTTGCCGCGCTTGCCGACCTCGCCCGGAGGTCTTTTGTGTCGGACATACTAAACCTCCATGAAGAAACGCCGGAGCGCGCTTACTGGCTGATTATCCATGCGCACGCACTGAATGCAGCTTTCGTTTGCCATCATTCCTCGTTTTCACGTTGGGGCAAAGAAACCATTTGCCCCAACGTCCTCTCCGCCTCAGCGGGGCTGAAAGGCGTAAACCCGCCCCACGGGTAGAAAGTCAGCTCGCCGACGAGAACGCGCCCCTTGCAGATGAAGAGGTCGACCCTCAAGAAAGGTACACCGTCACTCAGTTTCCTTGATAGCTCGAGCATCTCGCTGAGCTGCTCCGGGGCAGGGATCGTCTCTTCGGAACTCGCGTATCCCATCGCCAAAGGCAGCAGATTCCACTCAGTGTCGTAGAAATCGTTGTACCTCTTCTCAGAATCGTTCTTGTCCCCGTGGCAATAAGAAATCAGCCGGGGTTCCCCGTCAAAGCAGAAGAAGTCGAACTCGTCGATGCCTTCCCAGTTATCGTCTTCATCACGGGCATTATCGCCCTCGCTCTCCAAGAACTCCTCGGCGAACACGACGGGCTTCACGTTCTTGTAAGGCCATTCCCTGCACCCGTAAAAATAATTCTGCTTCAAATGACCCCGAAAAAAGTCCTTGGCACTGTTGAGATCGAAGTGTCCCTTGTCAGTGCAGATGAGCACGCCGCCGCAGTCGTGATTCGTTTTGAGTACGAACTTCTCCGGTAGCCCACTCACATCGATGTCATCAGCGGAATTCCAGGCGCCCAACGTCTTGACCACGTGCTCGGAGCCCACACGCGAGGCAATGAGGTCCTTAGCGCGGTACTTGTCGACCATGGTCGTGTACGCAGGGTTGTGATCGTTAAGCTTCAGCCACTGCATCTTCTCAGTGAAGGTCACCGGCGAGTCTATGCTAGGCCACATGCCCAACTTGGCGCGATGCATCAATCGAAGGTGCGTCCTGTCGGAAACCCATTTCGTTAGACCCTTCGACGTAAAGGCACAGTAGGCCATCCACGGGTCACTTAGGTATTTTTTAATTTTGCTTTCCATATATACAATTTCCTTAAGTCCGAGCTTAAACAAAGCGTTTTACTTTTTAATTCTCTGCGCTACACATGGAACAAGCCCTGGGCGTATGCAAACCACCAACGTAGACTTTGCTCGTATATGCCCGAAACGGTTTCGGGCACTATTTACCCCATCCAGACGAACGAATAAGACTCGATACCAAGCCCGGTATGAAGCAGATAGGCATAAAAGGCGTAGAAAAGGAACCAGACAACTAGAAAACAGCCAAGACAAAAACGGGCTTTTATTTTCCGAGCGTCCTTCACGAAGCCTCCGAAAATCACGGGGCCTAATACGGTGAAGTAATAGGCTATGCGGCCGGCGTTGGCAATCACATAAGAGGACGCCGAAGCCAAAATGCCTAAAGCGTAAAACACGAGCGGCATCCGGTTGGCTTTGAGCCGCGACGTTCCGTCGCTCTCAACCGGGGCAACATTCGCAGTTTCGCGGCTGACGAAATATGCGATCGCGAGGACGGTCGCCTGCGCAAAAACCATCAACCCGATGCTCGATTCGTTCACGGAGTAACGCGCATACCGGTCGACGAGCTTAGAGCCCGCATAAGCTGCCAGGAACAGCAGGGCAACCGATGCAAGCATCTTCGCGGCGAACTGCGATCGGCTCTTGCTTTTGTTGGAAAATAGGTAGTAGATGAGGAATAGGACCCCTATCAGGGCGGACGCGTGCAAAAGAGCGCCAACAGCCCACCAAGCGCAAAAAAGCAACGGCTTATTCTGTTCTAAAAACCTGGTTGCGTAGAAAACCAGCGAGACTGCAATCATCTGGCACGTCAGACACATAGACAGCGGGAACACCGTTGCCGTATAGACGAACATCGCAAACGAGAGCGATGCCGTTCGTCTAAAATCCCAAAGCCTGAAAGCAAAAAAGGCGTTGGTGATCAGCGACTCGACGACGAGCAAGAACGAGTAATTGTTACAGATATGGAGCACCGCACTTGTGAAGACACCGTACGGAACGCTGAACGTATGGTTCCACATCGTGGTCCCATACGCGTAGAAGTACTCGATTCCCTCTTTATAACCCAGGGTATCCTGCCCAACCGCATACGACCTCAAGCCCCCGACGGCGGTAAGAAGAACCACGGCAGCGACCAGCCCAGCCTTACTTTTGCCGTTTTCCGACATGCGCGCAAGCGCCGCTGAAAGCAAAACGACAAGAAAGTAGAAAAGCGATGTTTCGATAAAGTTCATCCGAATACCAGCCTCACGAAACCGGGAAGCTCCGAATTGATTTCATAGCCCGAGCCTTTCAAATCCCTCGCACTGGCGCTTGACCCTATGCGATCCGCGGAGAGCGCGGCGTCGGCCCATTCGTCCAGAGCGTCGCCCAGACTTTTGTAAACGACGTTCTCGCAAATGCCAACCTCCCGCGTGATGGAGTCGCTAATCACGCAAGGGAGTCCGTTTGCCTGCGCCTCGACGACGACGTTCGGCAGGCCTTCGTAGACAGAGGGGAAGATGAAGACGTCCATAGCCGAATAGAGACGGCGGACATCGCTCCTAACCCCGGCAAACACCACCCTATCGGTCAATCCGAGCTCGGCAACGCGCCTCTCAACGGCCGTGCGCGTCTCGCCTTTGCCGACGAGAATGAGGACGGCGTCTGGCCTTCTCCGGGCGATTTCAGCAAAAACATCGACAAGGAAGAGGTGGTTCTTCTGCTCACTGAACCTCCCGACGTGCCCGACGACATAGGACTCGGCAGGAACGCCCAGTTCGCGCTTAACATCGTCCCGTGTCGAAGCGTCATAGGCGTAGTCCTCGAGGTTGAGCGCGTTCTTCATGAGATGGAAACGCGGCCCCGATACCCCCGCCTTGCCGAACATGTAGACGCCCGCCTCGGTAGACGGGGCGGCGAAGTCGGTCGCCGCAACCCTGACAAGGGGCTTGAAAAGATTGTGCAGCAGGGTCTCCTTTTTGCTGTTCGAAACTGTACCCGTGTTGCTTGACCTGAATATGGTTCTGGACACGCCTCCGAATCTCATGGCGAGCAAATCAAGACAGGAAAGACTGTGCTGAGACGACCTGACAGCACAGCAATAACCGCCGTCCCGGGCTATCTGCATGAGCCGCTTGAACGAAGCGACCGGCCCGGCCTCGGTCTTCTTGACTGTGTGCACAATTCTGCCGCCCATCGACTCGATTTCGGCGTCGTAAAAGCCCGGCACGTCGGACGACACACAGAAGTCGAGCTGATAGCGCGACTTGTCCAAAGCCCGGTAATACTTCATGAATACCGTCTCGGCCCCGCCGGTGTCCATCGAGGTCACGATATAGAGGGCCTTCTTCATTGGACGATCACCGCATCGGATTTCTCGATCAGCTTCTGCAGCGCCTTTTTAGCAATCGCCTTCCTGCGGTTGGCCGGAGATTCCTGATAGCGCTCGTATACCTCGGCCTTCACCGCGAACCTTGCGTCGCCTGAAAGATCCGCCATTGCGCGGAGCTGCGCTATATGTAGATGATGGTAGGCGGGAGAGGCGATACGCTTTTCCATGTCGTAATAAGACCAGAAGCCGGCGTCGTAGTCATCCAAATGGCAAGCCAACGTCTCCGCAGAGTGCTTGAATGGCCCGGCGAAGCGCGCGTCGACCAACGATGCGTCATAGAGACCGAAAAGGCTAAACACCCAACCGTTCATGACACTGCGCCTGGGGCGTTGAGGGTACTCCTCCAGGAACAGTTCTCCCCCGTCATGCGACGACACGCCGCCATTGTCCATGTCGATAAGCATGAACTCGGCAGCTTTCAGCGCCGCAACTCTATAGCACTCGTCCCCGAAAGCCGCATGGGCCCTCAGCAGCATCGAGCACCCCTCGCCTTGGGCCATCGAGGAGACGGAGTACTTAGCGCTGCCTATCGGACCAAATGCGTCCCAAGAGCCGTCATCCCGCTGGGCGCCGATCGCCCAATCCGAGCATACCCTTAGTGCGTCGAGAAAGCGCTCAACTTCATCCGACCTGAGAATGCTCAAGTCGTAACAGCCCAAACCGTATTGGAAAATGGCGATGGGGAAATGCACCCGCGCCCCACCGGCGATGACGCTAACAGGGACACCGCCCTCGTCGAGCAGAGTACTGCCAGTGACCTTGCCGGTCAAATCGTTGTAGTACCCGGACAACTGTCCGACATTATAGGCCCTGCCCATGCTCTGCTCTACGGCCACAGCCGTCTTGCCAGTGAGCATTTTGCTCCACCTTTTGAGCATGGTCATCTTCTGCGCAATCTGGCCCATCATTCACCTTCGTTTCTGTAATCGACTCCGAGCGAGCGCACAAGCCCCTCCACGTTGGCCTCCAAACGGAAGTCCCTCTCCCAAACGGCCCTTGCAGCGCGCCTCATAGAAGACCCTTCGGCCTTGCCCAAAAAGACGAATCGCTTTATGGCCGCGGCGACATCTTCCGGTCCACAGTCGCTAGGTAGGAGAAAGCCGTTGACGCCATCGCTTACTATCTCGTGGGTTCCGCCAACGTCCGTGGCGATGACGGGAATGCCGAATCCGCAGGCCTCCATGATCGAAAGCGGCAGGCCCTCGCTTGACGAGACGTTCACGAAGACGTCGAAATGCTTCGCTGCGTACTCCCCCAAAAGCGCGTCGTTCGGCAAAGCCCCCGCGAACTTCGCGGTGGAGTGCGTCAGCAACGAGCAGGCGGCCCTCGCCTCCTCGAGCTGTGGGCCGTCGCCGTAATGGGTCCATTCGACGCGAAGCCCTTCGGCATCAAGAAGGGTGACAGCCTTAGCAAGAAGAGGCACGCGCTTAACGTCGACAATACGCGAGCACGAGACGACCCGCAACGGGCAGGTCAACGGCTCGCCGGACTTGTCTGGCATCTCCCGCGTTCCGAGATAGGAGGTCGTCACCTTGCCCTCATGGCCCGGCCAGTTCGCGTTTATGTATTCCTCCCCGTCTTTCGAGCAGGGAAGCACTCCGGAAAGCTTGGATAGGAGGTATCCCCGGAAGGGCAAATAATGCACATCGGTACGATCTGCATACAGATCGTACCCATGTGCACGCGCAACGGCGCGTGCACATGGGTACGTGCCGGTCAGCCAAGCAGCGACCAAAGCGGTGTCGTAAAGCCAAAAGCTGTATATGTGCGTGGGCTCAAAGCCAAAGCGGACCAGTTCCTCCGCAAGCACGTCCGCCTTTGCCTTCGCCCTCGCGGCAAAGTAGCCCCGAAACACGCGCTTTCCGATTCCATGAACGGATTCTGTGGCATAGGCCTCACGAACGTCCGCACCGCCCAAAAGGGGAAACGCGATCCCTTTGACTGCAAGCAAAGCCTTGTCCTTGGAGGTATTACCGCAACCCAAGGCCAGGGGCGTCACATTGCCCGGCAGCGCGCAGGTGGGCGCGTCACCCGGCTGCGCCTCGGTCCCCACGGCGAGCACCTCGTCGAAATAGGTCGAAAGAACGCCTATCTCGTTCTCGAGATAGGACTCAGCGGCGACCTCGCCGCGGTTAAAGGGGAACCTCCTCGTCAGAAGGAGCAGCCGTCTCTTTTTTTTATCAGCAGTAATCGCCACAAATACTAATCCCTCTTGAATAGGTCGCGGGTATACACCTTGCCGGCAACATCGGCCAGATCGTCGCTCCACCGGTTGGCAATGATCACGTCGCACTCGGCCTTGAACTTCTCAAGGTCATGCGTCACCTCGGAACCGAAGAATTCCGGCGCGTCCAGCGTTGGCTCGTAGACAACGACCGGCACTCCCTTGGCCTTCACGCGCTTCATAACGCCCTGGATGGAACTGGCGCGGAAATTGTCGGAGTTCGACTTCATGGTCAGGCGGTACACGCCCGCCACGGGCTTCTCCTTGCCTTCGTATACCTTGTCCCACAGCAGTTGCAGTACCTCGTCTGCAATGTAGTCCTTGCGAGTGCGGTTGGCATCGACGATGGCCTCGATAAGGTTCTGAGGCACGTCCTTATAGTTGGCCAGCAACTGCTTGGTGTCCTTGGGCAGGCAGTAGCCGCCGTAGCCGAAGGAGGGGTTGTTGTAGTGGGAGCCAATGCGGGGCTCTAGGCACACGCCATCGATGACGTCCTTGGTGTTGAGTCCCCTCATCTCGCAGTAAGTGTCCAGCTCATTGAAGTACGCCACGCGAAGTGCCAGGTAGGTGTTGGCGAACAGCTTCACGGCCTCCGCCTCGGTGGTACCAAGAACGAGCTGCGGGATGCCCGTCGTGCCATCAGGGTTGGTGCGCTCAAGCTCGGCGGGGCCGACGCCTTGGGCGAGCAGCCCAGCAAACGTCTTTGCGGCCTTCACAGCTTCCTCGTCGTCCTTGGGCGCGCCCACAACGATGCGGCTAGGGTGCAAATTATCGTAGAGCGCCTTGCTCTCTCGAAGGAACTCGGGGCTGAAGATGATGCGGCTGTCGCCAAGCGTCTCGCGAAGCGACGAAGTGTAACCCACAGGGATGGTCGACTTGATGACAATCCAGGCCGTCGGGTTCACCGAGCGGATTGCCGAAATTGCGGCTTCAACAGACGAGGTGTCGAAAAAGTTGCGGTCCGAGTCGTAGTTCGTTGGCGTGGCCACGATGGCGAAATCCGCGCCTGTATAGGCCTCGGCGACGTCCACGGTTGCATGCAGGTCGAGCTTCCTCGTGCCCGCCTTAGCCTCGGCCAGGAAGAGCTCAATCTCGTCGTCCTGGATGGGCGACTGAAAAGCGTTAATCTTCTCTACCTTCTCGGAGACGATGTCGAGCGCGCGCACCTCGTTGTGCTGCGAGAGCAGAACGGCCAACGAGAGCCCCACATAGCCGGTGCCGGCGACTGCTATCTTCATTTTTTCGGACATATCATTCAACCTTTCGTTAAGAGCAGGCACACATATGAAATAGTTAGGATTTCGCCTTGCCGAAGAACTTCAGCGCCTCAGAGACGCAGGCGGCGGGCGATGAGGCAATGGCCTTTAAGGCGTAAATCACAGCCTGGCCTGGCTGGTTGCTGCGCTTCATAGCGAAGGCGAGCACGGCGTTGTGGCGAAATTCGATGTAGCGCACATCCTTCTTGCTGAGGCGCGGGTAGTAGCCGCGCACCACCTCGTGCCTTGCGACCTCGCCGTTTACCTTGTTCTTGCCAAGCGAGAGCCTCTCGCCGGAATGGAGGTACTGCCTCACGTGCACCTCGGGCATGTAGCCCATGTGGGCGCCAGCCTCTATGCAGCGCAGCATCAGCCACCAGTCTTGGCCGGTCGCCACCTCGCCGAAACCCTCAGTGCGGTCGAACAGGTCGCGCCTGAGCATATAGATGGCCGTTGGGCTTATCGGCGTTAGGAGGTGCGCGCGCAGCAGACCCTCGGTGGAGAAGTCCTCGCAATGGTCGAGCCTGCGGTGCTCCACAAGCCGGCCACGTTCGTCATACCACGAGACATCCTGCCAGCTCATGTCGAGGGAGTTTTCCTGCATGAAGGCGACCTGGGTGGACACCTTGTCAGGCAGGAACTCGTCGTCATCGTCGAGGAACGTGAGGTACTCGCCCGTCGCCTGGCGGCAGGCGTAGTTGCGCGCCGCCCCGCCGCCGGTCTGGCCGGAGGTGTGCAGCAGCCTAAAGTGCGGAAGGCTCGCGGCATAGGGGGCGACCGCCGCGTCGGTCTCGGCGCTTTCCGGCCACTCCGGCCGATTGTCGCTCACTACAATCAGTTCGATGTTCTCCGCGCCGTAGTCCTGCGCGGCGATTGAGTCCAGGGCCACGCGAATCCTGTCAGAGCGCTTGTAGGTCGGCACCACGATCGAGACGAGGGGTTTGTCAGCACTCATGCGCTACCTCCCCGTCTTCTTCTTGCCGAACATGACGCCAAAGGTCTTGAAGAAGACCTTCCAGTCTGCCTTGAGGCTGGCACCCTTCGCGTAGGCAAGCTCGAACTCCTGGCGCAGGCCGTTCTCGAAGGTCGCGAGGTTGCGCGGGCCCGACTGCCAGGCACCGGTAATGCCCTGCGGGACGGCAAGCACCTGCACCTGTTGCTCGTGCGTAAAGTTCCCGAGCTCCTCGTAGGTGATGGCGCGAGGGCCGATGACGGAGAGCTGGCCCGCGAGCACGTTGAAGAACTGGGGCAGCTCGTCCAGGGAAGTCTTGCGCAGGACGCGGCCTAGCTTGGTGATGCGGGGATCGTTTGTGACCTTCCGCTCGCGGTGCCACTCCTCGATCTGCTCGGGGCTGAGGTACTTCTCCACGTCGTTGGCGTCGGCGACCATGGAGCGGAACTTGAGCACGCGGATGGGGCGACCGAAGCGCCCAGCCCGCTCGTGCGCATAGATGGGAGCACCCTTGGTGTCGGCCGCAATGAACGCGCAAAGAACCGTGCCAGGGATAAGAGCCACGACGCAGACGCACGCACTGAACGCGATGTCGAACGTGCGCTTCACGAAGCGGTAGCCAAGCGATCGCGTGTCGAGCGCACGGGACTCTGCAGCGAACTCGGGCGAGCCCGGGAGGCTCACCGCACCCGTGTTTGCAGCGGAGCCGACCCCAGCACCCGCCGTGCCCTTGCGCCGGTCCATGGCCCGAGCAATGAGCGTCGCCCCCACGGGCGCATTATTCTCTGTTACTTCTTTAGCAGCCACAATAAAACTTACGTTCCTGTCCCCAGGACCCCCCCCATCTATGAATCCAAAAACCAAGTAATTTGCCGGTGCAACGTCTCCCTTACGTTTTGCTGGGCACGTCAAGCGGTAGCAGCTCCCTAAATGTGGAGCCACCATCGCCCACATCCACCAGGCACCAGCGCTTATGACGATCGATCTTCTTTACACGGGCCTCTTGCCCCACCAAGGGACCCTGCTCTATGTGCAACACGCCGTCTTCTATGCGCGCCACGCTGTTGCGCACCACACCGTCGTCATCCAACACGCTGCGGTACCAATCCTGCGCATCGTCCGGCATGGGCATGTACGCCCGCTCCCTACTGCCGGCGATGCGGCAGCCAAAGCTCAGCTGGGCCAGGGCCCTATCAAGCGCTGCGACATCGTGCGTGGCGACGAAGAAATATTCCTTGTACATGGGTTTGGTTTGGAGCGACCAGGCACCGTCCCGCTTAAACCAGAACTCCTTTTGCATCACAAAAGCGTTCTGCATCAGCTCGTGCGGGATAATTCGGCGGACCTTTTCGCAGGTCTCGCGCTCTTTTCCGTTGGGGGTGTGGACCAGATACCAGCGGACGCGGCCGTGCTGGCTGTTGGTGGTGACACCGTTAAATGCGCCCGGCAGCTGCTCTTGGCGCCGTGCCATCTGCTCCATGTTCTCGCCCCCTCTTTTTGGTTTTGCGATGCACGCAAATGCAGGGGCGTTTAGAACAGGCTTCTCGCTCGCAGCTAGGCGCAGTCGCAAAAGTACAGGTTTTTGTATCTTTCGACATAGGCCATTATACGAGCAATTAATCAGCGTTTGTCCAGATTACACAAAATGCACTGCCGGTAGATACATCTCCATACCCCTCTACAAAAACCTGTACCTTTTTGTGCAACAAAAAAAGCCGCTCAACCAGCGGCTTTTCTTATTTTGGTAAGAAAAAAGGCGACCGCCCTTTGTGGACGGTCGCCTTTGTTAATTGTTGTGCAGCTTGCCTTAGGCGCGAGTCTTGATCTCCTCGGTCACCTTGGCAACAAACTCGTCAACGCTCATCTGAACGGTCTCGTTGGAACGATCGCGGACGGAGATGTTGCCGGCCTCGACCTCCTTCTCGCCCAGAATGAGCATGTAGGGTACGCGATCGATGCTGCGGGCCTCGCGGATTTTGTAGCCGATCTTCTCGTCGCGGTCGTCGCAGACCACGCGAATGCCGGCCTCTTCCAGCTTGGCGCAAACCTCGTGGGCGTAGTCGCGGCTCTTCTCAGAGACGGGAAGTGCCTTGACCTGTACGGGAGCCAGCCAGGTGGGGAACTTGCCGGCAAAGTGCTCAATCAGAATACCGATGAAGCGCTCGATAGAGCCAAAGCACACGCGGTGCAGCATGATGGGGCGCTTCTTGGTGCCGTCGGCGTCCACGTACTCCAGGTTAAAGTTGAGCGGCATCTGGAAGTCGAGCTGCACGGTACCGCACTGCCAGGTGCGACCGAGCGAGTCCTCCAGGTGGAAGTCGATCTTGGGACCGTAGAAGGCGCCGTCGCCCTCGTTGACCTCGTAGTCCATGTGCAGCTGCTCCAGAGCGGTGCGCAGACCCTCCTCGGCGCGCGCCCAGTCCTCGTCGGAGCCCATGGAGTCCTCGGGGCGGGTGGAAAGCTCTACGTGGTACTTAAAGCCAAACTTTTGGTACACGGAGTCGATGAGGTTGACTACGCCCACGATCTCGTCGGTCAACTGGTCGGGGCGCACAAACAGGTGGGCATCGTCCTGGTTAAAGCAGCGCACGCGGAACAGGCCGTGCAGGGCGCCGCGCAGCTCGTGGCGGTGCACCAGGCCGATCTCGCCGGCGCGGATAGGCAGCTCGCGGTATGAGTGCGGCTTGCTCGCGTACACCAGCACGCCGCCCGGGCAGTTCATGGGCTTAATGCAGTACTCTTCGTCGTCGATGACGGTGGAGTACATGTTGTCCTTGTAGTGGTCCCAGTGGCCCGAGGTCTTCCACAGCTGCTTGTTCATGATGAGCGGCGTGGAGATCTCCACGTAGCCGGCCTTGTGGTGAATCTCGCGCCAGTAGTCCAGCAGCGTGTTCTTAAGGATCATGCCGTTGGGCAGGAAGAACGGGAAGCCGGGGGCCTCGTCGCGCATCATAAAGAGGTCCATCTCGCGGCCGATCTTGCGGTGGTCGCGCTTCTTGGCCTCCTCTAGCATGTGCATGTGCTCGTCGAGCTCTTCCTTGGTGGCAAAGGCGACGCCGTTGATGCGGGTGAGCATCTTGTTGTCCTTGTCGCCCTTCCAGTAAGCGCCCGAGACGCCGGTGAGCTTAAAGGCCTTGAGGGCCTTGGTGTAGCAGATGTGGGGGCCGACACACATGTCGATGTAGTCGCCCTGCTGGTAGAAGGTGATGCGGGCGTCGTCGTCCAGGTCGCCGATGTGCTCGACCTTGTACTTCTCGCCACGCTCCTCCATAAGGGCGATGGCCTCGGCGCGGGGCTTCTCGTACACGGTGAACTTGAGGTTCTCCTTGACGATCTTTTTCATCTCGGCCTCGATCGCAGGGAAATCGTCCTCGCTGATCTTGACGCCCTCGGGCAGGTCGACGTCGTAGTAGAAGCCGTTGTCGGTCGCGGGGCCGTAGGCAAAGTCGGCCTCGGGGTACAGGCGCTTGATGGCCTGCGCCATGATATGCGCGGCAGAGTGGCGGATGACGTGCGTGACCTCGTCCTGCGGGAGCTCGGCCACCGAACCGTCATTGTAGAGTGCCTTCATGGGTATGTTTTCTCCTCTCGGATGCCTGATGCAAGTGTGTGCGATGCGCTCGGCGTTTTTGACTTGCATCATTATAGGCAGGTTGCCTTGGTATACAAGCGCCCGCCGCACCTTAATGGCACGGCGGGCGATTTTCTACGCATGCTTCATCGTGTGGGGCGGGGCTGTGGGGCGCGCGTGGCTTGCGGCGTGCCCGGGACTTGCGGCCGGCCCGGCGATGGATGCGTTACTGGATGCGAGTTCGGCAGTAGGGGCAGACCTTCCAGTGCGCGTCGAGCGGGCGATGGCAGCTGGGGCAGACGTTGCGAACCTGGGTATCGCAAACCGGGCAGACGACGAAGTCCTTCTCGATGGGCGCACCGCACTGCGGGCAGGTGCCGTACTGGGCAAGCTGGCGCTCGCGCAGGGCCATGTCCAGCTCCTGCTCCTCGCGGTCGGACGCGTAGGAGTGCGGACGCAGGACCAGGTAGGCAATGAGGCCTACAAACGGGATGAGGGCGATGATGCCCCATGCCACGTAGGCGCTGGCGCCGCGGCGGCGAGCGTCGATGAACACATAGACGACCGACAGCACATACAGGGCGACGATAAAGCCAACGAAGGCATAGACGACGCCCATAAGCTGCGGCGACATGAGCTCGGAGATGTACTTGGACATTACGGGTACCTTTCGGAATATTAACAGTCCGGTCAAGTTTACCACTGGGTTTGTTTATATGGGACTACGGCTAGGTACGGGGCTGGCGCGGACACAAACATCTCAATCTGTAACAGGTGGGAGCGGAATCCGGGTCTAGATGTTGCAGATCGAGACAAACGGAGGGCCCGCATGGCAAATGTCTCAATCTGTAACATCTGGAGCCCAAATCCTCGCCTGACTGTTACAGATCGAGACAAACGGTTGCCGTAGTTGTCGGTAGACGAGGTTGTCAACGTTGCCGGGGTCTCCCCTCACCTGCCGTTGGCGGGTGTTGCGGGGCTGTTCGCCGCATTGCCGCCCTGCTGGGGGTGTGTAGACCGTAGGATGTTCTTATTGACAGCCTGTCAACTCGTCTGGGAGGCACTGTGGCAGAAACGTTTGATATCGCGATTGTCGGCGCGGGCATCACGGGATGCGCCATCGCGCGGCAGCTCGCGCGATTTGAACTGTCCATTTGCGTGATCGAGGCGGCTAACGATATTGCGCTGGGCGCGTCGAAGGCCAACGGCGGCCTGGTGCACGCCGGCTACGATCCGGCACCGGGCACGGTTAAGGCGCAGATCAACGCTCGTGGTTGCGAGTTGTACGGTGCGTGGGCGCAGGAGCTGGGCTTTCTGTTCTGCCGCACCGGGTCGATGGTATTGGGCTTTAACGACGAGGACCGCGCGCATCTGGAGCAGCTGCTGTGCAACGGCCATGTCAACGGTGTGCCCGAGCTGTCGATCGTCGGACCCGACCGCATCCACGAATTAGAGCCGCGCGCCAGTGCCGATGCAACGTGCGCGCTGTGGTGCCCCTCGACTGGATTTGTCGACCCGTTTGAGGTTGCCATCGCCGCGCTGGAAAACGCCGTGGCCAACGGGGTGACATTTATGCGCTCCGCCCCGGTGGAGGCGATTGAAGTCGCGGGCTCGGGCGACGACGCGCGCTTTACGCTGGCGACCCCCGCTGGCAACGTGCGCTGCCGCTACCTGATCAACGCCGCGGGCAACGGCGCCGCCGTCATCTCGCATATGGCGGGCGCCGAGGAGTTCCAGATGGTCTGGCGTCAGGGCAACATCGTGGTGCTGGACAAGGAGCCGCGCACGCTCATGCCGCTCTACCCCGTGCCGACGCCGGTGTCGAAGGGCGTTATCGTGACGGGCACCGTGCACGGCAACACCGTGATCACCGCAACCGCCGCTGTACGCGAGCCGGGCGACACGCAGACCTATGCGAGCGATGTGAACGCGCTGCTGACCGGTGCGCGCAAGCTGGTGCCCGATCTGGATACGCGCCGCGTGGTGCGCGCATTTGCCGGCGGGCGTCCGGTCATTCAGGGAACGAACGACTTCTTTATTGGACAGTCGGCCGTGGTGCCGGGGCTGTTCCAGGCGGCGGGCATTCAGTCGCCGGGCGTCGCAAGCGCGCCGGCCATTGCCGAGCGCATGGAGCTTGTGATGCGTGAGGCGGGCGTGGAGCTGCACGAGCGGGCGGACTGGAACCCAATTCGCCGCGCGCCGGACGACTTTGACCGTGCACCGCTGGCGCGCAAGGAGGAGCTGATCGAGTCCGATCCCGCGTGGGGGCAGATCGTCTGCCGTTGCGAGACGGTGCCCGAGGCCGAGATTGTGGCCGCGATCAGACGCCGCCCGGGCGCGGTTTCGCTCGAGGGCGTCAAGCGACGCTGCCGTGCCGGCATGGGTCGGTGTCAGAGCGGCTTTTGCCAGAGCCGTGTGGTGGCGATTCTTGCCCGAGAGCTGGACTGCGACCCCAGCGAGGTTTTGCTGGAGGACGATAGCTCCTGGCTGGTTGAGGGACCTTTGAAGGGGGTGCGATAGGATGGCGGAGTTCAAATCGAGCGCGATTGATTGCGGTATCGTAGAAGACGTACAAACGCAAGCCTTCGACGTGGTCGTTATCGGCGGCGGACCTGCCGGCATGGCGGCTGCGCTGGCCGCGCATAAGGCCGGAGCGCGCGTGGCCATCGTGGAGCGCGAGCAGCACCTGGGCGGAATCCTCCGCCAGTGCATCCACCCCGGCTTTGGCCTGTCGCACTTTAAACAGGAACTCACCGGTCCCGAGTACGCGCAGCGCTTTATCGATCAGGTGCGCGAGACCGACATTACGCTGTTCCTGGACAGTATGGTGATTGGGATTGATTCGGGCGAGTGCGCGTCGGGTGCAGACGAGAGCGCAGAAGATGGCGTCACCCATACCGTCACGCTCATGAGCCCCGCCGGCATGCTGCAACTCACCGGACGCGCGGTCGTCCTTGCTATGGGGTGCCGCGAGCGCACGCGCAGCGAGATCAAGATCCCCGGCAGCCGCCCCGCCGGCGTGTTTACGGCCGGCCTGGCGCAGCGATACATCAATATCGAAAACCTCAAACCCGGCTCGCACGCCGTCATTTTGGGCTCGGGTGACATCGGGCTCATCATGGCACGTCGCTGCACGCTCGAGGGGATTTCCGTCGAGGGCGTGTACGAGCTCATGCCGTACGCCAACGGTCTGCGCCGCAACGTCAAGAACTGCCTTGACGACTTTGGCATTCCGCTGCACCTGTCCACCACCGTCACGCGTGTGATCGGACACGATCGCGTGGAGGCCGTCGAGGTGAGCCAAGTCGACGAGAGCCTGGCGCCCATTCCGGGGACCGAGCGCGTTGTTCCGTGCGACACGCTACTGCTTTCGGTGGGTCTGATACCCGAGAACGAGCTTTCGGTTGCCGCGGGCGTTGAACTTGACCCGCGCACGCGCGGCCCAGTGGTGGACCAGAGCCTGCAGACGGGCGTGCTGGGCATCTTTGCCTGCGGCAATGTGCTGCATGTGCACGACCTAGCCGACAACGTGACGACCGAGTCCGAGCGCGCCGGTGTGGCAGCGGCGGCGTGGGCGTTGGGCGGCGCCGAGGCGTGCGCTGCGGGCACAGGCTGCGAGCTCACGGTCTCCCCCGCCGGCATCGCGGGCTACGCGCTGCCGGGACGCATTACGGCCGTGGCGCTCACCAAACTCAACTTCCGCGTGCGCCAACCGGTCGATGCCGCCTGCGTGAGGATCTTGGCCGACGGCGAGGAACTGTTCGCCGGCAAGGTCCGCGCGTTTAAGCCGAGCGTTATGGAGAGTTTCCCGCTACCGGCAAAGGTGATCCAGCGCGCACTCGACCTGGGTGCCGGCGAAATTGTCCTGTCCGTCGACCCTGTTGAGGAGGCATAAACTATGAGCGATAACGTGATCGAAACGCTGCAGTTCAACTGCACGACCTGCCCATCCGAGTGCCTTCTGACCGTAGAGGTAGAGCGTGACGCAGACGGCACCGTGGCAGAAGTGCGCTCCGTGACCGGCAACAGCTGCCCGCGTGGTGATAAGTTCGCACACCAGGAGCTCACCTGCCCCATGCGCGTACTCACCACCACCGTGGCCGTATCCGGAGGCGGCGAGGCGTTGCTGCCCGTGCGCACGGCCGAGGCCATCCCGCTGGCACTCCACGCCCAAGCCATGAACCTCATCCGAGACCTAGTCGTCAACGCCCCCATCCGCATGGGCGACGTCGTGCTAGAGAACCTCCTAAACACCAACATCAACCTAATCGCCAGCATGGACATCGACCGAGCCCAAGTAGCTAATTAGGGACGGGCTCTTTAAGCTACCCTGCCATCCACCCTGCCCTCCTCAGTTGCGATGAAATAGTTCCTGATTTCCGCCAAAACCCCGGCATCTAGGAACTATTCCACCGCAACTATCCTTGGAATCGGTATTTAGCTTGTGCCTACTTTAGTGTCATTTCAATACTATGCCGGATTACGGGGCTGATTCGGAGACCCCCATCCATACCGGCCATTTTCAATTTTTGACAAGCCATCTACATGCGGTTTTAATTTCGCGATTTTTGCCATGGTCAAGTAATACAGGTCCAGCCCCGTAATCCGCCATAGTTTTGAAAGCAGCTAATTCGGGACGAACCTCTTATGACTTCTTTTACCTATCATTCCGCATGTTTGATGCAGCCAAAATAGCCCCGTCGCAAATTGACTACCCTGGCATTGGGGATACCATGGTGGCACCCTAGCGAAAGGATGTTTCATGGCACATGTCGATGACCAGCGTGTGGCGCACGTGCTTGATGCGCTCGAGGCTCAGCACCCCGGCGCACAGCTGCTCGTAAACGACCCGTGGTCGATTTACTATCTGACCGGTTTTTATGCCGATATGTTCGAGCGTTTTTGCGGCGTGCTGCTCGCACGCGATAGCGAACCTGTGATCTTGGTCAACGCGCTGCATCAGCTGCCCGAGTACGACAATGCCCGCGTGGCCTATCACACCGATACTGACGTCGTGGCCGACGCCATCGTTCGCGAGGTCGATCCGAACAAACCGCTCGGCATCGACACCGTCATGCGTTCCGGCTTTTTGATGCCACTTATGGAGCGCCACGCCGCCAGCGAGTTTTTCCTGGGCGACTTTGCCGTCACCGCCGCGCGCACCCACAAGGATGACGCCGAACAGGAGCTCATGCGCGCGTCCTCGGCCGCTAACGACGCCGTGATGGCCGACGCCATCAAGCTCGTCCACGAAGGCGTGACGGAGCGCGAGATTGCCGACCAGATGCTCGGCCTGTATCGCAAGCACGGCTGCGAGGGCTTTAGCTTTCCGCCCATCGTGAGCTTTGGTGCTAACGCCGGCGACCCGCACCACGAGCCCGACGACACCGTGCTCAAGCGCGGCGACGTAGTGCTGTTCGACATTGGCGGACGCCGTCGCAACTACTGCTCGGACATGACGCGCACGTTCTTTTGGGGCGAGCCGGACGAGGAGACCGAACGCATCTACGACATCGTGCGCCGCGCCAACGAGGCCGCCGAGGCGCTCATCGCACCGGGCGCGCGCATGTGTGACCTGGACCGTGCCGCGCGCGACGTGATTGAGGATGCGGGCTATGGGCAGTACTTTACACATCGCCTGGGACACTCGATCGGCCTGCAGGACCACGAGCCGGGCGACGTCTCGCTCGTCAACGATCAAGTCGTAGAGCCTGGCATGACGTTCTCCATCGAACCGGGCATCTACCTCCCCGGCCGCACCGGCGTCCGCATCGAGGACCTGGCCCTGGTGACCGAGAACGGCGTCGAGATTCTCAACGCCTACCCCCACGATCCGCTCCGCCTAGACTAGGCAATGCGGCAAAGGGACAACCCCTTTGCCGCATCCTGCCAAGGCTTCGCCACAAAAACGGCCTATCTACTACGTTTAACCCGCACGGGTCGACCATAACCGACTTTTCGCAAAATCCGCAAGCCATCTATCTGCGGTTTTGATTTCGCGATGTTCCGTGTGCTCGAGGGTAGTCGGTCAGACGTAGTAGATAGGCCCATTTCGTGGCGAGCGAGTCAACTCGGGGCACAGGGCAGCCAAAAAGCCCCGTCCCAAATTGACTGCTTTTGAGTTGCGGTGATATACGGATTGTTTGAGGCTTCTGGCTTGTAAAACAGTCCGTATTTCACCGCAACTGATGAGGGGATGGGTTAGCGCAGCAGGCCGGCTACTTCGCCGGCTAGGGTGATAGTGCCGGCGGCAACAAAGGGCTCGTCTGCGGCATCGAGGGCCGCGAGGGCCTCGGGCACGCTCGCGTACACGCCCACGAGCTTATCGGCGTCCACAAGGGCCGCAAGTTCCTCCGCCGGCAGGGCGCGATCGGAATCGGTCTGGGTCACGACCACGCGGGGGAACGCCGGAACCAAAACGTCAACGATACCCGCCACATCCTTGTCGGCCAGCGCGGCGCACAGCAGCGTGGGGCGATCCTCTACGCAGGGATCGATCTCGTCCAGCGCGCTCACAAAGTTCTCGCAGCTCTGAGGGTTATGGCAGGCATCAATCAACTTGAGCGGATCAGTTCCCAGCACATCAAATCGTCCCGGCGTGGGGCAGCCCATAAGCGACGCATCGAGCTTGTCATGATCGAGCTCGTGACCCAGATACCCCTCGCACAGCATAATCGCGCACGCAGCATTCTGCGGCTGATATGCCGGCTTGACCATACTCGACGTATAGATCGCACGCGGCGTGGTGCAGCTGAACTCAACCGTGTCGCCCACATGCGCCGGCACCTTAGTCGTGACATGGCTCACCACGAGCGGCACCACACCGCATTCGCGGCAACGGGCATCCATCACGCGCTGAACACTTGCCTCATGCGTGCCCTCGCCCAGAACAACCAGGCGTCCGGGCTTAATGACCGCAGCCTTCTCACCCGCAATGGCCTCGAGCGTATCGCCCAAAATACGTGTGTGATCGAGCCCAATACCCGTAATGGCAACGGCGACGGGATCGGTCGCACTCGTGGCGTCCCAACGACCGCCCATGCCAACCTCGAGCACGGCAACATCCACCGCGGCCTCGGCAAACACCACAAGTGCGGCGGCCGTCAGCAGGTCAAACGGAGTAATGGTATAGGCGCGCTCCCCCGCCGCCACACGGTGCGCATTCACCCGACGTCCCGCCTCAACAGCGGCAGAAACGCCACGGGCAAAGGCCTCGTCACTCACAACGCGCCCATCGACCTCCATGCGCTCGGGATAACGCACCAGCTGCGGCGACGTATACAGCGCGGTTTTTAACCCCTCACCACGAAGGATGGCAGCCGAAAAACGCGTGGTCGAAGTCTTGCCATTGGTACCGGCGACCTGAATGCAATCAAAGTACTCGTCCGGGCGCCCCAACTCATCGAGCATATCGACAACCGTCTCAAGCAAAGGACCAGCATCCCCAGAAATCCGCCCCGTATCAGCAGCAAGCCCCACAGCCTCACCAAACGAAAGCAACTCAAACTCAAAAGGAACGGTATACAAGCCGGAACGCTTAGGCATTTTTAGAACCGCCATTCATAGAAAAATAAAACAGTATAGGTTGAGGATAGTCAGCGAAAACGCCTCTGATGAGCCAAGGTGCCGTGAAACAAGGGCGCATAGGGCTTATGCCCATGCGCCCGAAGTTGAACGGCAGATTGGCCATCAGAGGCGTTTGCAGCGTCGAGTCAGCCGCCGTTCGTTAGAACGGCGGAATAGGTGTTCGCAGTAGCGAGCAAAGCCCCAAACCGCGTCCCCCAGTACCGCCTACGAGAAGTCTGCAACCTGAGCAGTCAGCGCCGCCAGGATCTCCTTGAGCTCAGCTGCACGGTCCCTCTTCTTCTGGACCACCGCGGGCGCGGCCTTAGCAACAAAGCCCTCGTTGGCAAGCGTCTTCTCGCAGCCGGCGAGTTCTTTCTGGGCCGCGGCAATCTCCTTCTCCAGGCGCGCCTTCTCGGCCGAAAGGTCAACCTTGCCCTCGAGCACCACAAAGACCTCGACGCCGCTATCGACCACGGCGATGCTCGCGGCCGGCTTCTCGACATCGGTACCCATGACCAGCGAGGCAGTGTTTGCCAGCGGCTCAATGGTCGAGCGCAGGCTCTCGAGCTTCTCGATATCCTCGGCACCGGCGCGCACGACTACGTCGAGCTCGGCCTTGGGGCTCAAGCGATAACGCGAACGCGTGGCGCGGGCGGCAGACACGACGGCGCGGCACAGCTCAAATGCACGCTCGGCGTCCTCGTCAACATACTTGGCGTAGTCGGCGGGCTCGGGCCACTTGGCGATCATGAGCGCCTCGGCACGGTCAACGTTGCCCTCGGCATCCAGGTCGAGCACGCTCGCCGGCATGTTGTCCCAAATCTCCTCGGTGACAAACGGCATGAGCGGGTGCATCAGGCGAATGGAGGTGTCGAGCACAAAGATCAGGTTGCGCTGCGCCTGCAGACGGCCCTCGCCCTTCAGGCGGGCCTTGGTGACCTCGACGTACCAGTCGCAGACCTCATTCCAGAAGAACTGCTGCACGCCGCGGGCCATGTCGCCAAAGGTGTAGTTCTCGATACCCTCGGTGACCATCTTGACGGCCTTGGCCAGACGGCTGAACATCCAGGCGTCGGCCGGCGTCTCCACGACGGGCTCGCCGGGCGTGTAGCCCTCCATGTTCATAAGCAGGAAGCGGCTGGCGTTCCAAATCTTGGTCACAAAAGACTTGGCCTGCTCGGTGCGCGGGCTGTCGATGAGCTTCTTGGTCTTCTTGTCGATGTTCGCGTCAAACTTGACGTCCTGGTTGTTGGTGCACAGCGTCAGCAGGTTGAAGCGCATGGCGTCGGCGCCGTACATGCCAATGAGGTCCATGGGGTCAACGCCGTTGCCCTTGGACTTGGACATGCGGCTGCCGTCCTTGGCAAGAATCGTCGGGTAGATGACGACGTCCTTAAACGGCACCTCGTCCAGGAAGTACAGCGAGCTCATGACCATGCGGGCGACCCACAGCGCGATGATGTCGCGCGCGGTGACGAGCGCCGTGGTGGGGTGATGGCCCTCGAGCAGCTCCGGCTTTTGCGGCCAGCCCTGCGTGGCGAAGGTCCACAGCTGCGAGCTGAACCAGGTGTCCAGCACGTTCTCGTCCTGATGCACGTGATGGCCGCCGCACTTGGGGCACACGTCGGTGTCCTCGGTAAGGGCGTCCTCCCAGCCGCAGTCCTCGCAGTAGAACACGGGGATGCGGTGGCCCCACCACAGCTGGCGGCTAATGCACCAGTCCTTGAGGTTCTCCATCCAGGTGGTGTAGGTCTGCGTCCAGCGCGCGGGGTGGAAGGTGACCTTGCCGGAGTTGACGGCGTCGAGCGCCGGCCCCTTGAGCTTATCGACGGCCACGAACCACTGCTCGGACAGCCACGGCTCCAGCGCGGCGTCGCAACGGTAGCAGTGCATGACGGAGTGATCGAGTTCGTCGACATGATCGAGCAGGTCGTGCTCCTCAAACCACTTGATGACGGCCTCGCGGCACTCGTCGCGGTTCATGCCGGTGAACTCGCCGTAGCCCTCAACGACCACCGCGTGCTCATCGAAGATATTGATCTGCGGCAGGTCGTGGGCCTGACCCATGGCGTAATCGTTGGGGTCGTGGGCCGGAGTGACCTTGACGAAGCCGGAACCAAAGTTGGCGTCGACATGCCAATCCTCAAAGATGGGGATCTCGCGGTCGACGATGGGGAGCTTGACGGTCTTACCTACAAAGGCAGCCTTCTCGGGGTCCTTCGGGGAGACGGCAACGCCCGTGTCGCCGAGCATGGTCTCGGGGCGCGTGGTGGCGACGACGATGTAGTCCTGGCCGTTGACCGGCTCGGTCAGCGGGTAGCGCAGGTGCCACAGATGGCCCTTCTCGTCCTTGTACTCGGCCTCGTCGTCCGAGATAGCGGTGGTGCAGTTGGGGCACCAGTTGACGATGCGCTTGCCGCGGTAGATCAGGCCGTCGTGGTACCAATCGCAGAACACCTTGCGCACGGCCTGGGCGTAGTCCTCGTCCATGGTGAAACGCTCGTTATCAAAGTCGACGGAGCAGCCCATGCGCTTGATCTGCTCGACGATGATGCCGCCGTACTCGTGGGTCCAATCCCAGCAGGCGTCGACAAACTTGTCGCGACCGATCTCCAGGCGGCTGATGCCCTCCTCTTTAAGCTTCTTGTCGACCTTGGTCTGCGTGGCGATACCGGCGTGATCGGTGCCCAGCACCCAGCGCGTGGACTTGCCGCGCATGCGAGCCATACGGATGATGGCGTCCTGGATGGAGTCGTCGGTAGCGTGACCCATGTGGAGCTTGCCGGTTACGTTGGGAGGCGGAATGGTGACGGTGCAGTCGCCCACGCCCTCACGGCGCTTGTAGTAGCCGCCGTCGAGCCACTTCTGCAGGATCGCCGGCTCGTTGGTCGACGGATCGTAGTTCTTGGGCATTTCTTCCATATATCTCTCCCTGTCCCGCCGGGGAGGAATGTAGGCCCGATTTTTGCTCGGTCAAGTCCTGGGCTCGCTCGAAGACCACATTAAGTGGTCTTCGGCTCGTGCGGAATCTACGAAAATCGGGCCTACATTCCTCCCCTTAGGTATCGATTACTTCAGTCTGATAGGACTTCGCTGAGGCTTAAACAAACACACAGAATAACACAGGTAGTTGGGGTTATTGCGCATATATAAAATAGCCTCCGACCGCGGGTAGTCGGAGGCTATTTGCAAACACATTTTAGGCAGGTCTAGCCGTAGATGCGCTGGGGCTGTTCTTCGCCCTTGACGGCGGCTTCGGTCACGACGACCTTGGCGACGCCCTCCTCACTAGGAAGGTCGAACATCGTCTGCTGCAGCACGTCCTCGCAGATGGCGCGCAGGCCGCGGGCGCCGGTCTTGCGGGCAAGCGCCATGCGGGCGATCTCGTGCAGGGCCGCGTCCTCAAACTCAAGATCAACGTCCTCGAGCTGGAACATCTTGCGGTACTGGCGCACCACGGCGTTCTTTGGCTCGGTCAGGATCGAAACCAGGTCGTCCTCGTCGAGCGCCTGCGTCTGGGTGACGACGGGCGTACGGCCCACGAACTCGGGAATCATGCCAAAGGCGTTGAGGTCCTGCGGGAGCACCTGGCGCAGCAGATCGTTCTCGTCGACCGAGGTGGGGCCGGCGATCTCGGAGTTAAAGCCCACGCCCTTGTTGCCCACGCGATCGGCGATGATCTTATCCAGACCCACAAAGGCACCGCCGCAGATGAACAGGATGTTCGTCGTATCGATCTGCAGCAGCTCCTGCTGGGGATGCTTGCGACCGCCGGTGGGCGGAACGCTAGCCACCGTGCCCTCAAGAATCTTAAGCAGCGCCTGCTGAACGCCCTCGCCCGAAACATCACGGGTGATGGAGAGGTTCTCGGCCTTGCGGGCGATCTTGTCGATCTCGTCCACGTAAATGATGCCCACCTGCGCGCGCTCAATGTCGCCATCGGCGGCGTTAATGAGCTTGAGCAGGATGTTCTCCACGTCCTCGCCCACATAGCCGGCCTCGGTGAGCGCGGTGGCGTCGGCGATGGCAAACGGCACCTCGAGGATGCGCGCGAGCGTCTGGGCCAGCAGCGTCTTACCAGTGCCGGTGGGTCCAAGCAGCAAAATATTGGACTTGGCGAGCTCCACCTCATCCATATCGTCATCGAACTGGCCGCCCATACCGTCAGCCTCATCAAAGGCAGACACCGCGGCACCGCCCTCGATCACGCGACGGTAGTGGTTGTACACGGCCACCGACATGGCGCGCTTGGCGTCCTCCTGACCCATAACATAGGCCGAAAGCTCGTCATAAATCTCGTGCGGGGTCGGCACGTGCGTGATGACCTGACGGTCGTCCTCGAGCTCAAAACCCTCGGCCTCGGGGTCAACGGCGGGCTGGGACGCAGCCTGGCCGTGGTCGTTGAGGAAACCCGGGAGATTGCCATTGCGGGCGGCGTCCATAAAGTCCGAAGCCAGCGACTCCTCAAGGATCTCGGAGCAGGCGGCGACGCACTCGTCACAGATAAAGATGTTGGTCGGGCCCTTTACGAGACGACGAACCTGGCCCTGCTCTTTTCCGCAGAAGGAGCAGCGGATGGGGTTGCCGTTCTCGTCAAAGTTGTCCTGCATGTTACCTGCCATCCTAGGCGTCCTTCGCGGCGAGGTCGCGCGAGGTGACGATACGGTCGATCAGGCCGTAGTCGAGGGCCTCGGCAGCGGTCAGGTAATTGTCGCGCTCGGTATCGGCCTGGACCTTCTCGATCGGCTGGCCCGAGGCGTCGGACAGGATCTGGTTGAGCTCGCGGCGGGTCTTCTTGATCTCCTCGGCCACAATCTCGATCTCGGTCTGCTGACCCTGGGCACCGCCGCTGGGCTGGTGAATCATAACCTTGGAGTGCGGCAGGCAGAAGCGCTTGCCCTTGGCGCCGGCCGAAAGCAGCACGGCGGCCATAGACGCGGCCATACCGACGCAGATGGTGGAGACCTGCGGCTTAATGAAGTTCATGGTGTCAAGAATCGCCAGGCCGGAGTAGACCTCGCCACCGGGCGAATTGATGTAGAGCGAGATATCCTTCTCGGCATCCTGGCTCTCAAGATGCAGCAGCTGGGCAACGACCAGATTGGCGCTGACGGAGTTGATCTCCTCGCCCAAGAAGATGATGCGGTCGTTGAGCAGGCGCGAATAGATATCGTAGCTGCGCTCGCCGCGCGGCGTCTGCTCGATAACGTATGGCACGAGGGCGGAATCGAACTTAGCGATCATACGCATCTCCATTTCTCTTACGGACCAATAGTGGTTCTAGACAAACGTACGGTGCCCGCATGCTATGCATTGGCTGGCACCGTACGAAGCAACCGGATAACCGGCATATAACTTTACCCCATCACGGGCGCATCCATGCGCTCGCGGGAAAGGTGGCGAGAATTACTCAGCGTCCTTGGCGGTCTCGTCGACCTCGGTCACCTTGGCGTTCTCGACCAGGTGGTCGACGGCCTTGGAGCGACGGATGGACTCGCGGACGGCAGGCATGCGGCCATCGGCGATGAACTCAGCCTTGGAAGCCTCGACGTCCTTGACGCCGGCCTTCTCGAACTCGGCGTTGATATCGTCCTCGGTGACCTCGATCTTGAGCTCACGGGCGAGAGCGTCGAGCGCCAGGGACTCACGGGCAACGTCGTTGGCCTGCTTGTGCAGGTCGCCGATGAACTGCTCCATGGTCAGACCGGAAGCGGGCAGCCAGGTGTCCAGGGTCATGCCGCGGGCAGCGAGGTTGGACAGGAAGTTCTGGCCAAGCTCCTCAAAGACGGACTGCTCGTAGTCGGCGTCCATCTCGTCGAGCTGCAGACGCTCGGCGAGAGCGGAGACGCAACGGTTCTCCTTCTCGGCCGGGAGGCGGGAAGCCTTGTCCTGCTCGATCTCAATCTTGATGGCGTCGCGCATAGCGTCGATGCTGTCGAAGCCAAAGTCGGACTTGACGAGCTCGTCGGTGAGCTCGGGGGTGTTACGGACCTTGATGCCCTTGACGGTGACCTCGACGGTGTGGGTCTCGGCCTCTTCGCCCTCCTCGACCTCGTCGGTCCAGGTGACGGTCTTGACGTCGTCAACGTTGGCACCGATCAGGGCCTCGTTGAACTCCTTGGGGTTGCTGTCGCTACCGGCGATGAGCATGCGGCCCTCGGCGGCAAAGTTGTCGGCGTTCTCGACGGCCTTGAGGTCGACGGTAACGTAGTCCTCGGCCTCGACGGCGCGGCCCTCGACGTCCTCGAAGGTGGCACGGTAGTTGAGGAGCATCTCGACCTGGTTGTTGATCTCGGGCTCGGTGACCTCCGCGGGAGGCATCTCGATCTCAACGGCGTCGAAGGAAGAGAGCTCAGCGGCAGGACGCAGGGAGAACTCGACGGTGTAGGTGTAGTCCTCGTGATCCTTGGCGAGGTCGAGCTCCTTGTAGTCACCGCTCTTGGTGGGGACGATGTCCAGCTCGTTGAGGACGACGGGCTCGTTGGCGGCGATCAGGTCGTTGGTGGCCTGAGCGAGGGTAGCCTCGGCGCCAAGAGCAGAGTCGATGACCGGACGGGGAGCCTTGCCGGCGCGGAAGCCCGGGAAGCGGTACTTCTTGGCGGTGTCCTTGTAGGCCTTCTTGATCGCGGCGTCGACGTCGGCGGCCGGGATGGTGACCGTAGCGGTGAGCTTGGCGTCCTTGACGTCAGAAGCGGTGATGTTCAACACGTTCCTCCTCATACTGCCCAGCTTATCTGAGGTGCTGGTACCTTTATGCAACAAAGAGTCGCGACGGCGGGAGCCGACGCAGGTGCGTTGGTGCGGGCGAAAGGACTCGAACCTTCACGGGAATCCCACCAGAACCTAAATCTGGCGCGTCTACCAATTCCGCCACGCCCGCATGAGCGCACAGACTACGAATGATAGCAGATACGAACGGTAAGCGCACGCACACCTTTTACAGGCTCACGACCTCACCACGAGAGCAAGCCAATAGAGCACGCCACCCCATCTCATAAGTTGCGGTGGAATAGGGACTGTTTGGGGCTCCAGTCCTCCAAAACAGTCCCTATTCCACCGCAACTTCGGTGGGACTCGGCAGTCTGGCGGTGCTGGCCATGTGCCGGAAAGCGTGTCCCGGTTTGGAGCCTCGGAATGGGATGTAATTTCCGCTATAGCCATCAACCGGAAACTGCAACCCGTTTTGAGCCCCTATTCCGGGATGCACTTTCCGCCAAGGCCCTCAAACGGAAACTGCAGCCCACAATTCAGTTGAAAAGTGGGCTGCAGTTTCCCCGGGCTAGGCAATGAGCGGGTACAGCGCCTCCTCGCCTACTCCCCCAGCAGGGCCTTCTCGGGCGTGATCGGCAGTGAGCGAACCTGATGGCCGGTGGCGTGCGCCACGGCCGAGGCAACGGCAGCGAGCGGCGTGTTGATGACGACCTCGCCGATCGACTTGGCGCCAAACGGGCCCGTCGGCTCGTAGCTCGGCTCAAAGGCCACGCGGATGCTACCGATATCCAGTCGCGTGGGCAGCTTGTAGCTCATAAAGTTGCCGGTGCGCAGGCGGCCGCGGTCGTCGTGCTCGACAATCTCGTAGAGCGCGTGACCGATACCCTGGGCAATGCCGCCCTCGGCCTGGACGCGCGCGAGCGCCTCGTTGATCACGGTGCCGCAGTCCACAGCCGCTGCGTAGTCGACCACAGTCACCTTGCCGGTGGCCTTGTCGACCTCGACCTCGGCGATGCCGGCCATAAACGGCGGGGGCGAAACGGGCAGGCAGGCAGAGGCGTGCGAGGTGAGCGCGTCGCCGCCCGCGATGTTCTTGACGCACAGGTTGGCAAAGTCGCGCAGCGTAAGGTAGCGGTTCTGCTCGCGCGCAGCACGCTCGTCGGACAGGCGCACGTACTGGCCATCAAAGACCACATCGGCGGCGTCCACGTCCCACATCTGGGCGGCCTTGGCGCAGATCTTCTCGCGCAGCTCGGTCGCGGCGTTCTTGGCTGCCAGGCCCGTCACGTACGTGCCCGAGCTCGCGTACGAGCCGGCATCGAACGGCGACACATCGGTGTCCACGCCGCGCACCACGATAAGCGAGCTCTCCACGCCCAGCTCCTCGGCGGCAATCTGCGCCAGAATCGTGTCGACGCCCATGCCGTTATCGGTGGCGCCGGTACCGATGGTAATGAAGCCGTCCTCTTCCAGGCGCATATCGATGCCGGCGATGTCCACGTTAGAGATGCCCGAGCCCTGCATGGTGAGCGCGCAGCCAAGGGCACGCACGCGGTCGCCCAGGTCGACGGCTAGCGGCTTGTCGCGCCAGCCGATCATGTCCATCGCGCGCAGCAGGCAGCGGTCGAGTGCGCAGGCGTTGAGCTTCTCGTTGTAGTACTGCGGCATGATCTCGCCCTCGCGCACGATGTTCTTAAGGCGCAGGTCGGCGGGGTCCATGTGCAGCATATCGGCGAGCTCGTTGACGGCGCTCTCCACGGCAAACTGGCCCTGGGTGGCACCGTAGCCGCGATACGCACCGCCACGGTTGGTATTGGTGTAGACGGCGTCCCAGCTAAAGCGGCTCGCCTTCACGTGGTTGTAGATGGGCAGGCTCTTGTGGCCCGAGAGGCCGATCGTCGTGGTGGCATGCTCGCCATAGGCCCCGGCGTTGGACAGCGCATGCAGATCGATGGCCGTGATGGTGCCGTCGTTCATGGCGCCCAGCTTAACGGTCATCTGCATCTGGTGGCGCGAGTTGCCCGCGGTGATGGTCTCCTCGCGGGTATAGCAGCAGTAGCTCGGGCGGCCGGTCTGCTGGGTGACGAACGCCACGAAGATCTCGCAGCAGCCCGTCTGCTTGGAGCCAAAGCCGCCGCCGATGCGCGGCTTAATGACCTGCACCTGCGACTGCGGGATATCGAGCGACTGAGCGACCATGCGGCGCACGTGGAAGGGCACCTGCGTAGAGGTGGTCACCGAAATGCGGCCGAACGCGTCGGTCGTCGCGAAGGCACGGAAGGTCTCCATGGGCGCGGTCTGCGTGGCCTGGCTGGTGTAAGTGCGGGTAAAGACAATGTCGCTCTGGGCGAAGGCCTCATCAAGATCGCCAAAATCGCTGGTACCGCTGCAGACCAGGTTGCGCGGGACATCGCCACCCTGCGGGAACATAAAGGTCACGTCGCCCTCGGGGTGGACCACGATGTCGTTATCGAGTGCCTGGGTAAAGTCGAGCAGGGGCTCGAGTACCTCGTAGTCGACCTTGATGAGCTTGAGCGCCTTGTCGGCGGCCTCCTCGGTCTCGGCGGCGACGATCGCCACCTCCTCGTTTTGGTAGCGCACGAGGTTCTCGAGGATCAGGCGGTCGTAGGGACTCGGCTGCGGATAGCTCTGGCCGGCGATGGTAAAGCGGCGCTGGGGCACGTCCTCGTAGGTGTAGACGCCCACCACGCCGGGCACCTTCAGGGCGCGCGACGTATCGATGGAGCGGATCTTGGCGCGGGCATAGGGGCTGCGCTTGAGTTTGACGATGAGCGCGCCGGCGGGCACCATGTCGCCCGTGTAGACGGGACGACCCTCGAGCAGAGACTTCGAATCCTTCTTGGGCTGCTTGTGAGTGATCTGCTTGTACGCGACACCGTCGGAGCTCGTGTCGTTGACCGGCAGCTTGGGCATCTCAAAGCCCACCTGCACGCCGGACTCGTTGAGGAAGCGGACGATGGCGCGCAGCTGACTCTCGTAGCCGCTGCAGCGGCAGAGGTTGCCGGCCAGCTGGCGCGAGAGCTCCTCGCGCGTGGCGACGAGGCTCGGGTCCTCCTTGGCGGCGCGGGCGAGCGCCAGCACGTTCATGATGAGGCCGGGGGCGCAAAAACCGCACTGCTCGGCGCCTTCGGCAGCCATCGCACGGGCAAGCGCCTCGGACTCGGCCTTGAGGCCCTCGAGCGTGGTGACGGTGTGGCCCTCTACACGGGCGGCGGGAACCGAGCAGCTCAGCACCGGGTCGCCGTCGAGCCACACCGTGCACAGACCGCAGTTGGTGGTCTCGCAGGCGCAGCGCACCGACGCGCAGCCCTGCTCACGCAAAAGCGCAAAGAGCATGGTGTCGGGGGCAATCTGAACCTTGACCTTGCGGCCGTTGAGCGTAAAGGAAAGATCGATGAGTTTGGCAGCCATTAGCGCACCTCGCTAGAATCGACGCCGGGCACGCGGCGGCAGGAATACTCGTCCGTGGCAAACTTAGGCACTTGCACGGTCTCGAGCTCGCGGGCAAGCGCGGCCGAAAGCTCGATGCCGGCGGCGCGGCGAACGGCCTGCACGGCAAGCGGCGCCGAGATGCGGCGGCGGTAGTCGGCCGAGCCCCACATATTGGTGCCGTAGCTCAGCGCGCGCACGGACGCAGCCAGGGCGCGCAGCTCGTCCTCGGAAGGCTGCTCGTTGGTGAGACCACACGCCTCGCCCTGCAGCAGGGTTGCGCGCAGCGGGCGGGCGCCCACGGTGACGTGCCAGGTGTTGTCCCACCAGGCGGCGGTGACGTTGAGCGAGGGGAAGTCGGTCGCGGCCTTGCGCACGGCCTCGTAGCTTACGCGGTACTCGTGCTTAACGACCACGACGCGCTCAATCACGTCGCGCACGTAGCCCATATCCACGAACTCGGCAAGCGGTACGCGGCCGGCGCCCGTCAGCTCAACATAGGAATCGAGCGCCAGGAAAGCCGAGAGCACGTCCGAGAAGCCAAAGCGGCCGTAGATGCTGCCGCCCACCGTGGCGGTATTGCGCAGCTGCACGCCCACGATATCGTGGACGGCAAACTCAAAGACATTGTTGACGAGCGCGTTGAGCTCGGCATGGCGCTCGAGCTGGCGTAGGGTGCACATGGCACCGATGCGAAACTCGGTCTCGGTCTCCTCGATCTGATCGAGTCCGCAGGCCGAAAGGTCAATCGCCGTCGCCACGCGACGCGAACCCAGGCGCATCCAGATGCCGCCGCCCACAATCTTGTTGTTGCGGTTCTTCTGTAAGAGCTCATAGGCTTCGGCCGCGTTTCCAACACGGACGTAGGTACCGAACTTGAGCACGTTCTCCCCCATCTCTTTACTTGTCCAGTACCCCTAAGTGTACCAAACGAGGGCGCACGGCCCTCACCACCATAGAAAAAGGCTCCCAGCACAAATGCTGGGAGCCTCATCAGGTGCTATGTCGAGCTGGGCTTAGCAGACGCCCTGAGCGAGCATGGCGTCGGCGACCTTCAGGAAGCCGGCGATGTTGGCGCCCATGACAAAGTTGCCCTCCTGGCCGTACTCCTTGGCGGTGTCGTCCACGTTGTGGAACATGCCGCGCATGAGCTGCTCGAGCTTGCCGTCGACCTCCTCGAAGGTCCAGGACAGGTGCTCGGCGTTCTGGCTCATCTCCAAGCCGGACACGAGCACGCCACCGGCGTTGGCAGCCTTACCAGGCATAAAGGCGACGCCGTTCTCCTGGAAGTAGGTCGTGGCCTCGATGGTCGTGGGCATGTTCGCGCCCTCGCCGACCACCTTGCAGCCGTTGGCGACGAGCGCCTGGGCGTCCTCGAGCAGCAGCGTGTTCTCGCGAGCGCAGGGCAGCGCGATGTCGCAGGGCAGCTGCCACACGCCGCGGCCGTCGCCCTCGTGCCACACGGCGTTGGGCTTCTCGTCAACGTACATAGCGAGCGTAACGCCCTTGTCGTGGCCAGAGCGCTTCTTATTGTAGATGTGCTCGAGCACGGTGTAGTCGATGCCGTCGGGATCCTCGACCCAGCCGTGGGTATCGGAGCAGGCGAGCACCTTGCCGCCGAGCTGAGTGACCTTCTGGACCGCGTAGATAGCGACGTTGCCGGAGCCGTGAACGACGATGTTCTTGCCCTCGAAGGAGTCGCCGCGGCTCTTAAGGTACTCGTCCACAAAGTAGGCCAGACCGTAACCGGTGGCCTCGGTACGGGCGAGCGAGCCGCCAAAGGAGAGACCCTTGCCGGTAAGAACGCCGGTCCACTCGTTGGTCAGGCGCTTGTACTGACCGAACAGGTAGGCAACCTCGCGGCCGCCAACGCCCAGGTCGCCGGCGGGAACGTCGGTGTTGGGGCCAATGTGGCGATAGAGCTCGGTCATGAAGGACTGGCAGAAGTGCATGATCTCGTTGTTGGACTTGCCCTTGGGGTCAAAGTCGGAGCCGCCCTTGCCGCCGCCCATGGGAAGGGTGGTCAGGCTGTTCTTGAGAATCTGCTCCAAGCCCAGGAACTTGAGCATACCCAGGGTGACCGTCGGGTTAAAGCGCAGGCCGCCCTTGTAGGGTCCAATGGCAGAGTTGAACTCGACGCGGTAGCCGCGGTTGACTTGGACCTTGCCCTGGTCGTCGACCCAGGGGACACGGAACATAACGATGCGCTCGGGCTCGACGAGGCGCTCAAGCAGGGCGGCCTCCTCGTACTCGGGATGGGCGTCGAGCGCCGGCTGGATGGTGCCGAGGATCTCGGTCGCGGCCTGGATGAACTCAGGCTGCTCGGGATAGCGGGCCTTGAGCTCGTCGAGAACTTTCTGCGTGTAGCTCATGCTTCCTCCAATTGATGGAAAAGAAAAGTGTCGTTCGAGGCGCCCCATGCGCCGCGAGCTTTATCGAGTATGGATAATATCGCACTGTTGCGGCAAAGTTTCGCATAAGCCGACGCGCGGATGTTTCGTTTTGATTACGGTGCAGGTAGAAGCGTTTTTGAGCGCCTGACGTGCAAGTTGCGTGTTTCGAAGCTGTTTCCCGCACGTTTCAAAACCACCACAAAGGGGACAGGCACCTTTGTGGTGGTTTTGGCGAGATACGTTGGCGGGAACGTATGTGAATCGAACACATCCAAGACGTTTTGCACG
Source organism: Collinsella sp. (assembly GCA_019414045.1). GTDB lineage: Bacteria > Actinomycetota > Coriobacteriia > Coriobacteriales > Coriobacteriaceae > Collinsella. The sequence goes on along the minus strand of DXMW01000024.1, from coordinate 77,210 downwards.
CCTCGCAACGGTTTTGAGGACCGCGGGGCCCACCGGAGCCCATCCGTTCCCAAGCGTGGCGGTATTTTACCAAACCGAACAGCCCGCAACTGCAAGGAGGACCAGGGCAGCGATGCAAAGCCCCTAACGCAGCGATCTTAGGCCGCCGGCATCCTTGTCGAGTGCGGTAAAGCGCACGGCATCCAGGTGCTCCAAGATGCTGATCGCTCGCTTGCGCGACACACCCAAGGCCTCGCGCAATACACTCGTGGTGGTAGCGCCGCCGGCAGCCTCGATAGCCGCAAAAACAACCTCACGCGCATGGGCCTCGGCGGCGGCGGACAAGGCAACGTCGTGCTCGACCTTAACGATCGAGTGGTTGAGCGAAAGCTCGCGCAGCGCACGCGTCATGGTGTCGCGATCGAGTTGCAACTGCTGTCCCAGCTCGGGCAGCGTCGGCGCGTCGAGGCCGGCCTCATCCAGCAGGGCCACAATGCGATGGCTAGCCTCGCGCACCACGCGTAACGCCGCAGCGGCGGAATGCGAGTCGAAGACCTCGGCACCGTCGATGGCGCAGATGCCGCGCGCACAGCCCTCGAGGATGAGCGCGGAGGCGACATCTTCGCCCGCTTTCGGCCAGGCGACATGCACAACCTCGCCCGGCGTGAAACCCGTCTGCTTGGGCGCGGCCTCATGCATGGCGGCAAGCGTGTCGGCGAGCGCGGTGAGGGCGGCATCGAGCACGGCGGGGGCGGCATAGAGCTCCTCGGTCGAGTGCTCCGGATGAAGGGCGACCGCATCGCCCGACGCCACCGCGGCGAGCAGGAGCCTTACGGCCTCGGCACCGGAAAGATCGATCGCACGGGCGACATCGGCTGCCGGCACGGGCAGGCGCTGAATACCGAGCCACGCGGCGACGGTCGATGCGAGGTCGCCCGCATCGAGAGCCGCGAGAAGCGAGCGCTCAGCATCCGTGAGCTCGCGCGAGCGGCGGCACTGCGAAAGCAGCACGCGTCCGCCGCCGATAAGCACCATCGGCGAGAACGCGAGCACGATGAGGCCGTCGCCCGAGCGCACGGGAAGACGCTCCTCCAGGCGGACCTGTACGATGCGGGTCTCGCCGGCCTCAATGGGTCCCTCGCCCTCCATGAGCATGATGCGCCCGATGACCTCGGCCGTGCCCGCCATCACGTGGACGCGCGCGCCGGACTCGAAGGGCACGGGCTTGGCGCCCTCGCGCCCCAGATAGGTGAAGCGCGCGATAAGCCTAAGCGTCGAGCCCTCGGCGCTCGGTCCGCAGACGACCTCGCCGCGGGGCAGGACATCGACCCCGTCGCCCACGATGTTGAGGGCGACGCGCTGGCCGGGAAGCGCGCGCGGCGTGTCGCCGTGCACCTGAATCGCACGCACGCGACAGCGCACGCCCGCCGGGCTCGAGACAAGCTCGTCGCCCACCATGATGGGGGCGTCGTGAAGCGTTCCCGTGACGACGGTGCCCGAGCCCTTGATGGAAAAGCAGCGGTCGATGGGCAGACGCGGGGCCAAGCCGGGGCGCTCGGAGCGCTCGGCGGATTCAGCCAGAAACGCGTCGATCGCGGCATCGATCGCCCCGCGCACGTCCTCGACGCCCTCGCCCGTGCGCGACGACACGGGGACCACGGGGGCATCGGAGAACACGGTGCCCGAAAGGAAATCCATCACATCGAGCTCGGCGAGCTCCGCCGTCTCGTCGTCGGCCAGGTCGCGCATGGTGAGCGCGACGACCATGCGCGTCACGCCCAACAACTCGAGAACGTGCACGTGCTCGCGCGTCTGCAGCATCACGCCCTCAACGGCAGAAACCACCAGCACTGCCACGTCGATGCCCGTGGCGCCCTGCACCATCGCGCGCAGGTAGTGCGCATGACCGGGCACATCGACCAGGCCGACAATCTTGCCGCTCGGCAGCGCCAACTCTCCAAAACCGAGCTCCGTGGTCATACCGCGGCGCTTCTCGACCTCCAGACGGTCGGGATTTTTTCCGGTCAGCGCCTCGATGAGGGCCGACTTTCCATGGTCAACGTGTCCCGCCGTTCCAACGACAACGGGACATTCGACAAGCTCACGCGCCGTCATCGACGCAAACCCGCCCGCACGGCATCCGTCAACGCAGACGCACACAGGTCAAGGTCGGTATCGTGCAAAAGCGTGCGGACGTCAAACAGCACCTGGTCGCGCTGCACGCGCGTCACAACCGGCGTATCGGGTTCTTGAACCATGGCGCGCTTTAGGCCATCGGCGGACAGGCGCCCATCGGCGGGACAGACGGCAACGCAAAATGTTGGGAGCTCGACGGTCGGCAGCGAGCCGCCGCCGGGGGCAGAGGCGCCCTCGACAACCTGCAATTCCACCGCCTCCTCGCACTGAGCCTCGCGAAGTTTACGCAGCATGCGGTCGCGCAGGCGCTTGGCCTGACGCTCGAGCGGAGCCGGCGCGCCGGATAGCATGTTGAGCACCGGAATCTCCCGATGTGCCGTATCGGAACCGGCCACATACAGGCGCAGGGTGGCCTCGAGGGCCGCGAGCGTGAGCTTGCCGGGGCGAAGCGCGCGCATCAGCGGATGCGAGGCACAAGTGGCAATCGCCTGGTCGCTGCCGAGAATAATGCCCGCCTGCGAAGCACCGAGTAGCTTGTCGCCCGAGCACGAGACAAGGTCAGCGCCGGCGCAAAGCGAGGCGGACGTGGACTTCTCCCCCGCATCGGCGAGCACCCCGTCTGCAAGCAAAGCACCCGAGCCTTGGTCCTCGTAAAGCAAAAGCCCGTGCTCATGCGCCAGCGCAGAAAGCTCCGCCACGGAAACCTCCTCGTGGAAGCCCTCGATGCGGTAGTTGGAAGGATGAACCTTCAGGATCATCGCCGTGTTGGGCGTGATGGCGCTTCGATAATCATCCAGATGCGTGCGGTTGGTCGAGCCCACCTCGACAAGCTTGGCGCCCGAGGCCGCCATGATGTCGGGAATGCGGAAGCTACCGCCCACCTCGACCAGCTCGCCGCGACTCACGATGACCTCTTTGCCGCACGCATGCGCGGCAAGCACCAGCAGCACCGCCGCGGCGTTATTGTTGACGACCAGGGCGTCCTGCGCCCCCGTGAGCGTGCGCAGCAGACGCGCGGCATGCTCTTTGCGGCCCCCGCGAGCGCAGGTTGAGACGTCATACTCAAGCGTGCTGTAGCCGCGAGCGACATCGGTCACCGCCCGCACCGCCGCGGGCGCGAGCGGAGCGCGGCCCAGGTTGGTGTGAATCACAACGCCCGTCGCGTTAACGGCAGGGCGCAGGGTCGGCAGCGACAGGCGGTGGCACCGCCGCTCGATAGCCAAGGCGAGCTCGCGCTTATTCCTAGCGGGGGCGCCAGAGCGAATCGCCGCGCGCTCGGCATCGAGCTCGGCGTCAATCGCCTCGCGCACCAACGTGTCGCCCGCATCGCCGGCAGCCTTCATGACCGGCCACTCGGCCAGCAGCTCGTGCACGGCGGGAATGGAGCGCAGGCGGTCGCGCACCTCGGCAGGCATGGATTCGCAGTCGCTCATGGAAAGCCCTTCGACATAATCAATAAAAAGCAGGCCCCCCTTGGTCGTCATCGGCCAAAATGTGACGACGCGAATACAAAAGGGACAGGTCCATTATGGCAGCTCGCGACAAGACGGCGAAGCGCCTCGTCCAAAACCTGCCAAAATAAACCTGTCCCTTTTTGGTCGGTTATGGGTTGGGTCCTTTAGGACTCTTTGTTGGCGTAGATAAACCAGTAGCCCAGCGCCACGATCAGGGCGCCACCTACGATATTGCCCAGCGTGGCGACCGAAAGGTTGAGCGCCAACCCGGCGGCGTTGAGGGCATCGGCGCCGGCGACATCGGCTCCATAGCCGCACGCGTGCATCACGGCACCCATGGGCAAAAAGTACATGTTGGCAACGCAGTGCTCAAAACCGCATGACACAAAGGCGGCGATAGGCAGCAGAATACCCACGACTTTATCGACCACGGTCTTGCCGGCGGTACCGATCCATACAGCCAGGCACACAAAGATGTTGCACAGAATGCCGCGGAAGAAGATGGTGACGGCGTCAATCGAAACCTTACCGGCGGCGACACTCACCATGGTGTTGGCAACGGCCTCGCCGTTGAGCTTATAAATAGCTGCCATGTAAACCAAAAAGACAACGAACAGCGCGCCGGCAAAGTTGCCGATCCACACAACGACCCAAGCCTTGAGCATCTGGACGAGCGTGATCTTTTTGCTCTTGAGCGCGCAGACCATAAGCGAGTTGCCGGTAAACAGTTCCGCGCCGCAAATGAGCACGAGCACCAGTCCCAGGCAAAAGCACAGGCCGCCCACAAAGCGCTGAGCGCCCCAGCCAAGGGACGCATCGCTCAGAAAGACCGTGAAGAACAGACCGCCGAAGGCGATGAACGCGCCGGCGAACATGGCGAGCAAAAATGCCTTCGAGGCAGGCAGACTGGCCTTGGTAACGCCGGCGGCCTCGGTCTTGGTCTCGATTGCGGCAGGCGCCAGGCAGTCGGGGATGGGGTATTCTGCCTTGAAATCTGCCATGTCAGTCACTTCTTTCCTAATCAGCAGGGACGAGCATTGCCAATGCAAAGGCCCCGCGTCGGACGGTCAAAACAAAACAGGTCAGAAGTAAACGTACCTCTGACCTGCAAATTACTTGGAGCGGGCGACGGGAATCGAACCCGCGTCATCAGCTTGGAAGGCTGGGGTTCTACCATTGAACTACGCCCGCAAGATATGGTCGGGACGACAGGATTTGAACCTGCGACATCCTGCTCCCAAAGCAGGCGCGCTACCAAACTGCGCCACGTCCCGAAGGTGTTGAGCAGCTAAGGTCTAAACCTTGCGTGTCCCAAAGCGAAGGAAATTATAGGGGAGACTCCCCGCCTGTGCAAGCGACGATACCCTAGCTCCTCGAATGTGCGACAAACCGGCTGTGGAGCAGGCCAATCACAAACGCCACCACGGCAACCGGCGCCCATGCGGCTCCAATGTCGGCCAGCGGCAGCGCATCGAACGGCAGCCACACGCCTGCAAAGAACGCGTCGCGGATCGAGGTGATCACGCTCTGCACCGCGACAACGCCGCCGACCCAGACCCACACCTGCGGATGCGCGTCGCAAAAACCGTGCACTAGGCCCATAAGCACCAGAACAATTGCAACAGGGTACAGGGCGTTGAGCATGGGCACCGAGAACATGAGGATCACGTCGAGACCCACGTTTGAGAGCACGCACGAAAACGCCGCGAACACAAAGGCGAGTATCGCAAAGGGACGGCGCATGGCCTCCTCGGAAGCCTCTGCTCCCCCTTCGACCACATACGTCTCGCAGAAGTAACGCGAGCAGCAGCTGATGAGGCCGATGCATACGTTCATGCAGGCGAGGAAGAAGATCGCAAAGACCACGACCGTGCCGGCAAGGCCAAAGTGCATGGAGGCCGAGCGGGCGAGGATGGCGGCTCCGTTGGTGGCATCGGGCATCACGGTGCTCAGCTGCGTGCCGGCAAGCGCCAGACCGCAGTAGATGATGGCCATGAGCACACCAGCGATCACGCCGGAGCGCGAAATCTCGAAGGCCACGCGCTTGTCGTCGGTAACGCCCAGCTCGTGGATGGTCTCGGCGATGATGATGCCAAAGGCGAGCGACGCGAGCAGGTCCATGGTCTGATAGCCGGTCAAAAAGCCCTGCACGGCGGCACCGGCATCGTAAGGAGCCTGCGGCGCAGCAGCGGAACCCAGCGGCGAGACCACGGCAGCGCCCACGACCAATACGATAAGGGCGATGAGCGCGGGGCCCGTAATGCGGCCGAGCACGCGCGTAATGACACCCGGGCGCAGCGTGAGCACAAAGGCGACGGCAAAGAAGGCGACGGCAAACACCAGGCGGGCCGTGCCGAGCGAGACACCCTCGGGCAGCAGCGGCACCAGCATCTCGAAGGCCGTGGAACTCGTACGCGGAATGGCCAGACACGGACCGATAGCCAGATACACCGCCGCGACAAAAAACTCGCCAAACTTGGGGTGCACACGACCGGCAAGCTCGCGCGCCGTTCCGGCAAGTGCCACGGCGATAAAGCCCATGACGGGAAGGCCGATGGCGGCAATCAGAAAGCCGAGCATGGCGAGCGGCGTGGCAGAGCCCGCCTGCAGCGCCAGCAGCGGCGGAATAATGAGGTTGCCGGCGCCAAAGAGCATCGAGAACAGGGCGATGCCGACGGTGAGGACATGGTCGGAGCGCAGACCGCGCGGGGCGGATGATGCCATAGGACCACCTTTCGGGTCGAAACAAAACGGGACGGGCAAAAGACCCGTCCCGCAAGTATATACGCTTTAGCAGGCTAAATCGTGCAGAGCGTCAATCGCGGTGTCGACTTCCTCGTCCGTGTTGAAATACCCAAACGAGAAGCGAACGACACCCTGGCGCTCGGTCCCCAGTGCGCGGTGCATGAGCGGAGCGCAGTGGGCGCCGGGGCGCGTCGCAATCCCCCACCCTTGCATGAGCGCGTCCGAGACCTCGGCCGAATCGATATCGCCCACGTTAAGCGAAACGATCGCCGAGCGCACGGGCTGGTCAAACGCACCGTAGAGCGCAATGCCGGGAATGTCGCGAACGCCGGCGAGGAAGCGCTCGGCAAGCGCACGTTCGCGTGCCGCAATCGCCTCTACCCCGCCCTGGGCCTCGATAACGTCGAGGCCGGCGGAAAGGCCGGCGATACCGTGACCGTTGAGCGTGCCCGCCTCAAGACGCGTGGGCCACTCTTGCGGCTGCAGCGCATCGAAGCTGTGCACGCCCGTACCGCCCATGGCCCAGGGGGCCACGTCAATGCCCTCCGCCACGGCCAGGCCGCCGGTCCCCTGCGGGCCCATGAGCCCCTTGTGGCCGGTAAAGCACACCACGTCGAGCCCCATGGCCTGCATATCAATATGCGCCGTGCCGGCAGACTGCGAGGCATCGACGATCACGAGCGCACCGGCCGCATGGGCCATGGCGGCCACGCGCGCAATGTCGACCGCATTGCCGGTCACATTAGAGGCATGTGTCACCACCACGGCACGCGTACCGGGCGTGACCAGCCGCTCGAGCTCGTCGTAGTCGAGCACGCCGTTCGCGTCGCAGCCCGCATGCTCAACGGTCACGCCCCGCTCTGCCGCCAGGCGGTTGAGCGGACGCAACACGGAGTTGTGCTCGAGCACCGTTGTGACCACATGGTCGCCGGGGCGCACCACCCCGTTGATGGCGGTGTTGAGCGCCGCCGTGGAGTTGGGCGTAAAGCACACATGGTCCGCCCTCGGGCAACCCAAAAGGCGCGCGAGCTTGGCACGGCAAGCGTGAATCGTACGAGCGGCATCGAGGGCACCCGACGTGGCGCCGCGCCCGGCATTGCCGAGCGAGCACATCGCCTGCGTCACGGCATCGATGACCGTCTGCGGCTTGTGCATGGTCGTCGCCGCGTTATCCAGATAGATCATCGCACGACCTCCCACATATCAATCACGGTATAGCCCTCGGTGGGAATGCCCGCTGCGGCAAGCTCGGCGCGCAGCAGTTCCTCATCGGCAGGCAACGCCTTCCACGCCAGACCGCAGCCGGCAGCGACCTCCCCGGGCACGGGAATCGTTCGCCCGGGAAGGCCGCGCTCGATGCATAGGGTCTCGCACCCCATGGCGGCCGCCGTGGTAGGAAACGTGATGACAAGCGCCGGGCGCTTCTCCCTCATGGCAACTCCAACCAATACGCTACGGGCGCACGACGCGCACGGCCTGCTCCATCTTCTCCACGATCACGTACATGTTGGTGACCTCGCCCACCGCAAGCTGGTCTTTAATGCCAAAGTGGTCCAGGCAGGTACCGCAGGTGAGAATCTCGACGCCCTGCTCGGCCAGGCCCTTCAGGTCGTCGAGCACCGGAGAGCCCTCTACGGTGAGCTTGGCACCGCCGTTGTAGAACAGCATGGTCGCGGGCAGCTCCTCCTGCTGCGTCACGGCAAAGATGAAGGCCTTCATGAGCTTGTGGCCCAGCTCGTCGTCGCCACGGCCCATGCAATCGGTGTAGACGGAAATGACGAGTTTGCCCTTGCCGGCGCTGGCGTCGCAGAAAGCGGCACCGTCCTGCTCGGGGTCCGCAACGGCCACGGCACCCGCGGTCGTGACGGTCACGTGCCACTCGGCGTCCGAGATCTTCTCGACCGAGGCCGTGCAGCCCTTCTCCTGCGCCATCTTGGAGATGTTCTTGACGGCGGTCTCGTTATCGACCGAGGTCACCACGGCACCCTCGCCGTCAAGCTGTTTGAGCGCCTTAAGCGTCTTGACGACGGGCAGCGGACAGGCATCGCCCATGGCATTGACTTCAATCTTAGGTGACATAGCAAATCCTCTCAAAAGGGACCGCCCAGAACAGCAGACGGTCGCATAAACGGTTTTCCTTAATGCACAACGTGAACGGCAGGACCACCCGGCACCGCCTCGCACACGCGGCCGATTGTGGCGGCGATGCGATCCTCGGCATGCAGACGGCGCGCGAGTTCATCCACATCGGCAGCAGGCGCTGCGATGAGCAGGCCGCCCGAGGTCTGCGGGTCGTACAGCGCATCTAGCATGCCCGGCTCCAGGTCATCGTCGGCCGCCACGCGCGGGCCAAAGAAGTCCTGGTTGCGGTAGGAGCCAGCGGGGATAATGCCCAGACGCGCCATGTCGAGCACCTGGTCAAAGAGCGGCACCGCCCCCGACGCAAGCTCAATCTGCACGCCCGAGCCCTCGGCCATCTCGCACGCATGCCCAATCAGGCCAAAGCCCGTAATGTCGGTGCAGCCGTGAAGTTCGAGCCCCTCGGCCAAACGGATCGGGGCCTCGTTGAGGGTGCGCATAGAATCAAACATCTGGCTGGCCTCGTCCTGCTCGATGAGCTCGCCCTTAATGGCCGTGGTGATAATGCCCGAGCCGATCGCCTTGGTCAGCAGTAGGACATCGCCCACGCGCGCACCGCTGTTGGCGAGCATGCGGTCGAGTGGCACAAAACCGCTCACGGACAGGCCGTACTTGGGCTCGTCGTCGTTGATGGTGTGGCCGCCCGCGATGGTGCAGCCAGCCTCGACGCACTTGTCGGCGCCACCCGCCAAAATCTGGCCGGCAACCTCGACGCCCAGGCAGTTAGGTATGCACAGCAGGTTCATGGCATGGCTCGGCCGCCCGCCCATGGCGTAGATGTCCGAAAGCGAGTTGGCCGCGGCGATCTGACCAAACAGAAACGGGTCATCGACCATCGGCGGGAAGAAGTCGATGGACTGCACGAGGCCCAAGTTGTCGCCAACGCGAAAAACACTCGCATCGTCGGAGGTATCGAACCCCACGAGCAGGTTGTCGTTATGCACATTGGGTAAGTCGCCCAGGACCTGGGCGAGGGCTCCAGGAGCCAACTTAGCGGCTCAACCGCTCGCGGCAGTCATAGACGTGAGCTTAATCTGATCGTCAGCCATCGATACCTCCTCTCATCGGTCAATCATTTCCTCCCAGTATACGCATGAATGCAGGCCCACGGCCGATGCATTAATCGAGCGCCTGTGCGCGAATCGCCGCGCCGATGGCACCGGCAAAGCGAGCCTGGGGCGAGGTGGTCACCGGCGACCCCAGCAGCTCGCCCAACCGCTCCACCACGAAGGCGTTCTCGCACAGGCCACCGGTCAGGTAGTACGGGGCGCCCGCGGCCTGCCCGGCCATGGTCGCCACGCGCGAGACCACGCTGTCGATCACGCCACGTGCGATGTTCTCGCGCGGCTCACCGCGACCGATCAGGCTAATGACCTCACTTTCGGCAAACACCGTGCACATGCTGGAAATCTTGGTAGGCTCGCCGGAACGCGCCAGGTCGGCCATCTGCTGTTGAGAAATACCTAGGCGGTCGGCCATGATCTCCAAAAAGCGCCCCGTGCCGGCAGCGCACTTGTCGTTCATGGCAAACTTGGCCACGCGGCCATTTTTAAGCTGAATGACCTTGGTGTCCTGGCCGCCCACGTCAATCACCGTGCCGCGATCGCCAAACAGACGCACGGCACCGGCGCCGTGGCAGGTAATCTCGGTCACAACCTTGTGGGCGTATGGCACAGCCACGCGCCCGTAACCCGTGGCCACCACACGCGCAGAATCGGATGCAACGTCAAAGCCCGCCGCCGCGAGCGCCTCGCGCAACCTATCGGCGGCATCGACCGAGGAGAACCCGGTTGGCTGCACGCACGTCCACGCCACCGAACCCTCACCATCGACCACAGCAGCCTTAGCCGCCGTAGACCCGATATCGACCCCGATCCCTATCATGGCTCTCTCCTAATCCAAACATCAAAGACAGCGGCGCGTTCAGGCGCCTTAGCTCTAGGTTTCTCAGGTGCCGGAGGTTGCCCCGAAAGAGGAGCGCGGCGTACTTTGGTACGCAAGCGACGGTTTGAGGGGCAAGATCCGGTGCCTGAGGAAGCTAGAGGGTTTCGATGAAGGCGGCGATGCGGGTCTCGATCTGGCCCATGTCACCGTTGCTGTAGTCGGTCTCGATCTTCATATACGGAATGCCCGCACCCTCGACAGCTTCCTGCATGCGCGCACTCTCCACGTTAAAGGTGTGGCAGGCCTGGAGCACGCTCTCTACCACGCCATCGACATGATACTTCTCGCACATGGCAAGCGTGTTCCCCATGCGGCTGTCGTTGGGCGTCATGACCGAGCAGTTGATATCCAGGTAGCGGTCGGCGATGGCGCGCAGGATATCGGGAGCATCGGGGTCGATCATCATGGCCGCCGTGCGCTCACCCGAGCAGTCGTCCATGCACACGACCACGCCGCCATTGGACTCGATAGTACGGCCTATCTTGTTGATCACGCCGCCCACCGGGCAGCCGGTGATCAGAATGCGCTTGGCATCCGCCGCAACCGGGCGCTCGCCCGCATCGTAGGCCTCGCGCAGCTTGGCAACCTTTTGCTCCAGCTGATCCGTATAGGCCTCGATATCAAAGCTGAACGTACCGGCAAACATGGTGCTCATCAGGTCGACGCCGCTCATGGCCGCCGGCTGGTTAGCCTGCAGCGCAAACATCTCGAGCTGGGCCGCACGCAAACGGTTGCGACGACGGACGGCGGCGCGCAGGTCATCGTCGGTAATCGTGATGCCGTAGAAGTTCTCGAGCTCCTCCTTGAGTAGGCGGCACTCCTCGTACCAGCTTTCACGCTCGTAGGCGCGATCGCGACCCTGCGGCAGGTGCAGAATGTGCGTGCGCTTGAGCCCCCCCCCAGCAGCTCGTACATCTTCTTCTTGCCGTCGCAGGTGGTCTCGCCGATGATCATGTCGCTAAAGTACGTAAACGGGCACTTTTGCGAGTAGGCAAAGCCGTAGGTCGACTTGATGAGCGGGCAGAGGTTCGCGGGCAGTACCTTCTCGGCCTCGGGGATCACCTCATCGGACGTACCGCACAGAGCGACACTTGCGGCCCCCGCGGCATCGATAATCTCGAGCGGCGTATAGCTGCACAAAAAGCCGACCAGGCGATTGCCGGCCTGTTTATAATCCTTGACGCGAATAAACGCGGCCTTGCGCTGCTCGTTGAACTCCTCAAACGTGCTGGGCAACGACTGCTCAATATTTTCCGACATATAACTCCTAAACCTTTTAACCAACCAAGGAAACGGCTTTCCCAGGCGCCCGAGGTTGCCGTGAAAGAGCAGCTCCGCGCACTTTGGTACGCAAGCGACGGTTTGAACGGCAAGATCGGGTACCTGGGGAAGCCGCCGGAACGTATAGCCCTAAATGGTTTCCAAGAAAGCTTCGATGCGCGTCTGCAATTGGCCTGCGTCCTCGCCGGCGTAGTCGGTCGTGATGTGCATGAACGGAATGCCCGCCTCCTCGGCGGCCTTCTCCACGGCGAAGGACTCCATCTCATAGAGCGTGCAGAACTGCAGGGCCACGTCGACGATGCCGTCGGCATGCAGGTCCTTGGCCATCTGGACAATGTCCTTCATACGCTGGTCGTTGGGCGTAAAGACGGCGCAGTTGATCTTAAAGTAGCGCTCGGCGATGGCATCGAGCATCTCGTCGACCGTCTCACCGGACTCGTCGACCAGGTCCTTGTAATAGCGCGAGCCCGTGCAGGACTCCTCGCCTACCACAATGCCACCGGCTTTCTCGATGAGGTTGAACAGCTTCCAGTTGGGCACGGCCATGGGCGTACCGGTGTACAGGATGCGCTTAGTCCCCTTGGGCGCCACGCCCTCGCCGACCTCGACACGCTGCTCACACTCGGCCGCCATATCGTTAATGGCTCCGGTCAGACGTGGCGTGTCGTCCATAAAGGCGGCCTGAACGGTCAGCAGGCTGTCAAGACCGCTGATGGGCGCAGGGTCGGCAGCGCGCGTGGCAGCGAGGCGCTGCAGGGCGCGACGCTTCTCATTGACGGCGTGGATGGCGGCCTTCAGACGCTCAGGCGTAATCGTGACGCCGCACTCTTCCTCGATCTTGGCGGCGAGCTTCTTGACCTCGGCCTTCCAGGTCACGAGCGTCGACTCGTCGTGTACGTTGGGAATATCCATGACGTACATGTTCTTTTGCGTGGCAAAAAACTCGTAGGCCTTCTTCTTGCCATCGCAGGTGTTCTCGCCTACCACCAAGTCACTCGACTCAATGTAGGGGCAGACCTCGCCCAGCTTAAAGCCGGCAAAGCTCTTGATAAGCGGGCAGGTGTTGCGCGGCAGATGCTCCTCGACCTTATCGGTTGCCCAATCGGCACCCGAGCACAGGCCCACGGGAATACCGTCGCAGGCGAGCACAATCTCCTCGGGCACGTACACGCAGAACGAACCGACGATCTTGGTGGCCTCGCCGGCCTCCTTCTTGTCGAGCATCTCCTTAATACGGCCGCTGTGGATGTTGGTGGCCACAAAGTCCAGGTAGGACGTGGACTTGGGGCGATTGTTCTGCGTCAAGAACATATCGCCGTACATCTGGCCCACGGCGCCCAGCAGCATGTCGTGGTCGGCAAGATTCATGCCGAGGCTCTCCCACATCGGATGGAAATCGAATTCTTCAGCCATGGCGGTTCCCCTCTCGAACCAAAAACGGATAACAGCGGTATCGATGCACGACGGGCGGCGATTGCCCTGCCGTGCTCAAACCCGGAATTTTGGGGAACCTGCTTTGCGGTTGACTATTTAATTGTGCGTCGTCTCTCCCGGAGCCGTGAACATACCTGCTCATATGCGGCTCCGAGCGATATATAGGGCACGCGCGGCAACGCGGCGAATGTATGTCGTCTGCGGCATGTGCGCACCCTCCTTTACAAGTTGAGGTCAACTATACCAACGGTCATCGACCATGCGAACACCGTTGACATTCGTACGACAGCGTCGTGTGCCGTCGTTTAATAAATAATTATCTTAATTGATAAGAGTTTGTCATTCCTCATTCGGCGAACGGCAAAAACAAAGCCGCCGAGGCTTATATTCCCCGACGGCATTACCCGGCGCTATCGACAAACCAAATGGATCCTGCTGGCATCAAAATGCATGCGCAGCGTCTCGCCTGCTTGCGGCAGCTCGTCGACAGGCATGCGCACTTTGTTGACCTTCCACTGCAGGCGCGTCGGCGCGTCGGCGCGCGGCACGTCCAGCAGCACCAGGCGCTCAAAACGTGAATCGCTCACGCGGGCCACATGCAGGTCGTAGCTGTTGCGACCCCGCTCAGCACGGTTGTCCACATGGAAGTAGCTCGCACGAATACCCAGGTACGCCACGTTATCGGGAACCTCACGGCCCACGTTGAAGGTCATGCCCCAGTCGAGGGCCTCAACTTCTTCGTCGCCGATCTTGCGCGCGCGGCTCGTATTCTTGCAGCCCGTCAGGCGCAGCGCAGCCAAGGTTTGCGGCCGGCGGACCACGTCCTCGACGGAGCCGATCTCCTCCATATGCCCGTCGTGCATCACACAAATGCGCTCGCACAGACGGCACGCTTCGTCGATGTCGTGGCTCACGTAGAGCACGGTACGGTTGCACACATCGAACAGGTCGAGCATGTTCTGTTCGAGCGCGCTCTTAAGATAGGAATCGAGCGCGCTCATGGGCTCGTCGAACATAAAAATGCCCGGATGCGCCGCCACCATGCGCGCAAGCGCCACGCGTTGCTGCTGACCGCCCGAGAGGCGCGCGGGGTAGCGGTCGGCAAAATCGGCCAGACCGAAAATGCCCAGATAGCGCTCGGCGAGCTTTTTGCGCGCGGCGGCGTCACCCGCATCCTTAACACCGGCGCAAACGTTATCGGCCACCGTCATGTTGGGAAACAGCTGATAGTTTTGGAACAGCAGGGCGCATTTTCGCTCCTGGGGCGACAGGTTGATACCCGCCGCCGAGTCAAAAAAGGTCACGCCGTTGACGACAATCTCGCCCTCGTCGGGTGTCTCCACGCCGGCAATGCAGCGCAACGTGCAGCTCTTGCCGCAACCCGAGGCGCCCAGCAGCGCCACACGCTCCTCGCCGGCATCGAGCTGAATGTCGAGGGTAAAGCCCGGATAGCGCTTTTTGATATCCAGAACGAGCGACATGGCTTATCGACCTCCCTTTGCGACCGCGCCATCGCGCATAAGCTCGGCCAGCGCCTCGCGATCGATACGCAGCGCATCGCCGCCCACTGGGTCGAGCGAATCGGCCTGGCTGCCCAGCTGCTTGGCCTGCTTGCGCTCCGCGCGGGACAGGCCGCGCCCGCGGTACTTTTGCGAATGCGCCGTGTACATATTGATGAACAGGATGACCAGGAAACTGAACACGATCACGACGGCGACCCAAAAGAGGGCCACCGACGTGTTGCCGCCCATCCACTCAAAGTAGATGGCGATGGGGATGGTCTGGGTAATGCCGGCGTAGTTGCCCGCAAAGAACAGGGTGCAGCCAAACTCGCCCATGGCACGCGCGAAGGCAAGCACCGCGCCGGCGGCAATCGAAGGCCAGCCAAGCGGCATCATAAGCTTGGTAAAGATGCGACGCTCGGACCATCCCAGGGTTCGTGCGGCGTCGAGCATCTGCGTGTCGAGGCTCTCGAAGGCTCCGAGCGCCGTGCGGTAGACCAGCGGAAACGACACAACGACGGCCGAAATGACCGCTGCGGGCCAGGTAAAAACGATCGAGATGCCGTGCGCGATCAGCCACTGGCCGACACCGGTCGAGCGGCCAAACAGCATGAGGAGCAGAAAGCCGCAGACCGTGGGCGGCAGCACCATAGGAATCGTAAAGACCGAATCGAGCAGGCCCTTGATGCGACTCGAGGTACCCATAGTCTTCCACGCGGCAAACAGGCCCAGTGCAAAGGCAATCACCAGGGCAAGGCCACTCGTTTTAATGGACACCCAAAACGGGCGGTAGTCGATGCCGCCTAAAAAGGAGGCCAGAGAGGTCAAGGGCCCCTGCTCATCCCGCAATACGACAGACGATGCTTCTACCATTTGAGCACTATCAAGCCAACGCGCGCCGCCCTTGGCATCACCCGAGGCCGATGCAATCACCACATAGCGGTCCCCATCCGCACCACGCACATCAAAGCCATAGGTATACCCGCCGGCATCAAACGTTGTTTCCGCCGTAACATACCAAGGAAGATCAACGTCCCCTAGCTGCGCACCTCCCATGGAGTTTGCGCTGTCGAGCTCACAGACGAGGGCCTTGAGACCCGATACGCACTCGTTGTCCTGCGGATCCAATCCATACTTCTCGGCCGCCTTGGGCGATATCCACACCACAACGCGATCGGCAGCAGCCGCCACTACAAGGTCCACGTCCTCGTCAACGGGAAACCGGTAGCCCTTAGGCTGGCCCTCCATAGCACGAGCGGTCCCCTTGGCCAACCGCTCAAAACCCTCGATCCCATAGGAAAACCCATGAGCGGTCGCAGCAACCTGGGCCCCGTCCTCAGCGTCCCCAGCAAACGCAAATCCCGGCACCCAGCAAAGCGCGAAGGTCAAAGCACAGGCGACAAGCATGCGGAATCTATTAAGCACGAAAAGCTCCAAGCGAATACAAGGACGGAGTGAAACACAAAACGATGGAATTATCGCGCCAAGCCGCACTACGCGGAAAGCTCAAAGCCGTACTTAGCCCAAATCTTCTGAGCCTTCTTGTTGGACAGGCAAAAGTCGATGAACGCCTTAGCCTCGTCGGCATGCTCGGAGCTATCGGCGACAGCACCGGGATACACGATGGGCTTGTGCGAGTCCTCGGGGCACACGAAGGCGTCCTCGATGCCGTTGTAGCGGTAGATGTCAGAGCTGTAGACAAAACCGGCAACGCAGTCGCCTGTGGACACATAGGCGGCGGCGGTACCAACTTTGTCTGCCAGTGCGACCTTGTCGGCGATCTCGGGCGCATACTCGCCGTCGTCGCCCTCGGTGCCGGTATAGAGGCCCACAGAAGCCAGCGCCTGGTTGGCGTACTTGCCGGCGGGAACGGTCTTGGCGTCGCCAATGGCGATCTTGCCGCCCAGATTCGCGACGTCGGCGATGGCCTCGACCTTGGTGTCGGAGCCCTCGGCGCGAATGATCACAAGATCGTTGACGAACATATCCTCACGGGTGTCGGCATCGACGAGCTCGACGGTCTCAGCGTCATCCATGGTGCCCTTGGAAGCGGTGATGAGCACGTCGACCGTGGCACCGGCACGCATCTGCTCAACGAGGTCGCCGGACGCCTTAAACTGCGTGTCGGCAAAGGTGGTACCGGTCTGCTCGGTGTAGAGCTTCTGAACCTCGGGCAAAGCCTTCTCGAGCGAGTTGGCGGCAAAGACCTGCAGCTCGACGGTTTCCTTCTTGGAAGAGGCCTTGGCGGAGCCGGCATCGGAACCGGTCGACTCAGGCTCCTTGTTTCCGGAGCAGCCGGCAAGGCCAAGGCCGGCAGCGGCGACAGCGGAGAGTGAGACGAATCCGCGGCGAGAAACCATATCGAACATGTTCAACCCTTTCGTACCTTGTGCCCGGGTACCCCACCGCGGGCTTTATTCTGTAATTAGATTATACTTCGATGCGAATAATGATTATGAGAAATTATTCTCGTCTGAGAATATAGTTTCAAGCATGCCTACAGAATGCCGTCCCCTTGGACGCAAATAAAAGGCGGAGCAGCCGTTCAGGTCGCTCCGCCGCAGGTAAACCGCTTAGTTGGTATGTCCGCCGCCCGCTGTCATCTGAGCCGCATGCTCCAGCTGGTCCGCTATGGCCTCCCAGCTTTCGCGGGCGGCCTTCGTAGAACCGGGAAAGTTTACGACAAGTGTATGACCTCGTTGCATGCAAATAGCGCGCGAGAGCATAGCGCGGCGCGTCTTGGTCATGGAGTACGCACGGATTGCCTCTGCAATGCCCGGCACATCGCGCTCGCAGACGGCACGCGTCGCCTCGGGCGTCACATCGTGCATCGAAAGCCCCGTGCCGCCGCAGGTGAGCACGACATTGGCGTGGCACTCATCGGCGGCTTCCACAATGGCATCACCGATCTCGCTGACGTCGTCGCGCACGACCACATGCGAGGCGACCATCCAGCCCTGCGCCTCGATAAGTTCCTCGAGTGCGGCACCCGCCTCGTCCTGGGCAAGGTCGCGCGTATCCGAGCACGTCACGATCGAAATCTTCAACTCCATAGCATTCCTCCTACAACACGGCGCCCTCGGGCAGGTCGACGCGAACAACGTCCACGACATCGCCCACCTTGAGGTCGCACGGTCCTTCGTCAACACGCAACAGGCAGTTAGCCCGCTGCATCGTGCCGAGCAGCGCCGAATTCTGCGTCTTGGCCTCGGTCACCAACAGCTCACCGGTCTCGGGGTCGCGCAAAACCGTGGCGCGATCGAAGAAGCGGCGATGCTGTCGCTTTTTCACGCCGTGCGTGAGCGTCGCCTGCTGCACGGGACGCGCACCCTCGGCAAAGCCGCGCATCTTGCGGATCGCCGGACGCGCAAGCATCTCAAAGCCTACATACGCCGCGGCCGGATTGCCTGAAAGTCCCAGGTAGGGCTTACCCCCAAGCAAGCCAAACGTGATGGCCTTGCCCGGACGCATCGAGATGCGATCGAACAGCACCTCGCCCTCGCGCCGGACGAGCGCCGTCACGTAGTCGTAGTCGCCTGCCGAGGCGCCACCGCTCGTAATGACAAAATCGCACTCCAGCACGGCGCGATGCACCAGCTCGGCAATCGCCTGCTCATCATCGGGCGCAATGCCGTAGAACACGGGCTCGGCTCCTGCATCGAGCGCTTCGGCCATCAACGCCGACGAGTTGGAGTCGCGAATCTGCCCGCGCGCCGGCAGCTCACCCGGCGCGACCAGCTCCGTGCCCAGCGAGATAATGCCCACACGCGGCGCGGCATGCACCTTCACGCTCGCATACCCGGCGCTCGCCAACAAGCCGGCGCCCGCCGGAGCCACGACCTCGCCGGCGTGCATCACAACATCGCCGGCATGGGCCTCCTCGGCGGCAGAGCGAACGTTCTCCCCTACCTTGGCAGGCGCCGAGAACCTCACACGCGAACCCTCGTTGCCGTCACCGACGAGCACATCGACGATCTCATACTTCACCACGGCATCGGCACCTTCGGGTACCGGCGCGCCCGTCATGATGCGGACCGTCTCGCCCGCGCCGATTGTGCCCTCAAACACATGGCCCGCAGCCTCGTGTCCGATAACGTCGAGCGTCACCGGCGCCTCGCCAGATGCCTGCGCCAAGTCCGCCGAGCGCACGGCATATCCGTCCATAGCGCTGTTGGCAAACGGCGAGATGTCGATATCGGCCACCGCACCCTCTGCCAAGGGAAGACCGGCGGCCTGCCACACGGGAATCTCGACGACTTCGGTGCGATTCACGTGCGACAAGACGATCGCCTGCGCGTCCTCCAACGGAATGAGTTTCTCAGCCATATACACCTCTAGCATGCTGCGGCGCGCAACAAAAGCGCCGATTCTTTATGTTTCTCTCAGTATAATCCCTCGACGCGCGACCGTGACTTGGCCTGTACCCGCAAATACATCTGTCGGCCGCAAGCCGCGAAACAGAACCAAAACCAACCCACCGGCTCGTCGCGTTTACCGCGTTTTATAATGCTCGTGTTGCAACCCAAAAGAGGAACGTATGACTTTTACCGACAAACCCGAAAGCGCAAACGAAGCGCAGGATCATTCTCAGTCGCTCGACGACGGCGGCTTTTTCTCCCTGAACGACGTCATCATGGCCGGCAGGCATCAGCTCACCCGCTCCGAGCATCTCTTGGCCGCCGACACGCGCCGCAACGCCCGCAACCTACTCGCGAGCGCCAAGTTGCTCGCACTCGTCGTCATCGTCTCGCTCGCCATGGGCGTTGCCGCTTGGGCGTTTTTGGCCTCGCTGAATATCGCGACCGACTATCGCGAGCACCACGCGTGGGTCTACGTCTTGCTTCCCGTTGTGGGCGTTGCCACCGCGTGGGTGTACAAAAACCACGGCCTTGCCGCCAAACGAGGCAACAACCTGGTCATCGACTCCGCTCTGGGCACACGCCTCATCCACATGCGCATGGCCGTCCTCACCTTCGTCTGCTCCACGCTCACGCACCTAACGGGCGGATCGGCCGGTCGCGAGGGAGCCGCGGTGCAGATTGGCGGTACCATCGCCAGCAACATCTCGAACCTCGCCCACCTCAAAAAGCACGACCACCACGACCTCATGCTCGCCGGCATCTCGTCGGCCTTTGGCGCCGTATTCGGTTCGCCCCTTGCCGGAGCTTTCTTTGGCATGGAGATGTGCTTTATCGGCAAGATCGACTACACCGCGGGCATCTACTGCCTCGTCGCCTCGTTTACCGGCTACTTTACGTCGCTTGCCTTGGGAACCGAGTACGAGGCGAATGTCATCGCCAACGTTCCCGCCATGACGCCCAAAACGGTCGTTATCGTTGTTATCAGCGCCATTTTCTTCGGCCTGACGGCACGCCTCTTTGCCTGGTCGGTTCGAACCGTCAAAAGCCTGTACGATCGCTTTATCACCAATTACCTCGTCCGCGCACTCATAGGCGCACTCGTGGTTTTGGCCGCCTATGCCCTCCTTGACGCCTGGGACTACGCCGGCCTTTCCACGTGGCTTTCCGGCGCCGGATTTGCAGGCAACACCACCCTGGCGGACGCAGCCATCAAGTTGGTCGTCACAGCGCTTACCCTGGGCGCGGGCTTCCAAGGCGGCGAGGTCACGCCCCTGTTTGGCATCGGTGCGGCACTCGGTGGCTGGATCGGTTGCCTTACCGGGCTTGACCCCAGTTTTCTGGCGGCTCTCGGCATGCTCGGCGTATTCTGCGCCGGCCTCAACGTGCCCATCACCACCTGCATGATGGCCATCGACCTGTTCCACGGCACGGCCGCCGGGTTCTTTGTCATCGTGACCTTTATCAGCTACCTAACCGGCGGACACCGCGGCGTGTACCCCGCCCAGCGCATTATCTCGCCCAAGCGCCGTTCGCTTATTGTGGATGAGGGCGGTACGGTAGCGGATGCTATCGAGCGCCACAACGACCTGATAGAGTAGATGTAATAATCGCCGTGCAGCCACAATCGGGGGCAATTCGACCTGAGCGCGACCGCACTGTCATGTCACACGCCGGGAGTCGCCCCATGCACGCAACTGATTTTGGTCGCACGCTCATCATCGCCAACCCAGCCGCCCAGTCGGGCGCGGCGCGCGAAGTTGCCGAGCGCCTGCAACGCTTTTTGGACATGACTGCACGCGCATCCCAGTTTGACCTGGTGCTGACCGAGCGTATAGGACACGCCAAGGAGCTGGCCGCGCAGGCTCAGGGCTATCGCACCGTTATCGCCCTTGGCGGCGACGGCGTGATTCACGAGGTCGTCAACGGGCTTATGACGCAAAAGGAGGACGCCCGCCCCGCTCTTGCCGTCCTGCCCGTGGGCTCCGGAAACGATTTTGCCCAGACGCTCGGCATCGACGATTTCTCCGGCAAGGATTTTGGCGCGCTGCTCACCTGCGAGCTGCAGCGTCAGGACATCGGGCGCATTCGCTCGTGGAGCCCTGCGAGCGGCAGCGGCGAGGCTACCGTTGAGTACTACGACCAGACGCTTTCGGTCGGCATCGATGCCGCTATTGGTCTGGGCACCACCGAGTTGCGCAAAAAGACCGGCTTGACGGGTGCTCCGCTCTACACCCTCTCGGGACTTGAGCAGTTTGGCCTGCGCTATCGCAACTACCCCATGACAGTCAGCTTTGACGGCACGCCCGCCGAGCGCGTGAGGGCGATTATCATGGCGATACAGCTGGGCCCCACGTATGGCTCGGGCTATCGCATCTGCCCCGATGCCGACCCCTGCGACGGCATACTCGACGTCTGCTACGCCTGCGGCCCCGTCCCTCGCGCGGTAGCCCTGCCTATGTTCCTTTCGGCCAAGGACGGCCACCACACCAAGTTGCCGCCGGTTCGCATGCGCCGCTGCCGCCATGCCGAGCTCACCTTTGAGGAGCCCGACTACCCCATCCAGGCCGACGGCGAGCCCGTTGTCGCCTCGCGCATCGAGGTTGATGTCCTCGCCGGCGCCCTCCAAGTCTGGCACCCCACCCGATAACCACCCCTAAGTTGCGGTGAAATAGGGACTGTTTATACAGCTAAAGCCGCAAAACAGTCCCTATTTCACCGCAACTTATTGAGAAGATTATTCCTCCCCGCCCGGTTTGCGACGGTTGGCCTTTTTGATGGCGTTGAAGTGCTTGTCATTGAGCCTGCGCTGGCGAGAGCGCAGAGGCACCTTGGTCTTTACGCGTCGGCGCGGTGGACGCCCGCGACGCTCAAGCTCAGCGCGCAGCTTACGCAGGCAGCTACTACGGTTTTGGAACTGACTGCGGCTCTCGCGCGCCGTCACGGTAATTCCCGAAGGGATATGTTTCATGCGCACCGCCGAGTCCGTCGTGTTGACGCCTTGTCCGCCCGGACCCGTCGCGCGAAACACCTGCACCTCACAATCGCGCGCCAACTCCTCGACCGACATCTCGGCATAGCGCGCATATTCGCGCCATCCCATCTTGTTCTCATCCATATCAACACCTCCCCTCATACAAAAAATGTGACAAAGGGACGGTCCCTTTGTCACATCGCATACCAATCGCTTGTGTTGCGCGCTTAGGCGAAGGTGATCTCGCCGGTCTCGCAGTCCATATCGGCGATACGGGCCAGGCTCTCAACGCGGAAGCCGCGCTCGCGGAGCTTATCACCGCCGCCCTGGAAGCCCTTCTCCACCGCAATGCCAATACCGGACACCTCGGCACCCGCAGCCTCACAGATCTTGATAAGACCCTCAAGCGCGCAGCCGTTGGCCAGGAAGTCATCGATGATCAGGACCTTATCGCCCTCGGACAGGAAGCGCTTGCCCACGATGACCGGGTACTCCTTCTGCTTGGTAAAGGAGTAGATGGTCGTGGCATACTGCTCGCCGTCGAGGTTAATGGACTGGGCCTTCTTGGCAAAGACCACCGGCACGCCGCCAAAATGCTGAGCTGCAATGCAGGCCATGCCAATGCCCGAAGCCTCGATCGTCAGGATCTTGTTGATCTCGACGCCCTCGAACAGACGGGCCCACTCAGCGCCCATGTGATCGAACAGCTCAACGTCGCACTGGTGGTTGAGGAAGGCATCAACCTTAAGGACGTTACCGGCCTTTACGATGCCGTCATGGCGAATACGATCCTCAAGCTCCTGCATGGCGCAACCCCTTCTCGCGGCAACGATACCGCGCGATTAATAAACGTTGTTCGATAGTCTACCACGGACCGACCCCCGCCCGTCCCACAAGCCACATCGCACCACAAACCAGTCTTTTTGGGACGGCGCGAATCGTGGCAGACGGCCTCCCAACACGCTAATGGCGGGCGCGCATCTTCACCAAACGCACCATGGCGAGCGCAAAGCCCACAGCGGCCACAGCCATGAGCACGTAGAACACCGAGCGAAAGCCGAATAAGAACACATCCGGACGGCCTGCAACGAAACTGGTCACGGCCTCGCCCATCGCCACGCTCATCTGCCCATACAGGATATTTGACGCCACCGTAATACCGAGTGCCATGCCGGCGTAGCGCGCCAAACTGCCCAAGCTGCCAGCAAAACCGAGCGCTTCGCGCGGAGCCGAGCCCATGTACAGGGAGTTATTGGGGCTCTGGAAAATCGACGTGCCGCACGACATAAACGCGACGCAGCACACGATCACGGGGATGGAAGAGTGCTCGTCGAGCGTACTTACCGCAAAGAGACCGCACACGTACACACCCAGGCCGACCGCCGTGGGACCCTCGCAGCCAACACGGTCCGAAACCGTACCCGAAAGCGGCCCGATAAAGGCATTCACCATCGGCAGCGCCAAAAAGAGCAGTCCGGAAATATCGGAGCTAAAGCCATGGGCATCCTGGAAATAGAACGGCAGCACAAACTCAGATGCACCGATGCCGATAAACACAATAAGCATGCATGCCAAGTTAATCGTAAAAGCCGAACTCGCAAAGCAGCGACGCGCGGCCTCCGCCAGCGACATGGGGCGCTCACCGGCCTCCGGCTTAACATGCGGCAGTGTGTAAAGCCCCACGATAAACGAGATGACGCCAATGGGCAGGTTGATGAGGAAGATGCTCTCCCAGGGAAAGCTTGCCACCAGCATGCCGCCGAGCACGGGACCACACATCATGCCGAGGGCCACGAAAGTCGCGAGGAGACCCATGGCACGACCGCGCTCGCGCGCCGGAAACGACTCGGTGATGATACCCATGTTGTTAGCCATGGCCGCCGCGCAACCGACTCCCTGAACAATACGTGCCAGGATAAGAACCTCGAGCGAGGCCGAAAGGCCGCACAGCAGCGAGCCGACCGTAAAGACGATGACGCCCAGTTGGAATACGCCCACCTTGCCGCGCACGTCGCCCAGACAGCCAAACGGCAGCATAGCCACGCATGTCGCAAGCAGATACACCGAGCTCACCAGCTGGATGCGGTCGAGGCCCACGCCCAGCTCCTTTTGCATCACGGGCAGTGCCACGGTCACGACGGTCGAATCCAGACACGCCATAAACGTCATGATGAGCACGGTAAACAGAATCGCCCATTTGTTCTTGCCATGGGTGTCGCCCTCTAGGGCAATGTGCTCGCGGCGCAGCTGCTCTGCGGTTTTCTCCATATCCATCCTTTCGAGTGGCGCAACACAAAAACGGGGCCCCAATCGCCTGCAAACAGCCGCGATTGGGGTCCCGCCTACGGAATCGGAACGTAAAGGTCGCCGAAGCCCTCTGTCGGCATCGGCGACTTATGCGAACGCTAGCCTAGCACTGCTCGAGAGCCTGCTCAAGGTCGGCAATCAGGTCGGCCGTGTCCTCGAGGCCGCACGACAGGCGCACCATGTCGGCGGAGATGCCACAGGCGATGAGCTCCTCATCGTTCATCTGGCGATGCGTGGCGTTAGCGGGATGCAGGCAGCAAGTGCGGGCGTCGGCCACATGCGTGGCGATCTGGGCGAGCTTGAGGCTCTTCATAAAGGTCTCAGCTGCCGCGCGACCGCCGTTAAAGCCAAAGCTCACGACGCCGCAGGTACCGTTGGGCATGTACTTCTGAGCCAGGTCATAGTACTTGTCGCCCTCCAGGCCCGGATAGCTCACAAAGCGTACCTTGGGATGGCTCTGCAGGAACTTGGCAACGGCCAGGCCGTTCTCGCAATGACGCGGCATGCGCACATGCAGGCTCTCGAGCGAGCTGTTCAGGAAAAACGCCGCCTGCGGGTTCTGCATGGGGCCAAGATCGCGCATGAGCTGAGCGGTGGCCTTGGTAATGAAGGCGCCCTCGCGACCGAACTTCTCGGCATAGGTCACGCCGTGGTAGCTCTCGTCGGGCGTGGTGAGGCCCGGGAACTTGTCCGCATGAGCCATCCAGTCAAACTGGCCGTGGTCGACGATCACGCCGCCCAGGTAGGCAGCGTGGCCATCCATATACTTGGTGGTGGAGTGCGTAACGATGTCGGCGCCCCACTCAAAGGGACGGCACATCACGGGCGTCGGGAAGGTGTTGTCGACCATCAGCGGCACGCCGTGGTCATGCGCGGCCTTGGCAAAGCGCTCAATATCGAGCACGGCGAGGGCGGGGTTGGCGATGGTCTCGCCAAAGACGAGCTTGGTGTTGGGCCGGAAGGCTGCTTCCAGCTCCTCATCGGTGCAGTCGGGAGCAACGAACGTGCAGGTAACGCCCATACGGCCCATGGTATGGGCAAGCAGGTTGTAGGTACCGCCGTAGATGGCAGAGCTCGCGACCACGTGATCGCCGGCACCGGCCACGTTAAAGATCGCGAGGAAGTTCGCAGCCATGCCCGAGCTCGTGAGCATCGCAGCAGTGCCGCCCTCCATCTCGCAGATCTTGGCGGCAACCAGATCACACGTGGGATTCTGCAGACGGCTGTAGAAGTAGCCCGACTCCTCCAGGTCAAACAGCTTGCCCATGTGCTCGGACGTGTCGTACTTCCACGTGGTTGACTGGTAGATAGGCACCTGACGCGGCTCTGCATCGCCCGGGCGATAACCGCCCTGAACACACGTGGTACCGATGGTCTGCTCGCTCATATCCAACTCCCTTACTTGGGTTTTGATTTTATTCGGTTCACGATACCGCTACCCCGCACCCCTCTCAACCCATCCCGCCGATAGGTTATGAGACAAATAAATCAGGGGCATTCGTCTCAGCCTTAGGCATTTATTCGATGGATATAAATGAGGCATACATGAAGCTCTCGATGATTACATGCCCCGTCACGGGTACCATAGGCGGGTACACCGTGACCAAGGAGACAACGATGAAGCAAATCGATACAGCCCAGCTCGACATCACCGCCTGTCAGGCTCAGGCTGCCGAGTACCACGCCAGTGGCTTTAATTGCGCGCAGGCCGTCGCCTGCACGCTCGCGCCCGCCGTCGGGCTTGACCCCCAAGTCGCCTTTACCCTCACCGAGGGCTTTGGCGCCGGCATGGGCGGCATGACCGAAACCTGCGGCGCTATCTCGGGCGCCGTGGCCATCATGGGCTTTGTAATGAGCGACGGCATGGAAAACCCCAAGACCAAGGGCCAGACCTACAAGCTGTCGCGCGAGATCGCCAAGCGTTTTGGCGAGAAGAACACGACGACCGTCTGCGGCACGCTCAAGGGCGTCGGATCGGACAAGGGTCCGCTCCGCAGCTGTCCCGGCTGCATCGACGATGCCGTCGAAATCGCATGCGATATGCTAAAGCAGCTCGCCGAGTAAACGGCGGCAACATAAAACGACGGCCGGCGCGCTTGGGATCCATCCAAAAGCACACCGGCCGTCGCCGTTAGAACTCGGCAAATTCGGAGGCGCCGACCTCAATCTCCTCGCGTCCCGCCATAAGCTCGCGCATCTTGGCGCAAAATGGCTCCTGCTCCCCCGCCTTAAATACCAAATGAATCGTCACGGCATCCGCGTAATCGGTATCCGAAACCTTGGCGCCTGAATCCTGCGCCAAGCGAAGCACCTGCTCATACTGCGGATAGGCCACATGCACGTCAACGGGCACGACGCTTGTCATCTCAACGATCTGACCGGCCTCCCGAGCAGCTGCCACCGCCGCCTGCGTCGCCGCGGTATAGGCGTGCACCAAGCCACCGGGCCCTAACAGCGTGCCACCAAAATAGCGCGTCACAACGCAGCATACGTTTTTAAGTCCCGCACCGCGCAGCACCTCGAGCGTCGGCATTCCGCTCGTGCGGCTTGGCTCGCCATCATCGCTCTGGCGCTCGCGTCCATCGACCAAAATCCACGCGGGCACATTATGCCGAGCGTCATAATGACGCTTGCGAACCATCTCGATAAAGGCATTCGCCTCGTCCTCGGACTCAATATGGATCAACTGGGCAATAAACCGGCTCTTGCGGTCCACAAACTCGCCCGAAGCCTCAATATTCGATTGCAGAGTAAAAAAGCTGTCCAACAAAGCCCCTCAACAACAAGCAAAGCAACAAACAGCCTCAATAATACGATAACCCTAGTAAAAAGAATGACAACGCCGATGATTCCGTCAACGAAAGCGAGAACCCGTCAGCGCGAGCAAGGTGCCTTGAAAGCCGAGGGCATTGACCTTATGGTCATGCCCGAAGGCTTGAAAGGCAGATTGCCGCGCTGACGGGTTCGCAGCGTCAACAAAAAAGCTGAGTGGGCCGATAAGCCGGGTTCTGTCGTGAACGGTCATTTATCTTGTCTGCACGTTACCGTGCAGCTCCACGCACGCTACCCGAACGCGGACCGGGCCGGCCCATAGCGTTCCTATTCGCGCTTGCTCCGGATGGGGCTTGCCAAGCCGCCGTGTTGCCACGACGCTGGTGGTCTCTTACACCACCGTTTCAGCTTTTCCCTTTACGCCTTGCGGCGCAGGTGGGAGTCTTCTTTTCTGCGGCGCTTTCCGTCGGATCACTCCGCCCGGCCGTTAGCCGGCATCCCGCCCTCTGGAGCCCGGACTTTCCTCACGCGTGCCGCAAGCAGCACATCGCGCGACCGTCTGGCCCACTCAGCAGTGAAAGAGTGTAGCACACCGCCAGCACACGCAATGGCACAACCCAAGCGCGTGCACGATAAACCAAGAACCACCCATGCGCTACAATAGTTCCGTCGATGGGCAACGTCGTCAGTCGAGACGCGACCGCGCTCCGCACCCCTCCGTCTACTCGGTGCGTTCCCGCCTCCTCCCCGAGGCGGGATGTCGGCAATTTTTCATGCACCGACAACCCAATAGCAAACGAACTGCCCGGGCAGCATCGTGCATCTCGGCACTAAATGCAAAAAGGGACCCGTCCATTGCGGACGGATCCCTTAAAACAAGTGATCGTCAAACCGATTTACTCGGCGTCGGTCTCCTCGTCCTTCTTCTCGGAAGGCAGCGGGGTAACCTCAATCTCGACGCCCAGAGTCTCAGCAGCGGACTTCATGGACAGGGAGATACGACGACGGTCGAGGTCGATCTCCATGACCTTGACCTGAACCTTGTCGCCCACGTGGGTGACCTGAGAAGGCTGATCGACGTGCTTGTTGGCCATCTCGGAGATGTGCACCAGACCCTCGATGCCCTCGCCCAGGTCGACGAAAGCGCCGAACGGGACAAGCTTGGTCACCGTGCCCTCGACGATAGCGCCGACGGGGTACTTCTTGACCAGTGCGCGCCACGGATCCTCGGTGGTCTGCTTGAGACCCAGGGAGATACGCTCGCGGTTGAGGTCGACGTCGAGAACCTCGACCTCGACCTCCTGGCCGACCTTGACAACCTCGGAAGGATGGTTGACGTGGTTCCAGGAGAGCTCGGAGATGTGGATGAGGCCGTCGATGCCGCCGAGGTCGACGAAGGCGCCGAAGTCGACGATGGAGGAAACGGTGCCCTGGAGACGCATGCCAGACTTGAGCTTGGACAGGATCTCGGAGCGCTCGGCCTTACGGGACTCCTCGAGCACGACGCGACGGGAGAGGACGACGTTGTTGCGGTTGCGGTCCATCTCGATGACGCGGGCCTCGATGCGGGTGCCCATGTAGGAGGTGAGGTCCTTGACGCGACGGAGGTCGACGAGGGAAGCGGGCAGGAAGCCACGCAGGCCGATGTCGAGGATCAGGCCGCCCTTGACAACCTCGATAACCTCGCCCTCGACGTTCTCGCCGGAGTTGAACTTCTCCTCGATGCGGTTCCAAGCACGCTCGTACTCGGCACGCTTCTTGGACAGGACCAGACGACCGTCCTTGTCCTCCTTCTGGAGAACGAGGGCCTCGATGGGATCACCGAGTGCAACGATGTCTGCAGGGTTAGCGTCCTTGCGGATGGACAGCTCGCGGACCGGGATAACGCCCTCGGACTTAAATCCGATGTCAACGAGCACCTCGTCATGCTCGATCTTAACGACAGTGCCGTTAACGAGATCGCCCTCATCAAAGTCGGTAATCGTACCGTCGATGAGGTTGTTCATCTCCTCCTCGTTGACATCGTCAAGAGAGAAAATGGACGAGTTCTGAATCTCACTCAAAGGTGGACCCCTTTCGAACTACGGGGCCCCGATTGCTAGGACCTACAGAAGGGTGCGACAAGCACACAACGTTTAGGAACACTCGGGAGCCGACAGATACTGATGTGACGCTTATGCAATCACGTCCGTATAGATTACGGGGAAATCACTTCGATTTCAAGCGTGAACTGCGATTTTTTACTCGTATGGAGACTTTTTCGCAATCTTGTGAACGACTGTCTCCACAAGTTAACGATAAGCAGTGAAGCATACTGCTTTGGGGTAAAGTATCCCAGACATACGATTCTGGAACGATTTTTCGAGAAAGGTGCCCGCGTGCTCAAAGCAGTCGTTTTCGATATGGACGAGACGCTTCTTAGCATTAACCTCAATGCGTTCATCCTTCGCTATTTTAAGGATGTCTCATCGATGCTCGCGGATATCGGACGTCGCAGCCGCGGGGGCACGATGGCACGCCTCGGCACCATCCTGGTCGACCTCAACGCCAATCGTCGCAACAGTACGGACAATCGCACCAATCTTGAGTTTTACCAGGAAGAGGTTGAGCGCCGGTGCGGCATTTGCCTCTCGGACCCACTCATCTACGAGGCGTTTACCTACTACGATCGCGAAGTCCTGCCGTACAAGAACGATGACATGATCAATGCGAAAGCCATGCCGGGCGCACACGCCGCGCTCCAGGCCGTACAGGATGCAGGACTGCGCTGCGCGCTCTTCACCAACCCCAGTTTTCCCCAGGGGGCCATCGAATGCCGCATGGGCTGGGGCGACCTGGCCGACGCCCCCTTTGAGCTCGTCACGCACATGGGAAACACCACCCGCTGCAAGCCCGATGCCACCTACTATCTCGAGCAGCTTCAGGTGATGGGACTCGAGCCTCATGAGGTCCTCATGGTGGGCAACGACCCCAAGCGCGACTTCCCCAGCCCCGCCTGCGGCATCCAAACCGCCTATGTTGGCCAGGGAAAACCCGGCCGAGCCACCTGGCACGGAACCATGGAAGGCTTCGCCCGCGACTTCAGCGCCGTAGTCGAAGCCTTCTACGAACACCAAGTAGCCGACGAACTGTCGTAAGGCCCCAAGCCTAAAAGAAAATAACGCCGCAGGTTGAGCATAAGTCAGCGAAAACGCCCCTAAGCGAGCAATGTGCCTTGAAAGAGGAGGGCATAGGCCTTCTGGCCATGCCCGACGATTGAAAGGCAGATTGCCGCTTAGGGACGTTTGCAGCGTCGGCTAGCTACGCGGTTTGGTAAAACTGCGTAGCTAGCAAACCCGTGTTTTGCCGATCATAATGTTGAGGATCTCGACGTCGGTGTCCTTCATACCCACACGGCCTACGTAGCCCATGCTAGCGATTGTCTGCTCAACGGTATCTTGGATCAGGCCCTCGCCGGCGCGGAAGCCGCGACCCTGCATGGCCATATCATGGCCCAGAATCGCCGCATCGACGGCAGCCGAGATCTTGGCGGCACAGCTCGCCTTGGCGCCGTCGCACACGATGCCGCCCACGTTACCGAGCGTATTCGAGACCGTCGCGCCAATCTGCTCGCGCGTGCCACCGCACAGCCAGGTAATCGCAGCGCCGGCGCCGCACGCGGCGCAAATAGCACCGCAAAACGCCGAGAGCGCACCAATATAGCTCTTGATATGCACGGCGATCAGATCGGACAGCATCACGGCGCGCACCAGGCGCTCGTGGTCGCAACGCAGGTACTCGGCATACTCCATGACGGGCAATGCGCAGGTAATGCCCTGATTGCCCGAGCCGCACACAATGGCGACCGGCAGCGCGCAGCCGTTCATGCGGGCGTCGGACCCGGCGGCCGCACGGGCACGGGCACGGCAGGCGACGTCATCGGCACGAGCACCCAGCAGCGTACGACCCACCTCGGCGCCCCAAGCGTGCGCAAGGCCCTCGGCACTGATCGCGCCATTCAGCTCAATCTGACGCTCAACGGCAGCGCGGGCGTCCTCAATGTCGCCGTCCTCGATAAAGTCAATGATGGACTCAATCGACATGGGCGTGTCGGCCTTATCCGCCGCACGCTCGGCCACCACGCGCTCGGCGCAGGCGGCACACTCCCCCGCCGACTTGCCGCACACCGGAATACCGTCGAGCGTATGGCACGTGACATTGGTGTGGTGATCGGTAATCTCGACGACCGCGGTATGGCCCCCGGCCGTCGCAGTCACCTTGATGTAGAGGTTGGGCACGCCCTCGACAAGCGACACATCGCAGTAGTCGGCGTCGGCGAGGAGCTCGACCACGCGTGCACGGTCTTCATCGTTAACGCTCTCGAGCACCTCGAGCGCGCTCTTGGCCTCGCCGCCCACGGCACCCAGCACGGCCGCGGCCTCAATACCGTGCATACCACCCGAGTTGGGCACGGTCACGCTCTTGACGTTCTTGATGATGTTGCCCGAGCAGGCAACATCCATATGATCGGGTTCGCAACCAAGCGTCTGGCTCGCCAACGCCGCTGCATAGGCAACGGCAATGGGCTCGGTGCAGCCGAGTGCACAGACAAGCTCGCGGTTCAAAACATCGCAAAACGCGGCATCGCGAAGAGAATCGGCAGGCATAGGTATCTCCTACTTGTATAACGGACAGGGCTCTCGAAAATAATTAGCTCTTTTATTTGATAACAATGCATCAAAAACCGCAACCCAAGTTCCGGCGGACGGCGTTCAGGCGCAAACTGACGGCATTAATACATGAAAAGCTAGTCTTGTTGCATGCTAAAGCGTTTGACCAAAAAACGCCCGAGCGTTTCCACAAAAGTCGCGCTATCATGCAGTCGAACGCGGTAAAACCTTTAGCAATTCCGCCGCACGGACCAGAGAGGAACCACTCATGAAGATTGGTATCGGTAACGACCACGCCGCCGTCGAGCTCAAGAACATCATCTCCGAGCACCTGAAGGAGCGCGGCTGCGAGGTCGTGAACTTTGGCACCGACACCTCCGAGAGCTTCGATTACCCCATCGCCGGCTACAAGGTGGGTAAGGCCGTGGCCAACGGTGACGTCGACCTGGGTATCCTGATCTGCGGTACCGGCGTCGGCATCAGCCTGGCCGCCAACAAGGTCGAAGGTGTTCGCGCCGTCGTATGCTCCGAGCCCTTCAGCGCCAAGCTCTCCCGCATGCACAACAACACCAACGTGCTCGCCTTTGGCGCCCGCGTCGTGGGCTCCGAGCTCGCCAAGATGATTGTCGACGAGTGGCTCGACGCCGAGTTTGAGGGTGGTCGTCACGAGCGTCGCGTTAACCTCCTCAACGAGATCGATCGCACGCGCGGCCTTAAGATCGTCGACGAAGCCTAAACTATTCAGTGCCACAAGCTAACAGCAGGGGCCCGCTCGGAACACATATCCGAGCGGGCCCCTGCATAGATTTTGGAATAAAAGGGCGCCGCGGATGGAGTTCCGCGGCGCCCAAGCCACACGCTAACAGCTTTAAGGAGTCAAAGCTGGTTTAGCCAAAGAAGCGCTTGATCTCGATCTCGGCATTCTCCAGGCAGTCGGAGCCGTGGATCACGTTGGCGTTGACATCGACGGCAAAGTCGCCGCGGATGGTACCAGGAGCAGCCTCAAGCGGGTTGGTAGCGCCCATGAGGGTGCGCATCTTAGCAACAGCGGAGAGACCGGAAACGACCATCTTGACGACCGGACCGCTCGTCATAAAGTCGCAGAGACCGCCAAAGAAGGGCTTGTCGGCCAGATGGGCGTAGTGCTCCTCGACGGTAGCGCGCTCGAGCGTGGTCATCTCCATGCGCTCGATGACAAGGCCGCTGCGCTCAATGCGAGCAACGATCTCGCCGATCTTGCGGTCGCGCACGGCGTCGGGCTTAATCATGATGAAGGTCTTCTCGATAGCCATAAAAGTAGCCTTTCAAGTAGGTTCGCGCGTGCCCAAGTCCCATTCCGGCACCCGCCTGGACTGCATCGTAACAGAGTTTTAGCTGCAGTTAAACAAAAAGCTGTTTATTGAAACGTTGCAATTTATTAAAGCGCTCCATATGTGTCACTTCTGTTTCGAAGCCCGATTAGAGTACCATCCGACCGCCCATCAACCGCATCGAACAGAGCAGGCGGTCGGTTGCCGCCCGCGAACGTAACCCCTTCACAACCTGCCCAAAGGTCCTACAGAAGTTCTCGACAAGCCCCTCCCCCATAGCAACAAAATACGGGCGCCCACATCAGCAGGCGCCCGTAAAGTGAAAACGATTTATCAATAAATGGCCAAAACGGCTTCAGCCAAATCCCTACTTTACCCCGTGGCCCATCTCGACGACCTTAGTCAGTGACCCAAACACACCCTCGTCGACCACGAGCTGCGCCTCGGCACGCTGCAGCTGCACGGCAACGGCGGCAGGGGCGGTGCCGCCCTCGGTCGTGCGCGCGGCGACAATCGACGGGATGTCGAGCGCCTCGGTAATGTCGCGCTCAAAGAGCGGGCTTGCCTCCTGGAACACCTCAAACGGCAGGTCCTCAAGATTGCAGCCGCGCTTCTCGCACATCAGGACCAGATGGCCCACCACGGCATGTGCCTCGCGGAACGGCAGGCCACGCTTGGCCAGGTAATCGGCAACATCGGTGGCGGCAAGGTGCCCCACGCCGCACTCGCGCGCCATGGCATCCTCGTTGACGGTCCAAGTCGAAATCATTCCGGCCATAACGGACAGGCACTGCATGAGCGTATGGGCGGTATCGAGCGCGCCCTCCTTGTCCTCCTGCAAGTCCTTGTTATAAGCAAGCGGCAAGCCCTTCATGGTTACCAGCAGCTGCACCAGGTTGCCGTACACGCGACCGCTCTTGCCGCGGATAAGCTCGGCAAAGTCGGGGTTCTTCTTCTGCGGCATGATAGACGAGCCGGTGGAGTAGGAGTCTGAAAGCGTGATAAAGCCAAATTCGGAGCTCGACCACAGCACGATCTCCTCGGAAAGACGCGACAGGTGCATCGCCATGACGGATCCGGCGTAATGCAGATCGAGCAGGAAATCACGGTCGGAAACCGCATCGAGCGAGTTGGGGATCACGCCCGCAAAGCCAAGTTCGGCAGCCGTCATCTGGCGATCGAGCGGATAGCTCGTACCGGCAAGCGCGGCAGCACCAAGCGGGCAGTTGTCGGCGGCATCAAAGGCGGCCTTCAGGCGCGTAAAGTCGCGCGCGAACATCCAGAAATACGCCAGCAGATGATGCGAGAGCAGCACGGGCTGAGCGTGCTGCATATGCGTGTAGCCCGGCAGAATCACCTTGTCGTACTTCTTGGCCGCATCCACCAGCACATGGCGCAGCTCAAGATTGGCCTCCATGAGCTCCTTGGCCAGCGCCTTGACGCCCAGGCGCGTATCGGTCGCCACCTGGTCGTTGCGCGAACGCCCAGTATGCAAGCGCTTGCCAGCCTCGCCGATGCGACGCGTCAGCTCGCTCTCGATGGACATATGAATGTCCTCATCGTTGATGTCGAAGGTAAAGTTGCCGGCATCGATATCCTGTTCGATTCCGGTCAGGCCCTTGGCAATCGCCTGCTCGTCCTCGGCACTGATGATGCCCTGGGCGGCCAACATCTTGGCATGCGCCTTAGAGCCGGCGATATCCTGCTTATAGAGATGTTTGTCGACCGGCAGCGACGCGCCAAACTCCTGCGTGACCTCGGCCACGCCCGCCTCAAAACGACCGCCCCAAAGAGCCATGGAACCGTCTCCTTTCTCCAAATACCAAAACAAGCGTCCAAAGCAATGTGCCCTGTCGCTAAAGCGATTTATCAACCGCTAGTTTTACACACTCCCTGCCGCGCGCGGGGCCATGTGGCTAATTTGCAAAGAAGTGACGCACCATGCACTTGGCGCCCAACGTCTCCCTCCGGATGTTGCCCTGCGAACCATCGATCCAGGCCTTCAGGCTCATAGGAACGTCCTCGACCCTTACAGCATCGAACTCGGGCGCGAGGGCAAGCAAAGCATGCGCGATAGCATTGAACATAATGGATACTCCTCATATATATATAGGCACAGAGCCGCCAAATTGATAGAAGGAGCCCCGCCGGACAACCCCGGCGGGGCTCGGACTCAGCCGCAGACGCGGCATCATATATGCGGGCGGAACGTAGGGGCCACCGATGTTAAGAAGTGTCAGCAAGCATAACGAAAGGTAGGGACCCCGTGCGCCCGTTATGTATCACGCGGATGGGCCGCGCGGATACCAAGGGAAGGAGGCGCTAGGCCTGGGCAGCAGCAGAGCTGGGGCCCTGGACCTTTGCCCACGTCTTGAGCGACAGCGTATCGATCTCGATAAAGCCGGCGCTGGCCTTCTCGTCAAACGTGGTGTCGCGGTCGTAGGTAGCCAGACCGTAGTCGTAGAGGCTGAAGGGGCTCTTGCGGCCGACGACATGGCAGTTGCCCTTAAAGAACTTCAGACGGACAGTGCCGGTCACGAACTTTTGCGTGTCGGCCATAAAGGCATCGAGCGCGTTCTTGAGCGGGCTGTACCACTGGCCGTTGTACACGGCGGTGGCCCAATCCTGCTCGAGCTTGATCTTGGTCTTGAGCAGGTCGCCCTCGACGCAGATGTCCTCGAGCGCCTTGTGGGCGGTGATGAGCGTCAGGGCGCCGGGAACCTCGTAGCACTCGCGGCTCTTAAGGCCCACCAGGCGATCCTCGACCAGATCGAGACGGCCAAAGCCATTGTCGCCGGAGATCTTGTTGAGGGCGATGACGATCTCAGAGAGCTTCATCTTCTTGCCGTCGACGGCGACGGGCTTGCCGGCCTCAAACTCAATCTCGGTGTAGGTCGGGGTGTCCGGGGTGTCCTCGGGATTCTTGGTCATAACCCAAGCGTCGTCGAGCGGCTCATTCCAGGGATCCTCCAGGTGACCGCACTCAATGGCACGACCCCACAGGTTGTCGTCGATGGAGTAGGGGTTGTCGTTGGCACCCTCGGGAACCGGCACGTTGTGGGCGTGGGCATAGGCGACCTCGTCAGGGCGACACTTCAGGTCCCACTCGCGAACCGGGGCGATAACCTTGAGCTCGGGGTCGAGGGCCTTGACGGCGGCCTCAAAACGGACCTGGTCGTTACCCTTGCCGGTGCAGCCGTGGGCGACGTAGGTCGCGCCAAACTCGTGGGCGACCTCAACAAGCTTCTTGGCAAGCAGCGGGCGAGACAGGGCGGAGAGCAGCGGATACTTGTTCTCGTACATGGAGTTTGCTGCAATGGCTTTGGTCAGGAACTCATCGGAGAACTCGTCGCGCAGGTCGAGCACCTGGCAATCGAGAACGCCCAGGTCGAGCGCCTTCTGCTTCTTGGCATCCAGTCCGGTCTCTTCCTGGCCCACGTTGCCGCAGACACAAACGACATCGAGATTCTTCTCGTCCTGGAGCCACTTGACACATACGGATGTATCAAGACCACCGGAATATGCGAGAACGACTTTTTCCTTGCTCATGGCTGTTTCCTTTCGCCCTTGGTAGCTAGTTAGAACATCGGTCAGTTGCAAGTCATTTCAAGGTCATATACCGTGCAATATCAGGTTATTCAGCAGAATGCATCACAGGCATGCCCTAGAAACATGCGGCTATGTCGTGCTTAAAACCCAACGACCTCAAAATGACTCTGTTGAGGCATTGCGCCCCATGCGGACAGAGACGATTGTTATCGTCGTCGGGAAATTGCGCGCTGGCGTCGGATGGCATTGTCTGCAGTGGTGATGATCTTTACGAACTGCATCTGCCTCTCCTTTCACGTATCGCCGGGCGCAATTCAAATATCGCAAACGGTACCTTTTCCTCGGTAAACGGCTCTTTTGCCGTCTCCGCTTTCGATGTTCGCTATATTACGATAAAGTGCACGCTGCGCAAGCGACAAATTCAAATTTCTGAAAAGTTTTTTCATTAGTTTGTGAATTGCAGTGCAAATACGCACCATTCCTGCGAAAATACGCTCGACTACTAGTTGATGGTTATAACGTCTGAAACAATCTCGAAACGAAAGGCGCATTTTTATGCAAACTTACGAATCGGACGCCAACATCGGCAACATTAAGATTCTCGCCGTCGATATGGACAAGACGCTGCTGACCGACGATCGCGTGCTGCCCCAGGGTCTCGACGAGCGTCTGGACAAGCTCGCCGACGCAGGCATCGTATTCTGCCCCGCCAGCGGACGTCCCGCCCCCAAGCTCGAAGAGATGTTCGAGGGCATTAAGAACCGCCTCGCTTTTTGTCCCGATAACGGAGCGTGCGTGATCTATCGCGGCAGCTATATCTATAAGAGCAATATTGACGTGGAGCTGTATCAGCAGGTGCTCGCTCGTGCCTCGGAGGACCCGCGCGCCGTTCCCGTCCTGTGCTGCTACGACGAGTTCTATGTGCTCGCCCGCGACCATCAGTACCACGACGAGATCAGCGTCTACTACAACACGATCAACTACGTCGACACCTTTGAGGGCCTTGATATCGAGTCCAATAAGATCTCGATCTTTTTCCCCGGCTACGACGCCGAGCCCGCGTTCCGCGAGACCTATAACCCCGCGTTCTCGGATCAGCTCTATGTCACCAATGCCGGCCGCGAGTGGATCGACTTTATGAACCTGGGCGTCGACAAGGGTTCGGGCGTCGCGCACCTGTGCGAGCAGCTCGGCATCGATATCGCCGATGCCGCCGCCGTGGGCGATACCTACAACGACATCCCCATGCTTGAGCGCGTCGGTCACAGCTTTATCGTGGACAATGCCGAGGAGCATATGAACGCGCATGCTGAGTGGCGCATTCCGAGCAACAACGACGGGGGCGTACTGACGCTCATCGACGCCATCCTGGCGGCTCGGTAGCCGTCCCATCGGGCCTGGCCGGGCGGCACGGGATATCTTTTCGCTCGGTCAGGTCCTGCGCAAGACGAAAGCCACATTAAGTGGCTTTCTTTGCGTGCGGAATCTACGAAAAGTTAACCCGTGCCGCCCGGCCAGGCCCTAGGTTTACTTTCCTGCCGCCAAGATGGCGTCTTGAGTGTCTAGATACTTAGCTGAAATGATTTGAGCAGAGGGGAGCTCCTTGTTGGAAGGGGCTCCCCTCTGTTTTGGTTACTGTGGGACAAATTAATCAGTAGTGTTTGTCCCAAATCTTAAGTATGTGGGGGCTTGCGTCTTGGGCGAGCTTGCCTTACCGAGTGCTTTCCTATTTCGCGTCGGCCCAGGTTATGCCGGTACTGGCTTCGGCGATCAACGGTACGCGAAGGTCTACGACGTGCTCCATGACGTCGCGGACCATGGCGGTGAGGCGCTCGACTTCGTCGACGGGGCACTCAAAGTCCAGTTCGTCGTGCACTTGCAGGATCATGTGAGCGGCAAAGCCCTCTTCTTCCAGGCGGCTGCTTACGCGGGCCATTGCGATCTTGATGATGTCGGCCGCGGTTCCCTGCATGGGGTGGTTCATGGCCGTGCGCTCGCCAAAACCGCGGAGCTGCGGATTTTTGGCCTTGAGCTCCGGAATATGACGACGGCGGCCGTACATGGTCTCGGCGTAGCCCGTCTGCTTGGCACGTGCCACCACGTTGTCGAGGAACGTGCGCACACCCGGGTAGGCCTCGTAGTAGCGATCAATCATGTCGCGCGCCTCGGCCATCGAGATATGCAGCGACTGCGACAGGCCGTAGGCCTGCTGACCATACACGATGCCAAAGTTCACGGCCTTGGCGCGACTGCGCAGGTCGGGTGTCACCTCGGACACCGGCACGCCAAATACGCGCGCGGCCGTCTCGGCATGGAAGTCCTCGCCCTCGTTGAAGGCGCGCACCAGGTGCTCGTCACCCGAAAGATGCGCGAGCAGGCGCAGCTCGATCTGCGAGTAGTCCACCGCCAAAAAGACGCTTCCCTCGCCTGCCGAAAACGCCGTCTTGACGGTACGACCCAGCTCCGAGCGCGTCGGGATGTTCTGCAGGTTCGGGTCGCTCGAGGACAGGCGACCCGTTGCCGTGATGGTCTGGTTGTACGTGGTGTGCACGCGGCCGTCGCCTCGACGCAGTGGACCCAGCGTGTCCAGATAGGTGGACTTGATCTTGGACTTCTCACGCCAGTCCAAGATCAGACGCACGATTTCGTGGTCACGGGCAAGGTCGCTCAACACCTTGGCGTTGGTCGAATAGTAGCCGCGCTTGGTCTTTTTGAGACCCTTGGTCGGAAGCCCCATAACGTCAAACAGCACGTGCGACAGTTGCATGGGACTGCCGATGTTAAACGTCTCATCACCTGCCAGGTCGCGAATGCTGCGCTCGACCTCGGCAATCTGGGTCGCCAGGCCCTCGGACAGGCTGCGCAGCCGATCGGGATCCACGAGCATGCCAGCGCGCTCCATCTTGGCAAGCACCGGCACAAGCGGCATCTCGATGCCATCGAACACGTTGGCGGCGTTCTCACGGGCCATGCGGTCGCGCAGCGGTGCGACCAGCGCCAGCGTCAAGGCCGCCGTGCGAGCGGCGAGCGCCGGAGCGTCCTCACCGGCACCCTCTGCACCGCGCGCCGCAGGCAGCGCCATCTGCAGATAGGTATCGGCAAGATATGCCTCATCGAACTCGGAGCGATCGGAATCCAGCAGATAGGCTGCGACCACGGTATCGAAGATACGCGTGGAATCGGCAGCGAGCGGATCCATGAGCTCGGGCTCAGAAGAATCAATGGGCGAAAGCTCGTGCAACAGCACCTTCATATCCGGGCTCGCCATGCGACCCTCCATAAACAGA
Source organism: Collinsella sp. (assembly GCA_019414045.1). Taxonomy (GTDB): domain Bacteria; phylum Actinomycetota; class Coriobacteriia; order Coriobacteriales; family Coriobacteriaceae; genus Collinsella. The sequence continues at coordinate 37,390 of DXMW01000024.1, read as the reverse complement.
CGCGCGAGCACGCCAGCAATCACGCCGTGGACGAAGTTGAAGCCCTCAACCTCAGCCGCCGCGCAGCTGTCGTCCTCCTCGAGCGCGAACAGGCCCTTGGACGTCGCCAACCACAGCGTGCGCGTCAGTCCAAAGAGCGCGCCCTCTTCCTTGTCATCGTCCACCACGGCGGCGACCCACTCGCCGGCATCAATCGCGCGGGCAACCTCGGACGCCACGGCAGCAAGCGCCTCGGCATCGCCGGCAGCGGTGCGCTCAATCGTGGGCATCTCAAACGTGCTGGCAGCTGCCCCGCCCTCGCCGCCGATCAGCGCCAAGAAACGGTTCTGCATGGCGGTGATACCAAGCGTGCCCAGCGCCGCGGAAACCTCATCGGCGGAAAACGCCGGGAAGGACGTCGCCTCAAAATCGAGCTCAACGGGTGCATCGGTGCGGATGGTCGCCACCTTACGGCTCAGCAGCGCGTCGTCGATGTGTGCGCGCAGGTTTTCTCCCATCTTGCCCTTGACCTCGTCAGCATGCGCGATGACCTCGTCAAGGCTGCCGTACTGCGCGATGAGCGCACTCGCCTTTTTGGGGCCGATGCCCGGTACGCCGGGAATGTTGTCCGACGTATCGCCCTTCAGACCGTAAAAATCGGGCACGAGCGCCGGCGTGATGCCGTGATACAGGTCGTCCACGCTCTCGGGCGTCATGATCGCCACGTCGGACAGGCCCTTGCGAGTCGAGACCACGTTGACGTGCTCGGTCACGAGCTGATACATGTCGCGGTCGCCGGTCACCAGCAGCATGTCGCAGCCGGCCTCCTCGCCCAGGCGCGCCATGGTTCCCAGGATATCGTCGCCTTCCCAGCCCTCGGACTGCAAAATGGGCACGTTGAGCGCGGCGAGCAGCTCCTTGATCATGGGGAACTGCGCGTGCAGGTCGGGGTCCATGGGCGGGCGCTGCGCCTTATACTGCGGCAGCATCTCCATACGCACGCGCGGCTTGCCCTTGTCAAACGCCACGACAACGCCGTCGGGATTAAAGGCATCGATCATCTTGAGGAACATGTTCAGAAAACCAAAGATCGCGTTGGTGGGGCGACCGTCCGGCGCGTTCATGGTCGGCGGCACGGCGTGGAAGGCGCGATGCATGAGCGAGTTGCCGTCGATGACGGCAAAGGTACGGCGCTTTTCAGACATATTGAATACCTCGCTTTGGGCTGGGCACGGTTTGCTCACACCAGTTTACACGCTCCCCGCCCCGCGGCCACCGCACATCAGGCTTCCCTGCCGCCGCGGGCCCGCGCGTGATACGATGGCTCACGGTACATCAACCAGCACGATCGATCCGAAAGGAGCCTGCGTCATGGAGCGTCCCAGCGCATGGAAAAAGTACACGCCACAGCAGATCGAGGAGCTCGAGGAGCTTTGCCGCGGCTATAAGCAGTTTTTGAGTGAGAACAAGACCGAGCGCCTGTGCGTCAAGGCCGGCATCAAGATGGCCGAGGAGGCGGGCTACGTCGACCTGGAGACCGTGATCGCCGAAGGCCGCGAGCTCAAGGCAGGCGACAAGGTGTACGCCGCCAACCACGGCAAGGACCTTATGCTCGTCAACCTTGGAACCGCCCCGCTCGAGCAGGGCTTTAACATCCTGGGCGCCCACGTGGACTCGCCTCGCCTGGACCTCAAGCAAAATCCCGCCTTCGAGGCCGGCGACATGGCCTACCTCGACACGCACTACTACGGCGGCGTCAAGAGCTACCACTGGGTGGCCTCCCCGCTCGCGCTTGTGGGCGTCATCTGCAAAAAGGACGGCACCACCGTCGACATCAACATCGGCGACAAGGCTGACGACCCGGTCTTTACCATCTCCGACCTGCTGATCCACCTCTCGAGCGAGCAGATGTCCAAGCCGGCCAAGGACGCCGTCGACGCCGAGATCCTCGACGTGATCGTGGGCGGCCGCCCCGTCAAGTTTGACGAGGACGACAAGGACGCTCCCAAGGAGCCCGTCAAGCAGATGTTCCTGGATATCCTCAAGGAGCAGTACGACGTCGAGGAGGAGGACTTCCTCTCCGCCGAGATCGAGGTCGTGCCCGCCGGCCCCGCCCGTGACATGGGCCTCGACCGCTCCATGATTCTGGGCTATGGCCACGACGACCGTGTCTGCGCCTATCCGTCCATGCTCGCCCAGATCAACGTCGCCAACGTGGAGCGCACGAGCATCACACTCATCGTAGACAAGGAGGAGATCGGTTCCGTGGGTGCCACCGGCATGACGAGCCGCTTCTTCGAGAACACCGTCGCCGAGATCATGACGCTCGCCGGCGAGGATAGCCCGCTGGCCCTGCGCCGCGCGCTCGCCCGCAGCCGCATGCTCTCCTCCGACGTGTCCGCCGGCTTCGACCCGGGCTACGCCGGCAAGTTCGAAACCAAGAACGCAGCCTTTATGGGTCGCGGCCTGTGCTTTAACAAGTACACGGGCAGCCGCGGCAAGGGCGGCTCTAACGACGCCGACGCCGAGTATGTGGCCCTCATCCGCGACATCATGGACGAGGCCGGCGTGGACTTCCAGACCTGCGAGCTCGGTCGCGTCAACGCGGGCGGCGGCGGCACCATCGCATACATCATGGCTAAGTACGGCATGAACGTCATCGACTCTGGCGTTGCCGTCCTGTCCATGCACGCCCTGTGGGAGGTCGCTAACAAGGCCGATATCTACGAGGCCTATCGCGGCTACAAGGCCTTCATCGAGCGCGCGTAACCAACCCTTCATCAGTTGCGGTGAAATACAGACTAAACTGGCCCATAAACGGCCAAAACAGACCGTATTCCACCGCAACTTCTTTTTTGGCAGAGGAGAGTCCATGCTGCAGGTCGTCATTTCGCCCGCCAAGCAGATGCGCGCGGCCCAAGATGCTTTTGAAGTCCTGGGCATTCCACCCTTTGCGCGCGAGACGGCTCGCCTCCACCGCGCACTGCTAGATATCGAGCGGAATGAAGGCAGCGACAGCCTGCAGGCGCTATGGAACGTGAGTGACAAACTGCTGGGGCCTTGCCTCAACACCCTGCATGAGTTCGGGCCCATCCTGAAAAACGGCGATCTCGACAATCCCGCACTCGCCTGTCACCTCTCCCCTGCCGTCATGTCCTACCACGGCATTCAATACCAGAGCATGGCGCCCGAGGTGATGGATTCCGCGCAGCTCGCATGGCTGCAAAGCCACCTGTGGATCCTCTCTGGCCTCTACGGGTGCGTTCGCCCCTTTCATGCCGTCGAACCATATCGGCTGGAGATGGGCGCGAAGCTCGCCGTTGACGATGCCCGAGACCTCTATGCGTTTTGGAGCGACAAGCTCGCGCGGGCTATCGCCCCGGCAGGCTCAAACACCACGATCGTCAACCTCGCCAGCGTAGAGTACGCCAAAGCCGTTCTGCCCCATCTCGCGGGCGACGCCACGGTCGTCACGTGCCTCTTTGGCGAAGGCATCCGCAACGGCAAGCCCATCCAGCGCTCGACCGCCAGCAAAAAGGCACGTGGTTCCATGGTGCGCTGGATGGCAGAAAACAAGCTCGAGGATGTAAGCGGGCTCACCGCGTTTGACGTTGGTTATCGTCACTTTCCCGAGCTTTCAAATAAGAACACTTTGGTCTTCCTGAACGAACAGACCTTGTAGGACCACCGCTACTTTTGAATGTGCTGCCTAGGCACGGGGTCTATTCCGCCAAGCCGTCGGCTTTGCCAACTTCGTTTGTCGAGCCATCTTGGTAGGTAATCTTAACGTGCTCTACCTCGGACACCGCAACACCCGATGGGGGCTCCAAGCGCCATTCCGTCAGCGCGATATCCATAGTCGTAGGCACGTCGCCCTGATTCTTGAGCTTCACCGTCAGCGTTTTGAGCGCCGCATCATACGTCACGCGTTCGATTTCCTCACCAGGAATAGACCCACCGCTCAGCTGAAGCTGGACAAATCCATCGCGCGAATACCAATAGTCGCCCGGCGCGGCAACGGTATTGCCGCCCGTAACCTTCACTGTCATGATCGGCAGGGCATCGTCGGCCTCGAACTCCCATGCAGCGCCGCCGTGACCGCCAAACGTCCAGATACAAAAGGCAATCACCAGCACGGCAAGCACCGCAAAACCAATCGCGACAAGGCCATGGTGCGCACGGCTTTCCTCGGCCGATACATCCCATTGCGTCTCTCGATATAGATGCTTGTCTTCCATGTTCGCCTCCCCACAGGCACGCTCGTTAGGCCAATCGTACCCATTCGAGCTATACTTGAGCCCATTACATAAACGGGGAGCTTGCAGGACAAGACGGCAGGCTGAGACTGGGCGCGCCCGCCCTGACCCGCAAACCTGATATGGGTAATGCCAACGAAGGGAGCCGTGCCAATGAGCACACAGACCGAGCCCAAGCTCGTCACGCAAATCGACTTCGCCCGCGCCGGGCAGATCACGCCGCAGATGAAGGAAGTCGCCGAGCGCGAGCATCGCGACCCCGAGTACATCCGCGAGCGCGTGGCCGACGGCCGCATCGCCATTCCCGCCAACATCGTGCATATCAAAAAGGGCATGCGCGCCTTTGGTGTCGGCGAGGGCCTGTCCACCAAGGTCAACGTCAACCTGGGCATCTCGGGCGACAAGGCCGATGCCGCCGAGGAATGGAAGAAGGTCAAGATCGCCGAGGACTTTGGCGCCGACGCCATCATGGACCTTTCCAACTCGGGCAAAACGCGCCAGTTCCGCCAGCAGCTCATCGACGAGACGCCGCTCATGGTGGGCACGGTGCCCATGTACGACGCCATCGGCTACATGGAAAAGCCGCTGGTCAAGCTTACCAAGGATGACCTGTTCGAGGTCGTGCGCGCGCACGCCGAGGATGGCGTGGACTTTATGACCATCCACTGCGGCATCAACAAGTCGGTCACCAAGACCTTTAAGGAGACCGGCCGCCTGATGAACATCGTCAGTCGCGGCGGCTCGCTGCTGTTTGGCTGGATGGAGGTCACCGGCAACGAAAACCCCTTCTACGAGCACTTTGACGAGCTGCTCGAGATTTGCCACGAGTACGACGTGACGATTTCGCTCGGCGACTCCTGCCGCCCGGGCTGCCTCTACGACTCCAACGATGCCACCGAGACCGCTGAGATGATCGAGCTGGGCAAGCTGTGCAAGCGCGCTTGGGCCGCCGGCGTCCAGGTCATGGTCGAGGGCCCGGGTCACATGGCGCTCGACGAGATCGCCGCCAACATGAAACTGCAGAAGCGCCTGTGCCACAATGCCCCGTTCTATGTGCTCGGGCCGCTGGTGACCGATATCGGCGTGGGTTACGACCACATCACCGCTGCCATCGGCGGCGCCATCTCCGCCAGCTCCGGTGCCGACTTCCTGTGCTACGTGACGCCGGCCGAGCACCTGTGCCTGCCCAACGCCCAGGACGTGCTCGATGGCCTCATGGCCACTAAGATTGCCGCGCACGCCGCCGATATCGCCAAAAAGGTGCCGCACGCCCGCGACATGGACGACAAGATGGGCCAGGCACGCCGCAAGCTCGACTGGGATGCCATGTGGGAGTGTGCTCTCGACCCGGTCACCGGTAAGAAGCGCTACGAGGAGTCCCCCGCCGCCACCGAGGGCACCTGCACCATGTGTGGCAAGATGTGCGCCGTCCGCACCGTTAACAAGGTGTTCGAAGGCACGACGATCGACCTCGGCATGGAGGACTAACTCGTCACCGGAGCCACAATCGGTAACATGGTGTTCGTCAATTGTTGACGTGTGAACATTTGCTTACATTTGCGTAAAGATTGCATCGCCCGCCCGGGTTCGACATAGAGTCGGCCCGGGCATCTTTATAATGCTGGCTTAAAGACCCATTTGATTCCGACCGAACAAGGGAGCAAACATGGATCGCAGTAAGGTACCTGCCGTTCTATCCATCGCAGGATCCGATTCCAGCGGTGGCGCCGGCATTCAGGCCGACATCAAGACCATCACGGCGCACCGCCTGTATGCCGAGACGGCCATCACCGCCATCACCGCACAAAACACGCTCGGTGTCACCGCCGTGCAGAATATCTCCCCTGATATCGTCGCTGCGCAGATCGACGCCGTATTTGACGATATCCGCCCCAGCGCCGTCAAGATCGGCATGGTTTCCTCTGCCGAGATTATCGAGGTTATCGCCGACCGCCTGAGCGCCTGGAACGCGACAAACGTGGTCGTCGACCCCGTCATGGTAGCCACCTCGGGCGCACGGCTGATTGCCGAAGATGCCGCCGAGGCGCTCACCCGCCGCCTGTTCCCACTAGCAACCGTCATCACGCCCAATATTCCCGAGGCCATGGCCCTGCTCGACTACGAGGTCGACTCCGAGCGCACACAGCAAAATGCTGCCATGCTCCTCACCCGCCGCTTTGGTTGCGCATCCCTCGTTAAGGGTGGGCATCTTGTCAACGAGGCCAACGATGTATTGGCCGAACCCGCGCCACTCGATGACGAGGGCAACCATCTGGGTGATCCGCTCACCACGTGGTTCCGCCACAAGCGCATCGAGACCGGCAACACGCATGGCACCGGCTGCACGCTTTCATCCGCCATCGCCTGCGCATTGGCGCAGGGCATGGATCTTGCCGACGCCGTCAACGCCGGCAAGGCCTACCTAACGGGCGCTCTCGCCGCCGGCTTTGACATGGGCAAAGGCTCCGGCCCTGTCAACCACATGTGGCAGTACTAAATAGCCAGTAACCTGCCAAAAAAAGACAGGCTACCTTGCACCAAAAACCGTCGCAACATTCGATGAAAATCGTGCAAACGCGAAAAATCATCGGATGTTGCGACGGTTTGATTTTAGATAGCGGTCGAGCAAAGGACCGGGGCGCCTATTCGTCGGCGAGCTGGATGCCGAGCAGACCCGAGAGTGCCAACGCCTGCTCGGCATTAACCGTCAGGCCACGCAGCTCATGGTAGTCGCCCGAGACGACAGGAGCCGCGAACGTACAACACGATACATCCACGCCGGAAAGCGGCGTCTTGAACACATCGATTCGCGTCAGGTCGCAGCCGTCCAAGCGCAATTGCCCCAGCTTTGCCCCCTGGAGTGCGGCCTCGGTCAAACGCGTGTCACGCGCAGCCATGGGGCCAATGCTTCCCTCCGAAAGGTTCGCATAGCTCAAATCGCACGATGTAAACGACACGCTCGACAGACGCGCCCTGAGCAAGTTGAGCCCCGGCGCCGAGCAGTCAACGAAGTCGCAGCGGTTGAGCCAGCAACCTTCCATGTTGCAGCGGATAAAGCGGCAACCGCGAAACACCACGTCGCGAAACGTCGAGCCGCTCCAGTCAACGCTATCGAACTCGCATGATCGGAACACGACGCCATCGAAGGTCGCGCCGTTCGCCACGTCGCAGGCAAGATCCAAATCCTCAAAAGCGGTATTGGAGACGAGCTCATCGCCCTCGGCAAAGAGGTCGATGAGCTCGTCCATGCCCATATGGCAGCCAATCCGTTCGTTTACCCGGGCAAAACCACCACAAAGGTGCCTGTCCCCTTTGCGGTGGCTTGGGGTCGCGCTACTCACCGAGCATCTCTTGGAGCTTGGCTGCCACGGCGTGGCCCAGGCTCTCGTGGCTTTCGGGCATCATGTGCAGATAATCGATATCGCCCGGCTCGGCAAAATCAGCGGCATTCAAAAAGTCGCAGCCAAACTGTTTAGCAGCATACGCATAGTATTCGGCAAAATGCTCCGAGGCCTCGACGGAACGCTCGTCAAAGTCGGTCATGTACACATCGGCGATCTGCGGTTTAATCTTGATAGGCGCCATCAGCAGAATACGCGGGCAGGGCGCGGCTTCGGTCCAGGGAAACGCGCGGATGGTGCGAATCAGCGCCATGGCACCGTCAGCGATATCGGCAGCCCCCACGCTAAAGACCGTCTTGCAGTCGTTGGTGCCCAGCATAATCACGATCGCATCCAGCGGCTTATGAGCCTCGAGCAGCATCGGCAACGCGCGGATGCCGTTGAGATTAGTGTCCAGATGGCACATGTCGTCACGCACCGTCGTGCGGCCGTTGAGGCCTTCCTCAATCACGTGCCAGCCCTCGCCCAGGTCGCGCTGGGCCACGCCGCACCAGCGCACATCGTGCGCATAGCGTACCGCGGTGCCGTCGCGCATGCCCGCCGGATCATAGCCGTAGGTATTGCTGTCGCCAAAGCACAGAACATTTTTCATCGTAAGCCCTTCCTCTAGTAAAAAGAAAAAGTCGGCGGGAGCAGTCTCTCCCGCCGGATCGACCTATCTGTCAGCACATACCGATTACAGGTACTTGCGCCAATCGTCATCGTCTTCATCGTCCTCGGCGGCAGCCTGGGCCTGTTCGGCGGCGCGGGCAGCCGCAGCGCGGGCGGCAACCTGGGCATAGGACTCCTCGTTGCGCTCGGGGAAGTTTGCCAGCACGTGCTCGAACTTGGCAAAATCTTCGTCCCAGCGCGTAGAGGGCACGGCAAAAAAGACCTGCTTGACCTTAAAGTCGCCCGATGCGAGCTCCTTGCGGAAGAGCTCGGCCACGGCCTCGGCGTCAAAGCCGTTGTTGTCGCAGCCCCAAGCGCCCAGCACGAGCTTCTCGCGACCCAGCTCGTCGCAGATGGCAAGCACAAAGCGGATGCGATCGCGCAGGGCGTCCAGCAGGGCATCGTCACCCACGCGATACTCCTGGCGAGCGCGCTTGGCGTTGGGCGCGGCGGCCACGATCACGTCGGCATACGCATGCACGTGGTTGCGGTCGAAGCGCACCGCAGGCACCACCAGCGCACGGTTGCGGTAAAGCTCGCAGTTGATGTTGCGGCGACGGTTCTCGCCGTACCATTTGCGCTGTTTATCGAGCACGTTGTACAGGTACGAATCGGCACAGAGCGTGGCCTCCTGACCCAGATAGCCCTGGATGTAGCCGCCGCCCGGGTTGGTGAACGAGGCAAAGGCGAGCACGGCCATGTCGCAGAATTGCGCGTAGCCTCGGCCGTTATCCAGAATGGCCTGCGTGGCAGAGGCGTCGAGCACGGTGACCTCGGGCAGGACCGGAGCGGGCTCCTCGGCGGCAGGCGCGGACTCGGTCTCCGTGGCCTCCTCTGCGGGTGCAGGCTCGGCCGTAACCTCGGTCTCGGCGGACGCAACCTCAGCGGTCTCGGCCTCGGCGGCCTCAGACTCCTCGGCAACCTGTTCCTCGACAGCGTCGGCCGCTTGGGCCTTGGCCTTCATCGCCGCGACAAAACCGGCAGGCATACCATCGAACTCGCACACGCCGGCAAGCGAACGCTCGATATCCTTGGCGCACGCTTCGGACACAGTTGCCACGTGACGCTCGGCGGTCTTGGCACGGGCCTCGCGCTTGGGATTGGGCTGACCCGCTCGGTTGGACCTGCGGTTACGGTTCCTGTTGTCGACGTCTGCCATACGTGGTCACCTTTCTCGGTCTCTGCCGCTATCGGCTTTTCCCATCCATGATACCCCGCCGCGTACAAAAAAGACGGCCCCGAAAGACCGCCTTTCGCATCGATTTACACGCACGGCAAGCACCGCCGCAATTCGCCACTAGTCGCGACGGCCGAGGATGTTCAGGATGCGCAGGAACACGTTGATAATGTCCACGAACAGATTGGACGCCATGAGCACGGCGTTGGGCAGCGTGGACGGCACCGTCGTTGCCACATAGGTGTCGTAGCCGATGAAGCCGGCGAACACCACGATCACGATCAGATCGGTGATGGTCTGCGAGACTCCCATGAACATCAGCACGATCTCAACCAGAATAGTGGCGAGCAGAATACCAAAACCGATGCCATACACACGCTGGAAAAACTTGGGGAAGGTCACGCCAAGCGCGCCAAAGACAAAGGTGATGGCGGCCGTGGCGATAAAAGCGGTGTTGATGGTGGGCAGGTCATAGTTGGCAAGGCCAAACGACGCGGTCAGGCCAAAGGTACTCGCAAAGATTACGTAGCCCACAAGGGACAGGCCCACGGACTGCTTGCTGGCGGCGGCCGACATCATAACCATGCCGACGACGGTCAAAATAAACGAGCCAAAGACCAGCGGCAAGGCGGCGCCGCTCATCATCATGCGCGCAAACGACATGGTGCTCGTAAAGTAGGCGCCGGCGCCCATGGCGCAAAAGCCCAAGAAGATGAGGGCAGACATGGTGAGATTGTACGCGCGCGGCGACATCTCCTTGGCGCGGCTTGCGCCGCTCTCGACGGGGCCGTTCTGATAGCCCTGGATATCGTTCATACTTCGTCCTTTCACAAAGCGCCGTGAAAGACGGCGCAGCAGATGACAAGATTCCTGTCATTGTACCCGAATGTCGTACGTCCTTACCTACGGCGCTCGCCCTCGAGCGTGCGATCAAAGGCCCAGACCCACCAACGCATCACGTGTGCCTGCGAGCCGTCCGCCCGCTCGCGCGTCTGGTCCTCCAGATACAACTCGGTCGCGTGCCCGCCAAAACGCACCTTATAGGTCGCCGTACGAACACCGTGAACCGTTAAGCCAAAGCCCGTGGACGAGACAATCTCGTCAATCGTAAAGCAGCGACCGTCGACCCAGCAGACGGTAACCGGCACGACTTGTCCGCCCGCGAGGATGCGAGCCACGACGTCCACATACTGCTTGTGTACGCGCCGAGTTTTGCCGTCTGTCTGTCGATATTCCATGCCTCCTATTATCGAACGCATGTTTGCATGTTGTAAAGCGAACAGACTGTGGTTTTGGAGTGTCGTAGTAATCGCACGTGTCCGCATGGCGTGTTAGCAAAAAGAACACCCGCGGTCAACAGGGCTAATATTCAATTTTAGTGCCAAAAAGTTCACTTCTCCCATCAGAACTCGGTAAAGAGACCCGCAGGAGGTGATACGATTTATCATGTTTTTGTAACGTGTCTGCAAACTTCGAGAAAGCCCATATATGGACGTAACGTTCTCAACCTTCCTCGGCCAAATTGTGTCGAACCCAGTCCTTGCCGTCACCGTGATCCTCGCGTTGGGCGCCATCTTCGTCAATGGATGGACCGACGCGCCCAACGCCATCGCGACCTGCGTCACTACGCGTTGCATGCCCGCCCGCGCCGCCATTCTCATGAGCGCCGCATTCAACTTCCTCGGCGTGCTCATCATGACGCACTTTAACGCGAGCGTCGCCAACACCATCTCACATATCGTCGACTTTGGCGGAAACAGCACCATGGCGCTCGCGTGCCTCTGCGCGGCGCTGTTCTCCATCGTCGTCTACGGCGCCACAGCGTCGCGTTTTGGTATCCCCACCTCGCAAAGCCACAGCCTTATCGCCGGCCTGACCGGTGCCGCTATCGCCCTCGGCGGCGCGAGCAGCGTCAACGTCCACGAATGGATGAAGGTCATCTACGGCCTGGCGCTCTCCATCGGTCTGGGCTTTGTCATGGGCTGGATCCTGTGCAAACTCGTCTCGATTCTGTTTGCCGCCGCCAACAGGCGACGTGCCAACGTCTTCTTTAAATACGCTCAGATCGCGAGTGCCGCGGCCATGAGCTTTATGCACGGCGCGCAGGATGGACAGAAGTTCATCGGCGTGCTCTTTTTAGGCGTGGCCTTCGCCAGCGGCCAGACGAGCGTCGGCGATGCCGGCATCCCCATCTGGATTATGCTGCTGTGCTCGGCAACCATGGGCATCGGCACCAGCGTGGGCGGCGAGCGCATCATCAAGTCCGTCGGCCAGAGCATGGTTAAGCTCGAGAAGTATCAGGGCTTCTCTGCCGACCTCGCAGGCGCCGCGAACCTGCTGCTTGCCACCCTTACCGGCATCCCCGTGTCCTCCACGCACATCAAGACCTGCGCCATTATGGGCGTCGGTGCCGTCAAGCGCCTCTCGGCCATCAACTTCGGCGTCGTCAAGGACATGATGTTCACCTGGTTCTTCACCTTCCCTGCCTGCGGACTCATCAGCTTTGTCATGGCCAAGTTGTTCATGATGTTCCTCTAGTCAAACCGAACGTCCATCCGGACTGCATTACCTCGCCCGCCCATCTTCACCTCGAAAGGACCACTCATGGCAAAGAAACCCGATTCGTTCTACTTTGACAACTACGTCGCCTGCGCCGACCTCGCCGTCCAGGCCGCAGAGCTGCTCACCAAGATTTTTGAGAACTTTGACCCCGCGCAGATCCACGACATGCTCGATAAGATGCATGCGATTGAGCATGCGGCAGACAAGAAGCACCACGAGCTCGAAGACGCCCTGCTCACCGCCTTTATCACCCCGCTCGAGCGCGAGGATCTGGATCTGATGAGCTGCTCACTCGACACCGTGCTCGACCGCATCGAGGGCGTCGTGCAGCGCGTCTACTTCACCAACATCCAGAGCATCCATCCCGACGCCATCGTCATCGCCCACAAGGTGACCGACGCTTGCCGCGCCATGAAGGACCTGATGGTCGAGTTGCCTAACTACCGCAAGTCCAAGACCCTGCGCGAGCTCGTCATCCAGATCAACACCATCGAGTCCGAGGCCGACGAGCTCTATATCAACGCCATGCGCAACCTGCACGTTAACGGTAAGGACCCGCTCGAGGTCATCGCTTGGCGTGACGTGTACGCCTTCCTGGAGTACTGCGCCGACTGCTGCGAGAATGTGGCCGATGTCGTGGATTCGATTGTCATGAAGAACAGTTAATTGGGGGTACGTATCCCACCGGTCGCGGGCCCGACCACTAATACCTTTTTCACTCCGGCTGCAAGCAGAGTCGTTCAAAAGGTATTAGTGGTCGGGCCCGCTCCCTTACGTACCACCATTGGGAACTTTGGCTGATAGGTTTAGCGCAATGAGGGTTTGGCTGAAGGGACCTTTGGTATCCGTTCGGACACTTTGGCCCTTGATGAGCGTTTGGCTGATTGCTGCTTTGGGTACTGTTTGGGTTACTTTGGGTTTATTTGATTTTTAATTGTTGGAGGGCTTGTATGTCTTATTTGGATCTGGCTCGGGGTCGGTATTCTTGTCGTGAATTTCAGGATCGTTCTGTTGAGCAGGCTGTGGTGGATGCCATTGTTGAGGCTGGGCGTATTGCTCCTTCTGCTTGCAATAATCATCCAACCCGTGTGATGGTGTTGGATACGCCTGAGCTTCTGGAGAAGGCAGCTGCTTGTCAGCCTCGGTTTGCTCGTGATGAGTCTATCTTTGGCGCTCCGCTTGTCTTCCTTATTTGCAGCGTTACCGGTGATGCTTGGGTGCGCCCGTATGACCAGATGAATTCTAGTGAAATCGACACCTCAATCGTGTGTGATCAGATGATGATGGAGGCCACCGAGCAGGGCCTGGGAACGTGCTGGGTATGCCATTTTAAGCCTGAGGTGGCGCAGGAGCAGTTCAATCTGCCCAAGGGCGTCTATCCCTATCACATGCTCGTCTGTGGATATCCTGCCGACCACATCGCCGATCCCGAGCATCGCGAGGCCCGTACCATTCCCCTCTCCGACTTCCTCCTCAAGTAGGTTTTGGGACATGCCTTAAAACCTACCCTTGACCGCTCACCCGTTCGCCGAGTTCTGCGCCATTATGTGCAGGGCTCGGTTTTTTATGTTACGCACTCCGGCACAGTCATAAAAAAGGACCCGCAAGCTGCGGGTCCTTTCTAGGCACTAAATTGTAGGCCGAATGTTAGTCCAGGTCGTCGGCAGCAAAGTTGTCGATCGGGGCGAAGGGATCGGCCACGGGGACAACCGGGTCAGCGACGGGCAGCGGCTCGGCGGGAACAGTCACTGCAGGAGAAGCGGCAGAACCGACCGGCGTGGAGGCCATCAGATCGGCCGGGAAGGAATTCTGGGCATCGTCCATGAAGTGCTGGATGAGCTTGAGATACTCTGCCTTGAACTCCTCACGGGAAGCCTTGAGACGATCGATCTCCTCGAGCTCGGCCTGCTTCTCGGTCAGAGCCTGGCGGATAACCTCGCGGGCCTTGGCGTCAGCCTCGTTGCGGATACGCTCAGCGTTCTCGTTGGCATCGTTGACGATGGTCTCAGCGGTCTGCTGGGCAGCGATCAGGGCAGCGGAAATCTGGCGCTCCTGAGCGGAGAAGTCAGGGGCGGGAGCAGCCACGGGGGCGGCAGGAACGGCCTGGGCGGTGGCATCCTGAGCTTGGGCAAGCTGAGCCTGCGCATCGGCAAGCTGCTGCTCGGTAGCAGTCAGGCGACCCTTAAGGTCGACGATCTTAGCGAGCATAGCGTCAACCTCGGAGGACAGCGTCTCCAAGAAGACGTCGACCTCAGCAGGATCGTAGCCACGCTTGGCCTCAGAGAAAGTCTGAGCCTGGATGTCTGCAGGGGTAATAGCCATAACAAGTCTCCTTTTTCATCGCCTCGGCGCTACACGCCCGACGTAAGTTACTAAGTCAGTTCTACACGAGTATACCTATAAGAAGCTGCAGAACCAGCCTCTGCACCAACTGCAACGCAATAATCGCAACGACCGGCGAAAAATCGATACCGCCCATCGGCGGGATGAAACGACGGAACAGGTTGAGCCACGGACCGCACACGCTATCAAGCACCGCGGCAATATCCTGAAGCAAACCACCCTGCTTCATGGGAATCCACGTCATAAAGCAGTAGACGACAATGAGCGTGGAATAGAAGTTGAACAGCGTGTTGACCAGCTGGACGATAGTGTAGATGTTGATGGGAATCTCCTCGTCTTGTCTTTACTTAAGGTAGCCGTCGGCACGAAGCTTCTTGAGATCGGAATCTTTGACCTCGCAACCGGCGGGCAGCACCATGAACACGCGGTCGCCCACCTCCTTGACCGTGGCACCCAGACCGCAGGCAAAGCCGTAAGAGAAGTCCAAGACGCGCTTGGCAACTTCGGTGCGTACGCCCACAAAAATCAGTGCGACAGGCTGCTTGGTGCGAACGCGGCGCACCACGGTCTCCACGTCGTCATAGCTCTCGGGGCGCAGGACATAGGCCGGCAGCTGCGGCGTGGCGTTGATGATATTGCTCGCATAGGCCGAGGCATCGCTCGGTGCAGGCGCGGGTGCAGCGGCGGCACGGGCGCGGGTATTCTCGGCGTAGCTCGACGGCGTGTCATAGGCACCAGGACGATAACCGCTCGCAACACTGTCCTGCGAGCGCGAAGGCGGGTTATACGTCGTGGCATGGCGGGAGTCATCGCCGACCAGCTGACCGGAGCGCGTATACACGGCAACCGACTCAGCTTCACCGCGGCGCGTCTGGCCAAGCAGGCCGTTGCTCGGCTCGTCTTGGGTGTAGAAGCCCTCGCCCGAAGCACCACTGTAGCCGTTGTTCTGATAGCCATCGTCGTAGCCGTCATCGTAGCCGTAGTCGTCGTCCTGGCCATAACCCTGGTCGTAACCCTGCTGGCCGCCCAGGTGCATCTTATTTTTAATCTCGTCAAGGAAGCCCATGGTTGTGTCCTCTCGCGGTTTAGTGCAGGCGCCCCGATAATCAGTGCGCACTTCAGAGCCTTATTTTACTGCAAACTCCGGGCTAAATACTACCCTGCCCAGGCGAACGAGCGTAGAGCCCTCCTCAAGGGCAGACTCAAAGTCCTCGCTCATACCGCAGGAAAGCTCAGGCAGGTTCAAATCGGGATGCGCCGCCTCCAACTCATCCCTCAGCTCACGAAGCCCCGCAAAGGTGCGGCGTGCCACATCCTTATTCCCCCGGGGCGCCATAGTCATAAGCCCCTGTACGCAAATTCCCTCAAGTTCTGCAAGCTCACCCGCGGCGGCGCGAATCTCATCGGGTGAAAAGCCTCCCTTCGACTCCTCACCACTCACATTGACCTCAATGAGCACACGCTGGGGGCCGACGAGCTCGCCTGCCTCAATCTTGCGAACAGCACGGCTCGAGATCGCCTGCGCCAGATGCAGCGAACCCACCGAGTGAATCAGCTCGGCTGAGCCCAGCACCGCATTGATCTTATTGGTCTGCAGGTTGCCGATCATATCGAAGCGCACCTCGGGCAGCTCCGGATGCTCCGCCAGACCCGTGAGCTTGCGAACCAGCTCCTGCGGGCGGTTCTCGGCAAAATGGCGATACCCCGCCTGGATGGCGGCAACGGTCTCATCGACACCAACGGTCTTGGACACGGCAATGAGGCTCGCGGCGTCGTGGGGACGGCCCGCGCGATCGAGCGCCGCATAAAAACGTTCCAGAATCTGCTCGCGGCGAGCGCGCATCAAGTCCAAATAGTTATCCATTGCCAATCGCCTCCGCTGACAGCCAAACAAGTAGTCCCATGCTAACGCAAGAGCGCGGCCCCGCATGTGCAAGGCCGCGCTCACTTAGGTATTTACAATCTTTCGACGAACGGGGTTACTTACTCCTCGTCGTCCTCGCCATCGTCCTCATCCTCAAGATGATCGAGCAGGTAGCGAAGACCCTCGCTGACCTCGTTAACGGGCACCTTGGCAACGTAGCGTGCATCGACGGCGGGCCTCATGATAACACCCTCGCCCGAAGGCACGCGCATGCTCTCGAGCTCATCCTCATCAGTGCAGGCGATATCACCGGCAGTCATACGCTGTCCGGTCAACAGGAAGGTCAGACGGCAGGCGGCATCGATGGAAATCGAGGCGATGCGATCGAGATAGCGCGATACCATGATGGCGCGGCGCAGGTCGTCATAGTTGCTGTCGTCGTCCATAAAATCGCCCGTGTCCATGCGGTTAAAGGTGCGGAAGAACTTCTCGTAGGCGGCGTGCACTGGCTCGTCCTCGACGGCCAAGTTGCAGATGATGGACATGTCGTTGGTGACGAGCGCAGAAAGCGAAGAGCCCAGCACCTGGTAGACGGCCTCAGCCTCGGCCTCGACCGTGCCGACAAGCTCCTTGGGCAGCGAGATGTCGGCCTTGATCATATGACGCGTGGCGCGGCAAATCTGGCGAACCTTATCGGTCATGCGCTGCAGGTTAAAGTCGACGTAGATGATCGTCTGCAGCAAGCGGAAGTCGGAGGCGACCGGTGACTGCGTGGCAATCAGGTTGTAGCAGACGGCCTCCAGGTTGGCGCAGCGTGCGTCAATCGAAAGCGTGCGCTTCTTGGTCTTGGTGGCGAGCTTGCGGTCGTCGGTCACATAGGCCTTCACGGCATCGTGGAGGGCCAGATCGACGGCCTCGTAGATGCTCAGCATCTCGTGACGGGCCTCGATGAGCTGACGGGAAAACAGTTTGCGCATGGTTCACTCCAATCAGTTGGGTGCGGTCATGCCGCCCGCACAGTGAATACGCACCGGACCAGATCCGATCGGCTTGGGACTAGTCGCACCGATCAGCCAAAGCGGCCGGTGATATAGTCTTCCGTCCGCGAGTCCACCGGGCTGGTGAAGATCGCGTCGGTTTGACCATACTCGATGAGCGTAGCGGGCTCGCCGGCAACTTCCTGCAAGAAGAATGCGGTGTAGTCGCTAATGCGAGCTGCCTGCTGCATTGAATGCGTGACGATGATGATCGTCATCTCGGGCGCCAGCTCGGCCATCAGATCCTCGACCTTAGAGACGGACGTGGGGTCGATGGCGGAGCAGGGCTCGTCCATCAGAAGGACATCGGGTTGCACCGCAAGCACGCGCGCGATGCACAGACGCTGCTGCTGACCGCCCGAGAGCGCCAAACCATCCTTGTTGAGCTGATTGGATACCTCTTTCCAGAGGTTGGCGCGCTTGAGCGATTCTTCCACGATGTCATCGAGGTCACTTTTGCTAGTCACGCCCTGCAGACGAGGGCCAAAGGCGACATTCTCGTAGATGGATTTAGGAAACGGGTTGGGCTGCTGAAAGATCATGCCCACGCGACGACGGAGATCGACCGGGTCGACACCCTCGGCATAGATATCGTTGCCGTCGAGCGTCATGGTGCCCTCGACGCGCGTGCCCTCGATCAGGTCATTCATGCGGTTGATGCAGCGCAAAAACGTCGACTTGCCGCAGCCCGAAGGGCCAATGAAGGAGGTGATGGCGTTTTTGGCGATGTTGAGGTCAAGCCCCGTCAGCGCATGAAAGTCACCGTACCAAAAGTTGAAATCCTTGGCCGTAATGGCCGCTTGCTCCAACGTGGGAGCGGACTGATAAACGGACATGGGACTCCTTAACTAGCGACGCTTGCGCGACAGGAAGCGCGCAAACAGGTTGAAGGCCAGAATGATCACCATCAGCAAGAGCGCGGTGCCGTAGGCTGCGTTCATGTTGATGCCGTCGTTGGCAAGCAGATACAGGTGAACCGTCATGGGGCGGCCGGAATCGAGCGGCGAAATAGGTAGATTGATGGCCTGCCCCATGGTATAGAGCACCACCGCGGTCTCGCCAATGGCACGGCCGATGGCGAGAACGATGCCCGTGGCAATACGGCCAAAGGCAGAAGGAAGCACGATCTTGGAGACAACCTGCCACTTGGTGGCGCCCAGGCCATATGCGCCCCAGCGGATATAGCGCGGAACGGCGCGAATGGCCTCTTCGGTGGTACGCATGACGATGGGAAGCATCAAGAGCGCGAGTGCCAGGGCGGCCGAGACCATCGAAAGGCCCAGGCCCATGGCCTCGACAAACAAGGCGTAGCCAAACAGGCCCATAACGATGGAGGGCACCGAGGCCAAAGCGTCAGCAGCGTAGCGAATGAGCTCGACGACCTTGCCCTGCTTGGCGTACTCGGCCAGATAGACGGCTGCCAGCACAGCGATCGGCGTGCAGATAAGCATGGCGAGCGCCGTCACGTAGACGGTCGAGACGATCGTGGGCCAAATTCCGCCCTCGGCGTTGACGCCCTGGGGCCAACCGAAGATAAAGTCGAGCGAGATGTGTGGCAGGCCGTTGATGACCACGTAGGCGATGATAGCGACCAGCACCAGCGTGGTGATGTAGGCAGCGGCACGAAACACGCCAAGCATGATCTTGTTGGACAGGTCCTTGTTGATGCGGCCCTTCTTGCCGTGGGAAAGGGCACGCTTGATGCGCTCGCGCGACGAGGTCGTATCGACCGTCGTGTCAACGGAATCGGACATAGCCTACCCCCTCTTCTTCTTGGAAATCAGACGGACGATGCCCACCAGCGTGGCGGAGATGATAAACAGGACCACGCCCATGCCGAACAGCGCCGAGCGATGCAGACCCGAGGAATAGCTCATGTCGAGCGCGATCTGGCTCGTGAGCGTCGAGATAGGGCTCGCAATGCTGTCGGGAATAACCGGGGCGTTACCCACGACCATGAGCACGGCCATGGTCTCTCCGATGGCACGGCCCATACCCAGCACGATGGCATCCACGATACCCAGCTTAGCGGCAGGTAGCACGACCTTATAGATGGTCTGCCACTTAGTAGCGCCCATGGCATACGATGCCTCGCGAATGCCCATGGGAATGGAATTGAGGGCATCGATGGTGAGCGTGGTGATGGTAGGGACGATCATGATGGCGAGCACAAACCACGCCGTCAGCGCACCAAAACCAAGGCCGCCGGTCAGTTGTGCGATAAACGGGCGGATGATGATCATGCCGAAAAAGCCGTAGATGATAGAAGGGATGCCGGCCAGCAGGTCGACGGCAGGGCTGATGAGCTTGCGCACGCGCTTGCCGGCGATCTCGACCAGGTACACGGCCGTGCCCACACCTAGCGGCACGCCCATGGCGAGCGCACCGACGGTCACCAGACCTGAGCCGGCAAGCAGCGACATGATGCCGTAGTGGCCCTCAGAGGGCGCCCACGTAAAGCTAAAGAAGTCCGCCAGACCGATGTCGGTAAAGACGGGCAGCGCCGAGTACGTGGTAAAGACAAAAATCAGGATGACGGTAACAACCGCCAAGAACGCGCAGGCAAAGAAGATCCACTGCAGCGCCTTCTCCTTGATATAGGTACTGCGCGATACGAGCGCCAGCTCGCGCTTCTTGGGTGCCTGAGCATTCTGCTCAGTCTGGGAGTTTTCCTGTGCTTCCATGCTACTCACTCCCCTTCTCGTCGTTGGTGACGGGAATAAAGCCCGCCTCGCGAATCTGCTTGTCCATCTTTTCGGACGTCACGTAGTCGATGTAATCCTGCGCCTGCTGCGAAGGCGCACCCTTCACAAAGAAGTAAAGGTCGCGCGAGATGGGATAGCCGCCACTCGCGACCGTCTTCTCGGACGCCTCAACATGATTGACCGAGACAGCCTTGACCGAGGTCTTGGCGTTGAGGCTATCGACGAAGCCCAGCGAAATGTAGCCGATGGCCCCACGCGAACGAGATACCACGTCGCGCACCTGGCCCGTACCCGAAAGAACAGCCGAGCGGCGATCGAACGGCGTGCCATCCATCACGATGGTACGGAAGGCCTCGCGCGTACCGGACGCCTCGTCTCGGTTGATGACCTGAATCCTCAGGTCCTCGCCACCGACCTCTTTCCAATTGGTAATCTTGCCGGCGTAGATATCGCGGAGCTGCTCGGTCGAGAGGTTATCGACGGGGTTGTCGTCGTTCACGATGACCGCAATACCGTCGTGGGCAATGACGATGGGAGTCAGGCCCAGATCCTGTTCGTCGGCATTGAGTCCACGGGAGGAGCTGGCGATATCGGCCGTGCCGGCGCTGACGGCCTCGATCCCAGCGGAAGAACCCAAACCGGAAACGAGCACGTCGATGCCGGTCTCCTCCTTAAAGCCCTCGGCCGCAATCTCGGCGATAGGAAGGCAGGTCGTGGAGCCAGCGACGGTAATGGAAGAGGTAGAAGATCCCGAAGAACAGGCGCACAGCGTAAGCGTAAGCACAGCGGCGCTCAGGACCGATACGATCTTTCTCATAGCATCACGCCGATCGCAGCATGGCGCCCACAGGTGCCGCCCTCGTTACGGTAGGAATAAAAGCGGTCGTTCTGACGCACGGTCGAAAGCTGGGTATCCACGATATTATCCGCGTCGACACCGACATCTACCAGCGCCTCGCGAATGGCAGCGGAAAGATCGAGCATGCGAGAGGTACTCGCATCGATGCAAGAGAACTCGGCGGCAAAGCGATCCATGAGTTCCTGGGATACCTCATATTCGTCACCCAAGATATGGGGGCCGATATAGGCGGAAACGCCGCTCGCATCGCAACCGGCAGCATCGCAAAGCGCCTGGCACGCCTTGGCGGAAATGCGTGCAATCGTGCCCTTCCAACCGGAGTGCACCACGGCAAATCCGCCAGGGGCCACCAGCACCACGGGAACGCAGTCGGCAAAGCAGAGCAGCACGGGTACGTTATGCGCCGTACAGACGATGGCATCGCAGCCCTCGGCAATCTGCTCGCGGACGTCCTCAAGGTCATCGGCGCCGTTCGAGGTCACCGCAACGATATGGTCACCATGGACCTGATTGGGAACGAGCAGGTTGTGCTCGCACTCGGCGGCACCCATAGCCTCGAGCGCGCGACGACGATTTTCTTGAACAGCAAAGGGATCATCGCCAACATGCGAGCCCAAGTTGAGTGAGGAGTACGCATCTTCGGAAACACCACCGGCGCGCTCGGTGAAGGCAAAGCGAACATCGGATGTCGCGCCTTCCACCAACGTAACTCCATCATGGTCGACACGCGAAACTTTGTCCGCACGTGCTGCCATACTAAAACCTCCTAATAACACAAGTACCGCGGCATCGCCGCGCAGTCCGCGTTTATACGGCTGTCATACTTCCTTAAAAGGATACCCGCAGCGGTAGGGACCAAACGTAAAGGGAACGTAAGGAGATTGGAGGCTTTCGTTTACAAACGAGAAACAAAACGGGGTGCATCCAAATGGACACACCCCGTGCAGGTCGTTGAGAAAAACGAACTAGAAGCTACCGCGCTTCAGGAAGTCGGGAAGCTCGAACTGGTCGTTGCCAAAGTTGGGCAGCTCGGTACCACCGACGTTGCGGGTCGGAGCGGCCTGAGCCGGGCTGGTGGCCGGAGCGGTGCGCTGCGGCTCAGCGGAGGCAGCGGCCTTGCTCTGAGACTGCTGAGCAGCAAAGAGCTCGTCCTGACGGTTGACGTTGGAGTCGGAGAAGCCCGTAGCGATGACGGTGATACGCACCTGATCGCCCAGGGACTCGTCGACAACGGTACCGAAGATGATGTTGGCCTCGGGGTCGACGGCGTTGGCGACAACGTCGGCGGCGTCGCTGATCTCCTGGATGCCCAGGTCCTTGGAACCGGCGATGGAGAGCAGCACGCGTGTGGCACCATCGATGGAGCTCTCGAGCAGCGGGCTGGAGATGGCCTGCTGGGCTGCGTCGACGGCACGGGTATCCCCAGAAGAGGTACCGATACCCATCATGGCGGTACCGGCCTGCTTCATGATGGTCTTAACATCGGCGAAGTCCAGGTTGATGATACCGGGGACGGTGATGAGGTCGGTGATGCCCTGGGTGCCCTGGGAAAGGACGCCATCAGCAATCGCGAAGGCCTCGAGCATGGTGGTCTTCTTCTCGGCGATGTCGAGCAGCTTATCGTTAGGGATGACAATCATGGTGTCGACGCAATCGGAGAGGGTCTTAATGCCCTCCTCGGCGCTCTTCTTGCGCTTGCGGCCCTCAAAGGTGAAGGGCTTGGTCACGACGGCGACGGTCAGTGCACCGACCTCGTTCATCGCGATATCGGCAACGATGGGAGCAGCGCCGGTACCGGTGCCACCGCCCTCGCCGCAGGTGATGAACACCATGTCGGCGCCAGCAAGCGCCTCGGCAATGTCGTCGCGGGACTCATCGGCAGCCTTGCGGCCAACCTCGGGGTTGGCGCCGGCGCCCAGGCCGCGGGTAAGGTCGGTGCCGATGTGCACCTTGATATCGGCATCAGAGATCGCGAGTGCCTGAGCATCGGTGTTGATGGCAACAAACTCGACGCCGCGGATGCCCTCTTCGATCATTCGATTGACCGCGTTGGTACCGCCGCCGCCGACGCCGACCACCTTAATGACGGCAAGGTAGTTGTTGATCTCTGTCTCGTGCATGTCGGTCCTCCGAACAAAGGTTATAGCCATAGCATGGGTCGACCCCTGCGCACATTAACCTTCAGGTTGAAAGTAAATGCAAAGGTAAACCGTATTATGTTTGCACATTATGAACGTATCAGTCAAATAATTGACCGTGAAAACCAAACAAACCAGATAAACGGCGTGGTATGGCCCCTCAACAAAGTAACAACCAGCGCTACGAGGTCGGAGCATTCCTAAATGTGTAGTTGCCCGGAGAGCGCACATTGATATACGTTACGCCCTCTACCTGCGAAAGCAACTTGGTGATTACGCGTTCTTTCTTGGCGATATCGTTCGAATCGCCCAGCGACACCTCAATGCCGTTATTGAGGTTTGCCGAGATGGCTTCGACCGAAGGCGTGGAAATATCCTTGACTTGTCCCAAGAACTCGCTCGAAAAACCACGCACATAATCCAGGCCGGCCTTAACGGCTTTGGAGTTCACCGCCTGGCCGGAAACCGGAGCGACATCCGCCGAGACATCAGTCAACAGCACCGCGCCATAATGCTTAGCGAGCGCCAGCGCGGCATCGATTCCGGTCAAGGTATTTGAGCCCTGCCCTGTCGTGATGACGTTGCCCTGGTCGTCCACTTCGACCGACGTCGACAGCGGGGCGATCCAGGTGTCATCATCCCCGATGGCCCAGGCAAGGTCATCGGAGCTGATATAGGCAATTGCGATGACCTTGCGCTCCATAGGCGTAATGATGAGCGTATGCGGGAACTGACGCTGGACATCCACGCCCGAGACCCACGGGTTCTGCTTGAGATCCTCGGTAATCTGGTCGGGATCGACGTTAAAAAGCGACGTTCCCTCGGGCAAATCGATCAGCTGGATAGCATCGTGCTTCGTCACATGCTCGCTGCCTTGAATCTCAATATCAGTGGCGGTAAACAATCCAGAGTTGATCACCACGATGGCAACGACGACGAGCACGGCCAAGACGGCCAGAACGCCGCCCACGATTTTGCCTTTGCCTGTAACGACAGAAGCGGCGTCTGATGTTTTATTTACCATCGCCCCAAGTGAAGACAACGGGTTGACGCTTTTTTTACCCGAAGGCTTCTTGACGGTAACCGGCACCGATGTCAGCGAGCGCGGTTTCGATGCGCCCAGCGTGCGACCCGGACGCGGCGCTTTAGTTCCCGTCGAGGGCTTAGGAGTTGCCATGGGACGGGCAGGTTTGGCGCCCATAACAGGCTTTGACGTCACCGAGGGACGCGAGGACTTTTTTGCGGCCGGACGATTACCGAGCTGCGAGCCGACGACCGGACGACTGGTCTGTCGAGCATGCCCGACAGACTTAGAATGCGCGACGGTATTGCGTTGAGGTTTGGCAGGCGCGCCGGAACGCCCTCCGGCGCGGCGGAAGGTGGGTTTCGATGCTCTAGAAGCCGAGGAATTTAACTTCCGGTCTGAGCTCGATGCCATACGCCTCCCTCACCTTTCCGTGCACATGTCTGATAACCGCGGCAACGTCATCGGCCGAGGCAGTTCCGTTATTAACGATAAAATTAGCGTGAACGGGCGAAACTTCCGCGCCGCCAATTGAAAAACCCTTTAATCCACAATCCTCGATAAGCTTGCCCACACTCGCATCGGGCGGATTGCGAAAGACCGACCCGCAGGATGCGCGACCCATGGGCTGCGTACGCTTGCGCCTCGTCAGGTACCGCTCCATGCGCTCGCGAATGTCGGCCTTGGGCGCCGGTTTAAGCTTGAGCACGCACTCGAGGATGATCTCATTGCGGGGAAGGCTACATTCGCGGTAGCCCCAAGTGATCTCGGACCCCGCATAATGCTTGATACCGGATGCCGGGTCAAACGTTACGACATCCTCAACCAGCGAGCCAATCCACTCGGTCCGTGTGCCGGCATTCATAGATATCGCACCGCCGACCGAACCAGGGATGCCAACGGCAAACTCAAGGCCCGAGAGGCTACGCGACAGGGCATCGTTGACCAGGCGCGCAAACATCACGCCCGCACCGACCGTCAGCGTACAACCGTCATCGGCAACAACCGTGCGCTGAAACTCACGTCCCAGCGAAATGACGGCACCGCGATAACCGCCATCGGCAACCAGCAGATTGGAGCCCTTACCTATGATGACCCACGGCACCTGCTCGCGATCGAGCACCGCCACGGCGCGGCGGAGGGCATGATAGCTATGGCACGTTACAAAGAGGTCGGCCTTGCCGCCGATACGATAGCTCGTATGACGCGCAAGGCGCTCGTCCTCGATCACATCCGTGTCGATCATGCCCGAAAGCGCCATGACGGCGTTAAACAGACCCATTAGACTTAAGCGTCTTTCTTGGCAGTCAGATACTCGATAAACTCGGGACCTACGGTCGTAACGTCACCGGCACCCATGGTGAGCAGCAGGTCGCCCTCGCCCACCATCTGCTCGAGCTCCTGATTGAGCTCAAGACGGCTGGAGCAGTACACGACCTCCTTGCCAGGATGCTTGGCGCGCACGGTATCGGCGAGCATCTTAGAGGTGACACCCGGAATGGGCATCTCGCCAGCCGAGAACACATCAATCAGCAGCAGTTTATCGGCATTGGCAAATGCATCGGCAAAGTCGTCGCACAGGGCCTGCAGGCGCGAATAGCGGTGCGGCTGGAACACGACGTCGACATGCTTGTAGCCCAGTGACGAAGCGGCAGCAAGCGTCGCCTTGATCTCGGTGGGGTGATGGCCGTAATCATCGACCACGGTGATGCCATCGATATCGCCCACGTGGGTAAAGCGACGACGGACGCCCTCAAAGCTCGAGAGCGCCTTGGCGGCGGCGTCGATGTCAAGGCCCAGGACATGGGCGACGGTGAGCACCGCCGTGGCGTTGAGCATGTTGTGGCGACCGGGATTGCTCTTGATCTCCACAGCATGCTCAGTGCCGTCCTCAAAGCGAACGATAAAGTCACTCTGGATGCCCTTGACATCCGGGTGCATGCAGACGATGTCGTTGCTCTCGGCAAAGCCGTAGGAAAGCACGTGACGGCCCGTCGACTTGGCGAGCTCGACCAGATGCGGGTCCTCACCGCAGACGATGACGGTGCCGTCCTCGCCCACCAGGCTCATGAATTTGGCGAAAGTCGCTTCGATCTCCTCGATACCCGAGTAGTGATCGAGGTGGTCGGCCTCGACGTTGGTCACAATGACCACGTTGGGGTTCAGGAACAGGAAGGAGCTGTCGGACTCGTCGGCCTCGGCGACAAAGTAGTCGCCCGAGCCGTTCTTGCCGTTCGTGTCATAGCCCTCAACGATGCCACCGATCAGGAAGCTCGGATCCAGACCCATGCGGTCGAGCATGGTGGCGCACATCGAAGACGTGGTGGTCTTGCCGTGCGTGCCGGCAACAGCGACGGTAGTGTAGCCGTGGCCCAAGGCAGAGAGCATCTTGGCACGGGGCCACACGGGAATACCAAGCTCGCGAGCGCGCACGAGCTCGGGGTTGGACTCCGGAATAGCGGTGGAGACAACAACCACGTCGGGCTTGACCTCGTCGATCGTGGCGGCCTCATGGCCCACATGTACCTTCACACCAGCGCGGGTAAGCTGGCGGATATAACGTGACGTCTTAAGGTCGGAGCCGGTAACGGCATAACCGCGCTCGTGCAGAACGAGGGCGATGCCGCTCATGCCGGCGCCGCCGATACCGATAAAGTGGGCGCTCTTAAACTCGGGCGCGGAGGTTGCAGTCTGGGAATCAGCCATGTGCTCGTGTACTCCTTGCGTAAACACTGCCTGTAACCCGTTAACTGTACCGCACCTACCGCATCAGCGCGAGGGCGACCGACGATATCCCGTCTAACTAACGCAAACCCTCTACCGCATCCGCCAGAAGAGCGGCGGCCCTATCCTGAGCCAGACCACGCGCCGCCTGACGCATGGCGTCGCGCGCCGCCGCGTCATCGACCAGGTGCAGCAGTTCATCGGCAAAGGCAGAACCGTCGATATCGGCATCGGCGCAGAGCACGCCGGCCCCGGCGTCGACCAGATACCGGGCATTGGTGGTTTGGTGGTCGGCCGTCGCATGCGGATACGGCACGAGCACCGAGGGCACGGCGAGCGCAGCGATCTCGGCCACGCTCGATGCACCCGAACGCGAGAGTGCCAAATCGGCAGCAGCCAGCATATCGCCCATGTTGTCGATGTAAGGCTGGACGCGGTAACGCTTCGCCTCCTCGGGCGTCAGCGCCAAAGCGCGCTCGGTCTCCTCAAAGCCGTCGGCACCCGTCGAATGCAACACATAGAGGTTCTTGCGCGAAAGCAGTTCGTTTTTGAGCGAAACCACGCGCTCGTTGAGGTGCTGGGCGCCAAGTGAACCGCCAAAGACGAGCAGCAGCGTAGCGTCCTCGGGAACGCCAAGTGCTTTGCGGCCGCGAGCGCGATCGCCCTCGATTACCGAGCGACGTACGGGGTTGCCGGTCATGAGCACGTGGCCAGGGTCACCTTCGCGCTCAAAGACCGAACGCGCTGCCGGCACCGAGATGCACACGCGGGCGGCGTGGGAGTTCATCATCTTGTTGGCCAGGCCCGGAACAGAGTTCTGCTCATGCAGCAGATACGGAACGCCCGCGCCCTTGCACCACCCCAGCAGCGGAACCTCGACATAGGCACCAAAACCGATGGCAGCGTCGGGCTTGCCGACCTTTGAGAAATGACTGGCGAGAGCACGCTTGGCCTTGTTGACACGCCACAGCGAGGTCAGCGCCGTCCAAGGACGGGAGCGGTCGAAGCCCGTGACTGTAATGGGCACAAAATCAAACCCAGCCTCGGGGACCAGACGACCCTCGAGCTTGCGCGACTGGCCCACGAACACAACGTGGTGGCCACGATCACGCAGCTCTTCGGCCAAGGCGAGCGCGGGGTTGATGTGTCCTGCCGTGCCGCCGGCTGCAATAGCAACGGTCATTTTATCGGTCATGGTAGTCCCTTCGTACACGCGGTCCCTGGTCGTCGGTGCGCAGACGCGCCGACGGGTCCGAGTTCAAATCGATTCGATTATATCCACCGCCCGCGTTGCGAGGGCTGGGGCGCTGAGGACGACCTTGCGGCGCCGTTCGCTGACGCGGGCGGGCTGCCGGCTCGGTCACAGAGCCATCCAGGACGGTAAAACCGTTACGCGAAGATCGCTCGCCGCGCACGCGGGGCACGCCGGCGGTACTCTCATCCATAACGGCAAAGCTCTCGCGGCGACGGTCGTACTCATCGCGACGGGCGCTTTCGTACGAAACGCGCAGGATCAATCCGGCAAGCATAAGTGACACAATAATCGAAGAGCCGCCGTAGCTAATAAACGGCAACGGTTTGCCCGTCATGGGAAACACGTTGAGGATGCCCAGCGCGTTAATCAAAAACTGCACCGCGAGAATGACCGCGGAGCCAGACGCCATGAGCGCGCCCCGACGATCGGTCGCCTGCTCGGCAATGCGAAACGCCGAATAGATCAGCATCGCAAACACCAAGAAGAACAGCACGGTTCCGACAAAACCGACTTCCTCGCCAATGATGGCCAGGATGTAGTCATTGTGCGCCTCGGGCAGATACGAGTACTTCATGGTTGAGTTGCCGATGCCACGGCCGAACAGACCGCCCGAGGCAAAGGCCATGATGGCAAGCGTGGCCTGATAGCCGTCACCATACTCGTCGGCCCAAGGGTTCAAGGCAACCTGAATACGCACCATACGGTACGGCTCTGCAACAAGCGCAATCACGATCACGAGAATGCCGAAGATTAGCACGCCGATGATAAATCTGGGGTCGAGACCCGCAAACAACGCCATGCACATGAGGGTCAACAGGATGATCAGGACAGTACCGAAATCGGGCTGGATAAAGATCAGAAAGAGCGAAATGCCCAAGTAGATGCCCATCTTGCGAAGGAATTCGTTGATGTTGCCACCGGGCGAAAAGAAACGATCAAGCATGATGGCCGAATACGCAATGGCAAATGGCTTTAAAAACTCGGAAGGCTGGAACTGAATACCGGCGATGTTGAGCCAGCGCGTGGCGCCACGGCTGCCGCTGCCCACCAAGAACACCAGAAGCAGTAGCCCCATCATGCCGATGAGGAAGATCCTGAGCACGTCTTCCCCAAACCAACTGTCCGGCAAGATGCGCACGATGGCAACCATAGCCAGCACGCCAACTCCGGCAAACGCGGCTTGTCGAAACAGAAAAAACGTCGCCGAGCCATTCTCGTGCAGCGCCTCGACCGAAGACGCCGAGTACACCATCAGCAGGCCAAAGCACACCAAGGTAAACAGGCAGGCCATGAATATCAAACGGGGGCGCATGATACGGGCGGGAACGCCGGCAATATAGCGTTCGCTAAACGTCTGCCCGCCGCGACCGGAACGCGGTGTGCTGCGCCGCGAGGAAGCACGGTCCGAGTCGGGCCTCCTCATACCTTGTCGGGGGCTCTCCTCTCTCACCGGCAACCCCTATTCCATTTGCGATTTCGCCGCAGCGGCAAGCTGGGCCACATAGTCCTTAAACACGCGGCCGCGCTCCTCATAGCCCGAGAACTCATCGAACGAAGAGCAGGCAGGAGAAAGTAAGATCACATCGCCACGGCTCGACAGCGAACGGGCGACGTCCACGGCATCGCGCAGGTCATCCGCCTGGGCGATATCCACATCGCCATCGACATCGGCCTCGTCCATAGCGGCGGTGAAACGCTCGCGCGCATCGCCAAAGCAGACGACCGAGCGTACGTTGTCCATAACGACGCGCGCGAAGTCCGTGAGCGGCGTGCCCTTATCGTGGCCGCCGAGCAGCAAGATCACGTCGTCATCGGGAAATGCCGTCAGTGCCTTCTCGACCGCATCGGTGTTGGTCGCCTTGGAATCGTTGACGTAGCGCACGCCGTCAATCTCGCCACACGGCTCCACGCGGTGCTCGAGCGGCTGGAACGAGGCCAAACCGCGGCAGACGCCATCGACATCGGCACCGACTGCCAGGGCAGCCGTGGCAGCGCACAGGGCATTGATAACATTGTGATGGCCCGAAATCTTGAGCTCGGATGTAGCGATGAGCGGGGTCTCGACGCCCTTCAGGCGCACGATCATCTTGCCATCGCGTACAAAGGCGGCATCCTCACCCTCAGGCTCGTCAAAGGCAACCTTGCAGATGCGACGACCCGGCGTGTAGATGTACTCATCGAACTCGTGAATGCCGGCGTCTTCGACGTCGACAACCGCCAGATCGTCATCGACCATATTGTCAAACAGTTTGATCTTGGCAAGCGCATAGTTCTTATGGCTCTTATGCCAGCCCAAGTGGTCGGGAGTGATGTTGAGCAGCACCGCCACGCGAGGATGAAGCTCGGCGGTCGTAGCAATCTGGTAGCTCGAGAGCTCGGCCACAAACCACTCGTTGTGGGCTCGGCCGTCAATCTCGTTGACCGGCGGCTCGCCGATGTTGCCGACAGCAACGCTGGCCTCGCCGGCAGCCTTGAGCAGATAATCAGTCAACGACGTGGTGGTCGTCTTGCCGTTGGTACCCGTGATGGCAATCCAGTTATCGGGCGACAGGCGATAGGCAAACTCGGGCTCACCCATAATCTGGGCGGCATGCTCGCGCCCGGCCTTAAAGAAGCCCGAGAACTCCGAGATGCCCGGGCACGTCACGCATACGTCATAGGCGCCCTCGACCTGTTCGGTCCCATAGACAAACGACGCACCAGCAGCCTCAAGCGCACGCGTGGCGTCATTGGGCTCAGAGGTGCCGCCGCCATACACGGTAACGGCGCTTACGCGCTCGGGATGTGCCAGCGCCCAGCGGGCGACATCGAGACCGGATTTGCCCTGACCCAAAACGAGCAGGCTAAAGACATCAGCAAGAGGCATGAAAGACCACTATCCCAACTGGAAGAACAAAGCAAGGCCAACGGCACCAAAGGCCGCAGCGATAATCCAAAAACGGATGACGACCTTGGTCTCGGCCCAGCCCTTCTTTTCGAAATGATGATGGATGGGCGCCATAAGGAAGACGCGCTTGTGCGTAAAGTGGAAGTAGACAACCTGAATCATTACCGACAGGGTCTCAACGATAAACAGGCCGCCGATGATGAGGGAGACGACCTCGGTGTTGGTCATGATGGACGTGCAGGCAAACGCGGCGCCCAGGGCAAGCGAGCCGGTATCGCCCATAAAGATGCTCGCCGGATAGCAGTTGAACCACAGAAAGCCCAAGCAGGCACCGGCACACGCGGTGCAGAAGATGGACAGGTTCACGTCTCCGTGCAAAAACGCCATGGCAGCCATGGCGAGCATGGCAATCATGGAGGTGCCACCAGCAAGACCGTCAAGGCCATCGGTCAGGTTCACGGCATTAGAAAGACCGGCGATCATCAGCCAGCAAAAGACAATGTAGAGCCACGGGAACGAAAGGCCGCAGATGGTGGTCGAAAGAACACCGAGGTCAATCGTCAGGCCGCCGGGAAAACGAATCTCGGGGGCGACGCCGCACCAGTTGACGGCAAGTACCGTAAAGGTGACACAGATAATGGTTAGGCCGATCATCTTGGCATGAGGCGTCAGACCGAGCGAGCGCCCATGCGTAACGGAGGTCAGGTCGTCGATCAGGCCCAGCACGCCGGTCGCCAGCGTGGCGAGCAGCACGAGCACGAGCTCGGTGGTGAGCTTGCCCATCAGCAGGCAGGTCAGCGAGATCGCGACGAGGATGACAACACCACCCATGGTGGGCGTTCCCTGCTTAACCAAATGACGCTTGGGGCCGTCGGCACGAACCTGCTGGCCGATACCCTCGACCTTGAGCAGCTTGATCCACCACGGCATGAGCAGCAGCGCAATGGCAGCGGCGATGCCAAGCCCCAAAAAAGCCTGATACGTTGGATACGAGGGATTGCCGAACATGGGCTAGCACACACCTTCCACAAAGCGGTCGAGCTCAACAAAGCGGGAACCCTTGACCAGTACAACATCATGTTTTTCAAGCGCGCCGCCCATGCGGTCGAACACCTGCTGATAATCGGAGAACACCTGGATGCGGTCCTCGTCCATGCCCATCATGCGCGCGGCATCGGCCATAAGCTGGGCCAGCTCACCACCCACGCACGCCAGCATGTCGAGCTTCTTGGCGGCGGCATAGGCGCCCACGAGTTCATGCATGCGAGGGGCCTCATCGCCCATCTCGCCCATCTCGCCCAAGATCGCCATGCGAGACCCCGTGCACGAAAGCGAGCACAGTAGATCGAGGCCAGCAGCCATGGATTCGGCGCTGGCGTTATAGGAATCGTCGATGACGCGGGCACCGCTCTTGGCGCGCTTGATCTCCTGGCGATGACCGGTAATCGTGAGGCCCCTAAAGGCAGCATCGATCTGCTCGGGCGTCACGCCCAGGCGATAGGCAACCGCGGCGGCCTTAACGGCATTTGGGACGGACTGCACGCCGGGGATGGCAAGCATGGTATCGATTGTCTCGCCCTGACCAAAATCGAGCGTAAAGACCGGACGGCCCTCGTCATCAACTCGAACGTCGCGGGCACGGACCTCATCATCGTCCGAGACGCCGGCCAGCATCACGTCGATACCAGCAGGCTGGGCGAACGTATCGCGAATGAACGGCGTAAAGTCGTCCTCGCCGCCCAAAACCAGCAGCGGCAAGAAGTCGCCGGCGGCGCACATACCCTGGACAATCTCGGCCTTAGCGCGGGCGATGTTCTCGCGGCTGCCCAAAATGCCGATATGAGAGGTACCAATCTTGCTCACGATGGCAAGGTTGGGATTGGCGGACTGGGACAGGCGCTCGATCTCGTGGAAATGGTTCATGCCCATCTCGAGCACCAGGACCTCGGTATCGGCCGGAGCGGAAAGCACCGTGAGCGGCATGCCGATCAGGTTATTGAAATTGCCCTTGGTGGCCCAGACACGATAGCGCTTGGCGAGCACGGCGGCGAGCACGTCCTTGGTCGTCGTCTTGCCGATAGAACCGGTAATGCCAACGACCAGGCAGCCAAGCTCCAGACGGTACGTGTGCGCCAAACGCAGCAGAAACTCCTCGGGATCATCGGTCAGCAAGATGGCACAGCCCTTGTCCTGCGCCAGCGAGACCAGCTCGGCCTCGGGCTCACGCGTCATCACGACGGCGCCGGCGCCCGACTGGACGGCACGGGAAGCAAAATCATTGCCGTCGACGTTTTCACCGGGAAAGGCGACGAAAATCGTCCCTTCCTCGACCTGGCGCGAGTCGATAACGCACCCGCGGCATACCCGATCGGCTTCTCCCGTCACGGTTCGGGCCCCTGTTGCGGCCGCGAGGTTGTTGACGGCGATCTCTATCATTGCAGCTCCCCTGTAAACCTAATAATGCTATCGGCGTATTGTATCCCAGCGCCGCGCATGCGTGGTGCAGGGCATGTGAACACCCCTCATATGGGACAACAAACCACGCCCCAAAGATTGTAACCCCCTACTTCGTGTGCGGGATACCCAGCACGTCGAGCGCGTTGGCCATAATGGACTGGAACGGCACCGCAGCGGCATCTGAGCCGCTCGGCGTTCCGTCGAGCGTGATATAGCACAGCACCTTGGGCGATTGTGCCGGCGCAAAGCCCATAAAGGACGACATGTAGTTCTCCTTGAGGTAGCCGCCGTTCTCGTCGGCTCGTTCGGCCGTACCGGTCTTACCCGCCACGTCATAGCCGTCAACCGCGCCGCCAACGCCCGTTCCCTCGGACACGACCGTCTGCATGCACGATGTCACCTGGGATGCGGCGTCCTCAGAAATCGCGCGCTCGCCTTCGCCCCAGTCCTTCTCGTCGCCTTTGCTGGACTTATAGAAGTGCGGGGTCATCATCACGCCGCCGTTGGCGATGCCGCCCACGGCACGTGCGATCTCAATCGGCGAGACGGACAGCGCCTGTCCAAAGCTCATCGATCCCAGCGTGGCGCCGTCATACTGGTCACGCTCCTTGACGATGCCCAGGCTCTCGCCCGGAAAATCGACACCGGAGCTGTGACCTATGCCCCACTTGTCCACATAGGCGGCAAAGTCGTCCGCACCGATCTTGCGCCCCACCAGGACAAAGCCCACGTTGGACGAACGGCGCATCATCTCGCGCACATCCATGGTCATGGCATAGTCGCGCTTGTCGGCATCGGTGACGGTATCGTCACCCACCTTGATGCTCGCCGGCACCTCAAACGACGTACTCGATCGCACGACGCCCAAGTCGAAGCCGGCGCCCGCCACGAGCGTCTTAAAGACCGAGCCGGGCTCGTAGGCGTCGGTGACCAGGCGCAAGTTCATATCCTCGGTCTTGGCGTTTTCCAGATCGGTCTGGTCGTAAGTCGGATACGAGCAGGCTGCCAAGATCTCGCCTGTCGTAGGATCGGTGACCAGCGCCGAGCCGTTCTTGGCCTTAGTCTTCTCAACTGCCTCTGCCAGGGCATCCTCGGCCGCACGCTGGATATTGACGTCGAGCGTCGTCACGATATCAACGCCGTCGACCGCAGCCACCTTTTTATAGGCACCGCCCGCGATATAGCTGCCGTCCCTCGCGCGCTCGCGCACAAGAGAACCGTTCGTACCGGTCAGAAGCTTGTTGTATTGCTTCTCGAGACCCGTCAAGCCGTCGTTGTCTACATTCACTACACCCAGCACCTGCGATGCCAGATTGCCGTATGGATATACGCGCTTCATGGCCTGCTCAAAAAGCA
The DNA here is from genome assembly GCA_019414045.1 of Collinsella sp. Lineage (GTDB taxonomy): Bacteria > Actinomycetota > Coriobacteriia > Coriobacteriales > Coriobacteriaceae > Collinsella. The sequence continues at coordinate 2,715 of DXMW01000024.1, read as the reverse complement.
CGCCGGGCAGGTTCTTCTTCTCCAGCGCCGCAGCATCGTCTTCGTCCACCTGGCGCTTGATATACACCCAGGTGCCATCGGACTCGACGAGCTTGCGGCAGGTCTTTTTATCGATCCCAGTTGCCTTGACCAGCGCCGACACCGTCTTGTCAACATCCTCGACAAGCTGCGGGTTCACGGCGATGTTGCGACATTCGACCGACGACGCTAGCACGTTACCGTTGCGGTCGTAGATGGTGCCGCGTTTGGCATAGAGGGTCTGCGCAAGCAGGCGGCGCGCATCGGCACGCTCGCGCAGTTTATCGGCTTCGACAATTTGATAGTCGGCAAGGCGAAAGACGCCCAAGCCCAAGCCAAACCCAATGAATCCCATGACGGCTTTGCGGCGAGGCAGAGGCGCGCCTGTGAGCCATTCGGTCGACGAACTCTTGCGCGACCTGTTGTTATGCACTTGAGGGCCGCCCGAGCCGCGAAGTCGCGACGCCGGGTCGTTGCCACGGGACTGCCCGGCGTTGTAAGATTGCCGACCCGTTCCTTGATAACCAGAACGTCCCCGCGACGAGGGACGTCCAGAACCGCGGCCCCCATCGGAACCGCGGCGATAGTCATTTGTCATACTCAGCTACCGTCTTGCTACTGAGCGGTCGCGGTCGCGTTGGCGCACGCGGCTGCATCCTGCGAAAAGTCAAGTGTAACGCTCTCGCTGGGCTCCACCATGCCATAAGCGCCCGCAAGGTCGCGAATGCGCGTGTCGGCGCCATAGACCGAATGCATGACCTCCAGGTCGGAGCTCTCATCGGTCGCCTTTTCGAGCGTGTTGGTAAGCTCGGCGTTGCTGTTGAGCACCTGGGCCGTAACGCCGGCGAGCGCCACGCGGGCGACGCCGATCGTCATGAAGATAGCCGCAATGATGCAAAACGTTTTAAGAACGCTCATGAAAACCGGGCTTACCGCCTGGTTTGCCTGACGGCCCGCGCCCGTGTAGACATCAAAGCGCGGCGTGCGCTGCTCACGGGGAGCAACGGGGGCCTGCGGCGTCTCACGATAGGCGGGCATGGCGTTCATATCATAGGCGAGTGCTGCGCTTGAAGTGTTGTAGCCCATGATATGCCGCCTCCCATCCCGAGTACGTTGGTAGTGTGTTTAAGCTTCGTTTATGGTGCGAGCGGGAGGTCCAATATCGCGCGGTCGCGCCTACAGACGCTGCGCCACGCGGATTTTGGCTGATCTCGCCCGAGGGTTGCGCTCAACCTCATCAGGCTGGGCAACCAAGGGTTTGCGGGTGATGACCTTGAGTATCGGCACGTTGCCGCACACGCACACCGGAATCTCCGGCGGACACGTGCACCCCTGGCTCATCTCCTTAAAGTGGTTCTTTACGATACGGTCCTCGAGCGAGTGATACGAGATGACGCAGATACGTCCGCCCGGGTTGAGCCACCTGGTGGCGGCATCAAGCCCTCGTTCGAGCACATCGAGCTCGTGATTGACCTCGATGCGAATGGCCTGGAAACTTTTCTTGGCCGGGTGTCCGCCATGCCGACGAGCGGCAGCCGGGATACCCGCCTTGATGATCTCGACAAATTGGCCGGTGGTTTCGATCGGTTCTTGCTCGCGGCGGCGCACGATCTCGCGCGCGATCTGCGAGGCGAACTTCTCTTCGCCGTAGACGCGTAGAATCCGGGCGAGGTCGTGTTCGTTATAGGTGTTGATGACCTCAGCTGCGTTTAAGGTGTTATTACCCGGATCCATCCGCATGTCCAATGGGGCGTCCTCGTTATACGAAAAGCCCCTGCCAGGGATATCGAGTTGCGGTGACGAGACGCCCAAATCGAACAGGAAGCCATCGACCCCGGGCACCTCGGCCGAGCAAAGCAGCTCGTCCAAGTCGCCGAAGTTGCCCTTCAGCAGCTGGTGCGGAACGCCGGGAACCTCGCGGTCCAGACGGGCGCCAGCGGCCTCGAGGGCCATGTCGTCCTGATCGACGCCGAGCAAAAGGCCCGTCTCCCCCACCTGCGCGGCCATCTTTACCGAATGGCCGGCACCGCCAAGGGTGCAATCGCAGACAACGGAGCCGCTCTTTAGCCGCAGCGACTCAAGCACTTCGCCGAGCATGACAGGTTCATGCCGATATTCTTGTGTCAAGATCCCACGCTCCATCCGTTACCCGTGCCTTGCCCTTACGAGAAGAAGAGGTCCAGCAGGGCCTCATCGTCATCGTCCTCATCGGCCGCGGCGCGATCCCAAACCTCAAGGTGGTCGTAGTTGCCCACAACCGTGACCTCGCGGTCGAGGTTCGCCTGCTTGCGGAGAGACTCGGAAAGACCGATACGACCGGCGCTGTCCACGTCCATCGACGTGGTGCGCTTGTTGATCGCCCTCATGAGCTTCTGGTCGTTGATGTCACGCGGGTTAAAACCCTCGTGGCCCTCACGACCCGCGAAGAGTCCTTCGACCCACTTATCGAAGGCCTCGGCAGAGAACACGTACAGAGCATCGACATCCAGGGCTTTGAACACGCGAACGTGCTCTCCAAGCTCCTCGCGAAGGGGTGCAGGCAGGGATAGACGACCTTTTGCATCGAGATTGCGCTCGTATGCACCCGTCATTCCCATGTGCGCCCTCCCCTCGGTTACTCAGATGGCACGTACGCGGGGAACCACCCCGCCTGTCGACGTCATCAATAATATGGGGAACCGCCCCATTTTTCAACAC
>DXMW01000023.1 GCA_019414045.1 Collinsella sp. | reverse complement strand
CTGAGCGTAAACATCTCGGGCGGCTCGGCTCCGCTGCAGCTTGGAAGCAAGGCAGGGGCGATCCAGGCCGATTTGGGCGCCCTGCTCTCGGTGGCGCGGGCAGGTGGCGAGTAACGCGGAGCGGTAGACGCGCAATGAGGTTTTAGTCGCAGCCTCCGAACGAGAGGGCTCGGAGGCTGGTATTCCTGAATCGCAGGTCACGATGGGTTATCGGAATCGCGAAGAGCGGATACCGCCAGTAAGCCCCCTTCGGAATAGGCGTTGAGCAGCTCCTGGGCATGGGCGAACTCGGGACCTCGTCTCCAGCCGAGCAGGCGGTTGACGGCCAGATTGCCCTGGACGTTGTGGACGAAGAGCAGGAAGGCGTCTTCGCGTGAAAGCCCTGTTTTCTCCATGACCCAGGGAACCATCTGCTCCGCTCCGCGTTCTATGACGCGCTGGGCTACGCGAGCGTATGCGTCGCTGTCCGAATAAAGCAGGCGATAATCGTCGTCTGCCGGCGGACGCTGGCAAAGCGTTGCCGATTCAACCCCCTCAAGCGGGGGAGCCGCTGCCAATGCCTCGTCGATAAGCGCATCGAGCAGCGCGTACTTATCCTCGTAACGCAGATAGAACGTTCCCCGGTTGATCTCGGCGCGGCGGCAGATGTCCGCCACCGTCATCTTCGCGAAGCCGACCTCGGCCAGCAGCGCGAAGAACGCCTCCCGTATGACCGAGAGGGTGTAGCGCCGCCGGCGGTCGATCTTGGTTTCTCCCATCGCCTCTCCAATCTGAGTCGTTTGACAATGTCCAGTAGCTGTTCGTTTATCGACAGGTGCACGCGTTTGTTCATTGCCCCTGCGAAAATCAACAAGGATACTGTTTATAGACACCTGTTTTTTATAGCTGAAAGGGAGCACGGATGACCCTGTGCGAGAAGCTCGGCATCGGGCTTGTCAGCCGATCGTTTTCCCATCGGGCCGTCTATCGAAACGGCGGCACGTCATACGATTTGAGCGATTGCGAGCCTGCTGCTTGCAAGCAAGATATCGAGGCTTTTGCCCGCAAGGTGGGGGAGGCTGATTGCGTGTTTACGGGAGAGGCAGGTAGGCAGGCGTTATGAGCATCTGCATCAAAAATCAGATTCAGAATATGAATATCGTCATCGGCTGCACGGTGGGGTGTCCATATTGCTATGCCCGTAACAATGTGAAACGTTGGCATATGATTGACGACTTCGCTGATCCTGCGTTCTTCCCGAGCAAGCTCAAGATGATGGAAAAGAAACGCCCGCAGAACTTTCTCCTTACCGGCATGAGCGATCTCTCCGGGTGGAAGCTGGAATGGCGAGACGAGGTATTTGCAAAGATCCATGAGAATCCACAGCATCAGTTCCTGTTCCTGACCAAGAGACCCGATTTGCTGGATTTAGATACCGACCTGGAAAACGCATGGTTCGGCGTTACGGTGACGAGGAAAGCGGAGCTGTGGCGTATCGACGCCCTTCGGAAAAACGTCAAAGCAAATCACTTCTTCGTTACTTTTGAGCCGCTATTCGACGATCCCGGTACGGTCGACCTTTCCGGAATCAACTGGATCGTCGTCGGCACCATGACCGGGACGCAGAGCAGGAAGGTTCATACGGAACCGGAGTGGGCATGGTCTTTGACGGACCAGGCGCACGCGCTTGGCATTCCAATGTTTATGAAGGAAGACCTCGTCTCTGTCATAGGGGACGAAAACATGATTCAGGAATTGCCGGAAGAATTCGAAAGAGTGCTGGAGGTGCAGAGAACATGGCGGAAGTGATCGATGGAATCCTCATCAATGAGGTGGAAGCAAAGAACATCATGACCAAGTCCAGCCTGCCGGTAGGCGGCTACTCGGTCAATCCCTATGTAGGCTGCACGCATGCCTGTAAGTATTGCTATGCCTCCTTTATGAAGCGCTTTACCGGACACAAGGAGGAATGGGGCACCTTTCTTGATGTGAAGCATTGGCCGGAAATCAAGAATCCGAAGAAATACGCTGGACAGCGGGTGGTTATCGGTTCTGTGACGGATGGCTACAATCCACAGGAGGAGCGATTCGGGAATACCAGGAAACTCCTGGAGCAGCTGATTGGCAGCGATGCAGATATTCTGATCTGCACAAAGTCCAATCTTGTGGTACGGGATATCGATCTGCTGAAGAGGCTTGGACGAGTGACCGTTTCATGGTCGATCAACACGCTGGATGAGAACTTCAAGAACGATATGGACTCCGCGTCGAGCATCGAGCGTCGTATCGCTGCTATGAAGCAGGTGTATGACGAAGGTATCCGTACGGTCTGCTTCGTGTCCCCGGTATTTCCCGGCATCACGGATTTTGAGATGATTTTTGAGCGAGTAAAGGATCGGTGCGATTTGTTTTGGCTCGAAAATCTCAATCTTCGGGGTGGTTTCAAAAAAGCGATCCTGGATTATATCGCCGAGAAACATCCCGATCTCGTACCGCTTTACGATGAGATCTATAACAAGCGCAACCGTAGCTATTTTGAAGCGCTTGAAGTAAAAGCCGAGGAAATGGCCAAGAAGTACGATTGCCCCTTTGTGGACAACGAAATGCCTTATGGCAGAGTCCCCAAGGGGCATCCGGTGATCGTGGACTACTTCTATCACGAGGAAGTCCGAGGGTCGGATAATAGCGGAAAAAGAAATCGCCAAACGGAAACCGACGACGATTCGCTCGAGCGATTAGCGTCCACGCGTGGCTTCTGCCGATTGGCGCAACGGGCGACGGATTAAGGGATCGCTCGGGCGGATGATCCCGCTGCAGTACAGGCGGTCGCTCAATTTAGCGGCATGAGCGTTTTCGCACGGAAAACCAGTATCCCCTGTGCCGAGTTTAATCGTAGCGAATACAATGGGCACTGAGCATCAATCGAAAGTAGTCAAGAGCCTTTTCGACGGCTTCTACCACCTCTACCCCAGCCTCGAGCAGCGATGGGCCTACTACGCGCGATACATCGACTTCATGCTGCGCGAGCCGACCTCGCAGCCCTATCTCGACCTACGGTCCCTCATCG
>DXMW01000022.1 GCA_019414045.1 Collinsella sp. | reverse complement strand
CGACTTTTTTATTTTCAATTTCTTCCTTTATCAGACTTCCTACACTTGAAAAGTGAGAACATAAAAACAGTTTCATCAATATTCTCCTTTATATATAAATTCTTATTTGTTGAACTAAGCCGTGTATACCATACTCTCCAATGAAAGAACGCCCTGATATAGCGAAATTTTGCCGTTTTCCTGCGTACGTGCGTACACACTCCACAGGAATTCTAAGGGGCCTGCCCCTTAGCACACGGACTTTGGAACAAAGTCTAGTGTGTTACACATTGTCAGAGGTGTACAGGCTCCCGGTACGCACGTACGCAGCGATTACCCCCAAACGCGCCATATAGGGGGACGATCAAGTTCGCACAAAGCGACCTTGATCCCGCAAAACAAAAGGCAGGATACCATCACCACGATGATACCCTGCCTCTGTTCGTTTCTGTTTACCGTTCCGAGTACGAACTGAATGCTGGAGCAATATAAAACCACCAGAAAGGTGCCTGTCCCCTTTGTGGTGGTTTTGGTAGGTTAGGCGAGGAGCGTGTGGCCGTAGGTGTTGGCAGCCTTGATGGCGGCGGCGAACTTTTCGTCGGTGAAGGGCTCGGGGTTTCCCTGCTTCCACTCGTTGGTGGTGTGCGCGTACTCGCACAGGGCGGGGATATCGGACTCGGAAAGCCCGACCTGCTCAAGCGTCACGGGCAGTCCCATCTGCTTGTTAAAGGCTGAGTAGCGCTCAAGGTTCTCGGTATCGCCCGTGTAGGCGAACAGCACCAGCACGCCCAGGCTCACGACCTCACCGTGCAGGTAGGAGCCCTCGCGAGGAATGCTGCAGGAAGCGTTGTAGAACGCGTGCGCCACGCTCGAGTTGTAGTAGTAATCGTTTTGGTTGGTCAGGTTCGAGACATAGCCCGTGTTGACCACGATGTCGAGCGCGATCTGCTTGACGGCTTCGGTCGACTGGTCCTGGCGCACGTCCTCAAGACCCTGGACGCCATAGGTAAACAGCGGCTCGGAACAGGTGTGCGCGAGTGCCAGGCCAAGGCCGGCCGTGTGCTCCAAGTTGCCGGCGCTCGTGGCGTACTCGACCTCGGGCTGCTTGGACAGGGCATCGCCCACGCCGGCCCAGAAGTACTCTGCCGGTGCCTTGGCGATGATCTTGGGGTTGATGAAGATGTGCGCGGGGCGGTTGGGGTACGAATAGCCCTCGAGCGAGCCGTCGTCGTTGTAGACGACGGCAATGGCGGTCGCGGCGGAGCAGTTGGAACAGATCGTCGGTACCGTAAAGACAATCTTCTTGAGCTCGATAGCTGCGGTCTTCACGGTGTCGAGCGCCTTGCCGCCGCCGCATGCGATAAGCACGTCAGCTTCCTGGCAGGCAGGGGAGTTTACGACCTTGGCGATATTTGCGCGCGTACTGTTGGTGCCGTAGACGCGCGTCTCCAGAATCTCGACGTCGGTACCTGCCAGCGCAGCTTCGATACCGGGAAGTGCTGCGGCCAGTGCTCGTTTACCACCAATGATGGCGACCTTGGTCGCTCCGTACTCTGCCAGTGCGGCGGGCAGCTCGATAAAGCAATCCTCGCCAACGGTGTAGTCGCTCATTCCGATCGTGCGCATAGCAACCTTCTTTCGTTCGATAAAGTGCTTACAGGTATTTTGCTCCAGGAGAAAGTCCACGGCCGCAAGAAATTTCGAACGTATAAAACCAGTGTTGAGGGTTTTTCGCTGGCGCGGAACGTGCTAGCATACTCCGCATAAGCGTTGATGGGGACGAGTAGTCGGCCGTCCGCATGCTACAGAGAGCGGGGAGCGCTGAGAACCCGTGCATGCGACCGATGAAAATCACCCCGGAGCTGCGGTCCCAACGGACGTGCCGCGCAGGTTCGTCTTAGTAGATATCGCCGAGATGGTCGTCGATACAGGCCAGCCGAGTAACGGATGCGAGCGCGCGAATACGCGGGCGAGGGCATCTAAGCTGGGTGGTTAAGCGAAGAGCTTTTGCGGGCGTACAGTCCGTTTTGCGGCGCTTCGTCCCAGCTTGTAGGGACGGGCGCTTTTTTGGTGCCCAGAGGGCGTGCGCGCCCATGACATGAAAGGGGTACCGTGGCAAACGAGTACAAGCAGACGATGAATCTGCCTAAAACCGGATTTCCCATGCGTGCCGGTCTTTCCAAGTCCGAGCCCAAGCGACTCAAGGACTGGCAGGACAACAAGGTCTACGAGCAAGTTCTGAAGAAGAACGAGGGTCACAAGAAGTTCGTGCTGCACGACGGCCCTCCGTACGCCAACGGTCCGATCCACATCGGCCACGCCATGAACAAGATTTCTAAGGACATGATCAACCGCTACTGGATGATGCAGGGCTATGAGGTTCCCTACGTCCCCGGTTGGGACTGCCACGGCCAGCCGATCGAGCACAAGGTCGAGGAGAAGCTTGGCACCGAGAAGTTTAACCAGACCCCCACGGCCAAGATTCGTGAGCTCTGCAACGAGTTCGCTGTCGAGAACATTGAGCTTCAGAAGGCCGGTTTCCGTCGCTTGGGCGTGCTCGGCGACTGGGACAACCCCTACCTGACGCTCTATCACCAGCATGACGCCGCCGACATCGAGGTTTTCAAGGCGATGTTCGATAAGGGCATGATCTATCGCGGCCACAAGCCGGTTCACTGGTGCAAGCACTGCCACACTGCGCTGGCCGAGGCCGAGATCGAGTACTCCGACGAGACGAGCCCGTCCATCTTCGTGCGCTTTGAGATGACCTCCAAGCCCGCCGGCCTCGAGGACTTCGACGGCCCGGTCGACTTTATCATCTGGACGACCACGCCGTGGACCATTCCCTCCGACCAGGCCGTTTCCCTTAAGCCCGGCGCCGCCTACGTCGCCGTTGAGCACGATGGTCGTGCCGAGGTCATGCTCGAGGACCTGGCTCCCAAGTGCTGCGAGGAGTTTGGCTGGGAGTACACCCCGGTCATGGTCGACGGCAAGCCCTATGTGGTTCCCGCCGAGACCTTCCACCACATCCGCTACAAGCAGCCGATCTTTGACGGCGTCGAGGGCGTGGCGCTGCTGGCCGATTACGTCGGTGTCGACGACGGTACCGGTATCGTCCACAACTCGCCCGGCCACGGCGTTGACGACTACTTTGCCTGCCTCAAGGAGGGCATCACCGACATCTGCATGCCGGTCGATGACGACGGCAAGTTCTACACCGGTGAGGAGTTTGGTACTGGTGGCCCCTTCAGCGGTATGGATACCGATGAGGCCAACCCGCACATCATCGAGTTCCTGCGCGAGCGCGGCACCCTGGTCCTCGAGAAGAAGATCACGCACAGCTATCCGCACTGCTGGCGCTGCAAGCACCCGGTGCTCTTCCGTGCTACCGACCAGTGGTTCGTCTCGATGGACAAGACCGGTTTGCGCGAGCAGGCTGGCAAGGAGGTCCGTGAGAACGTCAAGTGGTATCCGGCCCACGCGGCAAACCGCATCGGCGCCATGGTCGAGCAGCGTCCCGACTGGTGCATCAGCCGTCAGCGCAACTGGGGCGTGCCTATCCCGAGCTACACATGCGCCGACTGCGGCGAGAAGGTCATGAACGACGCCACGCTCGACGCCGTCATCAAGCTCTTCCACGAGAAGGGCTCCGACGCCTGGTTCACTGACGCTCCCGAGAGCTACCTGGGCGAGGCCTGCGTCTGCCCCAAGTGCGGCGGCCATCACCTCAAGGCTGATAAGGACATCCTCGACGTGTGGTGGGACTCCGGCGTCTCCTGGAAGGCCGTCTGCGAGTATCGCTCCGAGCTGGAGTATCCGGCGGACGTGTATCTCGAGGGCTCCGACCAGCACCGCGGTTGGTTCCAGAGCTCGCTGCTCACCTCGGTGGGCGCCAACGGTCACGCTCCGTACAAGGCGGTCGTCTCGCAGGGCTTCACGCTCGACGGCCAGGGTCGCAAGATGTCCAAGTCGCTCGGTAACGTCATCGACCCCAACAAGGTCTGTGACGAGATGGGCGCCGACATCATCCGCCTGTGGGTCGCCTCCGTCGATACTAGCTCCGACGTCTCCATCGACCACGAGATTCTCGCTCGTACGTCCGATGCCTACCGTCGCTTCCGCAACACGCTGCGCTTCCTGCTTTCCGAGCTCGAGGGCCAGTTTGAGCCCGAGACCGACGGCGTCGCTTTTTCCGACCTGCTGCCGCTCGACAAGCTCATGGTTGCCCGTCTGACCCAGGTCCAGGCCGAGGTCGACGACGCTTACTCTTGCTACGAGTTCCCGCGCGCTTACCGTGCGCTTTACGACTTTGTGGTTACCGAGCTTTCCAACGTGTACCTCGACGCCCTGAAGGATCGTCTGTACTGCGACAAGCCCGGTTCGCTCGAGCGCCGCAGCGCCCAGACCGTGCTCGCTGAGCTCTTCTCGATGCTCATGCGCGATCTGCAGCCGATTCTGTCCTACACCGTCGACGAGGCCATGGCCTATGCGCCTGCCGGCTGCGTCGATCACCAGAAGTACGCCGCGCTGCTCGATTGGTACAAGTCGCCCATCACGGTCGACGAGGCCAACGAGTTTGAGGGCGTGCTCGAGGCTTCGCTCGAGCTCCGTAGCGCCGTGACCAAGGCCCTTGAGGACGCCCGCTCCGCCGGCACCTTCACTAAGAGCCAACAGGTCCGCGTCAAGGCGGTCGTTCCCGCCGAGATGTATGCGCTGCTGACCGGCGACAAGGCCGTCGACCTGGCCGAGTTCTACATCGTCTCCGCTGTTGAACTGACCCAGGGCGAGGAGCTCTCCGTTGCCATCGAGGCTGCCGAGGGCGAGTGCTGCGACCGTTGCTGGAACTACCGCACCACCGTCGGCGAGTACAACGGCCACGCTCACATCTGCGAGAGGTGTGCGAACGCACTCTAGTTACGCGGTTTTACCAAACCGCGTAACGGCTCGACGCTGCAAACCCGCCAGAGCGGCAATCTGCCTTTCAGCTTCGGCGGCATGACCAGAAGGTCTATGCCGCCTTGCTTCAAGGCACCTTGCTCGCTCTGGCGGGTTTTCGCTGTTGGTAGCGAATCATCGGCTATTTCGTTGCTGGTCAATATAAGATATTGATTTGCGTTAAACGTAATTCGATGTTTTTGAGGGTAGGGGATTGATTTGGGTCGTTCTGCGGATATGACGCCGCCTTTGCGTTGGCGGTTGGGTGTTGCTGGTAGCGTGGCGTTGGCCGTGCTGCTTGTTGACCAGCTGACCAAGCTTGCGGTTCGTGCCGTCGGCGATGCTCTACATGTGACTGTTATCCCCGGTGTGATCGACTTCCTTTTCGTGCGTAACATCGGTGCTGCCTTTAGCATGGGCGAGGGACATGGCCTCGCGTTTGCCGTGCTGGCGTTTGTCGTTATCGTTGCGATCGCGGTGTACTTGCTTCGCGCGCCCCAGCTTGCTCGCTTTGAGGTTGTGGGCATGGCTATGGTCGTGGGCGGCGCCATTGGCAATGCGATCGACCGTCTGGCTTTTGGCTTTGTGACCGATTTTATTGCCACCACCTTCATCGACTTCCCCGTCTTCAATGTGGCCGATGTCGGCATTACGGTCGGTGTGGTGCTTGCCCTCATCGGCTACATGTTCTTGAGTCCTGCGGCCCGTGAGGTCGACGCGACCGCCGAACTCAACGCCCGTGACGAGGCCCGCGCTAAGCGCAAGGCCCAGCAGCGTGGGGAGCGTGCCCGCAAGATTCGCGAAAGGAGCGAGCGCTAATGGCCGACATCCATATCCTTGTTGCCGACGATGCCGCTGGTCAGCGTCTTGACGCCTATCTGGGCGCTAATGACGGCTGCCCTACGCGCTCTGCCTGCGCGCATCTGATCGAGGGCGGTGCCGTTGCCGTCAACGGCGAGACATGCCTGTCAAAAAAGTATGCCGTGCGCTCCGGCGACCGTATTTCGGTCGATTTGCCCGAGCCGCACGATCCCACCGATGTGATTCCCGAGGCCATTCCCCTCGATATCCGCTACGAGGACGACTACCTCATCGTGCTCTCCAAGCAGCGCGGTCTGGTGTGCCATCCCGCCCATGGCCACGAGAGCGGCACCCTTGCGAACGCCTTGGTCTATCACTGTGGCATTGACCATCTGGGCACCGTGCAGGGCGAGGACCGCCCCGGCATCGTGCATCGCCTGGATCGTGACACCTCGGGCCTTATGCTCGCGGCAAAAGACGACGACACCCAGCGCGCGCTCCAGAATCTCATCCGCACGCGCACGCTCGACCGCCGCTACATTACGCTCGTCCACGGCCACATTGCCATGGACGAGGGCACCATTATCACCGGCATTGCCCGTTCTACGCGCGACCGTGTCAAGATGGCGGTTTCGGACGATCCTTTCGCGCGCCAGGCCATTACGACCTTTAGGGTCCTCGAGCGCTTCGATTCCACGCGTTTTGACGATGGCTATACGCTCGTCGAGTGCCACCTGTTTACGGGTCGCACGCATCAGATTCGCGTGCACATGCGCCATATCAACCACGCCTGCGTGGGCGATCCGCTCTACGGTAAGTGCGATGCGCGTGCCGACCAGGGTTTGACCAGGCAATTCCTCCATTCCTGGCGTGTGGCGTTCGATCATCCCGTGACGGGGGAGCGCATTGAGTGCCGCGATGAGCTGCCGTGGGATCTCGCCGCCGTTCTGGATGACTTAGCCCCGCGCTCGCTCGGCCGCACTGCCGCCGGCGACGAAATCGTTCCGCAGCTCGGTCTGCTCGAAGCCTAACCAGTATTAGGTGGTTTCTTGAACTCGGTTAGCCTACGGTAAGATATACGGTTGTTTACGTAACGCGTTCTCGGGAGTCTGCATGCTCGCCTTTTTACAAACTAACACGCCCATCGTGATCTTTAACCAGATTGTGGTTACGCTACTCACGGTCTGCTTTCTGTACCAGGTGGTCTTCTTTGTCATTGGCGCTCTTCGTGGCGAGGTCGCGCCTCCCAAGGCCAAAAAACTCCACCGCTATGCCTTCTTTATCGCGGCGCATAACGAGGAGGCCGTGATCGCCAACCTCGTTCGCTCCATCAAGGACCAGGATTATCCGTCCGAGCTTATCGAGGTCTTCGTGGTCGCCGATGCCTGCACCGATAATACGGCGCAGCTCGCGCGCGAGGCAGGCGCCATCGTTTATGAGCGCAACGACCTGGCCCGCAAGGGTAAGAGCTGGGTCATGGACTTTGGTTTCGATCGCATTCTCAACGAGTATCCCGACACGTTTGAGGGCTACTTTATCTTCGATGCCGACAACGTTATCTCCCGCGATTACGTCTCCAAGATGAATGATGCCTTTGACCAGGGCTTCCATGTGGTTACGAGCTATCGTAACTCCAAGAACTTCGGCAGCTCGTGGATTTCGTCTGCCAACGCCACCTGGTATCTGCGTGAGGCCCGCTTCCTCAACAACGCGCGCAACATCTGCAAGACGTCTTGTGCCGTCTCTGGTTCGGGCTACCTCATCTCCGCCAGCGTAATTGAGGGCATGCACGGCTGGCAGTTCCATACGCTGACCGAGGACATCCAGTTCACTACGTTCTGTGCCATTCACGGCATTCGCATCGGTTATGCGCCGGCGGAGTTCTTTGACGAACAGCCCGTGACGTTTAAGGCGTCCTGGAAGCAGCGTATGCGCTGGACCAAGGGCTTTTATCAGGTGTTCTTTACATATGGTAAGCACTTGGTCAAGTCGACCTTCCGTTACCATCGCTTTGCCGCCTACGACATGTTTATGACCATCGCTCCGGGCATGCTTCTGTCCCTGATTTCCATGCTCGCCAACGCGACGTTCCTCATCGTGGGTGGACTCTCACACGGCTTCTTGGCTACCGAAGTCGAGATGCAGGCTTGTGCCGCCTCGCTCATTATGACCTTCGCGATGATGTACCAGACCTTCTTTATCCTTGCGCTGCTCACGACCATCTTTGAGTACAAGCATATTCACTGCGCGCAAAAGTGGCGTCTGGTGACCAACCTGTTTACCTTCCCGATCTTTATGTTCAGCTATATCCCCATCACGGTGGCTGCTCTGTTCCTAAAGGTCGACTGGGTGCCGACGCAGCACGCCGTAAGCGTTACCCTCGACGAGGTCATGCAAGGCGCCAAATAACCACCACCAAAACCACCACAAAGGGGACAGGCACCTTTGTGGTGGTTTTTGCGTTTGAGCTGCTGCCCAAGGAGGTGTTCGATGGTCTATATCCCGTTTTGGATTTGCATCTTTGCCGGCGCGGCGATTGATGCCCGTGAGCGGCGGTTTCCGAATGCGCTTGCCGGTGCGTGTGCGGTGGCGGCGTTTGCAGGCGTCTGGCTCGACGAGGGCGTTAACACGGCGCTTGACCATGCCGGTCTTGCTCTCATCGTCTGCCTTGCCCTTGTGCTTACCGAGTTGCTCTGGCGTCGTGTTCGCCACGCTCCCGGCATTGGCATGGGGGACGCCAAGGCGCTCTTTGCCCTTTGCACGCTCGACCCTCTGGGCGGCATCGTGGCATTTGCCGTCGCGCTCCTGGTGCTGGCCCTCTCCTGCCTCTTCGCAAAAACGCGTTCTCTGCCATTGCTCCCGTTTCTAGTGCCGATTTTTGCCATAATCGAGGTCGTGGGCTGCACATTGTAACCGATTGCGCATTCTTCTTAAGGAGCATGCCATGGCAACTAATCAAGAAACGGCCGTCATTAAGGCGCGCATGGACCGTATTCCCTCGGCGTTGTCGCCCGAACTTGTCGAGCGCATTGCCGCCGATCGTGCTTCGGGCTATGTCAACCCGTATCGTTGCAACGACGATCAGGTCATTCGTCGTATTGATCGCGCCGCCGACAAAGGCACGCTTATGCGTCCGGCGTTTATGCGCGATACCGAAAAGATACTTCATCTTCCGGCGTACACCCGTTATGCGGGCAAAACGCAAGTCTTTAGTTTCCGTAGCAATGACGATCTGTCACGCCGCGGTTTGCACGTGCAGCTTGTCTCCCGCATTGCGCGCGATATCGGTCGCGCCCTGGGGCTCAATTGCGATCTGATCGAGGCGATTGGCCTGGGTCATGACTTGGGACACACGCCTTTCGGCCATGCCGGCGAGCGCTTCCTCAACGATATCTATCATGAGCGTACGAGGCGTTATTTTTTCCATAACGTGCAGTCGGTCCGCGTGCTCGACGCGCTGTACGGCCGCAACGTGTCACTCCAGACGCTCGACGGCGTTCTATGCCATAACGGCGAGTACGAGCAGCGTGCGTTTGAGCTCTCGGACATGAGCTCCTTTGACCAGTTCGATCAGACGGTTGAGGACTGTATCGCCACAGGCTATGGCGCTATTGAGCACCTGCGTCCCATGACGCTCGAGGGCTGCGTCGTTCGCATTTCGGACATCCTCGCCTACGTCGGTCGTGACCGTCAGGATGCGATCGCGGCGGGCCTGCTTTCGCCCGACGCTTTTGATGATGACCGGGGCGGTGCCTACAACAGTTGGATCCTCACACACGCCTCCATCGATATCGTGGAACATAGTTACGGTAAACCGCGTATCGAGATGAGCGAGGACCTGTTTGAGGAAATCCGCCGGGCCAAGCGCGAGAACTACGAGAAGATCTACAGCAAGGGCGGCATCGAGGGCGATTCCGAGGCGGAGTTGCGCGAGGCATTCGAAAAACTCTACGACCGTTGCCTGCAGGATCTAAATAAAGGCGACGAGTTCTCTTACATCTTTAAGCATCATGTTTCGCGCATTGAGCAGCAGCTTTCCTACTACGATCGCACCTATGCCTGGCAGGACGACAAGGATCAGGCCGTCGTCGATTACATCGCAAGCATGACGGATGGTTATTTCTGCGAGCTGACGAGCAAATTGTTCCCAGGTCTAAAGTTTCCGCACCGCACCTATATTAACGAACGGTAGTTCGTATCCTTTCGGTATACTATTGGTCAACAACGATTTTGATTAATGCACGGGATGGCTATGGACGACCTTTTTTCTGCTTCGACGCGCGAGCGCTCCTTTAAAAATGCGCCGCTTGCGGTGCGTATGCGCCCCAATTCGCTCGACGAGTATGTGGGCCAGCAAAAGGCCGTCGGTAAGGGCTCGTGGCTGCGCGCCGCGATTGAGCATGACGTGCTGTCGAGCGTGATTCTGTACGGCCCGGCTGGCACGGGCAAGACGACGCTGGCCCACATTATCGCCAACCATACCAAGAGCGAGTTTGTCGAGGTCAGCGCCGTGACGGGCACTGTGAAGGACCTGCGCCGCGTAATCGATGAGGCTAAGACCCGTCTGAACACCTACGACCGCCGCACCATTCTGTTTATCGATGAGATCCATCGCTTTTCGAAGTCGCAGCAAGATGCCCTGCTGCATGCGGTCGAGAACCGCACCGTCATTATGATTGGCGCCACGACGGAAAACCCGTACTTTGAGGTCAACTCGGCATTGCTCTCGCGTGGGCGTGTGGTAGAGCTTGAGCACCTGAAGGACGAGGATATCGCCATGCTCATTGAGCGTGCGCTCGAGGCGCCGCAGGGTTTAAACGGTAAGTTCTCGGCCGATGAGGATACAGTCAAGACCATTTGCACGCTGGCCGCGGGTGATGCGCGCTCGGCGCTCACGACGCTCGAGCTTGCGAGTGAGATTGCCGTTACGCGTCCCGATACCGAGGGAACGCCAGCGCCGGCGGCGGGGGAACGCTATCCCATTACCGTGGATGACGTGAAGATCGCCAATCCGCGTCGTGGTTTTTCGTATGACAAAAACGGTGACATGCACTACGACATTATCAGTGCGTTTATTAAATCTATGCGCGGCAGCGACCCCGATGCCACGATCTATTGGCTCGCGCGCATGATCGATGCAGGGGAGGATCCCAAGTTTATCGCTCGCCGCATTATTATTCAGGCTTCCGAGGATGTTGGCAACGCCGACCCGCAGGCGCTTTTGGTGGCACATGCCGCATTTAAATCTGCCGAGGTCATTGGCTATCCCGAGTGTCGCATCAACCTGGCTCAGGCTGCGCTCTATGTGTGCCTGGCGCCTAAGTCCAACGCGTGCGAGGCCTCGATCGATGCGGCGCTGGCCGATATCCACAGCAGTGGTCTTCGCGAGGTGCCGAGTTACCTGCGCGATCGTCACCGTCCCGGCAGCGACGAGTATGGTGTATACAAGTACCCGCACGATTATCCCGAAGGCTGGGTCGATCAGCGCTATTTGCCCGAGGGGTTGGAGCGCGGCGCGTTCTGGCAGCCTGCCGGCCGCGGTTGGGAAGAGTGGCGTGTGGAGCAAAGCGAGCGCGACCGTAGCGGCAACGCTCCCAAGTAGGCCATTGGCGCCTCGCACATTCCCTTTGGGTATCTTTGCCCTTCTTTGGGGTACCATGAAAAACGTCTGTATTTCGATTCCTTCGGGAGGCTTGTATGAGTCCCATTCAAATCGCCCTGCTGGTGCTCGCCGTTGCCGGCGTGTGGGCTGTTGTCGAGCTCGCGCTCACGCTGCGCAAGACCCGCACCGTCGTCGACTCGCTCGACAAGACGGTGAGCGACCTCAATAATACGCTCGCCGAGGCACAGCCCGTGGTGGCAAAGCTCGATGGCGCCGTTGACGAGCTTACGCCGGCACTTGCCCAGATGGAGCCGCTCCTCAAGTCGAGCAAGACTGCCGTTGACGCCCTGACGTCTAACCTCGTTGAGGTTGAGGCGGTCGTTCGCGACATTTCCGAGGTTACGGGCAGCATGGCCGAGGCCAGTAATGCCGTATCGAGCGTGACTGATTCTGCGGCTGGTGCCGTTCAGAAGCTCTTTAATAAGGTGAAAGCCCCCGCAGCCGACGCCGAGCGCAAACTTTCCGCTGCCGCCGAAGCCGAGCAGCCGACTGAGCGCGTCCTAATTGGCGAAGCCGGGGACGAGGCCGCTGCTGACGACGATGATGTTCAGGAGCCCGCAGCCAAGCCTGCTCAGTATTACACCTATACGCCTGCCGAGACCTCCGAGGAGTCCTTCGATGAGTAGTGAAGCAACCTGCCCCATCACGCTGAGCGTTGCCGGTGATCCTCGTCTCGCGCGCTTGGTGCGCATGACGGCCGCCAACGTCGGCGCCCTGTGCTCTATGTCCGTCGATCGCATCGAGGATATCCGCATGGCTGCCGAGGAAGCCTTCATCTTTGGGTGCACCGCGGTCGACTGCGACGACATCACGATCAATTTCGATGTGGACGAATCTCACGTCGGCATGACCTTTACCTTTGGGGAACAGGCCACCGTCGACGAGGATGACCAGGCTGCTGTGTATGCCGAGCTCATTCTTGCAAGCGTGTGCGATTCCTACGAAAAGACTGCGGCGCCCCTAACGCTTTCCCTCGACCTCAAGGCGGATATCTAATATGACCGAACGTTCCCGGAGCGGCAAGACCGCTTGGGACAAGGAGAAAACCCGCGAGCTGTTTCGTCGTTATAAGGAGACCGGCGATCCGGATGCTCGCGAGCAGCTCGTCATGTCCCATATGAACCTGGTAAGGTTTCTTGCCAACAAATTTAAGAACCGCGGCGAGCCGCTCGATGACCTTTTGCAGGTCGGGTACTTGGGCTTGCTCAAGGCTATCGATCGCTTTGATCCTGAGCGCGGACTCGAGTTCACGACGTTTGCCACGCCCACCATCTTGGGCGAGATTAAGCGCCACTTCCGCGACAAGGGCTGGAGCGTGCGCGTGCCCCGTCGTTTGCAGGAGCTCTCGGCCAAGGTCAACCAGGCTACCGATAAGCTCACCAACGAGCTGCAGCGTTCGCCCAAGGTTGAGGAAATCGCCGAATACCTGGACGCGACCGTCGACGAGGTGCTCGAAGCCATGGAGTCGTCCTCGGCCTACACCTCGGTGCCCATCGAGGCCCCCGGTGCGTCCGATTCCGATGATGCGCCTTCGATTCTCGATCGCTATGCCGACGACGACAACGAGCTCGACTTTACCGATGACCGCCTGGTAATCGAGGAAGCCATCCGCGATTTCTCGCCGCGCGAGCGCGAGGTTATCGAGCTGCGCTTCGTTAAGGGCATGACCCAGATCGAGATTGCCAAGAAGCTTGGCATCTCGCAGGTGCAGGTCTCGCGCCTGCTGCGCCGCACGCTTAAGAAGATTCAGGACAAGATCGACCCCGACGGAGTAATGATTCGTTCATGAGTGAGCACCCCCAACAAATCGATCGCGTGCTGCGCGACACCCGCATTCTGACGCTTCGCATTTGGGCTGTTGTCGGCTGCATTGTCATCGCCGCTGTCATCTTTAACCTTATGGGCATCCTGGCACCGGTTATTGAGTTTCTTGCCGTCGGCTCCATCATTGCTTTTGTGATGTCCCCGATCACCAACTGGCTCGAGCACCATGGCGTGAATCGCGGCATCGGTTCGCTTATCGCGCTAATTGTTGTTGTTGCCGTGCTCGTCGGTGTCGTTTGTATCTTGTCGCCGATTCTCTTTGGTCAGATCATGGAAGTCCTGAGCCGCCTGCCTGAGCAGCTTCGTGTTGCGGGTGGCGACCTCAACGAGATGATCTCGCATGCCAAGACGCTTAACAACACGCCGCTCAAGGAGTATCTGGACGATAATCTTTCGTCGCTTGTTACCGTGGCATCGAAGTACGTGTCTCAGATCGCTGCCGAGCTTGGCCGCGGTGTGTTCCCGCTCATCACCAATACGGCCTCGCAGTTGTTCGTGCTCTTCCTTGGTCTGGTGCTTGCGTACTGGATGGCCTGCGACTACCCTCGCATGCACCACGAGATTTGCACCATCATCGGTCAGGAGAAGGAGACCTCGTACCGCTTTATGGTCGCCATCCTTTCTCGCTCTGTCGGCGGCTACATGCGCGGTATGGTCGTGACGTCCATCTGCGGTGGTTTCCTCGCTTTTATCGGTTTTATTATCATCGGCCATCCGTATGCGGCGCTCATGGCTATCTTTACCGGCATCATGCATTTGGTTCCGGTCGTCGGTCCCTGGGTGAGCGCAGCAATCGCCACGGTGCTCGGTTTCATGTTCAGCCCCATGTTGGCGTTGTGGACGCTCGTCGTGACGATGGTCGCGCAAAACGTTACCGATAACGTGATTTCGCCCAAGGTCATGCAGAGCTCGGTTCAGGTGCATCCCATCATGAGCCTCACGGCGCTCGTTATTGGCTCGGCACTTATGGGCCCCATCGGCATGATTATTGCCATCCCGCTGTGTGCGGCCCTCAAGGGTATCTTCGTGTACTACTTCGAGAATGAGACCGGCCGCCAGCTTGTGGCTTATGACGGCGCCGTGTTTAAGGGCACGCCGTACCGCGATGCCGATGGCAACCCGGTCGCCGCCTACGATGCGCTCGGCGATGACACCTTCATTTACGAGTCCGAGCTCATCGGCAACGAGACTGCGCCCGAGGCCAAGGCCATGCCCAAGCCCGAGCTTGATAATCCCTGGATTAAGCTCTCTGGCCTGCAGCCCGATGCCACGGGCTTCTTCAAGAACCCCTTTGCCAAGGACGATGACTCCAACACGGACGACGATACCAAAACCGGCATCGACGG
This sequence comes from Collinsella sp., assembly GCA_019414045.1. GTDB lineage: Bacteria > Actinomycetota > Coriobacteriia > Coriobacteriales > Coriobacteriaceae > Collinsella. The sequence goes on along the minus strand of DXMW01000022.1, from coordinate 23,475 downwards.
CTCCATGGACGACTCGGATTCTAAATAGGTCCTATTAACGTTTCTTGAAGTTGTAAATGACAAGAAACGCGAGCAGAGCGATTGATAAGGGGCCGGCAACATAGAAAAAGAGAATGTCAATTGCACGTAGAGTGTAATAAGCCTTATCGCCGGACATTACTGCATACAACACGTAGCCAAATGCTGGTTGGTTTGCGTACCAGCAGGTGAAAGCCAAAAGCGTTAAAAGTGCCGCTAACAGAAGTGCATTGAGGAAAAATCGTTTGCTTTTCATCGATCGCTCCTTCCGGGTGACTCTTATATGTAATTCTACAGCAGCCCTTTTTCAAAGGATCGCACAGTACTAAATAACGTGCACTTTCGCTGTAGGGTCGCTGTTTGGCGGCCCTCTTTTTTGCACAGGCGCGGTGGGATGGTAATATCGTTACGTTTGAACTGTTTCGATGTGAAACCGAGGAGATTCCCTCTATGAGTGCTGACTACCCGTCAATGACTACGGCCGAGATCCGCTCTAAGTTCCTCAACTTCTTTGAGGAGCGCGGTCTTAAGCTCTATCCTTCTTCGTCCCTCGTCCCCGACGACCCTTCGCTGCTGCTTGCCAACGCCGGTATGAACCAGTTTAAGGAGTACTACCAGGGCAAGAAGACCATGAAGGAGATCGGCGCGATCTCCTGCCAGAAGTGCGTCCGCACCAACGACATCGATTGCATCGGCGAAGACGGCCGTCACCTGTCCTTCTTCGAGATGCTCGGCGACTTCTCCTTTGGCGGCGTCTCCAAGCAGCAGGCCTGCGCTTGGGCCTTTGAGCTCATTACCAAGGAGTTCAAGCTGCCGCTCGATCGCCTGTACTTCACCGTCTTTACCGAGGACGACGAGACCCATGACGTGTGGCGCTCCCTGGGCGTTGCCGAGGATCACATCTCCCGCCTGGGCGAGGACGACAACTTCTGGGCCGCTGGCCCCACCGGCCCCTGCGGTCCGTGCTCCGAGATCTACTTTGACATGGGCGAGGAGGTCGGCTGCGGCAGCCCCGACTGCAAGCCCGGCTGCGACTGCGACCGCTTCCTGGAGTTCTGGAATCTCGTCTTTACCCAGTACGACCGCCAGGAGGATGGCTCCATGCCGGAGCTGCCGCACCGCAACCTCGATACGGGCATGGGTCTGGAGCGCATGGCCGCCATCATGCAGCACAAGACCGCTAACTACGACGGCGATCTGATGCAGCACCTCATCAAGCTGGGCGAGAAGATCAGCGGCAAGACCTATGACGCCGACGATTACTCCGGTGCTAGCCGCTCCCTGCGCATCATCGCCGACCACTCCCGTGCCGTCGACTTTATGATCTCCGACGGCATCCTGCCCGGCAACGAGGGTCGCGAGTACGTCCTTCGCCGCCTGCTCCGCCGTGCCGTGTTCCACGGTCGTCTGTTGGGCATCGAGGGCGCCTTCCTGACCAAGTTCATCGACGAGGTCAACGCTCAGATGGGCGAGGCTTATCCCGAGCTGCTCAAGAACGTCGCGCTCGTTAAGGGCATCGTCGCCTCCGAGGAGGAGCGTTTCTCAACGACGCTCGACAACGGCCACATTTACCTTGACGAGGCCCTGGCCGCGCTCGCCGACGGCGCTGTCCTTCCGGGCGACGTTGCCTTTAAGCTGCACGACACCTTTGGTTTCCCCATCGACCTGACCGTCGAGATTGCCGGCGCTGCTGGCCACGACGTCGACATGGACGGTTTCACCGCCTGCATGGAGGACCAGAAGGCCCGCGCTCGCGCCAACGCTAAGGGCGATGCCTGGGGCAGCTTCAATGACGTGTGGGTCGAGCTTTCCGACAAGGTTGCCGCGACCGAGTTCGACGGCTATGACAACGATGTGATCGTAGGCGCCAAGGTTGTTGCCATCGTGCGCAACGGCGAGTCCGTCGAGTCCGCTGCCGCCGGCGAGGACGTCGAGGTCGTTCTCGACCGCACCCCGTTCTATGCCGAGATGGGTGGCCAGCAAGGCGATGCCGGCAAGCTTTCCGCCGAGGGCGTTGTTCTGACCGTTGCCGACACCAAGAACCACAACGGTCTGTATACCCACGTCGCGCACGTTGTCGATGGCACGCTGACTGTCGGTGCCGCTGTGACCGCCACGCTTGACGCCGAGCGCCGTGGCTTCCTGCGCCGCAACCACACCGCCACGCACCTGCTCGACGCCGCGCTTAAGCAGGTCCTGGGCGAGCATGTCTCCCAGGCCGGCTCGCTGGTGACGCCTGAGCACCTGCGCTTTGACTTCACGCACTTCGAGGCCCTGTCCTCCGAGCAGCTCAAGGCTGTCGAGGACCTGGTCAACCAGCAGATCTTCGCCTCCAAGCCGGTCTTGACCCGCGTCATGGGCATTGACGAGGCCAAGTCCGCCGGTGCTGTCGCCCTGTTTGGTGAGAAGTATGGCGACGTCGTCCGCGTTGTCTCCGTGGGCGCCGAGGACCAGCCGTTCTCCCGCGAACTCTGCGGTGGCACGCACGCTGCCAACACCGCCGAGATCGGCCTGTTCAAGATCATTTCCGAGTCCTCTACGGGCTCCAACGTCCGCCGTATTGAGGCCGTGACCTCTAAGGGTGCTCTCGACTACATGGCCGACCGTCTGGCGCTCGTCGACGCCGCCGCTGCTGCGCTCAAGTGCCGCGTGGATGAGGTTCCCGCCCGCGTGGAGAACCTGCAGGCCGAGCTGCGCGAGACTTCCAACAAGCTCAAGAAGGCGCTGACCGGTGGCTCCTCCGACGCTATCTCCAGCGCCATCGAGGGCGCCGTTGAGCTCGACGGCTACAAGCTCGTCGTCGCTGAGCTCCAGGGCCTTGAGGCTGCCGACCTGCGCAACGTCTGGGATACCGTGCACCAGAAGGTCGCCGGTCCTGTCGCCTGCGTCGTCGCCAGCGTGACCGAGAAGGGCACCCCGGCCCTGCTCGCCGCCGGCTCCGATGACGCCGTCAAGGCCGGTTTCCACGCCGGTAACGTGATCAAGCAGATCGCGGGCCTGGTCGACGGTCGCGGTGGCGGCCGTCCCAACATGGCCCAGGCCGGTGGCAAGAATGCCGCCGGCATCGCCGATGCCCTCGCGGCCGCTAAGACCGCGCTCGGCGCCTAAGAATCTAGGTAGTCGCTGTGGTCGCGCTTGCGCTGGACATAGGGGAGACCAGGATCGGCATCGCCGTCTCGAGCCGTGATGGCAAGATGGCGATGCCTGTCAAGGTGCTCCCGGCTGCAGAGGTCACCGGTATGGCCAAGACGTTCCGCTATCTGGTCGAGGACTATGAGCCCGATATCCTGGTAAGTGGGCGTCCCCTGACCATGGCCGGTGAGCCCGGTCCCCAGGCCGAGCGTGTTGCCGCTGTTGCGCAAAAGATTGCCGACGAGCTCGATCTTCCGTTGGAGTTTGAGGACGAGCGCCTGTCCTCGCAAGAGGCCAAGCGTATCCTGCGCGAGCAGGGCCTCAACGAAAAGCAGATGAGGGGCAAGATTGACATGATTGCCGCCAGCCTGTTTTTGCAGACGTGGCTTGATCGTAAAAACGAGGAGGTCTCGCATGCCTAGCGCTTCCGATCCGCGCCAGCCGATTCGTACACGTCAGCCTGTGCCGCGCCCTGCCCAGCCTGGCCAGCGTCCGGCACAGCCGACGCAGCGCGCAGCTCAGCCTGCCGCGCGCCCGGTGCAGTCCTCCTCTCGTTCGGCCCAACCTGTTCAACGGACGGGTCAGCAGCCTTCTGCTCGTTCGGTTCAGTATCCGGCTTCTCACGCGGCTCAGCAGCCCACTGCTCGTTCGGCTCAGCCTGCAGGCGGTGCTCGCTTTAAGCAACAGGCACCTACCCAGCGAACGCAGGCCCCCCAATCGCATTCGCATCACGCTCGCGGTTCGCATGGCGTTGCTCCGGCGACTCGCTCGAGCTACAACACGCATGCTCGTCGCGGTGCTCAAAAGAAGAGTTCTCCGGTTCCTATGATCATCGGCGTTGTGGTGGCCGTAATCGCGCTTGCTACTATCGCTTTCTTTGTCGTACCTGCCGTTAAGGGCTTCTTTGCCGGTGAGGATGCGAAAGTCGCTGCTGGCCAGCAAGTTACGGTGACCATTCCCGACGGTGCTTCGGGCGATACGATCGCCTCGATTCTCTCCGAGAACCATATCGTCGAAAATCCCAAGGATTACTACGCGGCGGTGAAAAAGCTTAACGCCGATATGTCGCTTAAGCCTGGCACCTACTCGTTCACCACACTCATGGATGCGACCAAGGTTGTTCAGCAGCTCATGGAAGGCCCCAACGCGGGCTCCAATGCGCTGACTATCCCTGAGGGTCTGACAGTCGATCAAGTCGCCGACCGCGTGGCCCAGGCCTACGACAGCATCTCTAAGGAAGACTTCCTCAACCAGGCCAAGGCCTCCAACTACGTGGACGACTATAGCTTCCTTAAGGGCGCCGCCAACGACTCGCTCGAGGGTTTCTTGTTCCCCAAGACCTATTCGTTGGGTGATTCGCCGACGGCCGATGACGTGATTCGCGCCATGCTCGATCAGTTTAAGACTGAGTACAAGTCGCTTGACTTTGCGAGCTGCGAAGCCAAGATCAAGGAGCGCTACGGTGTGGAGATGTCCGACTACGACATCGTTAACTTGGCCTCTATCGTTGAGCGCGAGGGCCTCAACGCCGATCAACGTGCGCACGTGGCCTCGGTCTTCTACAACCGCCTTGCAGGCAAGCTCGACGGTCTGCGCTATCTCAACAGCGATGCGACCATGATGTATGTCACCGGTGGCGAGGTTACCGCCGACGACCTGCAGAGCGATAGCCCGTATAACACCTATAAGCACGAGGGCCTGCCACCCACGCCCATCTGCTCTCCGTCGCTCGAGGCACTCAAGGCCACGCTTGAGCCGACCGACTCCGATGACCTGTATTTCTACATTACGCAGGACGAGGAGTACTTCTCGCAAACCTACGAAGAGCATCAACAGTCTTGGAATTAGCATGAGGATTTTTAGCCCCAAACGATACGTTGCCTCGGTCGATCGCATCGACCTTGATACCCTGTGGGCCGACGGCAAACGCGCCATTCTGCTCGATCGCGATAACACTCTGGTGCCGCGCGACACCGAGCAGGTTCCCACTGCGGTTTCCGCTTGGCTCGACGCCGCCTGCGCCAAAGGCTTTAAGCTGTGCATGGTGTCCAACAACTGGCATCGCGACCAGGTCATGAGCTCTGCACGCGAGCTGGGACTCGAGGCCATTAGCCACGCCATGAAGCCCGCCCCGTTTGCCTTGAAGGCGGGTCTTAAGCGCCTCGGCGCCACGGCAGACGAGGCGGTGCTGATCGGCGATCAGCTGTACACGGACGTGTGGAGCGGTAATTTTGCCGGCGTTGACACCATTCTGGTCAAGCCGCAGGCAACCCAGGACCTGTGGTACACGCAGATCTTCCGTATCTTTGAGCGCCGGGCCCTGCGCGACCTTCCCTGCGAGGAATAGGTTTCGCCATGTCTCAGCACATCAAACACGGCTGCGACCATATCTTCTTTATCGGCTTTTTGGGCGCGGGCAAGTCGACGCTTGCGCGCAATGTGGGCACTATGTTCAAGCGTCGATTCATCGATACCGATCGCTTGGTTGTGCGTCGATGCGGCAAGTCGGTGACCGAGATATTTGAGACCGAGGGCGAGGATCGTTTTCGCGAGCTCGAGACCTCGGCACTCCGTTCGCTTCAAAGCGAGCGCAGCCTGCTGGTATCGTGCGGGGGCGGCATCGTCGAGACGCCGGTGAACATTGAGCTGATGCACGAGATGGGTACATGCGTGTACCTCGAAGGCGACTTTGAGGACTCGTTGCGCCAGATTCGTCGCTCCGATACCCGGCCCGATTTCCGCTCGCCCGAGCACGCTGCGCGCTTGTTTGAGCATCGCCGTCCGCTGTATCGCCAGGCGGCCGATATTACCCTTGATATTCGCAACAAGTCCTTCGAGGACGTTTCCTACCTTTGTGCCGAGATGCTTTTGGAGCGTGGACTGCTATGATTCGCCGTCAACTTATCAATTTCCAAAACCGCAGTGTCGATGTCCGCGTCGGATTGGGGGCGTTCGAGGAGCTGTCGCGCATGTTTGCCTCGGCTGTGGGCAAGCCTAAGCGTGCGATGGTGGTTTGGAACGACGCCACATCCGAGCGTTTTGGCGAGGTTGTCGAGCATGCACTTGTTGACGCCGGTTTTGCCGTGTCGCCGCTCGTCCTCGAGGTTTCGCCTGCCGGTGCTACGCTGGTCGATGCCGATACCGTCTTTGGCGCGCTGTCGGCTAACGGCATTACCTGCGATGATCTCGTTGTCGCTGTCGGCGACACGGCGACCTGCTCGGTTGTTTGCTGGTGCGCCAATCAGTGGTGCGGTCGCACCGAGTGCGCCTTGCTGCCGACGACGTTCGACGCCATGCTCACGGTCGCGACGACCATGAAGCCGCTTGTCGCCTCGTCGGCGCATGCGCTTCCCGCTATCGCGTTCCGTCCCGAGCCGGGCTTGGTCGTGTGTGACCTCGACCTTGTACGCGCGGCGGACCCCGAGGACCTCAAGCTCGGCTATGCGGTACTTGTTGGCACCATGCTTTCGAGCAGCAAGTCCCGCTGGAATCAGTTTACCGAGACCATTCCCGAGATTCTCGCGGGCGAGGAGGTCGCGCTCGTCAATGCCGTTCAGTGGTCTCAGACTGCCCGTAAGGACGTACTGATGGCCACGAACCCGAGCGCCCGCCATGCGCTCGATTTTGGCAAGACAGGGGAGCGTACTCTGCGCGTCTGCCTGGGCAAAGCCGCGGTGCAGGTTCCTGCCTACCAGCTGCTGTCCGAGGGCATGCGCTTTGAGGCGCGCCTAGCACATGATGCCTGCGACTTTGATATCGATTACGTCTTTGAGGTCGATGACTGCCTGGAGGACTTTGGTATCGAGGAGCTTGCCTTCGATCTGGAGCCTGCCGCATATATCGAGGAGTTCCGCAGGCAGCAGTTTGTTCGCTCGAACCGCAGCATGTTGCCGCTGCCCGCGGCGCTCGGCGCCATTCGTCTAACGAGCGTTGAGGACGAGGTTCTCGACCGCCATGCTCACGCATACTTGGCTTCTCGCAAAGAACTTCTCTAGGATTTATTGACATACATCGTCTTTCGTATCATGTTGAGGGGCGGGTTTCCAATCGGTTGCGAATCGCGCGCGATTCCATCTTTCGATCGAGGCCCGTCCCGCTTTTATGAGGACAATAAGAAAGGAATCTGCATGTCTGAGTTTGCTGCCGGTCCTGCCGGTCGTATCGAGCGTGTCCGTGCCCTGATGGCTGAGCGCGGCTACGACGCTATCGTCGTGCGCGACGAGGCCAACCTTCGTTGGCTCACGGGCGTGAAGGGCGTCTTCGACTACACCTTCGAGTTCCCGCACGCTGCATTTATTACGGCCGACCAGTGCCTGTTCCATACCGACTCACGCTATCTCAACAGCTTTGAGGAGAACACGTCCGCCGGCAGCCCCTGGGTCTACGACATGGACGAGGGCACCATCCCCGGTTGGGTCGCCGGCAAGATCGCGGCTAACAAGTGCCGTGTCTGCGCTGTCGAGGACGACATGCAGATCAACTTCTACCAGGGTATCCAGCGTGGCCTTGAGGATCGTTCCGTCGCCTGCATGCTGCCGCTGATGCATGACGACATTCGCAAGATGCGCGCCATCAAGGACGCCGAGGAGATCGAGCTCATGCGCCATGCGCAGTCGATTACCGACGCCGCCTTCCAGCACATGCTCGGCTATATTAAGCCCGGTATGACCGAGAAGCAGGTTCGCAACGAGCTCGAGAACTTTATGTTCGCCAACGGCGCCGACAGCCTGGCCTTCGGCTCCATCGTGGCGAGCGGCCCCAACACCGCCAACCCGCATGCCGTCCCGAGCGACCGCGTGATCGAGAAGGGCGACTTCGTTCTCATGGATTATGGCGCGGGCTATTGCGACTACCGCTCCGACATGACTCGTACCGTCGTGATGGGCGAGCCCACGCAGGAGCAGCTCGACTTGTACGCGCTCGTGCGCCGTGCGCACGAGGAGTGCGTCGCCGCCATCCATCCGGGCGTCGAGGGCAACGACATTTTCAAGCTTTCCAAGAAGATCATTGGCGATGCCGGCTATGGCGATTACTATAACCATGGTCTGGGCCACGGCGTGGGCATTGACATCCACGAGCTGCCCAACTTCAACCGCAGCAAGAATATCATCGAGGTCGGCTCGGTTATCACCATGGAGCCCGGCGTCTACCTGCCCGGCGTGGGCGGTGTGCGCCTGGAGGACTACGGCGTGGTCACCGAGAGCGGCTACGAGCCCTTCACCAAGACGCCGCATGACCTTCACGTCATCGATTGCTAGTCTACTTCGGTAGATAGTTTGGGGCGGGGCCTCCGGAGCAATTCGGACGCCCCGCGTTCTCTTTTTATGCGCTCGCTGCAGGCGCCGTCTGCAAGTGTATAATTTCGCTCGTATGTAATTTGGACGCTTGTGCGTTCTGCCCATAACAAGAAAGGTCGCTATGCCTACCATTTCTACCGCCGACTTCAAGAACGGCCTCGGTCTCCGCATTAAGGACAAGGTCTACACCATCGTCGAGTTCCAGCATGTCAAGCCGGGCAAGGGCGGCGCGTTTGTGCGCTACAAGACCCGCGACATCAAGAGCGGCCGCGTCGTCGAGAACACCTGCAACGCCGGCACCAAGTTCGAGAGCGTCATGCTCACCACCCGTGAGTTCCAGTACCTCTACAACGATGGCACCGACTACATCTTCATGGACAACGAATCCTATGAGCAGGTTCCCGTTCCCGAGGACATGGTGGGCGAGAACTCCAAGTGGCTGCGCGAGAACGACATCTGCCAGCTGCTCTTCGCCGACGATGAGCTCATGGGCGTGACTCCGCCGATGTTCATCGAGACCACCATCGTCCAGACCGACCCGGGCTTTAAGGGCGACACCGTCCAGGGTTCCACCAAGCCGGCCACGATCGACACCGGCGCTGTCATCCAGGTCCCCATGTACCTCAACGAGGGCGAGGTCATCAAGGTTGACACCCGCGACGGCAAGTTCGTCTCCCGCGTCTAGCAACCAACTCTTCTAGGAGGACTCATGCCCCAGGAAATCAAGATTGACGGCATCGGCATTTCGCCCGATGTTCTGACCGCCATCGTCTCGCGCGCCGTCACGGATGTCGAGGGCATCGCCTCCGTGGGCGTCAAGGACCTTGCCACCAACCTTGTCTCCATGATGCTCTCGTCCAAGGCCCCGGCTTCCGAGCCGGCGGTCGAGGCCGAGGTTGTCGGTGACAAGCTCGCGCTCACCGTGCGCGTCGTGGTGTTCTTTGGCTATCCGTTCAAGAAACTCGCCGAGGCCGTTCGCGCCGCCGTGGTCGCTGCCATCGATGCCCAGGTGGGCGTCGAGGTCGAGCGCGTTGACGTTTGCATCGACGGCCTCGTTTTCCCCAAGGAGTAACCTTTGAGCCTTAAGGTTTATCGCGGGCGTACGCTTGCCCGCAGTCAGGCGTTGCAGCTGCTGTTCCAGGCCGAGGCCACGGACAGCCCGCTCGAGCGCGTCCTCGAGGGCGATTTCCTGATCTCGAAGGGTCCCCTCGACCCCTATGCGCTGGAGCTGTGCCGCGGTGCTTACGAGCATATCGACCGCATCGACTGCGCTCTGCGCGCCGTCGCCAAGAACTGGGATCTTATGCGCATGCCCGGCGCCGACCGCAATCTGCTGCGTATCGCCGTCTATGAGATGCGTTTCCTCACCGACGAGGAGGTCTCGGACGCCATCGTGATCAACGAGGCCGTCGAACTTGCCAAGGCCTATGGCACCGACCAGTCCGCGTCGTTCGTCAACGGCGTGCTGGGCAAGATCGCGCGCAGCGAGGAGTTGCCGGGCGAGGACCTGTACCAGGAACTGCTGGCCGAGGATCGCGCTCGCGAGGAGGTCCAGGCTGCTGAGGCTGCCGCCAAGGTCGCTGCCGCTCAGGCTACCGCCGGTGTACTTGCCGAGGATGTGGACGCTGCTGAGGCCGTCGAGGCCGACTCCGTCGAGGAGTAGCCATGCCAGAGGGTTCTGTCCGCAACTTTGACGAGATTTCGGACCGTCTGGACCAGATCATCGCTACCGTTCGCTCCAAGGATACGTCCTTGGAGCGTTCACTCGATCTGTTTGACGAAGCGATTGAGCTGGGCTCCCGCGCGGTCGATATGGTCAACAAGTTTGAGCTGACGCCGCGTGAGGCCGATAAGCTCGAGCAGGAATACGATGAGGATGCGGCAAACGAATCCCAGGATAGCTAGGCCGCATCTCCGGATACGAATGGTTGATGGCATTCATGAAACGCGTGCGTCTTGATGACGAACTGATTTCACAGGGCATCTGCGCCGATCGCGCGGATGCCCTTCGCACTCTTATGGCCGGATTGGTCTCGAGTGGCGGCGAGCGCTTGACTTCGCCGGGCCTTAAGGTGATTCCGGGTCTGCCACTGCACGTGAAGGGGCGCATTCCCTATGTTGGCCGCGGCGGTCTTAAGCTCGAAGGCGCGCTTGATGCGTTTGGCATCAATCCGACGGGCCTTAGCTGTCTGGATGTGGGCTGCTCTACCGGCGGCTTTACCGATTGCCTGCTCAAGCGCGGAGCTGCGACCGTTGTCTCGGTGGACGTGGGTCGCGCCCAGTTCGATTGGTCGTTGCGTCAGGATGATCGCGTGACGCTGCATGAGCGCACAAACGTGACGCAGCTGCCTGAGCTTGGCTATGCCGGTGCCATCGACCTGGCTGTATGTGATGTCTCGTTTACCGGCATCGCGAATATCATCGACGCCGTGCTGGCGTGCCTGAAGCCTTCGGGTTCGTTCTGCACGCTCGTAAAGCCCCAGTTTGAGGCGCCGGCTGCGCTGGTGGGCGAGCGCGGTATCGTGACCGACCCCGCCGTCCGCCGCGATACGCTCGTGGCGGCGATTGAGCTTTTTGCCGCCAAGGGCCTGTTCCCGCTTGACGTGTGCGTGTCGCCCATCCATGGCGCTAAGGGCAACGTTGAGTTTTTCCTGTACGGCACAAGGTTTGCCCCTGGTGAACGCACCGACGATGAGCTGCAATCCCAGGTATCGGCTTTGAGCGAGAAAGCTGCAACGCTATGAAGGTCTTTCTGGTTCCCAATTACTACAAGCAAGAGGCGGTCGAGAGCGGCCTGATGCTCGAGCTTTGGCTTTCGCGCCAGGGCTACGAGGTCGCATGGGCTGCCGACCAGCGATCGAAGATTCAAAGCGCGCCTGATATTGATGGCTCAGATCTGGTCATTACGCTCGGCGGCGACGGTACGTTGCTGCGCGCTGCCCGCATCCTCAACCATCGCGAGATTCCTATCCTTGGTCTTTCCTATGGTCACCTGGGCTTTTTAACGGCCGCGAGCCCCGAGGAGCGCGACATTTTGCAGGTTGTGAGCGATGCCCTGTCCGGCGAGCTCCACGTGAGCCGCCGCGCCACCATCGCCGCCGATATCGTTTCGGTGCGCGAAGATGGCACGAAGGATGTCGTGCGCACGTTTGCCCTCAACGATATGGCACTTACGCGCGGACCTCTTTCCGATATGGTCGAATTTGACATCACGGTTTCCGGCCATCATATCGATCGCCTGCGCGGTGACGGTGTCGTCGTGTCGACGGCGACTGGCTCTACCGGCTATGCGCTTTCCGCCGGCGGCCCCATCGTCAGCCCCGATTACACGGGTATGGTCTGTGTGCCCATCGCTCCGCATACCATTCAGGCTCGCGCTTTTTTGACCTCGCCGAGTGATGTCGTCGAGATCTTTATGTCCGATGATCGTCCGAGCGTGCCGGCGATTGCCATCGACGGACAGTTTATTACCTGCGATGGCACGGTCGAGAGCGTGGCGGTGCGTCGCGGTCCCGGCGATGTGTTGCTGCTGGATTACGGCCCCGAGAGCTTCTATAACTCGGTGAGCCGCGTGTTCTACGGAGTGCGTCATGATCGATGAGCTGCAGGTTTCTAACATTGCACTCATTCGTGAGGCGACGCTGGTTCCGAGTGCTGGCCTGACTGTCCTGACCGGCGAGACCGGTGCCGGTAAGACCGCGCTGCTTTCGGCGCTCAAGCTCATATTGGGCGAGCGTGCAGATTCGTCGACGGTGCGCGAGGGAGAGGAGCTTGCCAGCGTCGAGGCGCGCTTGTTCGATGGCCCGCACGACTCGGAGGGTTTCACCGTGCAGCGCAGCCTTTCTGCCGAAGGCCGCAGTCGCGTAAAAATTGACGGCCGCATCGCCAGCGTGCGTGAGCTTTCGGAGCGCGTCGGCGTCATGATGGATCTTTGCGGTCAGCACGAGCACCAGCGCTTGCTCGATCCGGCGCATCATGTTGCCATGGTCGATGCCTGGGCTGGACGCGCAGCGCATGAGGCGCTCGAGAAGTATCGCGCCTGTTTTAAGGCTTCGCGTGACGCCGCCAAGGAGCTTCGCCGTGTGGAGGAAGCCTCGCGTGCGCAGGGGAGCCGTGTCGAGGAGGCTCGCTTTGCCCTCGAGCGCATCGGCGCGGTCGACCCCAAGCCGGGCGAGTATGAGGAACTCGAGGAACTGCTGCCGCGCTCCGAACATGCCGAGGTACTGGTTGCCACAGCTAACGATGCCCATGCATCGCTTGCCGCCGAAGGTGGAGCGCTCGATGCCGTGAACAGCGCCGTGGCCGAGCTTTCCCGTATGGCTACCGTCGATCGCAAACTGGGCGACATTGCCGATGCGCTTTCGGATGCCTGCATCTCCCTTGAGGATAGCGCGAACGAGCTTCGTGCCTATCGCGATGGCGTCGCCTTCGACCCGCGCGAGCTCGCTCGCATGCGTGAGCGGTATTCCGACCTCAAGGGCCTGTTGCGTCAGTGGGGTCCCACCATGGACGATGTTTTTGCCATGCGCGATCGCTCGCAAGAGCTGCTGTCCCTGGTCGATGATGGCGATGAGCAGATCAAAAAGGCGCGTGAGGCACTCGGGAGCGCCGAGCGCGAGCTGTTCGCTGCCGCCAAGGCGCTTAAGCGCGCTCGCAATACGGCGGCCCCGCGCTTCTGCCACGAGGTTGGTCGTCAGATGGCACGCTTGGAGATGGGCGGCGCCGAGCTCGTTTGGGAGTCGCGTGATCTTCCGCGCGCCGAGTGGACGCCGGCGGGTCCTTCAAGCTACGAGCTTTTGTATCGCAGCGGTGTCGGCTTGACGCCGCGTCCCCTGCGCCGCATTGCCTCGGGCGGCGAGCTCAGCCGCGTCATGCTGGCGAGCAAGGTGGTCTTGGGTAATGCTGACGGCGTCGACACACTGGTATTTGACGAGGTCGATGCCGGTGTCGGCGGCTCCACGGCTCGTGCTCTTGCTGGTGTGCTGGCCGATCTTGCCGCTACGCATCAAGTGATTGTCGTAACCCACTTGGCGCAAGTCGCCGTCATGGCCGACAAGCATTATGTTGTCAGCAAGGAGCCGGGCGATGTTCCCCAGACGCATTTGGACGAGGTAACCGGCGAAGCGCGTACTGCCGAGATCGCCCGCATGCTCAGCGGCGATCAGTCCGAGGCAAGCTTGGCCCACGCAAAGCAGATGCTCGAAGAAGTTCGAGGCTAGGTCGTATCAGCGGTGTTGGTGGGACAAAATAGACTGAAATTTTTGTCCCACTACGCGTTTTACTCAACGACCTTGTCCGGCTGGATGAGCTCCTCGTAGTAGCTGATATGTTCACGAGCGTCTTCAATCTCGGGCAGCAGGAAGTTGTAGATAACTTCGATGATCATCGTGGCGCTGATCTTGGAGAACGCAAAGTCACCCGTCGTCAGCAGCGCCTCGTGGTTGACGGTATTAAAAGTGTAGTCTGCCAGGCGCGCGAGTGGAGACTTGCTGTCGCTGCTGATGACGACTACGGTGGCACCGCAGTCGCGAGCCGCTTTTGCCATGCGATTCAGTCGGCGCGACTTGCCGGAGTTTGAGATGAGCACGATGACGTCACCCGGGCGCAACGTGAGCGCAAAGCCGATTGATGTCTCGCTAATGGTGCTCGCCATGCAGCGCAGGCCCAGCTGCGAAAACTTAAACGTCGCATCGAGCGCGACCGCGTTCGTATTTCCCACAGCCGCAAACTCAATAACCCCTGCATGCTTAAGGGCATGCACAACAGCCGCCAACGTATCGTGGTCGATCCCGTCGATGGTCGCATTAAGCTCGCTCACCTTGGCAGCCAGGATGTTCTTAAGGCTCTGCTCCATATTGTCGAGCGAGACTTCGTCAGTCAGGCCCTCGTTGCGCTGGCTTTCCAAATCCCTCGCCAACGAAAACTGAAAGCTGCGGAAGCTGCCAAAGCCAAGCTTGCGGCAGAAGCGCGAAACGGTCGCCTCGGACGTGGCGGCGGCGCGCGAGAGCTGAGCCGCCGTGAGGCGTGGCGCCTCGGACTGGTGCTCCAATATATAGTCGACAATGCGCTGCTCGGATTCGCTGTATCCCTGATGGGTACTAATGAGGGAAAGTGCGCTCTTGCTACTATCGGTCATGGATGGCTCCTGGTTGGCATGATAATCGGACTCGTTTTGTACTGTCATAGTATAGGGGGATTTTCAATTACAAGATACACCTTGCCGTTTCAAGTGTTGATGGTAAACTTTCACCTACCGTTTACGGTTATGAAAGAACCTTTCACCGGAGAATTGCTCCTTGTCTCTTCTCACGCGGACGGTAGGTTGGTATCTTTCAGTTGTGGAAAAGCGCGCAAGGACGCGCGTGTAGGGGAGCGCCTGCGGGCGCAAAACTTAAAAAGGAGGGACACATGGCTAAGTTTGACATCATCGCCGCCACCGGTTGCCCGACCGGTATCGCGCACACCTTCATGGCGAAGGAAGCGCTGGAGAAGGCAGCTGCCGAGCGCGGTCTGACCATTAAGGTCGAGACCCATGGCCAGGTCGGTGTCGAGAACGAGCTCACCAAGAGTGAGATCGCCGGTGCCAAGGCCGTCGTCGTCGCAGCCGATAAGGATGTCCAGGCGGAGCGTTTCGCCGGCAAGCGCATGGTTTCCGTTGGTGTTTCCAAGGCCCTGTCCGTCGAGGCAGCCGGTAAGCTGATCGACCGCGCGCTCGCCGCCAAGGGTGACGACTCGGTTGCGGCTGCTGCCGATGTCGAGGATGAGGTCGAGGAGAAGGAATCTATCGGCCACATCATCTACAAGCACCTCATGAACGGCGTCAGCCACATGCTGGTCTTCGTCGTCGCCGGTGGTGTCCTGACCGCCGTTTCGTTCCTGTGGGGCATCACGTCCTTCGATTCGACGGCGTCTGACTACAACAGCTTTGCCGCTATGCTTAAGATCATCGGCGGTACCGCCATGAACCTCATGGTTCCCGTGCTTTCCGCCTATATCGCCGAGTCCATCGGCAAGCGCCCGGCGCTCGTCCCCGGCTTCGTTGCCGGTATGATCGCCATCCAGGGCCTGCCCGTTAACGCCGAGACCGGCATGATCGACGCCGGCGGCGCCGGCGTGGGCTTCGGCTTCCTGGGCGGCATCGTCGGCGGCTTCCTCGCTGGCTATGTCATCCTGCTGCTCGAGAAGGTCTTCTCCAAGCTGCCCAAGAATCTGGACGGCCTCAAGGCAATCTTTTTGTACCCGCTGTTCTCGACCGCCATCGTCGGCCTGGTCATGCTCGGCATCTCCGGCCCCATGGCTGCCATCAACACCGCCATGATGGACTTCCTCAAGGGTCTGTCCGCCTCTGGCGCCATTGTCCTGGGCCTTGCCATCGGCTGCATGTGCGCCGTTGACATGGGCGGCCCGGTCAACAAGGCTGCTTACGTCACCGGTACCGCTATGCTCACCGAGGCCTTGGCTGCTGGCGTTGGCACCGATACCTACAACTTCGGCACCAACTTCATGGCTGCCGTCTCCGCCGCCTGCATCGTTCCGCCGCTGATCACCACCTTCGCCGTCGTCGTTGGCAAGAAGTACTTCAGCCAGGAGGATCATGACGCCGGTATCGTCAACCTCATTCTTGGTTGCACCCACATCACCGAGGGCGCCATTCCGTTCATGACCAAGAACATCTGGCCCGTCATGCCCATCATGATGCTCGGTTCCTCCATCGCCTCGATCCTGACCATCATGTTCAACGTTCACGATCCGGCGCCTCACGGTGGCTTCCTGGTCCTGCCCGTTGTCGAGAACGGTCCGCTGTGGGTCCTCGCGATCCTCATCGGCGCTGTGATCGGTGGCATCCTGTTCGTGGCCTTCAAGAAGTACGACTTCGAGAAGAATCAGAAGGCCGCTCCTGTAGCCAAGCCGGTTGAGGCTTCCAAGGCTGCTGCCGTTGAGGCCCCTAAGGCCGATGCTGCCGACTTCGTGAAGGTCGAGAATGTCTTTGTCGCCGAGGACTTCGCTTCTCGCGACGAGGCTCTGAGCTTCGTTTCCAACCAGGCTGTCAAGGCCGGTATCGCCAGCGACGCCGACGCCGTGATGAACGCCTTCCTGGCCCGCGAGGCCGAGGGCACCACGGGCATGATGGAGGGCTTCGCCATCCCGCATGCCAAGTCCGACGCCATTACCGAGGCTGCCGTCATCGTCGTTAAGGACGAGTCCGGCGTGACCGGTTGGGATACCATGGACGGCGCTCCCGTCAACGTGGCCATCGCTCTGCTCATCCCTGGTGCACAGGCTGGCACCACGCACCTCAAGATCCTGTCCAAGGTCGCCGAGGCGCTCATGGACGAGGGCTTCCGTGCCACCGTCAAGGGTTCCACCGACGCCGCCGAGATCGCCAAGACGATCAACGCCCGCCTGGTCTAATTCCGCAGTACGCGAATAACATCGCCCCCTGTAACAAAGGCGAGGACTCCACCAGGAGCCCCCGCCTTTTTCTATGCCCTCCCATAAGTTGCGGTGAAATGGGGACTGTTTAAACGATTCAACCCCAAATTCAGTCCCTATTTCACCGCAACTTACAAAAGGGCATAGAGTGGGCTGCCTATCGAGTCTTTGTCGCGAACAAGTCATCAGCCAGAATTCCGTTCGCACGATATTACTTTGGACCGACCGAGTTTCCGCAGTTTGCTCGCCCCGGACCCCGCGCGCGGGGGCCATGAGATTTATCGCGAGTTCCGCACGAGCCGAAGAGCACTTAATGTGCTCTTCGTGCGAGCAGGACTGTAGAGCAGGAAATCTCATGGCCCCCGCGCGCGGGGTCCGGGGCGAGCAAGCGGACAGAACAGACAACTGTCCAACAATTCGTGCGAAACACAATGAAAAACCGTTTGATGTGAGTTAATATAAACAACGTCGTGAATCTGACTCCTGCCACATGCATGACAGGGGTTAAACACAAAAAAGGAGTCAACTATGGTTTCTGAGAAGGCTACCCTCGTTAATCCTCAGGGTCTGCACATGCGTCCGGCTGGTCTGTTCGCCTCCACCATGGGCAAGTACGCCTGTGACGTGACGGTCGTCACCCCCGAGAAGGAGGTCAACGGCAAGTCCCCGATGGCCCTCATGGCTGCTGGTATCCCCTGCGGTACCGAGGTCGAGGTTAAGTGCGACGGCGCCGACGAGGCCGAGGCTCTGGCTGCTGCCATCGAGCTCATCAAGAGCGGTCTTGGCGAGTAGAACTCAAACGGGTCGCATGTTGAACAACTAAGTTCATATTTGGGGGCGCAGTGACCTGTTGTAAGGTAGCTGCGCTCTTTTGTCATGGATATGGCAAAACGCTTTATCACATGACACGGAGAGAGGAATGGGAATGTATCAGGGAGTCAACGCTTCCGAGGGCATCGGTATCGGCACCGTCATGGTCGCCGTCGATCCCGACTTGACGTTTGAGCCGCACGAGGTTGCTGATTCGGCAGCAGAGAAGGAGCGCTATCAGTCCGCTCTTTCGGTCTTCTGCGAGAAGACCCAGGCTCAGGCCGACCACATGAAGGAGACGGTGGGCGAGGCCGAGGCCGAGATCATGAGCGGACACATTGTCCTGGCTCAGGACCCGGGCATGACCGACGCCATCAACGCCGCCATTGACGGCGGCACCTGCGCCGAGCAGGCGCTCATGGACACCTCGACCATGTTCGAGAACATGTTCCTGTCCATGGACGACGAGATGTTCCGTCTGCGCGCGGCCGACATCGCCGACATCCGCACCGGTATTCTGGCCGAGCTGCTGGGCAAGGAGGTCGTCGACCTCTCCGTCCTGCCCGAGAATACCGTCGTTGTCGTGCACGACCTCACGCCGTCCATGACCGCCACGATCGATAAGGCCCACGTTGCCGGTATCGTCACCGAGACCGGTGGCCGCACGTCGCACTCCGCGATCATTGCGCGCGCCCTCGAGATCCCGGCTGTCCTTTCGGTTTCCAACAGCTGCACCGCGTTGCGCAACGGTATGACCGTTGTCGTCGACGGTGGCAAGGGTATCGTCGAGGCCGATCCCGACGAGGAGACGCTCGCTGCCTACACCGCCAAGGCCGAGGCCTTCGCTGCCGAGAAGGCAGCCCTCGAGGCCTTCCGTGGCAAGCCGTCCGTGACTGCCGATGGCATCAAGAAGATCATCGCCTGCAACATCGGTAACCCCGATGACGTGCCCAACGCGCTCGATCACGACGCCGAGGCTATCGGTCTGTTCCGCTCCGAGTTCCTGTTCATGGACTCTGCTGAGCTTCCTTCCGAGGAGGAGCAGTTCAACGCCTATCGTAAGGTCGCCAGCGCGCTCAAGGGTGCTCCGGTCATCATCCGCACGCTCGATGTGGGCGGCGACAAGGAGATTCCGTATCTGCACATGGTCAAGGAAGAGAACCCCTTCATGGGCTTCCGCGCCGTGCGTTACTGCCTGGCCAATCCCGACCAGTACAAGGTTCAGCTCCGCGCCCTGCTGCGCGCCAGCGCCTTTGGTGACGTCAAGATCATGATCCCGCTCGTCACCTGCGTCGAGGAGGTCGTGGCCGTCAAGGAGCTCGTCGAGCAGTGCAAGGCCGAGCTGACCGAAGAGGGTCGCAAGTTCAACGAGAACATCGAGGTCGGCATTATGGTCGAGACGCCTGCCGCCTCGCTGCTCGCTGACCGTCTGGCCGAGGTCGCCGACTTCTTCTCTATCGGCACCAACGACCTCATCGGCTACACCATGTGCGCCGACCGTGGCAACGACACCATCTCCAACCTGTACCAGGTGTACTATCCCGCCGTGCTCCGCTCGCTCAAGAACATCATCGAGAGCGGCGTGAAGGCCGGTATCATGGTCGGCATGTGCGGCGAGGCCGCTGCCGATCCGCTGCTTGAGCCGCTGCTGATCAGCTGGGGCCTGGAGGAGTTCTCGATGAGCGCTCCGTCCATCCTGCGCGCCCGCAAGACCATCAGCCAGTGGACCAAGGCCGAGTGCGACGAGCTCGCCGAGAAGGCGCTCGCCTGCAACACCGCTGCCGAGGTCAAGGCACTGCTCGAGTCCGCAGCTCGCTAATTTGGTATCAGAGGTAACCGCGTGGTTGGAATGGGCCGGCCACGCGGCCCTCACATATACAGGGGGTACTGTAAATGTTCTACACGCTAACCGCTAACCCGGCTGTCGACATGACGGTTTCGAGCTCTCCGCTCGAGCCCGACGAGAACGTCCGCACCGGCTCGGCCAGCTACACGGCTAACGGCAAGGGCCTCGACGTGTCCTTCGCCTTTAAGAAGATGGGCGTCGACACCGTCGCGCTCGGTTTCTTCGCCGGCTTCACGGGCAAGTTCATCGTCGAGGAGGTCATGAACCTGGGTTGCCTCTGCCGCCCGGTCTGGACCGACGGTATCACGCGCATTAACACCTACGTCAACGATGGCCAGCACGAGTACGGCATCCTCAACCCTGGTGCACCGATCACGCCGCAGCACCAGGAGGAGCTCTACAACATCCTGGACACCGCGGGCGACCTTGAGTGCCTGATCGTCTCCGGCTCCGTGCCTCCCAAAGCTACGCCTGACTTCCTGGCTCAGGTCATGGAGCACGCTCAGGCCCGTGGCGCCGACGTCGTCCTGGACCTGTCCTCCGACAAGCTCAAGGAGCTCGCTCACAAGAAGCCGCTGCTCATTAAGCCGAACCATCACGAGATGAAGGCTATCTTCGGCGTGCCGGTCGACACCGACGACGAGGTCCGCGTTGCCATGAAGCTGGCTCACGAGGCCGGCGTCCAGAACGTGCTGCTCACCCGTGGTAGCCGCGGTGACGCTTACTTCTCCAACGGCGAGGACATTTGGTACGCCAAGCGTGAGTTCAACATCAAGCTTGTCTCTTCCGTCTGCGCCGGCGACTGCACCCTCGCTGCGTTCCTGCACAAGTGGTACAGGGATCGCGACAACGTCGAGGAGGCCATGAAGCTCGCTATGGCCACCGGCGCCAACGTTGCTGAGTCCGTCGGCATCGGCGACTTTGGTCACGTCGACGAGTACAGCAAGCGCGTTGCTGTCCGCAAGCTCGATCGCAAGTAAGCGAAACGCGACATATTCGTGCGCATGCGGCGCTCCGGTTTCGGCCGGGGCGCCTTTTTTGTTCCGCCACGGGGGAGAGGAGTCCTTCCGTACTTCATCGCTTCCACACCGTTCACCGAGTTGTTGTAGCCTTTTACCGAAGCGTGGAATATACTTTCATTAACACGTTGCTTCGTGAAAGGAACATTCATGATTTACACGCTTACTGCAAATCCCGCCATTGACTACAACATCTCCTGCGACGGTCTTGCTGCCAACACCGTCACGCGTACCCGCAACGCCGTCTACACGCCCAACGGTAAGGGTCTCAACGTCTCGTTTACGCTCGACCACTACGGCGTCGACACCACGATCCTGGGCTTCTTCGCCGGCTTCTCGGGTGAGTATATCGTTAAGGGCGCCGAGGCCCTGGGCGTGCCCGTCAAGCCCGTGTGGACTGACGGCATCACGCGTGTCAACGTGTTCCTCAACGCCGGTCCCGACACCGAGTACAACATGGTCAACGCCGGTGCCGCCATCAACGAAGCCAACGAGCGGGAGATGTTTGAGCTTATCGATTCGCTCGATGACATGACCTGCCTGGTTATCAGCGGCTCGCTGCCCCCCAACACCTCCGAGAGCTTCCTGGCAGAGGTCCTGCGCCGCGTGAAGGCGAAGGGCGCCGAGTTCGTGCTCGATATCTCGAGCCATCAGCTGGCCGACCTCATTGCTATGGAGCCGTTGCTCATTAAGCCCAACGACGACGAGCTGCTCGACATCTTTGGCATTAAGGTGGGCGGTGGCGACGACGAGTCCGTCAAGGGCGCCATGGCCGAGCTGCACGCCAAGGGCGCTAAGAATGTACTGCTGACGCTCGGCGGCGACGGCGCGTACTTCTCCAACGGCGAGCACATCTGGTTTGCCAACCGCACCTTCGACGTCAAGCTGCTGTCGACCGTCTGCGCGGGCGACTCCTCTCTGGCCGCCTTCCTGTCCGTGTGGCACGACGCCCCGGAGCGCGTCGAGGATGCCCTGCGCCTCTCGATGGCCACCGGCGCCAACGTGGTCGAGTGCCCGGGTCTTGGCGATTTTTCCAAGGTCGATGAGTATCAGAAGGGTATTGCAATCCGTCAGGTTTGCTAGTTCCGGCACCTTGCCTGAATAGTTCAATTATTTCGCATCCGTCTTAGACCAGGACGGATGCGTTTTTGTTTATCGGACTTGCGTGTGCAGTGGAGGCTGTTTCTTGCTAGACTTCTTGCAGACGCAATCGATAGCCAATTTGATAGTCGCAGGAGGCCATAGGCATGTGCAATGTTTCGCTCAACGGTACGCAGCCGACCGATGCCTCTATCCGTGTCCTGCGTGCGCTTGAGGCAGCAGGTCTTGAGGCTTGGTACGTGGGCGGTTGGGTACGTGATGCCCTGATGGGATGCCCCAGCCACGATGTTGACATGTGCTGCAGCGGCCTGTGGCAGGAGTCCAAAGAGGCGCTCGAAGCGGCGGATATTGCCGTGGTTGAGTCGGGCATAAAATTTGGCGGCATCACGGCTATTTGCGATGATGAGCGCATTGAGGTCACCACCTACCGCCTAGACGGCTTTTACACCGACGGCCGTCATCCCCAGAGTGTGGAGCGTGCAGCGTCGCTTGAGGACGATCTGGCGCGTCGTGACTTTACCGTTAACGCTATGGCCTGGCATCCCGAGCGTGGTCTTGTCGACCGCTACGATGGTCAGGGCGACCTGAAGCGCAAGCTCATCCGCGCCGTTGGAGATCCCAAGCGTCGTTTTAACGAGGACGCGCTTCGCATGCTGCGCGCGGTGCGTTTTGCCTGCCGTCTGGACTTTGTGATTGAGCCCGAGACCAAGTGTGCCCTTGCCGAGTGCGCGCCGCTGCTCGATGCCGTGGCGCGCGAGCGCGTGGGTATTGAGCTCGAGGGCATTCTATCGACCGGCCACGGGGGAGACGCGATGCTGCGCTACCCCGAGCTTGTTTGCGCCGCCGTGCCCGAGCTCGCGTCCGCTCGCGGGTTTGATCAACGCAGCGTCTATCATGCGTTTAACGTCTACGAGCATATCGCCCGCGTGCTGACGGTGGCAGGGGAGCTGGCGCTGTGCGACGGCGTCGCGCCCTCGTCGAGCCTTATGTGGGCGGCGTTTTTGCACGACGTTTCCAAACCCGAGTGCTTTACGGTCGATCACGACGGCAGCGGCCACTTCTACGGTCATCCCGAGCTCGGCGCCAAGAAGGCGCGTGTCATCATGGATCGCCTGGCGCTCTCGCACGATTTGGTGCGCGATGTGTGCCTGCTGATCAAATACCATGACAAGCCGCTGCGCCCCGAGCGCTCCTGCCTGCTCAATATGATGCGCGCGCTTTCGGGCGAGGGTGTCGATACGCCGCGCCTGATGGACGAGCTTATGGACCTTAAGCGTGCCGACACGCTGGGCAAGGCGCCGTCGTGCTTCTATTACGTCGAGACGATCGAAGAGATGCGCTCACTCGCCCATGATTTGTTGGAGGCGGGGGAGCCCTATTCGCTCAAGATGCTTGCTATCAACGGCGGCGACTTGATTCGTGCCGGTGTGAAGCCGGGGCCCGAGCTAGGCCAGCTACTCAACGCCGCCCTCGAAGCCGTTATCGAGGACAACATCCCCAACGATCGCGAAACCCTTTTGGTTCATCTCAACTTGAATTAGCTAATTAGTTGACCTGCGCGTTCCATAACCTGTCGACAATTTTTCGGCAATTTGGAATTTCTTCTTGCGCTGATGTTTTTTGTCCCGTAATATATTTCCTCGCAGCACGGCAGTGCAGATGTCATGTGGCCCGTTCGTCTAGCGGTTTAGGACGCCGCCCTCTCAAGGCGGAGATCACCAGTTCGAATCTGGTACGGGCTACCACTTCTTTTCTGCCGAGGCCTATGGCCCGTTCGTCTAGCGGTTTAGGACGCCGCCCTCTCAAGGCGGAGATCACC
>DXMW01000021.1 GCA_019414045.1 Collinsella sp. | reverse complement strand
CTCGTCGGGGGGGGGGTAGTGAAGGGGGCAGGGCGTTTGACTACTCGGCCATTACGGTGATGTTCTCGCGGTGCGCGCGGATGACGTCCCAGCTAAAGTGCTCGACCAGCTGCTCGGCGGTACGCGGCGTGGTGTCCGGCGCGATGCCTGTTTGCCCGGCGAGCCATCCCAACAGTGCCTCGGGTGTGCCAAAGCGGGTGCGGAGCTCGCCCAGGTCCAGATCGCGATCGCGCTTGGAAAGGCGGCGGCCGTCCGGCGACATGAGCAGCGGGATGTGCGCGTAGCGCGGTGTGGGCAGTCCCAGCAGATGTTGCAGATAGATCTGGCGCGGCGTGGAACCAAGCAGGTCGCATCCGCGTACGATCTCGGTGACGCCCATGGCAGCGTCGTCGACCACCACGGCCAGCTGATAGGCAAACACGCCGTCGCTGCGGCGCACCAAAAAGTCGCCGCACTCGGTGGCGAGTGCCTCGCATTGGGCTCCGTACGTGCGGTCAACGAATTCGATCACGTCGCCGGCGAGGTCGTCGACGGCGGGCACACGCAGGCGCGTGGCGGGAGCGCGCAGGGCGCTGCGGCGGGTAACCTCCTCGGCAGAAAGGCCTCGGCAGGCGCCGCGGTAGATGGGCGTGCCGTCGCTGGCGTGCGGCGCGCTTGCGGTGTGGAGCTCGGCGCGCGTGCAAAAGCAGGGATAGGTGAGGCCGGCGTCTTTCAGCCGGCGCAAGGCGCTCTCGTACAGGTCTAGGCGGTCGTGCTGGTAGTAGGGGCCTTCGTCCCACTCCAGCCCCAGCCAGGCCAGGTCGTCAATCAATTGGGCGGCAAGTTCCGGGCGCTTGCAGCGATCGTCCAGGTCCTCAATGCGTAACACGATGCTGCCGCCCTGGCTGCGGGCCGAAAGCCATGCGCACAGGCAGCTGAACACGTTGCCCAGGTGCATACGGCCCGAGGGCGACGGGGCGAAGCGCCCCACGACGGGCGCGGGAGCGGCCGGCGTCGTTGGCGCGTCGGCGGCGGTTGTTGCTATGTTGCGTGCGTTGATGTCCATGCGGACGAGTATAGCGCGGGGCGCGGTGGGGGAGACGCTGCCGTGGCCTGCAAGTTGCTGAGGCCACACGTTGCGCGTGCCGGACCACCGGCTCGGCGCCTTAATCGTCGTCAATCAATCTAGCCCTCAAACGACAGAAACCCCGGCAGCTCTTCGCAACTGCCGGGGTTTCCGCGGAAAAGGGGGACATGATCCTCAAGCGGACGGCAAAGGGGCAAACCGTTTTCGCTCAACTGCTTTATGCCCCTCAACTGGCGGCTCAATCAGCGCATGCCGCGCCCACACAAAGCCGCTACACCTGTGATGGAGCTATGAAGTGGTATCTATTGCCGGAGCGGGCTATGCCAAGGAGTGTTCCAGATTACCGGCAGATAAGGAACGTCACCAGGTGCCGGCGGCGGGCGTGACTTTTGTCCCGTTTTGACGCTCCGCTGACCTAGATGTTCGTCACATGAACCCGCAAACGTGGGACAATGACGCTACTGGTACCACAGACAAAGGATGTGCCTATGAACGCCCCCGTTGCCCAGCCCTGTCGGCAGCCCCGCCGGTTTGCGCGGTTCGCTTCCGTCTGCGCACTCGTCGCGCTTGCGTTGTTGCTGCTGCCTGCCGTCGCGCACGCCGACGGCTACTCCATGAGCCAAACCTATATCGGTGCCACGGTTGAGGCCGATGGCTCGCTGACCGTTGTCGAGGGACGCCAGTTCGATTTCGACGATGACATTAACGGCGTGTATTGGGATATCAATACAGGCTCTAACCAGCAAGGCGGCTCGGTGGTCGTCAATGTGCTGAGTGTCGAGGAAGACGACGCTGCGTTTAACAAGGTTGACAGCGCAAACAAAGGCGACGACGGCGTTTACACGGTGGAACAGTCCGACGACGGCGTAAAGATTAAGGTGTTCAGCCCCCACGAGAGCGGCGACAGCGCAATCTACTACGTGAGTTATTCCATGACTGGTGCAGTTATGAACTGGGCCGATACCGCCGAGCTCTACTGGAAATTCGTCGGCGACGGCTGGTCGGCGGACTCCGATGACGTCGAGATGGAAGTCTACTTTGCAAATGCCGCTGCCGGGACGGCGGCCGTCAAGGGCGATAACTTCCGTGCATGGGGCCACGGCCCGCTGACGGGCGACGTGTCGCTCGATGCGGACGAGCCCATGGTCACCTATACCATTCCCTGCGTGCATCAGGGCGAATTCGCCGAGGCACGCATTGCCTTCCCCAGCGACTGGGTACCGCAGCTTGCCGCTTCGGGCGAAGAGCGCATGTCAACGATCCTGAGCGAAGAGAAGGAATGGGACGACGAAGCTAACGCCCGCCGCGCTCACGCTCGCATGATTGCCAATGCGCTTGCCGCGCTAAGTATTGTCGCGGCGGTCGCCTTTACCGGCACAATCGTTGTGCTCAAGCTACGCAGGCCCAAGCCCAAGCCGCTCTTCCAAGACGAGTACTTCCGCGATGTGCCCTCCGCCGACCATCCCGCGGTGCTTGCAGCTCTTATGAGCTGGAACAACGTGCCCGATCAGGCATATATCGCCACGCTGATGAAGCTGACCGACGACCGCGTGATCAAGCTGGAAGAAGCGACCGAGGCCAAGAAGAAGGGCCTGCTCCGTCGCGAAAAAGAGGAGCAGACGTATCGCATCACGGTGACCGACGAGGCCTGGAAGGCTGCCAAGAAGGACGGCATCGATCGCGATGTGCTCAAGGTCTTCTTCGCCGGCGTTAAGCCCGATAAGGACGGAGTCCGTTCGCGCACGTTTAGCGAACTGGAGGAGTACGCTAGCGAGCGCACCACATCTGTTGGCGACAAGCTCGAGGACTATCAGAGCACGGTTAAGGGCAAGCTGGAGGCGCGCGAGTTTATCGCATCGGATGGCACTATCGCGATGGTGGCCGGCCTGGTTCTCGGCATCATCATTGTCTTTGGCATTCTGGGCTCTCTGATCTATACCGACTTTGCGGACGCCAACGTCGGCGCCGCTATGATCTCGATTCCCGTCACGATCGTGGGCTTTGTCCTGAGCTGCACCTTCCGCCGTTACACGCCGGAGGGCGCCGAGGTGGCGGCTCGTTGCAAGGCGCTCAAGCATTGGCTCGAGGACTTTACGCGCCTGAAGGAGGCTATCCCCAGCGACCTGATCTTGTGGAACAAACTGCTGGTGATGGGCGTTGCCCTGGGCGTTTCGAAAGAAGTGCTGCGACAGCTGGCCGAGGCCGTGCCTGCGGATCTGCGCAACAGTGACGATTTCTACGACAACTACCCCTGCTACTGGTGGTATTACCACCACTACGGCAACGAGTCCCCGCTCGATTCGTTCAACGATGTGTACCACGAGACCATCCGCGAGCTGGCTTCGAGTTCCGATAGCTCGAGCGGCGGCAGCGGTGGCGGCTTTTCCGGTGGCGGCGGTGGCGGCGTCGGCGGAGGCGGCGGCGGAACGTTCTAGCGAGCGCTTGCTTTGGGGTGGATCTTTCTGGGCGGTTGCCAGGGAAGATTCATCCCATTTTTGTGCATCGAAACGGGTCAAACTTTCCGCTGAGGACCTTCGCGCAAGGGGCAGTGGACAAAAAATGCCAAATATGAGTACTGTTGCTGCGTTGGTCACATATGTTTGCACATAATAATGGGCTCCTAATGAGAGTACCTCTCGTTAGGAGCCCATTTTATTGAACATTTGGGGAGTTACGTCAGCTCGTGCAGCTGGTCGCCATGCCTATAAGCATCAAAAATGCCCCGAATCGCTGCTACTAAAAAGGTAACAGTACTCATATTTGATGTATTTTGACCACGGCTATCTACAAACCCCTAGGCCACTCATTGGGGGCAGACTTAAATGACTAGTTGTTGGGGATCAGTCATTGGGGACGTTCTTAAATGACTAGGTGTGGCTGCTTGGGCTAGGCTGTTAGGTCGAGTTCGTAGAGAAAGCTTTCGCGCGGCATGTCGTGACGACGCTCTTCGCGGTTGGCGCGGTGCGTGGCCGTGCGCTTAAAGCCGTGCAACTCGTAGAACTTCCACGAGCAGTTGGAGTCGGTGTACAGGTGTGCGCTGGTCGCCCCGCACGAGGACAGATGTGAGATTGCGGCGTCGAGCAGCACCGATCCCACGCCCAGGCCGTGGACGTCAGGGTCGACGGCGAGCAGCGTGACCTCATTGTCATGCGGCAGTGGGCTTTTCTCGAGCAGGCGGTTGTTGGTTCGAATGGTGGCGCGCACAAACGAGAGATACTCGGCGCACGACTCGGGTTCTAGCTCACGCATCTGCGACAGCAGTGTACGCTCAGTATCCATCCAATGTTCCCTGACGGCGGTGCCGGAGCTCTGTCCCGCACGCGCAAGCGAAATGCCGCGCGCCTCGCCATCTATAACTGCAACCTGCGAAAACGTTGAGGAAGAAAGGCAATAGGCGAGGTCGCACGCGGCTTCGAGGCGGTTGTACTCATCGTTATCCGAGTTGTTGTGCCAAAGCTGCTGCAGAATCAGCGCGATGGCGTCGAAATCTTCGGTATCAAACGGTCGGTAGAGAACCCGCGAGACCATGGTGCCTCTTTCTTTTGCGGATGCATATCGAGCACAGTTCTACCACGCCATTGGCATCTAATTATGGTGCCCCTGTGTTCCATCAACTCACCGTGCCCAGCGGCGCTCTTGCAACCCCCCGCTCGCAAACTTTTTCTACACAGCCGTGCGTTGCGGGGTGCAACGTCGCGCTCGATGCGCTACATTGAATCAGTATTTTCAATGCCGCTGCGCGAGCGCTGCAGATCGACGTATCACCGACTCACAGAGCACGGCGGCGTACCAGACAGGAGGACTGCATGGGATCTGATGTGAAGATCGCACGCGCGTTGATCTCGGTCACCGATAAGACGGGTGTCGTCGATTTCGCACGGACGCTGGTTGATGACTTTGGCGTCGAGATCATCTCTACGGGCGGCACGGCTCGTGCCATCGAGGACGCGGGCGTTCCCGTAACCCCCATCGAGGAGTTCACGGGCTATCCCGAGATGATGGACGGCCGCGTTAAGACCCTACACCCCAAGGTTCACGGCGCGCTGCTGGCCCGCCGCGATTCCGAGCAGCACATGCAGGAGGCCGCTCAGCACGGCATTAAGCTAATCGACTTGGTCGTCGTCAACCTGTACGAGTTCGAGAAGACCGTCGCCAACCCCGAGGTCACCTTTGCGGACGCCATCGAGCACATCGACATTGGCGGTCCCTCCATGCTGCGCTCCGCCGCTAAGAACGCTGCGAGCGTTACCGTCATCTCCGACCCGGCCGACTACGATGCCGTCCTGGCCGAGATGCGCGAGACCGGCGGCTGCACCACGCTTGCCACCCGTCGTCGCCTGCAGGTGAAGGTCTACCAGACTACCGCCGCCTACGATACGGCTATCTCCCGTTGGCTTGCCGCCCAGGCAAGCGACGTGGCGGACACCTCTGCCAAGCTCGAGATTTCGCTGGAAAAGGTCGACGACCTGCGCTATGGCGAGAACCCACAGCAGAAGGCCACGGTCTATCGTTTTGCCGAGGGCTGCGAGAACACCGCGAGCTCGCAGTTCCCGCTCGTGGGCTCCGAGCAGATCCAGGGCAAGCCGCTCAGCTACAACAACTATCTGGATGCCGACGCCGCTTGGAACCTGGTCCGCGAGTTCGACGAGCCGGCCTGCGTGATCCTCAAGCATCAGAACCCCTGCGGTTCCGCCGTTGCCGAGGACATCACGGCCGCCTACGATCGCGCCTTTACCTGCGATCCCAAGAGCGCCTTCGGCGGCATCATCGCCTGCAACCGCGAAGTTCCCTTTGAGCTGGTTGAGCACTTCGCCGACCAGAACAAGCAGTTCGTCGAGGTCATCATCGCCCCGAGCTATACCGCCGAGGCGCTCGAGCGCATGGCCAAGCGCCCCAACCTGCGCGTGCTGGCTACCGGCGGCGTGGACCACGGTGCCCATGTGGAGCTGCGCTCCATCGACGGCGGCATGCTGGTGCAGGAAGTCGACCACGTGACCGAGGACCCCGCGACCTTTACGTTCCCCACCGACCGCAAGCCCACCGACGCCGAGATGGCCGAGCTCGAGTTTGCCTGGAAGGTCTGCAAGGGCGTCAAGTCCAACGCCATCCTGGTCTCCAAGGGCAAGGCCGGCATTGGCATGGGCCCCGGTCAGCCCAACCGCGTGGATTCCGCGTTGCTGGCCTGCGAGCGTGCTGAGGACTTCTGCGAGCGCGAGGGCGTGGAGAAGGGCGGCTTTGCCTGTGCAAGCGACGCGTTCTTCCCGTTCCGCGACAACGTCGACGTGCTTGCCGCGCACGGCGTGACCTGCATCATCCAGCCCGGCGGCTCCAAGCGCGATGACGAGAGCATCCAGGCCTGCAACGAGCATGGTATTGCGATGGTCTTCACCGGAGCTAGGCATTTTAGGCACTAGAGGCTTTCCCAAGCACCCGACCTTGCCCCTCAAACCGTCGCTTGCGTACATTTAGTACGCGGCGCTCCTCTTTCGGGGCAATCTCGGGCACTTGGAAAACCCTTAATGGGATGTTTCTCTATCCCATTAAACTGTTCGGTCGCCTGACCATATCGTCAAAATAATCTCTGCAAAAGACGGCTGCTCCGTTTGGAGGGCCGTCTTTTTGGTATAAGAGGACGGAATGACTAACACGAAAGGTATGACCATGCCCCAGATTGATGATGTCGAGCTGTTTGGCAATGCCGAGGATCAGCGTGCGTACGAGGACTTTTGCGCCAATCAGGAGGCGGTCGAGAAGTTTACGCTCGACAAGCCCGCGCTTGTCTGCCGTTGGCGCATGTCCAACAAAAAGGTGCCCATGCTCAACCGCCACATCCGCGCGCTGTCCGAGCGTCTGGTGCAGGGCGAGCCACTTACCCATAACATGCTCAGCTGGGCCAAGCAGCACGTTGAGTGGTCGCTAGCCGAGGGCGACTATACTGCGCACGACGGCGTGCTCATGCTGGTGATCGACATCAACGGCAACGCCGCCATGACAGTGGGGGAGTACGAGCCGCTCGCCGATACGTCAGCCAAGGCGCTGCGTGCCCGCTCTGCCGAGGCCCGTTCCGAGGCCGACGAAACCGGCGTGGCGCCCGAGCTGCTTGCTGCCGTCAACGACGGCGAGCTGGCCTTTGTGGCGCCGGCGGACGAGTGCCTGTGCGGCACGGCGACGCTCATCGAACAGCTGGCCCAGACCAAGGACATCCCGGTCGCGCGCGTAGACATCCCCGCTCAGCTCAAGGGCGCGCTGTTCCTGGTGAGCGACGAGCACGGCGTGATCCCCGCCGACGATACCGATGCCGCCGAGGCGGACGCCGCCACGGTCGCCTTCTTCGCCGACGGCTACGAAAAGCTCCGCGCCCGTCGCTAAATGATTATTCTGGGACGGGGATTAAAGAATCATTTTGGTCCCCGCCACCGCTGCGAGTGTGAGGCGGACAAAACGCCCCCGCCCGCGAACAGTTCTGTCACCTTGGCACCGCGCGCGGTGCACACCTGCAGTTTCGCAGCCATAATGGTGGCAAGACAACCAAGAGGGGAGCGAAATCCATGGCGCTAATCTATATCGTTGAGGACGACGAGCCCATTCGTCGCGAGCTTGCCGATATCCTTGCCCGTGCCGGTTTTGAGGTCGAGGCCTGCGAGTCGTTCGAGCATGTCTCGCGTGACATCCTGGCCGCTGCACCCGACTTGGTACTGCTCGACCTGACGCTTCCCGTCAAAGACGGCCAGCATATCTGCCACGAAGTCCGCCGCGAATCCGAGGTTCCCATCATCGTCCTCACGTCGCGCACGACCGAGATCGACGAGGTCATGGCCATGACGCTCGGCGCGGACGACTTCGTTTCCAAGCCCTATAGCGCGCGCGTGCTCGTGGCGCGCATCAATGCCTTGCTGCGTCGCACCGCGGCGGCGGGCGAGCGCAGCACGCTCGTCCACAAGGGGCTGGAGCTCGACCTTGCTCGCTCCGCGGTCACCAACACGGCGACCGGCGACAGCACCGAGCTCACCAAAAATGAGCTGCGCATTCTCTCGCTGCTCCTGAGCCGCGCGGGCAAGATCGTCTCGCGCTCGGCCATCATGCAGGACCTGTGGGACTCCGACGCCTTCGTGGACGACAATACGCTCACCGTCAACATCAACCGCCTGCGCACCACGCTCGAAAAAATCGGCATCAAGGGGTATTTGACCACGCATCGCGGCCAAGGCTATTCGGTCTAGGGGCCGGCTATGTCGTTTGGCAAGTTCTTTAAAGATGCACTGCTTCCCGTCGCCGTGTGGACGTGCGGCGTGCTGCTGAGCTGCTTTGTGCTGACGGTCGCCGGCGCACCCGTTTCTATCGTGGTCGTGGCGGTTGGCGTGTCCTTTATCTTCGGTATGCTCGGCATCGTGATCGAGTACGCTCGCCGTCGCCGTTTTCTGCGTCAGTTGGAGTGCGCGGCAGAGGAGCTCGAGAGTCCCGCATGGGTGCAGGAGATGGTGCAATGCCCGACCTATGCCGAGGGCGAGCTCGAGTACGAGGTCTTGCGCCGGGTGGGCAAGGCGGCATGCGACGAGGTTGCCGAAGGCCGGCGTCAGACCGATGACTATCGCGACTATATCGAGAGCTGGGTCCACGAGGCCAAGCTGCCCCTGGCGGCGGCCCATCTGATTTTGGAAAACCTGGATGGCAGCGAAGACGACCTGTCGCGTGTGGATGACCTGGGTCGCGAGCTGGCTCGCGTGGAGCGCTATATCGACCAGGCGCTGTACTACGCGCGCTCGGAAGTCGTGGAGCGCGACTACCTGATTCGCCGTTGGGATCTCAAGACCTTGGTGACGGGCGCGATTAAAGCCAACGCGCGCGAGCTTATCGCGGCGCACGTGGCTCCGGTGTGCGAGAACCTCGACTTTGAGGTCTTTACCGACGAGAAGTGGCTCGAGTTTATTCTAGGCCAGCTTATTCAGAACAGCATCAAATATGCGCGCGAGGACGGCGCGAAGATCGTGTTTTCGGGCGCGTTGCTGGACGAGGGCCTGGCGAGCGAACGCATCGAGCTTACCGTCGCGGACAACGGCTGCGGCGTGAGCGCGGCCGACCTGCCGCGCGTGTTCGAGAAGGGTTTTACCGGCGACAACGGCCGCACCACCAAGCGCGCAACGGGCATCGGCCTCTACCTGGTGGCGCGCCTGTGCTCCAAGATGGGCATCGACGTCACCGCGGCATCCGACTCCGGAGAAGGCTTTGTCGTAACGTTTTCCTTCTCAACGAACAAGTTCCAATACTTTGAGTAGCCGGGCCGTCTTGCGCTGCGGACGGCTATGTTCCCGAACGTGAACTTAGCTAAGGCAACTGGCGCTATGTTCCCGAACGTGAACATAACTATGAGGCTCAAATGGATCTCCCAAAACAAAAACGTGCAGCCCAAACAAAACGTGCCGCCCCAACCAGGGCGGCACGCCATTTTTCCATCAGCCAACTCGCTGAAGTAAGGCTGCGAAGGCCGCGAGGCCGGGAGGGGTTTCCTAAGGGCACATCCCGCAGCCGCAACGCGGCGAGGACGTGCCCGTGGAAACCCCGCAGGCCCCGCGGCCGGTGGGAGCAACGCTACTTCACGACCAAAATGTCGCAGTCGGTGTTGCGCAGCAGGAACGTCGAAATTGAACCCAGCAGCGCATACTTGATCGAGGACAGGCCGCGGGCGCCGCAGAGCACCAGGTCGGGCTTAACCACGTCGAGCATCTCGTCCTTGAGCGTCTCGCGAATGCGGCCGGCGCGAATCATGACTTCGACCTCGGGAATGTCGGGATTGGCCTTGGCCTCTTCGAGCTGCTTGGCGATGGAGTTCTTAAATGCCTCCTCTAGGCCGTTGACCAGATCGACCGGATAGGAACCGGCGCTCTCGAGCGCCGTGGAATCGATAACGTGGCCGATAATCAGCTTGGCGCCGTTGTTCGCGGCGACCTTGATGGCGCGTGCGAGCACAAAATCCTGCTGCTCAGTACCGTCGAGTGAAACAAATACCTTGGTGTAACCCTCGTTCATGGTTTCCTCCTTGGTCTATCGCACGGGCGCGGGGCTCGTGCGTCGGGCGGGCGCGGGTGCGTTGACCGCCGGACACTTTATCTTGTTGCAGTTATACCCAAGGATTTCGGTTTAACTGCTCGCAATTCTGTGAACGGGCGAGTTTTTTGGTAAGGGTAGGCGCGGTCGCACCGCCAACGGTTGATAATGGGACATCGCCCGCATCGTCCGCAGAACATCTATCGGCGGGTGTCTAACGAGGGGGTCCCTTTGGATATCATCGAGCTTCTAAAATCTGCCTTTATGGGCCTGGTCGAGGGCATCACCGAATGGCTGCCCGTTTCGTCGACTGGTCACATGATCTTGGTGGACGAGTTCGTCAAGATGAACGTGAGCGAGACGTTCTGGAATATGTTCCTGGTCGTGATTCAGCTCGGCGCCATTCTGGCCGTCTGTGTGCTGTTCTTCCATGAGCTCAATCCGTTCTCGCCCAGCAAGGGCAAGGAGGGCCGTCGCGACACCTGGGTGCTGTGGGGCAAGATTGTGCTCGGCTGCATTCCCGCCGCGGCGATCGGTCTGCCGCTTAACGACTGGATGGAGGAGCATTTCTATAATGCTCCCGTCGTGGCGCTGGCGCTCATTGTGTACGGCGTGCTGTTTATCGTGATCGAGAACTGGCGCGCGAGCAAGCGCGAGGAAATGGCCGTTGCCGGTTCATTTGGTTCGCGTGCTGTGGTGTCGGGTGGACGTCCCGCCGGTGCGCACTTTGCGGCGCCCGCCGCGGCTACCGCTGAGGATGAGGACGATGACGAGGATCTGGACTTTGGCTCCATCGCCACGCTCGAGGACCTGAGCTGGAAGACTGCGCTGGGTATCGGCTGCTTCCAGGTGCTTTCGCTGGTGCCTGGAACGTCTCGCTCCGGTTCTACCATCATCGGCGGCCTGCTTTTGGGCTGCACGCGTTCGGTGGCGTCCAAGTTTACGTTCTTCCTGGCCATCCCTGTCATGTTTGGCGCGAGTGCGCTCAAGCTGGTCAAGTATTTCATCAAGGGTGGTACGTTCGGCGCCAACGAGGTCGCTATCCTGGGCGTGGGCTGCGTTGTGGCCTTTGTGGTGTCGCTCATCGCCATCAAGTGGCTCATGGGCTTCGTCCGCCGTCACGACTTCAAGTGCTTCGGTGTTTACCGCATCATCCTGGGCATCGTGGTGCTCGCGTACTTCTTTGTTCTGGAGCCTATGCTCGGCCTGTAACTTGGTTGACGCTGCACGGCGGCCAGAGCGACAGCTTGTCATTCAAAGAGGGCGGCATGACTATAAGGTCTATGCCGCCCTCTTTTCATGCCAATTTGTTCGCTCTGGCCGCCGCTCGCTACCGTTGCCATGACATCGATGGCTCCGTGATTGGCTCAATGGGGCGGGCCGACGTTGGCGGACGGAGTCGTGGTGTGATTTGCGTTGGTGTCCGTGCGGCTCGGTATACTGGTACGGCTCAAACTATGGCGCTGCCCGCAGGCGCGCCGTCCGTCAGATGAGGAGTCGCCCATGACCCAGCCCCTGCCCTGGGAAAAGAACGCCGCGGTACCCGTGCCGCCTGCGCCGGAACCCGTGCCGCTCGATGCATACACCGCCCCCGCTGCGCCGGAGCCCGAGCTCGTTCCGCTCGACATCTACGACGCTTCCGCGCCGGCGCCCAAACCTGCCAAGCCGCTCGTCGACATCGACAGCCTTAATCCCGCCCAGCGCGAGGCGGTCCTGACCACCGAGGGCCCGCTGCTGGTCCTCGCCGGCGCCGGCTCGGGCAAGACCCGCGTTTTGACCTTCCGCATCGCACATATGCTCGGCGACCTGGGCGTTAAGCCTTGGCAGGTTCTTGCCATCACGTTTACCAACAAGGCTGCGGCCGAGATGCGCGAGCGTCTGGCGGCGCTCATCCCCAGCGGCACCCGCGGCATGTGGGTATGCACGTTCCACGCCATGTGCGTGCGTATGCTGCGCGAGGACGCCGACCTGCTGGGCTACACCGGCCAGTTCACCATCTACGATGACGATGACTCAAAGCGCATGGTGCGCGATATTATGCAGGCGCTCGGCATCGAGCAAAAGCAGTTCCCCATCAACATGATCCGCAGCAAGATCAGCTCGGCCAAAAACGCCATGATCGGGCCCGAGGACATGCTTAAATCCGCCGACAGCCCCAATGACAAAAAGGCCGCGCAGGTCTACCTGGAGCTGGAGCGCCGCCTGCGTGCCGCCAACGCGATGGACTTCGACGACCTGCTCGTGCGCACGCTCGAGCTGCTGCGCACCCGCCCCGAGGTGCTCGACAAGTACCAGGAGCGCTTCCGCTACATTAGCGTCGACGAGTATCAGGACACCAACCACGTCCAGTACGAGATTGCCAACCTGCTGGCCGCCAAGTACCAAAACCTCATGGTCGTGGGCGACGACGACCAGTCCATCTACAGCTGGCGTGGCGCCGACATCACCAATATCCTGGACTTTGAGAAGGACTTTAAAAACTGCAAGACCGTCAAGCTGGAGCAGAACTACCGCTCTACGGGTCATATCCTGAGCGCCGCCAACGCCGTTGTTCGCCACAACTCGCAGCGCAAGGATAAGCGCCTGTTTACGGCCGAGGGCGACGGCGAGAAGATTCAGGCCTTCCAGGCAAGCGATGAGCGCGACGAGGGCCGCTGGATTGCCGGCGAGATCGAAAAGCTGCACTCCAAGGGCACGAGCTACGACGACATCGCTGTGTTCTATCGCACCAACGCCCAGTCGCGTATTCTCGAAGATATGTTCCTGCGTGCGGGCGTGCCCTACAAGATCGTGGGCGGCACGCGATTCTTCGATCGCGCCGAGATCCGCGACGTCATGGCCTACCTCAAGATGATCGTGAACCCGGCAGACGAGATGAGCGTCAAGCGCGTCATCAACACGCCGCGCCGCGGCATCGGCTCCACCTCGATTCAAAAGATTGAGCAGCTGGCGCGCGACAACCGTTGCTCGTTCTTCCAGGCTTGCGAGATCGCGTGCGCCGAGACGGGCATGTTTAGCGCGAAGGTGCGCAACGGCCTGTCGAGCTTTGTGGCGCTGGTGCGCGAAGGCCGCCGCATGGACGGCGAGCTCAAGGACGTCGTCGAGATGATTGTCGATAAGACGGGCCTGCTGCAGGCGTTTCGCGCCGAGGGCACCATGGAGTCCGAGAGCCGCGCCGAGAACATCCAAGAATTCCTGGGTGTCGCCGCCGAATTTGAGGAGACACATGAGGATATCGAGGGTACGCTCGAGAGCCTAGAAGAGCTGCGCGCAGCCGGTGTTGCCGACGTGCCTGCCGGCGCCGAGCCCGAGCCCGTTGTGGTGAGCGCGCCTGCGCCCGAACCGGGGCCATCTGCCCCGGCATCCTCGTTTGAGGCACTCGTTGGCGCACGCGATGCCGCAGGTTCCAATCCGCTCGATAGCCTAGCCGCCCCGGCGCTCTCGTCGCAGGATGCCCTGGCCGCCGCCATCGCGGGCAACGCGTATGCCGCGCCGACGGAGATGCCGGCGGGTGCCGTGCATGCCGACGAGATCGAGCGCACCTACGGTCCGCTCACCTGTAAGGCATTGCCGGCACTCATGGAGTGGCTGGCCCTGCGCTCCGACTTGGATTCCCTGGCCGGCGAGACGCATGCCATTACCATGATGACTATCCACTCCGCCAAGGGCCTGGAGTTCCCGGCGGTGTTCGTGGCTGGCATGGAGGAGGGCATCTTCCCGCACGTGCACGACTTTGGCGGTAGTGACGATCCGGGCAAGCTCGAGGAGGAGCGTCGCCTGGCCTACGTTGCCATTACGCGCGCTCGTAAGCGCCTGTTCTTGACCTATGCGGCCACGCGTCGCACCTACGGCTCGACTTCTGCCAACCCGCGTTCGCGTTTCCTCAACGAGATTCCGTTTGAGGACATCGAGTTTAGCGGCATCGGTTCTGCCGGTTTTGAGGGCACGGGCTGGGAGAAGCGCGGCGACCGCCACGGCACGTTTGGCTCGGGTATGGGCTCGGACATGTATGGCGGCAAGGTGTTTGGCTCGCATACGCGCTCGACCGGCGGTTCCGGTTCGCGCGGCGGATCGAGCTTCGACGATTTCTTTGGCGGCAGCAGCTACGGGACCGAGCGCCATCGTGGGGTTTCGCCCGACGCCGGCCGCGTTGCCTCGACCTTTGGCTCGGGCGCGCCGCGAGCCAAAAAGCCGTCGTCCAAGGTGTCGCCGACGGTGGAGCGCAAGGTCGATCGTGCGAGCGCATCGCAGGATTTTGCCGCGGGCGATACCGTGAGCCACAAGACCTTTGGCACGGGTACCGTGATCTCGGTCGCCGGAGACATGATCGAGGTTCAATTCGAAAAGACCGGCCAGACCAAAAAGCTGATGAAGGGCTTTGCACCGATTGTCAAGCTTTCGTAATCCCGGCGGCCCCGGACAGGCGCCATGGACAACGTCGCCTGCTCGGACAGTCCTGCTCGCGCGGAGAGCACATTAAGTGCTCTCCGGCTCGTGCGGAACTCGCGATCGACGTTGTCCATGGCGCCTGTCCGGGGCCTTGGGTAGCGTTGCTTGCGAGCGTCGCTCTGCCTGTTCGCTTTTTGGTCTGGAGAGCCGGGTGGGCTGATATATGGATATGAGTAGGGGCTCTCCCGCACATGAACGAGGGGCCCCTTGTGCTTTGGCCTTTGATGATTGAACGTTTTATGCTGCTCAGCATCATTTCAATTAGTTACTAAAATGTTTATGAAATGAGGCAAGGGGCTCTCCCGTATGTGGACGGGAGAGCCCCTTGTTGCGTTTGGGTTGTTGGTGCGATCTAGAGGTGGCTGATGATCAGTTCCATCTTGCCTTCGAGGTCGATGGAGGTGACAGCGCTGGGGGCCAGCAGGTGGCTTCCCTTGTGGACGGGGTCGCCGCAGACGGTGCCTTCGCCGTCGATGACTGACAGGCACATGAAGGGCCAGTGCTGGTCGAGGGTCTTGCTGCCGTCGACGCGCACGCGATCGACGGTGTAGCAGGGGTTGGACTCGAGCTCGGTCACGCTGTCGATCTCGGGTGCGGTCACGGTGCCGTCGGTCGGAGCCTGGACATCAAAATCGATGCAGTCGAGGCTCTGCTCAATGTGCAGAGGGCGAAGCTTGCCGTCGGTGCCGGGGCGGTCGTAGTCGTACAGGCGATAGGTCACGTCGCTCGACTGCTGCGTCTCCAAAATGAGCGTGCCGGTCTTGATGGCGTGCACGGTGCCGGAATCAATCTGGAAAAAGTCGCCCTTGTGGATCGGCAGCACGTTGAGCATGTCGTCCCAGCGGCCTTCCTCGATCATTTGTGCGGCCTCGGCGCGGTCCTTGGCGCGCTGCCCGACGATGATCGTGGCGCCGGGCTCGCAGTCCAGGACATACCAGCACTCGGTCTTGCCCAGGCTGCCGTTCTCGTGCTCGGCGGCGTACTCGTCGTTGGGATGAATCTGGATCGAAAGGTCGTCCTTGGCGTCCAGAATCTTAATGAGCAGCGGGAACTCCTTGCCCTCGCAGTCGCCAAAGAGCTCACGGTGCTCGGCCCACAGCCACGACAGCGTGTGGCCGGCATACGGGCCCTCCGCAATCTGGCAGTCGCCGTTGGGGTGGGCCGAGATGGCCCAGCACTCACCGATGGGGCCCTCGGGAATGTCGTAACCAAACACGGTCTCCAGCTGGCGGCCGCCCCAGATCTTCTCGTGGAAGATCGGCGTCAGTTTAATCAAATCGGACATGTGCATACTCCCATAAGGTTGTGCGGGTGCCGCGTAAGACAGCTCAAAACGGGCACCCACCGGATTACAAAACTAGGCCAGCGTTACGTTGTGCAGCTCAAAGCGGTCGCCTACGTTGTGCGAGATAGAATATTCAAACGCGGTGCCGCTATCCAAGAAGCCAATCTGGTTGAGTTCGAGCAGGGGAGAGCCGGGTTTGGTATCCAGGCGCTCAGCCTCTTCCTCAGTTGCCGCGACAGCGCGAATGGTGCGATGGAAGCTCGAAATCTTCAGCCCGCATTGCTCGCGGATAAAGCCGTAGACCGATCCGTACAGGTCCTTCTTTTTAAGGCCCGGGATCAGTTCGAGCGGCATATAGGTGTACTCGATGACGATGGGCTTCTCGTCGACCTGGCGCACGCGCACGATGTGATAGGCGAAGTCATCCTCGGCCATTCCCAGCTGGGTCGCAACCTCTGCCGGCGGATTGACGATCGAGAAATCGTAGACCACCGAGGTCACCTTTTCCCCGCGGTGCTCATACGAAAAGCCCTGGGCACGGTCGTTCTTGCCTTGAAAAAACACCTGGCCGGGAAGTCCCGCCGTGTCCTTGACGTAGGTGCCCGATCCGCGCCGGCTGGTAATAAGGCCTTCCTCGGTGATCTGCTCAATCGCTCGTTTGACGGTGATTTTGGAAACGCCATAGAGCTCACAGAACTCAACGACGGTGGGCAACTTGTCGCCCGGTTTAAGAGCACCATCCTCGATGCTTCGGCGAATATCTGCAGCTATCGCCTCGTATTTGGGAATCATGCAATCCTCCCTTCATATTTGCGTCGATATTTAGAAAGTATACCTACTTAAAAAGCATCCATATGGCTTTCATGAAAGAAGTTCGATAAAGAAAAATGAAAAAGACGCTTTACATAGAAAATTAGAGCGCTATAGTTACAGACAACAAGCGAGATGCATTGACGTTTCCTTGTGCTGTTTGGGGACGGTTTTGTTTTGGCAGGTTGGATATCGGTATGACCGGTGCGCGCCCGCGCCGGATAACCTGCCAAAGCAAACCCGTCTCCAACCGGAAGCTCTAAGACACGAAAGCGAGGACTTTGATGGCACAGTATCAGCTGCCCCGTGACTTCTTCTTTGGCGCTGCTATGTCCGGCCCGCAGACTGAGGGTCAGTGGAACCAAGGCGGCAAGCTCGAGAACCTGTGGGACACCTGGTCCATCCAGGATCTGGGTTCGTTCTACAACTGCGTTGGCTCTTATGCCGGCAATGACTTTATGGCCAAGTACCAGGAAGACCTTCGCATTCTGAAGGACTTGGGTCTGGATACCTATCGCACTTCCATCCAGTGGAGCCGTCTGCTCGATGCCGACGGCAACCTCAACGAGGAAGGCGCCGCGTGGTATCACGAGTTGTTCCGCGCCTCTCGCGAGGCCGGCCTGGAGCCGTTTGTCAACTTGTACCACTTTGACATGCCCACCTACCTCTTTAACCGCGGCGGCTGGGAGAGCCGTGAGGTCGTCGAGGCTTACGCGCATTACGCCGACGCCGCCTTCCACGAGTTTGGCCAGGAGATTAAGTACTGGTTCACCTTTAACGAGCCCATCGTCGAGCCCGAGCAGCGCTATCAGGAGGGCGTGTGGTTCCCGCAGCTCCACGACTTTAGCCGCGCCCGCACCGTGCAGTATCACATTTCGCTGGCGCATGCGCTGGCCGTGGCCAACTATCGCAAGGCCTATGACGAGGGCGCTATTCGCGCCGATGCCAAAATCGGCATGATCAACTGCTTTACCCCGGTCTATACCAAGGAGAACCCCAACGAGGCAGACCTCGAGGCCGTGCGTATGACCAGCGGCATCAACAATCGCTGGTGGCTCGACCTTATTACCAAGGGCGAGCTTCCTGCCGACGTGCTCGACAGCCTGGCCAAGGGCGGCGTTAAGCTCCCGTTCCGTGCCGGCGACCAAGAGATTCTCAAGCAGGGTGTTGTTGACTGGCTCGGCTGCAACTACTACCACCCCACGCGCGTTCAAGCGCCGGCGAGCAAGGTCGACCAGTACGGCCTGCCGCACTTTGCCGACGAGTACGTATGGCCCGACGCCGTTATGAACGAGAGCCGCGGCTGGGAGATCTACCCGCAGGGCCTCTACGACTTTGGCATGGACTGCGCCAAGAACTACCCCGATCTTGAGTGGTTCGTTTCCGAGAACGGCATCGGCATCATGGACGAATATAAGAACCGTGACGCCGAAGGAACCATTCAGGATGACTACCGCGTCGACTTTGTACGCCAGCACCTGGAGTGGGTTGCCAAGGCAATTGCCGAGGGCGCCAAGTGCCGCGGATACCATTATTGGGCCGTTATCGATAACTGGTCTTGGGCCAATGCCTTTAAGAATCGTTACGGCTTTGTCGAGGTCGACCTTATGGACGGCTACAAGCGCCGCCTTAAGAAGTCGGCGGCCTGGCTCAAGCAGGTCGCCACGACCCACGTGGTTGACTAGCGACCGGGCGAACGCCCAGACCGCGCGCCGCCGCGCGCAACACATGGCACATCTGGTGGCAGAGGGCGACAGGCCACCGTGCGTATAGGAAAAGGCCGGATTTGAAAGTTAGGAGCAATCATGGCCAGTGACAACGGAAAGAGCTTCCTCGACAAGTTTGCCGAGGTCTCTGCGAAGGTGGGAAACCAGGTTCACCTGCGTTCCCTGCGTGACGCCTTCGCGACCATCACGCCGCTCTATATCCTTGCGGGTATCGCGGTTCTTATTAACAACGTCGTGTTCCCTCTGTTCCCGCTCGATGCGGCGGGCCTTGCCAATCTTCAGACGTGGGGTTCGGCAATTACGCTGGGCACCCTCAACGTCTCTGCCATTATCTTGGCCGGATTGATTGGCTACAGCCTCGCTAAGAACAAGCGTTTCGATAACCCGCTCGCTTGCGTGGTCGTCGCCATCTCTGCTTTCGTCATCATGATGCCGCAGCAGATCACCGCCACGCTTGCCGCCACGAGCCCGCTGCTCACCGACAAGATCACCTCCGCCGAGGTCACGGGCGCCCTTTCGACTGCCAACACCGGCACCAACGGTCTGTTCTCGGCTATTATCATCGCCCTGCTTTCCGTCTCGCTCTTCATCAAGATTTCTGGCGTCGAGAAGCTCAAGGTTAAGCTGGGCGAGGGTGTGCCTCCCGCGGTCTCCAACTCCTTCAACGTCATGATCCCGATGCTGCTCAACCTCGCGATCTTCGCTCTTGCCGCAGCCCTGCTCGCCGTGTGTGCCGGCACCGATCTGTGCACCATCATCTCCACGTGCATCTCCAACCCGCTCAAGAACATCATGAACGCCGGTCCGTGGGCTGTTATCCTTATCTACACCCTTGCCAACCTGCTGTTCTGCGTCGGTATTCACCAGTCCACCATCTCTGGCGCTACCGTCGAGCCGATCCTGACCATGCTCATCGTCGACAACATGGCTACCTTTGCCGCCGGTGGCACCATCCAGCCCGATCACTACATGAACATGCAGATCGTTAACAGCTTCGCCCTCATCGGCGGCTCGGGCTGCACCCTTATGCTTCTGCTCGACACGCTCCTGTTCTCCAAGAACAAGGCTTCCGAGACCGTTTCCAAGATGGCTATCCTGCCTGGTCTGTTCAACATCAACGAGCCGGTTATCTACGGTTACCCCATCGTGTACAACCTGCCGCTCATGATTCCGTTTGTCCTTCTTCCCGATTTGTTCATCGGCATCACCTATGGCCTTACCTGCGCAGGCATCATCAGCCCCTGCATCGCCCAGGTGCCCTGGACTATGCCTCCCGTCATCAATGCCCTGCTCGCTACGGGCTTTGACTGGCGCGCCGGCGTGTGGCAGGCTCTCGAGATTGTCATTGGCATGGCCGTCTACCTGCCCTTTATGAAGATTTCCGAGAAGGCAATCGCCAAGCAGGAGGCTCTCGCCGAGCAGAACGCCTAACGTTCGCCCCTTTCACCTTTGCGGGCGCCGGTACGCGGTGCTGGTGCCCGCAGCTCTCTCCCTTGCGTAAAGATGCAGGGGGGTGGGAACAATAGCCGCAAAGAATGAAACCAGTCGTCGTCTGCGCGCCGCGCAGTTATAAGGAGGAAACCATGAAGAAGATCATGCTCTGCTGCAATGCCGGTATGTCCACGAGCCTGCTGGTCCAGAAGATGCAGGCCGAGGTCGCGAACCGTGGCCTGGAAATTGAGATCGAGGCTCGCCCCATGAACGAGGCCCACGATCACCTGGACGAGTGCGACATGTTGCTGCTTGGCCCGCAGATCGGCTACACCAAGGGCGATTTTGAGAAGGAGGCCGCTGGCCGCTTCCCAGTCGAGGTCATCAACATGGTCGACTACGGCCGCATGAACGCTGCCGGCATCATCGACCACTGCGTCAGCGTGATGGGCTAGGTGCAGCATATGGAGGATATGAACGAGCTGCAGATGACCTGCTTCGAGATCATCAGCTACGTCGGTACCGCCAAAAGCATGTATATCAATGCCGTGCAAAAGGCCAAGGAGGGCGATTTTGACGCCGCCGAGGAGCTTATCAAGCAGGGCGACGAGGCCTATAACGGTGGCCACGATGTCCATATGGGGCTCCTTAAAAAGGAGGCCAACGGCGAGCGTAACGGCGAGGCCCCGTTGATTCTGCTGCATGCCGAGGACCAGATGGCCGGCACCGAGACCATGCGCGTCATGGCGACGGAGCTCATCGAGATCCACAAGCAGCTGCAGGCGCTTCAGGCCTAGTCGGCGTTATCGCCGCGATGGACCGTGCAGTCCAACAGACAATACAGTCCCTTTCACGGGCGCCGGGAGCCTCCGCCTCTCGGCGCTCGTTGTTTTTGGCAAAGGTTTACGCGGCCTGTT
Source organism: Collinsella sp. (assembly GCA_019414045.1). Taxonomy (GTDB): domain Bacteria; phylum Actinomycetota; class Coriobacteriia; order Coriobacteriales; family Coriobacteriaceae; genus Collinsella. The sequence goes on along the minus strand of DXMW01000021.1, from coordinate 26,867 downwards.
GGCTGGTACCGCGTGTTTCTCCAGATAAAACCTACCAAACAAACCTGTCCCTTTTTGGTAGGTTTTTGCCTTGGGAGCGGTACCATACAGGCAATGTTTAAACGAGAAAGGTGGGCTCCCATGGAACCTAAGCAGTACTATATCGGCATTGACGTCGGCGGCACTTCGGTTAAGGAGGGCCTGTTCGACGAAGACGGTAACCTGCTTGCCAAGACCAGCGTGCCTACGCCTCCCATCGTTGACGCAGCGGGCTTTGCCGCGGTGACCGAGGCTATCGACCAGGTGGTTGCCAAGGCGCAGATTCCGCGTGCCTTTGTGGCGGGCATTGGCCTGGCTGTTCCGTGCCCTATCCCGGCGTCGGGCGATGCCAAGGTCAAGGCCAACATTGCCATTAACCTGCCCGAGCTTAAGATCGCCATCCAGGAGCACTGCCCCGACGCGGTCGTTAAGTACGAGAACGATGCCAACGCCGCTGCCATGGGCGAGGCCTGGCTCGGCTCTGCCAAGGGCGTGCAGAACGTCGTGATGGTCACCATCGGTACCGGCGTGGGCGGCGGCGTTATCGTTAACGGCGACGTGGTGTCGGGCGTTGTGGGTGCCGGCGGCGAGATTGGCCACATGTGCCTGAACCCGGCTGAGGAGCGCACCTGCGGCTGCGGCGGCCATGGCCACCTGGAGCAGTATTCCAGCGCTACCGGCGTGGTGAGCAACTATCTTGCCGAGTGCGAGAAGGCGGGCGTCGACCCCATCGAGCTCACCGGCCCCTCCGATTCCAAGGACGTGTTCCAGGCCTGCCGCGAGGGTGACAAGCTCGCGCTAGCCGCGGCCGATACCATGGCCGACTATCTCGGTCGCGCTCTGGCGCTTATCGCCAACGTGGTCGACCCCGAGATGTTCCTGATCGGCGGTGGCGCCTCCGCCTCGGCCGACGTCTACCTCGACGCCGTTCGTGAACACTTCCAGCACTATGCGCTTTCCGCCTCGCGCGAGACACCCATCGAGGTCGCCTCGCTCGGCAACGACGCCGGCATCATCGGTGCCGCCTGCGTAGCCCTGCGCGCCGCCGGCAAATAGCTGGCGCAAGGGGGGGGCAGATTAGTTTGCACCACATGGTGCAGAGGGGACAGACTTTGCCCCAGCGCCTGCCCCAATTTGTGCCGCGCCCCTTCCATCTCATAGGGTTCGGCGTCAGCGTGCTACCATAGCTACGTCCAAGTACACATATCAAGTGGAGGATTTCCATGGCAAACGTTCTTGTCTTTGGTCACCAGAACCCCGATAACGACGCCATCATGAGCGCCGTCGTCCTGTCCCAGCTGCTCAACCAGGTTGAGTATGCCGGCAACACCTACGAGGCCTGCGCACTGGGCCAGCTTCCGGCCGAGTCCGCCAAGCTGCTCGCCGACGCCGGCATTGCCGAGCCCCGCGTGATCGAGTCCGTCGAGGCCGGTCAGCTCGTCGTCCTCACCGACCACAACGAGTCCGCCCAGTCCGTCGCCGGTCTTAAGGACGCCACGGTCTTTGGCGTTGTCGATCATCACCGCATCGGCGACTTCGAGACTGCCGGTCCGCTGCACTACATCTGCCTGCCCTGGGGCTCCAGCTGCACCATCGTCACCAAGCTCGCCGGCGTGCTCGGCGTTGAGCTTTCCGACGTTCAGGCCAAGCTGCTGCTCTCGGCCATGATGACCGATACGCTCATGCTCAAGAGCCCCACCACCACCGATGTCGACCGCGCCGTCGCCGCCAAGCTCGGCGAGCAGGTGGGCGTCGACCCGGTCAAGTTTGGCATGGAGGTCTTCCTCACCCGCCCGTCCGGCTCCTTCACTGCAGCCGAGATGGTCGGCAACGACATCAAGATGTTCGAGCCCGCTGGCAAGAAGCTGCTCATCGGCCAGTACGAGACTGTCGACAAGAGCCGCGCTCTCGGCATGATCGACGAGATCCGCGAGGCCATGCGCGCCTATGCCGCCGAGAAGGGTGCCGACGGCATCGTCCTGTGCATCACCGACATCATGGAGGAGGGCTCGCAGGTCCTGCTCGAGGGTGAGACCGAGGCCGCTCAGAAGGGCCTGGGCATTGCCGACGAGCACGACGGCGTCTGGATGCCGGGCGTCCTCTCCCGTAAGAAGCAGGTCGCTGCCCCCATCATGGCCGCCTGCTAGGTTTAGTTGACCAAACGCCACGACCGGATCGCGGACGCCCCGCGCTCCGGTCGTTTTTTTGTGCACGTCGCCGCGTCGTCTCTTGGGCGGGCGTGCCCGTGCCGTTGAGCAAATAATGTTCAACCTGTGGTTCCGCTTTTCGGTCACGCCTGCGTGCTTGTCGTGCAGGGTAGGCTAGATGCAAGCGTAATACGTTAGAGCGCGGCGCCGCCACTTGGGCGGGCCGTGCTTTTTTAAGACGGGAGCTTTCCCGTGAAAGGAGCCGCCCATGGCAGCAACTGAGCAGCTGTTCAACGTTCGTGAGCGCAAGCGCTTTGAACGTCACGACATCTGGGAGCGCATCGCCGAGAACGGCACGATTTCCGCCGCCGTCATGGTCTTCGCCGCCATCGCCGCCGTCATTTGCGCCAATACCGATGCCTACGAGGCCATCCATCACTTTTTGGAGACCCCGCTGTATGTGGGTTTGGGCAACCTTACGGCTGGTCTCACCGTTGAGCTTTTCGTCAACGACTTCCTCATGGCGATTTTCTTTTTGTTGGTGGGCATTGAGCTTAAGTACGAGATGACGGTCGGCGAGCTCAAAAACCCGCGTCAGGCCATGCTTCCCATGCTGGCAGCCGTGGGCGGCGTCGTCGTTCCCGCCTGCATCTACCTGATCTTTAACCATGCCGGCGCCCGCAACGGTTGGGCCATCCCCATGGCAACCGATATTGCCTTTGCGCTGGGCGTGCTGTCGCTTTTGGGCAACCGCGTGCCCAACGGCGTGCGCGTGTTCTTCTCGACGCTCGCCATCGCCGACGACCTCATCTCCATCGCCGCCATCGCCATCTTCTACGGTCAGAGTCCCAACCCGTTTTGGCTGGGTGCCGCCGCGGTCGTGACGTGTGCGCTCGTATGGCTCAACAAGACGCAGCATTACCGCCTTGCCCCGTATTCGGTGCTGGGTCTGCTGCTGTGGTTCTGCATGTTCAAGAGCGGCGTGCACGCCACGCTCGCCGGCGTCATCTTGGCCTTTACCATCCCGGCCAAGTGCGGTGTCAAGCTCGATAGCCTCACCGATTGGTTGGGCGAGTGCCTGCCGCTGCTCGATGATCGCTACGACGACGAGGCGCACATCCTGGGCCAGCATGACTTTACCGTCTCGACCACCAAGGTCGAGCGCGTCATGCACCGCGTGACCCCGCCGCTCATCCGCATGGAGCGTCTGATCTCCACGCCGGTCAACTTCGTGATCCTGCCGATCTTTGCGTTCGTGAACGCGCAGGTTCGCCTGGTGGGCGTGGACATGAGCACGCTGCTCACCGACCCGGTGACGCTCGGCGTGTACTTTGGCATGCTGCTGGGCAAGCCGATCGGTATCTTTGGCATGACGTTTGCCCTGGTTAAACTCAAGATTTCCGAGTTGCCGCATAATGTCAACTGGCACATGATCGCCGGTGTGGGCATTTTGGGCGGTATCGGCTTTACCATGTCGATCCTCATCAGCGGCCTCGCCTTCCCGACGGCCCAGTTTGAGGTTCTTGCAGCCAAGGCCGCTATTCTCGCCGGTTCGGTCACCGCAGCCGTGCTCGGCATGATCTACATGAGCGTGGTCTGCAAGCATCCCTCGCCCAAAGACGAGTAAGAGCGCGAAAACCGGCTCCAGAACCGATTCGGGCGCGTTCAAAATGCGGATTCGGGCGGTGCTTGCCGCCTGCCAGACACGCCAGTGGTCAAAAAACGCCGTTTGTGAGTACTGTCACAAACGGCGTATCATTTTAGGTGCGGAAAATAATGAACAAAGTTATAAGAACTGTACGTTAATGAGTGACCATCGACTTCCAATTTGGCGCTAGCTGACGGTGATTAGGGAGTTTCAAGTCGAGTTTTGCCGATTTCGACCAAGAAACGCTGCTACTAAAAAGGTGACAGTACTCATATTTGCCCTTTTTTGGCCACAAGCCCTAAAACAAGCCTCGCCAGGGTCGGGAAACGGGCCAAATGCCGGCCTCGAGGCTTATTCCACGGTGCCGTAGACGGCGCCCCAGCCGTGGGCGGCCAAGGCGGAGTTGAGCTGGTCGCAAAGTGACTGGCGGTCGTAGTAGCCGGGCGGCAAAAGGTTCACGATTTCCATGAGGTCGGGCGCCAGGTCCAAGATTTCGGCCTGTACGATCAGATCCAGGCGGTCGATGGCGTGGCGGTCGTAAAACAGTCCGTCGACCAGGCGCTGCAAGTCGCCGAATTCCTCGGCCTGAAACGATCCGTACTCCATAGTGCCTCCTTGGGCGCCCCACGCCGGCATGCGCGGCGATTCGTAATTGATTGCGATGAACTTAATCTATCACGGCTTCATAACGTTGCGACGATGGCGGTCTATACTTAGACGAACTGCAACGTACCGCTTCGCGAAAGGTCGCACCCCATGCAGACGATCTACCAGAAGATGGAAACCACCGAACTCGATGCCGCCATCGAGGCGCTCAAAGCCGAGGTCGCCGAGGTCAAGGCCAAGGGCCTGGCGCTCGACATGGCCCGCGGCAAGCCGTCGCCCTCCCAGGTGGACATCTCTCGACCCATGCTCGATATCCTCAATGCCGATGCCGATCTGCATGACGGCAACGTCGACTGCTCCAACTACGGCTGCTTTGAGGGCATTCCCTCGGCACGCAAGCTGGCGGGGGAGTTCCTGGGTTGTCCTGCCGAGCAGACGCTCGTACTGGGCTCATCGAGCCTGCTGATCGAGCACGATATCGCCGGTATGTTCTGGCGTTGCGGCTCGTGCGGCAGCGACCCTTGGGAGGCTTACGAGGCAGCGCACGACGGCAAGAAGGTCAAGTTCCTGTGCCCTGTTCCCGGCTACGATCGCCACTTTGGCATCACCGCCGATCTGGGCATCGAGAACGTCCCCGTCGCGATGACCGACAACGGCCCCGACATGGACGAGATCGAGCGCCTGGTTGCCGCCGACGATTCCATCAAGGGTATCTGGTGCGTGCCCAAGTATTCCAACCCCACGGGCATCACCTTTAGCGAGGACACTGTGCGCCGCTTGGTCGAGATGCCCACGGCCGCGCCCGATTTCCGCATCTTCTGGGACAACGCTTACTGCGTGCACGACCTGTACGACGAGACCGACGAGCTCGCAAATATCTTTGACCTCGCTCGCGCGGCGGGCACCGAGGATCGCGTGGTGGCCTTTGCCTCGACGTCCAAGATCACCTTCCCGGGCGCCGGCATCGGCTTTATCGGTGCGAGCCCCGCGGTCATCGCCGAGTTCTCCAAGCGCCTGAAGGCCGGTCTTATTAGCGCCGATAAGCTCAACCAGCTGCGTCACGTGCGTTTCCTTCCCACCATCGAGGCGGTCAAGGAGCACATGAAAAAGCATGCCGAGTTCCTGCGCCCGCGCTTTGAGGCCGTTGAGCGTAAACTCACCGAGGGCTTGGGTAACACGGGTTGCGCCACTTGGACTCATCCCCATGGCGGCTACTTTGTGAGTTTCGATGGCCCCGAGGGCTCGGCCCAGAAGGTCGCCGCGCTTTGTGCCGACCTGGGCGTCAAGCTCACGCCGGCTGGTGCCACCTGGCCTTATGGCAAGGATCCGCGCGACACCAACATCCGCATCGCGCCGAGCTATCCCACGGTCGAGGACCTGGAGGCTGCGCTCGATGTGCTGGTGCTGGCTGTCAAGCTCGTCGCTGCCGAGCTTGCGCGTGCCGAGCGCGCCTAACGCGTAGGGCCCCGCAAGTCCGCGCCTAGTACTATCCGCACTTTCGATACGTAAAGGAGCGTATACATGGATTTGGGTATTTCCACCAACCCCACGCCAGAGCTCTACACCATTAAGGTGACCGGTGAGATCGATATCTCTAACGCCGATAGCCTGCGCAATGCCATCGACCTGGCGCTCGAGCAGCCCACTGAGGCCGTTGAGCTCGATTTTGCCCAGGTGAGCTACATCGATTCGACGGGCATTGGCGTGCTTGTGGGCGCCGCACACCACGCAGCTGATCATGGTAAGCGTTTTAGCTGCGTCAACGTGCAGCCCCCGGTGATGCGCGTGGTTCAGCTGTTGGGCGTCGACCAGGAGATTTCGATCACCGCTGCATAATCTTTGCCCCCAAAAGGGCGTGCCGTTTGGCATATGTTTGTGATGCGCTCGGACGTTTTGGCGTCCGGGCGCTATACTTGACCGAATGAATAGACGAGTTCCGGCCGAATGGCGCGGTGCGGGCTCGACTCACATCGAGCCTTGGAGGTATGTGTGTTTGGTATTGGAGAGGGTGAGCTCGCGATCATCGTGGTCTTCGGCTTTTTGCTGTTTGGCCCGGATAAGCTCCCGCAGATGGGCCGCACGATCGGCCGTGCCATCCGTCAGTTCCGCGAGACGCAGGAAAAGATGACGGCCGTTGTTCAGTCCGAGATTATCGATCCGGTGAGCGAGGCCGCGTCGGCCCCGGTCAAGCCCAAGAAGACTGCTGCGACCGACGACGATTCCGATGTGGACGAGGATGCCGCCGAGACGGCAGCGCCCGCCAAGAAGGAGACCTTTGCCGAGCGTCGCGCCCGTCTTGCTGCCGAGAAGGCCGCAAGCGAGGGTGCTGCTGAGGGCGAAGGCGCTGTTGATGAGGCCGAGGGTACAGAGCCTGCTGCTGCCGTCGAGCCCGAGCCTGCTGCAGAGCCCGAGCCCGAGCCGGCAGAGCCCACGACGGCTGACCTCTACGCCCGTCGTCCCCGCAAGCGCAAGGCCGTCGTCGACCAGCTCGCTCGCGAGCTCGAGGCCGAGGACGCTGCCGAGACTGCTGCCGCCGACGCCCCGAAGGGAGGCGATGAGTAATGCCTATCGGACCTGCTCGTATGCCGCTCTTCGATCACTTGGGAGAGCTCCGTCGCCGCCTGACCATCGTGGTCGTGTCGGTGTTTGCCGCCGCCATCGTGCTGTACTTTGCCACGCCCGTGGTGCTCGATATCCTGGAAGATCCCATCCGCTCGTTTGTGCCGGACGGTAAGTTCTACATTACCACCACACTCGGCGGCTTTGGCCTGCGCTTCTCGCTGGCCATCAAGATGGCCGTGGTCATGTGCACGCCCATGATCATCTGGCAGATCCTGGCATTTTTCCTGCCGGCGCTGCGCCCCAACGAGCGCAAGTGGGTCGTGCCCACGGTGCTCGCCTCGACGGTGCTGTTCTTCCTGGGTGCCATCTTCTGCTATTTCATCATCATCCCGGCGGGCTTTGAGTGGCTCATCGGCGAGACCTCGGCCGTCGCTACGGCGCTGCCCGACCTGGAGAACTACGTCAACATGGAGCTGCTCTTTATGATCGGCTTTGGTGTGGCGTTTGAGCTGCCGCTCATCATCTTCTATCTGTCCGTCTTTCACATCGTGTCCTATGCGGCCTTCCGCAGCGCCTGGCGCTACGTGTACGTAGGCCTGCTTGTGGGCTCGGCTGTGATTACGCCCGACGGCTCGCCCGTTACGCTGGGTCTCATGTATGGCGCCCTGCTCTCGCTCTACGAGATTTCGCTCGCCATCGCTCGCGTGGTCATTACCGCGCGCGAGGGCAAGGAGGGCCTGTTCGTGAGCCGTCTGGACCTGTTCTCGGACGACGAGGACGACGAGGAGTAAATCGGTATGCACGAGGTTGGCATTGTCAACGGCATACTCGATACAGTGATTCGCGCGGCGCGTGGGGCGGGGGCCTCGCGCGCCGTTTTGGTAACGCTGCGTATCGGGGATATGACCGAGGTCGTGCGCGAGGCGCTTGACTTTGCGTGGGAGACGTTTCGCGACGAGGACCCGCTCACGCGCGGCTGCGAGCTTGCCGTGGAGGAAGTCCATCCACAAAGCGAGTGTCTGGACTGCGGTGAGGTCTTTGAGCACGACCGTTTCCATTGCCGTTGTCCCCAATGTGGCGGTGCCAACGTGCGTCTGCTGCACGGCCGCGAACTCGACATCGCAAGTATCGAGATCGAGACCCCCGACGATTAGCACGCTCGCCATCTAGCGATGGGGTATAAAAGGGCCAAAGTAAGGAGCGCTAAGTATGGCCGAGAAAACGATTGATATCGCGTCGCCGATTCTGTCGCGCAACGAGCGCCTGGCAGATCAGCTGCGTAAGCGGTTTGAGCAGACGGACACCTACGTGATCAATGTGCTGTCGAGCCCTGGCTCGGGTAAGACCACCACGATTCTGGGCACCAACGAGCGCCTGCGTGACAAAGCCAGCCTGCGCTGTGCCGTTATCGAGGGCGATATCGCCTCGGACGTCGACGCCATCACCATGAAGGAAGCCGGCATGCCCGCCATCCAGATCAACACGGGCGGCCTGTGCCACCTCGAGGGCAACATGATCATGGAGGCCGTTGACGCGTTCGACCAAGCTGTGGGTCTGGAAAACATCGACGTCATCTTTATCGAAAACGTGGGTAACCTGGTCTGCCCAGTCGACTTTGACCTGGGCGAGAACCTGTCCATCATGATCCTCTCGGTGCCCGAGGGCGACGACAAGCCCATCAAGTACCCGGGCATCTTCCAACACGCCGGCGCGCAGCTGCTCAACAAGGTCGACGTGGCCCCGGCTTTCGATTTTGACATGGATAGGTATACTAAGACCCTCGATGACCTCAATCCGCAAGCGCCGCGGTTTGCCGTGAGCGCGCGCAAGGGCGAGGGCATGGATGCCTGGTGCGATTGGCTCATCGGGCAGATTGAGCAAGCAAGGGCGTAAGTCGGCCGCCAAGAGGGCGGGCGCAGCCGCAGACACACGAGATAGGAGCCTCTTTTGAAGCTCATCATCGCTGAGAAAAACGACGCCGCGCGTCAGATCGCCGAGCGTCTGTCCACGGGCAAGCCCAAAAAGGACAAGGTGTACAACACCGCTATCTACCGTTTTGAGTGGAAGGGCGAGGAGTGCGTGACGATCGGCCTTGCCGGTCACATCCTGGCACCCGATTTTTGCGACAGTGTGCTGTTCGATAAAAAGTTGGGCTGGTATTCGGTCACGGAGGACGGCGAAATGCTGCCGGCCGATATGCCCGATGGCCTGGCCCGCCCGCCGTACGACACCAAGCGCAAGCCGTTCCTTGCCGATGGCATTTCCATCAAGGGCTGGAAGCTCGAGAGCCTGCCCTATCTCACCTGGGCGCCCGTCATTAAGCTTCCGGCCGAGAAAGAGCTCATCCGCTCGCTTAAGAACCTCGCCAAAAAGTCCGACAGCGTCATCATCGCCACGGACTTCGATCGCGAGGGCGAGCTGATTGGCTCGGACGCCCTCAACAAAGTGCGCGAGGTTGCGCCGGACTTGCCGGTCGCCCGTGCCCAGTATTCTTCGTTTACCAAGGCCGAGATCACGCACGCCTTCGATAATCTCGTCTCGCTCGACCAGAACCTGGCCGACGCCGGCGAGAGCCGTCAGCACATCGACCTTATCTGGGGCGCGGTGCTCACGCGCTATCTGACGCTCGCCAAGTTTGGCGGCTTTGGCAACGTGCGTTCCGCCGGTCGTGTGCAGACGCCGACGCTTGCCCTGGTGGTCGAGCGCGAGCGCGAGCGTATGGCGTTTGTGCCCGAGGACTATTGGCAGATTCGCGGTATGGGTGCCGCGCAGGGTGCCGCCGAGGACGACCGCTTTAAGATCGCGCACAAGACAGCGCGCTTTACCGACAAGGATGCTGCCGAGACGGCGTATGGTCACGTCGACGGTGCCAAGACGGCGACCGTTGCCGCGGTGACCAAGCGCTCGCGTAAGCAGCAGCCTCCCACGCCGTTTGCGACGACCTCGCTGCAGGCTGCCGCTGCGGCCGAGGGCATCTCGCCTGCGCGTACGATGCGAATCGCCGAGTCCCTCTACATGGCCGGTCTCATCAGCTACCCGCGTGTCGACAATACCGTGTACCCTGCGACGCTCGATCTGGGCGCCGTGGTGAGCGACCTGGCAAAGATCAACCCGGCGCTGGCGCCCGTGTGCAAAAAGGTGCTCGCCGGTCCCATGAAGCCCACGCGCGGCAAGGTCGAGACTACCGACCATCCGCCGATCTATCCCACGGGCGAGGGCGATCCGTCCACGCTCGACGGCGGCCAGCGCAAGCTCTACGACCTCATTGCCCGCCGCTTCCTGGCAACGCTCATGGGGCCCGCGACCATCGAGAACACCAAGCTCGAGCTCGACGTCAACGGCGAGCCGTTCGTGGCTTCGGGCGACGTGCTCGTGACCCCGGGCTTCCGCGAGGCGTATCCGTATGGACTTAAGCGCGACGAGCAGATGCCGCCGCTGGAGCAGGGCGATACGGTCGACGTTTTCGACATTAAACTCGAGGCCAAGCAGACCGAGCCGCCCGCGCGCTACAGCCAGGGCAAGCTCGTGCAGGAGATGGAAAAGCGCGGCCTGGGCACCAAGTCCACGCGCGCGAGCATCATCGAGCGCCTGTATGCCGTGCGCTATCTCAAAAATGATCCCGTGGAGCCGAGCCAGCTGGGCATCGCCATTATCGATGCACTGTCGCAGTTTGCCCCGCGCATCACGAGCCCCGATATGACCAGCGAGCTCGACGGCGACATGACCCGCGTGGAGCGCGGCGAGGACACCGAAGAACATGTCGTGACGCACTCGCGCGCGCTGCTGGCCGGCGTGCTCGACGAGCTGCTCAAACATACGCAGGAACTGGGCGACGCCATCAGCGACGCCGTCACGGCCGATGCGCGCGTGGGCGCTTGCCCCAAGTGCGGTAAGGACCTGGTTATGAAGACGAGCGCCAAGACCCGCGGCAGCTTTATCGGCTGCATGGGCTGGCCCGACTGCGATGTGACCTATCCGGTGCCGAGCGGCGTCAAGGTGAGCCCGCTCGAGGGCGAGGCGGCCGTGTGCCCCGAGTGCGGCGCGCCGCGCATTAAGTGCCAGCCGTTCCGCCAGAAGGCCTTCGAGATTTGCGTGAACCCCACGTGCCCCACCAACTACGAGCCTGACCTTAAGGTGGGCGAGTGCAAGGTGTGCGCCGAGGCCGGACGCCATGGCGACCTGATCGCGCACAAGAGCGAGAAGAGCGGCAAGCGCTTTATCCGCTGCACCAACTACGATGACTGCGGCGTGAGCTATCCTCTGCCGGCGCGCGGTAAGCTCGAGGCGACGGGCGAGACCTGCCCCGAGTGCGGCGCCCCCATCGTGGTGGTCAACACGGCGCGCGGTCCGTGGCGCATCTGCGTGAACATGGACTGCCCGACCAAGGAGAAGAAGCCCGCCCGCGGCCGCAAGACCACAACCAAGGCGAGCACGGCGAAGAAGACAACGGCGGCCAAAAAGACGACGGCTAAGAAAGCCACTGCCGCCAAGAAGACGACCGCGAAGAAGTCGACTGCCAAGAAAGCAGCCGCCGACAAGTAACGGCGCAGTCGAAACATTGCCCAAAAAAACGAGCGAGGACCCCGCGATCCTCGCTCGTTTTTTTGACCGGCAGTTAGGGACGTTCCTTTTCTGCCGGCAGTTTAGGAACGTCCCTAACTGCCGGCTCGGGAACGACAAAGCGCTAGTTCACCTCGACAGGCTTAGCGCCGGGATAGCGCTCCTCAAAGTCTAGGCGGTACTTATTGTCATTGGTGCCCGCCACGTTGTCGCGCGACAGCGGCGCCACGATCTCATTCTTGTGGTCCGCAGGCTTGGCGTATTTCAGGCTGATCTCCCAGGCATCACAGATTGCGTCAATGCGGTGATCCAGGTCGTCGTACAGGGCGATGATATCCTTCCAGGAGCTGTAGTTTTTGGAGCTCGTCGGGACGTCCAGGTCCTCGACGATGTCGTAATACTGCTCGATGGTGTCCTCCGTGCGCTCGGCGACGTCGGCGAGATTTTGACGGGTGGTTCGATCCTCTTCCAGATAGTTGCCGTTGAAGTTCTGCGCGCAGCCACGGACCTGGCTGTCGAGATCTTCGAGCAGGTCGTAGTATTCGCTCAGGCGACGGTAGAGGTTCTGCTCGGAGAGCGTTGCTTCGCCACCATCCTCGTCGTCATCGTCATCATCGTCGTACAGGCTGTTGGGATCGCCGAGAGGCTTTAGGTCATCGTCGTCGACGTCATGGTGCAGCTTAGCTACCGCGGCAGTCGTCTGCGTGGCGGCGTTGTCGAAAGGCTTGATCACAAAGAAAACGACCAGGGCGATGATGATCGCCACCAGCACAACAATAACGGCGATAAGCGGCCCGGTGCCGCTCTTTTTGGGAGCGGGGGTCTGTGGCGAAGCGGGCGCGTATGCGGGAGCCGGCTGCTGTTGGGGCGAGCCGCTCGCGACGGGTATGCGCTGCGTGGTCTTGACGGCCTCGGTCCCTGCGGCGGGGTCGGGGCTATAGGCGAGGGGGTCGTCCGCCTTGGCTTGCGGCGTATCAAGGGAGCCGGTCTGCTCAAAAGCGGGCTGGCTATCGCTCGCGGCTGTTTGCTCAACGGGTGCACCGCACGAGGTACAGAACTTGGCATCATCTGCAAGAAGCTTGCCGCACGAGGCGCAATACCGAGACATTGCCACTCCTTTCGCCACATTTCAATGCAATACGACGATTATACCCAGCATCCAAAATTCCCCATCATAAGTTGCGGTGAAATAGGGACTGTTTGGCGGTCTCAGAGCTTCAATCAGTCCCTATTTCACCGCAACTTTGGAAAGGCACCTTTAGCCATTGGGGACGCGCCGAGCACTGGGGTATCATGGCTTGGTTGCTGTAACTCGCATTTACGCGCCTTGTAGGAAGGGGCTGCGCCCATGGCTTTTGAGCCTGCTCAACATAGCTTTATCACGCTCGAGGGCGTCGACGGTGCCGGCAAGTCCACGCAGGCGCGCCTGCTTGCCCGCGCGCTCGAGCTCGCTGGCCACCAGGTTGTGAGCCTGCGCGAACCGGGCGGCACCGCCATCAGCGAAAAGATCCGCGCCCTGCTGCTCGACCCCGCCAATATGGCGATGGGCGACACCTGCGAGCTGCTGCTCTACGAGGCTGCGCGTGCCCAGCTGGTGCACGAGGTCATAACCCCCGCCCTTGCGGCCGGCAAGGTGGTCCTGTGTGACCGCTTCTACGATTCCACGACCTGCTACCAGGCATTTGCCGATGGCCTCGACCGCCAGATGGTGCGCGACGCCAACAACCTGGCCGTCGCGGGAACGCACCCGGCGCTCACACTCGTCTACCACATCACGCCCGAGCAGTCGGCGCTACGCATGGCAGCCCGTGGCGCGGCAGATCGCATGGAGGCTAAGGGCATGGCATTCCAGGAGCGTGTCTACGAGGGGTTTTGCGCCATTGCCGCCGAGGAGCCAAACCGCGTAAAGCTCATCGACGCCACTACGACCGTCGAGGAAGTCTTCGAGAAGACGGTCGAGCAGGTTCGCGCCTACGGCCTCGATATTTCCCAGGACGCCGTCGCCGCCGCGCTTGCCCAGGAGGCCGAGTAGCATGGCCCCCGTGCAGACAAGCTTGCTCGCCAAGCTCGATACCCAAGAGCGCGTGCGCGACTTTTTGACCAACGCCGTCGCCAGCGGTCGCGCATCGCACGCCTACCTGTTTTTGGGCGCGCCCGGCGCGGGCAAGCTCGACGCCGCGTGGGCGCTCGCCCAAGCCTTCCTGTGCGAGCAGGATGGCTGCGGCGCATGCGACAGCTGCGTGCGCGTCGCGCGCCATACGCATCCCGACGTGCACTATTACACGCCCGAGAGCGCCACGGGCTACCTCATCGCCCAGACCCGCGAACTACTCGACGACGTGCCCCTGGCGCCCATCCGTGCCAAGGCCAAGGTCTACATCATCGACCGTGCCGAGCAGCTGCGCGCCAACACCGCTAACGCGCTGCTCAAAACACTCGAGGAGCCGCCCGAGGGCGTCATGTTCATCTTGCTGGGCACCTCGGCAGACGTGATGTTGCCCACCATCGTGAGCCGCTGCCAGTGCGTGCCGTTTCGGCTGGTGTCGCCCGCCGTGGCCGCGCGTGCCGTGAGTCGCGCCACCGGTCAGGACCCTGCGCGTTGCCGCATAGCCGTCGCCGTAGCGGGAAGCCCCACGCGTGGCATCGAGTTCCTCAAGAGCGCCGAGCGCCAGGATGCTCGCCGCCAGATGGTCCGTGCCATCGATTCGCTCATCGCCGCCGACGAGGCCGATGTGCTCAGCCGCGCCAAGTCGCTCATCGTCGCCGTTAAGGCGCCGCTCGCCGAGGTCAAGTCCACGCAGGAAAAGGTGCTCGAGCAAAACGCCGATTACCTGTCGCGTGGAGCATTGAAGCAGCTTGAGGACCGCAACAAGCGCGAACTCAACGCGCGCGAGCGTTCGGGTATCATGGAAGCGCTGGCGAGCGCGCGGACGCTTATGCGCGACGTGCTGCTGACGCTTCAGGACGAGGCAGCCGACGTAGTGAACGAGGACGTGCGCGACACGATCGGGCGGCTTGCCGCCGCGACCAATGTTGCGGGTGCCACGCGGGCGCTCGAGGCAGTCGCGACCGCCGAGCGCAACATTGCCAGAAACGTTACTCCCCAGCTGGCCATCGAGGTCATGCTGTTCGATATCAGGAAGGCACTGAAATGCCGTTAGTCGTACCCGTTAAGTTTACCTACGCCTCGCGCGACCTGTGGTTCGATCCGCAGGATTTGGATATCCTCGAGGCCGATTATGCCATTTGCTCCACCGAGCGCGGAACCGAGATCGGCCTGGTCACGGCCGATCCCTTCGAGGTGCCGCAAGACGAGATCGGTCAGCCGCTCAAGCCCGTGCTGCGCGTGGCGAGCGACATCGACCTGCAGCTTGCCGACGACCTGGCCATCCAAGGCGACGAGGCCATGGTCGACTTCCGCCGCCTGGTCAAGGAGCTCGACCTCGAGATGAAGCCGGTCGGCGTCGAGTACCTGTTTGGCGGCGAGAAGGCCGTGTTCTACTTTGCCGCCGAGGAGCGCGTCGATTTTCGTCAGCTCGTCAAGGACCTGTCCTCGACGCTGCACATTCGCGTCGACATGCGCCAGATCGGCGTGCGCGACGAGACCCGCCTGGTGGGCGGCTACGCCCAATGCGGACAGGAGCTCTGCTGCACGCGCTTTGGCGGACAGTTTGAGCCCGTCTCGATCCGCATGGCAAAAGAGCAGGACCTGCCGCTCAACTCGTCCAAAATCAGCGGCGTGTGCGGCCGCCTGATGTGCTGCTTGCGCTATGAGTTCGAGGCGTACAAGGACTTTAAGAGCCGTGCGCCCAAAAAGAAGACGCTCATCGATACGCCGCTTGGCAAGGCGCGTATTCAGGAATATGACACGCCGCGTGAGCAGCTGGTGCTGCGCCTGGAGAACGGCAAAGTCTTTAAGGTCAACCTGGCCGATATGACGTGCTCGGAGGGCTGCAAAAAGAAGGCCGCCGAGCAGGGCTGCAACTGCCGCCCCGACTGCGTGACGCGCGACGTGCTCGAGCGCATCGAGTCGCCCGAGATGCGCCTGGCGCTCATGGAGCTCGATCGCGAGAACGGCGTCGACGTGGGCGATGGTCTGTCGAGCGCCGACCGTCTTGCCGGCACGTCGATGCCCAAGCGCCGTCGTCGCGATGCCGATTCCGATACCCGCGCTGCTCAGAGCCAGGTCGAGGGCCGTGGCCGTGGAAAGGGCCGCGGCAAGGCCGAGGCACCCGAGGCCGAGGAGGCCGCCGGTGGCCGTCGTCGTCGCAAGCGCGCGGGCTCGGGCGATTCTACCGAGGCTGCAGCCGCGGGCAAGAACGCCTCTCGCGAGCGCGAGGTTCAGCAGCCCCAGCAGCAGAATCGCGGCGGTGGCATGAACCCCACGCGTCGTCGCCGCCGTCATCTGTCGAGCGAGGAGCGCGAGGACGCCTTCCGCGCCGCAGCTGCTCGCGAGGCTGGTGCCGCTTCCAAGGGCCCCTCGGCCTCCGATACGCCTGCCGACAAGGGCGGCAAGTCACGTGGCGAGGAGGAGCGCGCGCCGCGTCCGCGCCGTCGCCATTCCTCGGGCGCGCAACAGAAGCCCTCAGTGCCCTCCGTGGCCGATCAGGTCTCGGATGGCGAGGTCAAGGTCACGCGCCGTCGTCCCGGAGATGGCGGGGGAGCGGCTGCCAAGGCTTCGCGTGGTGCCGCTCGCGACGAGTGCGAGCCGCGCGAAGATCGTGGTGGCGAGGGCTCGGCCGACCAGGGTCAAAAGCGCCGTCGTCGTCGCCGTTCCCGCAAGCCGCGCCAGGATGGTGGCGAGGGCTCGACCCCGTCTTCGTCCGCACCACAACCGCCCGCCGGCGAATAACGCCCGCGAGCGGATTTAGCCCGCCTTGCCCCGAGGGCATCGGGGTATCATAGCGCTGAATCAACAACCCTCCCTGCGACCGAACGTAGGGAGGGTTGTGTCTTGAAGAGCCATCTGAACAAATTGAGCCGTCTGCAGGGTGCCGGCGCCCTACCGTTTGCGGACGAATTGCTGCCGTTTGCCGAGCGGGCGGCACGCGAGGCACTCGAGGCATTGTCGCCAACACGATGTGCCGGCTGCGAGCGCGCCGGTGCGCTTATTTGCCAAGACTGCCTGGCCGCGCTCACGCTCATCGACCCACGTCATAGCTGTACCCGATGCGGCGCCCCGTTTGGGGATTTGCTGTGCACTGAGTGTTCGGTCGAGGGCACGTCCTCGGCAATGGCGGAGACGCTCGACCGCTGCCTGGCGTGCTCCGTCTATGCGCATCCGCTGCCGCGCATCATTAAAGCGTACAAGGACGCGGGCGAGCGACGCCTGGCTCCGTATCTGGCGGAGCTGCTCTACGACACCGCCCTGCATGCCCAGGTCGTAGCGCCCGAACGCTTAGGAGGTGTGCTGTCCGGTGCGGATGCGGTGGTGTTTGTGCCTGCGACGGCGGCAGCGTTTCGGCGGCGTGGCTTTGATCATATGGAGGCCATTGCGCGCCCATTTTGCGAGCTGTCGGGTGTTCCCCTGCTCGATGCCCTCGTCAAGTACGGGCATGGCGACCAGCGCGAACTCGGTCGTGAGGAGCGTCGCGAGCGTGCCCAAGGCATGTACGAGACGGTTGAGGACGTGCACGGCCGCCGCTTACTGCTTATCGATGACGTTATCACCACGGGCGCGACGATGGCCACGGCTTCGGCGGAGCTCAAGCGTGCCGGCGCTGCGGCAGTCGATGGCCTTGCTATCGCACGTGTTTGGTAGGGGTGGTTTTGTGGCAGTGAAGATTGAGCGGCGCAACGAGCCGACAGGCGAACAGCTAGCGGCTTCCGTAATCCTAACAGGCGCCTCGGCGCTGCGCATGATGCGCGCCGAGCGCCGGCAGATGGGCTATATCAGCTGGAAGGACCTTAATCCCGATGAAGAGCGCCGTGTGCTGCGCACGTCGTCGCCCTCGACCGAGGATATCTATCTTCCTGACTTGGTGCGAATTGGAGCCAAAAGTGGCGAGGTGCAAGAAGATCTGTGCTTGCTGGTGGGATCTGCGGCGCAGCGCCGCCGCATGCCTGGCGTAGACTGGTCCGTGTGTTCCGAGTTGCCCGCCGGCTCGATTCTAGAGGTGGAACCGGGGGTGTACAGCCTATCTTCCGAGGCTCTTTGTGTTGCCGTTGCGCGCGAGGTCGGCTGCATCCAGGCGTTTGCCCTGGCCCAGGAGCTGTGCTCTAAGATTTCACTGAGCGACCGCGGGAAGTATCTGCCTCCCTACACCTCGCCTGTTGCGAATAAACTTGCAAAGGACAAGGACCAGCCAGCAGACGTGGGCTACTTTGAAGTCGAGCCGGTGCTGACGCCTGATCGACTGGAAAAATACCTTTCCGGATGCAAGGGGAGTGCCGCTAAACAGCTGCTGCGCCTGTGCCCCTACCTGTCAGAGAACCTGCGCTCGCCCATGGAGTGCATCATGCTCGCTCTGTTTTCGCTTCCGTATTCCTATGGCGGATTTGCCTGCGGTCCTTTTAAGACCGACTACAAGATCGAGTTCGATGACCGCGCGCAGGCAATCTCGGGGATGCCGCATGCAGTTTGCGATGCATATCAGGAGGCAGCCCGGTTTGACCTTGAATACAACGGCGAGCTGGGCCATTCCTCCCGGGGCGGGCGTATCCACGACGAAAAGCGCAATACAGGCTTTATTGCCATGGGAATCGAGGTCGCGACAGTCAACAACGAGATGCTCTGCGACATGGAAGCGATGGAAGCCCTCGCATGGCGCATCCACCAGCGCATGCGAAAGCGGTATCGGAATCGTGTCGATGCCCGCAGGAAGAAGCAAGAGGCGTTGCTTAACACGCTGCGGGCGTGTTTTGGGCTTAAGCCGGTCTAATTCACGTCGAAATTAGGGGGTTAATCATATGCCCTGGCCAAAATATGGCAAATATGAGTACTGCCACTAAATTAGTAACAGCAAAATCAAGGAATTTAGGACTCGGAGGCGGCATAAAGTAAGAAGATAATAAACAAATGTAGAATAAATAAGCATCAGGTTGGCGACACTGAGCGCAAAATCTGTCCGAGAGGCCAAAATTGCCTGTTACTAAATTGGTGACAGTACTCATATTTGCCATTTTTTGGCCACGGCACCCCAAGAAGGGCGCCCGGAGCTCCCCGTAGGGGAGCTCCGGGCTTCATAGGGGCACGAATAGCCCCACTCCGACCTGCGAAATCTGTACTCGCGATGCGAATAACGTCCCTAACCTTAAACTTTAGCTTGAACTTAGCTATAATGCGCTACGTTCCTGCCAGGCTGTGGTTGCGGATGGGTGAAATGCCCACCCTAGTCCAAGACAGACGCGGTCAAAGGGATCCACGTAAGCGTCCGCGTGCGCGCGGCGCGATCATGGCGCGTCCTAGATGTAAGCCGCACCGTCCGTTCTACTTTCTTTGGGGCAATACCGCCTCGCGGGCGAGCGGGCCAGTCGTGAAGGTGGCTACGGCCTCCCGAGCAAACACCCCGGTGCGCAAGTGTGGGGTCAAATACCAGGTCAGCTGGTGGGAACAACCCGATATTCCGCGCAATGCACGGATTGTATACGACACAGAAGGCAGGGTAGTGGACATGGTGAGGGGCAGCTTGATGCACGCGGCTCGGTTGGGCGCTGGGACCGCGGCGGTCATCGCCGTATTGGGTCTGAGCGGATGCGCATTCAACCCGCTGTCCACGTTCACGACGCCTACGATCGACCAGATCGAGCGCGAGACCGTCACCCCTACGGTGTCGGACGATGCCCTGGTCACTCCCGGTACCCTTACGGTCGCCCTCGACACTTCCGATGCCCCGCAGGCCATGCAGGGCGCCGATGGCAACCTCACGGGCTACGCAGTTGACGCCGCTCGCGCTCTTGCAAGCCGCATGGGCCTCAAGGTCGCTTTTGTCGATGCGTCCTCGGCCGATTCCGCGCTTGGCGATAAAAAGGCCGACATCTTCATTGGCGACATCAATTCCACGAATGGCGACGTCAGCACGCTTGGCACCTGCCTCTATGATGCTGCCGCCGTGTTTGGAAAGACCAGTGACGGTAAGTCGTTGAACGTCTCTACCGAAACGCTTAACACCGCCACCCTGGGCGTTCAGGCTTCCTCGGCATCGCAGGAAGCACTCGCCAAACAGAGCGTCACGGCCAACCAAAAGACCTTCTCCAACATTAATGAGCGCTTTGAAGCGCTCGAGTCCGGCGAGGTCGACTATGTGATCTGCGATTCCACTGCCGGCGGTTACCTTGCACGTCTGATGAGCCAGATCTCCTACGTTGGCGCTCTCGAGACGCCCTCGACGCTCGGCGTTGCGGGCCTTGCTGCCAACGACGAGCTGTGCCGTGCCGTGAGCGATGCCCTCGACGGTATTACGGCCGACGGCACGCTCGAGGCGGTCCACTCTGTCTGGTATGGCACGATGCCCTACGACCTCACCACTAAGACGGTTTCGGGCGTTAACGTGCAGTCGGGCGACTCTGAGTCCAGTGAGACCATGTCCTCCGGCGATGAATCCTCCGATTCCAGCAGCGATGACTTGTCCTCTGAGAGCAAATCGTCCAGCCAAGAGGGCGCTATCACCGACGATGACATCAACAAGCTCAATAGCTAGTTATTGGTAGGGGTGGCGCCTGCCACACGCTGAACAAGGCGCTTCTTCACGGTTTCAACACGCATGGCCGGGTCTCCCCAATAAGGGAGCCCGGCTTTTCTATTTTGGTAAAACTAGCAGGTCAAAGCTAATTTCCAGGAGAAAAATTAACTCCGTCGACGCCTTCCTATAGCGCACTTTGCCACGGAAAAGTGCGAGACTTCGGTATGCGGTATCAAGCAGTCGTTATTCGGGTCTTTGGGAATTCGCGTGATTAAATGCACGGCAATGGGTACATAGCCAGTACGGTAAGTCCCCGAGGCAGATTGGAGCCACGTATGGATATCAAGGTTTCTGGACGCAAGACGACGGTAACCGATGCTCTGCGTGCGCATGTGGATGAGAAAATCGGCGAGGCGCTCAAGGTTTTCGACATCGAGCCCATGACAGTCGACGTCGTGCTTCGTTATGAGAAGAACCCCTCGAACCCCAACCCGGCAATCGTCGAGGTCACGGTTCGTGTCCGCGGTTCTGTGATTCGCGTTGCCGAGCACGGCGCAGATATGTATGCCGCCATCGATCTCTCCGCCGATAAGGTCACCCGCCAGCTGCGCAAGTTCAAGACCAAGGTCGTGGACAACCGCCAGGGTGGTGCCAGTGCCGCGGATGTCGCGCCGGTCGAGCGCGTCGAGGATCTGGCCGACCTGCTGCTGCCCGAGGAGGACGACGACCTGCTCGTCCGCGAGAAGGTCATCGATGTCACCCCGATGACCGAGGAGCAGGCGCTGGTGCAGACCGATTTGCTGGGCCACGACTTCTACGTGTTCGAGAACGCGACGACCGGTCTCATCAATGTGGTGTATCACCGTAAGAATGGTGGATATGGCATCATCAAGCCCCGCATCGAAACACTTGACGAGTAAAATACGTTAACTTGCATGAGTTAACGGTTGGCGGCCATCCCATGCGGGTGGCCGCCTTTTTACGTAAGGAGTCGCTTTGATGGACAAGGCCGCATCCGCCGGTCATTCGAACCGTTGCCGCATCGTCGTCGATACCTGCTGCGACTTTAGCCCCGAGGTCGCCGCGAACCTCGATGTCGATATCCTGGGTTTCCCTTTCATTATCGATGGCGAGGAGCGCACAGACGACATCTGGTCGAGCATGAGCCCTAAGGAGTTCTACGACCGCATGCGCGCCGGTGCCCGCGTGTCCACCTCGGCTGTGTCGCTCGGTCGCTATATCGAGTTTTTTACCGAGTGCGCCAAAGAGGGCACGCCCACGGTCTACCTGTGCTTTACCTCGGCGCTGTCGTCGAGCTACAACTCCGCGTGCCAGGCGGCAGATGTCGTGCGCGCCGAGTATCCCAACTTTGAGCTCTACGTGGTCGACAACGCTCTGCCCTGCGCGACCGGTGCGCTCTTGGCGCTCGAGGCCGTGCGCCAGCGTTCGGCGGGACTGACCGCCAAGCAGCTGGTCGATTGGGCAAACGAGGCAAAGACCTACGTGCACGGCTACTTTACGCTCGAGAGCTTCGACGCACTGGCTGCCGGCGGCCGCATTCCTCCCGCGGCGGCGCAGCTCACGGCAAAGCTCGACGTCAAGCCCGAGCTCTCCTACGACCTGGCCGGCTCGCTGTCGCTGATCGGCGTCAACCGCGGCCGCAAGAAGGCGCTCAAGTCCATCCTCAAGTCGTTCCGCGAGAACTACGTGCCCGATCGCACCATGCCCATCGCCATCATGACGGCCGATGCCGAAAAGGATGGTGACTGGCTCGAAGCCGCCATCCGCAAGGAGGAGGGTTGCGCCGACGTCACGATCATTCGCGGCTCCGTGGGTCCCACCATCGGCTCGCACGTGGGCCCCGGCATGGTGGGCTGCGCGTTTTGGGGTAAGAACCGCGCCGACAAGGCGTCGCTTTCCGACCGTATCGCCCGCCGCGTGCGCGGTCAGTAGGCAAGCGCTGCGTCCGTAATCGCCCTCGACTCACAGCCCAAACGCTGGCACCGAGTATTCAACCTGGTAACAACACCCAACCCAAAAGGAAAGGTTTCATGGCAAACAAGCTCTCCGTCGCATTCATCGGCACCGGAATTATGGGTGCCCCCATCGCCGGCCACATTCTGGACGCTGGCTATCCCGTCACGGTCAACAACCGCACCAAGTCCAAGGCTGCAGCGCTCGTTGAGCGCGGTGCCGTCTGGGCCGATACGCCGGCAGATGCCGCGGCGAACGCCGACGTCGTCTTTACCATGGTGGGCTATCCCTCCGAGGTCGAGGAGCTCTACCTGGCGGGCGACGGCCTGCTCGCGTGCACTAAGCCCGGCGCGGTCCTGATCGACCTCACCACGAGCTCGCCCGAGCTGGCGCGCGACATTGCCGAGGCCGCCCAGGTTTCCGGCCGCATGGCGTTTGACTGCCCCGTCACCGGCGGCGAGTCGGGTGCTATCGCCGGCACGCTTACGGCTATCGTGGGCGCTACCGAGAACGACATTGCCCCGGTCCGCGATATCCTTTCCACCTTTGCGGCAACCATCTGCTGCTTCGACGGCGCCGGCAAGGGCCAGGCTGCCAAGCTCGCCAACCAGGTGTCGCTGGGCGCCTGCATGGTCGGCATGGCAGACGCCATGGCATTTGCCGAGCTGAGCGGCCTTGATCTGGAGAAGACCCGCCAGATGATCCTGGGCGGTACCGGCAAGTCCGGCGCCATGGAGAGCCTGGCTACCAAGGCGCTCGACGGCGACTACAAGCCCGGCTTTATGGTCGAGCACTTCATCAAGGACCTGCGCTTGGCGCTCGCCTATGCCGACGATCGCGAGCTTGCGCTGCCCGGCGCCGACGTGGCCTTTACGCTCTACGACATGCTCGATGCCATCGGTGGTGCCAAGCTGGGCACCCAGGCCATCACGGTCCTCTATAAGGAGGAGGCCGACGCCATCGCCGCCGGTCTGGACTGGTCGCAGTATCGTCCCGAAGAGCACGGTGCTCACGAGGACGGCTGCGGTTGCGGCGAGCACGGCGACGACCATGAGTGCGGTTGCGGCCACCACCATGGCGAGGACCACGAGTGCTGCGGCGGCCACGGCCATGATGATGGCCACGAGTGCTGCTGCGGCCACCATCACGGGGAGTAGCGCCCATGAGCTGGACGTTCGTGGTGCTTGCGCTGGTGCTCTTTCTCTTCGCGATCTACATTGGCTTTTTGTGCGGCCAGTGGGCGTGCGAAAAGCGCGTCATCACCAAGCGCGACTACTGGATTGCCAACTTTGCAGGCGCGGCGGCAGTCGTCCTGCTGACCTGGGTGTTCTCACTGTTCCCGCTGGTGCAGTTTGCGCCGATCGGCTGGCTCGGCGGCTTTATCGCCGGTCTTAAGATGAGCTTTGGCGAGTCCGTCGGTCCGTGGCGCAAACACGACGAGGTCTTTAACGTCAACAAGGCTCATCGCGCCGCCGCCGACGCGGGCGACGCTGAGGAACGCCGCCGTGCGCGTCGCAATGGCGCGGCCGACCGACAGCTCATCTCGGTCACCGATGACAGCAAGGGTGCTGGCAAGCACGCTAAGTAATAGTAAGAAGAGGTAACTATGGCAGAAAACAAAGACGAACAGCTCACCGACGAGGAGCTGGCACAGCTTCAGCTGGCAGAGGAGAACGAGAACGCCGTCGACCGCCTGGTTCAGGAGCTCGGCTGCCCCACGCGCCGCATCCGCCAGTTTGCCGCCCGCGTGCTGCATCTGCTTGCCGAGCGCGATCCCCAGCGCGTCGTGCCCTGCGTGCCCGCGCTGATCGAGGCGCTCGACCGCCCCGAGGCGCAGACCCGCTGGGAGGCTCTCGATGCCCTGACGGCGCTCGCCACCACCTGCCCCGAGCAGCTGGGCGATGCCTTTGAGGGCGCCGAGACCGCACTGTTCGACGAGATTTCCTCCACGCTGCGCTATGCCGCCTTCCGCCTGCTGTGCGTGTGGGGCGCCACGAGTGTCGAGCGTTCGCGCGAGGCTTGGCCCATCCTGGACGAGGCCATCCAGTGCTACCACGGTGATCTCGAGTATCGCGACATGCT
Source organism: Collinsella sp. (assembly GCA_019414045.1). Lineage (GTDB taxonomy): Bacteria > Actinomycetota > Coriobacteriia > Coriobacteriales > Coriobacteriaceae > Collinsella. Next base: position 2,649 of record DXMW01000021.1, on the reverse strand, counting down.
CGGTTGCCTGTACGAGTTTGGTCAGGGCGAGATTGACGCCGAGGTTGCCGAGAAGCTCGCGCTGCGCCTTAAGTTCGACGCCGAGAACGGCAAAGGCAGCTATCTCAAGGCCCGTTCGAGCGAGATTTGCGAAATGCTTGTTAAACGTTTTGGCCTGGATCTCTCCAAAAAGAAGAAGCGTGCTAGCGTTAAAAAATCTGACGACGCCGAAGACGAGGAGTAACAGATTATGGCGCACGATGTAGTCCTGATTCCCGGTGACGGTATCGGTCCCGAGATTACGCAGGCCATGCGCCGCGTGGTCGAGGCCGCCGGTGTCCAGATCAATTGGAACGTCCAGGAGGCCGGTGCCGGTGTCATGGACGAGTTTGGCACGCCGCTGCCCCAGCACGTGCTCGATGCGGTCGCCGAGACCAAGGTTGCCATCAAGGGTCCCATTACTACGCCGGTTGGCACGGGTTTCCGCAGCGTTAACGTCGCCCTGCGCAAGCACTTTGACCTGTACGCCTGTGTGCGCCCTTGCCTGTCGCAGCCGGGCGACGGCTCGCGCTTCCGCGACGTCGACCTGGTCATCGTGCGCGAGAACACCGAGGACCTCTATGCCGGCATCGAGTTCGATGAGGGGGCTGCCGAGGTCGAGGAGCTCTCGCAGCTTGTCGAGCGCTCGGGTCAGAAGGCCTTCGCCGCCGATTCCGCTATCTCGATCAAGCCCATCTCCATCGCCAAGAGCCGCCGCATTGTGGAGTACGCCTTTGAGTACGCCCGCCGCTGCGGCCGCAAAAAGGTGACGGCCGTGCATAAGGCCAACATCATGAAGGCGACCGATGGCCTGTTCCTGCGCGTTGCGCGCGAGGTGGCCGCCAACTATCCCGATATCGAGTTCAACGACAAGATCGTCGACGCCACCTGCATGGGCCTGGTCCAGAACCCCAACGACTTCGATGTCCTGGTGCTGCCCAACCTGTACGGTGACATTGTGAGCGACCTGTGCGCCGGTCTGGTAGGTGGACTGGGTATGGCTCCGGGTTCCAACATCGGTGCCGACTGCGCCATCTTCGAGGCGACGCACGGCTCCGCGCCCGATATCGCTGGCCAGGATATCGCTAACCCCACGGCCGAGATTCTGTCCGCGGCTATGATGCTCGATCACCTGGGCGAGAACGACGCGGCCAATCGCATTCGCGCCGCCGTTTCTGCCACGCTCGACGAGGGTGAGCAGGTTACCGGCGACGTTCGTCGTGCCCAGACCGGCTCCGTTGAGGGCGCTGTGGGCACGCAGGCCTTTGCCGATGCCGTTATCGCGCACCTGGCCTAAGGCATGCAGACTGCAAACGCCTAAATAGTACTTAAGTGTTTGCGTATAACCTGAGAATCAATACGCCCGGCGCTTTGTCGGGCGTATTCTATTGCGGACTATGTTTCCTAACAAGGAGTAACTGATATGGGTCTGATTCAAAAGAAGGACGAGAAGGACGAGATCGACGGCATCCAGATCATCGAGCGCGGCGAAGGCCCCGATGGTGATGAGGAGGAGAAGATCGATCTGGTCGCCGGTACGTCTGCCGAACATATTGCCGCCGGTACGACGGCCGAGGAGGAGGACGCTCGCCTGGAGGCAAAGATCGCCGCGGACGCCGCCGACGAGAACCTCATGCCCGAGGAGCAGGACGAGGACGACGATATCCTGGGTTCCGACGAAGACGACCGCGCATCCAAGCACAAGAAGACGATGATTGCCGCCTTTGTGGTTGCAGTCGTGATTGCTGCCGTGATTGGCTTCTTTATTGGCAATGGTGGTTTTGGCGGCAAGGGTGTCGGCTCGGCGACCCTCACCGAGGACCAGCTCGATTCGACCGTGGCAAGCTACAGCTACAACGGCAAGAAGAGCGACATCACCGCGCGCGAGGCCATTGAGAGCCAGTACAGCCTCGACACCGTCAAGGATGGCGATGGCAACTACACCGCTCCCTCTGCCGACGTCATCCTGTCCTACGTGCGCAACAAGATCCTGCTCGACGCTGCCGAGGACGAGGGCATCACCGTCTCTTCTAAGGAGATGAAGAAGTACGCCGAGGATTCCATCGGCACTTCGGACTACAAGACCATGGCCACGCAGTATGGCGTGTCCAAGGACCAGGCCAAGCAGATCGTCCGTCAGTCCGCGACGCTGCAGAAGCTCTACAAGAAGAAGGTGGGCGATAGCTCCGCAAGCATGCCGACCGCCCCGACCGAGCCTGCTGACGGCAACGAGGAGACCGCGAGCAAGGACTACGCCGATTACATCATCAAACTTGCCGGCGACGAGTGGGATAGCGAAAAGGGCACCTGGAAGGACGCCGATAGCACCTACGCTAAGGCCTTCGCTGACGATGCCTTTACGGCTGATAGCGCTACCTACAAGCAGGCCATGACCGCCTATTACACCGCCTACCAGCAGTACTCTTCGCAGGCTTCGAGCGCCAGCTCCAAGTGGACCGAGTATGCTAACGGCCTGTATGCCAAGGCCAACATCAGCATCTACGGCCTGTTTGCGTAAGGTTTGCCTGCACTACTGTGCGCTAGCCGATCTGCCTGATTTAGCCCGCTAGAACGGACAATGAACTGCCTCCCATTTCTTGGACATGAGAAATGGGAGGCTTTCTTTATGCG
>DXMW01000020.1 GCA_019414045.1 Collinsella sp. | reverse complement strand
CCTTCGAGGCCGAGCGCAAAATGGATTCTAAAAAACACCTTGCCAAATAGGAGCGCCACACATGGTCGAGGACGTTCTGAAAACCAAGCCCGGCCCCCGCCGGACAGGTCAACCGCTACTCGCAGAGCAGCTTAGCGATCTGGACGGCGTTGGTTGCCGCGCCCTTACGGATTTGGTCGCCGCAGCACCAGAAGGTGATACCGCGCACGGCCTCGGGGTTCGAGATGTCGCGACGCACGCGGCCGACCCAAATCAGGTCCTGGTCGGACGTATCCATCGGCATGGGGAAGCGATCGTGCGCATCCTCGGCGCTCATATCGTCAACCAGCTTCACGCCCGGAGCGGCAGCCAGCGCAGCACGGGCCTCCTCGACCGTAATGTCGCGCTCAAACTCGAGCGTAATGCTCTCGGAGTGCGAACGCAGCACGGGCACGCGCACGCAGGTGCAGTTCACGCGCAGCTCGGGCAGATGCATGATCTTGCGGCCCTCGTTTTGCAGCTTCATCTCCTCGGAGGTAAAGCCCTCCTCCTTGACACCGCCAATCTGCGGAATCAGGTTGCTCGCGAGCTGGGCGGCAAAGGCGCGCGGCTCGGGAATCTCCTCGCCGCGGCCCAGAGCGGCCAGCTGAGCCTCGAGCTCAGCCATACCGGGAGCGCCAGCGCCCGAAGCCGCCTGGTACGTCGAAACGATCATGCGCTTCACGCCGGCGAGCTGATGCAGCGGCCACGTAGGAACTAGGCCGATGATGGTCGCGCAGTTGGGGTTGGCGATAAGGCCGTGATGCCACTTGATGTCGTCGGCATTGATCTCGGGCACGACCAGCGGCACCTCGGGATCCATGCGGAAGGCGTGGCTGTTGTCGACCACGACGGCGCCGCGCTTGACGGCCTCGGGCAGCAGCTCCTTGGCGATATCGTCACCGGCAGCGCCGAGTACGATGTCGCAGCCCTCAAAGGCCTCGGGGCAAGCCTCTTCGATCACGATCTGCTCGCCGTGGAACTCAACGGTCTTGCCCGTGGAGCGCGCGCTCGCTAGCAGCTTGAGCTTGCCGACCGGAAACTCCTGCTCGTTGAGGCACTCGAGCATCTGGGTGCCCACGGCTCCCGTCGCGCCCAAAATAGCAACCGTGTACTGTTTCATGCTTCCCCCTTTAAAGGTTGTGGCTTTTGCCCGCACGCCGAGCAGGCCGATTATTGTTGCCAGTGTATACAAGAACGGGGCGGATACAAAACCCGCCCCGTCGAAACGAAACCGAAACGAAACGCCCCGCCGTAGTTTTTGAGGCAAGTCCCAAAAATCTACTGGGATAGCAGCTACTTGTGGAGCGCGGCCGGGGCGGGATCGACCGGCACGGGAGCCTCCAGGTCGGAGACCTTCACAATGCCGTTCTCGTCGGAGAAGGCGCGGTAAATGGTCCGAATCGCCAGGTCGAAGTCCTTCTCCTCGACACCGATAATGATGTTGATCTCGTCACAGCTCTGCGAAATCATGCGCACGCTCACGCCGGCCTGGCCGAGCATGCCAAACAGGTGGCCCGAGATACCTGCGCGGCCGCGCAGGTTACGACCGACGGTCGCGATGAGCGCCAAGCCCTCGACAACCTCGATCTCGAGCGGCTCGACCTCCTGCTGGATGTCACCCACGAGTGAGTACAGCGAATCGTGCACATCCCGCTCCTGCACCACGGCGCCAAAGCGGTCGACGCCGGTGGGCATATGCTCGACGGAAACGTCATAGCGTTCGAACACCGAAAGTGCACGGCGCATAAAGCCGACACGGGGCTTGGTGCGGTCGCGGGCAACGTTGATGGCGACAAAGCCGCGCTTGCCGGTCACGCCGGTAATGATAGGCTCCGCCTCACCCTCGTCAGCCGTCTCGCTAATGATGGTGCCGGGGTCCTGCGGCGCATTGGTGTTCTTGATGACCAGCGGAATGCCTGCCTCGCGCACGGGGAACACGGCCTCCTCGTGCAGGACGCTTGCACCCATGTACGAAAGCTCGCGCAGCTCCTCGTAGGTAACGCGCGCAATGGGCTGAGCCTCGGGAACAATACGCGGATCGGCAGAATAGAAGCCCGAAACGTCGGTCCAGTTCTCGTACAGGTCGGCACCAAGGCACTTGGCCAGAATCGAGCCGGAAATATCGCCGCCGCCACGGTCGAGCAGCTTGATCTGCCCCTCACGCGTCGCGCCGTAGAAACCGGGCATAACAAAGCCGCCCTGCTGGCCGTACTCCTGCACCAGCTCGGCGGTGCGGTTCATGCTGAGCGTACCGTCATGATGGAACGCCACGACCGTCGCGGCATCCAGGAACGGCAGGCCCAGGTACTCGGCCATCAGACGGGCGGTAAAGTACTCGCCGCGGCTCACGAGTTCCTCGGTGGAGTAGCCACCGGAACGGGCGCGCTCGGCAAAGGCCGCGAACTCCTCGCGGATGGGATAGGTGAGCTCCAGCTCGTCAGCGATATCAAAATAGCGCTGGCCAATGTCCTCGAGCAGCTCCTCGCACGACACGTGGTACTTAACGTGTGCGTTAACCAAGTAGAGCAGGTCGGTCACCTTGGTATCGCCCTTAAAGCGGCGACCGCAGGCAGAAACCACCACAAAACGGCGGGCCGGGTCGGCATCGACAATGGCCTTGATCTTCTTAAAGTGTTCGGCGTCGGCGACCGACGAGCCGCCAAACTTGGCAATCTTAATCATGGGCTTGAGGTTACCTTTCTAAAAGCCTCTGCAAACCTGTTTTGCGCGCTCTGATACCATGGTTTCACCGATTGGGACCAAGGCATCCGAGGAGCAGTGTTATATGGGAACTTATCATAGTACACGAGGACGCACTTTATCGTGCTCAAGTAAGGTGGCAATCCGTACCGGCATCGCTCCCGACGGGGGTTTGTTTGTCTCGGACGAGCTGGGCACCCAGCAACTCGATATCAGCTCGCTTGCAGATAAATCGTACTTTGAAATCGCTCAAGATGTGTTGGGAATGTTACTGAATGATTACACGGCCGAAGAAATTTCGGCGTGTGTCGACGAGGCTTACCGCAGCACGTTTGCGAGCGAAGAGGTCACGCCGCTCGTCAAACTCGACGCCGCACCGGGCGCCGATGCCCCTCAGACCTATGTGATGGAACTCTTTGGCGGCCCCACAAGCGCCTTTAAGGACGTCGCCCTGCAGATGCTCCCCCGCCTGATGGCCCGCACCTCTGCCAAGGACGGCAGCGCCGAGCGCATCATGATCGTCACCGCCACGTCGGGCGACACGGGCAAGGCAGCACTTGCCGGCTTTGCCGACGCTCCGGGCACGGGCATCACTGTCTTTTATCCCGAGGGCAAGGTCAGCCGCGTCCAGAACCTGCAGATGTCCACGCAGGAGGGCGACAACGTCGCTGTCTGCGGCATCCGCGGCAACTTTGACGACGCCCAGAGCGCCGTCAAGCGCATCTTTGCCGATAAGGAGCTTGCCGAGCGCCTGGAGGCCGCTGGCACCGTGCTTTCGAGCGCCAACTCCATCAATGTCGGCCGTCTGGTACCGCAGGTCGTCTACTACTTTGCCGCCTATGCGCAACTGCTGCGCGCCGGCGCCATCGAGGCCGGCGACGCCGTGGAGTTCTGCGTACCGACCGGCAACTTCGGCGATATCCTGGCCGGCTACTATGCCAAGCGCATGGGCCTGCCCGTCGCCAAGCTCATCGTCGCGAGCGACAAGAACAACGTGCTGGCTGACTTCCTGACCACCGGCGTTTACGACCGTAACCGCCCGTTCTTCACGACCATCTCGCCGTCGATGGACATCCTCATCAGCTCCAACCTGGAGCGCATGCTCTACTTCCTGTCCGACGGCGACTGCGAGCTCGTTGCCGGCCTTATGGAGCAGCTTGCCCAGACCGGCCGCTACGAGGTGCCCGCCGAGCTGCTGGCCAAGATCCAGAGCGTGTTTGGCTGCGGCTGGGCCAGCGAGGACGAGGTCCGCGCTGCCATCAAGAGCTGCTGGGACGCCAACGGCTACGTGATCGACCCGCACACCGCTTGCGGCTATCACGTCTTTGAGCAGGTCGCTTCCGCCGAGGGCGCCAAGGCCCGCGTGCTGCTTTCGACCGCCAGCCCCTACAAGTTCCCGCGCGCCTGCTGCGACGCCTTGGGCCTCGACGTTCCCGAGGACGATTTTGAGGCTATGCATGTGCTCGAGCATGCCACCAACACGGTCGCCCCGGCACAGCTCGCCGAGCTCGAGTCCAAGCCCGTCCGCTTCGAAGACGTCTGCGACGTCGATGAGATGGACAGTTACGTCGAGTCTGCAGCAAAACGAATGAGCACCAACTAAACCCCTTATTAAGCGCCGGCGAAAGCCGGCGCACCTTCTTTTATCAGATAACCCCCGGGATGATGACGAACGCGCACAGCGTGCCTGGCTGTTTAGTTCGTCGCGAGTTCCGCACGCAAAGGAAAGCACTTAATGTGCTTTCCGTCTTGCGCAGGACTGCCCGAGCAGCGAACTAAACAGCCAGGCACGCCAGGAGGACTCACATGATCAAGATCACCGTCCCAGCAACCAGCGCCAACTTGGGCATTGGCTACGACACCCTCGGCATGGCCGTCAGCCTCTACTCACACTTTACCTTCGAGCGCGCCGACAAGCTCACCATCATGGGCTGCCCCGAGGAGTTCCAAAACGAGAACAACCTGGTCTACGTGAGCTTTGTGGATGCGCTGGCCGCATGGGGCGAGCCGGCCTTCCCCGTCGCCATCGACATTCAGACTGACGTTCCCGTCGCTCGCGGCCTGGGTTCCAGCTCCACCTGCGTTGTCGCCGGCATTATGGCCGCCGCCGCGCTGACGGGCCACACCGTCGACCGCGCCGAGCTCGTCCGCATCGCCACCGAGGTCGAGGGCCATCCCGATAACGTCGCCCCCGCTATCCTGGGCGGCGCCGTCTGCTCCTTTACGCCGACCGACTCGCTGCCCCAGTGCCTGCGCTACGAGGTGAGCGATCGCTTGCGTTTTATTACCGTGATTCCGCCCTACGAGGTGCATACGAGCGAGGCGCGCAAGGTCGTGCCGCAGGAGATTCCGCTCTCCACCGCCGTATGGCAAATGGGCCGCATCGCCGGCATGACGCGCGGCCTGGAGACCGGCGACCTTGACCTGATTGCCGCCGCCAATGACGACCGCATCCAGGAGCCCTATCGCCGCCGCCTCATCCCCGACTACAACGCCGTGCGCGACACCTGCCTTAACGGAGGCGCCAAGACCATTTGGATCAGTGGTTCGGGCTCAACTCTCATGGCTGTGACCGACGACACCATCGTGGCAAAGTTCCTGCAGGTCAAGCTGCGCGAGCAGTTCCCCAAGTGTGAGACGCATATCCTCACGTGCGACACGGAAGGCGCCCAGATCGAATACCTGTAGTCGCCGTACCTTATACCCGCCGGGGAGGCCAGGGGCTTTGCCCCCAAATCGTCCTCGGACATGGCAGGACCCCCGCTGCGCACTTCGTGCGGCGGGGGTCCTGCCGTCCTGCGGAAAGATTTGGGGGCAAAGCCCCTGGCCTCCCTACGTTAACTTCGCTGGCGGCGGCTACAGGGACCTTCGCTCTGTAAAAGCGCCGGGCTGATAGTTTGGCTTTTTATTGATAGGGGCTCTTACTAGGCTGGAGCACTTCCTAGAGGCGGGCATCGGCTGTGTGCTTGGTTTAGGCGGCGCTGGATTCTTTGAATTCAAAGACTGGTTCTAGGAGGTCTTCGATGTTGCAGTGGAGGGCTTTTGCTATGGCTCTTACGCTTGTTACCGAAGCTTCATTGATGTTTCTCTGGCGCTGCTCGTACATTTGGATTGAGCGGAGTGACACACCCGATTCGTACGCTAGATCTTGTTGGGTTTTCTTAAGCTTCTTTCTCGCTAACGCAAGTTTGGTTTGCCTGGACGCTTTTTTCGCCATATCGCAGACAAGGCGAGCCACGCGTTCCTCCGAGGCTTCGTGCCAGGGGTAGTACAGACTGCGTAGCACATCGAATGGAACGACATGCAGCAAATCTTCGAAAGACTCTCCTAGGCGCCACTGCAGGTATGCCAGTATCCAGCCCGCCCAATATTCCGGCGTCTTCTCAAATCGATAGGCGCAGTCCGGTATAGGCCCGTTTTGATAGCCCGACCTTTCGGCGATAAGCGCGAACAGCTCAACGCCCGATTTTCCCGACACTACCCATGCGTTGCCGCGTTCGAACTCGCGAGCTACGCCGCTCAGGCAAAAGAGTTCAGCAACTTCCGATCCTTCTGCTCCGTAATCGTTAACGGCATAGTCGAAGCAATCCCCGAGGTTGTTCATTGCGTCCTCAAGGTAATAGACGGGATATGTCCTACTCGGCCCACGATCCGTTAACTCTTGGATCATTTAAATCAACCCTCCCTGACATCAAATCCCTAATGTCGACACCCTCGGTGTCAAATCCGTTTACCGTATCCAGGTACTTACGTCGAGCGTTCTGTTCTCGCTCAAATCGTTTGGGATAAAACTCAGCTCCCGAGGCCTGCTTCCAATCGCGAAACCTGATCGCCGAGAACGCGCGCTCACTCATAAGCGCATATTGAATGCCCAAATCCCCCAAAAACATAATGCGCTGCAATTGCCTGAGCGAAATCATGCCGTTAACGAACTGTCTTGCAAACGAAAAGTAGGAATCGTCAGCGCGATAGCCTCGAATAACGTCATAGGGAGAAATATCAATCAGGCAGTTGTCCAGCAAATACCGAAGTCCTTCGCGTGCCAGCGGCGTCGAGACATTAAACTCCCGGTTGTCAGCCAAAATCGCAAGCCAATTGAGGATTGAAAACTCCCCAGACTCTAAATCCAAGACCGAAAGGCCCTCTAAGTCAAGCTCATATCGGTTCGCGATGCCATCAGACTCGGTCCGGCATGCCCATTCCATTGCCATTTCCTCATGTGGTGTGCAATAAAACCCGCGCCCATAGTCATTGAATTGCCTGCATTTATCCAACGATGGATGCTCGACAACAACCTCCGACCCGTGCCAAAGCTCCATATCGACCTCCTAAAAATATCACCCCAGTGATAGTTTACCAATAACTATCACTGGGGTGATATAGATGAGAGCTTTTGAGGAGCTGCAGCCTGACTAGAGGCAAGCCTCGGCGATGCGGCGTTTGAGTTCGTCGATGCCGGTGCCGGTCTGGGAGCTCGTAATGATCACGTTTTCGGCCGGGACGTTGAGCTGCTTTTTGATGGCTGCCGCTTGGCGGGCCTGCTGGGTGCGGCTGAGCTTGTCGGCCTTGGTGAGGCAGACGATAAAGTTGAACTCGTTGCCCTGCAGGTAGTCGATCATGTCATGGTCGAGCTTACTGGGGTCATGGCGAATGTCCACTAGCGACACAACCAAGTTAAAGCTGCGCTCGGAGTCGAAGAAGTCGCCGATGAGCTCGGCCCAGCGGTCGCGCTCGGCCTTGGAACGACGGGCGAAACCATAGCCCGGCAGGTCCACAAAGTGCACGTCGTCGGCCTCGAAGAAATTGATGTTGCTCGTCTTGCCCGGCGTGCTCGAAACCTTCACCAGGTTCTTGCGGCCAAAGAGCTTGTTCATAATGGACGACTTGCCCACATTTGAGCGGCCAACGAAGCTCACCTCGGGACAGGTGGACTCGGGGATCTGCGAAACCTTGCCGTAGCTGGCGACGAACTTGGCAAGCTGGTAGTTAATGGAATCGGCCATGGACACTCCTTGGTCGTAGGATCTTGCAAAAAACGCGCTATTGCGCAGCGGCAATGCGTCGAACGATATCGAGCGTGATATCGCTTGCGGCACGCGCATACTCGAACAAATCGAACTCGCGGTCGCAAATCGCATCATACGCCTCGTCACAATTATCGCTGATAGCACGCAGCACCAGGCAATCGACACCATTTTTGGTTGCGACATGGGCAATTGCCGCGCCCTCCATGCCGACACAATCGGCATGCGTCGCCTCGATGGCATCATTGCGCATAGCGGCGCCCGTCACAAAGCGGTTACCCGTGGCAATCGTGCCGACCAGGAACTGCTTTGCGCCCTCGTTCGAAGCGGTCGCATTTGTCGAAGCATCAACAAACCCACGCTCAGAAAGCACATCGGCGGCAATATCGACCAGCGCAGGCGTCGAGACAAACTCCTCGAGCCCCGGTGCAGACTCGGCGATAAGCGCGGTATCGGTATCTAGATAGCGCAGGCATTTGCCAATGACGACATCGTCGATATGGAGCTTGGGATTCAGGCCACCTGCGATACCAGAAAACACAACTGCCTGTGGAGCATACTTGCTAATGAGGTGCTGTGTTGCGGCGGCAGCGTTTACCGTGCCCATACCCGCCGTCGTGGCGACAATCGACAGGCCGTCGAGCCCGCCGGTCACAACGTTCAAGCCCGCCTCCTGTACCATGCAAACGTTGCTCAACTCTTCCTTAATCTGCATGATCTCTTTTTCGAGCGCACCGATAATCGCGATGGTAGCCATGCCATTCCCCAAACCTATACGAAATTCTCAACCACGGTATGGTACCAGCATTTTGTTTGACCTCGTCAAACGAACACGTTAGGCCAGCGCAGCTCGGGTATCAAAGAATGTCTTAGCAATCGCAGCCACCAGCTCGCTCGAGCGATCGCTCCATGGCATCGATGTCATGATACTCATAATGTAGGTGTCGCCATCGACATCGATGAGGCACGCATCGCATGTCGAATAGCAACCATCCTCGCTAATCCAGCCTGCCTTGTTGCGTACCAAAACCTGCTCGTCCGCAATGCCATCACGCACTCATTTAAGTCTGTCCTCAATGAGTGCCCTTGGGGGCGAAAATGGATCGCTAGCCGATGGCGTTTTTGAGTTCGGCGCGGCGCTTTTTCATGCCCATCATGACGGCGTTGCGCAGCTCGGGCATGCGAGCGGTATCCATCTGGGGCACGCCCTCAAGCTTATAGGGAATCCCCAACTGCTCATATTTGACGACACCCATCGTATGATACGGCAGCATTTCCAGGCCCACCACGTTGTGCCACGGGGCAATCAGGCGGCCGAGCGCCTCACACTCCTCCGCCGTGTCAGTAATGCCCGGCACCACCACGTGGCGGATAACGACCTTGATCTTGCGACGTGCAAGCTCATCGCCAAACGCCAGGATGCGTGCAGGATCGCAGCCGGTCAGCTTTTTATGCTCAACCGGATCGGTATGCTTGATGTCGAGCAGCACCATATCGGTCTCGTTGAGAACGGCATCGAACTTCTCGGGGTGGTTGGGGTCAAACGCATATCCGCAGCTGTCAAGGCAGGTATGCACGCGACCATCGGGGTTGTTGTGCATTGCACGGAACAGGTCGGCCAAAAACTCGGGCTGCAGAAGTGGCTCGCCGCCCGAAACCGTAATTCCGCCGCTGCGGTAAAACTCATGATTGCTCTGGAACTCGTCCATCAGGTGCTCGACAGTCACCATGGTGCCGCCGTTAACAGACCAAGTATCGGGATTGTGGCAATACGCGCAGCGCATGGGACAGCCTTGGACAAACACTACGAAGCGGATGCCGGGACCGTCGACCGTTCCCATCGTCTCGATCGAATGCACGCGACCCAGGGCAAACGCAGAGTCCTCGGGACGAGCGTCCACACCCTCGAGCGTCATCTCAGCCATTCCCGCTACCTTGCCTCTCTTTGGTTTTAGTTACATAAATACCAGAGCCATTCTAGCCCATACGCATGATGGCGAAACGGTTTAGCGGCCAATTGGGTTGTTCTATTTGACCCCACGCAAGAGCGGCGGGTAGGTTGTCGCAACCCGCCCGCCGCCGAGGCAATAGAAATCGATAGACGCCAGGCCTTACGCCTTGAGCGTGAGCACCGCGCCGAAGGCGGTCGGGCCGCAATGGCTCGAGATGACGCCGCCGACCTGAGTCCAGGTAATGTCCTTAAAGCCCAGGTCGTGCGCATAGACTTCCATGTCGTCGCGCAGCTCCTGGGAAAGGCCTACCGAATACGCCAGGCCAATGTGCGAGTAGTCAATCTCGCCCTTCGCAACCATGTGGTCAATAAAGGCGCGGGCGCACTTGAGCATAGAGCCGCGGAACTTCTTGGTTGCCACGAACTTGCCGCCCGTCACCTCAATGCAGGGCTTAATCTTGAGCAGGTGGGCGCCAAGGAATGCCACGTTGGACAGACGACCGCCCGCCTTAAGGAAGGCTAGGTCGGTAGGAACAAAGCCCAGCAGCACACGGTCCATGACGGAATTCGTATATGCAAAGATCTCGTCGACGGTGGCATCGGGGTGAGCCTCGATGTATTTAGCGGTCTCGACGACAACGAGCGACTGGCCCACCGAGACAAAACGCGTGTCCATGGAGAACACGTAGTCGCGCCCCTGGGCCGCAATCTTGGAGGATTGATGCGAGCAGGTCGTGGCCTCGGAGTACGCAAGATGCAGAATGGTCGCATCGGGCTGCTCGGCATGGATACGGTCATACACGTGAGCAAAATCCGCAGGCGCGCAGCCACTGGTCTTGGGCATTACGCCAAACTCGTTGCAGCGCGAGTAAATCTCGAGCGGATCGATGGAGCCGTCCTCGACGGTCTCGTCACCAATCGTGACATGCATAGGCACGCGCACGATGCCGTAGCGTTCGCAGAGCTCTGGCGTCACATCCGAACCAGATTCAACCACGATTACGTACTTGCCCATTATTATCACGACCCATCTCGACATTGGCTTTTCAATACATGGCACGCGCCGCCGCACTGTTGCACAACGGCGGCAGAGCGCCAAAGAGACGCCGCCCCTTGCACACAACAAAGGACAGCGTCTCCCTGGAAAACTCCGTGCTTATCTGAGATTCTACACGGTTTATTAATAGGTGTTACTTACTCCGCAAACGGTAGCTATACGCGATAAACGGTAGTTCGCTGCGGCAACTGCAACACATTCCGCCCAGCAAGTCCAATCGTGCTCCACGCACGGTTAATGCGCGAGGCGGTAGAACTCCATCGACGCCGCACCTTCGGCATGCAACCCCATCGCCGGAACCGCCGGCGAATAGGTACGGCTCGTAAGTGCCGCCTCGCCGCCATTTGCAAAAATCTCGACCATCGTAGTGTCCGAAAGCACGCGCAGGTCGCGAAGCTCGCTGAGCTCGATCGACCTTTGGTCGCGCCCATAGCCTTCGTCACCCATGTCGAGGGTAAGCATCCCGTCCGCATAACGTACAAAGACACCCTTGCGGATTTCGAGCTCGACCATCTTGGCGCCCTCGCAGGAAACCACAAGATCAAACAGGCGGCCCGGCTCCTCAACGGTTTCACCGCCTGTCGCGCGAACGCAGCCGCCGCGCATCCTCTCAATCTCGTACGCCGGCTGCTGGCAGAGCTTACCATCGCGTATGCTCAGCTCTCGCGGCACCGTCAACGCGCACTGCCACCCGCGCGCCACCGTCGGGTTTTCTGCCGTCGCGTCGGGGCAACCCGACCATCCGATCATCAAACGCCGGCCTGCAGCATCCTCAAAGGACTGCGGAGCATAGAAATCAAAACCGGCATCGACCATCGGAGGCATGCCCTGCCTGACGATTTTAAAGCTCGGCGCCTCCCAATCGGCCTCGATGGAGAACCACACGCACTGATGTGGATTGCGGTAACGCCAACCATCGGCAGGCACACCCTGCGGACAGCAAACGAGAATAAGCTCACCATCGAGCTCAAACAGATCGGGGCACTCCCACATAAAGCCAAGCTTCTCGCCCAGCTCAATGCGCGTCGCATAGCTCCAGACCTCTAGATCGCGCGAGGTATAGACAAGCACGCAGCCGCGATCGTCTTTCGTACGAGCGCCCAGAACCATGTAGTAGATACCGTCGTGTTCAAGGATCTTGGGGTCGCGCACATGCGTACCGATATCGTCGGGGTAATCGACTGGTCCAACAGCCATGCGCTTCTCGCCCAATTCGTCGGGGTTCTCGGCAACCATATGAATCTGGTTTTGCTCACGGCCCGTCAACACGTAGTCGTAATCATCGCGGTCAAAATGCTTGACGTTGCCGGTATAGAAGTAGTGAATCTTGCCATCACGTACAAAGGCAGAACCAGAATACGCTCCGCTCGAATCCAAATCGGAATCGGGGAACAGCACGGGGCCGTGATTCTCGTACGTCACAAAATCCTTTGTCGTCAGATGGTTCCAAAGCACTGGACCGCCATGCGCAGCATCGAACGGATCGTATTGATGATAGATGTGATACGTATCACCAATCTGAACCAAACCGTTGGGGTCGTTGAGCCAGCCAAGCTCAGGCTCCACATGGAACAGGAGCCTATCGGGGTCAGACGCGATGCGACCCGCCGTCTCATCCTGTCCGGCACGCCACTGCTCATAGTCCGCGCGTGTCACCTTATTGTTTTGATTAAACATCGCCATTGACCTTCTCGTCTATAGGGAAGGACGCCCGACTCACACGAGCCGAACGCCCTTCCTCAAATGGACTTATCCGCACATTACACTGAACGGCTCAACTAGAAGCTAACGTCGAAGCCAGCGCCAGCGCCCTCTTCATCGGTGGTCGGCACGCCCTTTGCCTTGTTGTAGGCAAAGATCAAGACGATCGGCACGATAAAGGCGATGAGATTGCCAGCCACATACCACACGAGGGTCTCGGGCGTGACGATGAGCAGGCCAAGCACGCCGGTCAGACCCTGACCGATAGCGCGCACCTCAAAGAGCTTGACGAAGGCACCGCCGCAGCCTGCACCGATGCATGCGCAGATGAACGGAATGATCGAATAGCGCATGTTTGCAGCAAAGATAGCGGGCTCGGAGATTCCGACCAGCGTCGGGATAAAGGACGACATGCAGATGTTGCGCTCTTTGGAGTGCTTCTTGTGAATGAGGTACATACCGATGGCGCCGCCGCCCTGGGCGATGATGGAAACCGACCAGATGGCCTGGATGTAGTTGAAGCCAGTCGTGGCAACAAGGTTTGCCTCGATACCCTGGATGAACTGATGCGTACCGGTAACGACGAGCGGCTGCAGGAACGCGGCGAAGACAAAGGCACCAAAGACGCCCATCCTGTTGTACAGGATATCGATTACGCCGGCGAGGACGTCACCGATCAGGTTGCCGAGCGGGCCGAACACGGTGAACAGGGCGACGTTAGCAAGAATCAGGGTAACGGTCGGGACGAAAACGAACGAAACGACCTCGGGGATGTACTTCTGGGCAATCTTCTCGACCTTGGCCATAAACCAGGCAGTCAGGATTGCGGGGAACACACCGCCCTGGAAAGCAACCATGGGAATGGATAGCGGACCAAAGTTCCAGTACTCAGCACCCGTCGGGTCCATAACGAACGTGTTGCGGTTCATAAGGCTCGGGTGAACCATGACGATACCGACGAGGATGCCCAGGATCGGGTTACCGCCAAAACGCTTGACCGCGCTGTACATAACCAGGACAGGCAGGTAGTCGAACGTGGTGGCGATAATGGCAAAGAAGCTTGCGAGGTTCTTGAGGAACTCGCTGTGATCGGCGAGGCTGCCTTCCATGCCAAAGAGGCCGTTGGCAACGATCAGCGACTTAAGGCCGATGATGATTGCAGCGCCGACGAAGGCAGGAATGATGGGGATAAAGATATCCGAGAATACCTTGAGGACCGAGAAGAACTTGCCCTTCTTGTCCGCCTCGGCGCCCTTGACCTCGGAAGCACTGATCTCCTTAACGCCCGTCAGAGCCATAAACTCATCGTAAACCTTGTTGACGGTACCGGTACCGAAGATGATCATGAGCTGGCCGCTGTTGTACAGCACGCCCTTGACGCCATCGATGTTCTCGAGCTCGGCCTTGTTGTATTTGCTCGTATCCTTGAGCACCAGACGCAGACGGGTCACGCAATGCGTGGCGCCCTCGATGTTCTCCAGTCCGCCGACGTTGTCGACGACTTGCTGGGACACTGCCTTGTAGTCCATGTTCCTCTCCATTCCTTTTCTAAATCATAAAACGGTTCGTTGCCGCTACAGAGACGCGATCGTTGCGTTTGCGCACTTGAGCGCACCGTCGGTGACGGTAAGCGCCACACCCTGGCCCTGCTTGTTGCAGAAGCGAGCGTTGAGCGCAACATCATCGACAAAGATGGTCGCGATGTCGTCGTCGACGACCAGACGCACATGGTGAGTGCCCTCGCCCTTAAAGAACAACGGACGCTCGAGGCCCATGCTGTTGACCTGGAACCACGGATACTGGGGGGCCGCCGTAAACTCGAGTTTGCCCTCACGCAGGTTGGCGCGGAACTCATAGGCAAGACCGGACTCGGCGTCCTCGGCAAGCTTCACCGAGAAGCCGGCAGCGTCACCGGCGAGCTCGATGTCGGCGTCGAGCATATAGGTAGAACCGGCATCCGCGGCGAGCACCTGCTCGACCTTGCCCGACTCGCACGAAAGCTCAAAGGCCTCGACTGCCTTAGCCTCGCCAAAGGCGCCAAGCATGCTGTCGGGAAGCTTGGTGCCGAGCGTTCCGTCGGCACGCTGAACGATCTCGAGAGGCATAAAAGTGCCACCCCACAGGTAAGAGCTGGGGTCGCCGCCCTCGTCGCGCGTAGGAACCCAACCAAAGAGAACGCGGCGCTCGCCGTCAAATGCGGTACGTGCAGCATAGTACGCGCGGCCATCGAAGGAATCGTCAGCGGGGGTGATCCAAGGACCGTTGATAGAGCGAGACATGCGGTAACGGGTCTTGTTGCCATCACTGTACTCAGAGAACACCAGATACCACCAGTCGCCCATCTTAAAGAGATCAGGCATCTCGAACATGGTGTACAGGCCCGGATTCCACCAGTCGCCCTGGAACTCCCAGGTATCCAGGTCCTTGGAGGTGAACTTGACCAGACGACCGGTCATCAGACGCTTGTCCTCGCCCACACGCGTGCCGAGGATGAGCATGTACTCTTCGTTCTCCTCATCCCAAAGAACAAAGGGATCGCGCCAGTTGCGGTCATCGTAACCCTCCTGGGGCGGAAGCAGCGTCTCGGCGATGTTCTTCTCCCACTTGACGGCGTCGTCACTCGTTGCGTGAAGAAGAACCTGCTTCATCAAGCGTGCGCGGACCTTATCGCGATTGCAACCAGTGTAGAGCGCATGGTACTTGTCGCCCACCTTAAACACCGTGCCGGCATAAACGTACTGGTCGACTTCCTCGTCGCCGCCACGCTCAAGGCTCTCACCAAAGTCCTTGTAGTTGACGAAATCCTTGGTCGTCGCGAGTGCCCAGCCAAACGGCTCTCCGAAAGGTCCGGGGTTACGCGTGTCACGCTGATGATAGAGATAGAACGTGCCGTCCTCGCCGTACGGCATGATGTCGCCTACCCAAATTCCCTCAGGCTGGTAATAAACCTTGTGCATCCGAGACTTCCTTTCCCACGAGATACTAACTCGGTACAACTGCAAGATATGTCAATCGTTTTCATATGTCAAACGTTTTCACATCAATACGTCTTTTCGCAGTTCCAGTCGTCGGCAAACGATTGACATATGCCGATGAACGGTCATCAGAGGCGTTCGAGGGATTCTTTTGGCTCGGAATGAACTAGGCGGTTTTGCCCTCGATAAGTTCGACGGGAAGCTTGATATTCGATTCGGGCTTTTCACCGTTAACAAGAGCGATGATGGATTGCGCCGCGAGCTCTCCGATGCGATCGATATCTTGACGTACGGTTGTTAAGTCAGGCATAAACGTCATAGTGCGGCGGGCGCCATCCGCGCCCACGACCTTAATATCATCCGGAGCGCTCAAGCCGCGCTGCTTCATAACGTTGAGGCAGATGGCCGCCATCGTGTCGTCTCCCGCAAAGATGCCGTCAATATCGGGGTTCTCATCGAGGATCTTCGCAACGACCGCACTCTTTTCGTCGTCGGACTTAACGAACTCGACCTCACGGACAAGCGCGGGCAAACCGGCCTGCTCCACAACATCGTAGTAGGCATCGGTACGCTTATTGGCAGGCATACGCATGCGGCTATTGTTGCGCAGGCACAAGATACGCGAACACCCGTCATCGATCAGGCGACGCGTGGCAAGTTCGCCGATGCTATAGCTGTCGCTCGCAATCTGAACAGAGGCCTCGCCAAGGTCGCAGTCGATACCAACCAGGCTCAAGCCCATCTCGGCATACGCCTCGGCACCGATATTGAGGGAGTTGACGATGACGCCGTCGACCATATTGCGGCGGAGCATGTCAATATAGGAACGCTCAAGATCAGGTCGATTGGCGCTGTTGCACAGCAACATCTTAAAGCCGTTTTCCGCCAACGTGCGCTCGACCGCCTGCACAACCTGAGCATGGAACGGGCTGCTCACAAAGGGAACGATCATGCCGATAAGGTTCAGGCGACCGTTGAGCATGGCACGGGCGATATCGTTGGGCGTATAGTTGATGCGCTCCATCGCGGCATGGACCTTATCGCGGGTTTCTTGGCTAATATAGCCGCGATTATTAAGCACGCGAGATACCGTAGTGGGCGAAACCCCCGCCACCGCTGCAACTTCCTTGATGCCAGGCTTAGCAGAATCCTTAGAACGAGCGCCCTCGCGAGCCATAGCACCCTCCCCCATCAACATGTCATACGTTTACATACGAACAAAGCATACCCCAACAACAGCGGGAAGACGGTAACAGTACAAGTAAGTAAACGACTCATCCAAATAATTAGGAGAGTTTCGCCTAAAGGGTGACTACACAGGACCCCCGCCGGGGCTGTTTGGGCTACCTCCCAAAACATTCCGCACTGATATCTTCTGTATTGAAGACGTCGATGGTGCACCCGTATACCA
>DXMW01000002.1 GCA_019414045.1 Collinsella sp. | reverse complement strand
CAAGGCGGGGCCGAGGCCGCCTCGATCAATTTGCGAAAGAATCTTGACGGTACCAAATGCCCTTGTTCCCTATCCTGTCATTGTGGCAGCGACAATGGTTGTCCGGCGTTTGCCCAGATAAAACCTGCCAAAAATAAACCTGTCCCTTTTTGGCAGGTTACTCGGCGCTCTTGAGGGCACCGACCATGTCGATCTTATTGAGGGTGCGATTGGTAGCGAGGTTGACGACAATCGTAAAGCCGAAGGAAAGTACCACGGCGAGCACGTAGCTCAGCGGCTCAACCTCGACGTCAAAGTACAGCGACGGCATCTGCAGAATGTACGTAAAGCTCTCGGCCAGCAAGCCGCCCAGTGGCACGCCCAGCGCGGCTCCGATCGCCGTGAGGATCAACGTCTCCTTGTTGACGTAGTGATGCACCTCGCCACGGCGGAAGCCCAGCACCTTGATGGTCGCCAGCTCGCGTTCGCGCTCCGAAATATTCGTATTAGACAGCGTAAACACCACCACAAACGACAGGCACGCCGCCATAAAGGTCACGAGCACCACGACCGAATTGATAATCGTAAAGTTCGCCTCATAATTCTCCCAATGCTCGGACGTACTCGAAATCGTAAGCCAACCGTCACTCTTAAGCTTCTTGCTAAACGCAATCTGATCGGCCGACGAGCCCTTGAGCAGCGCAAGGATGCCGTTGAGGCGCGCGCTTCGACCGAACGCGCGCTCATAGGTACCCTGCGTCATGTAAAGCGTGTTGCCCAGATAGTTAAGCGAAATGTCGCTGACTTTGACCTTGGCAACATTGAGCGACGAATCCTGGACGTGAGCCGTGTCACCCGGCTTGATCCCCAGCACCAGCTGAGAGCTCTTGCTCAAATACACATCCCCGTCACGCAGGGCGAGCGGTTCTTTGGACTCATCCTCCAGGCGCACGTAATCGCCCAAGTCACCCGTGCGGTCATCGGGCACCACGATCAGCTGCACAGTCTCGCTCTTTCCGCCGAATGTAAAGGTAACGTTGTCGGTCATAATCGGCAGCGTCGAAGTCACAGTCACGTTGGAATCATTGGCCGCGCCGCGCTCATCCAGTGCCGCACACGTCTGCGAAAAATCGTCGGGATTGGCAACCGCCAGCAGATCGTAGCGCGTGATGTGGCCGTACTGCTTGGGCGAAAGCGCGACCGACGTATCACGGATGCCCATACCGCAAATCACAAGCGCCGTGCAGCCCGCAATGCCAAAGATGGTCATGAAGGCGCGCTTTTTGTAGCGGAATAAGTTGCGTGCAGCGACCTTGTTCAAAAAGCCCATGCGGCGCCAGATAAAGCCGATGCGCTCGAGCAAGATGCGCGAGCCGGCGCGCGGAGCCTTGGGGCGCATGAGCGAGGCTGGGGTCTCGGCCATCTCGTGGCGGCAGGCGATAATCGTGGCGCCCACCACGCCCACGGCAAACAGCGCCACCGAAACGATTGAGGACACGATGTCGTACGAAAGCAGCATCTGGGGCAGCGAGTACATGTCGTCGAACACCGTAAACAAGAACAGCGGCAGACCCACAAATCCGATGATATTGCCGAGCACGCCACCGATCAGACACGCCCACAGCGAGTAGTCCACATATTTGGACAGGATACGCCCGCGTGAATAGCCGAGTGCCTTGTACAGGCCAATAAGCGTGCGCTCCTCCTCGACCATGCGGGTGGCGGTGGTGAGACTGATAAGCACGGCGACGATAAAGAAGATGAACGGGAACACCGTGGCGATGGCCTCGATCGAAGAACTATCGCTCTCGACGCTCGAGTAGCTTGCGATATTGCCGCGGTCCTGGATGTACCAGGTGCATTCGCCCAGGTCGGAGAGCTCGGCACGGGCATCGGCAAACTGCTGGTCGGCGGCGGCGCGGCGCTGGTCCAGGTCGGCTTGCGCCTGCGCACGCTCGTCGCTGCCCTCGGCCATGCGATTGATGTTGTCCTGCTCGATCCCAAAGACCATATTCGCCTGACGCTCAGTCGCGTCCAAGCTCGCCGGTGTGTCGACCGTCAGCTCCTGAGTGCGCGCCTTCTCACGCTCCTCGCGGATCTTCTCGATATTGCCCTTGACCTCATTGATCTTTGCCGAGTAGGCATCCGAATAGGAGTTGAGGCTCTTGGCTCCCTCGACGACCACGTGGACAGCGGAGTAGGAAGAAGATGTCGCGGCATCCTCGCTCACGTAGAACTTGTAGTCCGCAGTCGAAGCAGCGCGAAAGGCGTTGACTGTCGAGTCGGAGCTCACGTCGGTAGGATCGAGAACCTCGGCCGTGATGGTGTAGTCCCCATCGGCAAACTGGTCCTTGGCGCTTTGGTTCGACGAGCTCGCATCGTTGGCGGCAAAGCTCACCGTATCGCCGATTTTCTTGCCCGAAGCCTTCAAAAAACGTGAGGTCACTGCCACTTCGCCCGAAGTCTCGGGCAGCTCGCCGCGTACTAGCACCGGTTGGTCAATATTCTCTTTGGAGAGGCTCTGTACGACGACACGCTCGCGCGTCGTACCCACGGCGGTATAGGCGGTCTCGGTATAGATGCCCTCGGCCGTCTCGACGCCATCGACCTCTTGGATCGCGGCAAGATCGTCATCGGTCAGACCATAGGTCGACTGCACGTTGATGTCATAGACATTCTGCTGGTCAAAATAGGCGTCGACCGAATCACACAGGTCCTCGCAGCCCGCCTTAAGGCCGCACATCACGCTCACGCCAAGCGCGGTGATCACGACGATAGACAAGAAGCGTTTGAGGCTGCCGCGAATCGTGCGGTAGATGCCACGGCGAAAAACCGTCGGCACCATATCGTTTGAGCTTTGGGCGGTACGGTAGGTCGTAAAATCCTGCTCGCGCTCCGTGTTCTGCGCGCCGCGGCGTTGGCTGTTTTGGCGGTCCTGATTCATGGGCGCTACCACTCGATCGTCTCGATAGGCACAGGATTTTGCTGGACCGTCTCGCTCTCCACGCGGCCGCTCTTAAAGCGGATCAGGCGATCGGCCATGGGCGCCAGCGCAGAGTTGTGGGTGATGATGATGACCGTAATGCCTTGCTTGCGGCAAGTGTCCTGTAACAGCTGCAAGATCTGCTTGCCGGTTTTGTAGTCGAGTGCACCCGTAGGCTCGTCGCACAAAAGCAGCTTGGGGTTCTTAGCCAGCGCGCGGGCGATGGATACGCGCTGCTGCTCGCCGCCCGAAAGCTGCGCCGGAAAGTTAGCGAGGCGGTCGCCCAGGCCAACCTGGCGAAGCGTTTGCTCGGCATCGAGCGAATCGGGGCAGATCTGCGCCGCGAGTTCGACGTTCTCAAGCGCCGTCAGGTTGGGGACCAGATTGTAGAACTGAAAGACAAAGCCGACGTCAGCGCGACGGTATTCCACAAGCTGAGCCTCGTTGGCAGAGCTCACGTCACGCCCGTCCACCGTCACGGTGCCAGAAGTTGCCGTGTCCATGCCGCCCAGAATGTTGAGGGCCGTGGTCTTGCCGGCACCCGAAGCACCCAAAATGATGGCGAGCTCACCGCGCTCGACCGTAAAGCTCGCGCCGTCGAGCGCGTGGATGCGGGCATCGCCCTCGCCGTATGCCTTGATGACGTCTTTGAATTCGATATAGGCCATCGATTAATTCCCATCTGGTCGGATAACTCTTTAGTATTACCCATTTCCCACCTACCAAAAAGGGACAGGTTTATTTTGGCAGGTTTTATATGGGGAAACGGCAGCTATAGATAGGGCGCCGGGGAGGCCGAGAAATCATCAACGGGGTCAGGCCGACCGCCAAACACAACGCACGCATCTCAATCTGTCAGCCAAATCATTCGAACAGCTGTTCGTTTCTATGATATGATTCAACTATCTAAGCAGGCCAATACGCAGAAAGGCGGCCAACATGGCGTTCGACTTTAAGAAGGAATGCAAGGAGCTCTACAAACCTGCAAGCAAGCCGAGCATCGTAACAGTCCCGCCTATGAGCTACGTTGCCGTTCGCGGAAAGGGCGACCCAAATACCGAAGGTGGCGAGTATCAAAACGCCCTGCCGCTACTTTACGGCATCGCCTATACCGTCAAGATGTCGAAGAAAGGCTCAAGGAATATCGAGGGCTATTTCGACTTTGTGGTACCGCCGCTCGAGGGTTTCTGGTGGCAAGAGTCCCCGAGCGGCGACATCGATTATGTACACAAGGACAATTTCAACTTTATCTCGTGCATCCGCCTGCCTGATTTCGTCACCCGAGATGACTTTGACTGGGCAGTCGCGGAAGCCACGACCAAAAAGAAACTGGACTTTTCCGCCGTCGAACTGCTTAAAGTTGACGAGGGTCTCTGCGTTCAATGCATGCACACCGGGCCCTACGACAACGAACCGGCGACCGTAGACGCTATGCATGAATACACGACCGAGCTGGGCTATGTTCCCGACTTCTCAGACACCCGTTTACATCACGAAATCTATCTCTCCGATCCACGCAAATGCGCACCGGAGAAACTTAAGACCGTGGTTCGTCATCCTATCAAGCGCGCTGAATAGCGTGGGGCGTCATTTCACGCGCTAGGTTTTAAGCCAGCCAACCAGCCGCCTCCTAGACCGTCCGGTAATTATCTTGACGCGGCCCGTCGCATCTTATAAGTTTGTTTTGCTAAAGCTGGAAAGCCTCTCAACGATGCGCAACTCCAGCTCTTTTTCTATCAAGAGAGCAAGTGTCGGAAAGCAAAATGTCAGAAAGCAGCGCTTCGAGCAGAATCAAACGCCTGGTCAACACCTATAGCGGTCTCGTGCTCATGGGCGCCGTCGGAATCCCTATCGGCGTTATCGTTGGCGCCATCTGTGCCCTTTTTGGTCGTGTGCTCCTGGCAATTGGCGCCTTCCGTAACGAGCACATCGTACTGCTCCTTCCCTTCCTCGCTCTTATGGGCCTTGCCATCGTGTTTGCCTACCGCACTTGGGGCAAGGGCACCGACCGCGGCATGAGTCTGGTCTTCGACGTGGGCCACGGACGCGAGAAAGCCATCTCCCCGCGTTTGGTGCCGCTCATTATGCTGAGCACGTGGGGGACGCACCTCTTTGGCGGCAGTGCGGGACGCGAGGGCGTGGCCGTGCAGATCGGCGCAACCGTCTCACATTGGATCGGCCGACGCCTGCCTTTCCGAGACCCCGGCAACACGTTTTTGCTTATTGGCATGGCCGCCGGCTTTGCCGGACTCTTTCGAACGCCTCTCGCCGCCACGGTCTTTGCCATCGAAGTACTGGTCGCAGGACGCTTGGAATACCGTGCGTTGCTTCCCGCACTCGCAGCCTCGCTCGCCGCAAGCATGACTTCCGGCGCCTTGGGACTCGAGAAGTTTGAGGTCGCCGTTGTCGCCTCATATGCGCTTGACCTCCCCGGTCTTGAGCGGCTGGCGCTGTTGGGTATCGCGTTTGGTATGGTAGGTGGAGCTTTTGCCTGGTGCCTTGCCCATGCCAAGACCCTTGCAGCGCGGCTGCTCCCCAACCCTTACATACGCGTCGCCGTTATGGGCCTTGCGCTGTCGGCGATTCTGTTCGTGCTGTGGCAGGGGCGATACTGCGGCCTTGGAACAAACCTGATATCCGCGGCGCTCAACGGTGACGGCAAGGTCACCATCATGCCTTGGGACTGGGTACTCAAATTCGCACTCACCATCACCACACTTGCCGCAGGATATCAGGGTGGCGAGGTGACGCCGCTGTTCTCCATCGGAGCCAGCCTGGGTGTCGTACTCGCCGGGATTCTTGGCATGCCCGTCGAGCACTGCGCCGCACTGGGCTACGCAGCCGTCTTTGGCAGCGCCACCAACACGCTACTCGCGCCGATCCTCATTGGCTGCGAGGTCTTCGGTTTCGGTAATCTGCCGGCGTTCTTCATCGTCTGCGTTGTGGCATATCTGTTCAACATGGACAAATCGATCTACGCCTTGCAAGAGCGCGCGTAGAAAGATGTCCAAACAGGTTGTCTCAACCGGAAACGGCGTCCCACTCTGAGGCTATATTCCGGGACACGGTTTCCGCTTGGGACGCCATTCGGAAAGCGTATCCCGCTTTAAAACGGAATTCCGGGACGTGGTTTCCGCCCGAGCCTCCATTCGGAAAGCGCGTCCCATTCTTTCATGGCGTCTTGGCTATGCAAAGTGCCTTGGCGTTACTCCTCGTACGCGCCCTCAAGCCGAAGCAGCCACTCCTTGCGATCAAGCCCGCCGGCATATCCGTTGAGCGATCCGTCGGCCGCGACCACGCGATGGCACGGCACGATTATCGAAATGGGATTACGCGCAACCGCAGCCCCCACCGCACGAGGAGACACGACGGGCGCCTCATTTCCCGGCACACGATGTCGAGCCGCAATACGCTGGGCAATCTCGCCATACGTAGCGACTTCGCCACGCGGGATAGAAAGCAGCTCGTACCAGACTTCACGCTGAAACGCCGTGCCAATCAAATGCAACGGCGGCGTATACCGAGGCTCCTGCCCTGCAAAATAAGCATTCAACCAAGCCCAAGAACGCTCGAGCACCGAGGAGGCCGCACCATTTGCGGGATTCACCAAAGATATTCCACCGGTACCGGAAACCGCGTCGGCGCCTTCAACATGTTCGGAGTCTTCCCGGAGAAGCGTGGAACCAAAGTGCTCCTGCCCCTCAAACCAAAGCCCCGTCAGACCGCGGCCATCAGCGGCAAGCAAGATTTCGCCCAAAGGCGAGGCAAATGTCGTCGTGACCACCAGCGGCTCCTTTCAAAACTCCGCAACATAATACCGCGAATTGTGCAGACAACCCCAATCGACCCCAAAGTCACCCAAGGCAGCAAGCGCGACAGCGCCGCAGCTGCCGCACGACCCCAAAGTCCCCGCAGGCAGCAGGCGCAACGCGCCACAGCTGCCGGCCGCGCCCCAAAGTCCCCCAAGGCGGCAGGCGCGAAGCGCCGGGGCCGCCGCCGGGACCAGGGCCCGCAACAACCACGTGCCCCCACATCAGCCCAGCGGCCCCAACCAACAACGGCCCCATCGCGGGCAGCTCGCAGCAACGTCACCGCAGGCGGGGGCCGGGCTTGGTTTTCAGAACACTCCGCACTGATATCTTCTGTATTGAAGACGTCGATGGTGCACCCGTATACCATTG
>DXMW01000019.1 GCA_019414045.1 Collinsella sp. | reverse complement strand
CCAGGCGGCCGAGCATGGCGAAGCCCATGGCCGGCAGGATGTTGGCGGCAACGCCGCAACCGTCGATGATGAAGGGCGGGATGAAGTCGAGCAGGCCCTGGATGGCGTCGGAACCCAAATAGAAGGCGCCGCCGCACAGCAGGAAGTACTCGACGCAGCCCCAGATTCCAATTCCCCAATGAACGGCGTAGATGCCTTTGAGGTTTCCCTTGAGGGCGAACTTGTCTGCCATATCGACAAACACAGGGAACAAGGCATTGGTAATGTTGCCGATCGTCAGCGCAAGGACGGCGATGGGCATGGCGAGCGCGATGGCCGTCTCGGTACCCTGACCGAGCTGAATGGCAAACGCGCAGGCGAGCACGCCGCCGACGGTTTCGTTAGGCGGCACGTAGGCGCCGATGGAAATCGAGCCCATGAACAGCAACTCCAGGCTGGCGCCAACGGCAAGGCCAGTCTGCAGGTCCCCCAGCACCAGGCCCACGAGCGGGCACAGGACGATGGGGCGGAACGCGTAGAGGGTGCCGAGCTGGTAGTCGAGGCATCCAAACGCTCCGACTAAGCCGACGAGGATTGCTTGGACAAGCATAATTCCTCCCAATAAGGAATCTCGAACCGTCGTCACTCCCGTCGCGCGCGTTGTTGATATCAATTCCGGGAGTTCGATTCCACGGCTCGAAGCGTACCTGGTGTGCTGCTAACACCCATGCCAGGCACAAATGATTTGATACCAATTATAGGTATGCAGGTTCGCCTTATTTAATACCAGTCGCTCAGCGGGGTGTTTTTTACCGTAAACGGCAGGCGCATCCCATTAGGCACGCTCTTTGTTTCGATGGCGGACAAGCGCCACCAGAAAGCCGTCGCCAAAAGCATCGGATGCCAAGTTGGCCACAATCACCAAAACGATCATCGCTGCGCCCAAAAACTCGTTCCAGCGAAAGACCTCGCCAAAGAGGAGCGCCGACCAGCAGGGAGCGAGCACGACCTCACTCATGCAAACCAAGTTGGCCGCAAACGCGTTGGTGCGCGCAATCCCCTTGGCATACAGCACACTCGCAAGGCCGCTGCAAAAAAGGCCATGCACCAGCATAAGCCCCCACTCAAAGGGTTTCACGGAGCCTAGGTCGCCGGCAAAATAGACGATCGGAAGTATCGAGATGCCGCAGGAGATGAGCGAGGACACCATGGGCGACGCATCGGGGCGAGAGTTTAAAAAGAAACACAGCCCAAAGGTGGCGCCCGAAATGACGGCAAGCAGATTTCCGAGCATGCCCTCGGCGCTCAAATCACCTAAAAAGAAAAGTCCCATACCCGTAAAAGCAACCACCACGGAGGCAATCTTCGCAGGCGAGGGCAACGTGCGAGTTGCGAGCGATTGATACACGATAACGAAAATCATCGAGGTGTACTGCAGAACGATCGCGTTGCCGACCGTCGTGAGCTGGTTGGCAAAGTTAAACGTGGTGCCCGTCACGAAGTTGCAGACGGCCACAAGGACAATAAGACGGCTGACGCGAAGGACGGGTCTGCCGACGAGCAGGATAAAGAGCGCCATAAATATTGCCGTGACGGCACCGATCAAAAGAGCTGACTGCGAATTGGCGCGAACGAGGATGCCGATAAAACTCCACAAGAGCGCCGTGCCAAATAGATACATCGCCCCGCTCACGCCATTATCGGGTGGATTGTCAGATCGAATCACGAAGCACCTCCAACTAGCTTTCGGTAATAAAAAACGGCGACCGCAATGGGTCGCCGTTTCCCTTGGGGGCAAATAATAGGCCGGGCCCTTACGCCAGCACGCCGAAGAACGCGCCGATGATGCCCACGACCATG
>DXMW01000018.1:3045-81725 GCA_019414045.1 Collinsella sp. | reverse complement strand
CCTATGTGCGGCGTAGGCCGCTTATTAGCCCGTCCAAGAATTGGGGCGCAGTTCAAGTGCGCAGCGGGGGTTCTTTCATATCCGAGAACGTCCGCGAAGGTCAGCCCTCAGATCCTGCGGTGGGAGACCTAGACCTCGTTGTACACCGTCTTGAGCTTCAGCAGGTGAGCGTAGCGGTCCATGGCGGCCTGCTCGTTCTCCTTGAAGAGCTCCTCGGCGCGCTCGGGGAAGGAACGCGTCAGCGAAGCGTAACGGGCCTCGTTCATCAGGAACTCCTGGTAACCGCCCGCGGGCTCCTTGGAATCGAGCGAGAACTTCTTGCCGGCAGCAGCCTCGGGGTTGAAGCGGAAGAGGTTCCAGTAACCGCACTCGACAGCCTTCTTCATCTCGGCCTGGCAGTTCTGCATGCCACCCTTCTTGATGGAGTGCATCTCGCAGGGGCTGTAGCCGATGATGAGGGACGGGCCGTCGTAGGCCTCGGCCTCGTGGATGGCCTTGAGGGTCTGAGCCGGGTTGGCGCCCATGGCGACCTGCGCCACGTAGACGTAGCCGTAGCTCATGGCGATCTCGGCCAGGGACTTCTTCTTGGTCACCTTACCGGCAGCGGCGAACTGAGCGACCTGGCCCAGGTTCGAGGCCTTGGAGGCCTGACCGCCGGTGTTGGAGTAAACCTCGGTGTCGAAGACAAAGACGTTGACATTGTGGCCGGAAGCCAGGACGTGATCCAGGCCACCGAAGCCGATGTCGTAGGCCCAACCGTCGCCGCCGAAGATCCAGAAGGACTTCTTGGTGAGGTAAGCCTTGTCGGCGAGGATTGCCTTGGAAGCCTCGCAGCCGCACTTCTCGAGCTCGGCAACGTAGGCAGCGGCAGCGGTCTTGGAGGCCTCGGCGTCGTTGACAGAGTCAATCCAAGCCTGGCCGGCAGCCTTGAGCTCGTCGGACGGACCATCGGCGGCGATGATGTCCTGGGTAGCGGCAATCAGCTTGTGCTGAACAGCCTCATAGCCCACGGCCATGCCCAGACCGTGCTCGGCATTGTCCTCGAACAGGGAGTTGTTCCACGCCGGGCCGTGACCGTCCTTGTCCTTGCAGTAAGGAGCGGTGGCAGCGGGGTTGCCCCAAATGGAGGAGCAGCCGGTGGCGTTGGAGATGAACATGCGGTCGCCGGCGACCTGGGTCACCAGACGTGCATAGGCGGTCTCGGCGCAGCCGGCGCAGGAGCCAGAGAACTCCAGGTAAGGCTGCTTAAACTGGCTGCCCTTGACGTTGGCCGCGATGAGCTCCTTCTTCTCGGAGACGTTCTCGACCATGTAGTCCCAAACGGGCTGCTGGTCCATCTCCTGCTCAGTGGGAACCATCTCGAGGGCGCCCTTGGGGCAGACCTTGACGCAGTTGGTGCAGCCCATGCAGTCGAGCGGGGACACGGCCATGGTGAACTTCATGCCCTTGGCCTTGGGGCCCATAGCGTCGAGCGTGCGGGTAGCCTCGGGCGCGGCGGCAGCCTCGTCCTCGGTCATCGCGAACGGACGGATGGTGGCATGCGGGCACACATAGGCGCACTGGTTGCACTGGATGCACTTGGTCTCGTCCCAGTGGGGAACGACCACGGCGACGCCGCGCTTCTCGTATGCGGAGGCGCCCAGCTCAAACTGGCCGTCGGCACAATCGACGAAGGCGGAAACAGGCAGGCTGTCGCCATCCATGCGATCGATGGGCTCGAGCAGATTCTTGACCTGCTGGGCGATAGCGGACTTGGTCTCCTCGGAAAGCTCGACGGGAGCGGCGTCCTCGGCGGTAGCCCAGTCGGCCGGAACCTCGAACTTACGGAAAGCGGTAGCGCCGGCATCGATGGCCTTGTGGTTGGCGTCGACGATAGCCTGGCCCTTCTTCATGTAGGACTTGGTAGCCGCGTCCTTCATGTACTGCAGGGCGTCCTCGGCGGGCAGGACCTTGGCCAGCGCGAAGAAGGCGGACTGGAGCACCGTGTTGGTGCGCTTGCCCATGCCGACCTTAGCGGCCAGGTCGATAGCGTCGATCAGGTAGACGTTGACGTTGTTGTTCGCGATGTAGCGCTTGGCCACGGCGGGCATGTGCTCGGCGAACTCCTCGTCGCTCCACTGGCAGTTGACCAGGAAGGTGCCGCCCGGCTTGACGTCGCGGACCATCTTGAAGCCCTTAACGATGTAGCTGGGGTTATGGCAGGCGACAAAGTCGGCCTTGGTCACGTAGTACGGCGAACGGATCGGGGAATCGCCAAAGCGCAGGTGCGAGACGGTGACGCCGCCGGTCTTCTTGGAGTCGTACTGGAAGTAGGCCTGGACGTACTTGTCGGTGTGGTCGCCGATGATCTTGATCGAGTTCTTGTTGGCGCCGACGGTACCGTCGCCACCCAGACCCCAGAACTTGCACTCGATGGTGCCGGGGGCTGCGGTGTTGGGCGCATCCGCGGCCTCGGGCAGGCTCAGGTTGGTCACGTCATCGACAATGCCGATGGTGAACTCGCGCTTGGGCTCGTCCTTCTTGAGCTCCTCGAAGACAGCGAACGCGGACGCGGGAGGCGTATCCTTGCTGCCCAGGCCATAACGGCCGCCGACGACCTTGATGCCCGTCTTGCCGGCCTCGTAGAGAGCGGAGACGACGTCCTGGTAGAGCGGCTCGCCGATGGAACCCGGCTCCTTGGTACGGTCCATGACGGCGATCTTCTGGACGGTCTCGGGGAGAACGTCGACGAAGTGCTTGATGGAGAACGGACGGAACAGACGAACCTTGACAAGGCCGACCTTCTCGCCGTGAGCGTTGAGGTAGTCGATGACTTCCTCGAGCACGTCGCAGAAGGAGCCCATGCACACGACGACGCGATCAGCATCGGGAGCGCCGTAGTAGTTGAACAGGCCGTAATCGGTGCCGAGCTTCTCGTTGATCTTCTTCATGTAGCCCTCGACGACGGCGGGAAGCTCGTCGTAGACCTTGTTGCAGGCCTCACGGTTCTGGAAGAAGATATCGCCGTTCTCGTGGCTGCCGCGGGTGTGCGGGTGCTCAGGGTTGAGCGCGTGGTCGCGGAAAGCCTGGACGGCGTCCATGTCGCACATCTCGGCCAGATCCTTGTAGTCCCACATGGCGACCTTCTGGATCTCGTGGCTGGTGCGGAAGCCGTCGAAGAAGTTAAGGAACGGGGTCTTTCCCTCGATGGCGGCAAGGTGAGCCACCGGCGAGAGGTCCATGACCTCCTGGACGTTGCCCTCGGCGAGCATGGCGAAGCCGGTCTGACGACAGGCCATGACATCGGAGTGATCGCCAAAAATGTTCAGGGCGTGGGAAGCGACGCAACGCGCGGAGACGTGGAAGACGCCCGGGAGCTGCTCGCCCGCGATCTTGTACATGTTCGGGATCATCAGGAGCAGACCCTGAGAAGCCGTGTAGGTGGTGGTCAGAGCACCGGCGCCCAGCGAACCGTGAACGGTACCGGCTGCACCTGCCTCGGACTCCATCTCGACGACCTTGACCGGGGTGCCGAAGATATTCTTGCGACCCTGGGCCGCCCACTGGTCGACATGGTCGGCCATCGGGCTGGACGGCGTAATGGGATAGATTCCCGCTACCTCGGTGTACGCATACGAAACATATGCGGCCGCCTCGTTGCCGTCCATAGACTTAAACTTACGCGCCATATACCCCTCTCCTCTCATATAGGTATACAGGCCCCGGCGATCGCCGGGATGTTGGCGTGATGGGATTTTCGCTGTTGCTTCCAATCATCTGGCAGGCAGGCTCAGCAGCAGGTACATGGCGTGGAGAGAAGGCATGCCGAGGCGAGGAGGGCTGCACGCGCTCCACAAGCCCAGCTACCCGTCTTGCACATGACCGAGCGCCGCAAAGGCCGCATGCCGGATGCTCCCGGGCACGCCCCGGCGATGGGAAGCGCCCGCAACGGAAATCCGCATGCGGGTTTATTGTACCCCGCCGTCAAGTGTAATTTCGGCAAATATAGGCGGGCGGTAAAGGTTTACCTTGGGTGACCATCAAGGGCAAAATTGATCCTTCCGTCACCGAGGGACCAAATGGCAGCTGCGGTGAAATAGGAACTGTTTTTGCCGGCCGTAGCCTTAAACAGCCCCTATTTCACCGCAACTTATTTAGGAGATGAGTCAGAGGGCGCCGAGGAGGATGGCGTAGGTTGTGGATTCTCCGAGCTTGAGCTCGTCACCGGGGTTGAGCTGGGCGGAGCGGCCGGGCTCGACCTGGGTGCAGACGTTCGTCGCGTCGTTTACCACCACGGTTCCGTTGGTGGACGACAGGTCCTCAACGTACCAGACATTTTGGTCATCGCACCACACGTGGGCATGGCGAGCCGAAACGTCATCGCCCACATCGGTGATGCCGCCCTCCCCCGTTGCCAGCGCGCCGATCTCGACGCCTTCCTCACTCGGCTGAATCCAGCGCGGGACGCTCACCGCGTAGCCGTTTTGCACGCGCAGCAGTCCCAGCGGATGCGCCGGCGCGACCTCGTGCTCGCCCGACTTGGAACCAAGGCGGGCGTGAGAGCAAACGGCATAGGGAACGAATCTTGCGGATGTACTCCTCGACGTCAGGCAGGTAAGCCCCACGAAGTCACCGGGGAGGCCCAAGCGGCCCGGCACCACTTCCAGATTCTGACCAGGGCGAGTCGTTCGCCGGTGGCTGAAGGCTCGCTCCCACCCAAAAGGGGAGATTCGCGTTGTTCCCCAATCGCTCTCGCATCTTTCATTTTGCTCGAGGTGGGCTATAAAAACTTTCCTGGTGAAAGGCGGCGATTGGTTTCCTTTCTTTCTAGAGGAGCGCGCCTGTAATCTGTTTTCATCCTAAATCAAGTTGAGATCGGACCTTCCAGAGGCAAGTCGACTCAAACTGCGAGGCTCCATGTTGGAATAAAGAGCGCTGTCGAAGTGCCAACAACACAAAGCTTGCCAGTCTCAAATAGAACCTTTTGGGAGTCCGATTGGGCCGCACACCGAATCCCCGCTGGTGGTTTTTTATAGCTGCGTAACAATAAACAAGGTTAGTGCCAGTCCAGCATGAAATTGAGGAACGTATGCATTTTTTTCTCAGTAAGTGATCGTCGTTACTGCTTCGATGAGGTCACTCGCAATTGCTTTCAGGTTGACCAAGCATCAGAAGATGCGCTTCGCATATTTGAAGCATCGGGAAGAACGGTCAACTCGAAGTTGCTAACAAAGTCACTTGCTGCGAAAGGCTACGACCAAACGACCATAGCAGAACTTGAAGACGACATTGATGAGTATCAACGATTGTCTGAGCGGACTTTCTTAACAAAAGACACGCCTCGAAAACTTAGATCCATCGAACTCCACGTTTCACATGCATGCAACCTTGGTTGTAGTTACTGTTTTGCCGGTAAAGGAGATTATGGAACGTCTCCTCTGCTGATGACAGACGAGATAGCCTTCAAGGCGGTCGACTACCTCGTCGCAAGTTCATCGGAAAACGAAACGCTTGCAATCGTCTTTTTTGGTGGGGAACCCATGATTAACGAGCCGCTGATATGGAAAACGGTCGACTATTCAAATAGAATATACCCCAATAGAAACTTTACCTATTCTATTACGACCAACGGAACGCTTTTGAATGACACTGCTGTGAATTCTTTCAAGGAGCACGGGTTTTCTGTTCTGATTAGTCTCGATGGTACAGGATGCAAGCACGATGCATCGCGCCCGTACAAGACGGGAGGCGGCTCTTTCTCCGATATCGACAAAAACGTTCGTCGTTTTTCCGAGTCGTTCCCCTTCGGCGCAAGAGCGACCTTAACAAATAATAACTGTAACCTTGTTGAAGACTATCTTCAGTTTAAAGAGATGGGCTTCAGAAGGATTTACTTCTCGCCCGTGAGCTCATTCGATGAGAATATCAAACTCGACGAACACTCATTAAACAAAATCAGGGCGGGCCTAATAGATTTGGCGGATCAATATCTCAAACAGATTGATCAAGGGGAAAAGCCCTTGTTTAGAACATTGAAAACTGCAGTTGATTTGATTATGAGCAACAGGATCGCCTTTGTCGGATGCGGGGCTGGCAGGCGTTTTATTTCCGTGACTCCCGAAGGGGACGTATACCCCTGTCACAGGTTTGTCGGGATGATGCGATTCAAAATGGGCAACATCGTCACCGGAATTGACGAAACTAGGTATATTGAAAACTGGAGTCAGGGTGTCGAAAAAAGAATTGACTGTACGGACTGTTGGGCTCGGTCTTTCTGTGGTGGGGGCTGTAGCTGGGAGGCTGCAGACGAGCACGGCTACTTGCCCAAGAGTCTACACCCTGCATCATGTGAATATAGAAAAATGTGCTACGAGATGGCTTTTGACCTTATTTCCCGCCACTCATCTTCGCAGGAGAAAAATCAACGAGAAGCTACTGTATCGGAATAAGCGGTTCAGCGCATTGCTGTCACCATTGTGGAGGTGTTCGTTCTTCTGATTACCGTCTGCGAAGCTTATTGCTACGTTCGCCGAAACCATTCTAGAAATATGGTGAACTAGACATCTTGGTTTGTTATACACAATATTGAGGTTTTTCTGCACTCAAAGGGAGGTAGTCGTGAAGCATATTCATCCGATTAATCCAGGAAGTGGCGACGAGGCAGGCGTGAAGCCGATGTCTTTTGACTGCCTCTTGGGCATTACTGACATCTGTACTGTTTATGATAAAGCAGATGGCTGTGGTGCATACGATTACTGCGACTATGACATGGATGGCGGCAGCATCTGCGTTGTAGATCACTGTGGCATTGATCAAACGTAGTCTCTAATTGGATTAAGGTGAGGAGCTGTTATGAAGCATATCCATCCTGTTGGTTCAAATGAACATACTCCCGTTGAGCCTTGTTGTCTTGGAGTTGATATATGCAATTTTTACGACATCGCCGAGTGCCCTGTTGCGGATTGGTGCTATGTCGATAAAGAATCAAGCTGTGTTTTGCCAGCAGATTGGTGCGATCCAGTTGACGAGTAGTTTTTGTGTCTAGGAACTATTTGGTCCAATTCAAAATAAGATGGGGACAAATACCAAAATCTCGTGTCTGGGAGGAGTTATGCCATTATTGCAAGGTCTCGTTGGATTAACCTTTGTACTTGCTTTATATCTGGCACCTTTTTTATTGTTATTCTTCATTATCCGATTCTTTCTTCGGAAAAAATAGGAGTATCACGCAAACATTAGCGTAGCTTTCTTCCAATATGAGCCGAGCATTGGCAAGTGGAATAAGAAGCCCGACCGTTCGTCACATGAAAGTGATCGGACGGGCCTCTCAATTTAACCCGGGCCGCCACCCATAGCGGCTTTCCGGGCGTATTTTCGGTGCAAAGCAATCGTCAGTTTAATCCTATGCGTCGATACCGCATTTCATTTGTTCGGCTCGTATTCTACGGCCTTGTAACCCTCGCACTCTCCGGCAAACGGATTGAACACGAAGGCAGAGATGATGTGTGCGTGGACATCGAGGCTGCTGTAGGCAACATACTGGGACATGGACCCCCGCTGCGCGTGGTATGCGGCCCGGCATATTCATTGCCGTCCAACCCCGTGTAGTTGCAGCAAAGGGTGGAACCTCAATGCTCAGCTCATGTTGTCCGTGGGACACGAGAATCGTAAGTACACTTTGGTGCGATTCTCACGCTGATACTGAGCCACCTGGAATAAGATACGTCGCGACAACACTTCGCTTCACCTCTGTCTCGACAAGATGACGTAGACTAAAGTTTCCTTTAGTAAGAGAACGAGAACTATATCTGAAAGCGTTGCGATGGCGTGAAGGCACCGAGTCCGAACCGCCTGAATGCTACGTGCATCTGCATCGCCTTTTTGTTATCTCTGCCAGTTGGGTAGCACTACACTTGTCATCATTTACCCTGGTACATGCTGCCTAAATCCACTACCCCTTCTACCGCGCCGACCATCTCGTCATCGTGAGAGACAACGATGATCAGCTGGCTTTGCTTGTTGCGCTTAACATAGGCCGCAAGCTCGGCGCGGCTTACAGCGTCTAACCCAGTCGTGGGCTCGTCGAGTACCAAAACTGACGACTTGCGTGAAATCGCCGACCATAAGTACACTCGGCGCAGCTCACCGCCCGAAAGCGCGGAGCAACGTTTCCCGAGCAACTCCTTCACGCTGTTTTCCAGCGAAAGTAGGCCATCTACACCCCGGTGATAGGAAGAAAAGGGCGTGTCGAAATACTCTAACAGCTCTTTCACCGTTTCGTCCGGCGCGAAGCACGACTGTGGGCAGCACGATATCTCTCTCGCACGTATGTAATCCAAGTCGCATTCTTCGATTGGCACGCCGTTGTATTTTACTTTGCCTTTCGATGAGTATAGCCCGAGCATCAAGTAAAGAAGTGACGTCTTGCCTCTTCCGTTTTCCCCAACTATGCAATATGTACCAGGACCGGAAAACTTGAAAGAAAACCCGCCGAGGACCTCTCGGACAGATCCGTCTGGAAGGGCAACCGAGAATTCCAAATCAGATACCGAAATGTCATTTATTTCATCGAGTTTAGCTAAATCGGTCCGATTCCACCCCGATCTCTCCTTTTCTCTCGTCGCGATAGCCGTCCTATCCCATGATGCTTTGGCATCTTGATAGGATTTGAACAATGACATCATACTTTTCAAAGTCTTAAAGAGAACCGCGAAGTATGTACCGATGATAGTGTACTCGCCTATTGACATAGTTCCGTTAATGATTCGTACTCCGGAAACAACAAGTATCACCGCTTGAAACAACGCTGCGAAAAGACCATCGAGCGATGTCAGAGAATATGATAGCTTTCCGGAGCGCAAAACTTTGGGAAAATAGCTCTTAAAGCCAGCGTCGAGCGCTTGTTCGCTCTTGCCGTACGAAGATGTCAGTTGAATGTTGAGAATCTGATTAAGCTGCGATGCAATTGCGGCGTAAAAGGCGCTGTCCGCCTCTTTCTTCTCATACGTGACCCTATACAAAAGTTTCCTCAACCCAGTAATTACACAGAAATACACGATGAGGAGAATGATGGAAAACACCGCGAGAGTTGAATCAATTGACCATATGATAAGCAATACGATGGGAATGGCTACAATGGACAGCGGCGCACTGATAAAATTCGCCAAAACGAAGGATGAGACCACGCTGGAGTCGGAAATAATCCGTTGCGTTGTATAGGCTGGATCGATGGTCCGACTCACCAAGTAATCGTCTCTTTCAAAACGCAAGACGGCCTCCCTGAGAAGATCAAAGGAAAGTCTCGTGGTTATGCGAATGGAAAGTGTTCCTGCAAAATAAGTAAAGAGGGTGGAGAAAACTCCTATTGACGCAACCAGGAGCGCGAAGAGTACGGCGTCTCTTTCGCTGCGGTTACCGAGAAGAAAATCTAAGAATTTCCCGTTCACGTATGGCATGGCATAGGAGAGAGCGGTTCCAATCACCGTGATAGCAATGAAGACGAAAGCCCCTTTTGCTCTGATGAACTTCGAGAGAACGCATCGAATCAAGGAAGGCCCCAATCTACCCGCCACAAAACATCAATCACTGATACCTTACACCTCAACACAACAGGAGCGAAGATTTGCCAATGAGACTGCTTTAAGATTGCCTTGGGCCAATACGATCTCAAGCTCTTCCTACAAGAGAGTCGGAATCGGACATCTCCTCCGACGAACCTGGCAATCGGGCGGTTGAAATATCTTTTTCAACCGCCCGATTGCCACAATAGATTTGAGCATCCGCCCACAAACGTCCGCGTTTTATACCCATCAAATCCTTTGCCTTTTGTCGTCTAGACTAGAAAAATCGCTCGAAATAACGCAACCGGCCTGCTCGCTTGAAGAAACCTAAGCCCGTAACGTAGATGTGCAAACTTCCGAAACGCCTTGCGCGGCATAGTGCGTATAAACTTCGTCAACCGCCTCAGAAATATCTGAGTATCGCGCCGGGTCAAAAGCATACGATGTCGCAGCTATACCCTGCACCCATTCGGAACGCGGATTAATTGAATAGCCACACAGCATCATCATACATGCATCTAGACCTGATTTCCCAAGTATCCGACGTATTGATGAGAGCATCGCGGGTCGCCCCTGCACCATCGTCGTCACCCCTATTAGCAGTATTTACCGTTTTTCTCTAAATGCGTATCGCCACCCTTAAGAATACGAAGTGTTTTATCCAGACCCGATTGTCCTCCATCTCAAACGAAGGGATAAGGAATCTCATCCGGAATCGGCAGTAACGGAGGATTCACAACGACAAGCGAAAAACATGAGTCATCTCTCAGAGGGGAGTAAAGGCTCCCCTCAAGCACCCTAGTTTCGTCATCCAAAGAGTTGATGGCAGTGTTTTTCTTACAAAGGTCGACAACAAAAGGGTTGATTTCTACAGATGTTACATCCATGCCACAGTTGGTAAGTATCAGGCCCTGTATTCTGGGGCCAGAACACAAATCGAGAGCCTTCCGTGCGCTCTGCGGTGTAAGGCGCCAATCTCAGCAAATCTGTCCCACAATACTGCGCTGAAGAACAAGACGGAACCCCTGAGCCAAACTCCCCTATACCTTATTAAGGCTAAGACAGGCAAGTTCACGCACCCGGCATATTCCAGAATAACATCCTATTGTTTTAGATGCTCTACAAGCATGAACAGCCGCGAATCGGAAAGATCTTCTAGTTTCGCCCCGACTGACCGCCAAGGGCCAAAATGGCCCCTCCATCCCCGGGCGACTGGCTCTGGCGCGCCGAGGAGTGTCCCCAAGTGCCGGCAGAAAAGAAACGTCCCTATCTGCCGGCTAGAGGGCACCGAAGAGGATGGCGTAGGTAGTGGATTCGCCGAGCTTGAGCTCGTCGCCGGGATTGAGTTGGGCGGAACGGCCGGGCTCGACCTGAATGCAGACGCGCGTGGCCCCGTTTACCACCACGGTTCCGTTGGTGGACGACAAGTCCTCGACGTGCCAGATATTTTGAGCATCGCACCAGATATGGGCATGGCGGGCCGAGACATCGTCGCCGACGTCGGTAATATCGCCCTCACCAGTGGCCAGCGCACCAATCTCAACACCCTGCTCACTCGGCTGAATCCAGCGCGGGGCGCTCACGACAAAACTGTTTTGTACGCGCAGCAAGCCCAAGGGGTGCGCCGGAGCGGGTTCGCGTTCGCCCGCGGTCATCGACATGCCAAGCGAACGCGGCGTGGAGGTGCCTCCGCCACAGGTCGCGTGCGCGTAGTCGATGGCATAGTTCACCGAGGACCGCACATCCGCCGAACAACCGACGGCGACAAACAGCACCAGCACGGCCTCGGCGCGCTCGGCGGGCATGAGTTCCGCCGCCTGGGACAGGCGATCGAGCGCGTTGCGATAGAGATTCGTGTCCTGATGGCACTCTTCGAGCGCGCGTACCATCGGTTCACCTGCAGGACCGCACACCATATTGATCACAGCCGTGGAGTCCATGGGATTGCGCTGGCGCAGGGCCAGTTGCGACATAATACGCGCAGCCGAGGTACCGTATTCGGCAAAGTAGCGCTGCTGAAGCGTGCCGACCGGCGCGCGAACGATAAAGCGGGAAACCCAAGAGCGATCGGCGGCTCGGCTCTGCGGGCTGCGGCCGTCGGCGAGCGGACGGGACGAAAGCACCAAGCCGCACAGCTCGATATGGCTCAGATGCGCCGCGCGCTTAAAGATGTCAAACATGGCCCCGCATGGGGTGAGCTCAACTTGAGATGCCATGACCTAGGCCTCCTTGGTCGTAGAAATAGAATCGGACGATACTTCGACAGGTCCGCCAAAAGTACGGGCAGCTGCGGCTCCACCGGCAAGCGGAGTCGCCATCTGGGCTTTTGTGCGTCGCGGTGCCGAAACGGGAAGTTCAAAGGCAAAGCCCATCGCAAGCAAAAACCACGTAAGCGTATAGGTTGCAACCAAAGCGGCAACAAGGCCGCCCATCACGGCGCGTTGGGAAAATACGCTACATGCAGCCACAGCCAGTACCGGAACCTCGCAGGCAGAAAGCGCAAGCACACCCTGCAGGAACCCCGAGCGTCGATCGCGCGCAAGTGCCCCCGCGACAACGCCGGCCATGCCTGGCAGCGCCAGCGCCAGTGCGGCAATAACACCCGGTAGCGACCCAGGCCACACGAGCGATCCCAAAGTCGCCGTCACGCGAGCGCCCGACGCCAGCAGCGCGGCCGAAACCACGACCGCAGCCCAAACCACGCCACAGACGACCGCCGCGCCGACCATCAGCGCGCGACGAACCGCGCGGCCGGACGCATCCATGGGGCACGGCGTGAGCGGCTCGCCGCGGAGCGAACGACCGACATTTTGCGCATAGTGGTCACAAAACGCCGAGAGCGCCGCCTCGACCGCCGCCGGCTCGGGACGATCTTTTTGATGGCTGGACAGACAGGCCATCACCACGTTGAACAGCTGGGCATCGACAAACGCCAGCGCATCGCGTAGCTCCTCGGAATCCGGCTCAAGCCCCAGCTGCTGGGCCTGCTCGGCCGCGGCGAGCGCCACATCGGGCTCGCGATGAAGCAGCTGCGTCAAATCGCAACCGGGCGCATGGGCACCAATGGGATAGTCGGGCCGCGTGTCCATCTTGAGACGGTAGGGGCTCGCGATGTCGCGCGTCTTTTTGCGCGAACCCGAGGTGCCCGAAGTGCTCGGCGCGGCTTCGTATGGCGCGATGCCGGCAATGAGCTCGTAAACCGTGCTTGCCGCGGCATAGACGTCAATCGCCGGCGACATACGCAAAGCGCGCAGGTCGGGAATATCGTCGGTGAGCATCTCGGGCGGGGCATAGGCAACCGTCGCGCGACGCAGCGTGGCATAACGCTCCGTAAACGACGCCTTGCCGCCGGTACCGGCCACGGCCGGCGCAGGCTCAAGCGCCAGCGACGAGCCAAAGTCGATCAGGCACAGGTCAAAGGTGCCCTCGGCAAGCTGCCGGTCAAGCGGTAGACGCGCCGTACGCACCATAATATTAGCGGGCGAGATATCGCGATGGACAAAGCCCTCACCCACCAGGCTCATACGGCAGAGCAGATCGAACAGGTCGCGACCCAGACGCGCCGCCACAAGCGGCGACAGGCGTCCGGCATCGTCCACGGCGAGTCGCGAACGCAAGCGGGCAAGCGTCTCGCCCTCGACCCATTCCATGACAATTGCAGGCACACCGTCGACCTCGCCCCAGCCATAGAGGCGGGGAAAGCCCTTAAGACCCGAAAGGGCGCGATGGCATTCATATTCCTCGCGAAACGCCGCCTTGAACTTGGCGACCAGTGCCTCGTGAGTTGCATCGTCGTCAAACTCATCGCGCGTCGGCAAGATGAGCTGCTTGAGCGCCACGGCCTCGCCTTGGGCGTTGACGGCACGCGTCACGCGGCCGATGCCGCCACGACGCATGGTGGCATCGTCGGCAAACAGCATCGTAAAACGACGCAGATAGGCAGGCAGTTCGTCCTGACCGAGCGCAATGGCCGGCTCAAACCCGTCGACACGCGCCAGGCGCAGGCCGACCATGGGATCGCGACCGAGCGATTGTGGTGTGGTGAATGCAAGATCGGTCATCATAGGGCAAGCGCCGCCACGTTATTGTTGAAGTTACCGAGCGCGACGTCATCATCGCCGTAATGGCCGACCCATTGACATAGGTTGGTGTAACAGCCCCACAGATTGGCATACTGCTGATACCACTTTGACCGGGGCGAGAATGTCTGACGACCGAACTCGGCTCGAATAACAAACATCTCCCCGACCAGGCTGTCGCACGGCCTGGGATCTCCCGTAGAGTTATAGGTCGAAACCACGTCATTGGCGCGAGAAACATAGCCGTCGAGCATGTTGTACTTGGTCACAAGCCAACTGTGAATGCTCTCTTCCTCAGCAGCGGAAAGGCCACCGGAGTTTGCATCGTTGTCAGTGTTGCCGCCCGTCGAGCCGCCGTTTCCAGACCCTCCGGCAGAGGAACCCGACCCAGAGCCGCCGCCCGAACTCGACGAATCCGAGCCGGAGCCAGAAGTATCCGAGCTACCGGGCTTTCCGGACTGCTGGGCGTCCTGCTCCTTCTGCTGCTCGACCTTATTCACCGTTGCCGCCACGCTATTGTTGGACAACCGATCGATGATCTTGGTGTTGGTGAGCACGATGGTTTTGCCATTGGCAAGCGTGACTTCGTTGTCCGGGGCCTCGGTGCCGTCCGCGTCGTCAGTGCCAAACACAATATGCGCGACCACACTTGCCCAAGCATATCCAGTCGTGGTGCCCAGGTCACTTTTGACCTCATGCCCTACGCGCGGTTCGCGTGCGGCATGTGCCTGTATCATGGACGGCACGGTCATGCCATAGGCAGAAACGCCAGCTATGACCAGCACCAGCGAGCACGACAGCAGCGCGTACGCCCGAGGCGCCAAGCCCAGTCGGCGTCGCATGCGCACCGCGGCGCCGCGCTTTGTCTGAGTGCCACCGGGCCGCATGCGTTCTCCTCCAACAAAAACACGCCGCTCGGGAGCGGCGCATTCATTCGAATCCATATTTGAGTGTATCAGCGAACCCAAAAGGTTGCGCAACGAATGAGCAAATTAAGGATGCGAATGGAAGCATCCATGCGATAAGCGGATACAAAGTATCTTTGTTGCACAACAAACTTATAGTCGCACGGGGAATTATGACTACCCCGTGCGTCGCGATGAAGACATACGGCAGGAGCAGGCTCGCCACCTAAATCG
The DNA here is from genome assembly GCA_019414045.1 of Collinsella sp. Taxonomy (GTDB): domain Bacteria; phylum Actinomycetota; class Coriobacteriia; order Coriobacteriales; family Coriobacteriaceae; genus Collinsella. The sequence goes on along the minus strand of DXMW01000018.1, from coordinate 66,968 downwards.
TGCGACGGGCCTCGATGGCGCGCCCAAGCGTAAGCTCGTCGGCATACTCCAGGTCGCCGCCCACGGGAAGGCCGCTCGCCAGACGCGACACCTCAACGCCCAGCGGCTTAATGGTACGCGCCAGGTAGCTCGCCGTGGTCTCGCCCTCGATATTGGGGTTGGTGGCGATAATGACCTCGGTGATATCCTCGTGCCCCAAGCGCGCCAACAGCTCACGAATGTGCAGCTGCTCGGGGCCAATCTTGTCCATGGGACTGATCACGCCGCCCAATACGTGGTAGAGACCATGGTAGCTGCCCGTGCGCTCAATCGCCTGGACATCGCGCGGCTCGCCCACCACGCAAATGCGAGTGGTATCGCGCATCGAATCCTGGCAGATGGAGCACTCGTCGGCCGTGGCGTAGTTAAAACAGCGGCTGCAAAAGTGAACCTCCTGCTTAACCTCCAGGATGGCCTCGGCCAGGCGACGCGCTTCCTCGGCATCGGCCTCGAGCAGGTAATAGGCGATGCGCTGAGCCGACTTGGGGCCAATGCCCGGCAGGCGGCCCAGCTCATCGAGCAGTTTTTGCAGGCTATGGTTGGCACTCATATATATGCGCGTCTTAGAACGGCATGCCCGGGATGTTGAGGCCGCCAGTGATGGCGCCCATCTGCTTGTTGGCGAGCTCGTTGACGCCGCGAACGGCCTCGTTGACGGCAGCCATGATCATGTCCTGCAGCATATCGACGTCCTCGGGATCGAGGGCATCGGGGTCGATGGTGAGGTTGACGAGCTCCATCTCGCCGTTAACGGTCACCTTGACCATGCCGCCGCCGGCAGAGGCGTCGACGGTCTGGGACTTAAGGTTTTCCTGCGCGGCGGCAAGCTGCTCCTGCATCTTGCGAGCCTGCTTCATCATTTGCTGCATGTTCATACCGGCCATGATGGCTCCTTTACGTGCGGCCGCGCGACAAGCTGCAAGGGCAGCCGGAGCGCGACGGGACTTTCAAACTCAAAAATCGTACCACGGCGCGGGGCAAGCAAGCGGGGCGGACACGCTACCTCAGTCGATATACATGTCCTCCAATACAAACCACGCGCAAAGATTATGCAAGGCCGAATTATGCAAGGTTGCATAATATCGCATACTCAATCTAGTAGAGCCGAATCCGGCATTTCATGTGTGCCACTAAATAGCTAAATGCCAAACCGCTGCTCGAGGCGAAGCACATGGCGGCAGGGTATAATTTAATTGTCATAGATAGCAATTTGGAGGTGCCCCATGAATGCCCCCGACGCGCTCCAAAACATCCGCTCAAAACACCCCGTTGCATATGTGGTTCTCTATCTCTTTGTCGGCTGGGCATTATTGGTTGTCATCACCCATGCTATAGCCTTTGGAGCAGAGCTGCTGATAGCCAGCTCGGACCAGCCCGTCGTCAAATGGGAAGCGACCGATGAGTGCACCGACGGAACTCGAACCATTTACTACAACAGCCCGTCCCTCTACCAAGAGTTCAAGGTCAAGATAAAGGACTCCAAGATTGTCGATGCCGAACTGGGCTCTTTATTTACAATCGGAGCAACCGTCAACGCCGAGCAAGTCGAGTACACGGACAGCCGCGCGACGTATCGTGTCGACCTCAGCACCCTAGGCCGACCGTCACGCGCTTGTCTGCTCGAATGCGATATACGCGGCACCACACTACACATGTCCGAAATACAGATGCGCCCGGACAAAAGAAAGTGATATATGGCCGAGTCGGAAGAGACTAGGCATAGACTCGTCCGCCTTCGTAGGCAAAACGCAGGATGAGCGGGGCATTGTTACGCACGAAATCATCGAGTTCTTTGAGGTCCGCTTCGCTAAAGCCCTCATGTGACACCCAATTGAATGCCGGCAAGATACACTCCGCCGCGTCAAAACCCCAATCGCGCGGGCGCTCCACAACGACCTTCACCGTGTTGTCCTCACGGACTTCGGAATACGAAACTTGCGTATCGTCCTCGAGGCGGACATATTCCCACATCATAAGCTCGCTCCGTTCAAAGAAGTCTCTTCCTGAGCAGTATACCCGCCCGTACAGCTACTCCACCGGTTTGAAGATGGTGGACTGGCCGAAGACGCTGCGGATGAGGGCTTTGGCCTCGTCCTCGGTCTGCGGGATGCATGGGGCTGCGCCCTGATGGCCGAAGGGACTGCCCGTGCCGGGGTTGGACTCCCAGGGAGCTGCAGGAGCGTCCTCCTCTTTGGGGGCAGTTGCAGCGGGCTTGGGCGCGGGCGTCGCACCCGGCACGTCGAACGGAGGCAGATCGTCCCCGCTCACATCGCCTGCAAAGCCGCCGACCATGGCGTCATCGTAGGGCACCTGCTCGGATTCCCACGGTGCAGACTGCGCAGACGGCTGAGCCTTGGGAGCGGACGCGCGCTCGGGCGCTCGGGGCGCGGGCTCGGTCGGGAGCTTGCCCGTGGCAGGAGCGCCAGCGGGGTTGTCGGAGCGCAGCCAGGGGGCTTTGCCCAGGTCGGATGACTTGGGCGCAGGCGCGGCGGCGGGCTTGGGTGCCGGTGCCGGAGCAGCCGATTTGGCCGCGACGGGCTTAGGCGCCGACGGGGTCGGTGCCGCTATCGGTGCTGTTTTTGGCTGCGTCGCGTTGGCGCTCGAGGATGCAGGGGCCGCCGAGGACACGGGTTGCGGGTCCGCAGATGCCGCAGCCCGTGCAGATGGAGAATGCTCCTCATGTTGAGGAGCCGGCGTGCCACCCCCATCCAGGACATAGTCGACGGTGCGACGACCGAAGACCGCGCTGATTGTCGGCAAGACCACCGACTGCGTATCGGCGCGACCGAGCATCTTGATGGCAAAGGTCGAACCCGCGGGGAACGAGACCGTGAGCTTGGAGCCATCGTCGGCCGTAGCGCGGGCGTTAAGCAAAAGCCCCGCGTAGGAGGCCTGCTGGGCCTTGACGCGCTCGACGACCTCGGCCCATTTGCGCTGGAGCTCACCGGCATCCTCGACCGCGGGGGTCTCGGCGGCGCCGGCGGCAGCAACCTGGGCGGCATTGTTGAGTTGGGGCTTGGGTGCCGGAGCGGCGGCAGGCGCGGGAGCCGTAGCCGGGGCAGCCTGGGGCGCGGGCGCCACAGGCTTGGGAGTCGCCACGGACGCAGGACGAGGCGCAGGCTGGGCCGCCGGAGCGGCGACACCGCGGTCCCAAGGCATGCCGCCCTGTTGCGCGGGCGCAGCGGCGGGGGCAGTGGACGGGGCAGGGGTGGCAGCTCGGGCACCCGAGATCAGCGTCGGCTGTTGTGACGCCACGGGCGCAGCCGTAACAGCTGCAGGCGCAGCGCCGGCAGCAGCCACGCTCGCCGGAACGGCGGCGTTGGCAACCATGGCCTCCAAGCGAGCTACGCGCTCAGCCAAAGCTTCAATCGTCAAATCGGCCTCGGGACGTGCCAGACGCGTGCAGGCGATCTCGAGCACCAGGCGCACGTCGCTCGCGCCCCTCATCTCCAGTGCGGCATCATCGAGCACCGTCAGCACGCGGGCCAGGCGGTCGGCAGGATGCTCGCCAAAGGCAGCGGCCTCGGCAGCAAGCGCCTCGGCCTGCTCGGAGCCGCCCTCAAACAGCTCGGCACGGGCACCGGCAACGCAGGCAACGTACACGTCACGCACATGCGCTACCAGGTCGCGCGTCAGCTCCAGCAGGTCGTTTCCTTCCTCGACCTGCGCACGGATCAGTCCATAGAGCTCGGCAACATCACGATCGGCAATGGCGCGGGAAAACTCGCCCAGAATCTGGTCCGAAACCTCGCCCAAAAGCGAGCGGGCATCGTCCGCATGCACAGCGCCGTTGCCAAAAACGCTCAGCTGTTCCAGCGTGGACAACGCGTCGCGCATGCCGCCCTTTGCATGGCGCGCCACGATGGCCAGCGCCTCGTCGTCGTAATCGAATCCCTCCTGCTCGCACACGTATGCCAGGCGACGCTCGATATCCTCGTTGCCGATGCGATGGAAATCGAAACGCTGGCAGCGCGAGAGGATGGTCTCCAGAATCTTTTGCGGGTCGGTGGTGCACAGCACAAAGATCACGTGTGCCGGCGGCTCCTCGAGCGTCTTGAGCAGCGCGTTGAACGCCGCCGTCGTGAGCATGTGGACCTCGTCGATGATATAGATCTTGTACTTGCCGCGCACCGGGGCAAAGTTGACGGAGTTGATGATTTCCTCGCGCACATTGTCCACGCCCGTGCGGGAGGCGGCATCGAGCTCGTAGACATCGGGGTGGTTACCCTCGGCAATGAGCTCGCACTCCTCGCAAGTACCGTCGGGCATGCAGCCGCTTGCACCCTCGGCGCGCGCCGCCTCGGCATTGCGGCACAGCAGCGCCTTGGCCAGAATGCGCGCCATGGTGGTCTTGCCCGTGCCGCGCGGTCCGCAGAACAGGTAGGCGTGGGACAGGCGCCCCTCGGTGATGGCGTGCTCGAGCGTCGAGACGATATGCTGCTGGCCCACCACGGAGTCAAAGGTGAGCGGGCGATACTTTCGGTACAACGATTCCATGGGTGCTCCCCCGGGTATACTGAGTCTTGTTGCCGCGGCGGCCATGCGGTCGCACGGCATACTGCATTCCATAATAACCCGTACGGCGAGCCCGCCGCGATAGGAGTCCAAAGAGCATGGCAGACGCAGAGAGCAACCTCGTTCCCTCCGAAGCAGCCGACCAGGTCGAGGTCGCGCTCGAGGAGCAGGCAGCAGCCGATGACGGCATCCTGTACCTCAACGAGTACCAGTACGAAAACGACCTCGTCACCGACTTCGCCCGCCTGGTCGCCTCGCCCAGGCGTCGCGGCTCGCTGTATGTCGCCGCGGCAATTGCCGCGCTCATCGGCATCGGCATGCTGGTGGCCGGCGGCAACTGGATCAAGTTTGGCGTCGTCTTGATCGTATTCGGCGCCTTTTTGGCCTGGTGGAGCAAAAACCTGCACCACACCCTCGCCCGCGACTTTATCGACGCCGTTGAGGCCGACGAGTCCATGGGTGGCCGCTATCGCCGCGTCGCCGCCAACGAGGACGGCCTGATGGTTTGGGGCACGAGCGGCAAGTCGCAGTTCTTCCCGTTTGAAAAGCTCGACCATGTGCTCGACGGCGAGCGCATCTTTGTGGCCATGTTCGCCGACCAGGGCGTGACGATCCCTAAGGACACCTTTGTCCGCGGCGATGCCGAGCAGTTCGGTCCCTTCCTTAAGACGCGCATCAACAAAAAACTCCGCATCGAGACCAAACGCAAGAAGATGAAGGCAGAAAAGGCCGCTGCCGAAGCAAAACAGGGCGACAAGCCCCAGGAGACCAAGGGCAAGCAGCGCAAGCAGAAGAAGAGCAAGAAGAAGCGGTAGGCCGGCCGACACCGAAGGCGCCTCGTCCCGCGCCCGATTCCGGGCCGGGGCGCCTGGAATCGGGCGCGCGTACCGCCAATGGACCCGTTTTGCCTTGCTCTCGAGCTATTTCACTTCAAACCTTAAGAGCCTCCGCTCCGGCAGATCGGTCATCTTCATCGTGTAAGTCCCGGGAAATGCTTTCTCAAAACGGACGGTCTCGTAACCTTCGAAATAGTCGTTGGTGTTCTGCATCATAAATGGGACGAGCAACTCGTTTTCTGCCCCAACCTCCACGGCAAACGCAGCAGAGCCGCCAAGGACCGGCATGGCTTGCGTTATCAGATCGGTATTGACTACAAAATCATAGTTTGGCGCAGACTCCGGAACCAGATGCCAAACATACGCTTTGATTCCACCGTCGATATTATCCCTATTTCTGACACGCATCTTTACGGCGATAACGCACGTGATGTCGGCATCCTTCAGTCTCGTTTTCGTATCCACGGTGCCATATTTTGAATAATCGTCATGTGCTCGTTTGAGATACTCGCGCGGCGTGAGCAACTCTGCCCCGTCTATGCAAAACGAATACCCATCAGTCACCACATCCTTCGACCCCAGAAACGCTCCATCCATCGAGAGCCATTCGCCCTCCGCGTAATATTTCTCAGGAATGACCGTCCGGTTCCCGTTAACGACGCTCACCCTCATGCCCGCAAGGCCGGTAGCAGCACAGCAAAAAAGCGCGAGCGCCGATCTTCTCGTCCACAGGGTCTTCTTCATCGCGCTCACGACCTTTCCCGAACTTTCACAACGGCACCGTCGCGCATGCAGTAAACCCGATCGGCCAGTTCCTCGAGCACCTCTCCGTCATGGCTGGACAGAAGGACCTCACGACCCGTTGATGCCGCCATCGCCACAACGCGCTTGAGCATTTCAACGCCCGCTTCGTCGAGGGCATTCGTTGGCTCATCGAGAACAAGCAGCTTCGGCTTCTCCATAATTGCCGCAGCTATCCCCAGACGCTGCTTCATCCCAAGCGAGTATGCTCGGAACTTCTTTTTTTCGTCTGCATCGAGCCCCACGAGCCGCAGGGCAGAGCGAATGTCCTCGGGGGTGGCAACGCCCTTGATCTGAGCGATGAGCTTCAGATTGTCGTAGCCAGACAGATATCCCAAAAAGGAAGGCGCCTCGATCAACATCCCCAGACTCGGCGGGAACGAGATGTCCGCCCCAAGCCTTTGGCCATCGATAGAGATTTCGCCTTCGGTAGGCTTGATCAACCCGCAAACCGCTCGCATGAGCATGGTCTTACCCGAACCGTTTATCCCCTGAAGCCCGACCACAGTCCCAGGGTCAACCTCGATGGACACGTTGCGCAGGACATCGTTTTTACCCATGCGCTTCGATACGCCCCTTACGATCACACTCATATCTTGTCCCCCTTTTCTATAAGGTCGGCCCTTCGAAACCACAGTCCACCCAACGATAGGCATAACGACATAAGCCCAATTGATGACAAGACACTCGAGCCCGCCGCGATTCCCTCTTTGACAATTCCACCCCAGCGCAACAGCATCAAGGCGTTACCCAATAGCGCCCAATGTCGTGCATATGCCGAGCAGATCAGGTAGCTCATTAAAACCACAAACGAGACTGACGACCCAAGCACAAACCCAACCGCTGCCTGCGCAAACGCAAGCGCCTCAAAAGCAAATAAGAGACTTATGAAAAACGGCAGCGCATCTGCCTCGGCAGCTTTGAGAAACCACGGCGCCAAATTAGCCAGTTGAAGCGACTCACCATGAATGACCGCGCTGAACGAGGAGCTCACCACCAAGCTCCAAATCACAACAGAGCAAACCACCACGAGCAGTGAAAATGCCGTTACTGCCGCCACCAAGATAAAACGCGAGACCCACCAAAGGGTTCTTGCCCGGCATCGAACAAGCGCTTGCAAACCAAACCCGTGCAACGATTCGGTCGGATAGTCGAGTGTTGTATAGAGAATAAGCAGAATGAGAAATAGCCATCCTAGCGGAGGCACAAACATGACCCCGGGCCTAGGCTCAAACGGAGCAGATCCGGCAAACACGAGCGCAAGATTATCCGCAAACCCCAAGGTATCCGTTCTAACCCCATACACAGAAGACAATCCGTAGGCGTACACCAAGTTCGCAACGGTCACTGCCGCAATTGCAATAAAAGTGATGATGTTCTTCTTCAAAACGGTCCTCAGGTCCGCGGCGACCAGCCTAAACAGCATCAGACCACCTCGCGTCTTTTCCACGCCCCAGAAAAAGCCAACGAAGCAAGGGTCAATAATATGATTTCCGCAAAACCGGCTCGAATGTCTGGCCAGTTATTCAGCGATTCCGACCTGATGCTGTTGAGGATATTGCAGTTAAACCCCACACAAGCCATTACGCCGAAGATCCAGCCATTTGCAAAATGCCACGCAACCATTAGCAGATACGGGACAATTATCGCTTTGATTCTGCTACGAAACAAAATTGAGAAGCCAGTTACAGCCATGGATAAAGTCCCGAGCGTGACAGCATCGAACAGCGTGTATGCGAGCACATATGACAAAGGATGCGAATAAAATAGACCGGAGAAGTAGCTATGCAGGTAAAGTCCTACGTAAGTCGACTCATCGACCCGAGGAAGATACGCAGGAAAAAGCATCGAGACGATCAGGAAATTGACGAGCAGAGGAATGGCAGTCACTGTAAACGCGGAGAGGAAAGCAGACAGCATCTTTACGTTCACGTACGCCTTTCTGGAAACGCGCGTGCATATCTGCATGTCATAACCACTCAAACGCTCAAAGAGACACGACCAAGATCCAGCCAACATTGCAAGCAGGGGCAGTGCATAGAAAAACACCGACGCAGACAGTGGCGCGTTCGCGCTCACAACAATCCAGTTACCGAAGCTGCTTTCACGTGTTTGACCGAGATAATTTTCGGCTTGCACGCCAACGCCGTAACCAAAAGAAAGAAGGTTGTGACGCTCTTTTTCCAAATTTGCCCACGGCTCCAGCGCGGCAGCTATTGCAACTGCGACCGCAATCAAGAGAGCAAGGATAAAAGCTGGACGTCTAATCGTTTTCGACAGTTCGTATCTTGCGAGCTTTTGGTTCATACGTCCTCCTCCCCTTTCCGACCCAGAAAGCCGGAAGGGAGCCATTTCAAACAACTATGCGGGAAGCTTGTGGAAATGCCCGACGCAGTCGGGGCTCCATACACCAATAACAGTGCCGTAGCCAGACTCCGCCCATGCAGTCAGTCGCGCCGCAGATCGCCCGTTCTCACGGACGAGGTTATACATTTCCCACTGTCCCTTGTGATTCGAACGATACGTTCCCTGAGTACAATTCATGCTGCCGCTACCGCTTGTGTTATACGCACCGTCTGTATATAACCGAAGCGGATTTCCCGTATGGCCCTGGATATCCAGATAGAGCGATGAGGAATCATCCTTTTGACGGTAGCCAGTTGCACTCGTCCCGGCACATTGAAAACTAAATGCCTTATCGGCATTGTTCGTACAGGTCGTAATTCCCGTATCGGCGTTTTGAGTAATGCTGGAAACCTGAGAGGTGTCAAACTCCTCTTGTGCAAACGATGCAGCGGGAACCCCTAGGGACAGACCAGCTGCAATCACCAAGCCGACTCCGATTCGAGCAATAGCGCTCCTTGGCTTAATCATGGCCTTCTCCAATCAAAAGCGGTTAACAATGCGTCGACGCACGGCAACCTTCGCATGAATAGAGAAAGATGTCTGTAAACACCCGCTATTGAGTTGATTGCTCAGGCGTTTACACGTTATTTACCTGCGATAACAATAAAATTAGCTCCGCCTTATTCTTGATCTTCAACTGGCGGTAAGATGCAGACCGCAGCGCTTGCACCGTAGATGCAGCGTAACCGACATCCTCCGCAATGGCCTTTGTCGTTGCCCCCTCTGCCGTCATCAGCAAAATTTGCGACTGAACATCAGAAAGGGAGCGCGACGTAAGCAGGGCCAGCTGGCGCACGCGGGCCGTTTCGGTGGACCCGTTCGCCCGGTACTCCAAGACGGCCTTCTCGTCCTCAACCGAGCGGGCGAGCGCGATGTGCGTAACGAACATGGGCACAGACCAGCAAACAATCACCGTTGCCACGACGACATTGACAGCCGAACTTTGCCCCAACAACGACGCGAGGAACAACGGCTCGAAAACCGTCAGATCCTGCACCATATTGAGCAAGACAGCCCAAACAGGAGCCGTCGCCCCAAAGCAGAGCATCCATATCCCAAGCATTTTGCGCTGCGGACAGCTTCGCATCACTATATATGTGAGCAGCACCCCCGTCAGCACCGCAAGTCCATGGATTCGCCCCCTAGCGACCGCATAGATTAAGGCAACCATGCCCATTGACACCAACGGCACGATAGCCCGAGCATGGGCATGCACCTTAAACGGACGCAGCCCAACAGCGAGCGAAGCCGTAGACGCCACGCCGCAAAACAGGACCGGCACAGCCATCAACGGAACGCGTATGCACATCAATGCTGCGATATAGATAAAAGACCATTCCACAGCAGATAGCACCGCCCATACGTACGGGCTTCCGAGCCAAATCGCTTCACCCGCTCTATCCAGCGCAGCGCCACGATTCGCTTTTCCACCCGCGTAGCGTAGCGACAGAAGCAGTCCGAGACCCAATGCGTAGCTTAAGAGGGAAAAGGCGACAGCCCGCGAAACACCGGACCCCCAATCGCTATCCGCCATTACCAAGGGCCCCGCCGCAAGGAGGATAAAGAATAATGTGAGCAGGCATCGAAACAGCCGGCGCGTTCGAGCTGATGCCACTATATCGTCAGCATGCCGCTGCGGTAGCTCATGCCCTACAGTATCGCCCTCACCCGCAAACAGCGCCACGAGCTCGCGTGAGCCCGCAACCGACGCCTTCCCGTATGCTCGGTGAAGCGTTGTTCTCACCGTCGATGGCTTCGTATCCGTCTCCTTGGCAATTTCCGCCGGCGTTTTCCCTTTGAGCAGCAGTCGAACAAACTGCTCTTCTCTAGGCGACAGGGCAGGGGAAAACACCCCCGCATCGAATGTGTCGGACGCACAGGCGATATCCGAATTGTTGTCCCGTTTCCCCCTTAGCAACATGCATACGAAGGCAGCAGCGATAACGGACCCCATCGCCAGCAATGCAATGACCACGGCATCGCTTGCGAAGTATGCCGCCTCAACAGCCGGAATAAGACCAATAGGAACTGCTACGAGCACAGAACAGGCAAACACGTCGCGCCGCCCATGGCCAAAGGCACGAGGGCGGCAAAACGGCGGGGCCACAGTCAATGCGAGATAGACCAACGGAATTAAAAGCGCAAGGCCAATTGACGCGGCCGTTACAGGGGGCATCCCCCATGGCTCGGGAACGACTCTCCATGAAACTCGACAGCAAAACAGCAGGCAAGACATGACGGCTATTGTTTCTGTAAAAATCGCGTCCTGCGGGTGACGAGTTTCCCTTTCGTCAGTCCGTGTCGACCTCTGCGTCAAAGGAGAGTCCGCCGTGCCCCAAATAACATATGAGAGAAGCAGCGATCCAACAAAGCACGAGACACACGAAACGCCATGTAACAACCAAATCGGTGCAAACACGATTGGAATAGAGTCTCCGCGAGCATAGAAAGCCAGGTCGGCCCATTCGGGAACCGTTGCAATAACACCAAGGAAAACACCGATGGCACCGAGATGCCTCGGCCTTCTCATTCCCCCCTTGCATAGCGCAGCACCATGAACAAACGCCGCGAGGCATGCGCCCAGGATAACGAGCCAGGTCATTGCACCTGACGCTAGGCCGATTGAAGATGAAAACCGGTGATAAGGGGTGACCGCCATTACGACAAGCGCAATGGCGCAGGCAAATGTAGCAGAACGGCGGGAAAAGAGCATACGGCCTCCATAGCGTGTCATTATATCGCTCGAGCCGCTCGTTTATCTCTGTTCTCACACCAGCCAGCATCAATGATTCAGGCGAACTCCAATCCGCGCCAGATCACGGTCCGGCTTTTGTTCGCAGTCCCCACATCAAAGCGGGATGCGGTTTCCTTTTGGACGCCGGTTCGGAAAGCGCATCCCGTTCCAGGGCAATATTCTGGGATGCAGTTTCCGCAGCCCACCCCATTTGGAAAGCGCATCCCATAATTTGGCTGAAAACTGAGATGCGCTTTCCAAACGAGCCGAAACGGGCCGAATCGATCGGGCCACCTCGCATCCCGCTATCCTCGCCATCTGCCCGAGCGTGCTACACTAGCAGCATCTATGCCACCGCGAACGGCTCGGCCCCGCGCCCGCCGCTCGCAAACGAACTTTAAACGCACGAGGGTTGGCCATGCCGCTTTTCTCGCAACATACCGCCCGGTTCTCGCCGGACGTTCCTTTGGAGGGCACCAGCTCTCGCGAGCTGCTCAAGCGGTACCAGCCGCTCGAGACACTTGCGACCGGCGGTTTTGGCTCCATCGAGATTTGCCGCGACACGCACCTGCGCCGCCGCGTCGCCATTAAGCGCATCCCCCTTATCAACGGTGCCGGCATGCCCGCTAGCGACATCATGGATGTCCTGCGCGAGGCGCACACTGCCGCCATGCTTCAACATCCCAACATCGTGCAGGTCATCGACTTTACGCACGACACAGCCTATGCCTACCTGGTTATGGAATATGTCGATGGCATGTCGCTGGCCGAGTTTTTGCACCGCGCGGACGGCCACTCACTTACCTTTGACGAGGCCGCGGCCATTGCCGATGCCCTGGGCCAGGCGCTCACCTTCGCCCACAGTAATGGCGTACTCCACCTGGACATTAAGCCCGCCAACGTGCTCATCGACCACTCGGGCAATGTAAAGCTCACCGACTTTGGCATGGCGCGACTGTCGTCCGCCGGTGGCTTTGGCGGCTCGCGCGGCGGCACCATCGGCTACATGCCGCCCGAGCAGCTCGATATCGAGACCGGCACGGTCGACGAACGCGCTGATGTCTTTGCCCTCGCCTGTGTGATCTACGAGGGCCTGTGCGGCAGCGCTCCCTTTATGGCGGCCACGCCCGCCGACTCGCTCGGCCGTATCATCGGCGGCGCCACCTATCCCAGCGAGCTGATACCACACTTTCCCCCGGGAGCCGAGAGCGCGCTCATGAGCGCGCTCTCCCCCATGCCGCAGGACCGCCCCAACAGCATCGAGGCATTTTGCGACCAACTCCTTGCCGGTCTGGGCAGCGTGCGCGAGGGCCGTCGCAGTCTGGAGCAAATGGTTGGCGAGCTTTCGGATGACGAGCAGGAGCTCGACGATATCGAGCCGTCGTACTACGAGGACGACGCCATCGAGGTCGACCCCGCACTCGGCTGGGCGGGCACGCGCTGGAGCCATGCGCGCGACTACGCCATGCGCGCTATCTCGGCGCTAACGTGCGGCACCTTTAGCTTTTTGCTGATGCAAACGGCCGGGGTCGCGGCGCTTCCCGGCCTGGTCATTGCGGCCATCGCGATCGGAGCGGCGGCTGGCCTGGCCCCCCAGATCGGCTCGGCCATCTCGGCTGTGGGCTTTTTGGTGCTCATGGCCAACGCCACCATGCAGGCGCAGGGCATCCTGTCGATGTTGCCCGTCGCGGCGATCTTTGCCGCCGCCATGTCCGGTTGGTGGATCGCCTGGGGTCGCACCGAGGCTGCCGCGAGCGCCGCGCTCACCTGTGCACTCGCGCTTGGCTGTCTGACTGGCAACACCTTCCTGGCAGCTGGGGTCGCCGCCGGCGTCGCGTCATTTTGGCTTGGCCCGGCAAGCGCCGCCGCGGCAACGGGCATGGGCGTGCTTTTTGCCCGTCTGGCCACGGTCGCGCTTTCAGCCGGAGGCGTGCTGGGGCTCGGTAACGTTGCCGCAGCGCTGGGAGACCCACTCCTTTGGGCTGCCTTTGTGCTGGTAGCGGCAACTGCCGCGGCGTCATCTGCGCTGCTCAATGCCCATGCCAAGCGTGCCGATCAGGGCTCAAACCTTGCCGCAATCGCCGCCATCGCTGTCGCCGGCATCGGCTGCGCAGCGGCGTCCTGTCTTGCACACCATATGGAAATTGCCAGCCTTGCAGCCGCGGTCGTCGCCAAGGCGGCGGTTGCGGGAACCCTATCCTCTATAATCGTTGGGATATGCCTATATTTGCTCGGATACCAAAGAACCTATACGGAGAGTGATCTTTCGTGAACTTCCTGAACATCTTCGAGGACCACGTGGCCGGCATCTTCGGTGCCACCCGTGCCCCGTTCTCCTTTAAGAAGCTTGCCAAGCAGGCCGCTCGCGACATGGAGGATCAGACTCTGGTGATCAATGGCGTCAACACGGCGCCGGCACTCTATACCATCCTGATCGCCGCCGACGACGATCCCATGCTCGCCCCGTTCTACCCCGAGCTTTCGCGCGAGGTCCGCGAGTTTGTGAAGGCGCAGGCCGAAAAGCGCCGTTATGTCTTTGTCGGCGAGCCCCTCGTGCGCTTTATGATCGATCCGCAGCTGCGCGCCGGCAAGTTCTCGGTCTTTGCCGAGAACGTCGATGCCCCCACGCTCGGCCGCCTGTACGAAGAAGAGCGCGCCTATCAAAACGGTCTGGGCCAAAACAACTCCGCGGCAAGCCGTGCCGCCAGCGCCCCGCGCGCCGGCCAGCAGCAGTTTGCTGCCCCGCAGCAGCAGCGCCCCGCCGCCATGCCCCAGCAGCAACCGACGCCTCGCGCCGCCGCTCCCGACCCGCTTGCCATGGCAGACCCCTTCGCGCCTAGCGTCCCCGACCCCGCCGCCGCACCCATCCCGGTGCCGCAGACCGTCTCGCGCGACGCGCTTGCCGGCATGGGCGGAGCCGCCGCGACCGGCGCCGCCGTGGGCCTAGGCGCCGCAGCCGGCATCGCCTCCAACATGGCGAGCACTCGCGCCCCGCAGCGCCCGCTCGCCCAGCTCGTCGACGTCGTGAGCGGCGAGAGCCATAGCATCACCTCCGCACAGGTGACCATCGGTCGCGAGCGCTCAGTTTCCGACATTGCCCTGCGCGACCCCAACGTGTCGCGCCGCCACGCCCAGCTCACCTTTACGGGCTCGGATTGGTCGATCGAGGATCTCAATTCCACCAACGGCACGCTCGTCAACAACCGCCGCATTACGCGCTGCCCGCTGCGCAACGGCGATCTGCTGACGTTTGGCCTGAGCACCTTTGAATTTAGGGGATAGTCTCTTATGAACATCGATATCGTCCTTTTTGCAGGCCGCATCGTCCTGGTCGCCCTGCTCTATATCTTCCTGTTCGCCGTCATGAAGACCGGCGTGGGACTTGTGCGCGGGCAGCGTCGCGACTCGGCTATCTGGACGATCGATGTGGACAAGGGTCCGCGCGGTATCCGCGGCATCCACGTAGACATGCTCGGCCCCGTCATCGTCGGTCGCTCGCCGTCTTCGGACATCTGCATCAACGAACCATTCGTCTCGGCCTCGCATGCGCGCTTTTCGCTGCAGGGCCCGGCGCTCATCATCGAGGACCTCAACTCGCTTAACGGCACGCTCGTCAACGGCCGCCAGCTTGTGGAGCCCGCAACGCTGCGCGAGGGCGACGAAGTCCAGATTGGCGATGTGGTCATGAAGGTGAACCGTCGATGATCGACGAGGAGAACAAGTCCGCGACTATGACCGAGGCACCGGCTGCCGCCACAGCTGCGGCGGCCCACGCCGCTCCGGCGGGCTCCGCACCCGTGGAACCCGAGGACACCGTGTTCTCCCTGCCTCTTTCGCATGTAACGCATGATATTTCGGATCTCGCCGATAACGAGGACGAAGAGGATGCCGTAGCGGCGCCCATCGGCGCACATGCCGCGGAACAGCCCACAGCGCCCGAAGCAACCTCGGCGCCGGCTCACTTTGCAGAGCCTGTCGCCGCGGCAATCAACGAGAGCGCTGCGGTGTTTGCGGCACCCGAGCCCGCCGCGCCGGCGTTTCCCATAGCCCCGGCATCCGAGGTTGCGCCCGCGTCTACGCCGGCGCCCGAGCCTATAGACGTCAGCCCGCAAGACGACGAGTCGACCGCCCGCGCGCCCGAGGAGCCCGGCTCCCCGGACACCGGCGATTCCGAATCAAACGCCGAGACCGACACCGTCTCTCCCGGTGACACAGCCGAGATCGACGTTGCCGCCGTTGAGACCAAGCTCAAAGACCCCGGCTCGACCATGAGCTTTGAGCCCCTGACCGAGGAGCGCATCGAGACCGACTCGACCTATGATGCCGGCACCACCACGCAACTCATGTGGGGCGCCCGCTCTGACGTTGGCTGCGTACGCCCGCACAATGAGGATTCCTACCTGGTGCAGTCGCCGCTCTTTTGCGTATGCGACGGCATGGGCGGTCACGCCGCCGGCGAGGTAGCCTCTTCCATTGCCGTCGAGACTATTGCCAAGACGGCCCCGCAGTCCGCCGACGCAGCACGCCTGGCCGCAGCCGTCGAGGCAGCCAACGCCGCCGTAATCGAGGCGGCCCTGAACGGCCTGGGCAAGCCCGGCATGGGCTGCACAGCCACTTGCGCCTATATCGAAAACGACACGCTCGCCATCGCCCACGTGGGTGACTCTCGCGCCTACCTGCTCCACGAGGGCACGCTCATCCGCGTGACCCGCGACCACTCCTACGTGGAGGAGCTCGTGGACGCCGGTGAGATTACGGCAGACGAGGCTCGCGTCCACCCAAACCGCTCGGTCATCACCCGTGCGCTGGGCTCGGACCCCGCCATGTATGCCGACCACTTCACTCTGCATATCGAGGAAGGCGACCGCCTGATCCTGTGCTCCGACGGCCTTTCGAGCATGATTCCCGATAGCGATATCGAGAACATCGCCACGCAGTCCTCAACCGCGCAAATCTGCGTCGACAACCTAGTGGACGCGGCGCTTGCCGCCGGCGGCCACGACAACGTGACCGTAGTAGTCGTTGACCTGGTTGACGATGGCGTTATGCGCGAGGCGCAACGCGTGCGTCGCCGCAACGTCACCATCGGCGTCGTCTTAGGTCTCGTCTTGGTGCTGGCGGCTGCCATCTGGGCCTACACGGGTGTCACCGGCTCGTACTACCTGGGTACCTACCAGGGCAATGTCGCCGTCTGGCGCGGCCTGCCCGGCAAGCCGCTCGGACTCAAGCTCCACTGGCTCGAAAGCGAAACCAGTATCAAGCTGTCCGACCTGCCCGAAGACACGCAAAACCGCCTCAAGGCGGGCATTCCGCAAACAAGTGTCGACGATGCGCAGGACACGATATCCAAGTACCGCCACCAGATCGACGAGGAGCAGACCCGCCAGGTGATCGACGCGCAAACGATTCGCGACAACACCGACCAGGGATCGACCTCCGAATCAGATTCCGAGAAAACCGCCGAACAGTCCGCCGAGGCCGAAGCCTCCGAAAAGAACTAGAAAGGGAGTGCCGCTTATGAGTCGCCGCAACACCGAGCTGCTCTTGCTCATCGCCTCGGCGTTCCCCGTCATCCTGCTGTATGCGATGTACGTCCTCACCGCGGGCGCTGCCATCTCCTTTGAGACGCTCGCCGTACCGATCGGCCTCTTTGCCGCCTTTGCCGCGGCCCACATTGCCGTGCGCATCTTGGCGCCCGGTGCCGACCCCGCCATCCTGCCCATTGTCTTTGTGCTTTCGGGCATCGGCATCACGTTCGTGACGCGTCTCGCCCCCGCTCTCGCCATCTCACAGCTCATCATCCTGTTTGTCTCGGTGGCCCTGATGGTGGGAACGCTCGCGTTGGTTAAGAACCTCGACGTAGTCATGCGCTACAAGTACACCTTTGGCATTATCGGCATCATTCTGTTGATGCTGCCTATCTTTATCGGCACCACGATCTCGGGCTCCAAGCTGTGGATTCGCATCGCGGGCTTTACCATCCAGCCCGGCGAGTTCGCCAAGGTCTTTATCGTGCTGTTCCTGGCCGGGTACCTGGCCGAGAACCGCGAGCTGCTCTCCATCTCCAACCGCAAGATCCTGGGCTTTAAGATCCCTCGCCTGCGACTGCTGCTGCCGCTGTTTGCCGTGTGGGGTGTGTGCCTGCTCGTCGTCGTCTTCGAACGCGATCTGGGTTCGGCCGTGCTGTTCTACACCATCTTCTTGCTGATGCTCTACGTTGCCACGGGACGATTCTCGTATGTCGTTATCGGCCTTGCGCTCTTAGCCGTTGGAGCCGTGGGCGCCTACAAGTTCCTGTCTCACGTTCAGGTGCGTTTCCAGGTTTGGGTCGATCCGTTTAAGGACGCCCAGGGCCAGGGCTACCAGATCGTCCAGTCGCTCTTCTCGCTTGCCGATGGCGGCCTGGTCGGTGTTGGTATCGGCAACGGCATGGCCAACAACATCCCTGTCGTCGAGTCCGACTTTATCTTCTCGGCCATCGGCGAGGAGATGGGCCTTTTGGGCGGCGGCGCCGTGCTCATCCTGTTTATGCTCTTTGCCGTGCGTGGCCTCACCACGGCTGCCCGCGCTAAATCCGACCTCGCCGCCTTTAGCGCCACGGGCCTTACGGCCGCCATCAGCTTCCAGGCCTTTTTAATCGTGGGCGGCGTTACCCGCCTGATCCCGCTGACCGGCGTCACCCTACCCTTTATGAGCCAGGGCGGTTCCTCGCTGCTGGCAAGCTTTATCATCGTCGCGCTCCTGCTGCGCGCCGGTGACGAGGCGACCGGACGCGAGGCCGAGCTTACCGGCACCGGCACCATGGCCGCCATCACCGATGATCAGGTCGCATCTGCCGCCGCCCCGACGGGCACGCGCTTTGCCACCTCGTCTTCCTACGGCAGCGGCAGCCATTCCGTCGGCTCGCGCATGCGCCGTCGCCTGCTCGACACGCCTGAATCCGGTGTGCTCGGCCGCGTTGCGCTCGCCAACCGTCTAACCCGTGCGGTGCTCGCCTTTACGGCGCTGTTCGCCATCCTTATCGGCAACCTCACCTATGTCCAGGTCATTAAGGCCAAGGACTATCAGGACATGCCGACCAACAACCACACCATCGCCCGCTCCAAGTACATCCAGCGCGGCTCCATCATCACGTCCGACGGCGTGACGCTGGCCGAGTCGCTGCAGCAGGAGGACGGCACCTACGTACGCTCCTACCCCAACGGTAACCTGGCAGCGCACGTGGTTGGCTACGTGAGCCAGCAGTATGGCACCACCGCCATCGAGAGCGTCATGAACGACACGCTCACCGGTTCTAAGGACTACTCCAGCTGGAACAACGCCATCGCGTCGCTCGCGGGCCAGACCCAGCCGGGCAACACCGCCAAGCTCACCATCGACTCGCGCATCCAGACGGCGGCCGAGCAGGCACTCAAGGGCTTTAAGGGCGCTGTAGTGGTCATCGACCCGCGTACCGGCGCGGTGCTCGCATGTGCCAGCTCGCCCACCTACGACAACACCAACATCGACGCCCTACTGCAGGCTGGCGGCGGCGAGGACGGCTCTATGTACAATCGCGCCATGGACGCGCTGTACACGCCGGGCTCCACGTTTAAGGTCGTTACGCTTTCCGCGGCACTCGAGACCGGCACCGCCAGCCTTACCAGCACCTACCAGGCGCCCGGCTCCATGGACATCGGCAACGCACCGGTCACCAACTATGCCAACGAGAGCTACGGCACCATCAGCCTGCAGCAGGCCTTTGCCGTGTCCTCCAACGTCGTCTTTGGCCAGGTGGCAAACGAAGTTGGCGCAAACACGCTCGTGCAGTTTGCCAACGCCTTTGGCTACGGCCAAAAGCTCGGCCAGGACCTGACCTCCGCGGCCTCCATCATGGCAGACCCGTCGCTCATGACCGAGTGGGAGACCGCTTGGGCCGGCGCCGGCCAGCCTGTCGGCATGGACCACACGCCCGGCCCGCAGACCACCGTCATGCAAAACGCCGTGATTGCCGCCGCCATCGCTAACAGTGGCGTGGTCATGGACCCGTACTTTGTAGCCCAGGTACTCGCCCCGGACGGAACTGTGGTCAAGACCACGCAGTCCCGCTCGCTGGGTCAGGCCGTCAGCTCCGCCACGGCCGACCAGGTCAAGCAGGCCATGCTTGCCGTCGTCCAGTCCGGCACCGGCACCGATGCCCAAATCCCCGGCGTCAAGGTCGCCGGCAAGACCGGCTCGGCCGAAACCGGCGGCACCAACGTCAACTCGATGTTCGTTGGCTTTGCACCTTACGATTCACCCACGGTCGCTATCTCGGTGGCCTTAGAGGATTACGACAAGCATGACGTCAAGGCCGCCAAGATCGCCGGCATCGTCCTGACCGCGGCGCTCGCCGCACAGGGAGCGTGATGCCCATGATCGAATCGGACACCCGAGGCGCGCCGCGGCCGAAGAGTTAGCGGCAACGCGCCACACGGCCCCAGCGGCCACATCGTAGGTACTACACACATCGTTGAGCGAATAGTTATGTTAGGAGCAGGAATGGAACAGAGGGTCCTCGGGGGAAGATACCTCCTCAAGGATAAGGTGGGAACAGGCGGCATGGCGACCGTCTACCGTGCACAGGACCAGGTCCTCGACCGCACGGTAGCCGTCAAGATCATGCTGCCGCAGTATGCCGGTGACGCAACCTTCGCCGCACGCTTTAAGCAGGAGGCCCAGGCAGCAGCCGGTCTCTCCTCCCCCTATATCGTGGGCGTCTACGATTGGGGCAAGGACGGCGACACCTATTACATCGTCATGGAGTACCTGCGCGGCACTGACCTTAAGAGCGGCATCAAGAGCCACGGCGCCCTCGACCCCAAGAAGGTCGCCCAGATCGGATCGCAGATCAGCTCTGCACTCTCGGTCGCCCACAAGCACGAGATCATCCACCGCGACATTAAGCCGCAGAACATCATGGTGCTGCCCGACGGCAACATCAAGGTCATGGACTTTGGCATCGCGCGCGCCAAGAACAGCCACCTCACGCAAGACAACAACGTGCTGGGAACTGCCCACTACGTCAGCCCCGAGCAGACCCGCGGTCAGGACCTCGGCCCCACCTCGGATATCTACTCGCTGGGCGTCGTGATGTACGAGTGCGCCACCGGCCGCGTTCCCTTTGACGGTGACGACGCTATCTCGGTCGCACTCAAGCAGGTCAACGAGCTGCCTATTCCGCCAAGCCAGATCAACTCCGGTGTCGACGCCGACCTTGAGCGCATCATCCTCAAGTGCATGGAGAAGGATCCGGCAAACCGCTTCCAGACCGCCGACGAGCTGCGTCAGGTGCTCAACAGCTACCTATCGGGCCGTGCCGTCAACATCTCGGAGCCCACGCGCATCATCGGTGCCCCCGGTGAGCTGGGCGCCACCAAGACTCGCGAGCTTTCCGATCAGACGCGCGCCATGGTGCGTCCCGTCTCGGGCGTGAGCGGCCAGAATACCGCCCGTAGCTCAGTTTCGGGCTCCACCGGCTCCTACGAGGTCGAAAAGCCCAAATCCAACAAGAACAAGATTATCGCCGCTGTGGTGGCAGCCGTTGCCGTCATCGGCATCGTGGTGGCCTTTGCCACAGGACTCTTTGGCGGCGAACAGGTCACCGTGCCCGACGTGCTGGGCAAGGACCAGCAGACTGCCGTCGAGCTGATCAAGGAGGAAGGCCTTGAGGTCGGCACCATCGACCAGAGCTATAACGACGATGTCGACGAGGGCAAGGTTGCCGAGCAGACCCCCAACGGCAACACCAAGAAGCCCAAAGGCACCAAGGTGAACCTGGTGATCTCCAAGGGCCCAAAGCCCTCCGAGAAGGTTGAGGTTCCCCAGCTTGTCGGCCTGACCAAGGACCAGGCAGAGGCGGCACTGGCAAGCGTTGGCCTAAAGGGCAACGCCACCGAGGAGGCCAACGAGGCCGACGAAGGCCAGGTCTTTGAGCAGGGCACCGACGCCGGTAAGGAAGTCGAGAAGGGCACGACCATCTCGTACAAGGTCTCGAGCGGCCCGGATACCACGTCCGTCCCCGACCTGACCGACATGACCGAGGCCCAGGCGCGCAACGCCCTCGATATGGCAGGCTTTGGCGTCGACGTGAGCTACCAGGAGAACGACTCGGTTACCGAGGGCACCGTGATCAGCTGGAACCCCAGCGGTAAGCAGAAGCCCGGCGCCACGATTACCGTCGTCATTGCCAAGAAGTCCGGCAAGGCCAGCGTTCCGGGTAACCTGTACGGCAAGAGCATCTCCGCCGCCGTCACCGCGCTCAACAACGCCGGGTTCTACAACATCGCGTTCTGCGACCAGAACGGCAACCCCGTGAGCGGCAACGAAAACGCCACCGTTACGGGCGTCTCCCCCACCGGCAAGCAGTCCACCGACAGCACGATTACGCTGACGGTCGCACTTTCTGGTTCGGGTTCGGGCTCTGGCTCGGGCACGGGCGACGATTCCGGTACGACCAACTAGTCGCCACCCCACCGCTCATCACGGCTCTCGCCGCAAACATATTCGCTCACAGGCGCCCGCTTGCTTCCCCAGCAAGCGGGCGCTTCGTTTTTGACATGACATGAACCAGAAGAGCCCGGTACCGTGACGGTGTACCGGGCTCGATCAATCTCTGGTGTCCCCGGGCGGATTCGAAAACTCCCCCCGCGGGGAAAATGGTGACGCGGGTGTCGACGGCTCGAACCCTGCCCTTAGACCAGAAGAGCCCGGCACCGTAGCGGTACCGGGCTCGGCAAATCTCTGGTGCCCCCGGGCGGATTCGAAAACTCCCCCCGCGGGGAAATTGGTGACGCGGGTGTCGACGGTCCTAATCCGTCGGCAGCTCCCACAAACCAGAAACGGCGCCGCTCTCGCGACGCCGTTATAATCTTCTGGTGCCCCCGGGCGGATTCGAACCGTCGACACCCGCTTTAGGAGAGCGGTGCTCTATCCCCTGAGCTACGGAGGCATGTTGTACTAGTGTAGCAGATTTACACGTTGTGATGCAGCGTGTAGCCACTCTTCGAAGTTGCGGTGGAACAGCCCTCCGGAAAGTGCGTCCCACTATCCAGGCAAATTCTGGGTCAGACTTTCCCCATGGGACCTCGCTGGGAAACTGTGTCCCAGAATTTCGACTCGAAACGGGACACGGTTTCCCAAACGGGCCCGTTCCGGAAACTACATCCCGCAATCGGCACTCGAACCGGGATGCACTTTCCCGATCGAGCCTCATGGGAAACCGCGTCCCACTTTAGGGGGCGCTCTTTAATGGCTAGTTGCCTTTGTGGAAAAGGTTCTTGATGACGGAGGGGATGCTCTTGGCGCCCTTGGCCGTCACATCGATAAAGTCGGGCGAACGAACGAGCTTGTCCTCGTCAATGTACTTACGCACCGCGCGAAGCGTTTCCTTGTCATTGCGCGTCGAAAACGTAAAGTGGCCATTCTCTTTGGTAAAGATGGCAAAACGCGTAATCTTCTTGGTGCCGCGCAAAACCTCGGCGGCAATATAGTCGACCTCGTCCCACGGGATTTGGATATAATCCTCGGGATTGCGCTCGTTATAGTACTCAAACGCCTTATTGCCCACCATCACGTTACCGTGACTGGTAAGCCCCATCAGGCAGGTTGCCGGCGTTGCCAGATCGACCGTGCTGTTCTGAGATTGCGCCATACGCGCCTCGCCCTCCAAATAAAACAATCGGACCGCATCCAGTGTACCCACCGGGTGCGGTCCGTTTCAATGGCTCAAAAGCCCTTGCCTAGCAACTCTCGGTCTTAAGCCGAAGCGTGCTTACATGAAGCCGCAGACGCGACCGATGATGCCGACGGCGAAGAGAGCCAGGATGATGACGATCGGGCTGACCTTCTTCTTGAGGAGTTTGCAGACCAGAAGGGTCAGGCACACGGCGGCAAGGCCGGGGATGAGCTGATCGAGGTTGGCCTGAAGCGTGGTGACCTTCACCGGGTCGAGTGCGTTGGCACCGACAGAGCTGTACATCGTCAATGCCTGCTTGATGCCCTCAGAACCGGCGGGCAGGTTGGCCCAGTCGATATAGGCGCCAGCGGACTGCGTGACCTTGGAGACGACCGGGGTGAAGGAGATGGACACCCAGCGCTCGACCAGGGCGCCGATGATGAACATACCCAGGATGGAAGCACCCTCGGTGACCTTGCCCATCAGACCGCCGGAGAGGTCCTTGGCGATGGAGGAGCCGACCTTGTAGCCAAACTCCTGCGTGTACCACAGGAAGGCGTAACGGATGATGTTCCACGCGAAGAAGAACAGCAGCGGACCGGCGATGCTGCCGGACAGGGCCAGGGAAGCGCCCAGTGCACCCAGAATCGGGCGAAGGGTGAACCAGAAGGCGGGGTCGCCGACGCCGGCGAGCGGGCCCATCATACCGACCTTGACGCCCTGAATGGCGACGTCGTCAATCGGAGCACCGTTGGCGCGCTCCTCCTCGAGGGCGAGGGTAACGCCAATGACGGGGGCGGAAACATAGGGGTGGGTGTTATAGAACTCCAGGTGGCGCTTAAGAGCGGCAATCTGGTCATCCTTGCTGGTGTAGAGCTTCTTGATCGCAGGGATCATTGCGAAGCACCAGCCGCCGTTCTGCATACGCTCGTAGTTCCACGAGCCCTGAAGGAACTGATGACGGAAGCAAACCTTCTTACGGTCAGCCTTGGTGAGCTGAATCTTGTTCTCTGCCATATGTATCACTCCCCTCCTACTCGTAATCGTTCAGAATGTCGCCGAGCGGGTCACCGGAGCCACCGCCCATGCCGCCACCCTGCTTGGCCAGATCCTTAAGGCCAAGGTAGATGAGGGCAAGGGAGATGCCGATGAGGCCAAGGGCGATCAGCGTGAGCTGAGGGATGGCAGCAAGGACAAAGCCGAGGATGAAGAACGGCCAGGTCTCCTTGGTGGCCATCATGTTGATGACCATGGCGTAACCGACGGAAGCGACCATGCCGCCGCCGACAGCCATGCCGCCGGACAGCCAATCGGGCATAGCGTTAAGCGCGTTGGTAACGGCCTCGGCCGGGATGATGCACAGAAGTACTGCCGGGATGGCGATACGAACACCCTGCATGAGGATGCCGGCGTACTGCCAACGCTCGATGCCGGCGAAGTCGCCCTTCTCGGCGCAGGCGTCCATGGCGTGAACCATAGCGGTAGCCAGGGTACGGCAGATCATGGTCAGGAACAGACCAGCGACCGACAGCGGGACGGCGACGGCGATGGCGGCGGTAACGGCCTTGGCCGAATCGGTGGCGCCACCGTTGAGGGCGAGCACCATGATGATCGAAGAAGCGACCGAGGCCAGAGCGGCGTCAGGCGCGACGGCGGCGCCGACGTTAGCCCAGCCAAGGGCCATCATCTGGAGCGAACCGCCCAGGAGGATGCCCTCCTGAAGGTGACCGGTTACGAGACCGATAAGCGTGCATGCCACGAGCGGCTGATGGAACTGGAACTCATCCAGAATGCCTTCCATACCGGCAAGCAACGCGACAATCGCAACAAGCAGAATAGTGATTGCAGACATGTATCGGACCCTCCTTTACTATGCTTGAGCGGCCAGTTCGGCCTTAGCTTTCTTCAACATGGCGTCGAGATCCTCGGAGGAATCCGAAGGAACCTTGCGGACCTCGAACTTGACGCCCTTGGCCTTGAGAGCCTCGATGGTCTTGACATCGTCATCGCCCATAGCGACAGCGTTAGTGACGACGACCTTGCCCTTGGAGTGGGCCATGGAACCGATGTTGGCTTCCTTGATGTCGACGCCGGCCTCGATGGCCCTGAGCAGATCCTGCGGGTTCTCGAACAGCAGCATCGCCTTGGTGTCGCCAAAGCGCGTGTCCTTGACGACCTCGGCCATCTTCTTGATAGGCACGACGTTGGCGTGGACTCCCGGAGGGGCAGCCTGCTCGATCATGGTCTTGCGGAGCTCGTCGTGAGCAACGCCGTCGGAGACCACGATGATGCGGTTGGGGTTGATCTGCTTGGTCCACGTGGTGGCCACCTGACCATGCAGCAGGCGCGTGTCGATACGGACGTGGGCGATCTTGATGTGCCCGTCGCCGATCACCGTTCCCGGAGGAATGGCACCCGCAGGAGCAGCGGCGGCCGCAGCCGGCTTCTTCTCCTCGGGCTCCAGAGACTCGGGCTTGACGCGCACGCCAGCCTTAGCCTCAGTCACGAGATGTTTTGCGATCGCATGTGCAGTGTTCTTTGCGTCAAAGCGCTGCGAATATGCCTCGATGAGCATAGGCAGGTTGACACCGGTGACGATAGCCCAGGAATCGTGGCCCTCGATGAGCCCGCTGATCTGGTTGAACGGCGTGCCGCCCCACAGATCAACGAGGAAGAGCACCTGCTCCTGGTCCTCGAAGGAAGCGATTGCTTCCTCGACCTTGGCACGGAAGTCGTCGGGGCCCATGCTCGGCTCGAGCGAGACCACGGCTACAGACGGCTGATCGCCAAAGACCATCGAGCCCGTCTGCTTGATTCCAGCTGCCAAGTCCCCGTGGCTAGCAAGAACAATACTTACCATCACATAACCTCCTTTTTGTCTACGTATTCCCTACACGATATTAAGGAAGTATACCTGTTTAGTTTGTGGAATTATAGCTAAATTCGCAAAAGGTTGCAGTATTTGTTTAAACGTCTAAGTTTGTTACAAATTGATTACGTTACCGCTTTTGACTCATTACACGCCAAGGCGTCGCACATCAAGCCATGCATTTTACAGATACAAACAGGCTGTTCATTAATATCGATTTTGGCAAGCGCGAATGCGCTTGTACTGCCGCTATTTTGTTTAAACAGACATGACTTGACTATTATCGTGACTTATGTTCTACGAAACCACTCAAAATAGTTGCGGTGGAATAGTTCTTGTTTAAGAGCCAGAAGGCTGGATTTAGGAACTATTTCACCGCAACTTATAGGGGGTCCTAGACGATGCGGAGGGGGTTGGCGGCGTCGACGGCGTCGGGGGCGTCGGAGAGGCCGTCAGGAGCAGCATCTGCCGGGTCCTCGTCGGGGGTCTCAATCTGCTTGATCATGACCTCCTGGCCCTGCAGCAGGTATGTCTCGCCGCTGCCGCAATGGGGGCAGGTCTTGCCGTGCTCGACCGTCGCGTAGTCGCAGCCGCACGCCTCGCAACGTGTCACGGCCTCGACGGGCTCCACGATAAGCTCCGCACCCTGCGCGATAGACTTTTTATCTGCCGCCCAGCGCCAAGCGTCGAGTAGCAAGTCGGGAACGACGCCCGAGACCTCGCCCAGCAGCAACGTCACGCTCGAAACGCGACGCACGCCATGAGCGCGCGCCACATTCTCAACATCGCGAATAATGTGATAGACGATTCCGAGCTCGTGCACTTTTAATTCCTTCCGCCGTTCTACCGAACGGCGGTCGGCTTGACGCTGCGCGAGCCCCAGACGGGCGATCTGCCTTTCAATCGTCGGGCATGGGCAAAAGCCCTATGCCCTCCTCTTTCAAGGCACCTCGCCACGCCTGGGACTCGCTCGCTGTCCAACCGCTCTCTGCGCCGTTCTCCTGCTTGTTGCGTTTCTTACTTCTTCCCGAATTTGATCTTGATGGCGCGCTTGAGCGCGTACTTGCCGAGGCTTGGGAGCTTTTGCTCGTATTTGACCATCGTGGAGCACTCGGGGCGGTCGCGATCCAGATGGATGGCGTCAAACGCGCACTTGGTGGTGCACAGGCCGCAGCCGATGCACTTGTTGGGGTCGACGATCGAGGCGCCGCAGCCCAGGCAGCGGGCGGTCTCGGCGCGCACCTGCTCCTCGGTAAAGGTCTCAACATACTCGCTAAACGGCGCAGCCTTCTCGCGCTCGCGGTCCACGTGGGCAACCTCGCGGCTCGCGTTGTCGTAACTCTCGATCACGACATCGTCGCGGTCGAGCGCGGTGTAGTGGCGCTGGTTGCGGCCGATGGTGAGCGTGGAGCCTGGCTGCACAAAGCGATGGATGGACACGGCGGCCTCGTGACCGGCGGCAATGGCGTCGATGGCAAAGCTGGGGCCGGTGTAGACGTCGCCGCCCACAAAGATGTCTGGCTCGGCGGTCTGGTAGGTCTGGGGATCGGCAAGGGCACCCTGGCCGCGGCCGAGCTCCACCTTGGAGCCAGCCAGCAGGTCGCCCCACACAATGGACTGGCCAATCGACATGACGACACGGTCGGCATCGACACGGCGCAGATCGTTCTCGTCGTACTCGGGCGCAAAACGGCCCTCGTCGTCAAAGACACGCGTGCAGCGCTTGAAGGTGATACCGCACACACGACCGGCCTCGTCCAGGTGAATCTCCTTGGGGCCCCAGCCGCAGCTGATGTGAGCGCCGTCCTCAACGGCCTCGCGACGTTCTTCCTCGCTGGCGGGCATCTGGGCCTCGCTCTCCAGGCAGAACATCTCAACGTGCTCGGAACCCAGACGGCAGGCGTTGCGCGCGACATCGATAGCCACGTTGCCGCCGCCCACCACAATGGTGCGGCCGGGCAGCGCGTCGATCATGCCACTGTTGACCTCGCGCAAAAAGTCGACGGCCACGGTCACGTCCTCGGCATCCTCACCCGGAATACCAGCAAGGCGGCCGCCCTGGCAGCCAATGGCAACGTAGAAGGCCTTAAAGCCCTGCGCGCGCAGCTCGTCGAGCGTCACATCGCGACCGACCTCAACGCCATAGCGGAACTCGGCACCCATCAGGCGAATGATCTCGACCTCGGCCTCGATAACATCCTTCTGCAGCTTAAAGCTGGGAATGCCGTAGGTGAGCATGCCGCCCGGGCGCTCGTTCTTCTCGAACACGACGGGCTTGTAGCCCTTCTCGGCCAGATAAAAAGCGCAGGACAGGCCGGCCGGACCGGCACCGATGATGGCGATCTTCTGGTCGAAGCCGCCGGCACGCGTCGGGGTCACCACAGGCGGGACATAGCGGGTCGCGGCATCCAGATCGCGCTGGGCGATAAACTTCTTGACCTCGTCGATGGCCACGGCGGCGTCCACACGGCCGCGGGTGCAGGCATCCTCACAGCGGCGGTTGCACACACGGCCGCAGATAGCGGGCAGCGGGTTCTCGCGCTTGATGAGTGCTAGGGCCTCGTCATAGCGACCCTGAGCCGCGAGCTTCAAATAGCCCTGAACGGCAACGTGCGCGGGGCAGGCCGTCTTGCAGGGAGCGGTGCCGGACTCATGCGTCTCGATGCGGTTGTCGCTGCGGTAGTTGGGCGACCACTTGGTGTGATCCCATTTGGTGGCGTCGGGCAGCTCCTGGCGCGGATACTCGGGCACCTGTCCGCCGGCCTTTTTGCTGCAGAGCTTCTGGCCGAGCTTGGCGGCGCCGGCCGGGCACACCTCAACGCAGCGACCACAGGCAACGCACTTGTCCTTCTCGACCTTGGCGACATAGGCCGAGCGCGACAGGTTGGGCGTGTTGAACAGCTGAGAGGTGCGCAGGGCATAACACACGTTGACGTTGCAGTTGCAGATAGCGAAGATCTTGTTCTCGCCGTCGATATTGGTGATCTGGTGCACAAAGCCGTTGTCCTCGGCCTGGTGCAGGATGTCGTAAACCTCGTCGCGGGTCACGTAATGGCCACGATCGGTCTCAACCACGTAGTCGGCCATATCGCCCACGGCGATGCACCAATCGGCCGGGTCGTCGGCGCAGCCCTCACCCATCACGCGACGGCTCGCGCGGCAGCTGCAGGTGCTAGCGGCATATTTGCCATCGTATTTGTCGAGCCAATGCTCGATATGCTCGATCGGCACCGAGGTGCTCGCGGCGTCGATAGCCTTCTCGACCGGAATGACATGCATGCCGATACCGGCGCCTCCGGGCGGCACCATCGGCGTGGCCTTGGACAGCGGTCCCTTGGACGCCTGCTCAAAGAACTTGGCATAGACCGGATGCTCCTCGAGCTGGCTCACGCGCATGTTGAGGAACTCGGCGGAACCCGGCACCAGCATGGGCAGCACCCACTGCTTGGCGCGCTCGGGGTTTTCCCAGTTGTACTCGAGCAGACCCGTGTAGCTCATGTCGTCGAGCATCTTCTCGATATCGGCTTCGGGCATGCCGGTGAGCTTGACCATCTCGGGCAGCGTATAGGGACGGCGCATCTTCATCTTGCAGAGCACTTCGGCCTGCTCGTCGGTTGCGGCCTCGGCAAACGACCAGTACTCGTAGCCCAGCAGCTCATCGCGATGCAGCAGACGGTTGGTGCAGTGCTCGCACAGCTTGACGATGGCCTCACGCGGATGCTCCGGCAGCGGCGGCACGAACTCCGAACCGATGTCGGGCTCGGTGTAGCTAATCCCCGGTCCGTTGAGAATCATGGTTGTCCCTTCTCTTGCCACAGCCCGGCGGGACCGCGGCGCCCCTCTTTTTTTGCAGGCCGGGCATGCCCCCCATGCCGTTCACCCGCCATTAGTTGACATTGTGTCAAAAATAGTATTGACGAACTGTCAACAATATTCAAGACTGTTAGGCGAACGGTCAGGCAAAAGAGGATGAAAGGCGGCAAAACATGGGCAGCAACACAGCAGATACCTCTGTGGTCGATGCCGTTCCCGCATCCGATAGCGCGGCAAAGCGCCTGACGGGCGACGAACGCCGGCGCGAGATCCTCGATGCCGTGCGCACCGTAAGCTCTGAGCTGGGCGTGTCCCACCTATCGGTATCGGCCGTGACCAAGCGAGCCGGCTGCACGCGTTCATTGTTCTACCACTATTTTGCCGATATGGACGCCGCTGTCACCGCCGTTATGGACGAGGCGATCGACGGTTTTATCTCCGAGCTCGAGCAGTGGAATGCCAACCGCACCGTCGGCGATATCGAGGGCGCGCTCGACACCGTCGCCCCGCTCTTTAAGCGCCTGGTCGCCAGCGGACACGAGCTGCCGAGTACGCTCACCTCAAGCAGCGGCGCACTCTACGGCGGCTTTTTGCACAACGTGGTTCAGCGCGTGGCGCAGTATATCTGCGACACCACCGTGGTGGACTTTGTCGCCCATCATGAGCTACGCATCGACCACGTCTACGAGACGTTCTACACCCTCATCATGGGGTTGTTGATGTATATCCGCACGCACCCCGATGTGCCCGACGAGACGGTCAAGGAAATCATCGCCTCGACGCTCCACATCGAGGGCTATACCGCCAAGTATCCGGAGCGCATGCCCCAGAACTGACGACATTTGGCCAAACTGCCCGCGATCAGAAGAGGAGCCGCGGGCGTGTGAAAGGAGAGCAGCATGCTGTTCGATATTTGGGGTAGCGATACCCTTATCCACTGGGCCGGCTGGGCCATGGTCTTTATTGGTCTCATCGTGCTCAACGAGGTCGGCCGCCGCACCAAGCTGGGCGCGGCAATCATCTTTGGCGTGGCTCCGCTGGCCATGACCATCTACTGCGTCGCCATCGCCATCGGCGTTTCGCAGGGTGCCGAGTGGGCACTCACCAACCCCACCCATGTGTACCAGAACAGCTGGTTCCACTACGCCAAGGTATACGCGGCGCTGGCCGGTTGCTGGGGCTTCATTGCCATTAAGTACCAGTGGGGAAAGATCGGCAAGGCGCATTGGTTCCGTGCGTGGCCGTTTGTGATCGTCGCCATCAACATCATGATTGCCGTCGTGTCCGACTTCGAGAGCGCCTACCACTTCTTTGTCCTGGGCCAGTCCACTTGGGTCACCTCCGAAGGTGCTACGCAGCTGGCCGGCTGGAACAACGTGTTCAACGGCATCGCCGGTATCATCAACATCTTCTGCATGACCGGTTGGTGGAGCGTCTACGCCTCCGAGGATCAAACCGACATGCTGTGGCCCGACATGACCTGGGTCTACATCATCGCCTACGACATCTGGAACTTCTGCTACACCTACAACTGCCTGCCCACCCATTCCTGGTTCTGCGGCTTTGCGCTGCTGTTGGCGCCCACCGTCGCCGCCTTTATCTGGAACAAGGGCGGCTGGATCCAGAACCGCGCCTTTACGCTGGCCATTTGGTGCATGTTCGCCCAGGTGTTCCCGTACTTCCAGGAGGAGTCCGTCTTTGTGACCCACTCCACGCTCGACCCCGGCGCCGCTACCGCGGTCTCGATCGCCGCACTGATCGCCAACGTCGCCGCGATCATCTACATCGCCTACCGCGCCAAAAAGCTCGGCCGCAATCCCTACAAGCAGGATGTCTTTGAGGGCACCAGCGATTGGGAGAAGGCTACCGCTCGCCGCGCCAAGGTGGATTACGCACACGCCGAGTAACGCGCTCGCTGCCGTCCGCATTTGGATGTAGGCGCGTCTCTTTGGCTCCGTAATCTCGCGTTATGCGCAGCCCCCGGAAAGCAATTCGTTTGCTTTCCGGGGGCTTTTTGCTGTCGCGCGTGCATTCATGCACATATTCACAATGTATCGCGCAGATAAAATCGAATTTCCGACTGCACGCCAGCTCTATGTGACCTTAATTTTGGGTACATTGTTGTCCCGATATTGAGCTTGGGGGATATATGGAGAATGAGACGAGGGGCCAAGAGGACGCGGCCCAAGATGCAGCGGCGTGCGCCGAGGCCTTGGAGAGCCTAGACCGGTTTTCGCTGGACGAAGTTGCGTTTGACGAGACAATCGTCGACATGCAGGACGCGGCGGGCGATGGCATACCGGATACGGGCGACGACGTCGAGGATGCTCGCGATGAAGCCGATGTCGAAAAAGGCGATGACGAGGGCAATGGCCAACCGGAACCCAACGCGGGAGATGAGACCTCCCTGCTTGGCGACTTGCCCGTCGACGAATCGCTCACCCGCGAGCTCCCCGGCTTGGGCTCTGCGCCAGTCGTCGACGAGACCATCGCCATGGGAGATATTCCCCTGCCGTCCGCTCCCTCGGCACACGAAGCCGAGGTTCGTCATCGTAAGATGTCGCCCAAGCGCCGCAATCTGATGGTCGCCGGTGTCGTGGCCGTCGCGCTCGTCGCCGGCGGCGCGGGCTATGCGGCTTGGAACGGATACCAGCAAGAGCAGGCCGCCGTAGTTGCCGCAAACGCCCATACCATGATGTCGGTGCAAATTGGCGTACATGCCGCGGGACTCGACTGCTCCACCGGCTCAAAGATCCCCGTGCAGGTGAGTGGCCAGGACTCCGACGGCTCTTCTGTGAGCGAAACGCTCTACGTTGACGAGCACGGCCGCGGCATCAAACTGCTGCCCGGCGATTACACGTTCTCCATCGCTGCCTCCCCCATCGCGGCCGACGGCACCATCTATACCGTCCCGACCACCAAGACGCAGGTCACCGTTAAGAGCGATGGACAGGATTTAAGTGCCCAGGCTGCCTTTAAACTCAAGGTGCCTTCGGCCGACACGGTAACCAACGACCAGATCGACGCCGCCGCCAAGTATGCCGAGGAAGGCGGCGCGAGCTCCGCCGCCACCGCCAAGGTGCTCCAGCAGGCGGCAACCGCGCGGCGCGACGCCGCCGTCAATGCCGTGAGCGCGCAAAAGGCACAGGCAGCCCGTGATGCCGACGCCCGTCACAAGGCAACCGACCTCTACCAGCTCGATATCCCCGTCGAATGGTACGGCAAGGTCGAGACTTGGCAAAATGGCAGCACGCTATGCATCTATCTTGCCGGCGACAGCGATACGCCGATTGTGACGCTCGTCGCGGTGCGCGAGGGCGAGAGCTTTACGCCCGATGAGGGCGATACGGTTTTGGGTGCGGCCAATCTAGGCAACGGTTATACCGTCTACGCCAGCGGCCCCGTCTATCCGTACGTGGTGCCCCAGACCATCAACGGACGGACGCAGAATCCCGTGTCAACCTACCCCATGGACACGGCCATTGAGCTTGTCGAGCTCACGACCGGTAACCGCTACACCTATAGCCAGATCAAGAACGTACTGGTCGGCAAAGACGGCAAGGCAGACGCCGCGACCAAACTCGAGACCGACTACCTCGCCCAGATTCTCCTGCCGAGCATCAAGGCCCAGGACTAGCGGACCATGACACCTGAGTCCTGGCCTCGCAAATCCATAGACGATTAGGAAAGGAGCCACTTCCATGCGGGCACAGCATGTACCACGCCGTGTTTGCATGGAATATCGGCCTGCTCATCCATGGTAACGATTACCGACTCGCCAAGATCAAACTGGGCCATCGCGGCATCGAGCGCGGCAATTTCGCGCTCGCGCGTTTTCTCGCTTGTCATATCCACACTTACCTGAATCAGGCCGTAAGCCTGCATGAGCAGTGCATCCCCAGCCACAAAGTCCACCTCATGGCTTTTATTCTTATCTTTAATCAGCAGGCGGCAAACCGAACCGGGCCGCACGGCGGGGGCCCTTCTTCTGAGCGCATTGAACACCGCGGTCTCGAGCCTCTGACCATGATCCAATGCCGATGCGGGGGAGAACGCTCCGAACATCGCAGGATCGACGGCGTAGACCTTAGACGCAGACCGCGTATTATTTGCAAGCGAACGCGTGAACTCCGGCACCGAAAACAGCAGGTAGGCGTCCTCGTAATACTCAAGTAAGTCGCTGAGCGTATTTCGACTGACGGATATCTGTCTGCTCTTGAACTCGTTGTACACTTTGTTCACTGACAGCTCTCGTCCCGAAGATGCCATGCACCGCGCCAGAAACAGCGAGGCCAAACGGGGGTTCTTGACGTCGTAACGTTCAACGACGTCCATGGCGACCGTTCGCGACGCATATTCCTGTAGCAGCTGAATCGCGTCTGCGGGCGTCTGCTCAAGTGTCGCGATGAATCCCCCTCGCTCGAGATATCCGACCAGATGGTGTCGGAGCAACGCTGCAGCGCTTGAGGAGAAGGGCGCGTTCGACTCAGGAACGCCCCCCGTCTTATATCGGACGTATTCCGAAAAACTCAACGGAAAAAGCTCTCGCACAAGAGAACGGCCCCTGAACTCGCTCTTAAGTTCTGAGGACAGCATCTTAGAAGAAGATCCCGTCACGTAAACGGTCGCCTTCTCCGTATCGACCACGCGTCGCAGAAACGCACTCCATTCGGGTATTTCCTGGATCTCGTCAAAGAAAAGGTAGGCGCCCTCGCCTCGAGCAGCAGGATATAGTGCATAGAATGTATCGAGCACGTCCGCTAGTAGCGATGGCTCATACGGACGCAAGCGCTCATCCTCAAAATTGAAATATAGCATCCGGTCAAGCTCGACGCCTTGGCCCTGAAGCCGCCGCATCTCCTGATACAGGCGATACGTCTTTCCACAACGACGGGCGCCCACAATCACATATACGATGTTGTCGCGCTTTGGCTCCTGCGGGTTGCCCAGATCAAGG
Source organism: Collinsella sp. (assembly GCA_019414045.1). Classification (GTDB taxonomy): domain Bacteria; phylum Actinomycetota; class Coriobacteriia; order Coriobacteriales; family Coriobacteriaceae; genus Collinsella. Next base: position 32,303 of record DXMW01000018.1, on the reverse strand, counting down.
TCGCGCTCAAAGACCTGCGGAATCCCCTGTTGCTCAAAGTCCTTTATTTTTTGAGCCACCAAGTCGTTGAATGCCATAATTCTCCAATCTTGCTCTCCTGCTAATCAAGATTATAACGATTCTTGATTAGCAGGAGAGCAAGATTATGCGTATCTTGATTAATGGATAAGCAAGTTTTCTATTAGTGGCCCCTCCCGGAGGATATCGAGCGGCCGAGGGGGCAGGCATGAACGCCTCTAGCCGAAAACAAAGTAGCTAAAAAAGCCCCGTCCCAAATGAGCTACTTAACGCCAGGGGTCGGCTTCGAAGAGGGGCTCGCGCTCGGGGCGACGATCGCTATAAGGATCGTAGCCGTCGTCATCCTCGTTCTCGGCACGGATGTAGGGGTCGCGCGGCTTGGGTGCCGGCTTAGGCGCAGGCTTGGGTGCAGGCTTGGGTGCGGCCGGCGCGGCGTTGGCGACCGGCGCATTCGTCTTGTTCTTGTCTATCATCTGCATATCTCCTTGCCATGCAATCGTGTTCAACATTATCGATTGTCGCACGAAAAAGGGCGGCGGACCCCATTGGATCCGCCGCCCTTGGCGTTCGGCTCAAAAGGCAGATTGTAAGGCATGCGCCAAAAACCTACTGCGCGTCGGGGACCTCGTAGGTAGCAGACGGCGTATTGTCGCACACGACGGTAAAGCCGCCGTCCTTGTCGACATCGACTGTCACCTGATCGCCCTCGCGCACCGTGCCGTCGATGATAGCGGCGGCGATGGCGTCCACGACCTCGCGCTGGACCAGGCGCTTGAGCGGACGGGCACCGAACACGGGGTCCAGGCCACCCACAGCGAGCATCTGCTTGGCCGCCGGGGTGATGGCAAGCGTCATGCGCTCGTTGGCCAGGCGTGCGCGGACGTCGGCGAGCTGGATGTCGACGATCTTCTCGATCTGCGCCATGCCGAGCGGATGGAACACCACGATATCGTCGATACGGTTGAGGAACTCGGGGCGGAAGGTTTGAGCCATGGCCGCGTCAACCTGATGGCGCATCTCCTCCTCGTCCTTGCCGGAAAGCTCGGCGATGGCCTTGGAGCCCACGTTGGACGTCATGATGATGATCGTGTTCTTGAAGGACACCTGGCGACCCTGGCCATCGGTCAGACGGCCGTCGTCGAGCACCTGCAACAGCACGTTAAAGACATCCGGATGGGCCTTCTCCATCTCGTCGAGCAAGATCACGGAGTACGGACGACGGCGCACGGCCTCGGTCAGTTGACCGCCCTCGTCGTAACCCACGTATCCCGGGGGCGCACCGATCAGACGCTGGACGCTGAACTTCTCCATATACTCGGACATGTCGATACGCACGAGCGCGCGCTCGTCATCGAACAGGCACTCGGCCAGCGCCTTGGCGAGCTCGGTCTTGCCTACGCCGGTGGGGCCCAGGAAGAAGAAGCTGCCGATGGGCTTGTCCGGATCGGAGAGGCCCGCACGGCTACGGCGCACGGCCGCGGCCACAGCGGACACGGCCTCGTCCTGACCGATGACGCGCTTATGCAGCTCGCCCTCCAGGCCCTTGAGCTTGTCGAGCTCGCCCTGCATCATCTTGGACACGGGCACGCCGGTCCAGGCACTCACGACCTCGGCAATCTCGTCGGAGGTCACCTGCTCGTTGAGGCCCTCGCCGTCCTGCTCCTTTTGTGCCTCGAGCGCAGCCTCGGACTCCTGAATCTGCTGCTGCAAGCCCGGAATCACGGAGAAGCGCAGCTCGGACGCACGGCCCAGGTCGCCGTTGCGCGTCGCGCGCTCCTCTTCGCTCTTGGCCTCGTCAAGCTGGCCCTTAAGCTCCTGCACGTGGTCGATGGCGTTCTTTTGGTTGAGCCAGCCGGCCTTTTGCACGTTGAGCTTTTCCTGGACCTCGGCAATCTCCTGGCGCAGGGCTTCCAGACGCTCCTTGGAGGCGTCATCGGTCTCCTTCATGAGCGCCTGCTCCTCGATCTGCAGCTGGGTGAGCTGACGCGTGGTGGCGTCGATCTCGACCGGCATGCTGTCGAGCTCCATGCGCAGGCGGCTTGCGGCCTCATCGACCAGGTCGATGGCCTTGTCGGGCAGGAAGCGGTCAGCGATGTAGCGATCGGAGAGGTCGGCGGCGGCCACGAGCGCGCTATCGGTGATATGCACGCCGTGGAAGATCTCGTACTTCTCCTTGAGGCCACGCAGGATCGAGATGGTATCCTCGACGGTAGGCTCGCTCACCATAACGGTCTGGAAACGACGGGCGAGCGCCGCGTCCTTCTCGATGTACTTACGGTACTCGTCGAGCGTGGTCGCGCCGATCGCATGCAGGTCGCCACGGGCGAGCGCAGGCTTGAGGATGTTGCCGGCGTCCATGGAGCCCTCGGTGGCACCCGCGCCCACGATGGTGTGGAGCTCATCGATGAACAGGATGACCTTACCTTCCGATTTTTGCACTTCCTTGAGCACGGCCTTCAAGCGGTCCTCGAACTCGCCGCGATACTTGGCGCCGGCGACCAGCGCGCTCATGTCGAGCTCGATAAGGTCGCGGTCGCGCAGGGTGCTCGGCACGTCGCCGGCCACGATACGCTGGGCGATGCCCTCGACGATAGCAGTTTTACCGACGCCCGGCTCGCCGATGAGCACGGGGTTGTTCTTGGTACGACGGGACAGGACCTGAATAGTACGGCGAATCTCGTCGGTACGGCCGATGACCGGGTCGAGCTTGCCGGCGCGGGCGAGGTCGCAGATGTTGCGACCGTACTGCTCCAGCACCTCAAACTGGGTCTTGTCCTCGGCAGACGTCACGCGGTCATCGCCACGTAGCTCCTCGTAGACCTGCTCGATGCGCTCCTTGGTCACGCCGGCATCGCGCAGAACGCGGCCGGCCTCGCCCTTGTCCTCGGCAAGCGCCATCAGCAGATGCTCGGTCACCACAAAGCTGTCGCCCATCTTGGTGGCCTTCTTCTCGGCCTTTTCGATGACGCGGACGAGCTCGTTAGACAGGCCCATCTGCTGACCCTCGCCCGAAACCTTGGGCGCGCGGTCGATGGCATCCTGCATGGAGCGTGCGAGCTGGGCCGGGTCGGCGCCGATACGCTCGATGATCACGGAGATATTGCGCTCGCCGGCACCGAGCAGGGCGGACAGCAGGTGAATCGGCTCCACCGCGCCGGCCTGCGCGTCAGCAGCCGTGCTCATGGCGGTCTGCAACGCCTCGCGCGACGTCATTGCTAGCTTATCGATTCTCATGGAATCACCTCTCTTGGGGCGGCCGCCCTACGGGGCGGCTTCACGTTGTTCGAGAAGTATTGTTGCCAGCTTTGCGCGATTATATACATAAATCTAAGTCTCTATATATAAGATTTTCTGAGTGCTCTCATGACATGCGAATCACCACAAAGAGGACAGGCACCTTTGTGGTGGTCGCGGTCTCTACTCCTTCGCCGAACCCGTACTTCCCGATTCGACGGTCCAGGGCATCTCATCCTCGAACAGCCATGTACGGGCAGACCCACTATCGCGTGCAGTCTGCGGGTCAGGCAAGCAGGTCTGTTTATAGGCATCTTGGATACACTGACCCATAAAATCGTTGAGCTCGGTCTGGTCGCCCTCCATGACATAGGCGACATCGCCGTCCATGATGTAGATGCCCGGCCCCTCATTGCCCTCGTAGCCCGGATCGTACGAGACATCACATAACTTTGCGCCGTTTGCAGTGTCCAGCTCGATGGAAGAGTGGCATCCGCCAACCATGTCGTTCGCTTTTGCCCGATAGGACGCATATCCGTACCAACGCTTAAATGTTTTGCCCTTGAGTAGCTCGGACGCCCTATCGATCAGGCTTGTATCCGTGGTATAGCGCATGGCCCCAAGCTGAATACGCGGATAATTACTAATGCCCAGCGCAGCCGGTTGCTCATCAAAATCAACGGTAATGGTCTCGGGCTTGTCGTCGCCGGTCAGAAGTTCGACAGATTGAGTCACAGGCTTGACCACCGGCTCCGTCACCGCAGCAGGTAGAAACGCCATGCCGACAGTGCCCATGCCAACCACGGCAATCGCAAGCGCCAAAACAATCAATCCAATACGGGCAGGACTTCTCACAGCAAAGCACCTCGCAACGCAAACCTTCGCTACCTGCACTAATGATATCGCCAGCCAGCACTATTACCAAAAGAAGCCGCGCGCTCCTCACCACCACAAAGGGGACAGGCACCTTTGTGGTGGTTTTCGACGCTAACGGTCGACCATCTCGCGCCATGAGATTAAACTTGAATTGTTCTCTGAACATATCCATTTCTCCTATCCTCAACAGATCTTTGTCTCGAGGAGCGCATATGAAGCCGCCTCATTCCACCGGTCGCAACGTCATCGCCATTCTCGCCATACCCATCGTGATGCTCTTCCTTATCGTCATCACGCCCTTTTCCCTTGGTATCACCTCGCCCTTCGATTTATGCGGAATGGTCGACGCCGGCTCGCGTGCCACCTCGCTCTCCTTTATCTGTCGCGGCGTGTTTTACGAAGATGGAATTCCCACCGGAAGTTGGCAGTCAAAGTTGCCACTGCTCGGTCAGATCGACGGATGCTCCCCCTATTTCTGCCTTGGACCTCAGGCGCTAAACTATCTAATCGACGACCAGCCACTCGACTCCATCACCCTCGCCTACGACTACGCACCAAACACCGATGAGCGCCACATGAACCAAGTCCTCGACAAGATGCTTGGACAGTGCGGGCTCACCGAGGAGGCCGGTCGAACCATCTATAGCAACCAGAAATTAAAGCGAACAGAACTCCGCCGTGTCGGAAAAATCAAAGGGCGAAACGGGGCCGCCTACTGGGATGCCTGGGCAACACGCGACAAGGGCGAATTCGGACACAGCACCTATATGGTCACTGTCTACACCAAAGACGGAATTAAGGACAATGTTGACGATTTCGCGTCATCCAAACTCGGCATCCCCAAAACAACCAAGCCCGCCAGCCCAGATAAAATCCTGTAGAGACGCTCATTAGAATGTCGTTCAGCGAGCACGGCAGCATCGAGCTCGCCCCCACCACCACGAAAGGGACAGGCCCCTTTGTGGTGGTTTTCGACTCTGGCACTCGACTGTCTCGATCTGTAACATCTAGCGGCCCTTTTCGATCCTAGATGTTACAGATTGAGATGAAATGATCGGCAGCGATCGTTTGTCTCAATCTGTAACAACCGCTCGTCAAATAGGGGCCCAGATGTTACAGGTCGAGACAAACGGGACCACCACAAAGGTGCCTGTCCCCTTTGTGGCGGTTTTCGACAAAAAGAAGCCGCCCCGATAACAGAGGCAGCATCAAGCAAGTCTATTTATTAGCGTCCCTCAAGACCCAACGAGAACGCAGAAATGTAGCCCGGGGCTTATCCTTTCCCGAACGCGACCCTCGCGAAGCGCGTGAGCGGGCGGGAAAGGGTAAGCCCCGGGCGGACAATTAAGCGCGTTACTCGGCAGCGGCCTTGAACTTGTTGTAGTTGATCAGGCAGCCGGCCTTGACGATGGCACGCTCTTCGGCCGTCATATCGGCAATATAGAGCTCAATCTGCTCGACCGCACCATCGGCGCGCACCACGTAGGCGGCGATGTCCTTCAGGTCGCCATCGAGCGCGGCACGGATACCCGGCACAAAGACGTAATCGCCCACCTCAAAGTTGGGCTCGGCCTCCATCTGGAAGGGCACCATGCCCCAGTTCATCACGTTGGAGCGATAGCGCTTGGTGGCGTACTCGTGGACGATGTTGGCCAGGCCGCCAATTACGCGCTGGCAGCTCGCGGCCTGCTCGCGGGCGCTGCCGTCGCCAGGCTTCTTGGCGTAAATCATGGAACCGAACTCGGTCGCCTTGGCATCGGCCGCGACACCCGCGCCGGCCAGCGCCTCAAACACACCGGCAAGCTCGGCATCGAACGCCGCCAGGTCGCCCGCGGACTCGCCGGCAACGCGACGCTTCTCCACAGCGTCGACCTCCTTGGAGCGACCCACGTAGGCCGGGTCGCGGCGGCTCAGCGTAAACTCAGCCAGGCCCAGCGGGTTGGAGCGGAAGGAGCTCGTCTCGCCCGAGGGAATGAGCTCGTCGGTCGTGGTGACCGGGTCCATGATCTTGGAGCAAACCTTGAGCAGGATGTCGTCGCCGAGCGGCTCCATCGCGGGCCACGGCTTGATGTTGGGGCCTTCGACCAGCTCGTCGGCAGGCTCCGCCTTGCCAAAGCCCCAGTACACGCGCTTCTTGTACGGCGCGTCGTCAAAGGTGTACTCGCAGGCCTCGTCCCAAGTGTCCTCGGGCAGGTCGGTCGCCGGCGTCAGGACGCCGCCGTTGGCAGCCGTTGCCGCAATGGAGCGGGCGTCCATCAGGGCCACGGCGCTCAGCTGGCCATTACCCGGCTTGGAACCCTCGCGGTTGGGGAAGTTGCGCGTGGTGTGACGGATCGAAAGGCCGTTGTTGGCGGGCGTGTCGCCGGCGCCGAAGCACGGGCCGCAGAATGCCGTGCGCACGATTGCGCCGGCCTCCATGAGGTCGTAGATGTAGCCGCGGCGTGTAAGTTCGAGCGCCACGGGCTGGCTCGTGGGATAGACCGACAGCGAGAACTCGCCGCAGCCGGTATTGGCGCCCTTGAGCACGCGGGCAGCCTGGACCACGGAGTCATAGTTGCCGCCCGAGCAGCCGGCGATAACGCCCTGCTGCACGTGCAGCTTGCCGTCGACGATCTTGTCGAGCAGGCTAAAGTGCGTCTTGCCCTCGCCGATCTTGGCGGCCTCGAGCTCCACCTCGTGCAGGATGTCCTCGAGGTTCTCGTTGAGCTCGTCGATCTCAAAGCCGTTGGAAGGATGGAACGGCAGTGCGATCATGGGCTTGATGCTCGACAGGTCGACCTCGACGCAACCGTCGTAGTAGGCGACATCGGCGGGCTTGAGCTCGCGATAGTCGTCGCCGCGGCCGTGCATGGTCAAAAACGCGTGCGTGTCCTCGTCGGTGGCCCAGATGCTCGACAGGCAGGTGGTCTCGGTGGTCATGACGTCAACGCCGTTGCGGTAGTCGGTCGTCATGCTCGCGATGCCCGGGCCCACAAACTCCATGACATTGTTCTTGACGTAGCCCTTGGCAAAGACGGCGCGAATGATGGCGAGCGCCACGTCGTGCGGGCCGACGCCGGGGCGCGGGGCGCCCGTGAGGTAGATGGCCACGACGCCGGGATAGGCGACATCGTAGGTGTCGCGCAGCAGCTGCTTTGCCAACTCGCCGCCGCCCTCGCCCACGGCTATGGTACCCAGGGCACCATAGCGGGTGTGCGAGTCGGAACCCAGGATCATCTTGCCGCAACCGGCGAAGTTCTCGCGCATAAAGGAGTGGATGACGGCGATGTGCGGCGGAACGAAGATGCCGCCGTACTTCTTGGCTGCGGAAAGGCCAAAGACGTGGTCGTCCTCATTGATGGTGCCGCCCACGGCGCACAGCGAGTTATGGCAGTTGGTGAGCACGTAAGGCAGCGGGAACTGCTCCATGCCCGAAGCGCGCGCCGTCTGGATGATGCCGACAAAGGTGATGTCGTGGCTCGCCATGGCATCGAAGCGAATCTTGAGTGCCTCGGGGTCGCCCGACGTATTGTGTGCCTGGAGGATCGAATACGCGATGGTGCCGCGTTTGGCATCCTCGGGCGCCTGCGTAATGCCACGCTCAGCAGCCTCGGCCACAGGCACAACCTCGCTACCGCCGCGCAGGTAGATGCCGTCCTCGTACAGCTTGACCATACTGTCTCCCACTCTGCCCAAAAGATTTGGGCGCATAGCATACATTCGTTCAATATCGTGCCATAGAACGGTTGCCAGCGGGTTACGAATCTGTACGTTCACTTTATCTCAGTAAAGCAAAGAACGAGTTGGGTGCCGGGGGCAGACTTAGACGCCGAAATGACGAGAGTGGATAATCTCCCACTTTGAGCCTGCAAACAGGCCAAAAACGGGAGATTATCCACTCTCATTCTGCGGGCACTCATTTAAGTCTGTCCCCAATGAGTGCCCGGCAGCGTCGGCGGAGCTATAGGTCGCTACCCGTACCTAGCAGCTTGCGCATGACTTGCTCGGGGTTGACCGAGCCGTCGCGCGGGGCCAGGGCGGTGATCTTCTTCTGCATCTTGTACTCGTGTAGCTCGTCCTCGAGCTGGCGAACGCGGGCGCGAAGCTTCTCGTTTTCGCGATCGCGCTCCTCGGCACGCTCCTTCATATCGAGAATGCGCACCACGCCGGCAAGGTTGATGCCCTCATCGGTCAGCTGGTTGATGAGCTCCAGGCGCTCGATATCGGCACGCGAATACAGACGCGTGTTGCCGCCCGAGCGCTGGGGGTTCACCAGGCCCTTGGACTCGTAGACGCGCAGAGTCTGCGGATGCATGCCGGTCAGCTCGGCCGCCACGCTGATCATGTACAGCGGTTTGTTCCTATTGTCCTCGGCCATGCCACCTGACCCCTTTCCGTCTCGTTATCGTCCATCATAAGCCCGCGGGCGTGGGCGTGCGCCGCGACCGCCCTAGTACGTCGCCTTGTAACGATTGACCTTCTCGCGATAGTCGCGCGTGTCGGCCTCACGCAGCTTGGTCATGGCATCGCGCTCGTCATCGGACAGGTTCGTGGGAACCTGCACCTTAATCTCGACGAGCAGCGCGCCTGTGCGGCCACGGTGCTTGACGTCGGGCGCACCCATCTCCTTAAAGCGGAACTTCTTGCCCGTCTGGGTGCCCGCAGGCACTTTCAGACGAACCGTCGCACCGCCGGGCGTGGGCACGTCCACCGTGCAGCCGAGCGCCGCCTCGTAGACCGAGACCGGTACCTCCATGGTCACGTCGGCGCCTTTGCGCTTAAACAGCGGGTGCTCCTCCACATGTGTGGTCACGACCAGGTCGCCGCGCTCGCCACCGGCAACGCCATACTCGCCGCGACGTTTGTAGCGCAGCTTGCCGCCGTCGACCGCGCCCGCGGGCACCGAGACCGTAATGGTTTGCTGTTCGCCCGTCGAGGGAATGCGGTAGGTGACCTTGTGCGTCACGCCGCGAAACGCGTCCTCGGCCGTCACATCGACGGTCAGCGACAGGTCGCCGCCCTTGCGAGCGCGACTGCGACCCGCGCCGGCATTGCCTGCAGCCCCGGCAAAGCCCGAGCCCCAATCGCTGCCCCAGGCGCCGTTACCGCTAAAGATGCTGTCGAAGATATCGCCCCAGCCGCTGGCGCCCGCGCCGGCACCGTAGCCGCCGCCATACGCGCCGCCCGCGCCCGGCATGCCGCCAAACATGAGCATCTGGTCGTACTCTTTGCGCTTCTTCTCGTCCGAAAGCGTCTCGTAGGCCTCGCTGATCTCCTTAAACTTGGCCTCGTCGCCGCCGGCGTCGGGGTGATATTTTTGCGCGAGCTTGCGAAACGCGCTCTTAATCTCTTTGTCGGAGGCGCTCTTGGATACGCCCAGGATGTCATAGAAGGTTTTGCCTGCAGCCATCGTAGCTCCTCTCCTGTTACATCCGCCGCCCCTGCGGACGGCGGCTCATGCTGTCATATGGCACTTGGCCAGAAAGGGCCCCGGGTGTTGCCCCGGGGCCCTTCTCAATTACTCCTCGGTGCTCTCGGCCGTATCGGCCGTAGCATCCTCGGGCGCCGCTTCGGGCTCCGGTGCGGGGCGCTTCTCGCCACCGTAGGTCACCGTCACCATCGCGGAACGCAGGATGCGATCTGCCATGCGGTAGCCCTTCTGGTACACATCGTTGACGGTCTCGTCGTACTGCGATGCGTCCTCGACGCGGCCCACAGCCTGGTGCTCGAGCGGATCGAACGCCTCGCCCTTGGGGTCGATGGGCTCAACGCCCTCGTGCGCAAACACATCGAGCAGCTTGGCATGTACCGCGTCAACGCCATCGACGAACTGCTTAAAGTCGTCGGAAAGCTCTTGGCTGCGGGCATGGTCGATCGCGCGCTCGATATCGTCGATCACCGGCAACAGCGCGGTGACAAGCTTCTCGGTCGCGCGCTCGCGCTCGGCGATGCGCTCGTTGGCGGTGCGGCGACGGAAGTTCTCCCAGTCGGCCTGCAGACGAGCGGTGCGCTCAGTGGCGTCCTTCGCCTTGTCCTCGGCGGCCTTCTGAGCCTCTGCCGCAGCATCAAGCTCATTGCGCACGTCGGCAAGCTCCTTTTGGGCCTGCTCGAACTTGAGCTTAAAGTCGTTGTCGGCGGCTTCCTCACCGGCGCGGATAGCGGCTTCCACCATCTCGTCCTCGGTCATCGTCGCCTCCTTGTTGGAATCCTCTACCTGGTTCTCGGCAGCCTCGGCGGCCGGGGCCTCGTTGACCTCAGTATCGTCGACGGCCTCTACGGGAATCTTCACGTCCTTCTCCTCAGAGTCAACGGGGGCGGCGCCAGCGGCAGCCGCCTCCGTGCGAGCTTTACGGGCGGACATGATTACTTGTCCTCGTCGTCCACAACCTCGTAGTCGGCGTCGACAACGTCATCGTCGGCAGGCTGGGCACCGGCGGCACCGTCGGTCTGCTGCTGAGCGTCGGCGTAGACAACCTGGGCCAGCTCGTAGGCCACAGACTGCAGGGACTCGCCTGCGGCCTTGATGGCCTCGACGTCAGAGCCCTCGAGCGCCTTCTTGGCGTCGGCGATAGCGGCCTCGGCCTTGGACTTCACATCGGCGGAAACCTTGTCGCCCAGCTCGTTGAGGGTCTGCTCGGTGGAATAGCACAGGCTGTCGGTCTGGTTGCGGACCTCGACCTCTTCCTTCTGCTTCTTGTCCTCCTCGGCATGAGCCTCGGCGTCCTTGACCATACGATCGACTTCGTCGTCGGACAGAGCGGTGGAGCCGGAAATGGTGATCTGCTGCTCCTTGCCGGTGCCCTTGTCCTTAGCGGAGACCTTGACGATGCCGTTGGCGTCGATGTCGAAGGTGACCTCGATCTGCGGCACGCCGCGGCGGGCAGCCGGGATACCGGTCAGCTGGAACTTACCGAGCGACTTGTTGTCGCGGGCAAGCTCGCGCTCGCCCTGGAGCACGTTGATTTCGACGCTGGTCTGGTTGTCGGCAGCGGTGGAGTAGACCTCGGTCTTGGAGGTCGGGATCGTGGTGTTGCGGTCAATCATCTTGGTCATGATGCCGCCCATGGTCTCAACGCCCAGCGACAGCGGGGTAACGTCGAGCAGCAGGATGCCCTCGACGTCGCCGGTGAGCACGCCGCCCTGGACGGCAGCGCCGTCGGCAACGACCTCGTCGGGGTTCACGGACATGTTGGGCTGCTTGCCGGTCATGGTCTTGACGAGCTCCTGGACGGCGGGCATACGGGTGGAGCCGCCGACGAGGATGACCTCGGTCAGATCGGAGAGCTTAAGCTTGGCGTCGCGCAGGGCGTTGGTGACAGGCTGCTTGCAGCGCTCGAGCAGGTCGCGGGTGATCTTCTCGAACTCGGCGCGGGTCAGCGTGTAGTTGAGGTGCAGCGGGCCGGACTGGTTCATGGTAATGAACGGCAGGTTGATGGTGGTCTGCTGGGCGGCGGAGAGCTCCTTCTTGGCGTTCTCGGCGGCCTCCTTCAGACGCTGCAGGGCCATGGGGTCCTGACGCAGGTCGACACCGTTCTCCTGCTGGAACTTATCGGCCATCCAGTCGATGACGCGCTGATCCCAGTCGTCGCCGCCCAGGTGGTTGTCGCCCGAGGTGGACAGAACCTCAAACACGCCGTCGGCGAGGTCGAGGATGGAGACGTCGAAGGTGCCGCCGCCCAGGTCGAAGACCAGGATGCGCTGGTCGGAGCCCTGCTTGTCCAGGCCATAGGCCAGAGCAGCAGCGGTCGGCTCGTTGACGATACGCTTGACGTTAAGGCCGGCGATCTTACCGGCGTCCTTGGTGGCCTGGCGCTGGGCGTCGTTGAAGTAGGCCGGGACGGTGATGACGGCGTCGGTGACGGTCTCGCCCAGGTACTTCTCGGCGTCGGCCTTCATCTTTGCGAGCACCATGGCGCTCACCTGCTCGGCGGTGTAATCCTTGCCCTCGATGTCGACGACGGCACGGCCACCCTGGCCCTCCTTGACCTCATACGGCACGGTCTTGAGCTCGGAGGTGCACTCGGAGTACTTGCGGCCCATGAAGCGCTTGATGGAGAACACGGTGTTCTTGGGGTTGGTGACAGCCTGGTTCTTAGCGGCCTTGCCCACGACGCGATCGCCGTCGGCACGGAAGCCCACGACGGACGGAGTGGTGCGGTCGCCCTCGGCGTTCACGATGATGGTCGGAGAACCGCCCTCGAGGACGGCCATAGCGGAGTTAGTAGTACCAAGGTCGATACCAAGAATCTTGCCCATTAGAAATTCCCTCTCTCTTTTGCGTTCGCGCCGCCTCGACGGTCTGTCACGCGGCGCTTCGGCTTGTCTTTCAGGATGTAGTGTATCCCCTTATGGGCCGGAATATACAAAATCTAAGTCAATTCATATAAGATTTCTTATTGCCGAGAGTTTAGGTTCTCAAATGCGCAGGTAGATGCGCTGTTTGAGTTCTCGACAGATCTATTGAGATCTATGTAGAGATGGCTGAGGTTTGGACCGGAGCCACACGGAACGATCTTGGGGCACCCCCGAGGAAAGCGCGACCCGTTTTGAGCGTCGGTTCCGGGATGCGCTTTCCAAAGCGCGCTCAATAGCTCAATATTTCAAGTCACCTTTAGCTAACATTTGCGCAGCTCAGCGGCCCCACCTGCGCGTTTTTTAGTAAACCTTGGCATACTCGGCGAACGGTATGAAGATGCCGGCCAGAGGGTATTGCAAACGGTCGCTCCCGTGGTATGTTTTTGCCCGAATCAAACCGGCGCGCATCGCCTGTAGCGTCGGTCAACAGAGAGGAAACTACCATGGCTCATCCCGTAATTGATGCCGACGAGTGCATCGCTTGTGGCGTTTGCGTCGACTCCTGCCCCGCTGGCGTTCTGGAGCTCCAGGACGTCGCTACCGTCGCCGACGAGGACTCCTGCGTCGCCTGTGGCGCTTGCCAGGACGCTTGCCCCGCTGGCGCGATCACCGAGATCGTCGAGGAGTAACAACTCCCCCACCTGCACACTCAAAAGTACACCGTGCACAAACAAAAAGGAGGCCTCCGCATCGCCGCGGAGGCCTCCTTTTGCATGTGTTCTAGGACAAATCATCCTCGTAGGGCATTAAATCGGCAAGGTAGCCCTTCTCCTTGAGCATGGCCTCGATCTCGTCGAGGGTTTGCTCATCCTCTGCCGCAATGCGATGGAAGTGATAGCCGCTCGTCACCGTTAATAGTGGAAAGCTCTTGCCGCTCTCGATATCGTGCAGGTAGCGCTCAACATCGCGACGATTGCGAATGTCCAGGTCGGCCGTGATCTTACCGTACACGCGGTGATTGACGATCACGTTGAGCACGGCGCCGCCGGCGTCGACGATACTCGTGAGCTCATCGCCTGCCTGCTCAACGCTGTGGCGAACCTTAACAAGACGCGTGGGCACGGCGGGGCTACTCGCGGCTTCCTGCAGCACGTAGCCGCGGTTGGTCGCCACGATATCGTGCCCATCGGCACGCAACAGGGCAATATCCTGAACCACGACCTGACGGCTCACGCCAACCTCGCGGGCAAGTGCGCTGCCCGAAACGGGCTCCTTGGCTCCTTCGAGCACGCCCATGATGGCACGGCGACGCTCGCGGGCGTTCATTATTTACCGTCCAGCAGACGCAGGTGCTTAAGCGAGAGGTCGAGGATCGGCGCAGAGTGCGTCAGGGCGCCCGAGCTAATATAGTCGACACCCAGATCGGCCAGGGCGCGAATGTTGCTGGCGTCCACGTTGCCCGAGCACTCGGTCTTGGCGCGGCCATCGATAAGCTCAATCGCGGCAGCCATGTCGTCGTGGGTCATGTTGTCGAACATGATGATGTCGGCGCCGGCTTCCACGGCCTCGCGCACCATGTCCAGGTTCTCGCACTCGATCTCGACCGTCGTGGTAAACGATGCATGGGCGCGCGCCATCTCGATCGCACGCATCACGCCGCCGGCGGCATCGATGTGGTTGTCCTTGAGCATGACGGCCGTCGACAGGTTGTAGCGGTGGTTGCTGCCGCCGCCAATCTCAACCGCCGCCTTCTCAAACACGCGCATACCCGGCGTGGTCTTGCGCGTGTCGACGAGCACGGTCTTGGTTCCCTCGAGCGCCGCGGCCATGCTGTGCGTGTAGGTAGCGATGCCGCTCATGCGCTGCAGGTAGTTGAGCGCCACGCGCTCGCCCGAAAGCAGCACGCGCGCGTCGCCGCGCACCTGGCCCACGTGGTCGCCGGCATGCACCTCGTCGCCATCCGAAACATCGAACAACACGGAGCTCTGCGGATCCAGCAGCTCAAAGGTGCGAGCGAATACGTCCAGGCCGGCGATAATGCCATCGGCCTTGGCGATGAGCTCAACGGTAGCGGGGCGCGCCGTGGGGCACACGCTCGCCGTACTCACGTCCTCAAACGTGATGTCCTCGCGCAGAGCCTGCAAAATCAGATCATCGACGACGAGCTTCATGGTAATGGGATTCATGGTCTACTCCTCCACGGCCTGTGTGCCGGCAGCACGGGCCAAATCATCGATTGCAAGGGTCTCGGCGCTCAGGGCGCGGTGACGTCCGTCAAGCGCGGGCTCACCGGCCTGCTCCACGGTCAGCGACTCGCCGGTGCGCATACGCCAAGCAGCGCGGCGGCCCCAAACTAGGGACTCGAGCAGGCTGTTGGAAGCTAGACGATTCTTGCCGTGAACACCGTTGCAGGCCGTCTCGCCAGCGGCGTAGAGCTCGGGCATCGAGGTGCGGCCGTCCTTGTCGACCCACACGCCGCCCATAAAGTAGTGCTGCGTGGGCGTAACGGGAATGAGCTCGTCCAAGATGTCGCGACCGTCCTCCAGACAGCGCGCGCGGATGTTGGCAAAGTGCCCGGTCACCACGTCGCGCTCGACGGGGGCAAAGCTCAGCCACTCGTGCTCGGTGCCGTCCTGCTTCATCTGCTCGCGAATAGCGGCGGCGACAACATCGCGCGGCTGCAGCTCGTCGGTAAAGCGCTCGCCGGCGGCATTGAGCAGAATCGCGCCTTCGCCGCGGCAGCTCTCGCTGATCAGGAAGGTGCGGCCCGGCTGCGGCGAGAACAGTCCCGTGGGGTGGATCTGCACGTAGTCCAGGTGCTCCATCGTGATGCCGTGCTCCTGCGCGATGTAGCAGGCGTCACCGGTGAGCTGCGGGTAGTTGGTCGAATGGTCGTACACGCCGCCGATACCGCCCGTCGCCCACAGCGTATGGTGGGCATGGATCTTAAACGGCTCGCCGGCATGCACGCCCTCGGCGGCATTTGCCAGCTCGTCGGCGGGACGAACCGAGTTGTCCTCGTCCACGGAAACGGCGACGACACCGGTGCACACCGTGGCGCCATCACGCTCGCCCGTCAGGATGTCGGTCATGGCCACGTACTCCAAAATCTGCACGTTATCCAGCTTGCGAACGGCCTGGAGCAGCTTGGTCGTGATCTCCTTGCCCGTAATGTCGGCATGGAAGGCAATACGCGGACGGCTGTGCGCGCCCTCGCGGGTAAAGTTGAGGCTGCCGTCGGCCTTGCGCTCAAAATCCACGCCCATCGCTAGCAGGTCGTTGATGACC
Organism: Collinsella sp.; assembly: GCA_019414045.1. Lineage (GTDB taxonomy): Bacteria > Actinomycetota > Coriobacteriia > Coriobacteriales > Coriobacteriaceae > Collinsella. The sequence continues at coordinate 16,613 of DXMW01000018.1, read as the reverse complement.
GAACGGCTCGAGCGAATCATGATGTCAACACTCTCGCGGCGGTTCTCGTAATGGCCGGCGTGCATGGTGTCCTCAAAGAAGGCATCGTAGTCAGAGCCTTCGGGCAGCACGCAGATACCGCCCTGCGCGAGCATCGAATCGCACTCGTCGACGGCGCCCTTGGAGAGCATGATTACGCGCGTGCTCGTCGGCAGGTTGAGGGCCGCATACAGGCCCGCCACGCCGCAACCGGCAATGACGACGTCGCACTCCATGTCGGAGTATTGTTTGGTTTCCACAGGAATCCTCTCCCTTGTAATGTGGCATAAGGGATGGCCCCTCATGTCACATTGGCTTAGCGCGCCGCGTACTCGAGCATGCGGTCGAGCGTGAGCTTGGCCTGATCGGCGGCCTCGTCCGACACGCCAATCTGCACCTCGCCCTCGCCCGTCTCCAGGCAGTGCACGAGCTTTTCGAGCGTGATGAGATCCATGTTGACGCAGGTGGGCTGCACCGCGGGGAAGTAGAACTTCTTGCCGGTGCTCTGGCAGCGGCGCTCGAGCTCGTAGAGCACGCCGCGGACCGTCACGATGATGAACTCGCTCGCGTCCGACTCCTCGGCGTACTTGATGATGCCGGCGGTGGAGCCGATGTAGTCGGCCTCGGCCAGGACGTCGGCCTTGCACTCGGGGTGCGCCAGCACGAGCGCATCGGGATGCGCCTCCTGCGCGTCGACAATCTGCTCGACGGTGATGATGTGGTGGCGCGGGCAATAGCCGTTGTTGAGGATGACGTGCTTTTGCGGCACCCGCTCGGCTACGAAGCGGCCCAGGTTTTGATCGGGGATAAACAGGATGTGCTGCTGTGGCAGCTCGGATACGATCTTGACGGCGTTGGAGCTGGTGACGCACACGTCGCTCCAGCTCTTGATCTCGACCGTCGAGTTGACGTAGCAGACCACGGCAAGGTCGTCGCCGTACTCGGCGCGCGCCGCGTCGACCGTCTCGCGCTTGACCATGTGAGCCATGGGGCAGTCCGCGCCCGGCTCGGGCAGCAGCACGGTCTTGGTGGGGTTGAGCAGCTTGGCGCTCTCGCCCATAAACTCCACGCCGCACAGCACGATAGCCTGCTGCGGTAAGCTCTTGGCAAGCTTTGCCAAGTAGAAGCTGTCGCCGACGTAATCAGCCACGGCCTGCACCTCGGGCGCCACATAGTAGTGCGCCAGAATCACCGCATCACGCTGGGTTTTTAATTGCTGAATGGCCTCGACGAGCTCTGCGGGCACCAGTGCCGCGCGCTCCGTTGCCGTCGTTGCCGATGCTAGGCCGGCCGCGATATCGCGTGCAAGCTCCGACGCATCCATGTTCGCGCTCTGTGCCATCAAGGCCCCTCTCTTTTGGCGAATCTTGGGGCTTTAGTATGACACCTAGGTTTACAGCTGACAAGACAGCTGTAAACCTAGGTGTAAAGTTGGAATAAAGATTCAATCTTGGGGCGGATCCATTTTCGAACTGGCAAGCTGAGGATAGCCGAAAATGGACCCGCCCCAAGATTCGAGCGGCCCGTTTTGTCCTGGGCCAAGGGGCGGTGGTCAAAAAAGGCCAAATATGAGTACTGTCACCAAATTAGTAGCAGCGATTTTCCGGTCCAGAGCAGCAAAATCGCCTTGTTTGGAGCCCGATCACGACTCTGAAGGACGAAAATCGATGCACTTTTGGCCGCTGGCACCGATTTTGGAGGCCATTTGGCTGCCACTAAACTGGTAACAGTACTCATATTTGGCCTTTTTTGACCACCGGGTTTCCGGCAAACCCCAAAAGCGGGTCCGGATCGCTCGATCCGGACCCGCTGGGGGTAGCGAGCACAATCGAGGTGTAAGAAGCAAGAGAGGGCCATCGCCTAGAATCGTCAGCGCCTAGATATTCAACGAGAGGAAAGACAGTGGTCCGCAGCGACATGCTACCCCAGCCGGACCGGGGGCTCGGCCTCGACCGGCCCCAGACCGAGGCATTTCACCGACGAGTTCAAGAGGAAGATAGTCGATCTCCACAACGCCGGAAAGCCCAGGCGCGAGGCCATGGACGAGTGCGACCTCGACAAGAGCACCGTGGAGAGGCGGGTCAAGTCGATAAACGAGACCGGCTCGCCGCGCGCCGCCGACAACCGCACGCCCGAGTAGAACCGGATCCTGGAGCCCGAGCGCGAGAACCGCAGGCTCCGGATGGAGGTCGACGTCTTAAGACGAGCGGCGCCAGCATACGCTCGGAAGTCAGGGCCATGGCGGCCAACGGGGGGGGCCGCTGCCCCATATCGGCACAGCGCTGGCATCGAGGCCTTCTGACCTGTGTCAAGATTTCGGACACGCAAGCTCGAGGAATCAAGCGGCCATAGGCATGGCCTCGGGCTTGGGCTCGGTTCTCTCGAAGAAGGCCGCCATGGCCTCGGCCGGCACCTTGTAGCCGATCGTCGAGCGGGGCCTTCGGCGGTTGTAGTACGCCTCGATGAACTCAACCACCGCGTGCTTGGCGGAATCCCTGGTCGGGAAGCTGCGCCTGTAGTACATCTCGTTCTTCAGCGTGGCGAGGAACGACTCGGCCACCGCGTTGTCGTGGCAGTTGCCGGTGCGGCTGCAGGACAGCCGCACGTCGTTGTCGCGCGCCCATTCGGCCAGAAGCCTGCTGGTGTACTGGGCGCCGCGGTCGGCGTGGAATATCGCGTTGCCGGCCACGTAGCCGCGCGATTTGGCCGACGCCAGCGCCGAAACCACGATGTCGGCGGTCATGCGCTCGGAGAGCGACCAGCCCACCACCATGCGGGTGTTGAGGTCGATGACCGTCGACAGGTACAGCCATCCCTCGCCGGTGCGCAGGTAGGTGATGTCGCCCACGAGCTTGTAGGTTGGAACGGGACTGGTGAAGTCGCGGCGCACCAGGTCGGGCCGGGGCCTGGCCTTCGGGTCGGGGATGGTGGTGCGCTTCCTGGCGTTGGGCGTGCAGCCGCGTATTCCCAGCTCGCGCATCAGCTTGCGCACCCTGTACAGGGTCAATCCGGAGAACTCGCCGGGCAGGAAGCATTTCACGAACCGGAAGCCGAACCTGCGGTCCGACTCCAGCCACACGCGCCGGACCGCCTCGCGCTCGGCCGACCAGTCTTCTCGCGGGCAGCCGTTGGAGAGCCACGAGTAGAAGCCCGATCGGCTCACGCCGAGCACGCGGGCCATCATTTTCACCGGGAATTCGGCCTTCTCCGCCAACATCATCCGGTAGCATGCGGCTACGCCTGGCTTTTGGCGAAGAAGGCCGCGGCTTTTTTCAAGAAGGCGTTCTCCATCTCGAGCTCGCGTATGCGCCTTTTCGCCTCGCGAAGCTCGCGGTCCTCGGCCTTGGGGTCGGGCCTGCCGGCAAGCTCGCGCCGGCGGTTCTGCACCCACTTGTTCACGGTCTTGGAATTCAGGCCCAGTTCTGCGCAGCATTCCGTTATCGGCCTGCCCGTCGAGATGATGTAGTCGACGGTCTCGCGCCTGAACTCGTCGGTGTACCTGGCGGCTGGGTTGGACATAGCATACCGTCCTCTCGGTCGTCGATGAATGCATTCTAAAGGATTGGGCCTCTAGCATGCGTGTCCGAAAAGACGATACAGGTCAGGCAACCCAATCAGACGTCGTCTCGAGCGCGTCCTCTGCACGGTCGAGCGTGCTTCTGGCCTTGGCACCCTGTTTGAACCACGAGCGCAGGTCCTCGAGCGTGCTGCCCGCTGCATACACCTTGATTTTGCGACCGCCTTTCGTGGTCACCGTGCAACGGTCGCCGCTCTCGCTGTTCTCGTGCGCCGTGACCTTCTTGAGGTAATCGCGACGGAACGCCACGACGCGGGCATTGCTGATCTCGATGAACCAATCATCGTCGACAAGCGAAGTGCCCGTGGTACCTCGACTTGCCATCTCCTCGGCGAAGGAGAAGCCGAGTTCGCGCTCCTGCCTGCCGATCTCGAGGATGCCGCGGGCGGGCATGCTGAGCATGAGCAGGGGCAGGAGTCCCCCTATGAACAGGAAGAGGAACGGGACGAGCAAGAGCAGACGAGCACCGGCATCGGTGAAAACAGCCATGAAGGCGATCACGAGCGAGAAGACGAGCGCCATGCCGTTGAAAACAATCGTCAACGGCTTGATGGCAGACCAACACAGGCCCGCCTTGGTCATGGGACCGTCGACGGCGTCCGAGACTTCGATGCCCTCTTCCTCCAGACGGGCGAGGAGGTTGAGCGAGCACACCCCCTCGAGGCTTATCGAGCAGAACTTCCGGTCGCCCTCGAACAGGTCGATCCTCATCATCTGCGTGTGAAGCGTTGCACGGGTGATGTTGCCAAACGTCGTCTCCTTGCGGATGCCGAAGGCGTTACGCGAGAGAATTCGCTCACCGTCCACGTCGATGCGCGGGATGCTCAGCAGGGCCCAGATGGCCATGCCCGCGAGCGCCATGGCGTGACCGAACCACACAAGTTCGTGGTCCCACTCGCCCAACGAGACGCCCTGCCAGACGTAGACACCCAGCATGAGCAGTTCGAACGCGACGGCGCAGCAGGCGATGATCGTGCGAATGGCAGCGGGCATGCGCACCGTGAAGCGATCGAGGCTGTCCGTCGCCTCACTGCGCTCGCGCGCGCCGCGACGGGCGACCCATGCAGTGAGCGGACCGACGATGAACACCACCATCGCCACGCGCAGGAACGATTCGAGTATGTCGCCCATATTAACCACCATCCCAATAGAAAACGTGAATTTGGGAGACTATAGCAGAGCGAAGCGATCTGCACGGCATCGTCCGGGTGTTTTCGGCATACGGTGGAAACCAGCGGCAGCGGACGTTGAGAACTCACCCAAAAGACGCGATTCGACCGAAGCGATTCTTCTTGACTTGGTCTCAATGTGATACGACATGCGCCACTACCTGCGCGGTCTAGCGGCCCTGATCGAAGAGGGTCACACCGATGAGGCACTCGAGCGCATCGACGCGCTCTGCGAGACCAACGACCGCACCGCCGTGCGCCGCTACTGCGCCAACGAAACGGTCAACATTGCGCTCTCGTCGCTTTCCGCGGACATCAACGCGCACGGCATCACCGCCGACCTGCACGCCGCCGTGCCCGAAACCGTCCACGTGGGCGATGTCGATCTATTCAGTGTGGTATCGAACGCCCTGGACAATGCCATCGCCGCGGCGAGCGCCGCCCCCGAAGGCAAGCGGTTTGTCGACCTGGACCTTCGCTACGAAGACGGTCAGCTTCTATTGCTGGTTTCCAACACGTTTGGCCGTGCGCCGCACATGGTCGACGGCATGCCCGTGGCTCAGCACACTGGGCACGGCTTTGGCACCAAGAGCATTATGCTTGCCGTCGAGCGCATGAACGGCAACTGCCAGTTCCGCATTAACGGCGACCGGTTTGAGCTGCGCGCCGTGATGTAGGGGCTGCCGCCAAGCTCGCTACAGCGGTGCAGCCGCCGGGGTCAGCTGCTTAATGTAGGCCCACATGCGCTGCTTGGCGGCCTTGTCGGTGAGCGCCGCCTCAAAACCGTCGAGCGCCAGCACGCGGCGCCCCTGCACATGGGCGACCAGGCCGGGCTTGAGCATGGCGGTGTCAAAGTCATCAATTGCCACAAGCATATCGGCATAGGTCTCGCGCATGACATCGGCCGCACTGTTGTCCAGCAGCAGCACCGCCTCGGGGTCCAAGGTCTCCAGCGCCTCGCGGAACAGGTCGCACGTCAGGGCCTCGCCCGCCGCGACCGCTCCGTCGCCCGCGCCGGCGACGCTTGCCAGCACACAAAAATCCTCGGGGGCATATCCGATGGCACCGAGCGCCTTGCGCAACGCGGCGCCATCCGCGCCGGCGGCCAGCTCGCCGCCCGAGCACTCGGCTTCATCCAAATCGCCTTTGACCAGCACAATCGGCGAGCACGCGTTGCCCGCGATACGCACACCGCGATCTGCAAGCGACGCGAGCTCCTGCTCGGTCGCCTGAGCGATGGCTTCTTTTTTCTGGCTTTGTGACGTGGGCATGCGCTCTCCAATCGTTTGCGTGCCCACCATTATATAAAAGAGCCGCCCGCGAGTGGTTGCTTTGCGGGCCGCTGGGTATAAGCACGGTCGTACTGAGTTTTACGCGGCCGAGCCGCGTCGTATTATGGAGGTCACCATGGCTGACATTAAGCAGATTACCCCCGAGAACTTCGGCGCTGTCGTCAACGATAGCCTGCCCGTACTGGTTGATTTTTGGGCCCCGTGGTGCGGCCCCTGCCGCTCGCTCTCGCCCATCGTAGACGAGGTTGCCGACGAGCTGGCCGGCAAGTTGGCTGTGGCCAAGTGCAACGTCGACGACAACCAGGACCTGGCCATGAAGTTTGGCGTCATGAGCATCCCCACGCTGATCGTCTTTAAGAACGGCGAGGAGGTCGACCGCTCGGTTGGCGCCTTACCCAAGGCAAGACTTCAGGCACTGCTGGAGAAACATCTGTAATACGCTTGTTACTTGTCTGCCGTCCATGAGCGGTTTCGCACCGCTCACCGGAGTGCCAAACGCAAGGCATGCGACCACGGATAGTATGGTAGTTACAAACAGCCCCCAGTGAACGGGTGCGGGTCAGACGGACTCGCGCCCGTTTTCTTATGCGGCGGCGCCCAAGGCGGGCGTAGTAGAATCTGAACCACCATATCGCCCCGTACAAAAGGAGATTCCTATGCATGACGTCGGAATGAACATGAGCCAGCTTGCCATGAGCGTCAAGCAGGTCGACGACACCATTGAGCTCGCTCACGAGTGGAGCCATCAGCTGCTGCACGCGACCGAGAACTTTGACATGGAGCGCATTGGCGCCAAACTCGAGGCCGCCATGGCGGCACTCCACGAGGCGCACGATGCGCTCGAGGGCTACGAGGAGGCCATCGAGACAGATCACAACTCCGTCGGCTCCGTGAAGCTGGTGTAACGTGGCCGAGCACGAGCACGCGCACGATCACAGTGTGGACGACGATGCGAGCTGCCGCTGCAGCGGCTCCAGCTCCGAGCTGGTCCGTTTTTCGGTCACCGCGCCCGACGACCTGCTGCGCCGCTTTGACGAGCAGATCGCGCGCCGCGGTGACGTGGCTAACCGATCCGAGGCCGTACGCGATCTGATTCGCGCCTCGATCGCCAAGGAGCAGATGCGCACGCCCGACGAGCACGTTATCGGGTCGCTCACCATGATCTACGACCATCACACAGGCGACCTGACACGCCGCCTGGATGAGGTGCAGCACGACTACACCGACGAAATCGTATCGACGATGCACGTGCATCTGGATCACCACAACTGTCTGGAGATTCTGGCGCTCAAGGGTCGCGGCGAGCGCGTCTACGAACTAGCCGACCGACTGCTGGGCCTGCGCGGCGTTAAGCACGGCGAGCTCACCTGCGCCGCCACCAAGCAAAGCCTGGGGCTATAGCGCACCTGCCAAAAAGGGACAGGTTTGTTGTGGCAGGTTTAGAAGTTTTACCGACCAAAATAAACCTGTCCCTTTTTGGTCGGTTTTGATGAGGGGTGTCGCATGCGGCATGTGCATATTCATGTGACGGGCATTGTGCAGGGCGTTGGCATGCGACCGTTTGTGTATCGCGAGGCTATGGCGCATGGCATTTGCGGCTGGGTGCTCAATGCGGGCGACGGCGTGCACATCGAAGCGCATGCTCTGGCCGATGCGCTCGATGCTTTTGTTGACGCGCTTTCTGAGCATGCGCCTGCGGCAGCCCGCGTAGAGCATGTCGAGGTTGTGGACCTGGCAGCCAACGGTTGGGATGCCGACGATGAGCGGGCCTTTCGTATCGTAGCGTCGCAGGATCAGACCGTGCACACGACGCTCATCTCTCCCGATATCGCCACCTGTGACGACTGCCTGCGCGAACTGTTCGACCCCACCGACCGACGCTATCACTACCCCTTTATCAACTGCACTAACTGCGGGCCGCGCTTTACCATCATCCGCTCGCTGCCTTACGATCGAGCGGCCACCTCGATGGATTGTTTTCCCATGTGTCCCGAGTGCGCCGCGGAGTATGCCGACCCACTCGACCGGCGTTTTCACGCGCAGCCCGATGCCTGCTTTGATTGCGGGCCGCATATTACGTGGAGCGAGGCTGTGAACGGCAATGCGTGCGGGAATTCGTCCGCGACACCGGCCGTCGGTACCACACGCGAGGCCAGCGACGCTATCATCGAGCGCTGCGTTGAGCTGCTGGCCGACGGTGGCATCGTCGCCATCAAGGGTCTGGGCGGATTTCACTTGGCATGCGACGCCTCCAACGAGCAGGCGGTAGCCGAGCTTCGCCGCCGCAAACGCCGCAGCAACAAACCGCTTGCCGTTATGGTGCGCGACCTTGCCGACGTTGAACGCCTGTGCCATGTCAACGACATTGAGCGCGGCTTGCTGGCCGGCAGCATTCGCCCCATTGTGCTGCTGCGCCGACGTGCCGCTTGCGAGAGCGGCGGCTCCCCCGACGCCCTCGCGCTCGCGCATTCCGTCGCGCACGACCTTCCCGAGCTCGGTGTCATGCTCCCCTACACCCCGCTTCAGCATCTGTTGCTTGCCGCGGCAGAAACCCGCGGCATGCACGCGCTCGTCATGACCAGCGGAAATCTGAGCGAAGAACCCATCGAGACCGACGACGACCTTGCCTGGGAACGCCTCGTTGCCGCCGGCATCGCCGACGCGTTGCTCGGTAACGACCGCGCGATCCTCTCGCGCTACGACGACTCTTTGGTACGCGTGGTCGACGGCGCTGTTATGCCCGTTCGCCGCGCTCGCGGATATGCACCCCAGCCGCTGCCGTTGCCGGCGCTCGACGGCACTCCGTCCTGCGTGCTCGCCTGTGGGCCACAACAAAAAGCCACGATTGCACTCACGCGTGAAGGGACGAACGGCGAGGCAACCTGTTTTGTGTCGCAGCATATCGGCGATGTTGAAAACGGCGAGACCTTCGATGCCTGGAACGCCGCGCGCACGCGCTTGGAAGATCTCTTTGACTTGGCACCCGCCGCCTTGGCCTGCGATGTACACCCCAGTTATCTATCGGGTCAGTGGGCGCGCGAGCAGGCACGGGAGCACAATCTGCCGCTTATCGAAGTCCAGCACCATCATGCGCACATCGCGAGCGTGATGGCAGAAGCGATTGTCACAGGCCAGCTTGCGCCCGAGGCGCGCGTCCTCGGCATTGCCTTCGATGGCACGGGCGCCGGCACCGATGGCACCATATGGGGCGGCGAGTTTCTTGTCGCTGGCCTTGCTGACTTTGAGCGCGCAGCGCATCTGCGCACTTGGGCCCTACCCGGTGGCGTAGCGTCCGTACGCGACGCCCGCCGCAACGCCTTTGCCCTGCTCAGTGAGCTCGGCCTGCTCGAGCACCCAGGTGCCGCTCGGCTTTTGGACAGCCTCGACGAGCAAACGCGCCGCGTGACAGCCACCATGATCGAGCGCGGCATCAACAGCCCGCGTACCAGCAGCATGGGGCGTCTCTTTGATGCCGCGGCAGCAATTCTGGGCATCTGCGACAAGGCAACCTACGAGGGCGAACCCGCCATAGAACTCGAAGCCGCCGCCTGGCGCGCGCTCAGCAGTGAAAGTGCCTGCCTCACCGGCAATATAGCCGGCTTTTCCGTAACCGAATCATCCCGTCCGGACGCCCGCCATGTTCTAAACTCCAGATCGCTTATTGAGGCGCTTTTGGAGGGAATCAGGGCCGGCGCTGCGGCCTACAGGCTCGCGCTCGATTTCCATATCGCCATCGCGCGCTCTTCGGCACGAATCGCACGCGAAATCTGCGCGCGCGAAAGCATCGATACCGTCGCGCTCTCGGGCGGCGTGTTCATGAACCGACTTTTGCTTCAGCTCCTTACCCACGAACTCAAAGACGCCGGTCTTGCCGTCTTGGTCCCCCACTCCGTGCCCGTCAACGACGGCTGCATCGCCTACGGTCAGGCCGCCATCGCTCGCGCTCGCCTTGCGCAGACAGCATCGCGATAGGCCGTTTTGCCAGCCTGCGCGCCGCCGTCTCACAGGTGTAACGCGTTTGCTCGTGACTTCCGCGAGCGCTACCATCAACTGATGGGTAATTAGGCGCCTATCCAGCGCAAAACGTATAAAAGGGGAACATTATGTGCCTTGCCGTTCCCGGTAAAGTGGTCAAACGCGACGACGACCTTAAGGCGACCGTCGACATGATGGGCATCGAGCGCCCCGTTTCGCTGCGCCTCGTGCCGACGGCACAGGTAGGCGACTATATTCTCGTGCACGCCGGCTTTGGCATTCAGATTGTCGACGAGCAGGAAGCCCAAGAGACACTCGAGCTCGTCAATACCATGACCGAACTGGTCGAAGAAGACCAGCTGGCCACCAACCCGGCGGAGGCTTACTAGTGGCGGCCGGACAGCCGGCTCGCTCCGGTATCGACTTTTCGGTATTTCGCAATCCCAAGCTGGCTCGCGAGCTCATCGAGCGCATCCGTGAACTCGTCGGCGACCGCGCCATCAACCTTATGGAAGTCTGCGGCACGCACACCGTGAGCATCGGTCGCTATGGCTTTCGCTCCATTATGCCTGCCGGGCTCAAACTGCTGAGCGGTCCGGGTTGCCCCGTCTGCGTTACCGCCAACCGCGATATCGACCATGCAATCGCGCTCGCCAAGATGGACGGCGCCATCATCACCACCTTTGGCGACATGATGCGCGTGCCCGGGTCGTCTACCTCGCTCGCCGCGCAAAAGGCGGCGGGGCGCGATATTCGCATTGTGTACTCCCCGCTCGATGCACTCGGTATCGCCGAACACAACCCCGATCGCCCGGTCATCTTTATGGGCGTCGGCTTTGAGACCACGACGCCCACCATCGCCGCCGCCATTTTGGAGGCCGATGGGCGCGGACTCCAGAACTTCTCGGTCTATTGCGCCCACAAGACCACGCCGCCGGCGCTGCGCGCCATCGCCAACGATCCCGAGACCACTATCGACGGCTTTATCCTTCCGGGACACGTCGCCACCATCACGGGCTTAGCCCCCTTTGACTTTTTGGTCGATGAGTTTAAGACTCCAGGCGTGGTAACGGGATTTGAGCCGGTCGACATCTTGCAGGGTATCTGCATGCTGGTCCAGATGGTTGTTGAGGGGCAGCCCGCAATCGACAACGCCTACCGCCGTGGCGTCAATGCAGACGGCAACCCCGTGGCGCGCCAGCTGGTCGAGCAGGTGTTTGAGCCGTGCGACACCACATGGCGCGGTCTGGGGCCGATTGCCGGCTCGGGTCTTTCCATCCGGCCCGAATTCGCGCGCTTTGATGCCGGCGTCCGCTTTGACGTACCCGTTGAGGCGACAGTCGAGCCGCGCGGGTGCCGCTGCGGCGACGTGCTGCGCGGGGCCATTACGCCGAGCAATTGCCCGCTCTTTGGCCGCGCATGCACGCCCGAACATCCCGTCGGCCCGTGCATGGTGAGCTCCGAGGGCAGCTGCACGGCGTACTACCGCTACCGAGGCTAATGGGTTCCGCCGCTCTAACGAACGGCGGGCCGGTCGACGCTGCACCTCACCCATATAATTCCGTCCTCGATTGGAGTTTTCGATATGTCCCGTACTGCCACCGATAGCACTGTCCTGTTGGGCCACGGCTCTGGCGGCCAGATGATGAAACGCATCATCGATGAAGTCTTTTTGGATGCCTTTGGGTCGCCCGAACTGCTCGAGGGCAACGATGCCGGCGTCGCTGCGCTGCCCGCGAGCGGGCGCATCGCCATGTCGACCGACAGCTTTGTAGTCTCGCCGCAGTTCTTCCCCGGCGGCAATATCGGCCGACTCGCCGTGTGCGGAACCGTCAACGACGTCGCGACCTCGGGCGCTAACGTGCGCTACCTCTCATGCGGCTTTATCCTCGAAGAGGGCTATCCCATGGACAAGCTGCGCCAGATTGTGCAAACCATGGCCGAAACAGCGCGCGAGGCGGGCGTGTCCATAATCACCGGCGACACCAAGGTGGTCGAGCGTGGCGGTGCCGACGGCGTCTACATCAATACCGCCGGCGTGGGCGAAGTGCCCGCGGGCGTAACGCTCAGCGGTGCGAACTGTCGGCCCGGCGACGCCATCCTGGTATCGGGTACGCTAGGCGACCACGGCATCGCCATCATGAGCCAGCGCGAGGGCTTGGCGTTTTCGAGCGACATCGAAAGCGATGCTGCGCCGCTCAATCATCTGATTGCCGACGTGCTCGCCGCCGCCCCCGACACCCGCTGCTTCCGCGACCCCACGCGCGGCGGCCTGGCATCCACGCTCAACGAGTTTGCCCAGGCCAGCGGCGTTGCCATGGAGATCGACGAGGATGCCGTGCCCGTGCGCCCCGACGTGCAGGCGGCATGTGAGATGCTCGGCTACGATGTGCTGCAGGTGGCAAACGAGGGCAAGATGGTTGCCGTGGTGCCGGCCGAGCAAGCCGATGCCGCGCTGGCAGCCATGCGCGCCGCCCGCTACGGCGAGAACGCCGCCATCATCGGTCGCGTGCTGCCACTTGCCGAGGGCGCCCGTCCCGCCGTGCGCGTACGCACCGGCTGGGGCTCGACCCGTATCCTCGACATGCTTGTGGGAGAACAACTGCCGAGGATTTGCTAACGACAAAGGCTCAGGGCTATTAAAGATATTCAGATTCCAAACATGCCCGGCACGCATGCCCAGTATCATGGGGTGCGTTTTACAACTCAAGCGGCAGGAGCACCCATGGCAGCAGCTTTTTCCCATGTGATCTTTGATCTGGATGGCACCATCCTCAACACGCTCGAGGACCTGGCGGCCGCCAGCAACCATACCTGCGAGATGCACGGCTGGCCCACGTTTGCCGTAGACGAGTACCGCTACAAGGTGGGAAACGGCATGCTCAAGCTGGTCGAGCGCTTTATGCCCGCCGAGTACGCGGGCGACGGCCGTATGTTTGAGCAGACGCTTGCCGAGTTTAGGGCCTATTACGGCGAGCACAAGGAGGACCACACCTCACCCTACGCCGGCACGATTGAGATGCTCGACCGTCTGCGCACAGCGGGCGTTCAGCTTGCCGTGCTCACCAACAAGGATCATATTTCGGCAGCCCCGCTTATCGAGAAATACTTTGGCCCCGATCGCTTTGCGCTGGTACAGGGCCGTGTGGGCGCATTTCCGCCCAAGCCCGAGGCACCCGTCACGTTGCATGTGATGAAAGAGCTGGGCGCCGATCCGGCAACCACGCTCTATGTGGGCGATTCGAATGTCGATGTTCTGACCGGCCACAACGCCGGCCTTAAGAGCGCGGGCGTCAGCTGGGGCTTCCGCGGCCGCGCAGAGCTGGAAGCCGCCGGCGCCGACTACGTGGTAGATACGCAGGACGAACTCGCCGAGCTAATCTTGGGCGAGTAGCGAGCGACACCGCTTAACGCAGCTGCGACAATTCTTCCACGCGGAAAGTGCATCCCGTTTTGGAGCTCCGAAATGGGATGCACTTTCCGTTTGAGGCGCGTCGGGGAAACCGTATCCCGTTTCAGAGCAATATTCCGGGTCGC
>DXMW01000018.1:0-2945 GCA_019414045.1 Collinsella sp. | reverse complement strand
CCGGGTCGCATTTTCCCGAGCATTTGATACGGCGTTGATACAAGGAGTGTCCCCAACTGCCGGCAGAAAAGGAACGTCCCCAAGTGCCGCCTCAATGACTACCATGGCAACGCCGCAGGTAGAGGACGGGCAGCGAGCGGGCACCAGTGCGAACAAATTGGCATGAAAAGAGGACGGTATAGACCTTCTGGTCATGCCGTCCTCTTTGAATGACAAGTTGTCGCTCTGGTGCCCGCGCAGCGTCGGGCAGTTACGGCGTTTGGTAAAACGCCGTAACTCCCCTAGCTCATCATGGCATTCATCATCTCGTTGGTTGCGGAATCGTCGGCAGACCACTCGCCGTCGTCATTGCAGGAATACTTGAAGGTGACCTTGGTGTCCTTGGTCTTAGCAGCCTTGGTCACATCGACCATAACCTGACCGGCCATCTTGTACAGCTCGTCATCGGAAGGCATCGAATCGAGCGCGGCGACCTTCTCCTGATACTGGGTGGCAAAATCCTCAACGATCTGGTTCATGGACTTGCAGGTAATGGTGACCTCGGCAGTTGCGGTGCCCTTGTCCTCGTCGACCGTCACGTCGCCGATCTTGTAGTCAAAGCCCTCGAGATAGCTCTTGGCGTACTCCTTGGGATCGATGCCCAGCTGCTCGAACTCGTCGCCCGAGGCCTCTTCCAGGCCAGCGAGGAAGTCGTCGCCGCCGTTCTTGACCTCGTCAAACTGCGTCGTAAGATCCTCGGTAATGAGCTCCTCAACCGAAGGACCTCCGCAGCCGGAAAGCACAACCACGCACGCGACCAGAACAGCCATCAGGGGCGCAAGCAGCAGCTTCTTCTTCATGACATTCCTCCCAACAAGCGGCACCGCGCTTCCCGACGCGGTGCACGTCGTAACAATAAGGCCATACTAGCCGATAACGAACACCCCCGGCAAAGCAAAGGCGCAATCGGCTCGATTTAACGTCCGAACGGTTTACCGGTCCGCCCAACGCGCAATAAAACGTTCCGCCGCATTGTAATAAAAAAGGGCGGCCGGATAACCCGACCACCCTTGCACACCCTTTGGATGCCGCAGCTTACTTGCGGACGACTTTGACGATGGCATCGCCGGCGGCGACAGCGGAGTCGGCCTCGACGGCGAGTTCGACATCGGCAAACTCGGCGGTGTTGGACACGGCCACCACGACGCAGTCCTTGTAACCGGCAGCGGCGATCTTGGCGCGGTCGATCTTGAGTATGGGCTGGCCAGCCTTCACAACGTCGTCGGCCTTGACGAAGCCCTCGAAGCCATCACCGTTCATGTTGACGGTATCGACGCCAACGTGCACCAAAACCTCGATGCCGCTATCGGACTGCAGGCCCACGGCGTGACCCATGGTGACGGTCACCTTGCCGTCGCAGGGAGCGTAGACCAGATCGTCCTCGGGCCACACGGCGCAGCCCTTGCCCAGAACCTCGCCACCAAAGACGGGATCGGGCACGTCGGCCATCTTGATGACCTTGCCCTTGACGGGCGAGCACAGCACGTCGGCGCCGGCAGAAGCAGAGATGGAGGCGGGAGCAGCAGCAGCCGCGGGCTCAGCCTTCTTCTTGAACATGTCAAACAGACCCATACGTTTTCTCCTCTTGATTAAGCGCAACGTTATGCGCATGTCTATGGTGATTATAGTGCTAAATGGCCAAAATACTAAGGCGAGGGCTCGAATCGCAAGCCCTTCCCGGTAGTGCTCGTGGGATGAGCATCTCCTTTGCATCGCGGGTCGATAAGCCGAGTATCGCCCACGCGCGGGACGGGCAGAAGCGGGCGCGCCAAACCCGACACTTCTTTTCGCGCCCACGGACTGCCGCCGCCTTTTCCCTGACACTTCCTGATACCGGCCGAAACGTGCCAAAATAAACCTGTCCCTTTTTGGCAGGTTTGGCGAGTGTGGGAGTTCGCATGGATATCAAACGCAAGATCACCGAGGCGCAGGGCCTCACCCCCACCGAGCAACAGCTCGGCATCTCGGCCCTTGCCATGGGCGAAAACGTCCGCGGGCTTTCCATTAAGGAATTTGCCGCGTGCGCCAACGTTTCTGTCACGAGCGTGCACCGCTTTTGCAAAAAAACTCGGCCTCGAGGGATTCAAAGACCTCAAAGTCGAACTCATCCGTCTGGCGACCGAGGCGGGCAACCGGCGCGACGTGGACATCAACTTTCCCTTCGATGTCACCTCCACCCCTGCGCAGGTGATGGAACGCATGGAGGGGCTCTACCAGACCACTTTGGCCGAAACGCAGGAGCTGCTCGACCCCACGCAGCTCGACCAGGCCGCCAAGCTCGTCATGCGCGCCGGCACCGTGGACATCTACACGGGCTCGCATAACCTGTATCCAGCGGGAATGTTCCGCGACCGCCTGCTTTCCGCCGGCAAAAGCGCGACGTGCCACGACAGTATCGAGGCGCAGGTGCGCACGGCGCTCGCCTCGGGCACCGACCATGTGGCAATCGTCATCTCCTACAGCGGCCTTGCCCCCAACCTCAGGGAAATCTTGCCGATCCTCAGCAGTCAACATGTCCCGGTCATCGTCATCGGCACACCGTACTGCGCCCGCATTCACCCCGGCTTTGCCGCCTATCTCACGGTGAGCGATCACGAGAGCATGACGCACCGCATCACGCAGTTCGCGAGCCACATAGCCGTGCAATACGTACTCGATTCGCTCTACAGCAGCTACTTCGCCAAAGATTACGACCGCTGCGCCGAATTCCTGGAGCGTTCGTTCCCCTACACCCGCCTCCCCGGACTTAAGTAACGACGAGCGTGGTTCTCGGACGCTTATCTAACGAGAGCAAGTAGTCGTTTAAGAACGTCCCCAATGACCACTCCGGCAACGCCGATGTTTTGGCGCAGACAGACACTATGACCCAATCCGAGGGCACTAAAAAGATAGGAGCCCCCGCTCGT
>DXMW01000017.1:41016-147981 GCA_019414045.1 Collinsella sp. | reverse complement strand
GTTGTGAACTGCGCCCCAAATCTTGGACGCCCTAAATAGCGACTAGGCCGCAAGGGCCTGATTCCGGTACTCCTCCGGGGTCAGGCCCTTCAATCTTACCTGCCTCCGGCTCGTGTTCCAGTGGACTATGTATTCCTCCAGGTCGCGTTTGAAATCCTCGAACGTCTCCCACTCGCGGCCCCGGTAGAACTCGTCCTTGACGTGGCCGAAGAGCTGCTCGGTGGCGGCATTGTCGATGCAGTTCGCCTTCCTGGACATGCTCTGGACGATGCCGGCGGCCTCGAGCCTGGATGTGTACGAGGCGTGCTGGTACTGCCAGCCCCGGTCCGAGTGCATGGTCGGGGCGACGCCCTCGGGGATCTTGGACAGCAGCTCGTCGAGCATCCTCACCTGCTGGGCCATGTCGGGCGTGGTCGATATGTCGCTCGCCACGATCTCCTTGGTGCAGAAGTCCAGCGTCGGGGCCCAGTAGGCCTTACCGCCAGCCACCTTGAACTCGGTGACGTCCGTCCCCAGCTTCTGCCACGGGGCCCCGGCGTCGAAACCCCTCGCGATCACGTTCTCGAACGTTCTGCCGACGACGCCCTTGTACGAGTTGTACCTGTGGTAGGCCGTCTCGCGTCTGATGCCGCAGCGAATCCCCATCTCGCGCATCATCTTGAGCACGGTCTTGTTGGCTATCACGGCCCCCTCTTCCGCCCTGAGGCACATCGCTATCTGCCGGTGCCCGCAGCCGTTGGCGGTGCGCGAGAAGATCTCGGCGGCCGCCTCCCAGAGCTCGGCGCGCGTGGGCCTCGGCGGGTGCGCGAGGGCGTAGTAGTAGGTCGACCGCTTGAGCTCGGCGCATGCGAGCAGGTGCCCGAGCGCGTGCCCCTCGGCGCGCAGGGCCGCGACCGCTTCGGCCTTCGCCCTGGTCAGAGCCCGTCCCTCTCGACCAGGGCGCGTATTTTTTTTAGGTAGGCCACCTCGGCCTCGAGCCTACGGCACCGCTCCTCGAGCTCCTCCTCGCGGGTCCGCGGCCTCGCCCTGGAACCGCTCGGCCGGCCCTTGGGCCTCGGGCGCAGGGCCTCCGCGCCGCCCTCGCGGTATAGCGCGCACCACTTCTTGAGCGGCGACATCGACATTATGCCGAACGCCGCCATCGCCTCGGTCTTCGTCATGCCGCCGTCGACGACGGCGGAGGCGGCGGCGACCTTCTGCTCGTATGTGTACCTGCCCCGCTTTCCGTCCATGCGCAGCAGCACCTCGCTCCCGAACGCGCGGTATATCTCCTGCCAACTTCTCACGGCTTCCACGGGAAGCGAAAGGGCAATCGCGGCAGATTTATACCCGTGCCCGAGCTCGAAGAGCCCTATGGCCGCCTTCCTGGCCTCGACATCATGCTTCACCCTCAAATCGACGCGCATAAAGAAAGCCTCCCATTTCTCATGTCCAAGAAATGGGAGGCAGTTCATTGGGAAACGGGTCTTTGGAAGGACGGTTAACGTACTAGGAAATTACTCCTCGTCGTTGTCCTTGGCCTCTTCGGCGTCGTCGGTGTCCACGAGCTGGTTGAGCAGCTCGTCGAGGGACGCCATGTCCTCGTTGATCGCGCCGTTGGCGGGAGCCTTCTTGTCGTCGATCGGGGCGCCCAGGAGCTCCTCGTCGGCGTCGGCGTGATGCGTCGGAGCGGAGGTACCCAGCAGGATATCGTCCGGACCGTCGGGGCTAAAGACCATCTGCAGCAGCTGCGAGAGGTCTTCCTCGTCGGCAACGTCGTCGTTGTTCTCGAGGATGTAGAGCAGATCGTGGGCCTCCAGGCCGTCACGGAGCTCCTCGATCGCCTTGGCGCCGATGCCATCGATGCGCAGCAGATCCTCCTCGGACTTGCCAACCAGGTCGCCGACCGTCTCGATGCCAACCTCGCTGAACTTGTTGGTCCAGCGCTGCGACACGCCCAGGTCGTCGAACAGGTACAGACGAGCCTTCTCGGCGGAGATGGTGTGGCCGTTGCGGGTGAACGAACCGTCAGCACCACCGAACTCGTCGTAGCCGGCCCAGTCGAGCTGCTGCGGGAGCTGCTCGTCCAGGTCCTTTAGCTCCACAGGAGCCCACTCGGGCAGCGACTTGGCGTTGGGCGAAGCCGGGCCGTCGATGTCCACGTAGCCGTCGGCCGTGCGATACGTCAGCTTGGCGTTGGCGTACGGCTTGAGGCCGGTACCAGCCGGGATCTTCTTACCGACGATGACGTTGGACTTAAGGTCGAGCAGGTGGTCGACCTTGCCCTCGATGGCAGCCTCGGTAAGGACGCCAGCGGTACGGATGAACGAAGCGCTCGACAGCCAGGAGTCGATGTTGGACGCGACCTTGAGCGTACCCAGGATGACGGGCTCGGCCACGGGAGCCTGACCGCCCAGACGGGCAACGCGCTCGACCTCGTCGGCAAACTCGTAGCGGTCGACGTACTGACCAAGCAGGTACTTGGAGTCGCCGGGGTTGGTGATCTGAACGCGACGCAGCATCTGACGTGCGAGCACCTCGATGTGCTTGTCGTTCAGGTCGACGCCTTGGCTGGTGTAGACGTCCTTGACGCTCTCGACGAAGGTGTGCATCGTCGACTCGATGTCGGTCAGCTTGCGCAGGTTGCGGAAGTTAACGAAGCCCTTGGTGATCTGGTCGCCGGCGCGAACCTCGCAGCCGTCCTCGATCTCGGGCATGAAGCGCACCGAAGCGGGGACGCGACGCTCGTCGAGGACACGGGTGTGATCCTCGGAGTCGGTGAGCGTCAGCACGTACTCGGACTTCTCGGGCTTAATCGAGAGGTGGCCGGAGTACGGAGCCAGCTCGGCCTCGCGACCCAGGATCTTCTCGTTGACGTTGCCGACGATATCGAACATACGGCTGACCGTAGGCAGACCCTGCGTAATATCGTCGACGCCAGCGACGCCGCCGGAGTGAATGGTACGCATCGTAAGCTGCGTACCGGGCTCGCCGATGGACTGGGCGGCAATAATGCCGACCGCGGTACCGATGGCGACTGGACGACGGGTGGAAAGATCCCAGCCGTAGCACTTCTGGCACACGCCGTACTTGGAGCGGCAGGTGAGCAGCGCGCGAAGCTTGACCTTCTTAAGGCCGGCATCGACCATCTTCTGGATGTCAGCGACCTTCTCGATGTAGCCGTCCTGCTCAAAGAGCACGGTGCCATCGGGAGCCACGACGTCCTCAATGAAGCAACGGCCGACGAGGTCGGTGTTGAGGTCGGTGGTGCCGGGGATGATGAGGTTGTAGGTGACGCCCTCGTGCGTACCGCAGTCCTCCTCGCGGACGATGACGTCCTGGGCCACGTCGACCAGACGACGGGTCAGGTAACCAGAGTCCGAGGTGTGGGATGCGGTATCGACCAGGCCCTTACGGGCGCCGTAGGTCGAAATGAAGTACTCGAGCGGCAGCAGGCCCTCGCGGAAGTTCGCCTTAATGGGAAGGTCGATCGTCTCGCCGGACATGTCTGCCATCAGGCCACGCATGCCGCCGAGCTGACGCAGCTGGGTCTTAGAACCACGGGCGCCGGAGTCGGCCATCATGTAGAGCGGGTTCTCCTCGTCGAACAAGTCGAGCATGAGCGCTGCAACCTTATCGGTACAAGCGGTCCACTCATTAACGACTTCGATGTGGCGCTCCGTCTCGTTGATGAAGCCCTCCTCGAAGTACTCGTTGATCTGGTCGACGTTGGCCTGGGCGCGATCGAGCAGCTCCTGCTTCTCGGCAGGGATGAGAGCGTCCCACACCGAGATGGTGAGGCCAGCGCGGGTAGCGTAGTGGAAGCCGGAGTACTTGATGGCGTCGAGGATCGGGCCGACCTTGGCCTCGGGATAGCGATCGCAGCAGTCCGCAACCAGCTTGGCCACGTCGCCCTTGACCATCTTGTAGTTCATGAACTCATAGTCTTCGGGCAGGCACTGGCGGTTGAAGATGATGCGGCCGATGGAGGTCTCGAAGCGCGCGGTCTTGTTGCCGGTGACGTCGTAGTCGACGAACTCGTTCTTGCCGTTCTTGACGCGGAAGATACGGGTGCCGTCCTCGTTGATGACATTGGCGTCGGCAGCGGACACGCGGACCTGAATCTTGGCCTGCATGTCGACCTCGGAGCGGCAGTCATAGGCGTGCAGCGCGTCGTCGAAGCTGGCGAACACGTGGTTCTCGCCCGGCAGACCGTCGCGGACCTGGGTCAGGTAGTACACACCGATGATCATGTCCTGCGAGGGGATGTTGACCGGCTTGCCGGATGCCGGCGAGCGCAGGTTGTTCGCAGAGAGCATGAGCACGCGGGCCTCGGCCTGAGCCTGGCTGGACAGCGGCACGTGGACAGACATCTGGTCGCCGTCGAAGTCGGCGTTGAAGGGCGAGCAGACCAGCGGGTGCAGGTGGATAGCCTTGCCCTCGACCAGAACCGGCTCAAAGGCCTGGATGGACAGACGGTGCAGGGTCGGTGCGCGGTTGAGCAGCACGACGCGGCCGTCGATGACCTCTTCGAGGATATCCCACACAAAGGTGGCACCGCGGTCGATAGCGCGCTTGGCGCCCTTGATGTTCTCGACCTTGCCAAGCTCGACCAGGCGCTTCATGACGAAGGGCTTGAAGAGCTCCAGCGCCATGGTCTTGGGCAGACCGCACTGGTGCAGCAGCAGCTTGGGGTCGGTAACGATAACCGAACGGCCGGAGTAGTCGACACGCTTACCCAGCAGGTTCTGGCGGAAACGACCCTGCTTGCCCTTGAGGGCCTCGGCGAGCGACTTGAGCGGGCGACCGCCACGGCCAGAGACCGGGCGACCACGACGGCCGTTGTCGAACAGGGCGTCCACGGACTCCTGGAGCATGCGCTTCTCGTTGTTCACGATGATCGCAGGGGCGTCCAGGTCGAGCAGGCGCTTGAGTCGGTTGTTACGGTTGATCACGCGACGGTACAGGTCGTTGAGGTCGGACGCGGCAAAGCGACCGCCGTCGAGCTGGACCATCGGGCGCAGATCGGGCGGAATGACCGGGATGACGTCCAGGATCATGTTCGCGGGGCTGTTGCCGCCCTTCAGGAAGGCGTCAACGACCTCGAGGCGCTTGACGGCCTTCTCGCGCTTCTGCTTCTGAGAATCCTCGTCGGCGATGATGGCCTTGAGCTTCTCGGCCTCGGAGGGGAGGTCGATGGCAGCGAGCAGGTCGCGGACGGCCTCGGCACCCATACCACCCTTGAAGTACATGGAGTAGTAGCGGGTCATCTCGCGGAACAGCGGCTCATCGGAGATGAGGTCGCGCTCGGTGAGCTTCATGAAGGCGTTGAAGGCGTCCGTGCGGAGCTGCTTCTCGTCCTTGCACTCTTCCTCGATGTCGACGATGCCGGAGGCGATCTCCTCGGGGGTCAGCGGCTCCTCGTCGGAGAACTCGTCAAAGTTCTCGGGGTCGCCCTGCTCCTTGAGGGACTCGATCTGGCGGGCGCACTCGGCATCGATCTCTTCCAGATCGGCGGCGAGCTCCTCGCGCAGGTCGTCGGCGTCGGCCTCGCGGGCCTCGTAGTCAACCTCGGTGATGATGTAGCTGGCAAAGTACAGAACCTTCTCGAGGTCCTTGGACTTGATGTCGAGCATACGGCTCATCGGGAAGCTCGTGGGGCTCTTGAAGTACCAGATGTGGGACACGGGAGCGGCGAGCTCGATGTGGCCCATGCGGTCGCGACGCACCTTGGCCGAGGTGACCTCGACGCCGCAGCGCTCGCAGACGATGCCCTTAAAGCGGATGCCCTTGTACTTGCCGCAGGAGCACTCCCAGTCCTTGGCGGGACCGAAGATCTTCTCGCAGAACAGGCCGTCCTTCTCGGGCTTGAGGGTACGGTAATTGATGGTCTCCGGCTTCTTGACCTCACCGTGCGACCAGGAACGGATCTGGTCGGCGGAGGCAAGGGAGATCTTTACCGAGTCAAAATCAGTAGCTTCGAAATCTGCCACAGTCAACTACTCCTTATCAGTGGTCGTGGCGGCGACAGCCTCGGGTGCCTCGGCGGTCTCGGCATCCTCGGCCTCGACGTCGGTGTCAACGCCGGCGAGCGCAGCCAGGTCGTCGAGAGCAGAGGTCTCCTCGGCGGTCACAGGGGCGGAGGCGTCCTCGTCGGCATCGTGCATGGGCTCGATGTCCAGCGCGAGGGAACGGATCTCCTTGACGAGAACCTTGAAGGACTCGGGGATACCCGGAACCGGAACGTTCTCGCCCTTGACGATGGACTCGTAGGTCTTGACGCGGCCCACGGTGTCGTCGGACTTGACGGTCAGGATCTCCTGCAGGACGTTGGAAGCACCGTAAGCGTACAGTGCCCAAACTTCCATCTCGCCGAAGCGCTGGCCGCCGAACTGGGCCTTGCCGCCCAGAGGCTGCTGGGTAACCAGGCTGTAAGGGCCAGTCGAACGGGCGTGGATCTTGTCGTCGACCATGTGGCCGAGCTTGAGGATGTAGGACGTACCCACGGTAATGGGCTCGCGGAACTCCTCGCCGGTACGGCCGTCGAACAGACGGGTCTTGCCGCGCTCGTCAAGCTGGGTGACGAACTCGGGGCGCATGTGATCGCCAAAGGCAGCGGTGGCCTTGTTGAGCATGTTCTTGTTGGCACGACGGATGACCTCGGCGATCTCGTCCTCCTTGGCGCCGTCGAAGACGGGCGTGGCGGTGAAGAACGGACCGGGGACGTACTTGTCGGAGTCGGCCTGCTCGGTATCCCAACCGCAGGCAGCAGCCCAGCCAAGGTGGCACTCGAGCAGCTGGCCGACGTTCATACGCGAAGGAACGCCCAGCGGGTTGAGGATAACGTCGATCGGGGTACCGTCAGCCATGTAGGGCATGTCCTCGACCGGCAGAACGTTACAGATAACACCTTTGTTGCCGTGGCGGCCGGCGATCTTATCGCCCTGCTGGATCTTACGACGCTGGGCGACGTAGACGCGCACCTGCTCGTTGACGCCGGGGGCCAGGTCGTCGCCGTTCTCGCGGCTAAAGCGGACGACATCGATGACGCGGCCGTAAGCGCCGTGAGGCATCTTAAGGGAGGTATCGCGGACGTCGTGGGCCTTGGCACCGAAGATGGCGCGCAGCAGGCGCTCCTCGGCGGTCAGAGCGCTCTCGCCCTTAGGCGTGACCTTGCCGACCAGGATGTCGCCAGGGCCGACCTCGGCGCCGATGCGGATGATGCCGTCCTCGTCGAGGTTGGCAAGCATGTCCTCGGAGAGGTTCGGGATCTCGCGGGTGATCTCCTCGGGGCCGAGCTTGGTGTCGCGGGCGTCGATCTCGTGACGGGTGATGTTGATGGTCGTCAGCAGGTCCTCGGCCACCAGGCGCTCGGACACGACGATACCGTCCTCGTAGTTAAAGCCTTCCCACGGCATGTAGGCCACGGTGAGGTTCTGGCCCAGTGCGAGCTCGCCGTGATCGGTCGAAGGACCGTCGGCCAGGGGCTCGCCCTGCTCAACGGTGTCACCGACGCGCACGAGCGGACGGTGGTTGATGCAAGTGGACTGGTTGGAGCGCTGGTACTTGGCCAGGTGATACTCGTCCATGCCGCCGGCATGCTTGACGATGATCTTGGCGGCGTCGGCAAAGATGACCTCGCCGGCGTTCTTGGCCAGGGTGACCTCGCCGGAGTCCAGAGCGGCGCGACGCTCCATGCCGGTACCGACATAGGGAGCGGCGGGGTGAACCAGCGGCACGGCCTGACGCTGCATGTTGGCGCCCATCAGCGTACGCTTGGCGTCGTCGTGCTCAAGGAACGGGATCAGCGTGGCTGCGACGGAGAGCATCTGACGCGGCGAGACGTCCATGTAGTCGACGTCCTCGACGGGCACGTCGGCGGGAGCGCCGAAGGAACCGTCGAAGTCGCGGGTACGGGCGATCACGGTGTGCGGGCGGACGATCTTGCCCTCGGCATCGGTCGTGATGAACTCGTTGGTCTTGGGATCGAGCGGCGTGTTGGCCGGCGCGATGACGTGCTTCTCTTCCTCGTCAGCGGTCATCCAGTCGATCTGATCGGTGGCAACGCCGTTCTCGACGCGACGGAACGGGGCCTCGATGAAGCCATACTCGTTGACGCGGGCGTAGAGGGCGAGCGAGCCGATCAGGCCGATGTTGGGGCCTTCGGGGGTCTCGATCGGGCACATGCGGCTGTAGTGCGAGTTGTGAACGTCGCGGACGGCCGTCGGCACGTTGGTGCGGCGGCTGGAGCCGGACTTGTGACCGGCAAGACCACCAGGGCCGAGTGCGGACAGACGGCGCTTGTGGGTCAGACCGGTCAGGGGGTTCGCCTGGTCCATGAACTGCGAGAGCTGCGAGGAACCGAAGAACTCCTTGATGGAGGCCACGATCGGGCGGATGTTGATGAGCGACTGCGGGGTGATCTCGTCGATGTCCTGGGAGCTCATGCGCTCACGGACGACGCGCTCCATACGGCTCATGCCGATACGGAACTGGTTGGCGACGAGTTCGCCGACGGTGCGGATGCGGCGGTTGCCGAAGTGGTCGATGTCGTCGACCTTGAAGCCCTGCTCGCCGGCAGCGAGGGACAGGAGGTAGCGCAGCGTCGCGACGATATCCTCGTCGGTGAGCACCGTGACCTCTTCCTCGGTGGTGAGGTTGAGCTTCTTGTTGACCTTGTAACGACCGACGCGGGCCAAATCGTAGCGCTGCGGGTTAAAGAGCAGGCCCTCGAGCAGGCTGCGGGAAGCGTCCACGGTGGGAGGCTCGCCCGGGCGCAGGCGACGGTAGATCTCGATGAGGGCGTCCTCGCGGGTGAGGGCGGTGTCGCGCTCCAGGGTGCGCTTGATCACATCGGAGTTGCCGAGCAGCTCGATGATGTCGTCGTTGGTGACGGCGATGCCAAGGGCGCGCAGGAACATCGTGGCGCTCTGCTTGCGCTTACGGTCGATGGAGACCATGAGCTGGTCGCGCTTGTCGACCTCAAACTCGAGCCAGGCACCGCGGGACGGGATGATCTGGGCCTTGTAGATCTGCTTGCCCGAATCCATCTCGGAGCTGTAGTACACGCCCGGGGAGCGGACGAGCTGCGAGACGACGATACGCTCGGTACCGTTGATGATGAAGGTGCCCTGATCGGTCATCATGGGGAAGTCGCCCATGAAGACGAGCTGCTCCTTGATCTCGCCGGTCTCCTTGTTGGTGAGACGAACGTCGGTCAGAAGCGGGGCCTGATACGTCATGTCCTTCTCGCGGCACTCCTCGACGGTGTGCGCGGGGTCGCCGAACTGATGCTCGCCGAAGGTAACCTCGAGAACATGGTTCTGGCTCTGGATGGGGCTGGATTCCTTGAACGCCTCACGAAGGCCCTCGTCCTTAAAACGCTCAAAGGATTCCCTTTGAACAGAGATAAGGTTGGGGAGCTCCATGGCCTCCGGGATTTTCCCGAAGCTGACGCGCTTGCGCTCAGTGGCAGTGTATGCGTAGGTCACCAGGTTTTTCCTCCTTCACGGAAATGCTCGGTGGGTTGGCGAGGCATAGCTTCGCCAGTTATCGCAATCTAATAGTTTATCAGGTACCGACCGTTGGGCAAGAAAAGCCTTGACGCGATTGAGTTTTTGGAGTAGCAAAGATTTTCGACAGAAAACACGCAGGTAGATGTATGTGTATCGAACATCTGTTCATATATTTTCTGTGAACGAGACTGCTGATGCGCGCCGCTGCATGGCGGAATGGCGGCAAGGGTCGATCAGGCGGAAACTGCGTCCCGTTTTGAGGCCTCAAACTGGGTCGCAGTTTCCGGTTGAACCCTGTTTGGGAAACCGTGTCCCATTCTGAGCCGAAATTCCGGGTCGCAGTTTCCGCTAGGGGCTCCAACCGGAAAGCGCATCCCAGAATTCGACCAAATTGTGGGTCGCACTTTCCGGGGCTAAGCTGTAGCTCGCATAAAAAACGGGTGCAGACCGAAGTCCGCACCCGTAAATGTCGATGACCGAAGGCTTACTTGCGCATCAATCCGCCGCGCTCGTCGATGGCGTCCCAGAAGGCATCGGCAAAGCGGGGGTCGCTTGCAGCCATGAGGGCGTTGGTGGCCATCCAGCCAGAGGGAGTGCCGGTGTCGTAGCCCGACAGCGGGTCGATGACGACGGCGTACATGGCTTCGCGGTCGAGCGAACGGGCCATGGCGTCGGTGAGTTGGATCTCGCCGCCCTTGCCGGCCTGCTGATCTGCCAGCAAGTCCATGACCAGCGGGCTCAGCAGGTAGCGACCGACGATGTACAGGTTGGACGGAGCCGCCTCGGGAGCGGGCTTCTCAACCAGACCGCCGATACGCCAGACAGCGCCCGGCTCGGCATCGGCAACGTCCTCGGCGCCCTCGAGCGAACCGACGCGCTCGCCGGCGATAACGCCGTAGCGGCTGACTTCCTCGGGCGAGCAAGCAGCGACGGCGATAACCGAAGCGCCACCGTGCTCCTTGGAAACGGCGAGCATCTTGTCGCAGATATCGCGGTTAGGCACAACGTAGTCGCCCAGAAGAACCAGGAAGTTCTCCCCTGCCACGGCGTCGGCAGCAGAGCGAATAGCATGGCCGAGGCCCTTGGGCTCGTACTGATAACGGAAGTCGACCGGCATACCGTCAGCGTGGGCGACAGCATCGGCATAGGCGTTCTTGCCGCGCTCGCGCAGCAGGTTCTCGAGCGAACGGTCGGGCTGGAAGTAGTTCAGTAGCTCGGGCTTACCGGGAGAAGTAACGATGATGGCGTCGTCGACCTCCTCGGGGTCGAGTGCCTCCTCGACGACGTACTGAATGACGGGCTTGTCGAGCACCGGCAGCATCTCTTTGGGCGTGCACTTGGTGCCAGGCAGAAAACGCGTGCCAAGACCGGCGGCGGGGATGATTGCCTTCATGTTATTCAAAGATCCTTTCGCAGGCGCAAAAGCGCCCCATGCGTGCGGCACACAGCCGCAGACCAAATTGCGATACCCAAGCATCTTACCGCTGGAACTATATGTCGCTACAAGGCAGAGACAACTCTTCAGCAGGTCAACGCAAATTATTGCTCGAATGGTGCAATTTTATTGCCCAACGGCAGGGCACCCGATACGACGCAAATCACAGAACATGGCAGTTTGAGCAACCGATGCCGAGGGACCGAAAAACAAAAAAGACGGGGCTAGCAATGCGAACCCCGTCTGCAAAGAAATCTGGCGAGAAAGCCTGATTACTTGAGGGTGACAGCAGCGCCAGCAGCCTCGAGCTTCTCCTTGGCAGCCTCGGCGTCCTCCTTCTTGGCACCCTCGAGAACAGCCTTGGGAGCGCCCTCGACGACCTCCTTGGCCTCCTTCAGGCCAAGGTTGGTGAGCTCACGGACGGCCTTGATGACCTGGATCTTGTTGTCGCCGAAGCCCTCGAGCACGACGTCAAACTCGGTCTTCTCCTCGGCCTCAGCAGCGCCAGCAGCGGGAGCGGCGACAACAGCGGCAGGAGCAGCGGCGGAAACGCCGAAGGTGTCCTCGATAGCCTTAACGAGCTCGGAAGCCTCGAGAAGGGTCATTTCCTTAAGAGCATCGATGATCTCATCGGTGGTAAGCTTAGCCATTTCTAAGTCCTTTCGGTTTCCGTGCGGATGCACGGAGATCAGTTAAAACACGGCGCGAATGCGCCAGGGGTGCGGCGTTGCCGCCGCGGGTGAAAACAGCGACTAGGCTGCCTTCTGCTCGGAGACCTGCTGAATCGAACGAGCGAGACCAGAGGAAACGCCGTTGACGCAGACAGCGATGTCGCGAGCGAAACCGGAGATGAGACCGGCGATCTGGCCGAGAAGCTGATCCTTGGTGGGCAGCTCGGCGATAGCCTTAACATCATCAGCGGAAACGGCCTTGCCGTCGGAGATACCGCCCTTGATCTCAAGGACGCCCTTGGACTTAGCAGAGAAGTCCTTAAGGGCCTTAGCGGCCTCGACCGGCTCGGACTCGTAGAACACATAAGCGACGGGGCCGGCGAGGATCTCGTCGAGCTCGGGCTGCTCCTGGTTCTTGAGAGCGATCTTGACCAGGTTGTTCTTGTAGACCTTCATCTCGGCGCCGCACTCGCGAAGCTGATGACGCAGCTCCTGAGCCTGCTTAACCGTCAGACCGTTGTAGTTGACGACGAACAGACCGGCGTTCTCGGCGATACGGGACTCGATCTCTGCAACCTTGTCGATTTTGTACTGCTGGGGCATGAATTACACCTCCTCGAATTCTTTCCGGGCACGGTCCGCCACAAGGACGTGACGGGGGCATGTCCAAAAAGAAAGCCCCCGCGCTGCAGGAGCGACGGGGGCGAGAAGACATATCTACTCGACCACCTCGGCTGGCGGGGTATCCCATTAAGCTCGCGGGCGATGCCCGTTTGCGCCGGCTGTCTCTGGCAGCGGATTCGTGCGTGAACCGAAAGTATTATGGCGGGGACCCCGGCGTCGGTCAATGGAAACCCTGGCTGCACACAATTCCACCATCCGGCATGCGTCGCCGAAGGCCAGGCGCAAGGTTTTCGCTCGGTCAAGTCCTGGCTCGCACGAAGAGCACATTAAGTGCTCTTCGGCTCGTGCGGAATCTACGAAAACCTTGCGCCTGGCCTTCGGCGGCGCGTGCCTGCGTTGACTTTGGGCAGCCAGGGTTGCCGTTGGCCGGTGCGCCCCACTCATAATGCTTGGGTCGGTGGGCTGATGTGTTGCGTCCCTGATGGCTACAGGGTTGAAACGAAGTTGGACAGGCGGCGGAGACCTTCGTCCAGGTTTTCATCGCTTACGCAGTAGCTGAGGCGGATGTGGCCTTCGGTGCCGAAACAGTCGCCCGGGACTAGGGCTACGTTTGCTTCTTTGATGGCTTTGATACAGAAGGCTTCGCTGGTTAGGCCGAACTTTTTGATGCTCGGGAAAGTGTAGAAGGCTCCTGCGGGCTCTACCACGTCGAGGCCCATGGCGTCTAAGGCTGCGAGCACGCGTTTGCGGCGGGCTCGGTAGACTTCGAGCATGGGGGTTGGGTCGACGGTCAGGGCTCGGGCCGCGGCGTCCATCTCGAAGGAAACGGCACTGGAAACCAGGTATTGATGAGCTTTTGCGATCTCGGCGATAACGGGAGCTGCGGCGGCGAGCCAACCCAAGCGCCAGCCGGTCATGGCCCAGGGCTTGGAGAAGCTCTCGATGACTACCGTCTGCTCACGCAGCTCCGGGTGACGCTGGGCAAAGCGCTCGTAGCCATCCACGTAGACGAGGCGGTTGTATACGTCGTCGCAGACTACGTAGATGCCCGCCTGCTCTGCCACGCGCGCCACGGCGTCGAGCGACGCCGCATTGAGGATGCAGCCCGTGGGGTTATTGGGCGAGCAGATGACGATGGCCTTGGTTGCCGGCGTCACGCAGGCGCGAAGCGCGTCCTCGTCAATCTGAAATTGCGCAGGCTCTGTATCCAAAAAGACCGCTTTGGCGTGGTTGGCCACGACGATGCTCTCGTACAGGCCAAAGGCCGGCGTGGGGATAATGACCTCGTCGCCGGGGTTGAGCATGGCCATGAATGTTGCCGACAGGGCCTCGGTCGCGCCGTCTGTCAGGATGACCTCGTCGGCCGAAAACGTAAGGCCCGCGTCCCCCATGTAGGCAGACAACGCCTCGCGCAGGGCGGGGCGACCGTTGTTGGGCGGATAGTGCGTGTCGCCGCGGTCCAACGAAGCGGTCACCTCGGCGCTAATCACATCGGGCGTGGAAAAATCGGGCTCACCGAGCGCAAGCGCAATGCACCCCGGGTGCTGTGCGGCGAGCGCGTTAATCCGACGGATGCCGGAGGGCTTGAGCGTGGCAAGCGAGGTATTCATGGGCAGACGCATGGCGTTCCTTTCGTAAGGGTTGCACTAGGATAGCGCGGCGAGGCGCCGCCAGACGGTGTAACCTAAACGGAAACGGACTGGAAAGGAGATGGCATGGAGGCGATCGCACGCGGCGATAAGCCCAAAACGCTGCAGACCATTGCGTATATCAGTATTCCCGATAGCGCCGATCTTGAGTTTTTGCTCTGGGACCTGCAGGATGCCATCACGGCGTATGCCCGGCTTTCTGGCACCGCGCTCCCCCGCCCGGTCGACTTGAAGGCAAATGGCACCGATGCAGTCGATGGCATGGTGCTCGCTGTTGATGATGCATTTGATGATGAAGCGATGGCTACTGTCGAGCAGATGCTCAATCGCCTTGGAAATACAGAGGCGCGCGTCTATGTCGTCGTGCAGGTTGCCCACAGAAGCACCGAGGGGATGCACATGCCCGTCAAGCGCCTGCGGGAAGCTTGCGAGCTCCGTAAACTAACGTGGTGCGGCGGCGTTGTCATCTGTGCCGGCAGCGGCATTGCGGCGCTTCGCCATTCCCCGCGCATGGGCCTCTTGCGCCGACCATTTTCGGAAGCGATGGATAAGCTTGTGGGCGCTGTGCGCATGGGCTGCTCCATTGAGCATGCGCAGCTGCTTGGCGGTGGCAATGCCGGTAGCGTCGACGCCGACGGCATGGTGCGTGTCGAGCCCGCCGTTCCCGCACCAATCTGGCGTGCCATCATCAAACATCTCGGCGCCCATGCTCAATCAAATATCTAAATTAGAGAGCGGTCCAGTCAACTGCCTCGCGCCAGCGCTCGACAAGGCGCTCCAGACGCCAAGCCGCATTGGCGGGACTTGTCGAGGGCAGGACGATGGCGGGCAGCCCGGTGCGTTCTTGTAGATAGCGCTTGTAGAGCCGGCCAGCTGTACCACCGTTGCATATCACCTGTTTGATGGGAGCTGCGCCGGTAATGCGCTCGACATGTGCCGGCTCAACGTTGCGAATGCTCGCGTCGCTCGAGCCCTTAATGTCGCAACTCTCGATCACATCCCACAGGGCCACGCCGCCGTTCAGCAGCATGGATCGCTTGGCAGCAATGGAGGCATCGAGCGTCGCGGGCTCACCGCTTGCCAAAGGATCGCCCTCGTTGGGCGGCACGGGCACGCCAAGGCATGCGGCCATGACTCGCCAAAAGCGGTTCTGAGGATTGCCGTAATAGAAGGCATTGGCACGCGAAAGCGCCGAGGGAAACGACCCCAACACCAAGATGCGCGAGCGCTGGTCAAACACGGGCTCGAACCCGTGCTCAATATGTTGATAGCCCTCGTCAGACGCTGCCATGAGTTAGGCCCTCAATAGATAGCGCACCTCGTAGGGCGCAAGCTCAAGGGAGCCCGCCAACTCGACCGTGGGCGCGCCGTCGACAAGCAGGTCAACAAAGGACCCGTTGAGCTCGCCAGCGCCAAAGGCGAAGATCTCGTCCACGGCATTCACCGCCACGAGCACCGTGGCGTCGTCGCAGGCGCGCTCGAACAGTAGCTGCTTGTTCTGAATCACCACGTTACGGTACGCGCCGTAGTTGAGAGCACGGGCCGCCGCGTCGTCGGTCGAGCGCAGGCGTGCAAGCTGCTTGATGAAGGCCGTCAGCTCGTTGGGTGCGGGCTCGTCGAGCGCAGGGCGCAGCGCCCAATCGCCATCGGGGCCGCCCTTTTCGCCGGCAATCCCCCACTCGCTGCCATAGTAAACGCATGGGATGCCCGGCATGCCAAACAGCATGCCATAAGCGGGACGCAGGCAGGACTTGTCGGTGAGGATGCTTGCCAGGCGCGGCACGTCGTGGTTATCGACAAACGACAGCAGGTGTTTGCCGCGGTAGATGCACCAGGGGTCGCCACCAAACTGACGGTGCAGCGAGTGCGCGATCTCGAACATGTTGACCGAGTTAAAGCTGGAGTACAGGCCCTTGTAGCACTCGTAGTTGGTGCAGGAGTCGAGCATCTCGTCGTTGACGATCTGGTTGTAGTCGCCGTGGAGCGTCTCGCCAATCAGCACAAAGTCGGGCTTAAGCTCACGGGTAAAGGCGTGCAGGCGGCGCATAAAGTCGCGGTCGAGCATATAGGCGACGTCCAGCCGCAGGCCGTCAACGCCAAAGACATCGGCCCAACGGCGCACGGACTCGAGCAGGTAATCGACCACGGCGGGGTTTTGCAGGTTGAGCTTCACGAGCTCAAAATGGCCCTCCCAGCCCTCATACCAAAAGCCATCGCCGTAGCACGAGTCACCGTCAAAGCTGATATGAAACCAGTCTTTGTAAGGCGAGTCCCACTTTCGCTCCTGAACATCGCGGAAGGCCCAAAAGCCGCGGCCGACGTGGTTGAAGACGGCGTCGAGTACCACGCGGATGCCGTGGACATGCAGCGTCTCGCACACGGCGGCAAAGTCGGCGTCCCCACCCAGGCGGCGGTCGATGTGGCGCAGGCTGCGCGTATCGTAGCCATGGCTATCGGACTCGAGCGGTGGGTTGATGAGCACGGCGCCAACGCCAAGCTCCTGCAGGTAGTCAGCCCAGCGGGCAATCTTCATGATGGGCGCATCGGAGTTGGGCGCGGCGTTGGCAGCCTGGGCGAGCTCATCCTCGGCAACGGGCGCGGCGTTTTCGCGCGGAGCCCCGCAAAAGCCCAGCGGATAGATCTGGTAGAACGTCGTCTCATATGCCCACATAGCAGCCTCCCGGTAAGCTCAACACAACGACATCCATTGTATGCCCGGCTTGTATCCTCTTCCCCAAAATAAGTTGCGGTGGAATAGTTCCTGCTTGGGCCTTCAGAGGCCTTAAACAGGAACTATTCCACCGCAACTGATGAGGGGACGTGGCTAGGCGACGGGCTTGGCGCGGCGGATGGCTGGGAACATCACCGTGATGGCGAGGATAACGCCCACGACGGCAATCGCCCCGCCCACAAAGCCGATCCAGGCGATACCGGGGCCTGAAACCACGGCTCCGCCGATCGCGGTACCCGTGCCGATACCGAGGTTGAACAGGCCCGAGAAGATCGACATGGCGACGGCCGACGAGTCCGCCGGCGTGTACTTGATGAGCTCGGCCTGGAACGCCACGTTAAAGGCCGTGGCGCAGCAGCCCCACAGCGCGCAAACGGCAAGAACCGCGGTGAGCGACGACGCGGCAGGACCCATAAGTAGCAAGGCGACCGGCACTCCGGAGAGCGTGATCGCAAGGAACGGAAAACGGTGCCCATCGAACAGGCGGCCAAACAACCAGCTTCCGAGCAGACCAGAGCAGCCAAACGCCGTCAACGTCATGGTGATGGCGCTTGCGTCGACATGCGCGACCTGAGCCAGGAACGGCTCGATATAGCTATAGCCCGCGTAATAGCCGGTCGCCATGAACACCGTGACCACATAGAGCGCGATCAGGAACGGGTTCTTGAGCAGCTCGGGCAGCTGCTTGAGCGTAAAACGCTCGCCCGCCGGCATGGCCGGGAACACGGTCGCCTGGTAGACGACCGCGATGGCCGAGAGGACCCCGACCACGGCAAACGTCATGCGCCAGCCCACGGCCAAGCCAATAGCGCGACCGAGGGGCAGACCAAAGATCTGCGCGATGGACGAGCCCGTAGCGATCATGCTGATGGCGAGCGCCCCGTGGCGCGTGTCGACCAGGCGCGAGGCCATAATCGAAGCGACCGACCAGAACACGGCATGTGCGCAAGCGACCACCAGGCGCGCACAGACCAGGATGGGATAAGTCGGCGCCACAGCGGACAGAAACTGGCCCAGCGAAAACACGGCCAGCACGCCCAGCAACATCCGCTTGAACTCAAAGCGCGAAGCGAACACCATGAGCGGCAGCGACAGCAGCATGACGCCCCAGGCATAGACCGAGATCATGATGCCGGCTTGGGACTCGGTGAGCGAGAACGACGCGGCGATGTCAGTCAAAAGACCGATGGGCATAAACTCCGACGTGTTGAACACGAAGGCGCAGCAGGTGAGTCCGATGAGCGGGAGCCACTGCTTGAGCGTGATGCCGTCTTGCCTTGCCTGAGTCATATATAACGTCTCCAATCGTTTTGAGCGGAGGCGATTATATAGCAACGGCCCCGCATCCGTCAGCAACAGATGCGGGGCCGAAAACAATTCGATACACAGAGGTTGCGCCGTCAATATATAACTAAGCCAACCCCAGCAATATACCTGCCGAATGCACGACAAACGCCACGATCCAGGCGACCGTCACCTGAAACGCGAACACGGCAACGGCATAGCGCGCGCCCAGCTCACTCTTGACGGCGCCGATTGCCGCCACGCAAGGCGGGTACAGCAGCGTAAAGACCAAGAACACGTAGGCGGTGAACGGCGAAAACATGGTCGACAGTGCCGCGGGCGAGGTCGCGCCCAAAAGCACGGTGAGGGTCGAAATGACGCTCTCCTTGGCAATAAGTCCGGTGACGAGCGCCGTGGATGCGCGCCAATCGCCAAAGCCAAGCGGCGCCAGCGCCGGCGCGATGATGCTGCCGAGGCCCGCAAGCAGACTCTGCGACTGATCGGCGACCACATTAAAGCGAATGTCGAACGTCTGAAGGAACCAGATGACCACGGTAGCAGCAAAGATAATGGTAAAGGCTTTGGTAATAAAGTCTTTGGCCTTATCCCATGCCAGCATCACCGTCGTCTTGACGCTCGGCAGACGGTAATTGGGAAGCTCCATGATAAACGGCACCGGGTCGCCCTTAAATGCCGTGCGGTTGAGCACCAGGGCGGCAATGCAGCCGACCACGATGCCGATCAGATAGAGCGAAACCATGGCGGGAACTGTCGCCTGCGGGAAAAACGCTCCGCACAGCAGACCGTAGACCGGCAACTTGGCCGAACAGCTCATGAACGGCGTGAGCATGACCGTCATCTTGCGGTCGTGCTCGGATGGGAGCGTACGGGTCGACATGATAGCCGGCACGGTGCAGCCAAAACCGACGAGCATGGGCACGAAGCTGCGGCCCGACAGGCCAAAGCGACGCAATACCTTATCCATGACAAAGGCCACGCGCGCCATGTAGCCGGAGTCTTCCAGAATGGAGAGGAACAAGAAGAGCACGACGATAATCGGCAGGAAGGTCAGCACGCTGCCCACGCCCGTAAGCACGCCGTCGACAGCCAACGAGCGCACCACGTCGTTGGTGCCGAACGCTTTGAGACCCGCATCGGCCGAGGCGATGATGGCAGCAATGCCGTCCTCCATAAGTCCCTGCAACGCCGCGCCGATCACGCCAAACGTCAGCCAAAAGACAAGGCCCATGATCACCAGAAACGCCGGAATGGCTGTGTAACGACCTGTCAGGATGCGGTCGATCTTGACGGAGCGCACGTGCTCGCGGCTCTCGTGCGGCTTGACGACGCAGCGCCCGCACACGTCGCCGATAAAGCTAAAGCGCATGTCGGCCAGCGCGGACAGGCGGTCGGTGCCGGCCTCGCCCTCCATCTGGGTAATGATGTGTTCGATGGCGTCGAGCTCGTTGCGATCCAGGTGAAGCGCCTCGGTCACCAGCTCGTCGCCCTCAACCAGCTTGGTCGCCGCAAAACGCACGGGAATGTGCGCCGTCGCGGCATGGTCCTCGATAAGGTTGGCGATGCCGTGAATGCAGCGATGCAGCGCGCCGCCGTCCGGACCATCGGGCGCGCAGAAGTCCAGGCGACCGGGGCGCTCGCGGAACCGCGCCACGTGCAAGGCATGATCCACCAACTCGCCAATGCCCTCGTTGCGGGCAGCACTAATGGGAACAACAGGCACGCCCAGCAGGCTCTCGAGCAGGTTGACGTCCACGGCGCCGCCGTTGGCCGTCACCTCGTCCATCATGTTGAGCGCGATGACCATGGGTCGATCGAGCTCCATAAGCTGCAGTGTCAGGTACAGGTTACGCTCGATGTTGGTGGCGTCGATGATATCGATGATGGCGTCGGGGTGCTCATCCAGGATAAACTGGCGGCTTACGATCTCCTCGCCCGTGTACGGCGACAGAGAATAAATGCCGGGCAGGTCGGTAACGCTTGCCTCGGGGTGGTTGCGGATGGTGCCATCTTTGCGGTCGACCGTCACGCCAGGAAAGTTACCGACATGCTGGTTGGAGCCCGTCAGCTGGTTGAACAGCGTGGTCTTGCCGCAGTTTTGGTTGCCGGCGAGGGCAAAATGCAGCGGTGCGCCCTCGGGCACGGCCGTCTTTGCCGCGCGGGGCGAATACGTCCCCTCGCCCAGGGCCGGATGCTCCGTCGTGCCGATTGCGGCGTTAGCGCGCGGACCCGTATCGGTGTCGTGAATGCCCACGAGCTCGATGCGAGCGGCATCGTCCTTGCGCAGCGTCAACTCATAGCCACGCAGGCGAATCTCGAGCGGGTCGCCCATAGGGGCGTACTTCATCATGGTGACTTCGGTGCCCGGCGTTAGGCCCATGTCCAAAATATGCTGTCGGAGTGCCTGATCGTCCGATGCCACCGATGCGACAACGGCATCCTTTCCAATCTCGAGTGTATCGAGCCTCACGTCCGCGTTCCTCCCCCGGCGCCCACAGGGCGTTGCATTTTGTTTATCTTGGCTAACCGTTTGCCATGGCTAACCATTTAACCACGCATGATAGCGCGAACACATAGTGACGTTCAATTAACAGATTGCCGCCCTGGCGGGCTCGCAGCGTCAAGTGGTTACGCGGTTTGGTAAAACGCCGTAACTAAAACCCGTGGCGCTCCAGGAAGCGGAAGGCTAGGCGGATCCAGGGACGGACTGCCACCTGCTTGTCCTCGTTGTCGACCGCGGTGTTGGCGTTGCCGAGCGAAAGGCCGTGACCGCCCTGGTCAAAGACGTGCATCTCGCAAGCGACGCCCTCCTCGGCCATGCGCTGCGCAAACGGATAGACCTGCGCGATCGGCGCCGTCTTGTCGTCGGACACGCCCCACACAAAGGTCGGCGGCATCTGACGCGAAACATGCGTGGTGGGGCAGATGTCGGCCAGATGCTCGTCAGTCGCCTCGCCACCCGTCACCATCGACAAATAGTCGTTGAGCAAATCGCGCCCCGTCTTGCCGCCCGTCTTTGGCACGCGCAGGTCGATGCGCGGGTCGCGCGTCTGCATGTCGCGCACATAGGCAAAGTCGAGCAGCGGATAGCCCAGCACCACGGCATCGGGACGAATGTCGTCCGGACGCGCCCCGGCAAGTGCCGCGAAGGGGC
This sequence comes from Collinsella sp., assembly GCA_019414045.1. GTDB lineage: Bacteria > Actinomycetota > Coriobacteriia > Coriobacteriales > Coriobacteriaceae > Collinsella. The sequence continues at coordinate 126,921 of DXMW01000017.1, read as the reverse complement.
CGGTCTTCCACTGTGTTGCCAGCGAGGCGCAGATCATACCGCCCGCCGAGAATCCCACGACGCACACGCGCTTAGGATCGACATGCCACTCGTCGGCGTTGGCGCGCACCGTGGCGACCATCTTGGCAAGATCTGCCTGGGGGTGCGGAAAGCTCACGTCACCCGTAGAACTCGTGACATAGTTGAGCACAAAGGCCTGGTAGCCGTGATCCAAAAACGCAAAAGCCACGGGATCCTGCTCATGCGGAGCGATATGCGTAAACGCACCTCCGCCACAGATAATCACGGCAGGGCGGCGACCATTCGGTTTATCGGGCAGCGGCTCGGCACCCAAATACGTAAACGTCGCCGGATATTCCTCGGTCGGCTCCTCGCCCCACAGGGCATGGTTCTCGACAATCATATGTGCTCCCTTCGCGCAAATTATGTGCCCTTGTTTTTCGCCTTCAAGCGTACCCCACTTGAACCCGTGGCGCAGAAACACTCCGACAATAAGTTTCCCTTCAACTGATATATCACATAATCCCAGTTCAGAGGTATCGTTGAGCAGCGTAAAATAGGGGCGTTGACCAAGCCGCGAAACACATGCGAAACGTTTCCGGCAAACCAAACGCGCGATATGCGCCTATTTAAGTTGGAGGCAACTATGGGTCTGCTCGATTCGCTTAAGTCCACCTTCACCTCGACCGGCGAGGCGTCCGTTCCGCCCGCAGCAAGCTTCGCCACCCGCGAAGGCGTCATCTATGCCCCCGTCAATGGCGTGCTCGTCAACCTGGACGAGGTTCCCGACGAGACGATCGCCTCGGGCATGCTTGGCCAGGGCTATGGCATCGAGCCCATTACCGGCACCATCTATGCGCCCGCCAACGGCCGCATCGGTGCCACCACCGTCACCAACCACTCCATTGGCATGATCACCGAGGACGGCCTGCGCGTGTTTATCCATGTCGGCCTGGGCACCGTGGAAATGAACGGCAAGGGTTTTGCCCGCTTTGTCGAGATGGGCGATGTGGTCAAGGCAGGCCAGCCGCTCATCAGCTTCGACCGCGAGGCCATCAAGGCCGCTGGTCACGAGGACATCGTGACCGTCATCGTCTCCGAGCTCGATCGCCTTAAGAGCATCGACCATGTCGGCGAGTCTGGAACGCTTATCGGCGGCAACCCGCTCGTCAAGCTGGGCGACCCGCTGCTGGTAGCCAAGACCAAGTAGCCAGGCCCCGCGCCACACAGCCAAAAGACACCTCGTCAAGCGCCCGCGACCATTTGGCCGCGGGCGCTTTTCGTTTGAAAAACCATCCCGCCAATGCCTTATCTGTATAGCCCAAATGAGCCGAGCTGCTAGAATATCGAACTGTATGGATAACTATCATTCAACCGTTATGGGAGGATACGTGAACCGCACCAAAATCGCGCAGCTCTATGCCGATGCCGAGTCGCTCGGCGGCCAGACCGTCACCGTCGCCGGCTGGGTCAAGTCCGTCCGCGACATGAAGAACTTTGGCTTTGTTACGCTCAACGACGGCAGCTGCTTCCGCGACCTGCAGGTCGTCATGAACCGCGAGGCACTCGACAACTACGACGAGATCGCCCATCAAAACGTCTCGGCCGCACTCATCTGCACCGGCACCGTCAAGCTGACCCCCGATGCGCCCCAGCCTTTCGAGCTTTCTGCCACTTCCATCGAGGTCGAGGGCACGAGCGCCCCGGATTACCCGCTGCAGAAGAAGCGTGCAACCGTCGAGTTCCTGCGCACCCAGCAGCACCTGCGCCCGCGCACCAACCTGTTCCGCGCCGTGTTCCGCATCCGCTCTGTCGCGGCTGCCGCCATCCACCGCTTCTTCCAGGAGCAGGGCTTTGTCTACGTCAACACCCCTATCATCACCACGAGTGACTGCGAGGGCGCCGGCGAGATGTTCCGCGTGACCACGCTCGACCCCAAAAATCCGCCCCTCACCGAGTCCGGCGAGGTCGACTGGAGCCAGGACTTCTTTGGCAAGCACGCGAGCCTCACCGTGTCCGGCCAGCTCAACGCCGAGAACTTTGCCATGGCCTTTGGCGACGTGTACACCTTTGGCCCCACCTTCCGCGCCGAAAACTCCAACACCACGCGCCACGCCGCCGAGTTTTGGATGATCGAGCCCGAGATGGCCTTTGCCGATCTGAACGACTACATGGATAACGCCGAAGCCATGCTCAAGTACGTCCTCAAGGACGTTATGGCCACCTGCCCCGACGAGCTCAACATGCTCAACAAGTTTGTGGACAAGGGCCTGATCGAGCGCCTGGACCACGTGGCAAACTCCGACTTTGCCCGCGTTACCTACACCGATGCCATCGAGATCCTGGAGCAGGCAGTCGCTGCTGGCCACCAGTTTGATTACCCCGTCAGCTGGGGCATCGACCTGCAGACCGAGCACGAGCGCTTCCTGACCGAGGAGCACTTTAAGCGCCCGACCTTCGTAACCGACTACCCGGCAGAGATCAAGGCCTTCTATATGCGCATGAACGACGACGGCAAGACCGTCGCCGCCGCCGACTGCCTGGTGCCGGGCATCGGCGAGATCATCGGTGGCTCCCAGCGCGAGGAGCGCCTGGACCTGCTCGAGGCCCGTATCAAGGACCTGGGCATGAATCCCGAGCAGTACAAGTACTATCTGGACCTGCGCCGCTACGGTTCCTGCAAGCACGCCGGCTACGGTCTGGGCTTCGAGCGCTTGGTGATGTACCTCACCGGCGTGGGCAACATCCGCGACGTCCTGCCGCACCCGCGCACCGTGGGCAACGCCGACTTCTAATACGTCGGACGCTAGCTCGCGTCGCCACACGCCAACTCTCATCGCACAAGCGTCTCTCGGCATCGGTCGAGAGACGCTTTTTTCAACAGCATCCGTCAAGCTTTTGGCAAGTTTTTGGTCAGTTGAGCAGGGCTGTTGAAAACTCGAACCGCCGTTTGCCGACGACTACCGACCGCCCAGAGCGCCCTGCGCCCCTGGGATAACCCCGCGTCCTAGGCTCCATACCGTCGCCACCCAAAACGGAAAGGACGTGGGCACCATGACCGAAGCCGCTGTTGAAACCTACGACACCACAACGAGAGGCGCCGCCTCGATGGCAGCCTATCGCGCCGTTCGCATCCTGCAACTATTAAGCGAGAACACCGGCGAGGACAAGGCCATGCTTTCCGATGAGTTGATCCGGCGCCTCGCCCATCCCGACGACCCCGCCCGCATGCCCATTTCGGCGGCGCGGCGCAGCATCTACACCGCCATCTCCGCACTTCGCCATGCCGGATACGAAATTGAGTACAAGCGCGGCGTGGGGTATCGGCTCTTGACCCGTTCGCTCACCGACGAGGAAATCATCCGGCTCCACGGCATGGTCATGCGCAACCGCTCCACGCCCATCGCCATTCGAAAAAGCATGGCTCAGCACTTGGTCGCCATGGCGAGTGCCGACGTTCGCGGTTACCTCGATGCACCCGAGCCCGCTCCAAGTGCCGGCAGCAAATCCACCAAGGCCACGCGCACGCCCGTCAAGCGCATCGACACCTGCGAGCTCATCGAGCAGGCCATCGACCACGGAACCACGGTGAGCTTTGATATTTCGAGCGTCACGGCGCGCGGCGAAACCGAGGTGGTGCGAATGACGGTCCGGCCCTTTGCCATCAGGCAACGCGATGGCGTCTCGTATCTGCTGGGAACGGTCTATGACGCCCGAGGCGCCGATGACACGCTGCGTACCGTAGAGATCGGGCGCATGAGAAACGTCACCACGCGTCTCCTCGACGGCAAGAAGCTCTTCGCCGCCCTGGAGGAGGACGACGCCTCCGCCGCATAAGAACCTCCGCCGTCCATTCGACTACCCGTACCGCCCATCCGGTTCTGTATTAAAAAACCCGCCGAGCTGTTGTAAAAATGGACATCAGCGCTACTATAGTTCCACTTGCACTTTGTCCCAGTGCAGTGTTTCCAGCCATTTTTATACTGGGGGTAATGATATGAAGGACATCACCATCAGCCGCAGGAGCCTTCTGGTCTCCGCCGGCCTGCTCGCGCTCGCCCCGCTTGCCGGATGCGGTGGCAACTCTGGTTCCGGCTCTGCAGCCGCCGGTTCCGACTACACCATCGGCGTTCTGCAACTCACCGAGCACTCCGCACTCGATGCCGCCAACGACGGCTTTGTCAAGGCCATCAAGGAGAGCGGCCTTAAGGTCAAGATCGACCAGAAGAACGCCCAGAACGACCAGTCCACGTGTAAGTCCATCGCCGACAAGTTCGTGGGCGATGGCGTCAACCTGATTTATGCCATCGCCACGCCCGCCGCGCAGGCTGCCGCCGGCGCCACGGCCGATATCCCCATCGTGGGCTGTGCCATCACCGACTACGCCGCCTCCGGCCTGGTCCAGGACAACGACAAGCCCGGCACCAACGTCACCGGCGCTTCCGATCTCACCCCGGTCGCCGAGCAGCTCGAGATGATGCAGAAGGTCCTGCCCGACGTTAAAAAGGTCGGCCTGCTCTACTGCACCGCCGAGTCCAACTCCGACGTCCAGATCAAGGCCGCCAAGAAGGAACTCGACAAGCTTGGCCTCGAGTACACCGACTTCACCGTCTCGAGCTCCAACGAGATTCAGTCCGTCGTCGAGTCCGCCGTGGGCAAGGTCGACGTACTCTACTCCCCCACTGACAACACCATCGCCGCGGGTGCTTCGCAGGTCAGCCAGATCTGCAAGGAGAACAAGCTCCCCTTCGTGACTGGCGAGGAGGGCATGTGCAAGGCCGGCGGCCTGTTCACCCTCTCCATCAACTACGAGGACCTGGGCTACGCTGCAGGCGAGATGGCCGTTAAGATCCTGAAGGGCGAGGCCAAGCCCGAGGATATGCCGATCAAGCACCTCTCGAGCAAGGACCTGGTCGTCGTCAAGAACGACGAGATGGCCGAGGCCCTAGGCATCGACCTTTCCGCTCTGGACGAGTAGCGCCATGCGCGGTAACGCGTCTAGGGCCCGCACGCGCGCCACAGCCGCGTTATTCAATATCTGAGTCATTGGGGCGAACGCTAAAGGCCGGCGTTCGCCCTGCTTGTTTCAGGTAAAACAAAACGTCTGTCCGCCGCTCTTTTATGCATTGGTACCGCTATTATGGAAAATCACGTGTCCACCCTATCCTAGGAGGTATGAAGCATGCTCATTGCATTGCAGGGCGCCGTTTCGCAGGGCGTCCTCTGGGGCATCATGGTGCTTGGCGTGTTTATCACGTTCCGCCTGCTCGACATCCCCGATATGACCTGCGACGGCAGCTTTGCCCTCGGCGGCTGTGTCTGCGCCGTGCTCATCGTCAACAATAACGTCGACCCCTTGCTCGCCGTGCTGGCCGGCATGTGCGCCGGCGCCATCGCGGGCGCCGTCACGGGCATCTTGACCACCGTCTTTGAGATTCCCGCAATCCTCGCCGGAATCCTCACCCAGATCAGCCTGTGGTCCATCAACCTGCGCATCATGGGCAAGTCCAATACGCCCATTCTTGCCAAGGGCACCATCTTCTCATCCGTCAGCCACATGACGGGCCTGCCGCAGTCCACTGTTGCCATTATCCTGGGCATTGTGCTGGCCGTGGCCATCGTCGCCATCCTGTACTGGTTCTTTGGCACCGAGATCGGCTCGGCGCTGCGTGCCACCGGCAACAACGAGTACATGATCCGCGCCCTGGGCGTCAACACCAACTCCACTAAGATGATCGCCCTCGTGCTCTCCAACGCCCTCATTGGCCTTTCGGGTGCGCTCATCTGCCAGAGCCAGAAGTATGCCGACATCGGCATGGGCACCGGCGCCATCGTTATCGGTCTTGCCGCCATCGTCATCGGCGAGGTGCTCGGTCGCCTGCTGCCCGGCGGTCTGACGCAGTTTAGCGTCCGTCTTGCCTCTGCCGTCTTTGGCTCCGTGGTCTACTTCCTCATCCGCGCCATCGTGCTGCAGCTGGGCATGGACGCCAACGACATGAAGCTGCTCTCCGCCGTGATCGTTGCCGTGGCCCTGTGCGTGCCCGTGGTTTGGGAGCGCTACAAGCTCCGCAGCTCCTACACGAAGGGAGATGAGGCAGATGCTTAAGCTCTCGCACGTCAAGAAGACCTTTAACAAGGGCACCGTCACTGAGAAGCGCGCACTCACCGGCGTCGACCTCACCCTGAACGATGGCGACTTTGTAACCGTGATTGGCGGCAACGGCGCCGGCAAGTCCACGCTGCTCAACATGATCGCCGGCGTGTATCCGCTCGATTCGGGCGTTATCGAGCTCGACGGCACCGATATCTCGCGCCTGAGCGAGTCGCAGCGCGCCAAGTACCTGGGCCGCGTGTTTCAGGACCCCATGCGCGGTACCGCTGCCGACATGCAAATCGCCGAGAACCTGGCCCTCGCCAAGCGTCGCGGCCAGCGTCGCGGCCTTTCGTGGGGCGTCACCAAGGCCGAGAAAGATGAGTACGTTGAGCTACTCAAGCGCCTGGACCTTGGTCTGGACACACGTCTCAACGCCAAGGTCGGCCTGCTCTCGGGCGGCCAACGCCAGGCACTCACCCTGCTGATGGCCACGCTCACCAGGCCGCGCCTGCTGCTGCTCGACGAGCACACCGCGGCCCTCGACCCCAAGACGGCCTCTAAGGTGCTCAACCTGACCGAGGAGATCGTCGACGAGAACCACCTGACCACGCTCATGGTCACGCACAACATGAACGACGCTATCCGTCTGGGCAACCGTCTGATCATGATGCACGAAGGCCACGTGATCTACGACGTGGCGGGCGATGAGAAGAAGTCGCTCACCGTAGCCGACCTGCTGCAGAAGTTCGAGGAGGTCTCGGGCGGCCAGCTCGCCAACGACCGCATGCTGCTGAGCTAAAACTTGCCAAAAGGGACAGATTTATTTTGGCAGGTTTTATCTGCGCAAACGTCAAAACCGCCGCTAAGGGACAGACGCCCTTGCGGCGGTTTTCGCTAACCCCCATATCGAGCACAGAAGCCCGTCCGAATTTGATCGGACGGGCTTCTTGGTGGGTATCATGGTTGGATGATCATGAGGAGGTTTCCCTACATGGAATTGTTTGAGCCAATTCTTCATTTCTTTGCACAACGATGGGTCCACAACATCATCTGGGCCGGTATCTTGGCCATCGGCACCGCCGTTGCCGCCAAAATCGCGTCCAAGACCCTGCACCACCTGCTTAACCGCGATGATAACCCGCTCCCAGCATCGAGCATCTTCATCAACATCGCGCGCGCCGTCATCTGGATGATCGGCGGCAGCTTTATCCTCGACAACTGTTTTGGCATCAACGCAAACGCCCTCGTCGCCGCTCTTGGCGTCGGCGGCATCGCCATCTCGCTCGGCTTTCAGGACACGCTGTCGAACCTTATCGGCGGTATGCAGGTGACCTTCATGGGCATCATCAAGCCCGGCGACAATATCGAGGTCGGCGGCGTGTCGGGCGTGGTCCAAGACATCACCTGGCGCCACACGACCATCGAGGACGCCTGCGGGCAGACCATCATTGTGCCCAACTCCAACATCTCCAAGAACACACTCGTGCATCTGATGCCCTTTGGGCGCGTGGCCGTGCCCGTTGCCGTAAAGGACACGTCTAAGTGGGCTTCCCTTGACGCGCTGGCAGACGAGCTCACAAGCGCAACCAAAACGGCCGTCTCGCCCATCTCTGGCTTTGACAAGGAGCCGTACGTGCTCTTTAGCGAGATCGGCGAATTTGGCGTCAAGGGCAAAATCATCTTTATCGTCAGCGACGATAGCACCACCTTCACGGCAGCCGACGCCTGCATTCGTGCCATCGCCCCCATCATCGCCTAAACTACCACAAAGGGGACAGGCACCTTTGTGGCAGTTTCGCATCGTGGTACCATGGTTCATATCGTTGTTTAAACGACTAAGGGAGTAGACACCATGGAAGAGGCCTATCGTCAAGCACGCAAGCGCGGCGAGCAGGGACGTCGACGCGCCATCAGCCAAAGCGAGCATCCATACCTTACGGACCTCGACAGTTTGGTTGCTCAGCTCCCCTTAGGTCAGCGAGAGAATGTCGGCCTGCGGGATATTCCGCTCGAAATGGTCGTCGGCACGGTCACCAAGGGCCGTCAGTCCGCCTTTTCATGCAACTTTATGCCCTTGTTGCCGTTTAACACCGAGTTCGCCCGCAAGTGGTCCAACCTCTACGACATCCAGGTAACCGAGGGCTATCGCGACCCCATCATCGTCACCGAGTTCATGCATCGGTTCTACGTCCAAGAGGGCAACAAGCGCGTCAGCGTCCTCAAATTCCTGGACGCCCCGACGGTTTCGGCCAAGGTCACCCGCCTCTACCCCGGAAAATGGGATTCCGTCGAAAGCCGCCTCTATGGCGAGTTCTGCGCGTTTTGGCGCGTCTGCCCCCTATACGAGATCGAGTTCTCGCGTGAGGGAAGCTACGAAACGCTCGCCAAGATGCTCGGTCAGAACCTTATCGAAAAATGGCCGCAGAAAAAGGTCGACTACCTGCGCCACACCTTCCTGCTCTTTAAGCGCGCCTACCTGCGCGCCGGCGGCGACCATCTGGACATTACGCCCGCCGACGCTATGCTCGTCTACCTCAATGTGTACAACCAGGACCGCCTGCTGGATACGCCGACGGATATCGTCGTAAACCGCCTGTGCAAGATTTGGCGCGAGTTGGTCATTGCCGGCAAAAGTGATGAGGAGAAGGTTGATCTTGTCGAGGCACCGAGTGCCGATGAGGAAGAGGCGCCCGCCAAGTCCACCTCCGGCGTGCTCAACTTCTTTATGGGCAAGACCGTCTACTCGGCGGCCAACCCCCTGCGCATCGCCTTTATCCATGAGTTCCCCTGTGCGACGTCGAGCTGGGACAGCCTGCACGACCAAGGGCGTCAGTATCTCGATGAGCATTTTGGCGGTATCGTGCGCACCGAGGCGTTCGAGGGCTGTCACAATCCGGACGTGTTCTACGCCGCCGTGGAAACGGCTGTCAAACATGGAGCTAACGTCATCTTCTCGACCTCGCACCGCCTGATGGAATACACGCTCAGAGCTGCCGTTGAGTATCCCCAGGTGCGGTTCCTTAACTGCTCTATCGGCCTTCCCCACCAAAGCGTCCGTTCGTACTTTGGCAAGATGTACGAGGCCAAGTTCCTCCTGGGCGCCCTTGCCGCCAGCATGGCGGACAACCACCGCATCGGCTACCACGCGTCGGTCTTCGCCTCGGGCGCGCTTAGCGAGATCAACGCCTTTGCCATCGGCGCCTCGCTGCTCGACCCCCGTGCGCAAATTATCCTGACCTGGGGCGATGTTCCCGCCGGTGGTCTTGCCGAAGCCATGTGCCGCGAAGGCGTAAGCGTCATGACCGGCGCTGACATGTCAAAGTCGCTCGAAGACCCAACGGCCTACGGGCTTCACCGCTTGGTCGACGGCAAAGTCACCGGCATCGCCATGCCCGTATGGAACTGGGGCCGTTACTACGAGCTCATCGTTCGCAGCCTTCTTCACGGCACGTGGGACGAGACCAGCGACGACAACCAAGTGCGCGCTGTCAACTACTGGTATGGCATGAGCTCCGGCGTTATCGACATCCGTTACGCTCCGGGCCTACCCTACCAAACGCGCAAACTCGTGCAGTTGCTCCGCAACGGCATTGTTGTGGGATCCATCAACCCCTTTGGCGGCGAGCTCCACAGCCAGAACGGCGTGGTACAGATCGAAGGCTTCCCTCCGCTGCCGAGCACGCAGATTGTCGAGATGAATTGGCTGGCGGACAACGTGGTAGGCACCATTCCGCAGCTCGACGATGAGCCGAAAGTCCCTGCCCTATGAAAATCCTTGCCATAGCCGATACCGAAGAACGATGCCTTTGGGAGTGCTTTCGCAAGGAACGCTTTGAGGGAGTCGACCTGATTTTGTCCGCCGGCGATCTGGACCCGGACTATCTTGAGTTTTTGGTTACGGTCATCAACAAACCGCTCATCTACGTGCGCGGCAATCACGATGACCGCTACGCACGTCATGCACCGGGTGGATGTATCTGCGTAGAGGACAGCGTGTACACGTACCGAGGGATTCGCATTGCGGGCCTTGGCGGGTCCATGCGTTATCGCGACGGCGCCAACATGTACACCGAACGCGAGATGTCCAAGCGCATGCGTAAGCTGTCGCGTAAGGTTAGGATGGTCGGCGGGTGCGACATTCTGCTTACCCATGCACCCGCCGCCGGTATGGGTGATCTGGACGATCTGCCGCATCGAGGATTCGAGTGTTTTAACACAGCACTCGAATCCTGGAATCCCGACTACATGGTGCACGGGCATGTGCACCAAAGCTACGGTTGCGATTTTCAGCGCGAGCGTCAGCATGTGTGTGGAACGACGATCATCAACGCCTGCGGCTATACGCAGTTTGAGCTCGACCAGACGCACTACCCCATCCGCGGCTGGCAAGCAGCTTGGCTCAACTCACAAACCATGCGCCGCGAGCTCAAACGCCACGAAGCCATCGAGTCTTCAACAGCCAGAACACCCTGGTAACCACCATAAAGGGGACACTGTCCCCTTTATGGTGCTTTTGACGCGATAGCAAGAAACCCGGTCCTGCACAAGGCAGAACCGGGTTTCTTTAGCAATGCTTGCTGTACTCAGGCAGTAACTAGCAGTTACTCAGCCAGGAAGTCACGCTGGACAGCGGGATCGACCTTGACGCCAGGGCCCATGGTGGAAGACACGGAGATGGACTTGACGTACTTGCCCTTAGCAGAAGAGGGCTTGACGCGCAGAATCTCGGTGTACAGGGCAGCGTAGTTCTCGACGAGCTGCTGCTCAGAGAAGGACTTCTTGCCCAGGGGCACGTGGCAGATGCCGTAGCGGTCGGCGCGGTACTCAACGCGGCCAGCCTTGAGCTCGGAGACCATCTTGGCGACGTCCATGGTCACGGTGCCGAGCTTGGGGTTCGGCATGAGGCCACGGGGACCAAGGATCTTACCGATGCGGCCAACCTTGGCCATCATGTTCGGCGTAGCGATAGCGGCGTCGAAGTTGATCTCGCCCTTCTGAATCTGGGCGACGAGCTCGTCGGAACCGATGATGTCGGCGCCGGCAGCCTCAGCCTCACGGGCCTTCTCGCCCTCGGCGAAGACAGCAACACGAACGGTCTTGCCGGTGCCGTGGGGCAGGGAGATGGAACCACGGATGTTCTGGTCAGCCTTACGAGTATCGATGCCCAGACGGAAGTGAGCCTCGACGGTCTCGTCGAACTTGGCGGTGTCGAGCTCCTTGATGAGCTTGGCAGCCTGAAGGGGGGTGTAGAGCGTGGCGCGGTCGATCTTCTCGGCAGCGGCGTTATAGCTCTTACCATGCTTAGCCATGTGCATTACCTCCTGTGGTTAAACGGGCGTGAGCCCTCCCACATCGTATCGTGTGCCCTATTGCACACATTTAACGGGCGCCCCGGTCGGAGCACCCGCCGTTACCATAAGAAATCGCTACTCAGCGATGGTGACGCCCATGGAACGGGCGGTACCGGCGATGATCTTCTTGGCGGCGTCAATGTCGTTGGCATTGAGGTCCGGCATCTTGATCTCGGCGATCTTGGTGAGCTGCTCCTGGGAGAGCTGACCAACCTTGTCAGCCTGGGGCTTAGCGGAACCAGACTTGAGGTTCAACTCCTTCTTGATAAGGTGAGCCGCCGGCGGGGTCTTGGTGATGAAGGAGAAGGACTTGTCCTCGTAGACAGAGATCTCAACGGGGATGATGTCACCCTTCTTGTCCTGCGTCTCGGCGTTAAAGGCCTGGCAGAACTGCATGATGTTCACGCCAGCAGCGCCCAGGGCGGGGCCGACGGGAGGAGCGGGGTTTGCTGCACCAGCAGGAATCTGGAGCTTAATGACGTTGGCAACCTTCTTCTCAGCCATGGTCATTCCTTTCGAATCACGAGTGTGAAGTACTTGCTATATCGTAAGCACGCACGTGTTAGAAGCACTCCTGAGATGAGCAGTCACAGAAGAAGCACGCTCGCGCGAACGGACGAAAACTTAAGCGATGACAGCGACCTGGTTAAAGTCGAGCTCGACCGGCGTCTCGCGGCCAAAGATCATCAGCGTGACCTTGAGCTTGCCAGCCTCGGTGTTAACCTCGGAGACCTTGCCATCAAAGTCGGTAAGCGGGCCATCGGTGACGCGGACGGACGTGCCGACCTGAATATCAACCGAGGTGCGCTTGGGCGAATCGCCCTTACCGGGACGACGAGTCATCTTATTGTACTCGTCGCGGGAAAGCGGAGCGGGCTTGCCGTTGCCGCCTAGGAAACCGGTGACGCCAGGCGTGTTACGAACACACGTCCAAGCATCGTCATCCATCTCCATGCGGACCAGGACATAACCCGGGAAGATCTTGGAATCCTTGGTCTCACGCTTGCCACCCTCTTTAATCTCGGTGACGCGCTCCATAGGAATCTCGATATCAAAGATACGGTCCTGCATGCCCATAGTCTCGATGCGATGCTCGAGATCGGACTTAACGCGGTTCTCGTATCCAGAGTAAGTGTGAACGACGTACCAACGCTTAGACATGGTTTAGCCCCTCAATCCAGAGAACAGAGCAAGAGCCTCGCCAAAGCCAGCATCGAGCAGAGCGATGACGACGCCGACGACGATCAGAGAAGCGCAAACGACAACCGAGTAGTTCACGAGCTCCTTCTTATCGGGCCACGTGACACGCTTCATCTCGGACTTGACCGAAGCGAAATACTTCTTGGTGCGGGCGAAGAAACCAGGCTTCTCGTTCTTCTTGGACTTCGCAGCCTTCTCGTTCTTCTTGGCAACGGCCTTCTTGGCCTCAACCTTGGAGTTGGCGGCAGCTTTGTTGGCAGGTGCCGGCTGCTGAGCCTTCTTCTTGTTCTTCTTGTTGGCCATTTGGGTTACCTCCGCGCAATGCGCTTATACATGAGTAAACCGTAAGCCCCCAAGTGGGAGCTTACGGAATAATGACTGGCACGCCAGGAAGGACTCGAACCCTCAACACTCGGTTTTGGAGACCGATGCTCTACCAATTGAACTACTGGCGTATGTGACTAGAGACTAGCGAGTCTCTTTGTGCAGCGTGTGGTGACGGCACCAGGGGCAATACTTCTTGATCTCCATACGATCAGGCATGGTCGACTTGTTCTTGGTGGTCGTATAGTTGCGGCGCTTGCACTCAGTGCACGCAAGAGTAACTAGAGTACGCATGTATCCTGAACCTTTCATTTCCGCCCCGTACGGGCACGAGTTGTTACTTTATCAGCTCCACGTAAGTGCTGTCAATGAAAACCTCGAGTCAATTGGTTCTCGGTGGATCCATTCATATTTGGAACACATCAATGAAGCCATCGAGATCTAATCGACGGTGCATCCAGGACCATTATCGATCCTCTCGACACCAGCAACGGCTCAATATCCATTGCAGAAAAGAACCCGGCACCCCTATAAGTGCCGGGTTCTCTAAGTCAGCTATATCAAAGAGCTAATTTACTCAATGATCGTGGAGACGATGCCCGAACCGACGGTGTGGCCACCCTCGCGGATAGCGAAGCGCAGGCCCTCCTCCATGGCGATCGGGTGGATGAGGTCGCCCTCGATGGTGATGTGGTCACCAGGCATAGCCATCTCGGTGCCCTCGGGGAGCTTGACCGTACCGGTAACGTCGGTGGTACGGAAGTAGAACTGAGGACGATAACCATCGAAGAACGGGGTGTGACGGCCGCCCTCCTCCTTGGTCAGAACGTAGATCTCGCCGGTGAACTTGGTGTGCGGGGTAACCGAACCGGGCTTGCAGAGAACCTGGCCGCGCTCGATGTCCTCACGCTTGATGCCGCGGAGCAGCAGACCGACGTTGTCGCCAGCCTCGCAGAAGTCCATGGACTTACGGAACATCTCGATACCGGTAACGACGGTGTTCTGGGTATCCTTGATGCCGACGATCTCGACGGGCTCGTTGAGCTTGAGCTCACCGCGCTCGACACGGCCAGTAGCAACGGTACCACGGCCGGAGATGGTCATAACGTCCTCAACGGCCATCAGGAACGGGAGGTCGTTGTTACGAGCAGGCGTCGGGATGTACTCGTCGACGGCCTTCATGAGCTCGCGAATGGCGTCCATCCACTTGGCGTCGCCCTCGAGAGCGCCCAGAGCGGAGCCACGGATGACGGGGATGTCGTCGCCGGGGAAATCGTACTCGGAGAGGAGCTCACGGGTCTCCATCTCGACGAGGTCGATGAGCTCGTCATCGTCGACCATGTCGCACTTGTTCAGGAAGACGACGATGTAGGGAACGCCGACCTGACGGGCGAGCAGGATGTGCTCGCGGGTCTGAGCCATGGGGCCGTCGGTAGCGGCGATGACCAGGATAGCGCCGTCCATCTGAGCAGCACCGGAGATCATGTTCTTGACGTAGTCAGCGTGGCCCGGGCAGTCAACGTGAGCGTAGTGACGGGCAGCGGTCTCGTACTCAACGTGGGAGACGGAGATCGTGATGCCGCGCTCGCGCTCCTCCGGAGCCTTGTCGATGTTCTCGAACGCAGTGAAGTCAGCCTTGCAGCCCTCGGTCTCGGAGAGAACCTTGGTGATGGCAGCGGTCAGCGTGGTCTTGCCGTGGTCGACGTGACCAATGGTGCCGATGTTAACATGCGGCTTAGTGCGCTCAAACTTCTCTTTGGCCATAAAGCCCTCCTCTAAACAGGTCGTCCCCGGACGGGACTTTGCCTTTATACCATAGTGGCCTCTCAACATACTATTGAGAAGCCACCGTGTTACCTATGGTAGCGGTGACTGGATTCGAACCAGTGACGCCACGGGTATGAACCGTGTGCTCTAACCAACTGAGCTACACCGCCGGATGGAGCCTGCAACCAGACTTGAACTGGTGACCTCTTCGTTACCAACGAAGTGCTCTACCGACTGAGCTATACAGGCACTTGACGGGTGGGAGCTATAGGATTCGAACCTATGTAGGCAGAGCCAACGGGTTTACAGCCCGTCCCCATTAACCACTCGGGCAAACTCCCAATCGTTCAAGTATCCGCAGGTCCTTTGGTCTTTTGGACCGCCGCCCCCGCGAACAAAAAAGATAATACGATGCGACCTTGGGGGCTGTCAACGAAAACCTCTAGATACACGGTGCCGGGCGTATCTATATAGCTGTGACCTGCGGTTTTGTTGAGTTTGGATATGAAGGACGGTGGTTTTGGATACTGAGGTGACGTTTCCCGAGGTAACACTTTGGTGTAGTGGAGTACACCTTCAGTATCGAACTTCGATACCGGCTTATTTGCACCTATATATAGGTCGAGATCGGGCTTCCACGCCACGATCGAGCGTGGATTATCTCCCACTTTTAGCGCGGCTCTAAGGCCAAAGTGGCAGATTATCCACGTTCATTCTCCAGGCGAGAGAACTGTAAAGCCGCAACTACTCGGGCCAGGCCAAAGTAGACCCATAGAGCGGCTCCCCCTTGGTGCAGGGGTAGCAACTCAAGTAACACGACGATAGCAAGTCGAAAAAATAAGTCATGGCGTATTTCGAATAAACGCCGAGTCGGTCAATTCCGTTTCCCGCATTACCAAGACGATATACACGGTCAAAAGACCTCGATTTGTCATCGTTGCTAAACGCAGTAATTAGAATCTTCCTGCCCGAACGGCAATCAAGATACTCACGCGCCTGTGACGCAAATAGCCCGGAGACCGATACGAGAATTATCAATGACTGCGAAGCGTCTCCCATGTTTTTCAATTCCGCGACGTTAGCCCCAGCAACTATGCGAACTATCTTGCCCGCATAAAACATTTCCTGCTGAAATCGTACGAGATTGGCGCTCACATTATTGGTGCACCAGATTTCAACGTTTTTATGGCCATCAATTTCGTCGACAAGATGCTTAATAGCGATATCGGACACGCCGCTTTCAACCTCAGCGAACATCTCGATCATGCGAACGTCGAGCTCTGCCCTGTATTCCTCGTAGCCAAATTCCTCCTCTCGATGGCTTAAGTCGCTTGGAAAGACTGACTGAGTAAATGATTCTTTCAAATCGCTAAGAGACTGGTAGCCCAATCGATTGCAGAAACGACGAACAGCGGAACGGGTCACGAATGCATCGCGGGTTATTGCGGCAACATTGATTTCGCTCGAACGCCTAATGTGAGCGATGAGATATCGAGCGATGGCGGCATCGTTTGACCCAAACTCGCTGTTGATGATGGAGCTAATGCGATTGAGCACATCGAAGTCATTGATATTCACGTGATCCCTCTTTCCGCTCTCCTCGAAATCATAGTTCATTTATTGAATCAAACAGCTTTGGTCGTTCTCCTATGATTCAAATCAGTTGACGTCATCTTAATCGTAATTCCGCCACACGTATCCACCGTGTTGAATGATGGAAAGGGGATTCATGGGCAACGTGAACAACATCCCGTTTCTCTGGGGTTCCGCCACGGCGTCTTATCAGTGCGAGGGTGCCTGGAACGAAGACGGCAAAGGCCTTGGCGAGTGGGATTTCTTTAACCACACAAGCAATAAGAACATCAACCATGTTGACGGTGATGTATCTTGCGACTTCTACCATCGCTATGAAGAAGATATCCGCATGATGAAAGAAGGCGGACAAAACACCTATCGCTTCTCTCTTTCATGGAGTCGAATCATCCCCACGGGTATCGGCGAAGTGAATGAAAAGGGTATCGATTTTTATAATCGGGTCATTGATTGCTGCCTCGAAAATGGCATAGAGCCCAACGTTACGCTGTTCCATTACGATCTGCCATTCACGCTTGCTTGCAAAGGCGGATGGCTGAACAACGATATGGCAGAGTGGTTCTGCAAATACGCCAAGATTTGCTTTGAGCGCTTTGGAGACCGCGTCAAAATCTGGGCTACCGTTAACGAGCCGCATTTCTACAGCTACTGCGTAAACATGTTGGGCAACTATCCCCCCAATCGATCGCTCGACGTTCAGTCGTACATGCAGTTTCAGTACAACCTGATGCGCGCAAGCGCACTCGCAGTCCGAGCATATCGTCAAATGGGCTACGACGGCATCATCGGCGCCGTCCACGATGGCGGCGTTGTCGAACTCGACCCGGCAACCGAGCACCCCGATGACGTATTTCGATACGCAGACTTTTTCGCCAATCGCATGATTCTGGCACCAGCACTTCAGGGTCAACTGCCGCCAGAAATGGACGAAATCCTTGAAAAACTTGGCGTCTCGCTCTATCGATCCCCAAATGACGTAGAAGAATTCAGAGACGGTAAAGTCGATTTTATTGGACTCAACGTGTATTGCCGAGAGTATGTAACCGACTGGCACGGTGGAGAGCTTGCCGTTTCGGCGAACAATAAGGGCGGTTCGAGCAAAAAGGTCGAAGGAAAATGCATTGCGCCCTTGTTTGAAAGCGCCCGCGACAGCAATGTTCCCCGCAATAAATGGGGCCGCGAAATACTCCCAAGTTGCATGTATTCAACCATCATGGATGTCCACGAGCGCTATGACGCGCCCCGCATCTTTATTACGGAAAACGGACATGGCGCCTATGAGCAACCAGACACAGACGGAATGATCCACGATGATGACCGCATCGAGCTTCTGGGCCAGTTCATCGAGCACATGATGAGGGCTAAGCGCGACGGCGCGCGCGTTGAGGGTTACTACCTCTGGTCGACGATGGATCTGTATAGCTGGATCAACGGCTACGAAAAACGATACGGACTTGTCCATATCGACTTCGAGAACAATCTGGAGCGCACCCCCAAAAAGAGCTGGTATTGGTACCGAGACCTTATCTCGAAGTATCAGGAGCAGGAAGGTTAGGAGAAAGAGATGAAATATCAGGCAATGTCCGAAACAGTCCTAAAGGCTGTTGGCGGCAAAGAGAACATTACATCGGTAACTCATTGTGCGACACGCCTTCGCATCGACGCACGAGACACCTCGATCATCGATCTCCAGCTCGCCAAATCGGCCGATCAGGCGCTCGGGGCAGTAGTCAGCGGTGGCCAGCTTCAGGTGATCATCGGCCCAAACGTCACCGAGGCTTACAACGACTTCCTCGACTTCGCGGGAATCGAAGTCGGCGGTGGCACGGTTGCCGACGATGCCCAAACCGCCAAAGACCTTGCAGAAGGCATTAAAAGCGGTAACACCGCCATGGGCTTGATTGAGAAATTCGGGAACGTCTCTGCACAGGTATTCATGCCCATCGTCCCGGCGCTCATCGTTGGCGGACTCATTCTTTCGATCAAGAATCTCCTGGTCAATTATTGCGGATTAAGCACCGATAGCGGAACCGCCCAGGTCCTGTTGGCGATCTTTAGCGCTTCGTTTAGCTTCTTGCCCGTTTATCTTGGTTATCAGCTCGCAGCCGTCATGAAGATGCAGCCCATCATGGGCGCATTGCTGGGCGCGATCATGATCAGCTCGTCCATTAGCGGTGCCGAGGGTCTCGACTTTCTTGGTATCCCCATCCCGACGAACGACTATTCGAGTACGGTAGTGCCCATCGTACTGGGCGTTGTGTTCATGTACTTTGTCGACCGCAGCCTTCAGAAGATCATTCCCGACGTTACCAAACTGTTCTTGAAGCCGCTGCTCACCATGATCATCGTCGTGCCCGTCGAGCTGATTATCCTTGGCCCCGCCGGCAGCATGATGGGCTACGCGCTGAGTGATGCCGTCACGTGGCTTATGGACAACGTGGCATTTATCGCTACTCCGATCCTGGCAGCCCTTAACCCCTATTTCGTCATGCTCGGTCTCGATAAGGCTTACATCGCAATCGAAGTTACGAGCCTGGCGCAGCTCGGTTGGGCACCCATTATCTTTGGATTCATCTCGAACCTCTGCATTGGCGGCACGAGCCTCGCCCTGGCAACTGCCATGAAGGGAAACAAGGAGAAGAAGGGTATGGTCACCACGGTTGCCGTTACCGCACTCTGTGGCGTAACCGAGCCCGCGTTCTACGGTTGCCTCATCGAGCGTCCCCGCCTGCTTGTCGGCACGGCAATCGGCGCGCTCTGCGCTGGACTCCCTGCAGGCATCTTTGTTCTGAAAGAGTATGTTGCGGGAGCATGCCCCGGCCTTCTTTCGGCACTCATCTTTATCGCTCCCGATGGGTCCATGGGCAACTTCGTGCTGGCATGCGTTGTCGCCATCATCGCCATCGTCGTCTCTTTCATCGCTGCACGCGTAATCATCAAGAAGAACCCCAGCTATATTGAGTAGATGCCCGCTGTTTGCATTGGGGACATCCTCGGCAGACCATTAGCAAGAACCCAAGAAGTCCCTTAGGAGCTCGATTAATCCATTCGGATTCCTGAGGCACAAACGACCCCGATTCCACAATGAAATCGGGGTCGTTGTTTCTAAAGCCGTCGATAGACAATCGGTGTTTACCTTAGCTCCCTATCCAAGTTAATTATCCACGCTCGTTCTCCGGTCGGGAGATTTTCTTCGCTCGCGTGTCCAGAAATCCACGCTCGAGCAGGACATCCAGGTCCGCACCCGCCCTTGTCTCGATCTGTAACAGCAAGAGGCCTATTCCGCTTCTACATGTTACAGATCAAGATATTCCTAAAACACCCTAAGTTTCATCTCAATCTGTAACAGTTAGATGCCAAATATCGGTCTTGGTGTTACAGATTTAGACAAACTGGAGGACGAGACAAACCAAAAACGGGATGGGCGCTAACCCGATGGCGCACCACCTAAATAGAAACGGGCCCTGTCCCATATAGAGACAGAGCCCGAAACTCTCATGGAGCCAGTGACAGGAATCGAACCTGCAACCCACTGATTACAAATCAGTTGCGCTACCGTTGCGCCACACTGGCACACTTGGCGCTTTCGCGCGAAGCCAATTAAGAATAAAGGAATTGCCGACGAGGCGCAACAGGCCCTTCACCCGACCACATCTCAAAACTATTCGCCAGAACGAATAGTTTTAATTACAATTACTATATATAGAACTATTCGTTCTGGCGAAGGGTTTCGCGATGCTTACTACCAAAGAAGCCGCCGAGCTGCTCGGCATCACTCCGCGCAGGGTGCAGGAGCTCATAAAAAACGGAGCACTTGAGGCCCGCAAGGCTTCTGGTGTATGGCTCATCGACAAAGACAGCGTCGACACGCGACTCCGCTCTGTGACCAAAACGGGGGGACGTCCCCGCCGCGGCCACGGTAAGAGCGAGATCGCGTTCACCCTCATGAACCGCACGTACGAAGTCGCTCAGCTGGTCTACAGCACATCGCGAAAAGACTTTACCCACATCGGTGCCGACATCGATTACGCCCACGCCCCTATTGGAGTATTTGGCCCTAATAGCCCCATATCGCTAGACTCCTTCCGCATCTGGTGGCGCGGCCGCGGTATCCCGCTCGCACGCATTGGGCTAGCCTCCCTGCTTGCAGAAGCCGCAGTCGATGTTCCCGATGAACTCGTCCAGCGAAATCTCGGCCTCTCCTTATCCGACCAGTATTGGATTAGGCCCCAAGGTTCCGGTCTCACCTGGGAGGATATCAACTTCTTCAATAACGCCTTTGATGACGTCTCGCTGTCCATTGCACCCTTTGCCCCAGAGGGAAAAGCGGCTGCCGCAAAGCCCGATAACACCTCGGACGGCAATCTTCAAAAGTACTGGACGTGCGAGGGCGAACGTCGAATTCTGCATAAGGCAGGAGCGCACCTGGACCAGGAACCTTATAACGAGCTGGTGGCGACCGCGCTCCACCGTCGCATCCTAAACGCCTGCGATTATGTGCCTTACTCGCTCGAGGGCACGGGCACTTCCGCCCTGAGCACATGCGATGTCTTCTTAACTGATGAAGAAGAGTATGTCCCTGCGTTCTATGTAAACCAGCACGCAAACGCAGATGAACGGCTAACCGACTACGAGCGATATGTAGCAAACTGCGAGGAGCTCGGGGTGACAGGCGTCAAGGATGCCCTTGACCGCATGATCGTATGTGACGACATCATTGCCAACTACGATCGTCATTGGCGCAACTTCGGCCTCGTGCGAAACGTAAACACGCAAGCTTGCAGACCTGCCCCCATCTTCGATTCGGGCTCATCGCTCTGGTGCAACATATCACTAGAGGAGCTTAGGGCGGGAGAGCACAGTTTTACCAGCGCACAATTTCATTCAAGCCCCGCCAAACAAATGTTGCTCGTCGAGGACATGGGCTGGTTTGACGGCGACAAACTCGAAGGCTTCGTTGACGAGGCGATCGAGATTCTTTCCAGAAACGACGCGCTCACGGCAAGGCTGCCATATCTAAAAAAGGCGCTAACGTGGCGCCTCGAAAGAATGATCGACATCGCTGAATGGAGTTAGCGAGGCAGCATTGCCCCGCCAACTTCCCTACCTCCCGCGCAGGGCCTTGAGCTTGGCCAGGGCATCGGGGCTCAGGCGACTGCCCAGAGTCATCTTGATCTGCGGAGCTTCCTCTGCCTCGTGAACGTCGTTATCGATCTGTTTGATCTCGTCCACCAGCATACGGCTCGAGATGCGCGTGACACCCTTGCCCATGACGACGGCCTGGATCGTGCCGTCGCTCGATACCACAGAGCATGCGCGGCCTTCCTCGCGCGCCTCGATGCAGAGCTTTTGCACCACGGTATCGGCTGAAACACCCGTCGGCGAGAACTCGATGCGCACGCCGCGGGCCGGCAGGTTGGGGCGCTCGCTGGAGATGTTGCCCGCGCCGTCAAACACGATCACGGCCTCGTAGCGGCCCTGGGCAAACGCGGCGACGTCGTTGATGAGTGCAGTTCGCGCCATATCGTGGACGTCGCTGGAATACGGATCGTCGGAATGGTCGTAGACGAGCTTTTCGTAGCGCGGCGTGCAGTGAATCACGTTGTAACCGTCGACCACCAGCAGCTCGGGCTTGTTGGAGTGCACCGTCGAGACCGGGTCGGCGATGGCCTGCGCAAACGCATTGCCGCCCACGCCGTAGGTCGCGGCCGAAACAATCGGCTTGGCCGAGCCCTCGCCAAAGCGCTTGGCCTTGGACTTGGCACGGTTCTTTTTGGACATGCGCTACTCCTCCCCCATGAGCTCGCCGGCGTTGCGGCGCAGCCACTCAAAGCACAGCGCCGTGGTCGCCTGGGCAACATTGAGGCTCTCGGTCATGCCGCGCTGGGGAAGCTTGGTCAAAAAGTCGCATTTCTCGAGCACCAGGCGCGAGATGCCGTCGCCCTCGGAGCCCATGACGAGCGCCACGCGGCCCTCGAAGGGAGCATCCCAGCAACTGCCTTCGGCATGCTCGGAGGCACCGCCCACCCAAAAGCCAGCGGCCTTAAGATCGTCGAGCGCACGGGCGATGTTGGGCACCTGCGCGATAGGCAGATGCATGACGGCGCCGGCTGAAGTCTTGTAGCTGCCCACGGTCACGCCGGCGGCGCGCTTGTTGGCGATGATGACGCCGGCCGCGCCCACAACCTCGGCGGAGCGCACGATGGCACCAAAGTTGCCGTCGTCAGTCACATGGTCGAGCACCACGACAAGTGCCGGGCCCTCGCCTGCGCGGTCGAGAATATCGACGACATCGGCATAGGGGAAGTTGCCAACCTCGAGCGCGATGCCCTGGTGAGCGCCATGGCTCGACAGTGCGTCGAGCTGCGCGCGCGGCACATACTTAATGCGGACGCCCGCGGCGTTGAGGTCATCGACCAGACGCGACAGGGCGGCATCGCGCTCCCCGCCCTCGGCAATGAGCGCGCACTTGATGGGAAAACCGGTGCGCAGCGCCTCGGCGGCAGCACGACGCCCTTCGATAAACTCACCCTTGGGGACCTGAAAGTTGTCGCGGTTGCGATCTCGCTGCGGACGCGCAGCCTGGGCTTGGGAGCGCTCGCGCTGGCCCTTGGGAGTGGCAGCGCGGTCGTTGCGGCGAATCGGACGCGAGCCAGAAGCAGTCTGCTTGCCTCCACGCGATGCACGCTTGCGATTGTCGGCCATAAAGCGGCCTCCTTTAAATACTTTTCAAACAGGACAAAAGAAGCGACCGCTTAAGACGAATAGCTCAAGCGGTCGGTACGGGTTTTCCAAGTGCCCGAGATTGCCGTGAAAGAGGAGCGACGCGTACTTGAGTACGCGAGCGACGGTTTGAACGGCAAGGTCGGGTGCTTGGGAAACCCGCGGGGATTAGAGAGATTTGATACGGGTGCCGGCGGCGGTATCCTCAATGGTGAGGCCCAGGTCCTTGAGCTGGTCGCGGATGGCATCTGCCAGATCCCAGTTCTTGGCGGCACGGGCCTCGGCGCGGGCCTCGAGAATCTTGGCAGCAGCCTCGTCCACGTCGTCGCCCGTATAGGCAACCAGACCGGCGGCAACACCCAGTAGACCCAGCGGCAGCTCGACCTTGGGCTCGGGAAGCTCGACGCCAAACGTATCGAGCAGCTCGGCCAGCGTGTCGGCGGCGGCAAGCGCGGCGGCCTTGTCGGCAGCGTCGCCTGCCTGCTCCAGGTACTGGTTGCACTCGGTCACAAAGCCAAAGACGGCACCCATGGCACCAGCGGTGTTAAAGTCGTCGTCCATGCACTCCTTAAAGGTGGCACGGGTCTCGGCGGCCTTGGCGGCAAACGCCTCGGATGCTACCTCATCGGCATCGGCCGTCGCATGGTTCGCGGCCCAGCGCAGATTCTCGACCGTACCGGCAATACGCGTGAGTGAGTTCTCGGCACCCTCCAGGCGCTCCCAGGAGAAGTCGAGCGGCGAGCGATAGCTCGTCTGCAGCATCAACAGGCGCAGGGCCGCGGCAGAGTGCTGCTCGAGCACCTCGGCCAGCGTAAAGAAGTTTCCGAGCGACTTGGACATCTTCTCGCCGTCAACCAGCAGCATGCCCGTGTGCATCCAGGTGTTGGAGAAGCCCTGGTGCCAGGCGCAGGTGGCCTGGGCGCACTCGTTCTCGTGATGCGGGAAGGCAAGGTCGGAGCCGCCGCCGTGGATGTCGATCGGAGTGCCCAGGTAGCGGTGTACCATGGCGGCGCACTCGGTGTGCCAACCGGGACGGCCCTCGCCCCAGGGGCTCGGCCAGCTGGGCTCGCCGGGCTTGGCGGCCTTCCACAGGGCAAAGTCGAGCGGGTCGTTCTTGTCCTCGTTCTCCTCGATGCGCGCACCCACCATCAGGTCGTCGATGTTGCGGCCCGAGACCTGGCCATAGTTGGGATCGCTGCGCACGGCAAAGTACACATCGCCGTTATCGGCTGCGTAAGCGTGGCCCTGCTCGATAAGCGTCTTGATCATGGCGATCATGGGGCCGATCTCCTTGGTGGCGCGGGGGCGCACATCGGGATCGAGCACGTTGGCGGCGCGCATGACGCCGATGAACTTGTCGGAGAACTCCGTCGCGACCTCGGCAGCCGTACGGCCCTGCTCGTTGGCGCGCTTGATGATCTTGTCATCGACATCGGTGAGGTTCTGGGCGAACGTGACCTCGTAGCCGCTCGCGATGAGCCAGCGTCGAATCACGTCAAAGCTGATGAACGTGCGGGCATTGCCGATGTGGATGTTGTCGTAGACCGTGGGGCCGCACACGTACATGCGGACCTTGCCGGACTCGATGGGCTGGAACTCTTCCTTTTTATGGGTAGCGCTGTTGTAGATACGCATTCGTTACTCCTTAACGGTTTTCTGTAGCAGGCAGACGGCCCAGGCGCCGATTCCCTCGCCTTGGCCTTCCCAACCGAGCTTTTCGGTCGTGGTGGCGGCGACGCCCACATTTTCGACGTCAACGCCCAGGGCATGGGCAAGGTTGGCGCGCATGGCATCGCGGTGCGGGGTGATCTTGGGTTGCTGACAGGCAATGGTGCAATCGGCATCGACAAACTCAAAGCCCAGCTCGCGCGCATAGTCCATCACGCGAGCGAGCAGTACCATCGAATCGGCGCCCTCGTAGGCGGGATCGGTGTCGGGGAATAGCTTGCCGATGTCTCCCCCGCGGCAGGCACCCAGAATGGCATCGGCCAAGGCGTGCGCGAGCACATCGGCATCCGAGTGGCCCAGCAGGCCGCACTCGTAGGGAATGTCGACCCCGCCGATGATACATCGACGCCCCTCCACCAAACGGTGGACGTCGTAGCCGTGGCCAATGCGCAGGTTACTGAACATGGGGAAGGTCCTCTCCCTCGGCCATGCGACCGAGTAGAATCGCGGTTACGGGACGCAGGTCCTCGGGCACCGTCACCTTAAGGTTATCGCGCGGGCTCTGGACACAGCGGACGCGCCCGCCCATGCGCTCGACCAGCGATGAATCGTCGGTACCGATAAAACCCTCGGCGATAGCAGCGGCGTGAGCACGCTTCATGGCGTCGACGCTAAAGATCTGCGGCGTCTGCGCGGCCCAATAGAGCTCGCGCGGCGGCGTCTCGACGATATTATCGCCGTCGACAATCTTGAGCGTGTCGATCGCGGGCTGACCGCACACGACACCGTCGAGCGAGCGGTCGCCCATGAGCACGTCGATAGCGTGGTCGATGGCCTCGGTCGTAATGAGCGGACGAGCGCCATCGTGGATGGCGACATATTCGAAACCCGCCGGAACCGCATGCACGCCGGCACGAGTGGAATCCTGACGGGTATCGCCGGCATCGGCAAAGCTGATGGGCGTGTCATAGTCAAACGGGTCGATGGCCAGGCGGCGCATCTCGGCACGGCGCTCGGCAGGACACACCACCACGATGTGGCCGACCTTGTCGCTCCGATCGAACGCGCGGATGGACCAGCTCATGAGCGGACGGCCCGCCACGTTAACGAGCTGCTTGCCGCCGGGATTTCCAAAGCGCTGGCCGCTGCCACCGGCAACGACCACGGCGCATACGGGCGCCATTATGCGTTCCCCTGTTTGGTGCCCTTCATGCGGTACAGCGAGTCCGCAAGAATGGCAGGGTTGTTGACGCCAAAGTCGCCCAGGCGCTCCGGATCCTCGCTAATGTCGTCCATGAGCTCCTGCAGCGAGCCGTACTCGTCGACGATCTTCTCGGCCACGCCGTCACGCACGACGGACACGCGGGAAAGCGTACGCAGGCCCAGCGGCGTCATGACGGAGTCCTCGTCCAGATCGTCGTAACCCAGAACTGCCGCCACGTGCTGCGGGTCGGACAGGTCCTTAGGCGTCATGCGAGCGAGCTCTGCACGAATCTTCTCGGCATTAGCCTCGGAGGAATCGCTCGCGTAGTCGCGGATCATCAGGTCGTACTCGGTATCCATGCTGGAACCGGCGAGCTGCTCGAGCTGCATCTGCACGAGCTTGCCCTGGTTGCCCAGCTTGACGATGCAATCCTTAAGCTCGGTCTTTGCTTGCTGCATGATCTCGAAGCTTGAGAAAATACCGGTAATGTCGGCGAGCGTAACGTAGTCGTCCAGCTCGAGGGCCGTCAGGCGCAGCAGGGAGCGGTCGAGCGACTGACGAGTAGTCTGGAGCGTGGCGACGAGCTGGTTGACCGAGCTCATGATGGTGGTGACGGGCTGGATCTCGTAGCTCTTGCCGTGAACGTACACGTTGACGACGGCACGACGAGCCGAAACCGAGATCACGATGGCATCGGTGAGCACCGACATGCGAGCGGCAGTACGGTGACGCATGCCCGTCTCGCTCGTGGCGAGCGAGGGATCGGGATTGAGGTGGAAGTTGGCGCGCAGGATCTGGGTGAGGTCGCCATCGATAACGATGGCGCCGTCCATCTTGGAAAGCTCGAACAGGCGGTTCGAGGTAAACGAAATGTTGAGCGGGAAGCCGTCGTTACCGGCGGCGAGCACGTTTTCGGTGTCGCCGACGCAGATAAGGGCGCCAAGGTGACCGGCAATGATCATGTCGAGGGCGGTGCGGATCGGCTGGCCGGGGGCAGTCAGGCGAATAGCCTGTTCCATACGTTTTTGCAGCTCGTTCTTATCCAAGGCATCGCTCCCATCGTATACGCTCCATAAACGTCAATAAGTTTCTCACGGTTTGCCCCTGTGACGCCCGCAAAATCCGATGCTTACAGAATGAGCGAACACAGCTGAGAGCCCCAATCCAAATGAGCTGCTTATGTGGTAGCATCGGGATTCGCATAAATGAGGGAGTAGTCGCGTGATCGGGTTCGCCTCCGGTGGCGCGGCAAGTCAACACACTGGCCGATGCGGCCTGGCTTGCCTTAATGAACGAGACTCGTGGCTGTGCGCGCAACGCGTACGCCACGGGTCTTTTTTGTTACTCCCCCAAGAGGTACACGCGGGCCCGCCCGCAGAGAGGGAGCCAGACTATGGGACTCGCAGAGCTTGTGTTGCTCGCTATCGGCCTTTCTATGGACGCTTTTGCCGTATCCATCTGCAAGGGCCTTGGCATGAAGAAGATCAACCTTAAAGTTGCCGTGGTGCTCGGCTTGTTCTTTGGCGGCTTTCAGGCCGGCATGCCCGTAATCGGATGGGCGCTCGGCAGTCAATTCATGGGCATCATCGGACCCATCGACCATTGGATCGCCTTTATCCTGCTCGCCTTTATCGGCGGCAAAATGTTGTGGGAGGCCTTTACCGAAGACGAGGATGAAGGCGACGGCAAGGATGCCGAAAAGATTGACCTGGGCGAGTACCTGATCCTCGCCATCGCCACCTCGATTGACGCCCTGGCCGTGGGTATCTCGTTCGCCGCGCTTTCCGTCGACATCGTTCCCGCCGTGTCGCTCATAGGCATCACGACCTTCATCTTCTCCGTTGCCGGCGTGGCGATTGGCCGCATCTTTGGCGCGCGCTACGAAAAGCCCGCCACCATCGTGGGCGGCGTTGTGCTCATCCTCATCGGCCTCAAGATTTTGCTGGAGCACCTAGGGATTTTAGTGCTGTAAAACACCCTTCAAAACTAAACGTCCGTATAAGGCCTCATGCAGAGTTTTGCATGAGGCCTTTTCATGCAGACTTTTGCATGTCATACTAGGATGCAAAAGCCTGCACGTTAGGAGATAGCCGTGGATACCCTTCCCATCACCACACCACGCCAAGCTGGCATCTACGTGCGCCAGGCACGCGAGACTCAGGGTCTCACCCGTGCCACCCTCGCCAAAAAGGCCGGTGTTTCGGAGCGCCTGCTTGCATCGCTCGAGCTAGGAGACGCCACCGGCATTCGACTCGACAAGCTGCTGGCGATTTTCGACGCTCTTGAACTGGCGCTCGCAGCACAAGGGGATATAAGCGAAACGAAAAATGAGCACCCAATCGACGCCCCGCATGCTGATCAACCTTGCAGCACCTCCAGACGCCATCACGCTCAACGTCTTCATCATCGCAACCGTCGCAGCACAACCATTCCGGCTCTTGCAGATACCCCCCTTACGTCCGAGCTCTACGACAGGGCCTTCGCCGATTTCGCCATGTCCAATCTCGGAGTCTCGATTGCCGCAAACGCATCTAGCAAAACCAAGCCCGAAGGGAAATAGCCAATGGCCAGAACATCACTTCGGACCATTATTTGCGGCGTGCCTGCTGGAACGCTCACGCAAGATGAGAACGGTCTTATCAGCTTTACCTACGATCATGACTATGACGGGCCAGCCCTATCGACCAACATACCCGTATCGAATCGCGCATACGGACAACAGGTCATGAATCCGTACCTGTTTGGCCTTCTACCCGACAGCGAGGACCAACGAAAAGCGATTGCCGCGGAATTCGACGTTAGGCCCAACAATCCCATCGCACTACTCAGCCGTATCGGACTCGACTGTCCGGGCGGCGTGCAATTTTGTGCCGAAGAAGATGTCGACGCCGTCCTGCATCGCCCCGGCGAATACCGCCCCATAGACGACCACGAAATTGCTCTCCGCCTCAAGTCGATCAGAGATGACCGCAATGCATCGTGGATGGGCCTAGATGAAAGTTGGTCACTTGGAGGCAATCAGGGCAAGTTCGCTCTCGCACTCATGGACGGTCGCTGGTGCGAATGCATGGGGTCCTCGCCCACGACGCATATTTTCAAAAATGGCGTTATCGGTTTTAAACTCGAGGCTCTCAATGAGTTTGTCTGCATGAAAAGCGCCCAGCGCGCCGGCATCGCAACGGCAAACGTCGAATATCGTATGTTTGAGGACGAACCTGCCCTCATTGTTGAGCGCTATGACCGCGTGAAAGTCAAAGACGGAACGATCAGGCGCCTACATCAAGAAGACCTCTGTCAGGCACTTGGGGTGATGCCCGCCCAAAAGTACACGGCAGACGGCGGCCCGACCACACGCGACATTCAAGAGTTCCTCGTAAATACGAGCCACCATCAACTTAACCTGTATCTGTTTACGCAGATACTGTTCTTCAACGCCATTATCGGCGCACCGGATGCGCATGCGAAAAACTATTCCCTGCTCCTTGGAAACGACGGCGCAGCCATGATGGCTCGAATGTACGATGTCGCATCGGGGCTGGCATACGAGCGCATGCGCCGCCGGGCGCGCCTTGCCATGAGCGTTGGCGGCGAAAATCGTGTGGGGCGCATCGGTCCAGGTGCTATCCGCCGATACCACGGTATGGGAGACCCCGCGCTGGAGGCGACGCTCACCGATGCCGGGCTATCCGAGAAGTTTTGCTTTGCGACCATGATGGACCTCGCCTACGAGGTGCCCGTTTGCATGGAAGAGGTCATGGACGAATACGCCGACCTGCCCGGCATGGCGGACCTGCGCGAGCATATGCTCGGCCCCGTCCGCGAA
The DNA here is from genome assembly GCA_019414045.1 of Collinsella sp. Classification (GTDB taxonomy): domain Bacteria; phylum Actinomycetota; class Coriobacteriia; order Coriobacteriales; family Coriobacteriaceae; genus Collinsella. The sequence continues at coordinate 97,174 of DXMW01000017.1, read as the reverse complement.
AACTGCCAGCGCACCCTCGACCTCATCAGGGCAGAAATGGACTAGGTGGCCGTAATTTCGCAATTATCAAACAAAAGAGAGGGGGCACCCGTCGCAAAAGCTCGGATGCCCCCTCTCATAATGTCATTTGCAATCCGCTAGCACGTGGCTCGGACTGCTGCTAGCGCAACCTTTACGCAGCGAGGCGCTTGAGGACGTCGATGAGCAGCTCGTAGAAGCGCTCGGCAGAAGCGAGCTCCATGCTCTCGTCCGGGGTGTGGACATCGGAGAGCGTCGGGCCCACGGCGATGGCGTCCAGGCCGTGCAGGGCCTCGGCAAACAGGCCGCACTCAAGGCCGGCGTGGATGGACTCGATGCGCAGCTCGGAGCCAAAGAGCTCGCGATGGCTCTCGACAAAGACGTCGCGGACCGGCGAATGCTCAGCATAGCTCCAGCCGGGATACTCGAACTCAAACTTGGCGTCGAAGCCCAGGACATCGGCCAGCGTCTGCAGGCGGTCCTTGAACTCGTTCTGCAGCGAGGTGATCGAGGAGCGCGGGGACAGCATGATTTTGACCTGGTCGTCAGAGGTGGCAACCACGCCGATGTTGGAGGAAACCTCGACGGAGCCGTCGGTGGCGACGTTGCGGCGAATCACGCCGTTAGGGGCAAGACGCAGGGCGCGGATGAGGGCAAGCGCGGACTTCTGGTCCATGGCCTCGACCTCGGCGTCGTCGGCAATCTCGACGGTGCAGGTAAAGCCGGGGTCGAAGACCTCGAGCTCGGCAGTGACGTCGGCGATGATGCCCTTTGCGATCTCGGCCGCTGCCTCGGCGGCAGCGTGGTCGGCGTAAACCAGAACAGCCTTGCACTCACGGTTGATGGCGTTGTCCTTAGTGCCGCCGTTAAAGCTGACGATGGCGGGCTCGCCGGCGACCATCAGGCGGTCGATGATGCGGGCCATGATGAGGTTGCCGTTGCCGCGCTCCAGGTGGATATCGCTGCCGGAGTGGCCGCCCAGCAGGCCGGAGATGTCGAGCGTGAGGGTGCTACCGGTCTTGTGCTCGCGCGCGATCGGGCAGGTGTAGGTAACGACAACGCCGCCGGCGCAGCTAACGGTGGCAACGCCCTCTTCCTCGGAGTCGAGGTTAATCATGGTGCGGGCGCTAATCTGGGACTTGTCGAGCGTCTCGGCGCCGACCAGGCCAGTCTCCTCGTCGGTGGTGAATACGCACTCGAGGGCGGGGTGAACGATCGAATCGTCATCGAGAACAGTGAGCATCAGAGCGACGGCAATACCGTTGTCGGCGCCCAGAGTGGTACCGTTAGCGGTGAGGACGCCGTCCTTGACGACCAGGTCGATACCATCAGTCGTAAAGTCGTGCTCAACGGAGCCCAGCTTGTCGCACACCATGTCGATGTGGCCCTGCAGCATCACGGTCGGGGCATTCTCGGCGCCGGCAGATGCGGGCTTGCGAATGATGACGTTGTAGACCTCGTCCTGATACACATCGAGACCGCGCTCCTTGGCAAACGCGACCAGGAAATCGCTGATGCCCTTCTCGTTGCCAGACCCACGGGGGATCGCGCTGACCTCCTCAAAGAAATGGAACAGCTGGGCGGGCTCGTAGCCGGTAATCTTGTAGTCCATGGTGCCTCCTTGGCGCAACTGGTTAGACAGTAAGACATGCGACTTGTATATTCCCAGACTTTGCGTGCATAAACCAGTCGAAAACGCCGAGCGCCCTCGCATCATCGGCTAACGGTGGACCGTATAGCGCAACGGTCACAACTTCCGCAGCTCTACAAATCGAGGCGCCCTTTCCGGAGCGCCTCGATTGCGCGTATCAAATTGTCGCCACGCCCTACAGCGCGCCGGAACCGGCTTGCATCATGCCGCCGGGGCCCGAGGTCACGCCGCCGCTCACGGGCGAGGCGTTGCCGGTGTGCGGTGCCGCCGGGACGGTATCGCCACCGAGTGTGCCCGCCGGACGCGGTGCCGGGATCTCGCCCGTGCCGTGGCTAAAGACAAACTTGCCATCGGCCACGTCGCACAGGACGGTATCGCCCTCGCCCCACTCGCCGGCCAGAAGCTCCTCGGACAGCGGGTCCTCGATGAGCTTTTGAATGGCGCGGCGCAGCGGACGCGCACCGTTGGTGAGGTCGGTGCCCTCGGCCACGATCTTGTCATAGGCCGCATCGGTGAGCTTGATGTTCATGCCGTTGGCAATCAGGCGCTGACGCAGGTCGTCCACCAGCAGGTGCGCGATCTTGGTCAGGTTCTCGCCCGAGAGCTTCTGGAACACCACAATGTCGTCGATACGGTTGAGCAGCTCGGGGCGGAACAGGCGCTTGAGCTCGCCCATCGCACGGCCCTTGATCTCACTCGAGGTGAGGCCCTGCTCGCCGGTGGTGCCAAAGCCAACGCTCGCATCCTGCGCGATCTCACGGGCGCCCACGTTGGACGTCATGATGATCACGGTATTGCGGAAGTCGACCGTCTTGCCCTGGCTATCAGTCAGGCGACCCTCCTCCAGCACCTGCAACAAAATGTTGAAGATGTCGGGGTGCGCCTTCTCGATCTCGTCGAACAGCACGACCGAGTACGGGTGACGACGAACGGCCTTGGTAAGCTGACCGCCCTCGTCGTGGCCCACGTAACCCGGAGGGCTACCGATAAGCTTGGAGACCTCGAACTCGCTGCCGAACTCCGACATGTCGAAGCTGATGAGCGCGTCCTTACTGCCAAAGAGGTACTCGGCGAGCGTCTTGGCGAGCTCGGTCTTGCCTGTGCCGGTGGGACCAAGGAAGATAAAGCTACCACCGGGACGACGCGGGTCCTTGAGCGGCGAGCGGCTGCGGCGCACGGCCTTGGCGACGGCCTCGACGGCCTCGTCCTGGCCGATAATGCGGGTCTTGAGCACGCTTTCGGTCTGCAGCAGGCGACGGCTCTCGCTCTCGGTGAGCGAGGAAACCGGCACGCCAGAGGTCACGGACACGATGTCGGCAATCTGACTCACGTCGATGGTGAGCGGGCTGGCGTCGAGCTCGGCGGTCCAGGCGGCCTTGGCCTCGGCGAGCTCAATCTCGGCGGCCTTCTGCTGCTCGGTGATCTCGGCGGCCTTGTTCATGTCGTCGCTCTCGGTGGCCTCCTGCGAGGCGGCCTTGAGCTCCTCTATGCGATGCTCGGCCTCGCGCACCGGCTCGGGCGCACGATTCGCGGCGATGCGAGCGCGGGCACCGGCCTCGTCGATGAGGTCGATGGCCTTATCGGGCAGGAAGCGATCCTGGATGTAGCGGTTGGAAAGGTTCGCGGCAGCCTCGATAGCGCCCTGCGTGTAGCGCACATGGTGGTGCTCCTCGTAGCGCGGCTTAAGCGCGGTCAGGATCTTGACGGTGTCCTCGACGCTCGGCTCCTCGACATCGATAGTCTGGAAGCGACGCTCGAAGGCTGGGTCTTTGGTGAGGTACTTGCGGAATTCCTCGGCCGTGGTGGCGCCAATAATCTGGAAGGCACCGCGTGCAAGCACGGGCTTGAGCATGGAGCTCGCGTCGATGGAGCCCTCGGCAGAACCGGCACCGATGATGGTGTGCATCTCGTCAATAAACAGGATGACGTCGTCAGCCTCGGTGGCCTCCTGGATCACGTTCTTGAGGCGCTCCTCAAACTCACCGCGATACTTGGCGCCCGCAACGAGGCCCGGCAGGTCGAGCGTCCAGATGTTCTGGTTCATGAGGTTCTCGGGCACGTTGCCGGCAGCGATCTGCTGCGCCAGGCCCTCGACGATGGCCGTCTTGCCCACGCCGGGATCGCCCAGGATAAGCGGGTTGTTCTTGGTGCGGCGCGAAAGGATCTCCATCATGCGCTGGACTTCCTTTTCGCGACCAATTACAGGGTCGAGCTCGCCGTCGCGCGCCTTCTGCGTGAGGTTAGTCGCAAACTGCTTGAGCGTGTCGGTGCCGCTCCCCTTTTGCTGAGAGCCATCCGAGCCGCTAAAGAACGGCAGACCCGCACCGGGACGGCCGGCGCCGGCACCGGCGAGCGGACGTTTCTTGTCCTGGTCCTTGGCGGTGAGTTTCTCGATAGCCTTTTTGATGGAGGCGGACGACACACCCAGGCGCATGAGGATGTCCATGGCCATGCCGTTACCCTCTTCGACGATGCCAATCAGCAAGTGCTCGGTCGACACGTAGGTCTGGTTGTTCTCACGTGCCACGCGGAAGGAGCGCTCCATCACGCTAATGACGAGCGGCGTAAAGGCAAGCTTGGCAGCCTCGGTCTCCTCGCTGGGCTCGGGAACCGTGGTCTGGACCTCCTTGAGGGTGTCCATGATGTCGTCGTAGGAGATATCAAGCGAGCGCAGCGCCTCGGCAGCGATGCCCTCGTCCTCCTTGGCGAGTGCGAGCAGCAGGTGCTCGGTGCCCACCTTATTTGAGTGCAGATCGAGCGCCTCCTGTTTGGCCATCGACATGACCTTGCGCGCTCGATCGGTAAATCTATCTAACATGCTCGTTTCCTTACATGAGTTCATCGAAATCAAAACGCCCGCCCGTCGGCGGCGCTTTTGTCTCTTTACCCACAGGTTGTCTATGTTAACAGCTGGAGGAATATCTATAAACCCGGCTCACATGAATGCAGGTTATGACCGCATCGCGGGACTCACCGCGCGATGCGCGACAGGCGCCCCGCAAGAGAAACCCTAGGCGTCTTTCACCACGTCGGGACTCGTCGCACGCGATGCGCGATAGGCATCGGCCTCCTTGGAGACGCGTTCGAGCAGCTCGGATGTATCGACGCCCTCGACTTGCGCGACCGTTTCCACCGTCTGCATGGCGACCGCCCTCAGGTACGCGCACGCGCTGTCCCCCGGCTGCTCGAGGTCTATCTCCTCGCCGCCCTCCCGGGCAAAGCCGACCGCCATCACAAAGCCCATGATGCCCGAGACCAGAAAGCCCACCGCAAAGCTCGAATCTGCCTTGAGCTCTTCTCCGTCGGGGTGGACGATCTCTCTCACGCGGTCGATGATGATCGTATGGATGCCCTGCACGACCTGCTCGGCGGCACCCGCCCTCATGGTGATGACGATGCGCCGCAGCAGGCAGCGGACGTCGCGCCGGTCGAACGCCGAAAGGTCGCCCTCGCTCGAAAAATGCCAGAGGGCATCGGTGATGAGCTCGTTATCCTGCAGCAGCTGGGCTATGGCGATGGCGACGAGTTCATCGAAATCGTGAAAATAGTAGTAAAACGTTCCGCGATTGCACTGGGCGGCGCGGGTCACCTCGCCAACCGACAGCTCGAAGATGCTGTTGTTCTCGATGAGCTCCCAAAACGCCTCGATGATACGGGTGCGTGCATCGGGCGCATCGGCGTCCTTACGCGGTCTCGCCATGCGCCTCACCGCACCCCTGCGCCTTGGCGTTCATGATGAGCATCTGAAGACGGTTCTCCACGTTGGCGAAGCTCACGTCGGGATCGTAGTCGAGCGGCAGGAACTGCGCCGTGGGATACTGCTCCTTGAGCGCATGGATGAGCCCGCGCCCCACGACATGGTTGGGCAGACACCCGAACGGCTGCAGGATCACGAAGTTGCGGCAGCCGCGCTTGGCGTGCTCGAGGATCTCCGCCGGAATCAGCACGCCCTCGCCCGCATCGAACGTATGGTGCAGGATCTTATCGCTCGCGCGCACGAGCTCGGGCATGCGCGTCGGCGGCTCGTAGAGCGGGCTCGCCGCGCCCAGGCGGTCGCAACGGTCGTGCGCGAGCTCGAACAGGTTGTCCGCCGTGGCGTACCAGGCCTTTTCGGGCAGCGACAGGTCGACGTGGAACTCGCGCGACTGCGCATGCTTGTAGAAATAGGTCTTGCGGATCACGTCGGTCATGCGCGCCTCGATGACCTCGAGCCCGTTGTCCTCGAGGTAGCGCTCGATCTCGTGGTTGGCGCCGAGATGGAAATTGAGCAGGTACTCGCCCACGATGAGAACGGTCGGATGCGGGTTCGAGCGGTCGTACGGAACGGCGTCCATGATCGCAAGCGCGCGTTTGAAGCCCGTCGCCTGGCCTCTCAGCCCGGAGCGCTCCATGCCCTCGATAACCTCATCGAGCGCGCGGTCGAACGCAGCGTCCGCCGCGCCCTTCTCGAGCTCGTAGGGACGGATGCGCCTAAGCATGGCCTCGAGGGTATCGATCATGGGAAGACCGTAGGCGATCTGGATGCTCGGGCCAAGGCCGAGCTTGAAGCCCGGATGCGCATTGTGGGCATCGACGTCGTCGTTGGTGAGCACCGGGACATAGTCGTATCCCGCGTCGTCGAGCGCGCGGCGCAGCAGGGGCATGTAGTGCGTCAGGCGGCAGTCGCCGATATACTTGCCAGTCACCACGGCGACGTCGTGCGGGTCGTACTTACCGCTCTCGAGTGCCGCGAGCGCCTCGCCGATCACGATTTGCGCGGGGAAGCAGATGTCGTTGTGCACATAGCGTTTGCCCAGGCGGATGGCATCCTCGCGCCCGATATCAAGGGCCTCGGCGCGCACGCCCTGATTGCGCATCGCCGCGGTCATGAGCCTGCAGAACGCATGGGAGGTGTTGGGGACCAGCGCGATCTTGTCGTGCCGGTCGCGCTTGGTGTACTTGACCTTATACGGGTCGTCGAGCGGATGGACCGCGTGCACCCGGGCGCCCTCGGCACGCTCCTCCGCGCGACGACGGTTGACCGACTCGATAAACGAACGCACGCGAATGCCCATGGGACCGGCGACGTCGCTCTCATCGAGCTTGATCATCATCAGAACCTTGGAGCCCATCTCGCCCATCATGCGCGCGATCTCGTCGGTGAGATACGCATCGTGGCCGCAGCCGAAGCTGCCCATCTGCACGAGCTCGAGCTCGGGCGTCGATGCGACGATGACCGCGCACGACAGCATGCGCGCATGGTAGTTGTTCACGATGTCGATGCGGCTGTTGGAAAGATCGACGTTGCAGACCCCCGGCACCGCATCGGGCGTCAGCACGGGGATGCCGCGCTCAGAGAAGAGCTTGGGCAGCCCGTGGTTGACCAGCGGGTCGTTGTGGTACGGGCGCGAAGCGATCACCACCGCGTAGCCGCCGTCCTCGCGCACGTTCTCGAGCACCTGCCTGCCGCGCAGCTGCAGCTGGTTCTCAAACGTCTCCTGCGCGCGGTCCGCCTGCTCGGTCGCCTTGGCAACCAGGTCGGCATCGATATCGAAGGTCTCCTTGCACCACGCCTTGAGCTGGCGGTTTCGGTCGCCCTCGTCGTACCAGTGGAACAGCGGCGTATCGAACGGAACGCCGAAACGCTCCTCCGGGTTATCGGAATTGCGCATCACGTAGGGGTATCCCTTTACGACGGCGCACATCCACTCGCTGGTAGAGGCGGTGTTTTCGGTGGGCACCGTCGTGATGATGGGCATGAAGATGCGGTCGACGCCGGCGTCGACGAGATTGCGGATGTGCCCGTGGACGAGCTTGGCCGGGAAGCACACGGTGTCGGATGTGACGTGCGCCAGACCGCGCTCGTACATCGCCTTGGTGCTGCGTCCCGAGACGCGCACCTTAAAGCCGAGCGTGCTGAAGAACGTCGACCAGAACGGCATGGTGTCCCAGAACTCGAGCACACGGGGAATGCCGATCGTGACATCGCGCCCCCCGCTGACGGGAACCGTGGGGTACGACTCGAACAGCAGCTTCTCGCGGTCGACAAAGAGATTGGGGGCAGCCGCGGTCCGGTCGCGCCCCGTGCCGGGTGCCTGTGCCTCGCAAGCACCCTGCGGACGCAGCTCCTCCGCCGCGGGAACCTCGCGCACGAGCTCATCCCATGAGATGGCGCCGCCGCGCGGGCAGCGATTGCCCGTGACGTAAAGCGAGCCGTCGCCAAATGCCACGACCGCGCGCTGGCAGCGGTTGTTGCACCGACGGCAGGTAACGCCGCCGAACTCGCGATGCTCGAAGCGCTCCACGGCATCGAGCCCGATAAACGACGTGCCGGCGTCGCCCTTGCGGCATTCCTCGCGCGCGAGCAGGGCGATACCGATAGCGCCCATCAGCCCCGGGTGGGGCGCACGCGTGACGGGTTTGCCCAGATACTGCTCGAATGCGCGCAGCACCGCGTCGTTTCGGAACGTGCCGCCCTGGACAACGACTTTGTCGCCCAGACGGTTGAGATTTGAAACGCGAATGACCTTGGTGAACACGTTCTCGATAATCGAACGGCAGAGACCGGCCATGATGTCGCCCGGACCCTTACCGCGCCGCTGCTCGGAAACGACGCTGCTGTTCATGAACACCGTGCAGCGGCTGCCGAGAACGGCGGGGGCTTTGGACGAAAATGCCTCGGTCGCGATATCCTCAACGGCTATTCCGAGGTTTTTGGCAAAACCCTCGAGGAACGAGCCGCAGCCCGCAGAGCACGCCTCGTTGACGACGATATCGGTCAGCACGCCGTGGTTGAGCCAGATGGCCTTCATATCCTGTCCGCCGATGTCGAGCACGAAGGTCGCATCGGGAACGCATGCGCACGCGGCGCGGGCGTGCGCGACCGTCTCGACCGTATGGTAGTCGGCGTGGAACGCGCGCGCGAAAAGCTCCTCGCCGTATCCCGTGGTGCCCACGGCATCGATCGCAAGCGTGACTCCCGCTGTCTCCCAGCGGTTCTTCAAGCTGACAAGACCCTGTTGGGCGACGTCGAGCGGTCTGCCGTTATTAGACGCGTAGAACGAATCGACAAGCTCACCCGCCTCATCGACCAGGGCGAACTTGGTCGTCGTGCTCCCCGAATCGATACCGAGCGCCACACGCACCGTCTCTCCGGGCGCATACGCATCCGGACCCTTTGCCGGCGTCTCTTTGCCATGGCGTGCCGTAAAATCCGCCTGCTCGGCAGGTGTGGCAAAAAAGGGCTGGGCAAGACGTCCCTCCCCGCTTGCGGGCGCGACCGTCTCGAGCTTATCCAGCCGGACAAAAGCGTCGGGAAGGTCGATCGGTTGGGACGATGCGAACATGTCGGTCAGCGACAGGGCGGCACCGCGCGCGACCATGATCTGCGGATCGCGCGGGACGATAACCTGATCGTCCGATAGATTCAGTTGCTCCCGGAACACGCGGACCAGTGTGGGGTTGTAGGCGAGCGTACCGCCCTCGAAGATTACCGGCGGCTCGATGTCGATACCCTGGGCCAGACCGCCGATCGTTTGGCGGGCGACCGCGTGAAGCGCCGAAAGCGCCAGGTCGGTGGTAGGAATGCCCTCGTTGAGCAGCGGCTGGATATCGGTCTTTGCGTACACGCCGCAGCGGCCCGAGACCTCGTGGACGGTCGTTCCCCGGCTTGCGAGCTGCTCGAACTCGCCCGATTCGGTGCCGACCCCCATGAGCTTTGCCATCTCGTCGATAAATGCACCGGTACCGCCTGCGCACGAGCCGTTCATGCGCATGTCGGCAACCTCGATGTCTCCCTTATCGTTGGTGCGGAAGAAGATCATCTTGGCGTCTTGGCCGCCCAGCTCGATGGCGCAGCGCGTCTGCGGATAGAACCTGCTGATCGCAAGCGCGTTGGCGACCACCTCCTGAACGTACGAGGCGCCCAGCGCGGTCGCGATATCGCGCGCACCCGAGCCGGTCACCGCAACGCGCAGTGACTCATGGGGAAAGCGCTCGGCGAGCTCGCCGAGCATGGCGCGCACGCTCGCTGTCTGACACGCCCCGTGGCGGCGATATCCCCACCACGCCTCGGTCATATCCTCGTGCATCGCGTAAACTTTGGTCGTCGTCGACCCTACGTCCAGTCCTACTAGCAACGCCATAATGCTCCGTCTCTCGCATTTTTCCCGCTAGAGATATACCACTCTACGTAATACAACAGACTGTTGTATTTAAACTCCGTATAAAAAGCGGCTGCCGAAACGCTTCAGCAGCCGCCGAATGCACCAACAGATTGTTCTGCGCGCTAGCACGTCGGGCAACGGAGCAGCACGGGCCCTCCGGTCATGCGCACCGCTCACGCCCGCGATGTCGCCGAGAGAGCTATCCACGCTTAGGGCTCCAACCAAGCAAGTCGCCCGCGCTCAGCAGATCCCTAAGCGAGCTACTCGCACTCAGGAGCCATAGCCTGCTCCAAGAGCTCGACATGCTCCTCCTCGAAAACCGTCCCCACAGGGAAGGCGCGACGGAAGACGAAGTGGGAAATCGGACCGGCTACCAAAAGGTTCCACGGCAGCGCCATCACAAAATTATGCGGGATGTTGATCATCCAGATCGCGGGCACGGAATACAGGTTCGCAAGGATGCCGCCGGGCATGTGCGTCAGACCCTCGCAGGCACCGTACAGCGACATGATGATAACCATGGGAACAACCATGCAGGAGCTGACGGCGAGCGTCATGGCAAGCGGCGAGCTCTTGCCCGGCGTGACCAGGAATTTAAAGGCGAAGCCCTTAGCAAGGGGGCTGGCAACAAACCAGTCGCAGCACATGGCAAAAACGTAGGCAACGGGGAAGCCGAGCCACGCGGCGGCAACAACCTCGCCGTTGATGGCCCCATGCTGCAGGGCGACGTTGTAGATGCTCATCCAGAGCACCATGCAAAAGCACATGATAAAGGTGAACAGCAGGCTCTCTCGTTTGTTGATAGGCATAAAGGGCATGGTCCTTTCTGTGTTACGCCGCGGCACCACGCAACAAAAACGGGCGGGCGAGATGGAGCTGTTGGGACTTCATCTCGCCCGCCCGCGATACGTGCGTCTGCGACTACTTATGTGGTGGAACTACCCTAACACGAACGGCGCGCGCTTCGTAAGCGTTGAGTTTATGAAGATGCAGGGCACCAATAATCCCCCGACCCCATAAGTTGCGGTGGAATACGGACTGTTTTGACCCTTTAAGCAGCAATTCAGCCTCTATTTCACCGCAACTCATTTGGTGCAAAGTACCCTGTCCTCTTTGCACCAATTAGCTGGTGTGGCGCCAGCGAGGGTCGGTGAGTGTACGTGCCACACCCAGACCAACGGGCAAAAACGCCACGATGAGCACTGCACGCACAAACCAACCGAGCATATTGACCGTATCGAAGGTGCACATGTAGTACATCGAGCGATACAGATACAGGCCCGGCACCATAATGACAATTGATGGCACCGTGAGGGCGATACGTGGGTAGGTGAGCTTGACTTCGGCCAAGCTTGCCAGCAGTCCCGATACCAGCGCGCCGATAAACGCTGCCGCCTCGGGAGGCATACCTACGCTCAGGCCCAGAAAGGGAAACAGCGTCGGCGCATCGACGAGCGTAAGGCGCAAGGTATTGGACACGGCGCCGATCAGCCCAGCTGCCGCGGCCATCTTTACCGGGCTGTTGAACATCACCGAGAAGCCGAATACGCCAACGAAGCTCATCACCACGCGCAGGAGCGTAAGGGCAAGCGGCGAAAGGCCGAGCGGGGCAAAATCATCCGGTGCCAGCCCCACACACTCGGCAACCATCCAGCCCACAAGGGTCGCCATCACAATAATCGACACGGCATACGAAAGACGCTCAATGCCGCTTCGCATATCGAGCTTAGCGATGTCGAGGCCTGCCGTAATGAGGGGAAAGCCGGGAATCACGAAGAGCATGGCGCCGATATAGCCTTCTTGGTGCGACATTGCCCCCGGTACGACCTGGCCAAGGCCGAGCAATGCCAGCAGATACGAAACGCAAGCGAGCGCAACGCCCGTCGTCAGCGCGCTAAACTGGCCAAGACCCTGCTTGAGAATATGGGAGCGAGCAAAGTTACCGACACCAGCGCCTACGAATGCGCAGGCCATCTCGATAGGGCCGCCGCCGAGCAAAAAGACGAAGGCGCCGCAAGCACAGGCTGCCGCAAGGCCCTGTTGCCAGGGAGCGTAATCGGGCTTTGAGCTCTCAACGGTCCTGAGCATCTCGTGATACTCGTGTACCGTGAAGCGACGACCATAGGTCTCGATTTCCTTGAGGAAACTCTCCATCATCCAAATGCGATGGGTATTGACTCCCGTTGTGGGCAGGCTGACAACCTCGTTAAAGCAGTGGCCATCTTCGATGCAGGTGCACTCAAACGACAGAAGACTCAGGTCGACGTGAATCGTGACGCCCAGTACGGCAGCAACACGATTCATGGTATCGCGCACGCGCCAGGCACCCGTTCCGCTTGCCAGCATAAGCATGCCGGTGCGGCAGATGATGGATGACTTATCGGTAAGCGGAGCATCGACGGCAAGCTCATCGCCTGCCGTCACGATCTGGTGCCAGTCAGTTTTCATATGGAGCGCGCCGGCACGAACGCCGTGGTGCATGGGAGCTCTCGAAAGCAGCGAGTCAAGGCGCGAAGGCTGTGGGGGCTCCACTGATTCACCCTCAACCTCATCAGCCTCTTCATCGACCAAATCAAAGGAATCAAGCGGCGCTGGCTCGCGACGGTCGATTAGCTCCTCATCCTCATCATCAAAGTAATTGAACTGATCGAGCATGTCCTCTTCGATTGCACGCTCGCTCGCGTCGTCCATATAGACGCTCCCTTCCTGCCGACTAACCCCCATCCTAGGCAGCAACGGCTAAAGGAAACATAAAAGAGACGGCTGTCATGCGAGCCATGTGCGCAATAGCCGTGGGTAGTCGTTTAATAACGTCCCCAATGACTACCAGTAACTCGACAAGGACTGTCCCCAAGTGCCGGCAGAAAAGGAACGTCCCTAAGTGCCAACCAGGGCAACACCGCAGATAGAGGACGGACAGCGAAAGCCCGCCAGAGCGAGCAAGGTGCCTTCAAGAAAAATGGCGCCGCAGGTTGAGCATAAGTCAGCGAGCGGGTCGCATTTGTGACAAGGTGACGTGAAACGAAAGGGCGCTGACCTTTTGGTCGCGCCCTTGAAGTTGAACGTCAGATTGTCCAAATGCGGCCCGCGCAGCGTCGAGCCGTTACGCGGTTCGTAGAACCGCGTAACAAGTTAGTACATCTTTGCGCCGGCGGGGATGGAGGCGTCGAGCTGGATCAGGTTGAGACGCTCCTCGCCCTCCTCCTCGTGGACAGCGCTGATCAGCATGCCGCAGCTGGGAATACCCATCATCTTGCGCGGAGGCAGGTTGGTGATGGCGAGCAAGGTCTTGCCGACCAGGTCCTCGGGCTCGTAATAAGCGTGAATACCGGAGAGGATAGTGCGGTCGGTACCGGTACCGTCGTCGAGCGTAAAGTTCAGCAGCTTCTTGGACTTCTTGACGGCCTCGCATGCCTTGACCTTCACAGCGCGGAAATCGCTCTTGGAGAAGGTATCAAAGTCGACGAACTCCTCAAACAGCGGCTCAACGGCGATCTTGGAGTAATCGAGCGTGGGCTTAAGCGACGTAACGAATGGGCTCGCGGCGTTGCCGGCCTCGGCAGCCTTGGCGGCAGCGGCACCGGACTGGAAACCCTTCTCGGGCTTCATGTGCGGGAACAGCAGGACGTCGCGGATAGAAGCCTGGTTAGTAAGCAGCATGACCACGCGGTCGATACCAATGCCAATGCCGCCCGCGGGAGGCATACCGTACTCGAGGGCGCGCACGTAGTCCTCGTCATACTCCATAGCCTCATCGTCGCCGCCGGCCTTCTCGGCCATCTGGGCAGCAAAGCGCTCAGCCTGGTCGACCGGGTCGTTGAGCTCGGAGAATGCGTTGGCGTACTCGTGGCCGGCGATGACCAGCTCAAAGCGGTGGGTCAAACGCGGGTCGTCCTCAAAACGCTTGGCGAGCGGGCTGACCTCGATGGGGTAATCGCACACGAACGTGGGGTTGACGATGGTGTCCTCGCCCAGCTCATCGTAAATCTCGGCGATGATCTTGCCGGCAGTCCACTCGGGCTTGATCTCCAGGCCCTTCTCGCGCGCGGCGGCAGCAAGCTCCTCGACCGGCGTGTCGATGGTGACCTGCTTGCCGAGCACGTCGGAGACGATGTCGGTCATGGGACGGCTGGCCCACTCACCAGAAAGGTCGATGGTCTGGCCCTGGTACTCGATGACCTCGGGGTTGCCGATGGCCTTGTTGGCAGCCTTGATGACACCTTGGGCGAGTGCCTTCATGCCCTCGAGGTCGGAGAAGGCACGGTAGGCCTCCATCGTGGTGAACTCGGGGTTGTGGGTAAGGTCCATGCCCTCGTTACGGAAGATGCGGCCGATCTCGAACACGCGCTCAAAACCACCGACGATGCAGCGCTTGAGGTGCAGCTCGGTGGCAATACGCAGGTAGCACTCCTGATCGAGCGCGTTGAAGTGGGTAATGAACGGCTTGGCAGTAGCGCCGCCTTGGATGGTCTGCAGGATGGGGGTCTCGACCTCCATGTAGCCGTCGGACTCCATAAAGCGACGGAAGGTGGAGAGAATCTGCGAACGCTTACGGAAGGTCTCGCGAACGTCGTCGTTGGCGATCAGGTCGACATAGCGCTGGCGATAGCGGGTCTCCTTATCGGAAAGACCGTGGAACTTCTCGGGCAGCGGACGAACGGCCTTGGCAAGCAGAGTCGCGCTCTTAGGGGCAACGGAAAGCTGGCCACGCTGGGTGCGCACGACCACGCCGGTCACGCCCAGGATGTCGCCCAGGTCGAGGGCCTTGAGCGTACTCCAGGCAGCCTCGTCCATGTCGTTGATGCGGCAGAACAGCTGAATCTCGGCAGTCGCATCGCGCACGACGATGAACATGATCTTGCCCTGACCGCGCTTGGCGACCACACGGCCAGCGATCTTCACGACGTCCTCGGTGTCCTCGCCATCGGCAAGCTCGGCGTACTTAGCCTCGATATCGGCGACGTAGTCCTCAAGCTCAGAGTGCTCAGGATAGGGGTTCTGGCCCGCCTCGAACAGGGCGGCGCGCTTGGCCAGGCGGGTGGCGCGCTCGTCGTTGAGCGTCGATGCCTGATCGGCGGCGTTCTGGTTCTCTGCCATAAGTTAGCTCCTCAAACTAAAACGCTCCCCAGGATTCGGTCCCAGGGAGCGAAAACATACCTTTACGCGGGACCGTGGTCTAGCGTGCAATCTTGGCGATGGTGTAGACGCGAGTCTTGCCGGAAGGCGTAACGACCTCGACGGAGTCGCCCTCGCCGTGACCAATGATGGCGTGACCGACCGGAGACTCGTTGGAAATCTTGTGCTCGAGCGAGTTGGTCTCGGTGGTACCGACGAGCGTGACTTCCATGACCTCGCCGTTGGGATCAATCAGCGAAACGGTGGAACCGATGGAGACGGTCAGATCACCCGTGGTGGCAGCAACCTGAGCGTTGGCGAGGATGGCCTGGATCTCGGCAATACGAGCGGCGTTCTGGGCCTGCTTGTCCTTAGCGGCGTCGTACTCGGAGTTCTCCGAAAGGTCGCCGAACGCGCGGGCTTCCTTGATGTCCTCGACGATCTCCTTGGCGTAATCGCCCTCACGCCAAGCGAGCTCCTCGACGAGCTTCTGGCGGCCCTCAGCGGTCAGTACGATCTGGCTTGCGTCCATACGGATATCTCCCCAACTCTGATCAAACAATCAACTGTCAACAAAACGAAAAAGACCGGCTAGCCTGCGGGCAAGCCGGTCAGGTGCTCACCCCAAAGGGATGGGACTACTCTGCGTCCGCGTCGCTGTCCTCTGCCTGCTTCTTCTTGGCAGCAGCGAGCTTGGCCTCGAGCTCAGCGATCTCCTTGTCCTCCTCGGACTGCTCGACCACGACCTCCTCGGCCTGCTTGGTCTCGGCCTTATCGTCGCCCTCCATACCCTCGCGGATATTCTTGACGGTAGAGCCGAGGGACTTGCCGAGCTTCGGCAGGTTCTTGGGCCCGAAGATAATCAGGACAACGACGAGAATAATGATGAGCTCAGGAGCCCTCAGTCCAAACATGTAGACCTCCACAATACAGCGAGACAAGCTCGAATGAGTATACCGCGGGTATCGCGGTATCACAACACTAGCTAAAAAAAGGGACCGCAAGAAGCGGTCCCTCCTCATGCTCTGGTCGGGTTGACTGGATTTGAACCAGCGACCCCTGCGTCCCGAACGCAGTGCTCTACCAAACTGAGCCACAACCCGTTAGCTCGACTATAGTAACAAAGATTTTCGCCGCGTGCTAGAGAAATTTTTATTTCTTTGGCGCGTCGATTTGAACCGTGTTGGGAATGAGCTCAGTCGCGCAGGCCCACCAGCCATTTTGCTGGACAGCGTCGGCAAGCCTTTCGGCCGTGGCGGCGGTGTCGCAAATGGCAAACGAGCAGGCACCCGATCCGCACACATCTACAGCAACGGTGCCGTCCTGTTTACGCAGCCAATCGAGAACCGTTTGAATCTGCGGCTCCATCTGTGCGGAAATGATACCCAGGTTGTTATGGATGAGCGCATATGCCGTCTCGGCATCACCAGCACGCAAGGCAGAAGCTATCGCGCCGAGCTTGTCCGCAGGCACCGGGGCCTCGTCAAAACGTCGATAGGCTTCAATTGTCGAAACGCTCGCCTCCCGCGGCTTAACCAGTACGACAGGCGTCGCGGGCAGCGCGGGGTACTCAGTTGCCAGCACGTCTCCCCCACCTACGTAGAACGCAGGACTCGCGTGCAAAAAGAACGGGACGTCAGCACCAATGCCCCGCGCAATATCGTCGAGCGCTGGGTCGGTGCGATCAATGCCCCAGAGCTCCGCCAAGGCGACAATGACCGCGGCCGCATCCGTCGAGGGGCCGCCCAAGCCGGCGCACAATGGAATGCGCTTCTCAATCGTCACGCAGATGTTTGCCTCGCGACCATAATGCTCGGCCATAGCAACCGCAGCCCGATACGCCGTATTCTTTTGCATGGGAAAATCTGATGCCGGAACCGTCTGGACAGTCAGCGCCTGCGCCGGCGTGACCGTCACGGTATCGGAAAGACCGACGGCTGCCATCAGGGAATCGACCCTGTGGTAGCCGCGGTCATCGCGCTCGGTATGAACCCCCAGGTAGAAGTTAATCTTTGCCGGCGCGGAAAGAATCAGGGACCGATCGGTCACCGTTAGTGCTCCTCGAGCTGATTGCCGAGCGGGGTAAAGATATGCTCGCCGCTCTCAGGGTCGAACAGCTCGACCTGACCGGTGAGGACATCGATATACTGGTAGGACTGACGCGACTTGCGGCCGCGGCGCTCGTCAACCTCGACGATAAAGACGGCGGGGTGGACGCTCTTGATGGTGCCCATGCGCTCGACGACGCGGGTGCGGCCCATGTTGGCCTTAACCTTGACGCGATCGCCCACCATATCGGTCAGCTTCTCGTGGATGTCGTCGACGTGATTGACTTCCATCTCTTCCATGAACAGGGCCTCCAGAAGGTGCAATTCAAAAAGGGGATAATACCCCTAAGATAGACAAAACTCTAATACTATAGCACCCTGCTGCCGCCAAACGCAAGTAGCTAAAAAAGCCCGGTCTCGAATACGTACCAGACGACAACCTCGCATGACCAGTTGTTACGCGGTTTGGTAAAACCGCGTAACCTAAAGGTTGTCGGTGTCCAAGACGATGGTGAATGGGCCGTCGTTGACCAAGTCGACTTTCATATCGGCGCCAAAAATGCCGTGCGCCACGTGTTCGACATCTTGACGAACGAGCGTCAGGAAGTACTCGTAGAGCTCGTTGGCAACATCGGGTGCGCCGGCATCCGTAAACGACGGACGGCGACCGTGGCGGCAGTCGGCGAACAGCGTGAACTGCGACACCACGAGCACCTCGCCGTCGACATCGGCAAGCGCCAAGTTGGTCTTGCCGTTCTCGTCCTCGTTGATACGCAGCCCGCGGAGCTTGCCCCACAGCTTGTCGGCCTCGGCACGCGTATCGCCATGGCCCACACCCAGCAGCACCAGGTAGCCGCGTCCAATGTGGCCCACGCACTCGCCGTCGACCGTCACGCCGGCGTTGAGCACGCGCTGCACCACCGCACGCACGGTCTACTCCTCGCCCGTCAGCTTGGCGGACAGATGCTCGAGCGCGTGGAAACGATGGCTGATGGCGTTCTTCTCGTCAGCCGTCAGCTCGGCCATGGTCTTGCCCGGCGTGTCGACCGGCAGGAACAGCGGGTCATAGCCAAAGCCGTGATCGCCGCGGCCCTCGTGCGCGATAACGCCCTCGCAAGCGCCCTCGCCATAGGTGACCAAGCCGTCCGTGTCGATGAGCGCAACGACGCTCATAAAGCGTGCGGTGCGGTCCTCATCTGCCACGCCTTCCAGGTTAACGAGAAGCTTGGCGTTGTTGGCGGCATCGTCGCCGTGCACGCCCGCATAGCGCGCGCTATACACACCGGGATCACCGTCCAGCGCGTCGACGACCAAGCCCGAATCGTCGGCAATGGCCATAAGGCCCGTCTCCTCAACCGCGGCTTGGGCCTTGATGATGGCGTTCTCCAAAAACGTCGTGCCGTTTTCCTCGGGATCCTCAAAATCACCCAGCTGGCCGAGCGCCACAAAGCGCACCTCGGGCATGACCTTGCCCAAAATGGCCTCGATCTCGGTGAGCTTATGGGCGTTGCCCGTTGCCACGACGATGGTCGCCGCCGGGTCGAGGGTGTCGATGTCAATCTTCTCAAGTGCCATGACTGGCCTCCTTGTCTCTATAGCAAGCCGCGTGAGGGGCGTTTGGGCACTTGACCTCTCCCCTCTCAGGCGATCGGACCTTTCAACGCAGCATTTCAGCAGATAAAACCTACCAAAATAAACCTGTCCCTTTTGGCAGGTTAGGCGATGGCTTGGCGCTGAAGCTCGATGAGCTCGGCGATACCCTTGTCGCCCAGGTCGAGCAGGGCGTTGAGGCGTTTGCGGTCAAAGGGCGCCTGCTCGCCGGTGCCCTGGAGCTCGATCATCTCGCCGGTGTCGGTGGCGACGAGGTTCATGTCGACCTCGGCATGGCTGTCCTCGGAATAATCGAGGTCAAGCAGCGTATTGCCGTCGACAACGCCCATGGAGATGGCAGCCACCTGGCCGATAAGCGGGATGCGCTCGATCTTGCCCGCCTCGACCCACATGGCGAGGGCGTCGTGCAGCGCCACCCAGGCGCCGGTGATGCTCGCTGTACGCGTGCCGCCATCGGCCTGAATCACATCGCAGTCGACGGTGACGGTGTACTCGCCGAGCGCCTTCATGTTGACGACGGTACGCAGGCTGCGGCCAATGAGGCGCTCGATCTCCATGGAGCGACCCTTGCGGTTGGCGTGCTCGCGCTTGCAGCGCTTGCCGGTCGACGCCGGCAGCATGGCGTATTCCGCGGTCACCCAGCCGGCCTTAGCTCCCTTTCGCCAGCCCGGCACGCCCTCCTCGATAGTGGCGGCGCACAGCACGCGCGTGTCGCCGAACTCGGCCAAACACGAGCCGTGGGCGTGCTTCATGACACCACGGGTGAGCTTAACGGGGCGCAACTCGTTGGCGGCGCGACCGTTGGCGCGGTTGACCTGCATGTACTCCATAGAAATTTCCTTTCGGCAAAAGATGTGGCGAAAGCTTTGGCGGCTGCCTTACATCTATTGCAGCTCATCGATATCGATGTGTTCGATGCTCTTGAGCGGCTGACCAAAGATAAAGCTGCCCGCCACCGCAAACTCGGCAATGTTATCGGCCGTCGTGGCAAAACGATGCTGCGGCTCGGCGGCGTCGCCCGCCAGCTGCTCGCGGCGCGTGAGGATATCGGTCAGCTCGCGTGTGGTCTCCTCGGCGGAACTCACGACGCGCACCCCAGGCCCCAGCGCATGGCGGATAGGTCCCACCAACAGCGGAAAATGCGTACAGCCAAGCACCACGGTATCGATACCGTGGTCGCGCAGCGGCTCAACCGTGGCACCCACCAGCGCACGCACGGCAGGCGTATCGAAGATGTCCTCGTTCTCAAGCCACTGTTCCTGCAGATGTGCACCCGAGGCGAGCTCGTGTTCGACAACCTCGACAAAGCTCGAGGCAGGACAGCCGTATACATCGACGCCGGCATCCAGGTCCTGAATGGCGCGCGTGTAGGCGCCCGAGCGAATGGTGAGGTTGGTGGCGAGCACGCCCACGCGACGCGTACGCGTGCTGTTGATTGCCGCACGGGCACCCGGCGCGATCACGCCGATCACGGGAACGTCGAGCACCTGCTGGGCCAGACGCAAGGCCGCAGCGGTCGCCGTGTTGCAGGCGATGACCATAATCTTGACGTCGTGCTTCGAAAGCCAACGACCCGCCTGCAACGCAAACGAGCGCACCTCATCCTCGGTGCGGGTGCCGTAGGGACAGCGCTTGGTGTCGCCAAAGTAGTAGACGGACTCGTGCGGCAGCGCCGTCGCAATCGCGCGCGCAACCGTCAGACCGCCCAAACCAGAATCGAACACGCCAATCGGGCGCGTGTCGCCTGCCGGATTCTCGATATCGGACATTACCTCACCAGTCTCTCTCGAAAAGACATGTCCAAGTGCGGCGGCGGCGCGCTACGAACGCGCCGCGACCAGCAGCTCTGCCGTCGCCGCCCAACCGTCGACAATTTTGCCGCGCGTAACGAAAGCGTTCTCGTAAGCAGCCAGGAACTCGGGCGCGCCGGCGCTCGTCAGGCCATTCTCGACCAGACAGAACGTGCCCACGTGATCGGCCATGTAGAAGTCGGACTCGGAGTCGCCGAGCGCGAGCGTCTCCTCGCGCTCGATCCCCAGGTGCTCGCAGAAGCGCGCAATGGCGACGCCCTTGTTGAGGCCCGCGGGGTTGATGTTGAATGCGCGACCGTCCTCGACGCGATCGAGCTCGAGCGTCGTCGGCTTGGACAGGTGAGTCAGATGGCCGTTGCAAGCCCAGATCAGACCGCAGCCGGCCTCGTCCAGGATGGCCTGGACCTCATCGTCGGGCACATCGCCGCGCATGCCGACGGTGACCTCACGGTATTTGTAGCCGGTCGACATGTCGTTGTGATACTCGATCTTGTGCGGCCAGCGGGCAAGGATCTTCTCGCACACGCCGGTCTGCTCGATCACCTGGTGCGGAGTAAGGCCACAGGCGGGGTCGTAAGGCATGTCACCGGTCAGATACTCCCAATCGTTGGCTTTGAGGTCGTACATGACCAGGCCGCCCATCTCACCGATGTAGGAGTTGAGGCCGAGCACGCGCGCGTCCTCGTGGATCATGGTACGGTTGCGGCCCGAGGTGGGAACCACCTGAATACCAGCGCGAGCGAGCGCCACGACGGCCTCGACGAGTTTGGTCGAGGGGTTGCCGTCGTTGTCGCGCAGCACGCACGAGCCGGGTGCGAGCATCGTGGCATCCAGGTCGGTAAAGACGTACTTGACCTTGGCCAAGCGCTCGCGCATCTCGCCCGAAAGCTCGGCAACGGTCGGCAGGGTGTTGTGGGACATGGTTACTCCGTTTACGTAGAAGGGTTTGGACTTGGACTGCATGTTTTGATTGAGGGAACACGCTTATGGCGACAGCGCACTCAGGGCGCCGCCGCCATCATGGTTCATTAGTCAAACTGGGTAACATCGATCAGGCGATTGGCCAGCGAAAGGTCGCTCTCGATGGGCACGAACTCGTCGCCCACGTGCATGAGCTCCTCGTCACCCTTTGCCAGCAGCAAGACAATGGTGGGAGCATCGGGGTTGACGTACTCCTCGCGCGCCGCCTTGAACGCCGCATGCACGGCGGCTTCGCGGTCGAGGATGATCTTGTTCGGCGTATCGTCGGGAACATGCTCGGCAAGCTCGCGACAGACCTTCATCGGGTCCTCGTGAGCTGGATCCTCGTTCGTAAAGATCATCAGGTCGGAATATGGTGCGGCCTCGCGTGGCAATTGCTCGCGGCGCTCCTGAGCCTTGCCGCCGGCGGCGCCAAACAGCGCAATGACGGGGCTGGCGGGAAACGCGCGCTTGACCGACGAGAAAAGCGAACGGAACGAAAGCTGGTTGTGCGCATAGTCAACGACGCAGATCACGCGGCCGTCCTTCGACTCCACGACCTCCATACGGCCCGGCACACGCAGTTTGGAGAGGCCCTTCTTGATAGCCTCGATACCGATGCCGATCTCGCGCGCGGCGGCGATAGCGACCAGCGCGTTCTCCACGTTAAAGTCGCCCGCGATGCCCAGCAGGACCTTCTCCCCCGCCTCGGACTCGTCGGCACACAGGCCATGCAAGTTGAACTCGATGCTAAAGCCGGCCATGCGTACGTCGCTCGCCCACAGGCTTGCCTCGGGATGCTCGACGCCAACGGTCACCAAGCGCTCGGCCGTCGACGCTGCCTCCAGCACACGGTCGACCTCTTCGGTGCCCAAATTCACCACGGCGGTCTTTGCCTGGTCAAAGATCCTGAGTTTGCTCTCAAAATAATCCTCAAACGTGGGGTGTTCGATCGGCGAGATGTGGTCGCGGCCGATGTTGAGGAAGCACGCCACGTCAAACGGCAGATTCTCGACGCGTTGGTACTTGAGCGCCTGGCTCGAAACCTCCATGACCATGGACTGGCGACCGGACGTGCGGCAGTTGGCGATATGGCGCCAGACCTCGGGGGCCTCAGGCGTAGTATTGGTGCTCTCGTAGCACTCGATGCCATCGTCGGTACTCACCGAGCCGATCATGCCGCAGGACTCGCCCGCCGCTTTGATAATCGACTGGAGCATAAAAGCGGCCGTGGTCTTTCCCTTGGTGCCGGTGATGCCCACGATCTTGACGTCGTGGTCGGGACGGTCGTAGACCTCCGGCGGCAACAGGGCCATGGCCGTGCGAACGCTATCAACAACCAGCATCGCAGCACCGCTCTCCTTCGCCAGCGGCTCCAGAGACTCGACCAGCGACTCCTCACACACAAATGCGACGGCGCCCGCATCGAGCGCCATGCTCAAAAACGCGGGCTTAAAGGCAGCACCTTTGCAGAAGAATACGTCACCTGCCGAGACCGCGCGCGAATCAAACGAGCAGCCGGTCACGGCACGCTCGTCAACCTGCTCTGATGCGCGCAGCACGCCGCACACATCGAGCAGTTTGGCAAGCGTATCGACCGTGGTCACGGTCGCGGAATCCGAATGGTGCATCTTTCACCTTTCTCAGCCATTTGGCAGGGACGGTTTTTATAGTAACTGAAACGCACCCACGCAAAAACGGCTCCCGGAGGAGCCGTTACGCGCAGGCGTTCGTAAGCCGAGGCTAGGCAGCCTGAACAGCGGGCTGGTCCTCGTCGATAAAGAAGCGCTTGTACCACACCAAGAACACGAGCGGCGTATAGATCTTGCGCTGGAAATCGCCCTTGCCTGCAAAGTGCAGATCGAGCAGGTGCATGAGCTCGTCGGTATCGAAGAACTCGCTTGCCCACGGCACGGTGAAGTACTCCTTGACATAGTCGTACCACTTTTGCTCGCGCAGCCAGTAGACAATCGGCACCGGGAAGCCCACCTTGGGACGGGTGGCCCACTCATCGGGCAGCGACTTGTTGGCAGCGTGGCGGAGTACCTGTTTGTTGCCGTTCTCGTTGATGCGGTAGCGGTCGGGAATGTGCTCGGCGAACTCCATGACTTTGCGGTCCAGGAAGGGCACGCGCAGCTCCAGCGAGTGCGCCATGCACATCTTGTCGGCCTTGAGCAGAATGTCGCCCGGGAGCCACATGTTCATGTCCAGGTACTGCTTCTTGACCAGCTCGGGCTGACCCTTCACGCGCGCGTAGATGGGTGCAGCGAGCTCAAAGGCGCCGTCGCCGGTGTTGTACTCGGGCTTGAGCACGCCGTCGACCTCGCGCTCCGGCCATACCAGAGCCTGTCCCAGGAACGACTTCTCGGGGATCTCGGCACCCTTGACTAGGAAGTTATGTCCCTTGAAGTACGGCATATGCAGCGCCAGGTTACCGAGCGCGCGACGGATGGGCAGCGGCACCATCTTTTTGTACTTGCGCACCGGGACCGTGTCCTCGTAGTAGGCGTAGCCGCCAAAAAGCTCGTCGGCGCCTTCGCCCGAAAGCACGACGGTGACGTCCTTGCGGGCCATCTCGGCCAAGAACCACAGCGGCACGGAAGACAGGTTGGACTGTGGCTCGTCCATGTGATACTGGATGTCCTCGAGCGCACCGAAGAACTCGTCGGCGGTAATCATCTTGCGAACGTTTTCGACGCCGAGCTTATCGGAAAGCTCCTTGGCGTAGTTGGTCTCGTTGAAGTTCTTGTAGTCAAAGCCCACCGAGAAGGTCTTGTCGGGCATGAGGCAAGCGGCGATGTAGCTGGAGTCGACGCCACCGGAGAGGAACGACGCGACCTTGACGTCGGCGATGCGATGGGCCTCGACGCTCTCGTGCACGACTTCGTCCAGCTCATCGACATACTCTTCGAACGGCTTCTCGACGGCAGAGTAATCGCAATCCCAGTAGCGCTCGATGTTCATCTTGCCGGTCGGGATATCGACGGTAAAGTAGTGCGCCGGCGGCAGCTTGTAGACACCCTCGAAGAAGGTCTCCTCGGTTGCCGAATACTGCAGCGTCATGTACGGACGCAGAGCCTTTTTGTTGACCGCCTTGTGGAAGTGCGGGTAGTCCAGGAAGCTCTTGATCTCGGAACCAAAGAGCACGCCCGGAGCGCCGTCGCCCGCATCGGCCATGGGATAGTAGTAGAGCGGCTTGATGCCAAAGATGTCGCGGGCGCCAAAAAGCTTGTTCTTCTTTTTGTCCCAGATGACGAAGGCGTACATACCGCGCAGGCGATCGAGAACGGCCTCGCCCCACTCTTCGTAGCCATGCAGGAGGCTCTCGGTGTCGGCGCCGCAGTGGAACTTGTAGCCCTTGGCCTCGAGCTCGGAACGGAGTTCTTGGAAGTTGTAGATCTCGCCGTTGAAGACAATGACGACGCTGCCGTCCTCATTGGCCATGGGCTGAGCGCCGGCCTCGGTCAGGTCGAGGATCGACAAGCGGCGGAAGCCGAGGGCAACGCGGCCGTCGATAAACTGACCGCCCATGTCGGGACCGCGATGGACGATGCGGTCCATCATCTTGGTGAGCACCTCGGATTGGTTATCCGTCCCACCGACAAAACCGACAAAACCGCACATATACTATCCCCTCTGCTGTTGCTGGGCATCAAATCGAATCAGTAGCTTTTGAGTATACCCGAGGGCGTAAAGAGGGGCGGAATGTTCAGGCAATCTCAACTGAATCAGCTCCGCTGCGACACGTGCCAGTTACCTTTAATGGATATGAGATGAATGAGGCGATTGTTTTGCTATACTCTCTCCGCACGGGCGATTGGCGCAACGGTTAGCGCAGGTGCTTTACACGCACAAGGCTGGGGGTTCGAATCCCTCATCGCCCACCACTGATTTGGAGACGGTCCTCGAAAGGGGACCGTTTTTGTTTGGGCCCATTTCATGGTATTCGAACCCGCAAGGGTGCGGAGCTGAGGAAACGCGAAGCGTTTTCCAGCGCAGCACGCGAGGGCCGCAGGCCCGAAGCGGAAGCGGGCGGCGCCAGCCGCACGCGACATCCCTCATCGCCCACCACTGATTTGATAGGCTCCCAGCAATGGGGGCCTTTCTTTTTTGGACCCATCGCAGAGGGATTCGAACCCGACAGGGTGCGAAGCTGAGGAAACGCGAAGCGTTTTCCAGCGCAGCACGCGAGGAGCGGAGCGACGAAGCGGATGCGGGCGGCGCCAGCCGCACGCGGACATCCCTCATCGCCCACCACCGAATTGTTAGGCCTCCAGCGATGGAGGCCTTTCTTTTTTGTGCCCGGTGCATGGGATTCGAACCCGCCAGCACGTCTGTCACAAAGGCCGTGGTCAAAAAATGGCAAAAATGAGTACTGCTACTTTGTTTGCAACATATAAAAAGACAGTATTTGCTTAAATTACGCAACATATGTCCATTATAAGGACTAACAGTTAGATCAAAATCATGCATTCATCGCCATTTCGACTTGATATCTGGCCTTATTAGTCCAAAATTGCTGCTACCAAATCGGTAACAGTACTCATATTTGATGTTTTTTGACCAGCAGGTCTCCCTGCCTTAGCAAATCTAAGGCAAAACGGGTTCCAGACCGCTGAATCATGCCGCATAGGGCACGTCCGCAGTCCGGAACCCGGTCCAAATTGAGTTATTGCGCCGCGTTAGCCCAAGACGCCCGACAGGATCTCGATCAGGCTGTCCACGTCGGCTTCCTCGCAGACGAGCGGCGGCAGGAAACGCAGCGTATGCGCACCCGTAGCGTTGATCACGGCACCGGCGGCCAGCGCGCGGGCAACAACATCATGCGCGTCGCCCGCGGCATCATCCAAATCACAGCCGAGCATCAAGCCGCGACCACGTACCTCGGTCACGTGCGGCAGCTTGGCGAGCTTTGCCTCCATATAGGCACCCACCTTGGCAGCATGCTCGGCATAATCGCCGCGCACAAGCGCGGAGAGCGTCGCGGCGCACGCCGCGACGGCCAAGCAGCTACCGCCAAAGGTCGAGCCGTGGTCGCCCGGCTTAAACACGTCGGCAATCTCCTTCTTTGCCACGACGGCACCCATGGGCACGCCATCGGCAATGCCCTTGGCAAGGCTCATGATGTCGGGCTCCACGCCATAGGTTTGGAATGCAAACGGCTTGCCGGAGCGGAAGATGCCGCACTGGACCTCGTCGGCGATAAGCACGGCTCCCACTTCGTGTGCCAGGTCGCGCGCTGCCGCCATAAACTCCTCGGTCATGGGGTGCACACCACTCTCACCCTGGATCGGCTCGAGCATCACGGCACAAATCTCGCTCCCCAGCTGCTTAAAGATCGCACGCAGCTCGTCCACATCGTTGGGCGTGCAGGCCACAAAGCCACACGGCAGCGGGCGGAAGCTGTCCTGCAGCCAATCCTGCATGGTGGCGGCAATGGTCTCGAGCGTACGGCCGTGGAAGCCGCCGCGCATGCACACGATGGTGTTGCCGCCATTACCGGCACGCTTGGCGTACAGGCGCGCGAGCTTCATCGAGCCCTCGTTGGCCTCGGCGCCAGAGTTGGCAAAGAAGGTCTCCCAAACCTGCTCATCCGCAGCCGGGGCACCAAGAGCAGCTGCCGTGGTCTCATCGCCGGCGGCAATGGCATCGGCAAGCACGCGCGCACCATCTACGTCGTCGTTAGCAAGCTTGGACAGCAGCGCCGCGACCTGTCCGCGCTGCTCGATGTAGAAGTAATTGGAGACATGCATGAGCTTTTTGGTCTGTGCCTCGAGCGCCGAGAGCACAGCCGGGTCGCCATGGCCTAGGCTGCACACGCCGATGCCGGCAAGAAAATCGAGGTACTCACGGCCATCGTCGCCGGTGAGCTTCATGCCGTGACCCTCGACAAACTCGACCGGAGAGCGGCCAAAGGTATGCATAACGTAATGGGATTCAAGCGATTGCTGAGCTGCAAGTGACATGGGATGCCTTTCGTTGGGCGCCAGACGGCGCGGGGCTATGGGTGCAGGAATGGGGCGGCTGCGGGTCAGCTAGACCGTCTGAAGCTTCTCGACCTCGTCAAGGTTCTCGGTCAGACGCGCAGCAAACGTCGAAAGCGGATGCGGATGCGTATCGAACTCGTAAGCCGTCTCGGTGGAATGGATCACGGTGCCGACGCCGGCATCGGTCAGCAACTCCAGGAGCAGCGAATGCGGCGTAGTACCGTTAATGATGTGGGCACGAAATACGCCGCCGGTAAGCGCATCGACGGCCGCACGCAGCTTGGGAATCATGCCCTTATCGACCTCGCCGCCGTAGAGCATTTCGTTAACCTCGTCGAGCGTTAGGTTGGAGATAAGCGAGTCCTTGTCGCTAAAGTCCTTGTACAGGCCATCGACATCGGTCAAAAAGATCGCCTTATGCGCGTGGAGCGCCGCGGCAACGGCACCGGCGGCGGTGTCGGCGTTGATGTTGAAGAAACCGTCGTCCTCCCCCGCCGCGACGGTAGCGATGACGGGGATGTACTCGCTATCGAGTAAGCGCTCGATATAGTCGGTGTTGACGTGCGTCACTTTGCCCACGCGACCGAGCTCGGGGTCGAGCGGCTCGGCGATGAGCGTGCCGGCATCGCTGCCCGACACGCCCACGGCCAGGTTGCCGTGGTGGTTGATGGCGGCAACCAGCTCCTGGTTGACCTTGCCGCCCAGCACCTCGCGCACGATATCCATAGTCGCCGGCGTGGTCACGCGCTGGCCGTTCCTAAACTCGACGGGAATATCGTAATGGCTCAGCGCCTCGTTGATGGCCTTGCCGCCGCCATGCACAATGACGGGGCGCATACCGATGATCTTGAGCAAAACGATGTCGCTCATCACGTCGCGGCGCAGCTGCTCATCAACCATGGCGGCTCCGCCATATTTGATAACAACCGTCTTGCCGGTCAGGTTCTTAATCCACGGCAGCGCTTCGAACAGCAGCTGCGCGGTTGCTTCGTTGGATTCGCTCGAACGACAATCGCGTGCGAATTTCATAATCTGCCTCGTCTTTCGTATCGTTATCGCGCCGTGCTCCGCTGTCCGCAATCGCGGCAAGATGCGCAGCGTGCCCGGAATCTAGGAACGGTAGTCGCCGTTGATGGAGATGTACTCATGCGTGAGGTCGCAGGTCCACACGGTCGTTGCCGCGTCGCCTGCGCCCAGGTCGGCCGAGATCACGATCTCGGGCGCCTCGAAACGTCGTAGAGCCTCGTCCTCGTCAAAGGGAACAGTCAGACCGTCGCGACAGACAGGCATGCCCATCATGTCGATGGAAACGTCTTCCTGATTAAACTTCACGCCGCACTTGCCAAGCGCCATAGCAACACGGCCCCAGTTGCAGTCGTGGCCGGCGATGCAGGTCTTAACGAGCGGCGAGTTGGAAACGGCACGGGCGGCGATATCGGCCTCCTCGTCGTTCACGGCGCCGGTAACGTTGACCGTAACAAGCTTGGATGCGCCCTCACCATCGGCGGCGATATTGCGCGCCAGGCTCTCGCACACCTCGTGCACGGCAAATGCCAACTCGTCGAAGGCATCGGAGCCCTCGACGATAGGCTCGGCATCTGCGGCAGCGGCGCCGGAGGCAAGCATGATGCAGGTGTCGTTGGTCGAGGTGTCGGAATCGACCGTTACCTTGTTAAAGGTCTGCTTGACGGTCGAGAGCAGCAGGGCATGAAGTGCCGCCGGCTCGACGGGGGCATCGGTAGTGATGACCGCGATCATGGTAGCCATGTTGGGCATGATCATGCCCGAGCCCTTGCACATTCCGCC
This sequence comes from Collinsella sp., assembly GCA_019414045.1. Classification (GTDB taxonomy): domain Bacteria; phylum Actinomycetota; class Coriobacteriia; order Coriobacteriales; family Coriobacteriaceae; genus Collinsella. The sequence continues at coordinate 68,023 of DXMW01000017.1, read as the reverse complement.
TACCGTATAGACATTGCCCGCATGACCCGCAGCCTCGCTGACATAGGACACGGCGTACTCCTTGGAGTGCGTGTCGGTCGTCATGATGGCGCGAGCGGCATCGGCGCCACCGTGGGCGGAGAGCGCCTCGTAGGCAGCAGGAATGGCGGTCTCAAACGTGTCGATCGGCAGAATCTGGCCAATCACGCCCGTGGAGGCAACCAGAATCTGCTGGGGCTCGCAGCCGATGACCTGCGATGCGATGCTGCACGTCTCGCGCGCGCATGCAAGGCCGGTCTCACCCGTGGCGGCGTTGGCATTGCCAGAGTTGACCGAAACGCCGGCGATGATACCGTAGCCCTTGTCGGCACCGCCCAGGTTGGCACGGCTCACCTGCACGGGCGCCGCGCAAAAGCGATTGGTGGTAAACACGCCGGCGCCGGGACAGGGTTTATCGGGCACGACGAGCGCGTAATCCAGACGCTCGGGGTTCTTGCGGAACCCAGCGTGGATGCCTGCAGCCTTAAAACCAGCCGCAGCCGTAACGCCACCCTCGGCAGCGCGAATCTTGATATCAAACAGCTCGGTATTCATCGTCTTCATGACTCCTTATGTCAAACAAAAAACGGACATCGGTTGGTGCGCCATGCCAGTCGTAATCATGAGACCAGCTTAAGAGTGGCGCCCCACTCGATGCCCGCCTACCAAATCGTTAACAATCGAATGTGCTACACCGGGCACGCCACTGTGGGCAAGCCTCGTCGCTCGTCAAAGCCAAAGACGATATTTGCGCACTGGACCGCTTGGCCCGCAGCGCCCTTGCACAGATTGTCGATGGCGCCCGTCGCCACCAGCACGCCCGCGCGCTTGTTGAGCGCAAGGCCAATCTGGGCGGCGTTGGTGCCGACGACCGAAGCCGTCTTGGGCTGCTGGCCGGCGTCGAGTACGCGCACGAAGGTGCGACCAGCGTAGAACTGCTTGTAATAGTCGACAACGTCCTCAAGGGTCAAGGTATCGATAGCCTGCGGCGTGAGCGGCAGCGTCACCGTGGAGAGCAGGCCGCGCTTGAGCGGTGCCAGATGCGGGGTAAAGACGACGCGATCGGTTAGGCCAAGGATTTGCTCAATCTCGGGCGTGTGGCGGTGCTTGCCCACACCGTAGGCCTCCAAATTCTCGTCGGCGCTGCAAAAATGCGTACGAGCGTTGCAGGACTTGCCGGCACCCGTCACACCGCTGATGGCATCAACGATCACAGGGCCACCCTGGGCAACCCAGCCGGCGCGCACGGCGGGAGCGGCAGCAAGGCTCGTTGCGGTGGGATAGCAACCGGCGCAGGCGACCAGCACGGGTTTGCCGTCGGCATGGTCGGATGCGGCGGTCTCCAAGTCCCGGCAGAATAGCTCGGGCAGGCCAAAGGCACGGGTCTTGAGCAACTCGGGGCTCGTGTGCTCGGCGGCATACCATGTCTCAAAGACAGACGCGTCGCTCAGACGGTAATCGGCCGAAAGATCAAAGCAGGAGACGCCCGATGCAAGCAGCGCGGGCACCTGTGCCATGGCGGCCGTGTGCGGCACGGCAAGAAAAACCGCATCGCAGCTCTTGAGCTCGGGGGCGTCATGCGTGGTGAAAACCAGGTCGCTCACACCAGCAAAGCTCGGATACACCGCAGACAGCGGCTGGCCGGCATCGGCGTTGGACGTAATGGCGACAAGTTCAAACTCGGGATGACCGAGCACGAGGCGAATGAGCTCGGCTCCGGCATATCCAGCCGCGCCGACGATTCCAACCTTCAAAGACATATCAGACTCCTTGTCTGCAATTTATGCACCGATGCGCATTTCGCAGCGGTCGTTATGAAGTGGGTTGAAACTTTAGCACCAAAAGATGCATGAACACGTAAATGGCTTGCATATTCATGCATTGAAACATTCCCGACACATTCGCTTGAAGGAATTGACAAATGGAGCGGGCCCCGTATTGACCGGCGCTCCTAACGGCGTCGGGCAATACGGGGCCCGCCCATGCGAAAACCAAGTTGTTAGGATGAGCCAGCTGGCTAGAGCTCGACCGGCACCCATTCGTCGTGATTGCAGATAAAAGCCTCGGGATCCTCGACGCTAAAGAAGACGAGCGTGGGGTCGTTAGGCCCCTCATAGTGCTCGCCCAGGCGCTCTAGATGCTTCCACCCGGCTTCGCGCATTTTGTCTAAAGCCCGGTCATCCAAGCCGGCACGCCCGCGCAAGATGAGCCAGCCATGGCCCGGCCACCAACTCGTGGCCTCAAAGCGCTGATTTTGCAGCAGCTCCTGCCACACATCTTTGGTGCGCGCCGTTACAAACCACAACTTGCCGTCCTGGATCTGCGCAAACGAAAACGGACGCACATGCGGCTGTCCGTCAACGCTCGTCGCCAAATACCATGCCGGCACTGACGTCAGATACTCCAACACCGTATTCAATCCGTCCATGTGTCCTCCTGGCATTAGCTAATTCAGAACGGGTAGTTAATTTGAGACGCGCTAGAGCTCCAGGCGCTCCTCGCTGCCGTCGATATCACAGAAGCGCGCGGCAATATTGCGGACCGAAAAGAAAGCAAGGCGGCCGTCGTTGGCACTCTCGTGTTCCTCGCCAATGCCCACCATGTGCTTAAAACCCGCTTGACGCACCTTGTCGCTCGCAACTGCGTCGTCCTCAAGTGCGGCTTCGCCGGTCAATACGATCCAACATTCCCCCGGCTTCCAGCCCGAGAGCTCAAACTTGGGATTCGCGCTCAACTCCGCCCACACGTCCTTATCGCGCGAGGTGCAAAACCACAGCTTGCCATCATCGACCATGGCAAACGAGAACGGCCTCACGCGCGGCTGGTATCCGTCCGTCACGTCGATCGTGGCAAGATACCACGCCGGAATACGCCTAAGATACGAACAGGCGCGCTCGAGCTGCGCCGTGCGATCGTTGTCGGTCATAGGGGCCCCTTTCCTGCGCTCGAATCGCGCCTAAACAAGTTGAAGATTGATGACGATGACGCAGATGAGCAGCAACGCCGTCACCACCGCCGCCAACGCGTCGCCGCGGCCAAATGCAAGCGCATGCAGGCGCGTGCGGCCCTGCTCGCCGTGATAGCAGCGTGCATCCATGGCGGCAGACAGCATCTCGGCATGGCGGAACACGCCCGTGAACAGCGGAATCGCCACACTGCCGAGCATGCGCACGCCGCCGAGCGGACCGCCCGTCACGCGCGCGCCGCGGCTTGCCTGTGCATCGGCCGTCTGCTTCATCTCAGTGGCAAACTGCGGCATAAAGCGTAGCGCGATACCCATGATCATGCCGAGCTCGTGCGCAGGAAGTCCCACACGCGCAAACGGCGCGAGCAGGCGCTCAAAGCCCGCGGTGAGGTCGAGCGTCGGCGTGGTGAGTGTAATGGCGCTCATGCCGGCCATCATCAACGTCAGGCGGCACGCCATAAAGGCGGCAGAACGCAGTGAGCCCTCGCTTATCTGCAGAAAGCCGAGCTGCCACAGGATGCGCCCACTCTGATCGGTAAACAAGTTGAGCACCGCGACCACGACGACGATTGCCAGCAGCGGCGCCATCGACGACAGAACGCGACGAACCGGCACCCGAGACACGGCATAGGTCAGCACAACGAAAATTGCGACCGGGACCAGTCCGCGGAAGCCACTGACCGTGAGCGTCGTGATCAGAAACACAAAGCCCAAGAGCAACTTGGTTCGCGGGTCCAGGCGGTGGATTGCACTATCGCCGGGATAGTAACTGCCAAACGAAAACGCCTCCATCAGCAGCCCTCCTCTCGCGCGACCGTCTTGGAATTAGCAATGTCCGCGACGTTAGAAGGACCGCCCGAGCGACCGATTAGCAGGTCCACCAACTCGTCTGCCAGCGACTCAACCGTATAGAGGCCGTCAAAGCGCAGCGGCACGCCTGCCTTCGCAAGCGCCAGCGCCATGCGCTGGGCAGCGGGAACACCCAAGCCGATTGATTTAAGCTCATCCGCATGCGCAAAAACCTGAGCGGGCGTGCCTTCGGCAAACACCGCGCCCTCGTTCATCACGACGATGCGGTCGCAGCAATTGGCCAGGTCATCCATGCTGTGCGAAACCATGACAACGGTCAGGCCCTCGCGATGGAGTCGATCGATAAGCTCAAGGAAATCCCTGCGCGCAGCCGGATCGAGCCCCGCCATGGGCTCATCGAGTACCAGGACTTCAGGCTCCATGGCGAGTACGCCGGCGAATGCCACACGCCGTTGCTGACCGCCCGAAAGCTCAAAGGGACTCTTGTCGCCTGTCGCGGCAAGGTCGAGGCCCACGCGTGAGAGCGATGACTCGACACGACGGTCGACTTCATCTTGCGGCAAGCCAAGGTTATGCGGACCAAACGCCACGTCCTGCGCCACGGTTTCGGCAAACAGCTGACGCTCAGGATATTGAAACACCACGCCGACCTTGGCCTTAACCGCAGCGGCGTCTTTTTTGTTTGACAGATCGAACCCCAGCGCGCGAACGGATCCCTCCTGGGGGCGAATCAAACCGTTGAGATGTTGGACCAGCGTCGATTTACCCGAGCCGGTATGGCCTGCCAAGCCCAGGAACTCGCCGCGACGCACCGTCAGCGATACATCGCGCAGCGCCCACGGGCTGCTGGGGTCGTTTCCCCAAAGGGCTTGTTTGTTCGATTTGCCCGCAGTGGCCGAGCGCTTGTGCCAGCGGTGGCGCTCGCGCGGACTGAGCGAATAACTGTACGAAACATGGGATAGTTCGATGACGGGCTCCGACGCGTTATCCTCGTTGTCTACCGGAACAGTGCCGTCAGCGATTTCCAACTGGGATGCGGAAGACTGTCCCGCGGTGTCTGCCCCACTTCGCTCGGCATAAGCCTGCGCAATCTCAGCGACCATATCCACCTCGCGCACCTGCGCATGAACAGGCACGCCCTTCGTACGAAGCGCCATGCCCAGACGACACGACTCCGGCATATCCAGGTTGAGCTGCGCAAGCTCATCCGCCCGCGTCAAAATTTCCTCGGGCGTACCGAGCATGGCAACGTGCCCCGCCCGAAACACCGCGACACGATCGGCCTCGGCGGCTTCTTCCATAAAGTGCGTAATCATCACGATGGTCATACCGCGAGCGTGCAACGCGCGGCAAGCCTTCATGAGGCCCTTACGTCCACGCGGATCGAGCATCGAGGAAGCCTCGTCCAAAATGAGAACGCGCGGTTCCATGGCAAGCACGCCGGCAAGCGCCACGCGTTGCTTTTGGCCACCCGAAAGCGCATGGGTCTCGTGGCGCTCAAAGCCCACCAGGCCCACGCCCTTCAGCGCCTCGCGTACGCGCTGCGCAATTTGCGCCGATGGCACGCCAAGGTTTTCGGGACCGAACGCAACGTCATCTTCGACAAGCGTTGCCACCAGCTGATCATCGGGATTCTGGAACACCATGCCCGCGGTCGAACGAATGTCGTAGACCAGCTCGGGGTCGGACGCATCCATGCCGTTGATGCGTACCGTGCCCGCATCGGGCTGCAACAGTGCATTCAGATGCTTGGCAAACGTCGACTTGCCCGACCCATTGCCACCGAGGATGCAGAAAAACTCCCCGTCCTCGATGTTCAGATCGACGCCGTCGAGCGCCGGTGCGGCACCGTCATAACTAAAGGAAACGCCCCGACACTCAATCATGCGCGGCCTTTGACCTGGTCCTTTTTAGGCGTGATGAGGTTGGAAACCGCCTTGTACACCGCAAGCGTCAATACCGAGTTAAGCACGGTCTTGATAAGGTTGAACGGCAGTACGGCAGGAATCATGAGCGGGGCGATCGCATCGACCGAGCCATACCAGAACCATACGCCAATGGTAAGGTTTGCGACCATAGACAGCGCTGTAGCGGCAATGACGCCGAGCACCAGGCCAATCACGGCACCCTTATAGGTGTGCATCTTCTGGTAAACGATAGCCGCGGGCAGAATATAGCCCAGCGTGGCAACCAAGTTCATAAGCGCACCGACCCAGTCACCCGTGGTGAGCGCATGGATAACGATAGCCATAGCGGCAACAGCGGTGCCGGCACTAGGACCGTACGCAAACCCGCACACCATCGCCGGCACCAGCGACGGGTCATACGTCAAAAACGGCGCCGAAGGAAGGATGGGCAGCTGCACGTACATAAACAGGGCACCCAAGGCGCACATCAGCGCCATGGTAACGAGCTGTTTGGTGCTCCACCTATTCGTGTTCTCAAAATGGATATGCTGCGACTGTTCAGACATAAGATCACCTGCCTCTTTCATCCGGACTCTAACCGTTGGTACTGGAATCTCACCAGTTCAGCCGGCATGCGAACCAACGCACACACGGGTCGCGGACTCATCGGCTCGGCCGCAGGCGTCTCGCCTGCACCACGGCGCCCCTTTGGCACCGCCCGATTTACCGCCAGTGGGGAATTTCACCCCGCCCTGAAACAGCAATTGCAAGTGTAGCACCAGTAGGCTTTCGCGCAAGTATGCCATGGGTAATTTATGGCGGGGGAAACGCTCTAGAAATGCGGCCGGGACAGAGCAGCGCGACAATAACGTACCCGCCCATCCCAAAGTGCTGCGCTTTTCGCGGCAAAGCCGCGAAGCAGCAAAAGGGAAAAGCCACCGCAACAACCACGTTCCCCATCCATCCCAAAGTAGCGCGCCTTTCGCGCAAAGCGCGAAACAGCGAAGGGGACACGTATCCCTATCGACCACGTCCTTCTCCGCCCGCCGACCTCAAGGCCGTAAACGCAGGGAATCCGGGGGCGTGACGGGGTTTCTCTCCGGAACATTCCGCACTGACGCAAAGAGGCTCCGCAGCGCGAAGCGCGATGCGGAGCCTCTTTGCATGTCCGAGGACGTTCCGGAGAGAAACCCCGTCACGCCCCCGGATTCCCGGTGGGAGTTCTAGACCTTGTCGGCCTTAGTACATACCGCCGCCCTGCTGACCAGCGGTAGCAGCAGCGATAGCATCCTCAAGTTGAGTGTTCTTGGGCACATCGGAGACGGTGGCCTCGGTGATGAGGATCAGGCTGGCGACAGAAGCAGCGTTCTGCAGGGTGACGCGGCTGACCTTGACGGGGTCGAGAACGCCCATCTCGATCATGTCGCCCCACTCGCCGTTGGCAGAGTTGAGACCCTGGCCAGCGGGCAGCTCGGCAACCTTGTCGACCACGACAGCGCCCTCAAAGCCAGCGTTCTTGGCGATGGTAGCGACCGGAGCGGTCAGAGCCTTCTTGACGATATCGACGCCGATCTTCTCCTCGGGGTCGTCGATCTCGACAGCGTCGAGCGCAGGAGCAGCGTCCATGAAGGCGACGCCGCCGCCAGCGACGATGCCCTCCTCGACAGCAGCGCGGGTAGCCTGCAGGGCGTCCTCGACGCGATGCTTGATCTCCTTGAGCTCGGACTCGGTAGCAGCGCCGACCTTGATGACGGCAACGCCACCGGAGAGCTTGGCCAGGCGCTCCTGGAGCTTCTCACGGTCGAAGTCAGAGGTGGTGTTCTCCATCTCGCCCTTAATCTGAGCGATACGGGCGTCGATGGCCTCCTTGGAGCCAGCGCCGCCGACGACGACGGTGTTGTCCTTGGAGATGGTGACGGACTTAGCGGTACCGAGCATATCGGCGGTGATGTCAGCAACCTTCACGCCCAGCTCGTCCAGGGCAGCCTGGCCACCGGTGAGGACGGCGATGTCCTCGAGGATACGCTTGCGGCGATCGCCGTAGCCCGGGGCCTTGACGGCGCAGACGTTGAGGGCGCCACGGATCTTGTTGAGAACGAGGGTAGGCAGGGCCTCGCCATCGATGTCCTCAGCGATGATGAGCAGGCCACGGCCAGCGCGCTGGACAGCCTCGAGGACGGGCATGATGTCCTGAACGCTGGAGATCTTCTGGTCGGTGATGAGGATGTACGGATCCTTCATCACGGCCTCCATGCGGTCGTTGTCCGTGACGAAGTAAGCGGAGACGTAGCCCTTGTCGAACTGCATGCCCTCGACGGTGTCGATGGTGATGTCGAACGTCTGGGAATCCTCGACGGTGATGACGCCGTCCTTGCCCACGACCTCCATGGCCTCGGCGATCTTCTCGCCGACCTCAGGGTCACCGGCAGAAATGGTACCGACAGAAGCAATCTGCTCCTTGGTCTCGACCGGCTTGGCCTGCTTCTTCATCTCGGCGACGGCGGCGTTGACGGCCTTGTCGATGCCGCGACGGATGGCCAGCGGGTTGGCGCCAGCGGCGACGTTGCGCAGGCCGTCGTTGACGATGGCCTGGGCGAGCAGGGTTGCGGTGGTGGTGCCGTCACCCACGGTGTCGTTGGTCTTGGTGGCGACCTCCTTCACCAGCTGAGCGCCCATGTTCTCGATGTTGTCCTCGAGCTCGATCTCCTTGGCGACGGAAACGCCGTCGTTGGTGATGGTCGGGGCACCGAACGTGCGCTGCAGCGCAACGTAGCGACCCTTGGGGCCCATGGTGACGGTAACGGCGTCGGCCAGAGTGTTGACGCCCTTGGCAAGCTTAGCGCGGGCATCGGTGTTGAACGTAATGTTCTTTGCCATAGTGGGTAATCCTCCAAAAGAAATGTGACTCGCGTCGCCGCTTCCGAGTCCTATGCGGCGGGCGCGTTCAAAGACGAATCAGAGATTCTGACGAGACTAGGCCTCGACGACAGCGTAGATGTCATCGGCGCGCATGAGCAGATACTTCTCGCCGTCGACCTTGACCTCGTTGCCACCGAACTTACCGTAGATGACAACGTCACCGACCTTGACGTCCATGGGGATGCGCTCACCCTTGTCGTTGACCTTGCCGGCGCCAACGGCAACGATGGTGCCACGCTGCGGCTTCTCCTGAGCGTTGCTGGCGATATACAGACCAGAAGCGGTCTTCTGCTCGGCCTCGTCGGGCTTGACCAGAACACGATCTGCAAGCGGCTTCAAAGACGACATGCTTGTCTCCTCCTTTTTGGGCCGCGCGGTTATACCACGCGAATTAACCCTTTTTGTTTGCGTACGCGTTGAATGGTACCCACGAATGGCGGGTTATACAACACGGAGTCAAAAAATCTTATTTTTTGGCACTTAGATTTTCTGAATGCCGGGGGATAACTTGTGCGCGGCTCCCGTGTGGCGCCGGAGGGGCGGGATATAAGGTTTCCTGCTCGGGCAGTCCTGCTCGCACGAAGGCCACATTAAGTGGCCTTCGGCTCGTGCGGAACTCGCGATAAACCTTATATCCCGCCCCTCCGGCGCCACACGGGAGCTGAGTCAACGTTATCGGGCCCGGTATTCAGAAAAGTCAGTGCAGCAAAATGGCGATGCGGATAGCGACATGGACATGGTTTTCGTTGCGCGCACGGATCCCCTGGGGAGCACCGTGCATTTTTGGGAGTTTTCAGCAGGCCGGGACAAATGCATACGCACCGGGCGCATCTAATTAGTCCCACGGTAGCCTTCGACCGGCGATTTGGGTCGGCAGACAGGCCTCGTCGAGACAAACAAGCATGCCTCGCGCCACGTCGGACCCCAAAATGACGTCGATCTCCGCAATACCACCCGACCGCAGCGGCACCGGCAGAGCTCGCGGTGCTGAATACTCCGTTTTTTGCACGGCACGGGCGGGGGTACATCAGGATCAAGAAGAACATCCCAGCCTTTTTATGCAATCTGTAATGGGAAGTATGCAAAACACCAAGAGGCAGCATTGCTGATGTCCAAATTGAGCGCGCGGGGCAGCAGCACCTCAACCCCGCGCCCAAATCCAACAGAGCGGGGACGCTCCTAACAAATCCCCACCGGCAAACAAACGCGGCTCGAGCGCCATCCCAAAATAGGCTGCCCGAGCCGCGTTTAACGGTACGGCATGAATACTTAGCGCTCGTAAATCATGTTGCCCGCCAGGTAGGTGGCCTGAACTTTGGTGACCTGGAGCTCTTGGGGGTCAACGGTGAGCGGGTTTTGGTCCAGGACTACCAGATCGGCGTATTTGCCGGGCTCCAGGCTGCCGAGGTTTTGCTCGTCGCCCGCTGCGTACGCGCTGCCAAGCGTGTAGTTGCGCAGGGCCGTTGCCGCGTCGATACGCTCGCTCGGCAACCAGCCGCCCTCGGGCCAGTGGCTGCGGGGGTCCTGGCGCGTGATAGCCGTGTAGAGCACATTCATGCTGGTAACGGGCGTAATAGGGCTGTCGGTACCGAAGGCTTGGCGAATGCCGCGCTGCTTATAGGTTGCGAACGGCCACATGATGCGGCTGCGCTCCAGGCCCAGATCGCGCTCGGGGCCGCCCGGGTCGAGTGTAATGTGACAGGGCTGGCTCGAGGCAACGACGTTAAGCTTGCGTAGACGATCGAGGTCCTCGGGCAAGAGGTTCTCCAGATGCTCAAGCGTGTTATGACCGTGCTGGGGCAGGCCGTACAGTTCGGCGGCCTCCTCAAAGATATCCAGCGCGGCATGAATCGCACCGTCACCGATGACGTGGATGCGAACGGTGTGACCGCGCTCCGCGGCAGCGAGGACCAGCTTGCGCATACGCTCGGCAGGAACCGTCAGGCGACCTTGATCGCCCGGGAAGCGCGGGTTGGTATAGGGCTCGGTGAGATAGGCCGTGTGTTCGCTCGAGACGCCGTCGAAGAACTGCTTAAAGCCTGGCGCCGAGAGCAGCGCGTTGTTCGCGTAGCGGGTCTGCAGCTCTTCCAAGCGCGACTGGTCATCCAGCAGCGTGGGGAACAGATGGGCTCGGATGCCCAGCTTGCCGGCTGCCTGCAGTTTGTCGTAGACATCGTCGCGGATAAAGTCGCAACCCGGCATGGGCATGAGCGACATATCGCATATCGAGGTGATGCCCTGCTCGGCCATCCGCCTCATTTGATCGGCGTAAGCGCTTGCGATGCGATCCTCGCCCAGCCACTCAAGGCAGCGCGGTAGCAGCTGCATGGCAGCCGCCTCGTGAGCAATGCCCGTGAGCTCGCCGTTTGCATCCTTGTCGTAGCTGCCGCCCGCTGGCGGCTCGCTGTCGCGTGTGACGCCGAGCGCCTCGAGTGCGCGGCTGTTGAGCCAAAGCGTATGTCCATCGCCCGAATACATAACGCAGGGACGATCGGGGAATGCCGCATCGAGCGACGCCTTGGTAGGATGCTCGGGCGGGTCCCAACGGTAGTCGCGCCAGCCCTGCGTCACAACCCAAGCGTCATCGGGCAGGTCCTTGGAAAACTCGAGCGCGTGCTGCACCAGCGCAGCCTCGGACGTGCCCATATCCATGAGCATGTACGGCGAGGAGCCGACCGAGGTATGGAAGAAGTGCAGATGAGCGTCATGGAAACCGGGGCAGACAAACTGCTCGCCGTAGTCGATAACCGGCGTGGCGGCAGGCGCGGCGGCAATCACGTCATCGGGCGCACCGACTGCGACGATACGGTCGCCTGCGATGGCAATCGCCAGCTCGCGGGCGGTATCGATGCCGTCTTGCGCGGTAAAGACGTTCTTGGAGCGGATAATCCGATCGATATGTTGCATGGGCATCCCCATCTCTGGCAGGAAATTCAACACCCCCGAGTGTACTCCCCCGCCCTTGTAACAAAACCCCAAGCGGCAAACGGCAACTTTACCAGCTCTAGCGGCAGGTGGCATACTGGAGAGAGCCTGTACGATTTTGCGATCAACCCAGCAAGGAGCAAATCGACCATGACGAAGACCAAGGCACAGCAGATTATGGCGGCGACCGAGGTTCGCGCGGCTGACGACGTCACCGCAGCCATCCAAGATATCGCTACCGAGTTTGAACCCTACATCATCAAGCAGCGCCGCCACTTCCATAAGCACCCGGAGCTGAGCCTCGCCGAGGAGCGCACGACTTCTGACATCGCCAACCAGCTCGATGCCATGAATATCCCCTATGAGCGCCCCCTTAAGACGGGCCTGGTGGCAACCCTTCGCGGCACCGCGCCCGATGCCTACCGCGAGGACGGCACGCCGCGCCGCCGCATCCTGCTGCGCGCGGATATCGACGCCCTGCCCGTCACCGAGCAGACCGGCGAGGAGTTCGCCAGCGTCAACGAGGGTTGCATGCACGCCTGCGGCCACGACTGCCACATCGCCATGATGCTCGGCACGCTGCAGATTCTGCGCCATATGACCGACGACATTCACGGCGAGGTCCGCATCGTCTTCCAGCCCAGTGAGGAAAACGGCCAGGGCGCCAAGCTCATGATCGGCACGGGCGTGCTCGACGGCGTCGATGGCGCCTACGCCGCGCACATCTGGAGCGAGGTCGACGCCGGCACCGTGAGCTGCGAGCCCGGACCGCGCATGGCCAATACCGACTGGTTCCGTATCGACGTACGCGGCACCTCGTGCCACGGCGCCATGCCCCAACGCGGTCACGACGCCGTTATGGTTGCCGCCGAGATCGTCAACGCCCTGCAGACCATCGTTTCGCGCGAGATCAGTCCCTATGAGCCGGCTGTCATCACCGTCGGCGAGCTGCACGGCGGCACCGCGCGCAACGTTATCGCCGGCACGGCCTACCTCGCCGGCACGGTGCGCACCTACGGAGATTCGACCCACGAGGAAATGCCGGAGCTTATGCGCCGCATCGTGGAGCATACTGCGGCAGCCTTGGGCGCCGAGGCAGAGCTCACCGACTACACCATCGCCAACTACAAGGTCGAAAACGACGCGGCCTCGAGCGAGCGCTGCCGTCAGGCTGTAATTAAATGTCTGGGCCCCACCGGCCAAGGCCATTATCGCGGCACGCTCTCGGGCGAGGATTTTTCGGAGTACCTGCGCCGCGTACCGGGTGTGCTCGCCTTTGTAGGTACGCGCAACCCCAAGATTAGCGCCACGTACGCCCAACATTCCTGCTTTTACAAGATTGATGAGAGCGTGCTGGCCAAGGGTTCCATGGTGGCCGCCCAGTATGCCATCGACTTTTTGGCCGAGCCCACGCAAGAGGAGCTCGACGGGCCCGCTATCGCTGCGGTTGCCGAGACCAACCCCGATCTGGCAGCCAAGTTGCGCTCTGCCAAGGCGACGACTGCCGAGGCCCGTGACGCCATCCACGATGCCCGCACGGCTCGCCATGCCGCAATCAAGGGCATCCACGAAGCTCGCGCCGCCGCTCGCCGCGAGGAGAAGCACGACGAGTAGTCGATTCGCGACTATCTCGCAGTCATAGCCGCATCGCGATGTCAAAGCGGGGTCGAACGTTATCTCAACGTTCGGCCCCGCTCATTTGTCAAGCGCTATTTCTGCCATTTCTACCCCGTCCCCAAATGACAGGCGGCAGGGCTACTCGTCCTGAGGGTCCTCGTCGGAACTTGACTCGGGTTCGGGTTCGGGCTCAGGTTCAGGCGTCGGCTCGGTCTCGGGCTCGGGCGCCGGCTCTGGTGCGGGCTCGGAATCAGAGGCGGGCTCAGGCTCAGGCTCGGGCACCGACGCAGGCTCGGGCTCGGGTGCAGGCGCCGGCTCGGGCGCGGGCGCAGCATCCGGAGCGCTGTAACCCGAGGGAGCGAACTTCTTCTCGAAGGGCAATACAAAAGTCAGGACGTCGTCCTTGTCCTCGTCGGCCCACTCGCTTGCATAACGTGCAACCCAATAGCCAACGGCACGGTGCTTGAGCATCTTGCCAAAGACCGTAAGAAATACGGTGACAAAAGCGACCAGCACCAGGAACAGCACGAGTGTGATGCCACCGCCGGTAACAAGCGCCTCAATAACCGTAGGACGATAGTAGTAGCTATACATACCGACAGAGGCAATGGCGCCAAAGACAACCGTCAAGATCCATGTGACAACGTTGGCGACCAGGCCCGTCAAAAACTCGGGAAGGAACGAAGCACAGAACAGCTTGGTCTTGTTGTGCTTAAAGGCGGCCCAGACCTTATCGAGCGAAAACGCGCTCTCGACGCGACCGGTCACCGCAAAGTGCATCACGGCGATGTCGGCGAACATCTTAAAGAAGACACCCAGAATCGCCGAGGCAATTAGCGCCAGGACAAGCAGGCCGAGCGAACCGAACAGCGCAGCCTCGAGCGCATAAGAGCCGTAATAAGAATACGAGCCCGCGGCGCCAATTACCACGCCCTCCACCAGCGAAAGCACTACACCGATAACGGGAATGGCAGCGATAACCTCGAGCACGACCGAAATAACGCTCGAAAAGACTCCGAGACCAAACGACGTGGAACGCATGAGTGGACGGTCCATGCCGTCATCGACCTTGAGCGAAAGATCACGACCCCACTCGATGCCAAAGCCAGAGCCACACACGCTTGCCACGTAGGCCGCTAAAAAGCCGATGGCAGCCGCGATACCGCCGATAACGGGGATGAACAGCACAAGCACCGACACGACGCAGATGACCGCCGGCAAAAAGGCAATCTGGCACACGCGCTGCAGCACGCCCGGAGTCTTGGTCATATCCTCAAACGCCTGAGCCACACAGCCCTTGGGCACGTTGACCACGGGGGCTGCGTCATGACCTGCTGAGGCTGCCCCTGAGGAGCCGCACCGGCCGCCGCATTAGGAGCACCACACGCGCCACAGAACTTGTCGTTATCGCCCATGGGAGCGCCACACTGCGAACAGAACATCGAAATCATCCCTTCGTATCTTGAGCGAATCACCTGGATCGCAAACGATGTCTTTGGCATCATTATCACCCAATGTGAGGACAAATACTCAAAGATGACCGATTTGCAAGGTACACGGCGCCAGCAGGCGGTTCGTTGAATACGTCTGTGCTAGTTCGTTCCGCGGAAGCCCTTGCCGACGATCTCGGAGCTGTCGACGATCGTGATAAAGGCACCGGGATCGACCTCGCGAGCATAGCGACGCAGCTGCACGGCCTCGCGGCGGCTCAGCACGCTCATGATCACCGTCACGCACTTGCCCGAGAAGGCGCCGTAGCCGCGGCTGATGGTCGCCGTACGGTTGAGATGCTTGACGATGAACTCCTCGACCTTAAGGGGTTCGGAGCAAATGATCGTGCAGACCTTACGAAGGTGAATGCTCTCGATGGCCTTGTCGACCACAAGCGTCTTGGCAAACAGGCCGAGCACACAATACAGGCCGACGCGCGGGCCATACAAAAAGGCCGCGATAGTTACGATGCCGATATCGACCAGCAGCAACGCGCGGCCAATCTCGAGCGTGGTGCGGCGTTTGAGGATCATGGCCAGAATGTCCGTGCCACCCGTCGAGGCGCCAATATCGAAGACGATGGCGCTGCCGAGGGCCGGCAGAATCACGGCAAAGCACAGGTCGAGCCACATATCGCCCGTCATCGAGACATCGGTCGGGATAAAGAGCTCAAACAGCGAAACATAGGCGGACAGCGCAAACGAGGCGAAGACGCTCCACAGAATTGCCTTGCGTTCCAAAAAGATAAAGCCCAAGATGACGAGAACCGCGTTGATAATCCACAGAAAGACGCCGACGGGCAGGGTCGGGAACAGCGTGGAAAGAATGACCGACACGCCCGAGGTGCCGCCAAAAGCAAAGTGATTAGGGGTTTTAAACGCGACGATGGCAAAGGCCGTAAGGATCAGGCCCAGATTGAGCTCGGCGAAAAAGCGCGGAAAGCCTGGCTCCTGGCTGCGCTTTTGGCCGGCACGCTCGCCGCGCTCGATATCGGCGCGATCGACCACGCGCTCCATCGGCACCACGGGAGGACGATGCACCTCCTCGGCAGCACGCGATGCCGCCTCTGCCGCAGCGGCCTCAATCGCCCATGCCTTGCTTTCTGTTTCGTGCTCGTCGGCCATTACGGCAACCCCTCGTTAACAATTTGGAAACAATGCGCCCATTAGGGTAACGCGGAACGCGGCAATTGCAACCCCTAGTTAGACGAGCGGTATGCCTACATCGGGGGGCATACAAATAACGGCCGGCCACGCTTTTGCTTGCGCAGTCGGCCGTTTAACGTTTTCGCAGATAAAACCTGCCAAAATAAACCTGTCCCTTTTTGGCAGGTTACTCGTGCTGGCTGGTGCGGTGCTCGTACTCCTCGGGGGTGATGACGTCCTCGATGCGCAGGTTGACGCCCGCCACCTCAAGGCCGGTCATCGCGGCGAGGCGCTCGGTCACGCGCGCCTTAACGTCGTCGAAAATCGCGGGCGCGTAGGCGCCATACTCGATAATGACGGAAATGTTGACGACCACGCGGTTGTCATCGGTGACCTCGACCGTCACGCCCTTGGTCAGGTTCTCGGCACCAAACTGCTCCTGTACAAAGTGCATGAGGTTGCCCTTCATGCCCAAGACGTGCGGCACCTCGCGAGTGGCCATGGCGACGATCTTCTCGATCACGCCGTTGGAATAGGTCAGCGAGTCCTCGGACTCGTCAGCCTCCTCGTCATCCTCGTCAACCTCGTCTTCGGACTCGGCCTCGACAAGCGCCTCGTCCTCGAGCGTCACGCCTTCGGCCTCGGCGGTGACGGTCTCGTCTGCCTCGAGCTCGGTATCGGCCACATCGACCTTCGTATTAAAAGCCATGGTTCCTCCTTATGCCTGCCGCGGATGCGACAGTCGAATACATATTAGCGGCCGCTAAACAAACGGCCGAAGAAGTTGACGATGCCGTTCTCGCCGTCGCGAATCTGGCCGATCACGGCGCCGATCAGCACAAAGAACGCAATAACCAGCGTGTCCCACAGGCCAAGCGTGAGCACCAGCACCGCGAGCACAAAGCCCGCGACGGCGCCGAGCGTGGTATTGGGATGACGAACGGCATAGCTCCAGATAGCCGCCCCCGTGCCCTTGATGAGACCCATAGCCTCGTCAAAGTCGTCGGCGACCGCGTCACGCGACTCGGTGCCCTCTACCTTGGGATCGACGACCTCGCTCGCCGGTGTGGCGCTCTGGTCAATCGTCAGGCGCGGCGTACGAGCGGTCTTATCTTGATTGGTATCACTCACCGGAAACCTCCACGGTCTGGACGGTAGTCTTGGACGGCAAAAAACGGACGCGCGCGGTCGTACCCGGCGTGCCGAGCATGGTGTCGCAAGCTTCCTCGATGCGCTGCTGCATCGCGGTAGCCAGAGATGCCACGTCCTTATCGTCAAGCGCGATAGCCTCGACCTTAAATCGGACGTGCGAATCGTCGGAGCCTTGGACGCGGGCCTCGACATGCTCGACCATCACGCGGTCGTCGCGCTCGGCAGCAGCCCTAGCACACGAAGAAAGCGCCGCAAGGGTGACCTCGATATTGCGCTCCCCCGCCGGATGCACACAGGACGGCTCGCGACGAGCAAACATCAGGCGGAAGAAGCTTACCAGCACGCCGATCGCCACAACTCCGCCGCATGCCGTCACGACAATGCGCGGCATGGGGTCGCGCATCAGCAGCATAAAGCGATACGTATACGGCCCCCAAAACTGGCAGACAAGCGTACCCAGCGCCACGATGGCGGCGGCAAGATACACAATCGCTAGGGCTCGTTTGAGTACGCGCACGTGGCGCTCCCTTCAAATCTCGGCACTCGAAATACAAAACGGTTCGCATCATTATAAAAGAGCCGGGTCCGGTGCTCTACGCACGCGGATCCGGCTCATCTATTCCACGAGGCTTGCATGCTCGCTTCATTATGCCCAGATATGCACGGCTTAACCCGTGCGGGCGCTACTCCTCCTCGAGGGCAGCGATGACCTCGTCGGTCATGTCCATGGTGCTGTAAACATCCTGGACGTCGTCGAGCTCCTCAAGACGGTCGATGAGGCGCTGAACCTTCTTGGCGTCGGCGCCAGAAACCTCGGTCGGAGTGGTCGGGACCATGGTGGTCTCGGAGCCCTTGACCTGGACGCCCTGCTCCTCGAGCGCCTTGGAGACAGCCATGACCTCGTTAGCAGTAGTCCAGACGATCCACTCCTCGCCGGCATCCTCGTAGTCCTCGCCACCGGCCTCGGCGATGGCCATCATGAACTCATCCTCGTCACCGGCAGCACCGTTGGCGATCATGGTCTCCTTCTTGGCGTTCTCGTCCAGGATCTCCTTGGCGACGACGATCTGGCCCTTGCGCTCAAACTGGAAGGCAACGGAGCCGGAGGTGCCCAGGTTGCCACCAGCGTGGGAGAAGGCGGAACGGACATCAGCGGCGGTACGGTTGCGGTTGTCGGTCAGGCAGTCGACGTAGACGGCGACACCGGCGGGACCGTAGCCCTCGTACACGATGTTCTCGTAGACGGCGGCATCGGCACCCGAACCAAAAGCCTTGTCGATAGCGGACTTGATCTTGTCCTTAGGCATGGACTGAGCCTTGGCCTTGGCAACGGCAGCGGCGAGGCTGGCGTTGTTCTCGGGCAGCGGGTCACCGCCGAGACGGGCAGCAACGGTGATGTTGCGGCTGAGCTTGGAGAAGAGGGCGGAACGCTTGGCGTCCTGCGCGCCCTTACGATGCTTGGTTGTGGCCCACTTAGAGTGTCCGGACATACGTGTCTCCTATCGGTTTCGACCTAAAGCCCAGCGCAGATGCTCGGGCAATATAAACAAACGTCGTTATGATATACCTACTGGCCTGCGAGATAAACCCCAAAATGAAGGCGTCGTGATGATGTCCCCTTTGGTGCAAAGAAACCTGGCCCTCAATGCACCAAGTTAGAACCAGAAGAAGTCGCTGCGGGTGACGGTGGCGCCGATGGCGAAGGGCATGCAGGCGATGACCGGATACAGGTAGCGCATGTAAGTCGAGCCGTTGCACGGGCCAATCAGGCACACAGCGAGCACGCCCAACAGCGGCACCCAGATCGCCAGCGCACGCCATGAATGACGACGCAGCAAGTAGACCACCACGGCGATCATGATCCACACATAGGTGGCCGAGCTCATGGTGAGCGAGATAAAGGGAACACGCTGCACCGCCACACGGTACAAATTGATCAGGTGGTCGCACCAGCGCACCACGTTGCTGTCAACCGGATGGAAGTCGAAGTACTTGAGGTTGTCGGGACGCGCCATGATCTCGGCACTACGCGCCGTGCTGTAGACCCAGGCATCGCGCGCGCTCGGATAAAAATAACCATAGTAGTTATTGATAAGCGCCGAAATATAGCACTCGGGATCCTTCTTAAACATCTGGGCCCATACCGCAAAATAGGCATCGATGTCCTCCTGCGAGGCGTACTCGTTAAAGCAGTTCTTGACGGCATCGGACTTGTCGGGGTTGTAGCGGCGGCCCAGGTTCTCGTACTTGAGCACCCGATCGATCGCAGCGCGCTCCTCATCGGTTACCAAACCGTCGCAGGGCGCCTCCACGATGGTGCCGTCCTCCTTAACCGTAGGGTTGACGCCCGAGTTGAGGCCGTCGTGCTTTTGGACGAAACGAGCCGTCTGCTGGAACGGAATCGAGAGGATTTCGCGCTTGGAACCGGGCGTAATGTCGTGCGCCGGCATAAAGACCTTGGTGAAGTACATATTAGAGGCAAGGCAGAGCGCGAGCACCGCGAGAACGCCAACCCAGCGGAAACGCGGGATGGCGCCCGAAGGCGCAGCACCAGTCTGCTTGGCTGCACGACGAGCCACATGCACGTCCCATACGCAAAACGCCGCCGCGATTACGCATGCCGCCAGGGGAAACACCAGGCCGCCGTTGCGCAGAAATGTGGAACCCATGGCGCCCAGAGCGAGCAGCAGCCAGTCGTGGCACGCAAAGAGCACGGGGGCTTTCTCGCCCGCTCGCTCGGCATTGACATCACGACGGGGCAAGCCACATGCCACGAGCTTGACGGTCTGTACCAGCAGCACCAAGAACGCGTCGGCAAAGAGCACGTCTTTGGTGAGCAACGCCGCGTAGTTAGAGAACATCGGCATAAACGCAAAGAACAGCAGGATCGCACCGCGACCCGGCAGACTCACGCCCAGTTTGCGCAGCGACGAAATGGAATAGGCCATGCAGGCAGCCGTGATGACGAACTGAGCACAGGTATAGATGGCAAGACCTGCGTTGGCACTGTTGAACAGTGAAAGCCCCAGCTGGACGCACGAGCCGATAATGGCCGTGTGCACTACGGGATGATGCCCGTTGAGCAGCACGTTGGGGTTGAGTAGGCGCAGGTAGTCGCTCGTGCCGTTGGGATAGTTGAACCACTGGCGAATCTGCGCGCCCGTATCTCCCATAAAAAGGCCGGGCAGTGAAGCGATGAGCGTGGGCGTCCAGGCGATCATAAGCACCAGGAAGGGCCCGGCAAAGGGATGGACCGAGAGCACGGCGTGAGTCACACGCCATACGCGGCCAAAGTGCGCTTCGGAAAACGGGATGCGTCGGGAGCTCAGCCAATCTAGACACTCAAAGGCAAGGTAGAAGGCAACGATCGCCAGGAGCATCCAGCCCGCGCCGCCAATCCAGGCGCAGATGATGCGAGCTTTGTCGCCAAGGACAATCTCGGCCGAGTCGGTGAGGTCGTAGCTGCGGCCGAACACCATGCAGATGGCGAAGAACAGCGACGGCAGAATGATCGATGGACGCCAGGTGTCGCCACGACCAAAGAACACGTAGCGAAACGGCAGAGTGAGCAAGCAGGCAAGCGCAAGCAGCATGACCGCGTCGGTATGGCCGGCAAACGAGAGGAGCACCTCGTAGCACACGTACAGCATGCCCGAGGCTTTGGGGTCAATCGCCAAGACTGCGTTGCTCGACACCGGGGCGGGATCGATGGAAAACGCCGTGGTCGCCAACAGCGCGAGCAAAAATGCGATGAGCGTCTGCTTGGCGGGGTAGCGCTTAAACCAGACGATGCGGGCAGCGTCGCGCGCAGCCGTTGTGGAGAGGTCGGAATCCTTCACAGTCCGAAAGCCTTTCTAGAAACCTGCCAAAAAGGGACAGGTTTATTTTGGCAGGTTTTATCTGGGGAAACGTTACGGTTCTGTCATCGTCGCCCAGCGAACCACCACAAAGGTTCCTGTCCCCTTTGTGGTGGTTTTGGTGGTTAGGCGTCCAGGTAGACGCGCTGGGGCTGGTTGCGGCGACGGGCAAAGATGATGAGCGCCAGGCCCGCGATTACGAGCGGCAGGCTCAGCAACTGGCCCATGGTGATAACGCCACCCAGTAGATAGCCCAGCTGCGCATCGGGCACGCGCACAAACTCAATGAGGAAGCGGACGATGCCGTAACCCATCACAAACACGCCCATAAACGTGCCTTGGGGCAGTAGCGGCTTTTTGCGGCTGAGCACCTGCAGAATGCAAAAGAGCACGATGCCCTCAAGAAATGCCTCGTAGAGCTGGGAGGGGTGACGCGGCATATCGCCCGCGGTGCCACCGAAGACCACGCCCCAGGGCAGATCGGTCGGCTTGCCCCACAGCTCACCGTTGACAAAGTTGGCACAACGGCCCAGGCACAAGGCCAGCGGCGCGCCTATGACGGCAAGGTCTGCCAAAGTCCATGCGTCGAGCTTGTACATGCGGCACACGAGCACGCCGCCGATAACGCCGCCCACCAAACCGCCATGGAAGCTCATGCCGCCCTCGTTGGTGGCAAAGATCTCGAGCGGATGCGCCCAGTAGTAGCCGTCGCCGTAAAAGATGACGTAGAACAGGCGGGCGCCAATGATAAGGCCAAAGACCACGCCGACCACGACACTTGTCAGGTCGTCGACCGTAATGTCAAAACCCCAGCGACGCTGCGTGCGGTACATGACGACCGCCGTGAGCAGGGCGCCGACCACGTAGGCCAGGCCGTACCAGTAGATGGTGATGGGGCCCGCCGAGATCGCGACGGGATCAAGCATATGGTAGAAGTCGTTGAGCATGTCGACCCTCCTACTCCCTACATACAAATGCGGCCGCGGGCCTTGCGCTCGCAGCCGCATATTTGGGCGTAACGTCTATGCGGAGTATGCCGTCCGCAGCTTTCGCATCTTAGAACGGCGCGTACTCGTCGTACAGGTCATCGGTCTCGCCGGAGGCATTGACCTGCTCGACACGCGTAACGCCGGGCACGTGCTCCTTGAGGATACGCTCGATGCCCATGGAAAGCGTCAGGGCGCTCATGGGACAACCGGCACAGGCGCCCTGAAGCTCCAGCTTGACGACGCCCTCGTCATCAACGCCTATATACTCCATGTCGCCGCCGTCGGCCTGTAGGTTGGGGCGAATCTCTTCAAGAACCTTCTTAAGCAGCTCTTCGTTAACAGCCACAGGGGCTCCTTTCTCACAATAACGCGGGCGCGCCCGCGGACAGAGCTATGTTACTACAGCCGTGTACCCGCTCACGAGCCGTCCATGCGCGCAGACGCGACTTTCACGAGTAGTCAATTTGGGACGGGGCTCTTTTGGCTGCCTTTTGTTGCCAGCTGGCGTTGCCACGCGCTACTGCTGAGCCCGCCCCTCGGTGCCGATGTGAACATCGACGATAACCTGGCGGTAGCTGATGCCACAGGAGTCGAGGATGCGGCGGCTGATGCGTCCGTCATCGGTGTCGGCGTACTTGTTGTCCAGGTAGACGACCTCGCCCACGCCCACCTGAGCCAAAATCTTGGCGCAGTCGTGGCACGGGAACAGCGTGACGTAGACCGTGGAACCCTCGAGGTCCTTGAGCGAGCCACGGTAGTTGAGCACGGCGTTGGCCTCGGCATGGACCACGTAGTTGTGCTTGTCCTGCAGCGGGTCGTCGCTCGTACCCCACGGGAAAAAGTCGTCGTTGAGCGCCGAGGGTGTACCGTTGTAGCCCACCGAAAGGATGCGATGGTTGGTGTTGGCGATGCACGCACCCACCTGCGTGTTGGGGTCCTTGCTGCGGCGCTGCGCGGCGATGGCCACGCTCATAAAGAACTCGTCCCAGCTAATGACGTCCAGGCGCTTGCCTGACGAAGTTTGATGAAGATCGTCCGACATGACAGACACCTCCGTAATCGCAATAGTTTGACCCATTGTAGCAGGTGAAAGGTGGAGGCGTTTGTCCCACCGGCGCCCTCACTTTTACACGCGGCGGGGCTTTTGGTTGATGCGGTAGAGCTCGGCCAGTCCCCGCAACGTCAGCGCGTCGTCGACCGTCAGACTGTGACCGACCAGCGACGCGAGTGCCTCGGCATCGTCGCCGGTAATGACGATGGGCACGTTGCCTTCCCCCGCGGCCTTGGTCGCGCGCATCTCGGCGAGCACCATGTCGAGCATGCCGTCGATGCGGGCTACCTCGCCCAAGACCACGCCCGAGCGCATGGCCTCGCGCGTGTTGCGGCCGATCACATGCGTGGGCGCCGAAGGCTCGACCTGCGGCAGACGCGCCGCAGCGGCCGAGAGCGAGCGGGCGCCGAGCGCCAGACCCGGCGCGATGACGCCGCCCACAAAGGTACCGCACGCGTCGATGACCTCGATATTGGTCGTCGTGCCCAGGTCGATCACGATGCACGGAGAGCCGTAGACGGCACGGGCCGCCACGGCATCGGCGATGCGGTCGGGGCCGATCTCGGCCGGGTCGTCGTAGTGCACGGGCATGCCGGTCTTGAGGCCCGGCCCCACGGTGAGCACGCGCCCCGTGCAGGTACGGGAAAGCGCCGCCTTCCACGGGCGCTCGAGCGCCGGCACCACGCAGCTCAGCACGGCCGCCGTGGGCACGAGCGCGCCGGGCATGCCCGCATCAGCCGCCAGCGCGGCCATGACTTGAGCGAGACGCATACGCGCTTCGTCGGCCGTAATGCTCGATGGCGTCGTGATCTCGCACGTCGCAAGCGGGCATTCCTGCGCCGCGGCCGAATCCTCTGCAAACAGGCCAAAGCGAATGAACGTGTTACCCACGTCGACCGTCAATATATATGCGCACCCATTAAGCATCGTCGGCGCTCCTTTCGTCTGCCCAGCAGTATATCGCCTACCTAAACCAGTCATCCCAAAATGACTAGGTTGCGGCTATACTGATGCGCGGTCGTTTGCGAGCTCACGCGACGGCCTTTGGTAACCCGACTTCCCGCGCCGCATCCGTAGCGGCGCTCCCGGGGGAAGCGGATATACGCAAAGGAGTTCAATATGAGCAATCCCTCGAACCGCGCCTCGATGCGCGGGCAACTCACGCTGCGCGGTGTCGTCATCGGCGTCCTTGGCTGCGTGATCATCACGGCAAGCTCGGCCTACACGGCCCTCAAGATGGGCGCCCTCCCCTGGCCAATCATTTTCGCTGCCGTCATCTCGCTGTTCTTCCTGAAGCTCATGGGCAACGCCAGCCTCAACGAGGCCAACGTCACCCACACCATCATGTCCGCGGGCGCCATGGTCGCCGGCGGCCTGGCGTTTACCATCCCGGGCGCCTGGATGCTGGGCTATGCCGACCAGATCAGCTGGCTCGACATGTTTATCGTGGCACTCGCCGGCACCATCCTGGGCCTGCTGGCCACCGCGCTCATCCACCGTCACTTTATCGTGGACGCCGCGCTTGAGTTCCCCACCGGCAACGCCGCAGCTCAGACCTTGCGCGCGACCGAGGCTGGCGGCAAAACCGGCAAGCAGCTCTTTGGTTCCATGGCCATCGCCGGCATCTATAGCGTGCTGCGCGACGCCCTGGGCGTGGTGCCCAGCATGCTGTGCACGCTCAACATCCCCGGCGTGACCTTTGGCATCTATAACTCGCCCATGCTGCTCTCCGTCGGCTTCCTCGTGGGCTTCGCCCCGGTCGCCTTCTGGTTTGCCGGCGCCCTGCTGGGCAACTTTGGCATCATCGTGGGCGGCACCGCTGCCGGTCTGTTCGACGTTGTGACTGCGCAGGGCATCGTCAAGTCCCTGGGCATGGGCCTCATGATGGGCTTTGGCGTCGCCGTCGTCCTCAAGGACATCCTGCCGCAGGTCGCCGGTATCGTCCGCGGTCTTGCTGCCGACAGCTCCACCGACACCGACGAGCAGTCGCTCATCTCGGGCTCCCTTAAACTCGACGCCGGCATCATCGGCCTGGGCGCTGCCGCCATCGCCGTGATCGTCGCCATCGCGCTCGACCTTGGTCCCGTCCCGGCCGTCATCGTGACGCTGTTCACCTTTGTCACCACCATCATGAGCGCACAGAGCTGCGGCCAGACGGGCATCGACCCCATGGAGATCTTTGGCCTCATCGTTATGCTCATCGTGGCTGCCTTCGCGCAGCTCGCGCAGGTTAAACTGTTCTTTATCGCCGGCATCGTGGCCGTAGCGTGCGGCCTTGCGGGCGACGTCATGAACGACTTTAAGGCCGGCGCCGTGCTGGGCACCAACCCGCGTGCACAGTGGGTCGGCCAGGCCATCGGCGGCATCGTGGGCGCCCTGGTCGCTGCCGCCGTCATGGTCGCGCTCGTAACCGCCTATGGTCCGGACGCCTTTGGACCCGACAAGAGCTTTGTGGCCGCGCAGGCAAGCGTCGTCGCCACCATGGTCTCGGGCATCCCGAGCGTGCCGTGGTTTGCGGGCGGCTTTATCGCCGGCATCGTCATGTACTGGCTCGGCATTCCGGCCATGATGATCGGCCTGGGCGTGTACCTGCCGTTCTACATGTCACTCACGGCATTCCTGGGCTCCTGCGTCAAGCTCGCCTACGATAAGTGGTCCGCCCACCGCGACGCCACCGCTGGTCTTTCTGACGAGGAAAGGGCTGCCAAGGACGCCGCCTTCCAGGAACAGGGTCTGGTTGTCGCCAGCGGCCTGCTCGGCGGCGAGTCCATCGTCGGCGTTATCCTGGCGTTTGTCTCCGTCGGTCTGAGTCTGCTGGGATAAGCTGAGCAGCTGCTCGACAGCAACCATATTGCCTACGATTTGCCCGGTCGGTAGCTTTCGCGGCTACCGACCGGGCTTTTTGATATCGAAACAAAGAAAGGCCGGCGCGCTGCGTTTAACAGCGCGCCGGCCTTATCGGTTAAGCTATCGAAGCGTTCCTGCTATGAACCGAAGTTCGTTGCAGAATCTACGCTCGAAACGCTACATCTGCTTGCGACGACGATCGCTCAGCGTCACACCAGCGGCCACGAGGGTGATACCGCCGATGACGAACACCTCGCCCGCAAGAGCGGAGTCATCGCCAGTCTGGGCGAGCGCGGCCGACGTGGCCTTCTTCTTGGCGACAGGAGCCTTTGCAGCAGCCTGTGCAACCTGAGGCTTGGCCTGCGGCTCAGCCTTGGGATGATACTTGTCGTACTCGGCCTGCGCGGCAGCCAGGGCATCCTTGGCATCGCCAAGCTCAGCCAGCGCGGCGGCATAGGCGTCGTTGGCATCGGACAGCTTGGCATCGGCATCGCTCAGAGCAGCCTTGAGACCAGCGGCGGCATCGACGGCAGCCTTATAGCGAGCGTAGGCAGCGTTCAGCTTGACCAGCTTCTCGTTGCCCGTCGTGCCCGCGGCAAGGGATGCCTTGTGGTCGACAGCCTCAAGATCGGCCTTGAGTGCCTCATCGCTGGCAAGCTCGGCCTTGGCCTTGACGATCTCGAAATTCGCATCGACGACGGCTTCGTTGGCGGCCTCGAGCTGCTTCTGGGCATCGGCGACACCGGCGACGGCAGCGTCATAGGCGGCCTTGGCGTCGTCGACCGCCTTCTGGGCGCCGGCAAAGCGCTCGAAGGCCTTGTTCGCGGTAGCCAGCTCACCCTCAGCAGCCTTGGCCTTGGCCTGCGCATCGGACACAGCCTGCGTCTTGGCGGCAACTGCCTGCTTGGCGTCCGAAAGAGCAGTCGCGGCCTGGACATCTGCGGCCTGGGCCTTGTCTACACCAGTCTGGGCGGCATCGTCGGCCTTCTTGGCATCGCCAAGCGAGCCCTGCTTATTCGCAAGGTCCGCCTGGGCGGCATCGCGCTTGGCGGCAAGGTCCTTGACCGAAGCGGTAGCGTTGCCATACGCCTCATTGGCCTGTTCGGACTTTGCCTTGGCGGCATCGCGGGCGCTGCGAGCCTTCGCCTTGTGAGCAGCGGCGTCGGCTGCCTTCGTCTTGCTGTCAGCAAGCGTGGCGTTTGCCTTATCGAGAGCTGCCTGGGCAGTAGCGGCCTTGCTCTTGGCGGCATCGAGGTTCTGCTTGAGGGACTCGATGTCGATTCCGCCGAGCGCGTCCTTCGCGGCGTCGTATGC
>DXMW01000017.1:0-41006 GCA_019414045.1 Collinsella sp. | reverse complement strand
TATGCCGTCTTCGCGGCGGCGGTGCCGGACTTGGCCTTCTCGTACTCGCCCTTGGCGGTGTTCATGTTCACATCTGCTGCGGTGAAAGCGTCCTGGGCGGCATCCTGCCCGTTTACAGCTGCGAAGTAAGCTTCCCTAGTAGTTCCAAAGTTCTTCTGCGCCTCGGCGAGCTTGCCCTGAAGCTCCTTGAGCTGCGCCTTCTGCGCCTGCGTGCCGCCAGCGTTATAGGCAGAATCGATGTAGTCGTTGACGAGCTTCTTGAACTCAGAGACCGTGAAATCGGCCTGAGTGTCATCATCGCTGTAATCGAATGCGGTTACCTCGGAATCGGTGTTCTTTCCGCTACCGGTTGCGATACCGATAGCCGCCGTAGCGGAATCGATAATGTTGAGATAGTGCCCGCAGCCGTCTCCTCTTTCCTTACCGTTCTCATCTTTTGTACCGGAATACACATCGTTATAGTTTTGGTAGATATAGTACGAATCATAGCGATGAGCTATGAGATCTTTGCCAGCCTCGCTATCCGCACCGTACTTTTTAATCCAATTCTCGTAATTAACCTTCTCCTGAGTGTAGAGACCAGTGTAGGGCCAGCCGAGGGTATCCTCGGTCTCACCGCCGGTGTATGCTCCGCCGCCGCCGGCGAGGTTCTCCGCATTATCGAAATAGCAGTTCGAGTGTCTCAAACCATTATTCGATGAATAGGACGCGTTCAGTGCAGCGGCAACAGTCATGCGGAGACTGACGCTCAGCTCGGACTGTCCGTTAGCCTTGCGGAGATTATTTTGGGTATCGAGATAGGTCAAAGCGTTGCGCAGCTGCTCCAAGGAGAGCGGATTGGCGTCGCGAGACATGTCCTGATCGACGTACTTGTCATACCATTCGGCCTTGTCATCGGCGCCGGTCAACGTCGATACGGCATCCTGGGCGTTCTTTTTCTGCGTGGCTGTGAACTGGCTGCCGCCGATGATGTAGTTCATGAAGCCGAACATACCCTGACTGATGACTTCCTGGTCAACGGTCATGTTGGACTTTAGGTCTGCAATCTGCTGCTCAAGAGCCTCAACCTGGGCATTAGCAGCGTCATAAGCCTTTTCCGCGGCGTTCGAAGCAGCGCAGGCCGCCTCCCACTCGCTGCGCTTCTGCTTGCGAACTTCGACAAGCTTATCGTACGCGGTCTTCTTGTCTGCTTCGGTCTGCTGCGCCTTCTCGTATGCGGCCTTGGCGGCGTCGCGCTCGCTGGCGGCGGCGTTGTACTCCTTATTTGCCGCATCGTATGCAGACTGGGCAGATGCCACGGCGGCATTGGCGGCGTTGGCCTTCTCCTGTGCGGCGGTGGCGGCAGTCTGCGCGGCCTGCAGGTTCGCCTGTGCGGTGGCGTCTGCAGTCGTCGCGGCTTCGAGCGCGGCCTGCGCGGTCGCGAGCTCGCTGGCGGCAGTGACCTTGGCAGCCTCGAGCGCGTTCAGATCGATACCCGTGCCCGAGGTCGCGGCATCGAGCGCGGCCTGCGCCTGGTTGAACTTCTGCTGGGCGTTATCGCGCGCGGTGGTTGCGGCTGCGAGCGCAGCGGCAGTCTCCTGCTTCTTGGCCTGGGCGGAAGTCAGAGCGGCCTCAGTGTCCTTCTTTTCCTGCTGAGCGTTGGCCTCGGCAGCCTTGGCCTGGTCCAGATTGGCCTGTGCAGTAGGAACGGCCTTATTGGCGTCATCGAGCTTTGCCTGCGCGTCCTCGACGGCCTTCTTGGCGGCCTCGTACTCGTCCATACCCATGGCCTCGAGCTTGGCCTGGGCATCATCGAGGGCCTTCTTGGCCTCATCCTGCTTTGCCTTGGCGTCCTTGAGCGCCTGGGTCTTATCCTCGACACTCTTGTTGGCCTGTTCGAGCTGATCGTTCAGGTCGCCCAGCTTCTTCTGCTGCAGCTCGGTCTTTTCGACGGCGGCTTTGAGCTCGTCAATCTTCTCCTGGAGCGCGGCGACTTCTGCTGCGTTCTGCTCGATTTCGTTGTCGCTCACAGCCTGCGAGGCCTGATTCTTTTGCTGCTGTGCCTGCTTTTGAGACTGGCCCGCCGCGTCGGCCTTCTTCTGGGCGGCATCGTAGGCGGCCTGAGCGTCCTTGAGCTGCTTTGCCGACTCCTCGGCCAGCTGGGCAGCCGTCTTTACGACCGCTTGGTTACCGGCGACAACGGTATTCTCTACAGAACTACCCCCCCCCCTGAACAGAATCGCCGTTATCGGTTGACGGTGCGGCGATTGCCGCCAGCGGCGACATGAGCGGCTGAGCGATGAGGCCCGCCGTCAAAACGGTTGCGACGGCGCGGTTGGCAACGCCCTTGACGTTGACGGCCTTAGCCCGAGGCTCAAAGTGTTGTGGACTGTAGTTTGCCATGGCTTTCTCCCTTTGACACGGATGTATCCATACGCTTCAAACGGTAGCTGTCGCTTTTTGAATTCTGTTGCGCAACATTGGCGACCAGCGAATTTTTGAAATTCATGCTCCTGTGCTTCACAATTTCGTCACATTTGAAGGAGCTGGTGCATCATATTTTCGCGTGATGGAATTGAGCCTGTGATTTGCATTTGCTCCCGCGTCATCCGCCCTATCGGATTCCGCATCCGACAGACACCCCGCCCGCCACGGTGTAGAGTTAGGACAACGGGCGCGTTGCGCGGACCGCGCTGGAACGAGGTGGACATGGAACTCGACAAACAACAGATCAAGCGACTACGCGAACGCCATCACCGGCGCCACGGCATCCGCCCTGCTCATAGCGAGGCCATGGAGAACGCCACCCGCTTCCTCAAGCGCGCATTCAACATTCGCGAGGGACGCGCGCCCTATCACGTGATCCGCAAGCGTTTTGTAAACGGAGCGCGTCTGACTGGCTCCCACCTATGCATCCTCATCATCGCCATGCTCATCGCGAGCATCGGCCTCGATATCGACTCGGACATTGCCATCGTGGGCGCCATGCTCATCTGCCCGCTCATGGGCTCGGTCCTTGCCATGGCATACGGCATCGCCACGCTCGACCGTGAGATTACCGTCGAGGCCGTCGCGGGCTTGGCTCTACAGACGGCCTTTTGCCTGGTCACATCCACGTTGTACTTTAAGCTCTCGCCCCTTGGCACCACCACGGCCGCCATTATCGACAACTCGACGCCCACCGTATGGGACCTTGCCGTCGCGCTCGCCGGCGGCTTTGCGGGTGGCCTGGGCAACTCGCGCGACCAGGAACCCGCCACGCTCATCGCCGGCGTGGCCGTGGCGACCGCGCTCATGCCGCCCCTGTGCGCGGCGGGCTATGGCATCGCCATCGCAAGCGGGTCGCTGTTTCTCTCGGCGCTCTACGAGTTTGGCATCAACGTGGTCTTTATCGCACTGGCTGCCGAAGCCGTTCTGCTTCTTTTGCGCGTGCCGCTCAAGCGCGACCTCAACGGCGACGGCATTGTGACCGCCGAAGAAGATGCCGAGGTCGATGAGCTGTCACACAAGGTGCGCCGCCGCATCATCGTGGGTACGGTGATCTTTGCCATCCCCTGCATCGTCATGACCGCGGGGTCCATTGGCTCGGCACAGGCCGGCGTGCAGGACGGCTACGGCGTCACCGAGACCACACGCGAGCTTGCCGCGGTGCTGCCGGGCTTTAGGGATTACACCGTCGCCGTCGAGACCTCGGCCGCCGAGGGCGACGAGGAGGGCATCGTCGAGCGCGAGATTGTCGCCCATGTAACGACAAGCGAGGCGCTCGGGGCGCACGACCGCCGCGTTGCTCGCAAGCTCATCGACCTCAACGTGCCCGAACTCGATCGCGTGGAGTTCGATGTGAAGTGATGCGGGATGTGAGATGGATGCGCGCACGGGCGCGAGTCGGAACGAGGCGCAGACGCGACGCAGGCCGCGAGCAAAAAAGCGGGGCGCGATTCATGTCCGCGCTCCGCTCGCTGATTTATTGCCGTGAATCATCTGTCCGCATCGACATCGCCAGACTCCACTGTAAACGCCGGACCGGTACTCACCAGATAAAAACGGGTCACCCTGGTATCTCTAAATAGGTAGAGCAAGCCCTGATCGCGTCGGCGTGACAAGTACGCCACGTGGACCGTACCGAATTCTTCACCGTTTTCCTTCTTTAATATCAGGATGTTGGGGTCATCCGTACGCTTAAACTGCCCGTCTGTGCAGATTCCGTCTTGGTCGACCAGCTGCCATCGACAGTTGTCCTCCTCAAGAAAAGCCAGGGTTTCCCGACTCGTTTTGTCATCCCGATAGTAACCATCAATGACAAAGCCTTCGGAAGCACATTCCTGCATATAGGATGTTTCTCGACTTATAGCAAACAGCCCCGTAGCGCCTAAGAGCACAGCCAGGCAGACCACTGCAAGGGTTATCGAAATAGCACGGCGACCCATGTTAGCCCAACCGATAGTTATTTAACGGAGCGCGAAACATACCTGGAACCTCCGATATCAGGGGGAACGTCACCTATGGCCTGCCGGCAATCATATGTTTTCAACATCAAACCATATGGTTACAACTCGTTGGAGATAGGTTCCATGAACGGACGATAATTTGCGGCGAACGGCTACAATATGTTCATTATCTCAGGGTTCTGGAGGCAATTTTTGGTGCCACCGAGACGTTGTTTTCGGAAGTATGCGGCAAATTCCGGAGCCCTCGAGCACACCCCGGTTTTTCACCAATAAAACCGCAGGTACAAAGCTTGGGCATATCCAGTGTGCTCGGCCTATTCAAATTTTGCCGCATACTTCCGAAATCCAAGTTCGCAGGGGGTGATAGTTGGACCGTTTACGCAACAGATGTCCAGTAAAAACGGGTGGTAACCGGTACGGCTGCCACCCGTTTGTCCCATATCTAGCCCATAGCAGGCCAGTTACTTCTTAATGCCGCGTCCCAGGCGCTCGGCGACCGATGCCACGGCCTCCTCGCTGGCCGGCCCGCAGCTCACACAGCCGTCATGAGCACGCATCTGGCCGGTGACCTCGTCCATCGCGAGCGGCGCCACCTTCTCGAGCTTAAAGCCCTTACCGGCGCGCATGTTCTCCTTGGCCACGCTGATCATAAGCTTAATACGGTTGAGCTGGTTGACCTCGGACGCGCCGGGGTCGTAGTCCACCGCGACGATGTTGCTCTCGGGATGTTGGCGGCGCAGCTCCTTGATCACGGCCTTGCCCACCACGTGGTTGGGCAGGCACGCAAAGGGCTGCGTGCAGATGATGTTGGGCGCACCATGGTCGATCAGGTCGAGCATCTCGGCCGTGAGCAACCAGCCCTCGCCCATGTTGTTGCACACCGAAAGTACCGTACGGGCCTTTTCGGCCATGGTGCCGATGCGCTCGGGCGCCTCGAAGCGGCGGGACTTCTCGAGCATCTCCTCCACCGGCGTGCGCATCCAGTCCACAAGCTTGATGAGCGCTTGCATGCCCGCGCGCGTAGTGGCAGAGCTACCCAGCTCGTCCTTCTGCAGCTCCGCGTTGCTCATGGAGTACAGGAAGAAGTCGAGCAGGCCCGGCACCACGGCCTCGCAGCCCTCGCGCTCGATGACATCGACCACGTGGTTGTTGGCCGTGGGATGGAACTTGACCAAGATCTCGCCGACCACGCCCACGCGCGGCTTAGTACCCTCGCCCACGAGCGGCATGGTGTCGAACGCTCGGATGGCCTCGCGGCACAGCTTGGTGTAGTTGTGGCGGTTGAACTTGGGCGCCAACTTGCGGGCGCGCGCCATGTACTCCTCGTAGAGCGCGTTGGCGGCACCGGGCGTGGCCTCGTACGGGCGGCAGCGGTAGAGCATCTGCATCATCACGTCGCCAAAGAGCACCGCGTAGACTGCCTGCTTAAGCAGCGCCGGCGTAATCTTAAAGCCGGGGTTGTCCTCGCCGAGCGCCACAGCCGAAAGCGAGATCACCGGAATCTCAGGGTGACCGCTCTCGCGCAGGGCTTTGCGAATGAGCGCGATGTAGTTGGTAGCACGGCAGCCGCCGCCGGTCTGACTGATGACCACGGCCGTCTTGGACAGGTCGTACCGACCGCTCTCGATGGCCTCCATGATCTGGCCCGTCACCAGGATCGACGGATAGCAGATGTCATTGTTCACATAGCGCAGGCCGGCCTCGACGGCGTCGTGATCGGTCGAGGGCAGCAGCTCCAAGTTGTAGCCGGCACCGCGGAACACCTCTTTGACCAGGTCAAAGTGGATCGGCGCCATCTGCGGGCACAGGATGGTGTAGCCCTCGTCGCGCATCTGCTCGGTAAAGGGCACCTTCGGCCATGCGGTCGAAGCACTCTCGCGCTGAGCCTCAAACGTGTACTTGCGGCTCGCGAACGCGGGGGCATCCGTGGAGGGCGCCACCGGCGCGGCATCGCCCTGCTCGTAAGCCTCGCCCGCGGCCGTGGCCTCGGCCAAGCGCTCGGCCTCCTGGTCCTTAAGCGCGGCCATGAGCGAGCGGATGCGGATGCGCGCGGCACCCAGGTTGGACACCTCGTCGATCTTGAGCACGGTGTAAATCTTGCCGCTGGCTTCCAGGATCTCCTGCACCTGGTCGGTGGTCAGGGCGTCCAAGCCGCAGCCGAAGGAGTTGAGCTGGATCAGGTCCAGGTCGTTGCGCATCGTCACAAAACGAGCGACGGCGTACAGGCGGCTGTGGTACATCCACTGGTCGACGACGCGAATCGGACGCTCGGGCTTTACCAGATGCGCGAGCGAATCCTCGGTAAAGACCGCAAAGCCAAAGCTCGAGATAAGCTCGGGCAGGGCGTGGTTGATCTCGGGGTCGTTATGGTAGGGACGACCGGCGAGCACGATGCCGTGACCGCCGTGGTCCTCGACCCACTTAAGGGCCTCCTCGCCCATGGTCTGGATGTCCTCGTGGAAGCGCGCGTCGGCCTCAAAGGCAGCGTTGACGGCGGCATCGACCTCGGAGCGCGTGATCTTGGGTCCACGCACGCGACCGCGACCGGCCTCAGCATCGGCCACGCGGTCGACGGCGAGCACCTGGTACAGGCGGCGCTTGAGCTCGGTCTTGTCATGATAGGGCACAAACGGGTACAGGAACTCGATGTTCTGCTCGCGGATCTCGTCGATGTTGAGTGCCAACGCCGTGGGGTAGCTCATGACGATGGGGCAGTTGTAACAGTTGCCGGCGGTCGGGTCCTCCTTGCGCTCCCAACGCACGCACGGCATCCAGATAAAGTCGACGTCGCGGTCGATAAGGTTCATCACGTGGCCGTGGCTCATCTTGGCCGGATAGCACACGCTCTCGGACGGCATGGACTCGATGCCCGCCTGGTAGGTCTTTTTGCTCGACTGGTCGGACAGCTGCACGCTAAAGCCCAAGCGCGTAAAGAACGCATGCCAGAAGGGGTAGTTCTCGTACATGTTGAGCGCGCGCGGGATGCCGACGGTGCCGCGCGGGGCCTCGTCGGGGCTCAGCACCTCGCGGTTAAAGAGCAGCTCGTTTTTCTTTTTGAAGAGGTTGGGGGCCTCGGTCTTCTGCTTTTTGTGGCCGGCGCCCTTCTCGCAACGGTTGCCGGTAATGAAGCGCCTACCGCCGCCAAAGTCGTTCACAGTAAGCTGGCAGTTGTTAGAGCAACGGCCGCAGCGGACATGCTTTTGCGTCACGGTGAGGTGTGCGATATCCTCAGCCGAAAGGATGGTCGAGGTGCCGTCGGCGCCGGCGCGATCGCGGGCGAGCAGGGCCGCACCGTAGGCGCCCATGCAGCCGGCGATGTCAGGGCGCACGGCATGCACGCCGGTGAGCTGCTCAAACGCGCGCAGCGTGGCATCGGACATAAAGGTGCCGCCCTGGACGATCACCTGGCTGCCGATCTCCTTGGGGTCGCGCAGCTTAATGACCTTGAACAGGGCATTCTTAATGACGGAATAGGACAGGCCGGCCGCGATGTCGCCCACCGTGGCGCCTTCCTTTTGCGCCTGCTTGACGCGCGAGTTCATAAAAACCGTGCAGCGGCTGCCCAGGTCGACGGGGGCCTTGGCATGGATGGCGGCATCGGCGAACGCGCGCACGTCCATGTTCATAGAGACGGCGAAGCTCTCGATAAAGCTGCCGCAACCCGACGAGCAGGCCTCGTTGAGCATGATGTGCTCGATAACGCCGTCCTTGACGCGCAGGCACTTCATGTCCTGGCCGCCGATGTCCAGGATAAACTCGACGCCGGGCAGGAACGCCTTGGCGCCGCGCAGGTGCGCGACGGTCTCGATCTCGCCGGAATCGGCCTTGAGGGCCTCGATGAGTAGCGCCTCACCGTAGCCCGTGGTGGTCACGTGGCCGATGGTGCAGCCCGCGGGAATGTGGTTGTAGAAATCGGCCATGATGACCTTGGCCGTGCCCAGGATGTCACCGTTGTTGTTGCCGTACCAGGTATGCAACAGCTGGCCGTCCTCGCCCACGAGCGCGGCCTTCATGGTGGTGGAACCGGCGTCGATGCCAATGAACACGCGGCCGGTGTAGCCGTCGAGCTTACCCTTGGGGACGACTTCCTGGTCGTGGCGGTTCTTGAACTCGGCAAAGTCCTCGTCGGTGGCAAAGAGCGGATCCAGGCGCTCGACCTCGGCACCCTGCGTGTCACCCAGGCTGTCGATGGCCTCGATAAGCTGCGGGAACGTGCTGAGCTTGTTGGACTCGTGCGCCATGGCAGCGCCGCTCGCCACAAACAGGTGGGCGTTTTGGGGCACAATGCGGTGCTCCTCGTCCAGGTTGAGCGTGAGGTAGAAGCGGTGGCGCAACTCGGAGAGATACTGCAGCGGGCCGCCCAGGAAGGCGACGTTACCGCGAATGGGACGGCCGCACGCCAGGCCCGAGATGGTCTGGGTCACGACGGCCTGGAAGATGGAAGCGGCGACGTCCTCGGGGCGGGCGCCCTCGTTGAGGAGCGGCTGCACGTCGGTCTTGGCAAAGACGCCGCAACGGCTGGCGATGGGATAGATGGTGGTGGCGTTGGCCGCGAGCTCGTTGAGGCCGCTCGCGTCGGTGTGCAGCAGAGTGGCCATCTGATCGATGAACGCGCCCGTGCCGCCGGCGCAGGTGCCGTTCATGCGCTGCTCGATGCCGTTGTCAAAGTAGATGATCTTGGCGTCCTCACCGCCCAGCTCGATGGCGACATCGGTGGCCGGGATAAGGGTCTCGACGGCGCGTTTGCTGGCGATGACCTCCTGGACAAACTCCAAGTCGAGCCACTGGGACAGCAGCAGACCGCCCGAGCCGGTGATGGCGCAGGTCATCTGGGCCGTCGGCAGCACAGTCGCGGCGCCCTCGAACAGATCGCGGGCGCAGGCACGGACGTCGGTGTGGTGGCGCTGGTACTTGGCGTAGACGATCTGGTTGTCATCGTTGAGCACGGCAAGCTTGACGGTGGTGGAGCCCACGTCGATGCCCAGGTGCAGGTTGCCGCGGGCGGCCTCGGGGTTGAAGATCGCGCCTTCGGGGGCGTGGGCGGCGGTGGCGGTTACGGACTCGGCAACGTTGGGCGTGGCTGCGTCAGCGGTGAGCGTCTCCCCTGCCGCGTTCTTGGCATCGGCAACTGCCTCGGCAACTTTCTCGGCAGCCGCGGTCGCGGCCTTCTGCGCGGCGTCCACCACGGCGGGCGCGGCCTCGCGTGCGGCAGCGACCATACGATCCTTGATGCCCTCGACGAGTTTGCTCATTGTCTCTCCTCTTAGTTGTTGGACTCGACGGTTGCGGCGGTGTCGGCCGCGTCCTCGAGCTGCAAGTTCAATAGCTTCATGCCGTATTCCGGCACGTTGATATCGATGGGTTGGCCATACAGGTCACCAGGGCGCACAAAAGCGAGCACCGTCATAATGCGCGCCATGGCCTCGGGCGATTCGGTGAGCCCACGCTCAAACCAGCGCTGAATCATGCCGACCTCGGCGCTCACGACGTAGGTGACGTAGTAGTCAAAGAACGTGCCCAGCGCCAGGCCCAAAATGCCCGTCTGCGCACGCGGCACCACAGCCTCACGCGCGGTGTCGATGATCCTTTTAATGAAGGCCTGGTCGCCGCCCGGACCCAGCAGCGCACCGATTAAGTCGCGGTTGGCCGCAAGATAGCGCAGCAGTTCAACCGAACCGGGCGCCGGCTCGAGTTCATCGATGTTGTGGTAGAGATCGGGCAGCTGAGCTGCGGTGATGAGCTCAATGCGTTCACGGATCTCGGCCAGCAAGCCGTCCTCGATTTGATTGATGAAGTCGGGGATATCGCGGTAGTGCGAATAGAACGTGCGGCGCGTAAGGCCGGCGCGCTCGGTGAGCGACGCGACATTAATGCGCGAAAGGTCGCCGCTTTCGGCAAGCTCGCTGGCAAGTGCCTGGCGAAGGGCACGCTGCGAGCGAAGGGACCGGCGATCGCATTTCTCGAGCTGGGACAAGCGTCCTCCTTGTTACTCAGCCTGTGCGCTATTGCACAGTGCGAGTATTATTGCACACCGTGTGCATCAACACGTAAAGGCAATATTTGGAATGTGACGAGGGGGCAGTCCCTTTGTCACATTATTCGATGATGGTGCGGGAGCTCTGCTTATGCATGGTGGCGAGCATGTGTTTGGGGACGGCGTGGACCATGCAGCTGCCGATAGTTGCGCTCGCGGCGACCTTGGCTGCATCGCTAGCGTTTTTGGTCGCGTAGCTGTGGCGGAAACGCTTGAGCATGGCGATGTCGTTTCCGCCGTCGCCATAAACCGCGACCTCGTCCTCGGCAATGCCGTAGTAGCCCGCCAGCCAGGCCACACTCTCGCCCTTGTTACACGCCACGTCCGTGATCTCGAACATCACCGGATCGAACGGCGCGTTGACCACACGGTCCGAGCGCTCGGCAAGATACGCCTTAAGGTCGCGCTCCAGCTCGGGCGAGGTCACGCGACAATTGATCTTGCATACATCGTGGCGCAGGATGTCACCGATCGACTGGTCGAAATACTGCTCCTCGTGATACCCGCCGCGCGCACGCATGCCGCGCATCACGATGCGCTTGATGGGACTGTCCTTTTTAAAGCCCGCCTGATGCATCTCGAACGAACCGCTCGAGTACATGCCATCGGGCGTGGAACAATCAAAGCAAATGTCCGGGAACGCCTTGAGCAGTTCCTCAGTGACCTGCGGATCGATGGTCCAAGTCTTGAGCACCTCGCCATGGCTGTCGCGCACGATGGATCCATTGGAGCAGCAGGCGTCAAGCGCCAAGCCCGTAAAGCCATGCTCGCCGATCGGCAACGTCGAGCGTCCAGTCGCGGGAACCACGCGCAGGCCAGCCTCAGTCAGCTCGCGAATGGCGCGGCGGATGGTCCCATCCGCCTCGTGCAGGGCGTTCAGCAGCGTTCCGTCTAAGTCACTCGCGAACATCTTGATCATGGACATGCCTCTCCTTCGTCTGCCCGATATTGTAGACGAAGGAGAGGCATGTCCAAACAATGCCGTCCCGGCGCGGCGTACCACCGCCTTCACAAATTCACGGTGCCCCAGCGCGTTAAGACAATCGCCGCAATCGATTTTTCAGCCGATAAAACAGAGCCGTCGTCAACGTCAGCACCGCCAACATGGCTGCGAATACAATCGCCGGTGTCCATCGATCATATGCAACCCCGTACGTCAATTGGCCGATAGGTATTGCGCAGGAAAGGACCATGTAAACGACCGAAAGCACTTTTCCGCAGAGCTCAGTCGGCGCTGCCCGCTGAACAAACGCGATGATTTCAACCGACGCAATGCTCGCCCACACCATGACCCATGCCGAACCAACCACAAACACGGTGAGCATGCATGCATCTGCGCCGAACAGTAGCGTGACAATGATCGGTGCGACTCCAAAACAGATCATCGCAACATATCGACATATGCCATTGAAAGAAAAACGATGCGGCCAAATGCCGACCAAGCCACTGCCGGCAAGACCACCCAAGCCCATAGCCACCTCAACTATCCCAACGCAGGACGATTGCATGCCGAGATGCTTTGTAACAATAATGGGAGCGCCAATCATTAGCCCAACCAACGCAAGGTTCAAAACTGCCGCAAGCAAAATCACAGCGACCAATAATGCATTTTGCAACAGATACCGAATCGACTCCCGAAAATCGTTTCGGCATGTCGTACGAGTCGCGCCGTCTCCCATCGTTTCAAATGAGGCATTTTGCTTGAGCGCGCCCCCAAACAAGAGAGCTGAAATCGCAAACGCCACCGACGCGGTTGTGCAAAGAGCATCGATGCCAAAGTACCCATAGACTGCCGTCCCGACCACAGGGCCCAAGATATTGCTCACCATGGTCATCTGCGAAACCAATGCAGTGGCCCGCTCAACCTTCTCTTCACCCGCCATGCGCACCGTCTCAATTTGGAGCATTGGCTTCAGCAGCGATTGAGAACCATATTGAACACAAAGTATCGCTACTACGACGACCGCAAGAGACAATGAGTGCTTCATGGGGATAGACAGCAGTGATGCAGTCATCAGAGCAATGCCGAGGGACACGAGGACCTCGCGATGTCTTCCCCTATCCGCCAAGATTCCGCCAACCGGAGTTGCAAGTACGCCGGGTATGAACGCTATCGCCGCGACGACGCCATATAACGTTGACGATCCACTGCGATCGAACAAGTAAAGTGGATACGCAAAGCACAGCGCCGACAGCATCGAATACGTGCACAGCTGCGCAACCAGAAGTTCCGCGAGCCTGATTGACCGCACTGTTTTTGATTTCAACGAGACACCGACGTCTCTCAGCCCAGCCATAAGCCCACCCCCTATACATACCACTAGTATGTATTTAATGACTTGAAAAGGGCAGCCGTGGCTACCCTCACAAATCAATTACATACCGTTGGTATCTATATTACCACCCGGCGCGGTCCCATACGCCCCAAATCTGCGCCGTTGTCTGAAGCACTTCATTACCCAAATCGAGCCCCACCGCGGCAGCCATCTGCGCCAAACATTGTGCGCGAGCGAGCATTCGCTCCTTGGGCTCGAGCGGACGGAACAATGGCAGCAGCCAAAGATTCGCCAACAACGATACGGCCTCCGCCGCTTCGCGCGGGCATTCGCACGCAATGGAGCCGTCGGCGATGCCCTCCTCGATCACTGGCAAGAGACAGCCATCGGCCGACTCGTCAAATGAGCCCTGGTACTGCATCGCCAGTAGGCGCGAGCTTTTTACCGGATCTGCTGCAGGACGCATACGTGCCCATAGCTCAATTTGTGGAACAACGGACTCGGGAGCGTACAGTCGCTTGAGCTTTTGGGCTCCGGTCATATTACCGACGCCAAGCATCGAGCGGCGGTGCTCAACAATCGGAGTCATCGCCCGATCAAACGCGGCGTTGAAAATCTCTTCTTTGCTCTTGAAGTGATGATAGACAGCGCCCTTGGTCATGCCGTCGAGACGGTCAACGATATCTTGAATACTCGTCCCCTCATAACCCTGTGCGCAGAATAGCTCCAGTGCCGCGTCGAGAATCTTCGCGACCGTCTCCTCGGGATATTTATTGCGACCCATAATCCGCCCATCCGCAACGCAAGCCTTGTGCCTCATTGCAGCATTTTAACGTTGCGGATGGCAGACGGTCGATTCTACACCGCGGCGGGGCCATGTTCGCCGGTGCGAATGCGGATGACTTCCTCGACCGGCTCGACCCAGATCTTGCCGTCGCCGACGGCGCCGGTGCGGGCGGCATTGCAGATGATGTCGACAATTCCGTCGACATGTTCATCGGCGCAGATGAGGGTGAACTGCACCTTAGGGATCGTGTTGACAAGCAACTCGTTGCCGCGCACGTATTCCTTCCAGCCATGCTGCGCGCCGCAGCCCTGCACCTGGTTGATGGTCATGCCGCGAACATCGGCAGCAAACAGCGCGTCTTTGAGAACCTCAAGTTTTTCCTGACGGACGATCGCCGTGATCTTCTTCATAGTGAATTCCTCTCTTTAGTAAAGAAATGAATTGCCATTCAATAACGCGGGTTTTCCAAGTGCCCGAGATTGCCCCGAAAGAGGAGCGCCGCGTACTTCGGTACGCAAGCGACGGTTTGAGGGGCAAGGTCGGGTGCTTGGGAAAGCCGCGCTGCTAATCGAGTCCGGAGAACGAGGGGTACGCGCTCTCGCCGTGCTGACTCGCATCCAGGCCCAGTGCCTCGTCGGCCTCGTCCACGCGCAGGCTACCGTGGAACAGCGCCTTGACCACCGCGGCGATCACCAAGTCGAGCATCAGCACAATAACGACCGTCACCACAATGCCCAGAACCTGCGAGACAAGCAGCGACACGTCGCCCGTGTAGAACAGGCCGCCCTTACCGGTCCACGAGAGCTCCGGCACGCAGAACAGGCCCGTGAGCACACCGCCCAAGATGCCGCCGATACCGTGGCAACCGAACGCATCGAGCGCATCGTCGTAGCCGAACTTGGTCTTAAGATGGCTGATGGCCAGATAGCAGACGGGCGATACGATCAGGCCCATGACCAGCGCCGCCCACGGCTCGACAAAGCCCGCACCCGGCGTAACCACCACAAGGCCCGCAACCAAACCGGTGCTAGCACCCACCAGCGTGGGACGACCGGTGTGCACGCGCTCGACGACAAGCCACGAGACCATGCCCGCCGCGTTGGCCGTCACGGTGTTGAGGATGGCGAGTGCCGCCACGGCGTCGGCCTTAAACTCGCTGCCGCCGTTAAAGCCAAACCAACCAAACCAAAGTAGACCGGCGCCCAGCGCCACAAACGGCACGTTATGCGGACGGTAGCTCACCATGCCAAAGCCGCGACGACGGCCGAGCATTAAGCAGAGAATCAGGCCCGTGAGACCGGACGAAATGTGTACCACGTCGCCGCCGGCAAAGTCGAGCGCGCCGATGATGTCGCCGATAAAGGAACCATCGCCGCCCCAAACCATGTGGGCGAGCGGCGCATAGACCACGAGCAGCCAAATGCCCAGGAAGGCCGTCATGGCACCAAACTTAACGCGGCCTGCCAGACTGCCCGTAACGATAGCGGCGGTGATCATGGCAAACGCCATCTGGAAGGCGATGTTGATGATCTGAGGGTAGACGGCACCATCCGCAGCATTGCCCTCGGCCGCCTGCAGCACCTGGTTGAGCACCGGCAGGCACAGCAACTGGTCAAAGCCGCCAATAAACGGGTTAGAACCGTCGCCGCCGTAGGCCAGCGACCAGCCAGCAACAATCCACAGCACACCAACCAGGCCAATGGCGCCAAAGCACATAAGCATGGTGTTGATGACATTTTTGCGCCTGGAAAGGCCACCATAGAAAAACGCCAGACCCGGTGTCATTAAAAACACGAGCATGGTGCAGATGAGCATAAACGTTGTCGATCCCGTATCGTACATTCGCTCCCCCTTTGTCGCATGAACGTTGTCGGCGCCCATAATGCGGCCGAGGGGCAACTGGTGTAGACCAGATACGGCGTTGTTAAACGCGGCGTTGTCGAATGGAAACGGTGCCGCAATCTTGGAAACGGCGCGGCAACGGGCGCGAAACGAACGGGAAATACGCGAGCAAGGAAGCCGCAAACACGCCCGTCCCGGCTAGCGGCGGAACAGCTCGCGGGCTCGGTCGCGGAGGTCGGTAGCTCGGATGACGCCCTCGTAGCGATTGATGCGCAGACGCGGGAAGGCGTTAAAGAAGCGCAGGTCACGACGGCTGAGCGACACACTCGGCACCGGACGGCTCATGCGCTTGCCGGTACGGAGACGGGTGAGCGACGGACGGGGCACGCTCGGCGCGGCATCGGCCACGCGGCGGGCGGCAAGTGCCAGGCCGCGAGCACCATCCGAGATAAACGTCGGCATCGAAGCCTTCTCGCGCAGGGCATCGAGCGCCGCGTCGCCCAGCTCGGCCAGCCAAGCGTTAACGGCGCGACCGCGGATATGCGTCTGCGCCACCGAGTCAATCGCCGAATCGGGAATACGTTCGAGCATAGAGTCGGAGGCGTCGGCAAGCGACTCATTGATGCGGTCGGCAAGGTCGGCACGCACACGCTCAAGCTGATCGGACAGGCGGCGCCAGCTGGCCAACGAGCACACCGCATCGACCATCATCGCGACCGCGACGATAAAGGCGGACAGCCGCACAATCAGCACCGGCAGATGGCCAAGCAGCCCCAGCAATGCCGGCTCCACTAAACGGCAAATACACAACGCACCCAAGCCAAACGCGCAGGCCCAGTACAGGCAGATGCGTCCGTGCAGGTTAAACGGCAGATGCGAGTAATCCCAAAACCGGGCACCCGTCGTTTTTTCCAACAGCACGCCTACGCTGTACTCAATCACGCTGCATACGAGCGCTGCAGCGACAAACTGGCTCGAGGCGTCTGGGATTCCACGCAGCAGCAACCAGCACGCGATGCCGCCCGCACCGTAGATGGGACAACACGGCCCTAGCAAAAAGCCGCTATTGGCAAAGCGTCCGTGGTTGAGCATGGCGCAGACTGTCGACTCCCATACCCAGCCGCAAAAACCGTAGAAGGCAAACGAGAGTACCAGCGCCGAGAGCGGACAAGCGGCAAGCGTCGCGCCGTCAAATGCCATGCCGATCGCGGTTCCCACCGTCTACCCACTCCTCTTTTCGTTCGATTCTTTGCTCGAGCCGTCGCTCGAGCCCTCGTTCAAATCGTTCGCGCCGCCTTTGCGCGGCAGACGGCCGGCAATCGTCTCGCGCAGCGCGCACCATTTATCTGCCAGGCACACAATCCATGCCTCACGACACGTCGGCGGCACCGGCACCAGCGGAAACATATGACGCACGATGATATTCCGCTCGCGCGGCGTCAGCTCAAAATCTTCCTCCGCACGCGCCAAGGCAAAAAACGGGTGGCGAAAGCCATGCAGCCGATGGCTTGGGTCGGGATCGTGCCAGTCATAGAGAAAGTAATCATGCAGCAGGGCCCCGCGCAGCAGCGACAAGCGGTCGACCGAAATGCCAGCACGGCCCAGGCGCTCGGCAAAGGACAGACTTGCCCGCGCCACCGAGGTCACATGCGTATAGACCGTCACATCGCCATGCTGGATAAACTCGCGCGTCAGGTCCAAGCGGCCCGCCTGGGCAAGCTGACGGGCGGCATCGTCGACCTCGCGCGCGATTTTCTCGGCACGAACGGTATCGGACATGCGGCCTCCTTCCGGCGGCGCTCGGCGGCAAGCCACAGCCTGCACGCAATGAATAAAATCATCATGGAACTTATCAGTATGGCATCGGACAAAACGTTTTGCCCCACCAGTTGGCGAATTACCGCGCCGCCGTCACATATCAAACGCCAAAATGTGCGAGACTGTCTTGTGCAATTGTGCCGGCCGAGGGAGTGCCGGCGCACGATTCGCATGGAGTAACCCACAACGATGCTGCTTACGCAAACGACAACGCCCGAGGACGTCAAGGCTCTCGATCGCGCCGAGCTTCCGCTGCTCTGCGGCGAGATCCGCCACGCCATCCTCGAAAGCTCCGCCGCCGTCGGCGGGCACGTTGCCCCCAACCTGGGCGTCGTTGAGCTTACGGTTGCGCTTCATCGCGTGTTTAACTCCCCCACCGACAAAATTGTCTTTGATGTTTCGCACCAGACCTATGCCCACAAGGCGCTGACTGGGCGCGCGTACACTTATATCGACCCGGCACGCTACGGCGAGGCCTCTGGCTTTGCCAATCCCGACGAGTCCGAACACGACCTGTTCGCCATGGGCCACACCTCCACATCGGTGAGCCTGGGCTGCGGCTTGGCGCACGCTCGTGACCTGGCGGGCGATGCGTACAACGTCATCACCATCATTGGCGACGGTTCGCTTTCGGGCGGTCTGGCGTTTGAGGGCTTTAACAATGCCGCCGAGCTCGACAGCAACTTGATCATCGTCGTCAATGACAACGACCAGTCCATTGCCGAGAACCATGGCGGCCTGTATCGCAATCTGGCCGAGCTGCGCGCCAGCAACGGCACCTGTGAGCGCAACGTTTTC
Organism: Collinsella sp.; assembly: GCA_019414045.1. Lineage (GTDB taxonomy): Bacteria > Actinomycetota > Coriobacteriia > Coriobacteriales > Coriobacteriaceae > Collinsella. The sequence continues at coordinate 23,024 of DXMW01000017.1, read as the reverse complement.
CGCGCGATGGGGCTCGACTACCGCTATCTGGACGCCGGTAACGATGTGTTGGCCCTAGTCGACGTGCTGCAGGAACTGCGCGATATCGATCATCCCATCGTGCTGCACGTCTCCACCGCGAAGGGCAAGGGCTTTGAGCCGGCCCAGAGCGACCCCGAGCGCTGGCATCATGTAGGTCCGTTTGACATGGCGACTGGGCGCAAGCTCTGCCCGGGCCATCCGAGCGAGCCTGCGCCGCGCACCTATGCCGACATTACGGGCGAGGCCCTGAGCGCTGCCATAGAGCGCGATCCGCAGGTTGTGGGCATCACGGCCGCAACGCCCTACATCATGGGCTTTACGCCCGAGCTTCGCGCCGCGGCAGGCAAGCAGTTTGTTGACGTGGGCATTGCCGAGGAGCACGCCGTGACCTTTGCCACCGCGCTTGCGCGCTCGGGCGCCAAGCCAGTCTTTGGTGTGTACGGCACGTTTTTGCAGCGCGCCTACGACGAGCTGTGGCACGACCTGTGCCTCAACGATGTCCCCGCAACCATCCTGGTGTTTGGCGCGTCGATCTTTGGCACCACATCCGAGACGCACCTTTCGTTCTTTGATATTTCCATGCTGGGCGGTCTTCCCAACATGCGCTACTTGGCGCCGGCCTGCATGGAGGAATATCTGTCCATGCTGAGCTGGTCGCTCGACCACCGCGAGCATCCTGTGGCGATCCGTGTGCCGGGCATTGGCCTGGTAAGCCGCCCCGATCTGGCGCCTGCCGAGGGCGACGATTACGGCGTCGCTCGCTACAACGTCGTGCGCCAGGGCCGCGACGTTGCCGTGCTCGCGCTTGGCGATTTCTTTGAGCTGGGCGAGCGCGTGGCAAACCGTCTGACTGCCGAGTACGGCATCGAGGCCACGCTCGTCAACCCGCGCTTCGCAACCGAACTCGACCGCGAGTTCCTCGACAGCCTTGCCGCCGAGCATCGCGTTGTCGTCACCCTCGAGGACGGCGTCTTGGACGGCGGTTGGGGCGAGCGTGTGGCGTGTTACCTGGCCTGCACGCCCGTGCGCACGCGCACCTTCGGCATCGCCAAGGGCTTCCCCGACCGCTACGACCCCAACGAGCTGCTCGCTCAGAACGGCATGACGGTCGAGACCATGGCCGCCGAAGCCGTGAGACTACTCAACGAGTAAGAAAGCCTCCGCAAGGGAAGCATCCCTGCGGAGGTTTTTATTTTCGCGGCGCGATTATCTCAATCTGTAACATCTAGGGCCCGAATTCCCGTCTAACTGTTACAGATCTAGATAAGACGTCTTAGTCCCAAACCTTTATCTCAATCTGTAACAGAAAGGGAGCTTTTGTCCGTCTAACTGTTACAGATCGAGACATTCGAATCCCCCTGAAGAGAAAATCTCAATCTGTAACAGTTACTCGGCAAAAATGGCTGCAGATGTTACAGATCGAGACAAAACAGCAAGGCATGCCGCTGCATCGGCCAGAACCACCACAAAGGTGCCTGTCCCTTTTTGGTAGGTAGAATAACCCATAAGGTAAGTATGTTTCTGAGTTATTTCGTGTTGACCCGTTTGAGTGGAATAGGGTATAACTCTACTCAACCGCTAGGGATTTTATTGAGAAAGGTGTTCTACCATGAGCAAGAACCTCTCCCAGCAGGTCGTTCTCGACCGCCGCGGCTTCGTCGCCGCCACCTTCGCAACCGTCGCCGGCCTTGGTCTTGCCGGCTGCTCCGACACCAGCACCGAGGCCGACAAGGGTTCCGCCGGTTCCTCCAAGAGCTCCGAGGATACCGAGGTTTCCGCCACGCTCGACGCCAAGGCATTCGACAAGCTCGTCAACGACGGCCCCAAGGCCGATGACGACGCCATCGCCGCCAGCACCTGGGCCACGGCCGTCAAGGACGCCGGCGTCTTTAAGATCGGTGGCGTTCAGACCTCCACGCTCTTCTCCCTCCTCAACGAGAAAGACGGTCAGACCCGTGGCTTCGATGCCGGCATCGCGCAGCTCCTGTCCAACTACATTCTGGGCGAGAACAAGATCGAGATCACCCAGGTGACCTCGGACACGCGCGAGTCCGTCCTACAGAACGGCCAGGTCGACGCCGTCTTTGCCACCTACACCATCACTGACGAGCGCAAGAAGCTCGTCTCCTTCGCCGGTCCCTACTACTACACCCAGCAGGCTATCCTGGTGCTCGCCGACAACGACGACATCAAGAGCGTCGACGACCTGGCCGACAAGAACGTCGCCGTCCAGTCCGGCTCCAACGGCCCCGCCATCCTGGAGGAGTTCTCCCCCAAGGCCAGCCAACAGGAGTTCAAGACCGACGAGGAGGCCCGCCAGGCACTTCAGCAGGGCCGCGTTGACGCCTACGTCATCGATAACAACATGCAGCAGAGCGCCCTGGTCCGCGAGCCCGGCAAGTACAAGATCGCCGGCAAGCCCTTCGGCAGCAAGGAGCCCTACGGCATCGGCCTGCCGCTCGATTCCGACGGTGTCGCCTTTGTCAACGACTTCCTCAAGAAGATCGAGGATGACGGCACCTGGACCGAGCTGTGGCAGATCTGCATTGGCGACCGTACGGGCGACACCAATGTTCCCGAGCTGCCCGAGATCGGCGCCTAGGCAGCGAGCCTAGTAACGGCCGCTACGAAACCATACGGAAACGCACGATGCGCTTTATTGCGCTAAACTGTTTCCTCACTGAGTTGTCGGGGCTTCCGTACACACGGGAGCCCCTTTCCTTACCGGCGGGAGGTCCGCATGAGTCTCTCCGAGCTCTGGTCGCTCTATGGCCAGAACTATATCGACGCGCTGCTAGCAACCTGGGGCATGACGCTTGAGTCGTTTGCCATCGCCATGGTGCTGGCCGTCGCCGTCACCGTGATGCGCGTGTCGCCGCTCAAGCCGCTGCGCGTCTTTGGCGACCTGTATGTCCAGGTCTTCCGTAACATCCCCGGCATCGCGCTGCTCATTATCGTCGTCTACGCGCTGCCCCCGCTCAAGGTCGTCCTGCCCTACCGCACCTGCGTCATCGTCGCCACAGTGCTCTTGGGTTCTGCCTTTGGCTCCGAGAACTTTATGAGCGGCATCAACACCGTCGGTGTCGGCCAGGTGGAAGCCGCCCGCTCGCTGGGCATGAGCTTCAGCCGTATCCTCGCCAAGATCGTGATTCCGCAGGCGCTGCGCTCGAGCGTGCTGCCCATGACCAACCTCTTTATCGCCGTCATGCTCACCACCGCGCTCGGCAGTCAGGTACCGCTTAAACCGCAGGAGCTCACCGGCGTGGTGAGCTACATCAACACGCGCTCGCTCGGCGGCGTCGCCGCGTTCTTTATCTCGGCGCTCGGCTACCTGGGCACGGCCTTTGTGGTGAGCCACATTGGCAACTATATCGATAAGAAGGTGAGGATCCTCCGATGAGCAAGCACTCCTCCCCCGCGCTCACCATGCGCGATGCGCTCTACGAGGCTCCCGGCCCCAAGATGCGCGCCAAGATTCGCATCGGCACCGCCATCTCGCTTGTTGCCGTCGCCGCGCTCGTCGTCCTTGTGCTGCAGCGCTTTTATGTGACCGGTCAGCTTTCGGTCCACTATTGGTATTTCTTTACGCACCTCACCACCTGGAAATTCCTGCTTGCCGGCTTTGAGGGCACCGTTAAGGTCGCGCTCACCGCCGGCGCCATCGCGCTGGTGCTGGGCTTGGCCCTTATGCTCGGCCGCACCAGCGACATCAAGCCGCTGCAGCTGGTCTGCCGCGTGCTCACCGATTTCTTCCGTGGCGTGCCGAGCCTGCTGTTCATCTACTTCTTCTTTTTGGTGCTGCCCCAGTACAAGATCGCGCTGCCGTCGTTTTGGATGCTCACGCTTCCCGTCGCGCTCGCCGCGGCCGGCGTACTCGCCGAGATCTTCCGCGCCGGCGTCAATGCCGTGCCGCGCGGCCAGGTCGAGGCCGCCCAGGCGCTCGGTCTCTCCAAGGCTAAAATCACCTTTAAAATCGTGCTGCCGCAGGCCATTCGGTTTATCATTCCGTCGTTGATTTCGCAGCTTGTGGTCGTCGTCAAAGACACCACCGTCGCCTACGTGGTGAGCTACCCCGACCTTATGCAAAACGCCCGCGTGCTCATTACCAACTACGACGCCCTCGTGTCGGTCTACCTGGTGATCGCGGTCATCTATATCCTCATCAACGTCGCAATCAACAAGGCCGCTGTCTACGTTTCGCACAAGACCGGCGCGACCATCATTCGCTAACGATTTACCATTTCGAGTCATAAGGAGCCGAGCACCATGGCACAGAGCACTTCTTCTACCGGTAATCAGCCGCTGATCGAGCTCAAGCACGTCGATAAGCACTATGGCGATCTGCACGTCCTCAACGACATCAATCTCTCGGTCGACCGCGGCGAAGTCGTCGTCGTGATCGGCCCCTCGGGATCGGGCAAGTCGACCATGTGCCGAACCATCAACCGCCTGGAAACCATCGACTCGGGCGAGATCCTCATCGAGGGCGAGCCTCTGCCGCAGGAAGGCAAGGATCTTGCCCGCATGCGCGCCGAGCTGGGCATGGTGTTTCAGCAGTTCAACCTGTTCGCGCATATGACGGTGCTGCAGAACGTCATGCTGGGGCCGGTCGACGTGCTGGGCGTCTCCAAGGACGAGGCCCGCGAGCGCGCCATGGACCTGCTGAGCCGCGTAGGCGTGGCCGAGCAGGCCGACAAGGTTCCCGCACAGCTTTCGGGCGGCCAGCAGCAGCGCGTGGCCATCGCCCGTTCGCTCGCGATGCAGCCCAAGGCCATGCTCTTTGACGAGCCCACAAGTGCCCTCGACCCCGAGATGATCAATGAGGTGCTCGAGGTCATGGTGCGCTTGGCGCAGCAGGGCATGACGATGATCGTCATTACGCACGAGATGAACTTTGCCCGCCGCGTGGCCGACCGTGTCGTGTTTATGGCCGATGGCCAGATTGTAGAGACCGGCACGCCCGACGAGTTCTTCGACCATCCCCAGACCAAGCGTGCCCAGGACTTCCTCAACTCCATCAAGGGCCACTAGCCCAATTGCCATATCCGCTCGCCATGACCATCCAAACTCGAAAGCAACACCTATGATCGGAACTCGCACTTCATCGTCATACACCCCGCACGTCAACGTCGATCCCGCCGACCGTCCGCTCATCCTGGTGGCGCCGCGCTGGGAAGAGGCGAAGCCATTTTTAAGCGAAACGCTCTCCCCCAACGAGGAAATCGCAAGTGTCTTTGTCGATGCCATCCTTGCCGCCGGCGGCCTGCCGCTGCAGATGTCCATCACCGAGGACATTGAGGTCATCCGCCATTACGTCGATATCGCCGACGGTATCGCCATCCCCGGCGGCCCGGACGTCAACCCCAAGCGCTGGGGCGATGAGCGCCCTTACGACCCCACGCTATGCTGCGAGATCCGCGATCGTTTTGAGTTCAAGCTGGTTAACGAGGTGCTTCGCGCCAAGAAGCCGCTCTTTACCACCTGCCGCGGCACGCAGCTGCTCAACGTCGCCACCGGTGGCACCCTATGCATGGACGTGCCGAGCTTGGGCGCGCGCGAGGGCCGCACGCAGTGGCGCCATACCCATGTGCTCAACGACCCCGTGCATCCCGTCGAGGTCGTGCCGGGCTCGCTGTTGGAGCGCGCGCTTGGCGGGCACAGGCTGATCCAGACCAACTCCGCACACCACTGCTGCGTCGATCATCTGGGTAAGAGCACGCGTTTGGTCGCCAAGGCAACCGACGGCGTTCCCGAGTGCATCGAGGTCGAAGGCCAGCCATTCTGCTTGGGCGTGCAATGGCACCCTGAGTACACGTGGAAGACGCTCGAGACCGACTTTAACCTGTGGAAGTCGTTTGTCGAAGCAGCGGCCAAGGTAAAGCAGGCCCGCTAGCTCGCGAACCACTCAGGTTAAAGCCTCCTAAGCCAGGGGGGCGGGCACCAGCTACGGTGCCCGCCCCCCTGTATTTGATATGCTCGGTATGATTATCCCTCACAAACAATCAGAGAAATCTCGACCACAATCGGTCGACAGTAAAGCAAATGGCAACAACGCTTGCTACGTTTATGAGACAGTCAATTAAAATCGAAATGCATTGACCATTCCCCAACGGGGTCACGCCGCAAATCCACATGAGCATCGAGGCTGGAAGCGGAAGCATGGAATTGGCCCCGATCTGTATGTAGATCGCTACGACGTTGACAAGCAGCAGCATGCCAATCGGACCGAAGCCGGCCCCAAAATAGGAAACAGCGATCACGCAAGAGACCACATATGCAAGACAGACGGCACTCGCCAGAAGAAGTCGATAGCAAAATATATTCAGGTTGAAATACTGTTGAGCATCCAAAACGATCGTGCAATTAAGGCAGTACAAAACGACGCTCGACAGGATAAAAGCGCCCAAAAGCGCGAAAGAAGACAGCATCGCTCGCGCAACGATAGCGCACACACGCTTCCCTCCCCGAGCCTCCGACAACCCCCACGGTTCCTCAATAAAGCCCGAACTGACAAAGCGCGGTACAATGCAAGCCGCGATGAACGGAAAGAACAATGCATGAGCCAATGGGGCTACGTTGAACAGCAGACCACGAAAAACCTCTGCATTACCAAATAGAAGGACATCCTCCGCCGATAGCGGAAGCGTCGGGTCTGGGAAAAAGCCCAAGAAACTGTTCTCACGGAGGCTACAGAACCACATCGGGAAAGAATTAAGCTGCAATATCACCATGTACGCATAAATTACCAGGATTAAGGCGTACGCCCATTTGCTCACATGCTTCAATTCTGACTGGAGAAGTCTTTTAATCTGACGAGCCATTGAGCACACCCCCAGCGCGAAAGCTCAAGAGAGCGTAAATCAATACCGATAGACAGCTGGCTGCCACGCCATATCCCAGAAGCGTCAGCTGCCCCATATCGCTATACCCAAGGGCACATCCGACTCCAAGGTACGGCCCCGGAAGGAAGAAGATCCATCGCAAGGATGGTATAGGTGCCTGAAGGAAGGCTCCGTAGAGCGTCAAGCTCATGACAAATCCAATAATTATCGCAGCCCCGCTCAATACAGCGCTGCCTGTAATCCGATAGATGGTCACCGTCTCCAGCGCAATCGATATCACCAATACGGCGTTAATCATCATTGCGGGCAAAAATGCAGCCAGCATGCTATGCGCATAGTTTTGCCCTCCGCGTGTTATCGCTATTGCAAACAGAAGAAGGCAAAGCGCGCTATACGCTGCGCCAATTATTAAAGCAGACGAAAATGCATGGGCTAGAGCCCCATAAAAGCGGTTGAGACCTCTTGCCGAAGAAATTCGGTGCCCCTCTTTATAGCCATGCTCCTGTAAAAGCACCAAACAAACGATGAGTGGAACGAACAGGGATGTACCGGCAAAAGCGCTGCGCGCAAGGGACTCATCAGGCGCAGAAGGATCGATTGCATTCCAGAGGAAACCAATATCCTCCCCACAAACGCCATAGCCAAAGGCGAGCAACGTTGTTCCGTTTTTTAGAAAGATGCCGAAGAGAAGGCCGAACGCCAGCATAAGCGCAAGACCAAACTTCGCCGGAAATATCCTGTGCAAACGCATCATATCTGCCTTTATGGGATGGATCGCCCGCTTCATAGCGAGACCGCCTTCATCAAGCGCCTGTAATACTCTTTTAGGGATGGCGCCTCATCCCTTATGACGTCCATCGATTCCTTTTTCAGCAGTTCGCCGTCATGAAGAAACAGGCAGCTTGTTGCAACCGATGCCAGCTCATCCAAATCATGACTAGAGATGAGCATGGTCTTACCCTGCTCTCGATTCAATCGACCGATAAGGGCCCATATACTCTCGATGCCCAGCGGGTCCAACCCGTTTGCTGGCTCATCAAAAATAAGCAGATCAGTGTCACCCAACAAAGCTGTAGCTATATCCAGCCGCCGTTTCATTCCCAGAGAAAAACTGCTCACGCTCTTTTTCTCATCGGCATCCAGCCCGACTAGGCTCAAAACGCGAGGAATCTCACGCTTCTCATCAAGCCCCCATTCCGCACATCGGATTTGAAGATTCTCAACCGCACTGAGAGATTGGTATGCTCCACTGGAATCTGGTACATAGCCGACACGCGTCCGCATCAGGCTAAGCTCTTTTTTTGATTTGCCTCCGAAGAGTTCCACGCTTCCCGACGATGGCCCACAGAGGCCCAGCACTATTTTAATAAGCGTGCTTTTACCCGCCCCGTTTGCACCGACAAGGGCACAGAGCTCAGACTGATGCACCTCGAAGGAAACGTCATGCAAAACGTGCCGTTTCCCGTAGCGTTTTGAAACTTTTGATAGCTTTATCGCTGATGCGTTCATTGTCCTCCTGTTCCGCTTGATAGCAAAACAGCTCATATCGTTCCTTCCTTTATCGTTTTCCATAGTTGTTATTGTTTTTCGATAACACATATTTGTCAAGATAATCTAAAAGAAAGAACCCGTGTTAGACACGGGTTCCTTCACGCTGATATTTCGTTTTAGTTGTTCGCCTTAAGCTACTCGTCACTCAAATCGACAGCAAAGACTGATGTCGGAAGCGACGCCTCGTTGCCTCCGCCATCCCGCATCTGTCTCACAACATTTTTTGCGCGCTCGACAATAAGCTCCTCAAGCTCTTTCTCGCTCACGCGCTGAATAATATCTCCCGGTTGACAATCAAGCTCATCACAGATTTCGAGAAGCGTCTTAAGGCGAATAGCTTTTATTTTTCCGTTTCTTAGCTTTGAAATATTAGCCGGAGTATGCCCCGTCGCCCGAATCAGATCAGCGCTGGTCTTTCCGGTCTTAAGCAGCTGCGTCTCAAGCTCGATGATGAGATAGCTCATGTTTCCTCCTACACAAGCTCGTCAGACTGCTCTTGGAGCAGCGAGGCATAACTCCAGATCGCCGAGATAAACAGACAGACAACTGCGCCGATAACCGACCCCGCATCAAAGGTAGCGCCTTGGCAAATCTCAATAACGAAGGAATGAGGCACGATGTAAAGCTCCAGTCCGCCAATGGTGAGATTGACCGATTCATAGGCACCAACAAACGAAACCACGGCGTTAACAGCAAAGGCAAGCGCGAGAACACGGATAAGCCGCACATGCGCCTTGGTAAAGGGCGAGACGCCCCGAGAGATGTTATGGCTGATTCCGCACAAAACGACAAGCGAAACGCCCACGACGAGTGCCAGGCACAGCCCGCTTGGGATAACGATGCTCCCGCCATCGAGAAGCGTCACGACACCGAAAGAATCGACAGAAACAACGTTTGCAACCGCATACCAGATCACGTAAACAACCAACGCGGCAAAAGCGATGAGCATCCCTGCAAAAACGGTTGCCATGCAAAAACCAAGCTTCCTGATATTTTCGCCCGCCTTGGCCATACGCTGAACGCTGTTGGACATACACTCACCCTCATCGACTCTATCGTTATTCGAACAGTTTATCGAACAACGATATGGATTGCATGCGGAAAGCCCCGCCAGTGCGCATAGCCCATTCACTAATCAGAAGGGGTGAGAGTGGATTTTGGACACGTATCGAACGAGAGTGGATAATCTCCCACTTTGAGGCCGCCACCGGGCCTAAAACGGGAGATTATCCACGCTCATAGTCATCAAGGCTCACAGCCTCTTACTCGCCCGCCTCGCGCAGGGCCGACATCGTAGCCGCATATTGCTGCTGCAACGCATGCATTCCCTCGCGAGCGCCGTCAACGGCATCGGCGCCGCGCAGTGCTTCGGTCACCACAACCGCCGGCTCGTACAGATTATCGAATCCCAGGTTCTGGCTCACACCCTTGAGCGTGTGAGCTGCCATAAACGCACCTTCGGCGTCTCCTGCCGCCATGGCGGCCTCCAGCTTGTCCATGCTCTCGTCATCCAAAAACTTGAGGGCAAAGCGGGCAAGCATTTCCTCGCCCATCAGTCGAGCGCACGCGTCATCATAATTAGCGCCGATCTTCTCATACGCCTCACGCATGGAAATCATGGATTAAAACTCCTTTGGTCAAACTAAATCGTGGGAAACGCGACAACGTCGGCGGGGCGTGCCAACGTCTCGGCAATACGGTCTTGCACCTCGAGCAGGCAGTCGAGCAACAGCGGGTTAAAGGTGCCGCACTTACCGTCCAGGATCATCTGGATCGCCTCCTTGTGCGGGATAGCATCCTTGTACACACGCACGCTCGTCAGAGCATCGTACACGTCGGCCACCGAGACCACCTGTGCGGCAATGGGAATTTCGTCGCCCTTAAGGCCATCGGGATAACCCTTGCCGTCCCAGCGCTCGTGATGCCAACGCGCAATCTGGTACGCATATTCCATAAGCGCATTGCCGACGTGATGGCGGCCCAGCTCAAGCAACATGTCGGCGCCGATCGTGGTATGCGTCTTCATAATCTCGAACTCCTCGGGCGTAAGGCGCCCGGGTTTGTTGAGAATCGCATCGTCAATCGACATCTTGCCGATATCGTGCAGCGCCGAAGCCAGGGCAATCGTGGAGCGCTCCTCGTTGTCGAGGGAGATGTTGTCGCTACGGTGAACCAGGCAGCCAAGCAGCAGCTCGGTCAGCTTCTCGATGTTCGTAACGTGCCTGCCGCTCTCGCCATTGCGGAGCTCCATGACGCCGGCCATGATGTCGATGAGCATGCGACCGTTCTTGACGCGCTCGTTGTACTGCTGGGACAGCAAGCTCGTCAGACGGCGCTGTTTGGCGTATAGGCGGATGGTGTTGCTTACACGGCGGCGCACGACACGGGAGTCAAACGGGCGGTTGATATAGTCCGAGGCGCCCAGCTCGTACGCGCGCAGAACCATATCATCGGAATCTTCGCTCGAAATCATGATGAAAGGCAGATTGTCGATACCCGATCGGCGCGACAGATCGGCCAGCACCTCAAAGCCGCTTATGCCCGGCATGACAATATCCAGCAGCACGAGCGACAACTCATCGCCATAGCGGTCAACCATGTCGAGCGCCGTACGACCGTTGTCGGCCTCGAGGATGCAATACTCGTCTTTGAGCATCTCGTTGAGAATGGCTCGGTTCATCTCGGAGTCATCGACAATAAGCACCAAAGGCTTTTCGCTTTGGAAGGCTTCGATGGAATCGGCATCGGTCACGACCGTACCGGCTTTTGCCTTAGCGTGGCTCAATAACTGGACAGCGCGGCCAACGCCCTCATCGACCGTCTCGCCATGAATGCGAACGCCACCAACACATGCCGTCAAGCTCACGTACTCATGGCCCGGAACAATCGTGGCATGAACGGCATCGGACACCTGATGCAGGCGACGGGTGAAGTCATCGGAGGGAATATTGGGCATGACGACCACAAACTTGTCGCAGCCATAGCGTACAAGCTCGTCAGTCGAACGAATTCCGCTGCGTATGGCCGTCGCCACAGCACCGAGCGCAAGGTCGCCGGCATGACGGCCACACGTATCGTTGAAGACCCTAAAATCATCAAGGTCGATCACCGCAACGCCGGCATTCATGCGGGCGCTACGGAGCTTTTCCTCGTAATATCGGCGATTGCGCACACCCGTCAGCACGTCGGTGTAGACGAGGTCCTCCTCTGCAGCCTCTTGCTCATCGATCGGACGCACCATCAGCAGGACGTGAGGCTCGCCCTCGACCTTCAGAGGGCGCAGGCGAGCGCGGTACTCGGTACCATCATTGAGCAGCTGCTCCGATACATCATCGGAACCTGCCAAGGCCTCAAGACTTGACTGGCGCAGACAAGGGCACCGATTGCCGGCGAGCAGGCAGTTAGGCTCGCTCTTAATCTGATCGGCCGACAGCAAACGCACCACGGGGTAGGTCTTCGCGACGCGGGCGACCTCGGCGGCAGCCTCCTCGTCGGTTAGATTGACCTCGTGATTATTGAGCATATGGGGCCCTTTCTATCGTTACGCACGGCAACGGTGCATATCAATTGGTACAAGGGTAACATCTAACAGCTGAAGGCAAACGCGCGATTATCGTTACATTTTTATGACCTGGCAAGCGGCGGTAATGGAGCCGCGGGTGCGCGGTTATGGGCGCATTCGTTAACAATGACGAAACGCTAACAGCCCCTCTCCCCGCAGGTCATCGAGCGTGCTAACGCTCCAAGACATCGCGAACGGCGTTTGCCGCCGTAACGGGGCGATCGCGCAGACCGTTATGCGCGCCCGGGATCGTCACAAGGGGGCAATCGAGATATTCGGCAGCCGCTCTCGTGCCAGCCTCGCGGGGCGTATCGACCGAAAGCTCGCCCAAAAACACGGCCGACACTGCCTTTGACGCGCGGGCGCGCTCCCAGTCGGGAGCATATGTCATATTTGTTCCATATTCGTTCGCCATAAAGCAACGACCATTGCGCAGGGCATGTTTGACTTCCGCTTCGGTCGTCCCAGGAGCCTCGGGGTCCAAGTCGCCGAGAGCTCCCAAGAAAAGCCGGAGCGCCCTTGAAACCTTTCCAGCCGCAATCATATCGAGCAAAACCGGAGCTGCGCCCATACCGACGCCTTCGGCCGACACAGCCGGCTCATGCAGAATCGCACGGGCGACGAGATGGGGTTCGGTGCGAAGAAGCTCCAGCACCACCAACGTACCGGCGCTATGCGCAAGCACATTTGCCGGAGCGCCAACGTGTTCGATCACGGCTTGCAGGTCGGCGGCCTGAGCGGCAAGATCATAGCTGCCGTCTGCCGCATCGCTGCTGCCACCACAGCCGCGGCGGTCGTAGGCAATTACGCGGTAGTTGCGACTGAGCTCACAAGCGATGCCGTCGAAAAATGTGCCGTCGACACAAGCGCCGTGCACGCACACCAAGGCAGGAGCATCAGGCGACACATCCGGGTCGGCATATTCGCGACAGGCAATCGTGGTGCCCGCATTCTCGACCGTAAAATCCATGTTGTGCCCCCATCATCAATGCTCATCCAGTTGCACGTCAGCACGGTTGGATGGACCCGCATTGCTTTACACCTTGTTAACAGATTAACTTTACCCGACCCGAGGCTTTTCATGGCACGGCATCATGAGCGACGTGAAAAAACGAAACTTGTAAAGCAAGAGCCCACACCTTGCTTTGGAGCCGATGCTATGCTTAGGCACAATTGTCTTGAGGAGCATATGCCTATGTCTACGTTTTTGAATGCCAGCCCCATCTTTGGGCCCGTTCGCAGCCGTCGCCTTGGTCTCTCGCTCGGCGTCAACATGATGCCGGCCAGCGGCAAAATCTGCACGTTCGACTGCATCTACTGCGAGAACGGCCTCAACGCCGAGCGCCCCCGCCATGAGCCGTATAACACGGCTGCCGTGGTACTCGAAGCGCTCGAGGCAAAGCTGCGCGAGATGGCAGCCGAGGGCGAGCTCCCCGATGTAATCACCTTCGCAGGCAACGGCGAGCCCACCGCCGCACCGGAGTTTCCACAGGCCATCGCCGGCGCCGTCGCACTGCGCGACGAGCTTGCCCCAAACTCCAAGATCGCCGTGCTCTCCAACGGCACACGCGCCGACCGCCCCGAGGTGCACGACGCGCTCATGATGGTCGACGACAACATTCTTAAGCTCGATACCGTCGACCCGGCGTTTATCCAGCTGCTCGACCAGCCTGTTGGCCCCTACAACGTCGAACACCAGATCGAGACGTTCGCAAGCTTTGACGGTCACGTTATTATCCAGACGATCTTTTTGACCGGCGAGTATCAGGGCAAGCTCATCGACAATACCGGCGAGGAGTATGTTGCCCCCTGGCTCGCGGCGCTTGAGCGCATTCGTCCGCAGGAGGCGACCATCTACACGGTCGCGCGCGAGACGCCAGTCGCCGGCCTTGCCAAAGCAGCGCCCGAGGTGCTCGACGCCATTGCCGCGCGCGTCCAAGCCCTCGGCACCCCCTGCCAGGTGAGCTACTAGCGCGGCCGCCCGCCAGCAGCTAAATTAGCCCCATCCCAAATGAGCTGGTCTGCGGGTGGGCTATACTAGCTGCGGATGAAAGGAAGTTAGCCATGTATGACAAAGGACCCGTGCCCGGCCGCAACGACGCTTGCTGGTGCGGCAGCGGCAAGAAATATAAGAAATGTCACAGCGCCTTCGACGAGCGCCTCGAGCGCCTGTGGGAGGAAGGCTGGGAGGTTCTGCCCCGTACGCTCTACAAGACTCCCGCCGATATCGAGGGCATCAAGCGCTCGGCAGCCATCAACGTGGGCGTGCTCGATTATGTGGGCGAGCATATCGCCGCAGGCATGACCACCAACCAGATTGACCAGATGATCTACGACTACACCGTCGAGCACGGTGGCACGCCGGCCGACCTCAACTACGAGGGCTACCCTAAGAGCGTGTGCACCTCGATCAATGACGTGGTCTGCCACGGCATTCCCTGCGATACGGACGTGCTGCACGAGGGCGACATCATCAACGTGGACTGTTCCACGATCCTAGACGGCTATTTTAGCGACTCGAGCCGCATGTTCTGCATCGGCGAGGTCTCGGCCGAGCGCCAGCGCCTGGTCGATGTCACCCGCGCCAGCGTGGAGGCGGGTCTGGCAGCCGTCAAGCCATGGCTACCGCTCTCCGTTATGGCCGAGGCTGTGCAAAAGACCGTCGAGGACGCCGGCTTTAGCGTGGTGCGTGAGTACGGCGGACACGGCATCGGTAAGGAGTTCCACGAGGACCCGTTTGTGGGCTTTACCACCGAGGCGCCCGACGTAGACACCATCATGGTGCCAGGCATGGTCTTTACCATCGAGCCCATGGTCAACGCCGGAGCGCCCGATATCAAGATTAGCAAGGGCGACGGCTGGTGCGTGCGCACCAAGGACGGCAGCGATTCGGCCCAGTGCGAGGTACAGCTCGTGGTGACCGAGGACGGCTACGAGCTGCTGAGCTGGTAGCCGTGGATGCGCCGGATGCTGACGGGCACGCCCGTCTTGCATCCGGCGTTTTTGTTTGAACGTTTGCCTGATAAAACCTGCCAAAATAAACCTGTCCCTTTTTTGGCAGGTTGAGCGGAGAGGACTGCCTGTGAACATCCTGGTTTTGCTGCCCGTCAACGACCGTCATCGCGCAATTCTTGAGTCGAGCGCTCCGGGCGAGGACTTTATCTACACGAGCGCCGACGCCGCCACGCGCAAGCAGGTCGCCGATGCCGACGTGATCCTGGGCAACATCGACCCTGACATGCTCACGGCATGCGAGCATCTCCAGCTGTTGCAATTGCAGACCGCCGGCTATGACGACTACCTTGCCGCCGGCACCGTGCCAGCCGACGCCAAACTGTCTTGCTCGGTGGGCGCCTACGGCCAGGCCGTGGGCGAGCACATGTTTGCCATGGTCCTTTCCATGATGAAGCGCCTGCCCGGCTATCACGACTTGCAGCGCGAGCATCGCTGGGAGGATTTGGGGCCGGTTACCTCGCTCAAAAATGCCAACGTGCTGGTGCTGGGCGCGGGCGATATCGGCGGCCACTTTGCCACGCTCTGCCGCAGCATGGGCGCGCACGTCCGCGGCATCAAGCGCCATCCGCTCGTCTACCCCATTGTGTTTGAGGACATGGACGGCATGGATGCCCTGTCCGAGCGCCTGGCCGAGGCTGACATCGTCGCATCCTTTATGCCCAGCACACCCGAGACCCGCGGCCTGGCGAACGCCGAGTTCTTCGCCGCGATGAAGCCGGGCGCCTTCTTTGCCAACGGCGGCCGCGGCGATCTTGTGGTCGCCGACGACTTAGTTGCCGCCCTGGAGTCGGGACATCTCGCCGGCGCCGCGGTCGACGTCACCGACCCCGAGCCGCTGCCTGCGACAAGCCCGTTGTGGGATGCGCCCAACATGCTCATCACGCCGCACATCTCCGGCTGGTTCCACTTGGCCGCCACGCTCAACAACGTGGTCGACATCGCCGCGGAGAATCTGCGTCACCTGCAGGCCGGCGAGACCCTGCGCTGCTGGATCGAACACTAATTGTTCCGGCGTTTTGCCAAACGCCGGAACCCCTCGACGCTGCGAGCCCGCCAGAGCGGCAATCTGACGTTCAATCGTCGGGCATGGCCAAAAGGCCTATGCCCTCCTCTTTCACGTCACCTTGCTCACTCTGGCGGGCTCTCGCTGACGTTTGCTCAACCTGCAGGGTCTTCAAATTGCTAGAGCGTTGCTAAATAATTTTTTGCGTCTTCTACACTCATTGCTGCGACGGGTGCGTGTGAACAGAGTTTGACATCGTTGGTGACCAGTAGATCTGCTTGAGCGCGTATCGCTGCCGCAATGATTAAATCGTCTTCGTAATCGCTATGGAGCTCACGCTGCCTGCTCGCCATCCATATATCGCTCAGGTCACAGGGCACTGGCGTGGCAAGCTGCGACAGCACGCTAAGACAATCCCATGCAAGCGATGTCGCTGCCGCAGCGGCATCTTGGGAAAGAGAACCATGCTCTCGCCGATACCATGCCTTATGTTCGCTTGAAATCAAATAGAACAGGTCTTTGGACGATGTCGCCGCATACAGCAAATCCACCTGCGCCGTGCATGCATCACGTAAAAACTCAATCGCCACCGCACGACCACGTCGTGAGGGAATGAAGTAATCGAGCCACACGTTGGTGTCAACCAAGATGCGCTTTGGAGTCTCACTCATAGAGCCAGCTCATCTCCTCGCCATAGCGATCCGCATAGGCATTCCGTTTGAGCTCTTCGTCGTCCGATGGCTGAGCCTTGACCATATCGATTCCCGACTCACAGCAAGCGGCAGCGAACAGCTTCGACCCCTGATCCATAAGCTCGAGCTTACGTTTGGCGGCCTTTTCGCGCTCGCGCTGTTCCGCCCGGGCACGACTGGGCAGCAGGATATCCTCGAGTGCACCGGGGCGATCGGCCAGCGACGCTGCAAGCTGCCAGAGCGCTCGCACCGCTTGGCTCGGCGTCATACCGGCCTTGGAGAGAGCGGCGTCCCCACTCCTTTTAAGATCGGCATCGAGACGTACGTTGATCTGAGCGGCTGTTGTGGTCATGACCCCTCCTTAATACTTCAAAACTATCATAAAACTCTATGGTAGATACGTAAAGCATGTATAGCATTTACAAGCATCAGCCGTACTCTGTACACAAAAAGCCGCCGAGGCACACTGCACCTCGGCGGCTACGCATCACCAATCCAGTTCGGTTTCACCTTTTGCATTCGCCCAGATAAAACCTGCCGAAATTAACATCCCTTTTTGGCAGGTTTTAGAGCTCTACACTTTCGGCGCCGTTGATGGTTAGGTTTCGCTCGTAGAAGGCGGTGAGGGCGCGGATGGCGTACATTACGTCGCGCACGCCGCCGGTCTCGTAGCTCGAGTGCATGGCAAGCTGCGGCAGGCCCACGTCCACGGCATGCATGCTCGCCTGCATATTGGACAGATTGCCGAGCGTGGAGCCGCCGGCCATGTCGCTCTTGTTGGCGAAAGCCTGCGTGGGCACGTCGGCGTCATCGCAGATGGCCTGGAACACCGCGCGGCTAAAGGCATCGGTGCAGTAGTGCTGGTTGGCGGCTTCCTTGATGACGATGCCGCCGTTGAGTACCACCTGATTGCGGGCATCGCACTTCTCGGCATGGTTGGGGTGCACGGCATGCGCGTTGTCGCAGCTCACGAGCATCGAGGCGGCAAGTGCGCGGTGGTACGACTCGTCATCGAAGCCCAGCGACCCGTTAATGCGGCGCAGCGCGTCGGCCAAGAACGTCGACATGGCGCCCTGCTTGGTCTCGGAGCCAACCTCCTCATTATCAAAGCAGCAGAAGACCGAAACGTCGTGCGCGTTCTCGGCACCCAAAAATGCCTGCAGTGAGGTGTAGGCGCAGGCCAGGTCGTCGAGCTTGGGCGTCGAGATGAACTCGTCGGCCCAGCCCCAAATGCGCGCATCCTGGCGGTTGACCAGGAACAGATCGCGGCCCAGAATCTGCTCGGGCTCAACGTCCAGTTCGTCGGCGATCAGGGCGTCAAAATCTCCCTGCTTAAGGTCACCGGCGCTGATGAGCGGGCACAGGTCGACAGCTCGGTTGGGCGCAAAGCCCTCGTTAACGCCACGATTCATATGGATGGCAAGGCTCGGGATAATGGCAACTTCGCGCTCGGTAGCGAGCAAGCGGCTCTCGATACGGTCGCCCTCGCGCACCAGCACGCGGCCCGCAAGTGCCAGCGGGCGATCGAACCAGGTGTAGTCGATCATGCCGCCGTAGGCCTCGGTGTTCAGGCGCAGCGTCTCGCCCGCGCCGTCGAGCTCGGGCACGGCCTTAACCTTAAACGTCGGCGAATCGCTGTGTGACGCCGTGAGTTGAAAATGATAGTCGCCGGCAACGCCGTCCTCGCCCCACGTAGCGGCCAGGTCTTCGCCCACCTTAAAGGCAACGACGCTCGAGGTGTTACGCTGCGTGTAATAACGCCCGCCCGGCTCGATGTCCCACGCCGCATTCTCGGGCAGGTAGGTAAAGCCCGCCTCGTCGAGTTCGGCCATAATGGTCGCTGCCGTATGGAACATGCTGGGGCATGCCTCGATAAAGTCGATAAGGTCGTTGGAGGCCTCGATATCGTCGGCCGTCACGTGCACGCGCTCGATCGTTTCCTGATCCGTCATGCTCTCCCCTTTCGCTGGGTTGATGGTCCCCTCCAGCATACCCCGCCACGCCAGCGCCGCACTCTTCATTCCGTGCTTAATTCCGCGCCGCTCACCAAGTTGAGCCATCATGCCCGCGCTCCTTTTGCGACAATTGCGCTAACAGGACGAGAGGAGCCGTCATGAAGCCACGTAACATTGCCATCGCCTGCGGTGTCGCGGGTGTCGCCGTCGGCCTTGCCGCTGCCACCGGTATCGTTTATCACAAGCAAATCAAGTCCGCCGCGTCGCTCAAACGCTTGACCGGCTACGCGGATGGCTATGACCTGTACGCAATCGACATCGCCTACGACTACGATCTTGATCGCATCATCGCCGCCGGCGTACGCGACGACCAGGCCTACATCGATGCCGTGGTGGCGCAGGTGCTGCCCGGTGTGCCGGCACATGTCCAGGCGCCCCAGTTTGCCTGCAGCGCTTTTGTCGCTGTAGATGCCGAACGCCGCGTGCGCACCGGTCGCAATTACGACTTTAAGGACGACACCTCGGCGCTGCTGGTGCGCAATCACCCACGCGGCGGCTATGCCTCCATCGGATTTGCCGCCCTCAACAACCTGGGCGATAATACTCCGCTTGACTCCGTCGCCGGACGCGCCGCCGCACTCATGGGCCCGTTTGCCCAGCTCGATGGTGTTAACGAATGTGGCGTGTCCATTGCCGTACTCACCCTGGATTCCAAGCCCTGTGACCAGGACACGCAACGCCCCGTCATCAATACCTCGCTCGCCATCCGTCTGGTGCTCGACCGTGCCGCCACCACGCAAGAAGCTGTCGACCTGCTTTCCGCCTACGACATGCACGCCATGGCAGGACGCGATTACCACTTCTTTATCAACGACGCCGCCGGTGACGCGCGCGTAGTAGAGTGGGACCCGCGCGATCCGGACCGCGCTTTCAAAGCGACTCCTGTACGCCAGGTTACGAACTTCTACGCCTGCTATGACGACGAAGTGCTCCCCAACCAAAAGAACGGCGAGCTGGGCCATGGCAAGGAACGCGCCATCGCCATCGCCGATGTCCTCGACGCCCATGTCGGTGCCCAAGACGAAACGATTGCCTGGAAAGCCCTGCGAGCCGCAGCGCAAGAGCCCAATCCGGAAGACATCACCAGCAACACGCAATGGTCGGTCGTCTTCGACAATACCGAGCCCGCTGCCGCCATCACGCTGCGCCGCCACTGGGGCAACGTCGATGCCTTCGCACTGTAAGGAGCCAGGCCCGTCGACCTTACGTTCCCTGACGTTGCTTACATTTCCATACGCTTGAGCTAACACGTTTTACCCCCGTATCAACAGTGTGCGGGGGTAAACTTATGCGCATGTTATAACTTGCCCGGAAGGATTCATAATGCTCAGGATCGGTCTTCTTACCAGTGGCGGCGACTGCCAGGCGCTCAACGCCACCATGCGCGGCATCGTCAAAACGCTCATGACCAATAGCGAAGAGCCTATCGAGATCTATGGTTTTGAGGACGGCTACCAGGGCCTTATCTACAGCAGGTTCCGCGTCATGACGCCCGCCGATTTTAGCGGCATCCTCACCCGCGGCGGCACCATCCTGGGCACGAGCCGCACGCCGTTCAAGCGCCTCGACATCCCCGAGGCCGACGGCGTCGAGAAGGTGCCCGCGATGGTCCACACTTATCACAAGCTGCAGCTCGACTGCCTGTTTATGCTGGGTGGCAACGGCTCTACCAAGACCGCCAATCGTCTGCGCGAAGAGGGCCTCAACGTTATCGCCCTCCCCAAGACCATCGATAACGACACCTGGGGCACCGAGCTGACGTTTGGCTTTACGAGCGCCATCGACGTCGCCACCAAGTGCATCGACGACATCCACACTACCGCCTCGAGCCACGGTCGCGTGTTCGTCATCGAGATCATGGGCCACAAGGTCGGCTGGATCCCGCTGTATGCCGGCGTCGCGGGTGGCGCTGACGTCATCCTGATTCCCGAGATCCCCTACGACATGGACAACGTCATCAAGACCATCGAGCACCGCATGGAGACCGGCAGCCGCTTTACCATCGTGGCCGTCGCCGAGGGTGCCATCTCCAAGGAGGACGCGGCGCTGTCCAAGAAGGAGTACAAGAAGAAGCTTGCCGAGCGCACGAGCCCGTCGATTGTCTACGACATCGCCAAGGAGATCGAGGCCAAGACCGGTCGCGAGACCCGCGTCGCCATCCCCGGCCACACGCAGCGCGGCGGCCAGCCCGACGCCCAGGACCGCATCTTTGCGACCCAGTGCGGCGTCGAGGCAGCACTGGGATGCCTGCGCGGCCAATTTGGCTACATGATTGCCCTGCGTGACGGCAAGATGTGCCACATGCCGCTCGAGAAGGTCGCCGGCAAGCTCAAGTATGTCGACCCCCAGAGCGATCTGGTGCGCGAGGCCAAAGCGCTGGGCATCAGCTTCGGCGACGAATAGCCTCGGCCGAAATCCATCCCATCGGGCCCTCCGACCCCGCCCGACGTATTTCGATTTGGCTCCTCCCTTGACTCCGTCAAAGGTCGCCAATCGAAATCGTCGGGCGGGGTCGGAGGGCCCTGCGTTTACATACTCGCCGGGGCTATTCGTCTTCTTGCTGCGGGTGCCTAGGCTGGAATTGAGTTGCGGTGAAATAGTTCCTGCTTAGTCCGCAAATGGCTGAATCCAAAAAACTATTCCACCGCAACTTACTGAGTGGGGGCTCTTGGCTGCTACTTGCACTGACATTTGTCCTGAAATGGCTGGTCGTTAGGGATTGCTACCGGTAGTTGCGGTAGGGTTGGGGCAGATTCTAACTAGAAATGGTGGTCGCTACCGGTTGTTCTCGGCATACTCGGCTCATTCGATTCGACCATCAAACGAAAGGAACCACCATGGATCTTGCGATGGCGCAGCGGCTCGTTGATCGCCGCAAGGCTGCCGGGCTTTCTCAGGAGGCGCTTGCCGCCCAGCTGGGTGTGAGTCGTCAGGCTGTCAGTAAATGGGAGCGCAGCGAATCCTCGCCCGATACCGATAACCTTATTGCGCTCATCGCGCTGTATGGCGTGTCGCTGGATGAGCTGCTGTATGGGGAGGCGGTGGCTAGCGCTGATGACTCACAGGCTGATGATGAGGCACAGAACAGCAACGCCGGCACCAAAGCTTCAGATAAGGCTGAAGAGGCTGAGGCTTCTACTGAGCACGCTGATTGCAGCGATAAGCCACTTGTCGATATTTCCCTCGCGCGCGGTATCCACGTCATTGATCCCAATAAAGGCGAGGAAGTCCATGTTGGTTGGAGCGGCATCCATGTGACCAACGAGCGCAAGGGCGAAGAGGTGCATGTGGGGCCGGACGGCGTGCATATCGATACGCTTGAGGACGATGGACATAGCGTACGCACCAATGACGACGGCACCGTCACCATCGACGGCGAGACGTTTTCCAGCTGGAAGGAAGCACACGACAAGCTCGACCATCATGGCAAGCATTTCCACACCAAGGTCGGACGTGCATGGAACAAGTTTCCCTTTCCCGCAGTGGTTGCCCTCGCCTATCTGGCGCTTGGCATCATCTGCGGCGCATGGTCCATGGGGCTCTTCCTCGTCTTTTTGATTCCCGTCTACTACGCGATTGGTGACTTTATCGATCGGCGCCACCTGTCTAAGCTGATCGAGGCCATCTACCCGGCAGCCGCCATCGCTTGGTTCCTCTACATGTGGCTCTGTTTGGGACAGCCCCATCCTGCATGGATCATCCTCATCACGATTCCCGTCATAAAGGCGCTCATGCGCTGGTGCCGCAAACAATGGAAGCACCGCAAACAGGCCTAACACGCTCCGACCCACCAGCACCCAACCGCCCCCGCCCTTCTCCTAAGTTGCGGTGAGATAGGGACTGTTTTGAAGCTCCAAAGCGCCAAACAGTCCGTATATCACCGCAACTTACAAACAACTGGGTCAGTTCCGGCACGGAGATTAGCATTGAGCTGACCGCACACCAAGAAAAGGGCCTATTTACTACGTTTAACTCGAGAGGGCCGACCATACCCACCTTTTCCGAAAATTGGCAAGCCCTCTACCTGCGGTTTTAATTTCATAATTTTTGTCATGGTCGAGAGTGTGGTAGCAAACGTAGTAGATAGGCCCGTTTTGTGGCATACGACCCATTCAAGCCCAATCTCGAAGGCTAAGAGAGCCTCTCATCCGCACCTGCGAGCGAAAACCAAATAGAATGAAAGGCAAATGGAAAAGCTCATCGGCCAGTACGTTGAGATGCTGAACGACAGACATCCCCAGCAAAACAGGGCAAACGCCGGGCCATCTAAAGATGAGGTTAGATAACGATACTTTTTGAAACACAGTAAAATCAAGGTTTTTC
>DXMW01000016.1 GCA_019414045.1 Collinsella sp. | reverse complement strand
AGTTCGCGATCCCCGGCCTTGACGACGAGTTCCGCGTCATCGTGTCTCCGTGGATTCTGACGGTGCTCGTTACCGACCGCCTGGCTCGCTACTACGAGACGGTCACCAAGCACAACCTCAAGTATCGTCGCTACTATCACCAGTTCGACTACTAAAGAAAACGGGTGCGGGAACGCGCCGGGCTATTGAGAGGAACACAGAATGAGGCAGTACATCATCGCCAGCCATGCGCACTTCGCTACCGGCATCAAGGAGAGTGTCGAGCTGCTCTCGGGCGCTCGCGACAACGTCCACGATCTTTCGATGTTCGTCGATGACCGCATGGACGTGGCCGAGGAGGCCCAAAAACTGCTGGCAGGCATGGCTGCCGACGATGATGTCGTTGTCTGCACCGACCTCTTTGGCGGCAGCGTCAACAACGAGTTCACCAAGATCGTCCAGACGCGTCCCCGCACGTACCTCGTTACCAACATGAACCTTCCTCTGCTTATCCAGCTGCTGTTCTCTGACGAGTCGGCGCCGGTTGAGGAGACGATTCGCGCCATCGTCGCTGCGGACGATACGCGCGTGAAGTTTGTCAACGATCTTTTGGTCGATGACGAAGAGGAAGAAGAGTTCTAATCCGCAGCACCTACTGACACGCCGTAAGACGGCACAAGACCTTTGGGGGGTCACATTATGATTCAGCTACTTCGCGTCGACCATCGCCTGCTTCATGGCCAGGTCGCGGTCTCTTGGGTCCAGGGCCTTGGCTCCAACTGCATCTTCTGCGTGGGCGATAAGGTCGCCAACGACCCGGTGTGGAAGACGACGCTCAAGATGGGCAAGCCTGCCGGCTGCAAGCTCGTCATCAAGGATATGGCGAATGCCATCGAGGCCATTAACTCGGGTGTGACTGACAAATACAAGATGATTATCTGTGTCGCCACCATCGCTGAGGCAAAGCAGCTTGTTGAAGGCTGCCCGCAGATCAAGTCGGTCAACCTGGGCAACACCAAGCCCAAGGACGAGAAGCGCCCCGATGCTCGTCAGGTCTCTCGTCAGATCTTCCTGACTGCAGCCGAGGAGGCCGATGTGCGTGAGATGCTGAACAACGGCGTCGAGGTCGAGATCCGTCCTCTGGCCGATGACCCCAAGGTTGACTGCGCAAGCGTGCTCTAGGCGTTCAATTTCGAAGAGTCTGAGCTCTTCGTAGTGTCCTATTAGGAAAGGGGGATATATGCTTACCCAAGCAATCCTCATCGGACTTATCGCCGCATTTGGTAAGTTCGACTTCCAGCTCGGTACGCTCTATGCGTTCCGCCCCATCGTCCTGTGCCCGCTCGTGGGCCTGGTGCTGGGGGACCTGCAGTCCGGCCTCGCGATCGGCGCCAGCCTGGAGCTTCTGTTCATGGGCTCGATCTCCATCGGCGCCTACGTGCCGCCTGATGAGACGATCGGCGGCGTGCTCGCCTGCGCCTTCGCTATCCAGTTGGGCCAGAGCACCGAGGCAGCCATCGCGCTCGCTATGCCCATCGCCACGCTGTGCCTTGCCATCAAGAACATCCTCAACGCCGCCCTGCCGATTCTGGTTGACCGCGCTGATGTCTTCTCCGGCCAGGGCAACCTTAAGGGTGTCTATGCGATGCACTTCCTGATCGGTTTGACCGGTATCATCATGGCGTTCCTGCTGTGCTCGCTGTCGTTCTATCTGGGTGCTGACGCCATCCAGGGCATGCTCGACTTCATCCCGCCCTTTGTCCTTGCTGGCTTTGGCGTTGCCGCCAACATCCTGCCGGCCATGGGCTTCGCCATGCTCGGCCGCCTGG
>DXMW01000015.1 GCA_019414045.1 Collinsella sp. | reverse complement strand
GGGCCGTGTTCCGCTATGCGGTTGTCAATTTGCGAAAGAAATTATGCGTCACCGGCTCGCATGGGTGAAGATCGTTTTGTTCTTTTGGCTGGGCAAGCTGATTTGCTCAAACTTTGCCGTCACCTGATCGGCCTCACTGCCTACACCAAGCTTTCCGAACAGCGACGTAGCCGCCTTGGTGTCACTCGTGTACCCAGTAGTCTTGATATTCTTCGCGTTCAGGCTCACGTACTTCTGCATCTCGTTGATGAGCAGAGGCATATAGGCGTTAGCATCCGTGGCGCTGTTGGCGCCGTCGACAATCAGATTGTTGAGCGTAAGACCATCAATTGAGATCTTTCTAATCTTGGTGCCATTGCCGTCGCTGGACCCATACACGTAGCGGCACACGAGCGCGCCCGAAGAGCTTCCGCTTGCTCCATCAGTGTCTTCAGAGCTCTTTCCGTCATTAATAACGGGCCCAACAGTACCACGCAAAGTGACGTTTTTTACTGTGAGATCGCCGTTTGCCACCGTTCGAAAAAGACCGCAGTGCATGTTCTCGTGCTGGGTAGCATCGGAATTTAGCTTGTTGCCATTCTGCTCGGCCTTGATCTTGGAGTAACAGAAGGTAATGGTCGCATTCTCAACCGTCACCTCTCCGCTCGGCTGAGTGGGATAATAGCTGTAGCCGGCCAAATCGATTGTACCCGTTATGGTTATGGAATCATCGAGCCCTGTCGTGCCATTGGGAACGATTGTCGAACGAATACCTTCGGGAGCATAACGGTAAGCAGACCATAAGAGCAGCTTTTCCGCTGTATCGATTTGACTGCCACTAAAGCCGCCTTCACAATTCTTAGAGGCTATGTCGAGGTTGTAGAAGTAGCGGGTATTGCCGTTCGTATTCTGGCTTCGACCGAAAGACGAGCGATTATGGTAGCTGTTGTCTTTTGTGGAATCGCCGTCCATGTCCAGCTTGTTTTTCTGTGTGTGTAGCGAAACGACCGTGTTCCAGTCGGCGTCCATGAGCTTGCTGCCGTTGTTTGGTTTTACACCGCTGCCAACCCATTCATCGAAGGACGTTACGCCCGACGCAACGATGGCCCCCTCGCCGGTGGGCACCCTATAGGCGGTATCCCAATAAGCCCTGTCCTCCAAGTACAGGCCTAGGTAGCTCTCGACGCCATATGTCGTCTTATCATCCACCTTGCAGCCGCGGCAAACTAGAACGCCGAGCGTCTGAGCGGCGCCCGCATTAATGGTTGTGCCCGAGAGATCGATGGCATAGTTGTTGATAATCCAGTGGCCGCTCGCGGCGTATACAAGACCACCGAGTTCCTTGGAATCATCCGCAGTCGCGGTTATAGAAGCGTTGGTCGTTTTCAGAGCATAAGAGTTTTCATTCTTGTTAATGCTCTCATCTCCGATAGTTACGACCGCGTTGCCCCAGCTATAACCCAAGAAACCACCCGTGCCATTGAGCTTATCGCCGTTCCTGCCGACTTTCATTTCGAATGAATTGAACGAAAGGCCCGAAATGTTCACGTACTTATCAGCTGAGTTGGCTATTGTCCCTGCATTGTAGGTACTCTGTGCGATGCAGCCGATAAGACCACCGACTTGGGCAATCTTGCCGCCGGCGCAATCGCCAGTTTCGATTGATCCGGCGACTTCGAGGCCCGCAACATTGAATGACGAGCCATAATCGCCCGCATAACCAATGGCGCCGCCAATGCGACTATTGCCGTTAAGCGTTTTAGTTGCAGCGATGGTCGCTTGAGCCTTGCTGTTATCCTTAAACGCAACCGTAGAAGCCGCCAGCACGCTGCCCGCAATACCGCCAATGTTCACGTCATTGGCAAACGTATCATCGCACGCGATATTCGTTTTGCACGTTACGCCAGACAATGACAGGTTGCCGACGATGGCACACGCAAGCGACCCGGCATCGATAGCCGAACCGTTATCGAACTTCATGGAGCCAGCGATTGTGACGTTGGAGATGGTTGCACCGTTGACGGCCGCGAACAAGCCCAAGCGGCCGTGGCGGTAGATTTTGCCGTTGCCGTTGCTCGTGTTATTGCCGTCGAGCACGTCTTCACCACGCTTGCCGTACGCCTCGCCGACGGCAAGATTGATTGTGCCGCCACCGTTCAACGTTCCCGAGAAAACTTGCGAGCCGTCTGCACGATCCTGCGTGAAACCCGTCAGGCCCGTGCCCTTGAGATCAATAGTGCCGTTCACCGTAATGGTCGAGGACTGCAAGCCGTTAAGGTTGTTTTCGGTAACGCCGTCAACCATCGAGTAGTAGCCGTTGGTTTGCCAGGTAATCGCAAGCTTGGCGAAATCCTCAGCTGTGGTTAGGGCGTAGGCACCGTTAGCTGCCGTCAGCGAATCCGGCAAGGTCAACTTATGAGTGTCCACATCAAGCTTAATGAAGTCGCCGCCCAGACGAACAACTTCACCGTAGGTCGCGATGTCGTCCGTCTTTGAGGCTGAGTTGCTACGCTTGAAGGTCCAGACCGCAGCGCCCTTGTCTCCCAGATCACCATTAGAGCCATTGCCGGCAGCGAAGATCAGCGCGTTGTGGTTCTCGTATACGAGCTGGCCCGTCGTGGCGTTCTCGGCAAAACTTGCGCCCGACAGATCCGTGATGCCGCTGAATTTGATTACAGCATTCCACGCGGATCCCGCAATTCCCGCGGCACGGTTGCTTTGCGCCTTACCGATAGGATTGTCGCTTGTAAGTTTGAAATCTCGCACGTCAAGGACATTGCGCGTATCGACAACGCCCACGGCGCCACCGAACTTTCCGGTACCCGTTCGCGCCGAAGCATCTCCCTTGCACGCAACCGTCACGCCGTTGAAGACAACGGCAACGGGCTGCGAGTTAGGATTTGCGCTATCGCCAACATAGCCAACAACGCCGCCTGCGTCGGACAACTTGCTCGCAAGGTCAAACTCAATTGAGCACGTATTCTTATTATCTGCATCCTTTTCAACAACAAAGGCGCGCAAAGCGCCGTCGTCGTCCGTTTTCGTCGCGAACACCTTGCCGACAAGGCCGCCGTAGCTGCCGTTGACACTAACATCTTCTGGTAAGGCGAGTTTGCTCTTATACGTCCCGCCTTGCACCACGATGTCTCCATTAGAGATATCGGCCATGCCAAAAAGAGCGCCGGCGCGCTGCGACGCACCAAGAGTCACAAGGTCGCCCAGGTCGAACATATTGGACGTAACGGCAAATCCTTGCGCAAAGCTCACGTCGCCGATAACGCCACCAGAGCAAGCGCTGTTCTCGTCGCCAATATTTAGAGGACACCCAATCTGCTTATTATCCGCGCCCAGTGTGAGCACGGTCGCTTTACCAATAAAACCGCCGCTGGCAGTTGTGCCCTTGACGGTGAGCGCGTGTAGGTCGAGAGCTTTCGCGACGTTGACCATGGCACCCGTGCTCGAGCCAACGAGTCCTACAACGCCACCGGCGGAGCCGTTCGTAGACTGGACGGTGGCGGTGGGAACGTTTGCCAGAGTGCCAATGCTCAGGGTCGCACCGTCCTTGACTTCGCCTACGAGCAGGCCAGCGTTGCCAGAGCTCGTTTTGACGGCTCCGCCTGAGGTCAGATCGTTGGGGAACGTGACGGACTCAACCGTCAAGCTCCCGCTCTCGACCGTGTTGGCAATCAAGCCAATGTTGCCCGTCGCATTCGCGTTGAGATTCTTTCGAGAATCGGTGAGGCTATAGGTAACGTTCGCAGCAAGGTCGCCCGTCGTCGCACCCAGGAGGGGTGCCGTCAAGGCGGAAGTCGCATCCTTCACATCAACGTTCACGGGTTCCACGATGTCAACCGACGCGATGAGTGTCTTGCTCTCTTCGCCGTTTTCCGCACCGCTGACCTTCGAAGCGACCATCGGTGCGCTATAGCTAGTCGCGCCTACCCACTTTATCCTGACCGTTTTGTTTTGGTCAGACAGCTTGAGGTTATTAAAAACCGTCCGATCAGTCGTAAGCTCGACGGGACTATCAACGTCCCTATAGATCCTGCCTTCAAACGGACATTCATCACTGCCAAGACCCTGGAAAGACATGCCGTTATTAGCCGACTCGGTGAGCTTCGCATCGCCCGTGATGATAACCTTGATCTGCGCATCATAGTAAAGCGAAGCGTCGGCGTTAGACAGGACGGCGAACGCCTCCGACGACTTGACATCGAGGCTTCGGATTCCGCTCTCGTCGTCTTTGCGCACGATGCTTTCCGCGCCGTTCTTCTCGAGCAGCTCGACGAGCTTATTCAAATCCGTGATCGTCGCACCCGCCTGGGCATCAGCGTCCTCCGAAGTCGCATCATCGGCATCTTGCTCGGCGTCGTCAGCGGCGGCATCGTCAGCGGCATCGTCGCCTTCCGTCTGGTCGCCCGTGGAATCGGAACCAGTGGCGCTATCGGTGGTATCGCCTGCTGCAGCGTCATCCTTCACCGCGTCATCCCCAGCACTGTCGCTGTCGGCGCCGGCATCACTCGACCCAGACCCGATCGTGACATCGCCGTTGGTCTCGCCGCTCTCGGCAGTATCCAACGCCTTCGCAGATGCGGCAGCAATCTCGTTCGAGATGTTCTGCCAGCCTGCCGCCACAGCAGCCACCGTGGGCGAGCATGCTTGGAGCACCATGACCACCGTCATGAACTCTGCGAATATGCGCTTTGCCGTTCTCATCGATTCCGTACCTCTTATCCTAAAACTCCGCTTCCAGAGTTATCGAGTCTCCGTCGCGCCCGTCAAAGTAGTTCCGCTCACGCTAATGTCCAGGTCGCCCCAGCCACCGGGCGTTTTGCCGTCCGCTCGGTAAAAGTTGACGACCATCGAACCCGGCTCCATGGTGAACGTAGCCTTGCGAGCTGCAGCATCCACCGTCGCGCTATGGTTGGTCTCAAAGAACGGGTCGATCTCCACGTTCTCCCCCCACGTGAGCGTGACGTTTGCCAGTGCGCCCGTAACCGTCACGCGGTAGTTGTATGCAGCGTAATCAGCAAACTTGCCAGCCTCATCGACCAGCGCGCCCTCAACCGCAGCGGTCTTGACCTCGGCCCTCTTTGACGGCACGACTTTCGCCGCCAGACAGGCTAGCTCGGTGCCGGGGCTCTTCTCCGATACGACCGTGGCCTTAATCACAAAGTATGCTTGTCCCAACTTAGCCTCGGGGAAGGTCACGGTGTAGTCGTTCTTGGTAGGTTGATTCTCCGGAAGCGTGACGCTGCTACCGGGCTGGGGCGCATAGCTCCACGTGGCGCCATCGAGCCCGTGCCCCTCGACCGTCAAGGTGTATGTCACATTTTTGTCGTTGCAGAAGTTGCTGTTGCCCAGCAAGTAGTTGTAGATGCTAAAGGTAAAGTTGCACTGCCCGTTGTTGGGATACACCGTAACGGAGCGCTGGGCACGGGCGAGCTCGTCGGGGCTAGGCGCACTCATATAGCCCGTGAGCAAATCGCTTGCAAATAGGCTCTGCGCAGTGCCCGTTGCGGCGACGGACTTTAGAAATCCGTTGGCGGTGTAGGCGGAATAGGTAAAGTAGCCACCCGTCACGAGCGCCACGGCGCAAATAAGTGCGATTGCCGCCACAACCAGCTTGTTCTTGACTAGGCTCTTGCTTTTTGCCAGCTGCTCGCGCTCGGCATCCTGCTGTTTCTCTTGCTTCTCCATGTGCGCCCCCTCTCCTACTTGCCGCTCGTGTTGCGCGCGATCAGGTAAATCACGTCGGTCTCTTTGGCGCTCTCGTCCCACGAAAGCTTGATGATAAAGTTAAGCGTGTCATTGCCAGTCGAGTTGTCGAGTGTCTTAGCGTTGAGGTCGCCTTTGCCGAATTTCTTGTATCGGTAGAGCGGGCGCGCGTTGCGCTGGACGTTTTGATAGTCCTTGAATGTAGGGTCGCTTGCGCCCTCGCCCGGCACGGCTGCCAGACCGTCGTTCTCCTTGTTGATATATTCGAAGCTCGTCAGCAGGTTCTCTCCGGTTGCTTTCCAGCTATAAGATTTGCCGTCTGCGGTACCGCTCACGTCGGGCGTCTGGAGCGCAGACGTGTTCTCGGCTCTGTACAGCTCAATAGTGAGACCCGTAATGTTGGTCGTATTCGCGAGTTGCAGCTCAAAACCGTCACCGCCCGTCTGCACGCAAAACGGGCGCTTGAGCGTCACCGTGTTGCCGGTCTTGGTATCGCCGTATTCGGGGTTGTAGCTCAGGTCGACCTGCTCTGTTGCCGTAGCGTTGGGGCCCAGCACTTTGAGCTCCGCCGGCTCCTTGATCTTGCCAACGGTGGAGCCGCGATTGGCATCGACGAACCATCCGAGCGTCAATCCCAGCAACACGAGAAGCACGGCCACCAGACCCACGATGGCCAGGGATTCGCGACGGTGGTCGCTCACCCAAGCCTTGATGCGCTCGATGCGGCCAGCCGGACGCGCTTCGCCGTGCGAGCCGAACCCGTTGCCGCCGGGGTTTGCCGCTCCTTCGTTGTGTTTGATATCGCCCTGCTCGCGGGCATTAAGCTGCTCGTCCATTTATTTATCCGCCTCCTTGGCGGTGAAGCGCACGCGAATGTACTTGACGTTCTTGCCGATAATCTCGTCGGCGTTGTTGTAGTAGCTGGCGCAGGTTTCCACATCCGCAGAGGACATGCCGGCTCCGACAGGCGGAACCGCGCTAGGCGCCTGACCTGGCACGCTCGTGCTATCGGCGCGGAAATAGCGCGCGTGGTTATTGTTGATGTCGCCGACAAGGGTTGTGTATCCCCCCTCGTCGCCTGTGTTAGCGAAAAGGTTGCCACCGTAGCCGGCGTTGCCCGTGCGAACATAGCTCTTGAACTGTTCCGGCCAAATCCAGTAGAGGGTTTTGGTGACGGTTTCGGTCGTGCTATTTGAGTCCGCAGCGTAAAAGCTCGACTTTGGGATGGTAAAGCTCTGCGTAATGACGGTGACGCTGGCCCCGTCCTGGGTCACCGTGGTGGTCGTGGGGACCAGCGGATTCGAGTAAAAGCCAGAGGCATCTTTGCCCTGAAAAACCAGGATATGACCGCGCACCAAATCTTTAAGCGAGTTGATGATCTCTTCGTTTTTCGATGCATCCGCAGCAGTGCCGCCCGTGCCCGCAACGCTCGTCTGAACAGAAATTTCCCAGGTCATCTCCACCGTGATATCGTGCAGGTCATTGCAGAGCGGCCTGACGTTGAGCTGGAGCTGGCCGGCCGACCCCGGAGAGAGACCGCCATCGGTGCTCATGTTATTGAGGTTGAAAAGATTGTTCACGGCAAGGCTTGTACTGTCCGACGCGTAGTTGTCCTGAGTGTCGTACTTACCCGCCGTGCCGCCCTGCGTTCCCGAGAGCACAAACCGCGGGCCCTTCGCCGCGATCGTGCTCCCCGTGGCACTCACTCGGTTATTCGCGGCAAACCAGGCCAGGCATGCAAAGATGGCAACGATGGAGGCCAGCACAAACAGACCGCTCACCAGGAAATCCTTCCAGAAATCCTTGAGGGTCCGCACGTGCTCGTCGGCAGCTTGGCGGTACTCGGCCGCCGTCTTGTGCTGCTGGAGCTCGCTATGTCGGTCCATGCCACTCATCGTTTACGTTTGCCCTGCTAGCGGGCGTGCCATCCTTTCCGCTCGGTCGCGTTTATCCGTTGTTCGCAGGTAGAGAATTCAGGCAGAATACAACACCATACGATAAGGTAAAAGAATAGCATTGACCTGCGGTTTGCTCCACAGCGCAAGCCTTAATGATGTCTTAAAGATTACGAATAGCAGCTTCTTCCATATGCCAAGGACATGGTGCAAACAAACCTGACCACTTGCACCAATCCGCAGCACCGGGCAGCGGGCACACGGCGTGCCGCCCCTTAACACCCCAACGCGCGCACGGGTATCACGTAGATACCGTCCTCGACCTCGCGGGCGTACTCACCCACCCCCACAATCACGGCCATAAACTCCGGTTCGCGTGTGCGTGAACGAGGATTTCCACAGACCTTCTTGCGAACGCGCTTGAGGCTCTCAACGCCGGCGCTCGCCTTATCTTCGCTCACCTTAATCTCAAAGGCGGCCCACCGTCCATCGGCTAGCTGCACGATGGCATCGCATTCAAGGCCCGAATCGTCGCGATAATAGCGCACGGGCGTGCTATCCAGCAGGTCGAGCGAACGTGCGTAGACCGAAAGATCGCGTATGACCAAATTCTCAAACACCAGACCAAATGTCTGCCAGTCGGCAAGCAGCGCCTGCAAGGACATACCTAGCAAGGCGCAAGCAAGGCTCGGATCTGCCAGATAGCGCTTGGGCTTGACGGTAAAGCGTCGTTTGTCGCGCGCGGCGGGAACCCAACCGGGGACCTCCTCGAGAATGAACATGCCTTTGAGGGCATCCAGGTACCTGCGCACCTTGGTCTCGTCGGCAAACGCTGCGGGTTCCCCCTCGGCACCGAACATATCCATAAGAATCGTTTTATACGTGGTCGCCTGTCCCAGATTGCGCGCGATCGATGCGGAGACTCGACGAGCAATATCGGGGTCGAGACCAACCGCCGGGAAGCTGCTCGAAAACGTAGTGTTGAGATATTCGCGAGCGATGAGCTGGGCGTCAGCCGAAACCATATCGATCGCCTCGGGCCAGCCGCCGCGGCAGGCGGCTTCGACAAGCCCCGGTGTATCGCCATTGCACCGACAGGGCTCAAAACGATGCTCAAACAAGCCCGCCAGGCTCACCTTGCCGCTGGACTCACCTGTCTCGGCAAGCGTCATGGGGTACATGCGGACGCGGCCGATGCGGCCGGCTCCACTATGCGCGGGTGCCTCCGTCTTTGAGCCAAACGCAGGCGTGGCGGAACCCGTGAGGATATAGGCGCCGCGCGTGCCCCGGGTGCGGTCAACCTCGTGTCTAACGTAGTCCCAAATCTGGGGAACTCGCTGCCACTCATCGATAATATGCGGACGGTCTCCCAGCAACATCATCGCCGGGTCGGCACGCGCGAGGTCGAGATTCTCGTCGACATACGAGGCGGACGCCCCGTGCTCAAGCGCGGCCCACGTCTTGCCGCACCACTTGGTGCCCGCAATCTCGACCGCGCCAAAGACGCGAAGGTAGCGCTCGATTTGCGCATCCACGATACGTGGGATGTATCCGTCCCGATGTAGCCTCTCACCTGCCATGAGCCACCCCCGCAGATTTCCAGGTCCTGCTTTCTGATTCTTCTATTCCACTGTAGCAAATTCGGATTTTCGGGTGGTTGCGATTCGGATTTTCATGTTCTAAGGAGTCGGATTTTCTGGTGCATGAAATTCGGATTTTCTGAACCCGCTGGTCAGGGGCGCCCTCATTGGCAAAAAAGGCGGGGAGCGCCGATACGGCACTCCCCGCCCACTCAATACGCGATAGCTTTCTTACTTAGAGCTCGTTGGCCGCGTGATACGCCGTGCGAATGGCGCTCGCAATGTCGGCGGTGCGCTCGCCCGAGCAGTCGCCCACGCAGGTCACGGGCACCGTTACGCCGTCCAGGTCAAACCCGTTGGCCTTGGAGCCCACGGCCATCACCACGTAATCGCAGGCGATCTTCACCGGCTCCTCGGCGCCGTCCTCGGTGGTGCGAACGGCCTCCACGCCCTCGTCGGTAATGGCGGTCAGGCGGGTCTTAACATGCTGCTCAACGTTGTGGGCGGCAAAGTCGTTCATAATCAGCGGCAGAATGGTCTCGGACTCGCCTGCGGCAATCTTGTCGAGCATCTCGACAATCGCCACCTCGCAGCCGTTCTGCAGCAGGTACTCGGCAGTCTCGGTGCCCACCAGGCCGCCGCCGATAACGGCGACGCAGCCCGCGAGCTCCGCCTTGCCGGCCAGCACGTCCCAGCTCGAGACGACCTTGTCCGAATCGGCGCCCGGAACGGGGATGACCACGTCGTGCGCGCCCACAGCCACAATCGCGGCGTCGGCGGCGTTGAGGTCCTCGGCCGTAGCGGCATGGTTGAGCTCAACCTTTACGCCCAGGCCGGGCAGAATCTTCTCGTAATACTCCACCGAGCGCATGATCTCGTCCTTGCGCGGAGGCGCGGCCGCCAGCACAATCTGGCCGCCCAGATGATCGCTCGCCTCATAGACGGTCACGTCGTAGCCGCGCTTGGCCGCCACGCGCGCGGCCTCCAGGCCGGCAATACCGCCGCCCACCACGGCGATCTTCTTGTCGCCCTCGCCCGGCTTAATGGCGATGGTCGCCTCGTCGCCGTTCTCGGCATTGAGCACGCACGAGATGTATTTGCGGTTTTGAATCGCGTCGACGCAGCCCTTGTTGCAGTTGAGGCACTCGCGGATGGGCTCACCCGTGGCGGCCTTCAGCGCAATGTCGGGGTCGCACATGAGCGAGCGGCCGTAGGCGATGATGTCGGCCGCGCCGTCTTCCAGAATCTTCTCACCGGCCTCGACCGAGACAACGCGGCCGACGGTTGCCACCGGCACGGAGACCAGGGCCTTGACGCGCTCGGCCACCGGCAGCGTCCAGTTGTAGGGCATGGCGCCCATGGGCGGAATGGTGTCTCCCATGTTGCCGGTGTGGTTGGCCTGCGCGACCTGGATCATGTCGATGCCCGCGCCCTCGAGCAGCTTGGCAAACTCGCAGGCCTCATCGGGCTGCAGGCCGCCCTTGCCGCGCGGCGTGCCGTCGGGGTTCTCCATGATCACGGGGAGCTTGTACTCCACCATCAGCTCCGGTGCGGCTTCCTTAATGGCGGCGACGACCTCCAGCGCGTAGCGAACGCGGTTCTCGAACGAGCCGCCGTACTCGTCGGTGCGCTGGTTGAGGATAGCCGAGCACAGCGAGCCCACCAGACGGTCGCCGTGGACCTCGATGGCGTCGATCCCGGCCTGCTGTGCGCGAGCGGCCGAGGCGGCGATGGCCTCCTTGATCTGGGTGAGCTGCTCCACGCTCGCCTCGTTCACAAAGTGCTGCATGTCGTGGTGCAGCTTGGCGTAGGCCTGCTTGCGAATCTCGTTGGACTCGGCCATCTTGGCGGCGAAGGTCTCCTCGTCGCCGGCGGCCTTGGCCTCCTGCGCGGCCTTGGCGGCGGCCATGGAGCCCATGACCATGCGGCCGACGCCGGGCACGTCGTACTCGGGATGGAACAGCTGCAGGGCGATCTTGGCGCCGTGCTTGTGGACGGCGTCGGCCAGCGCCTTAAACGTGGGGATCTGGGCATCGGTCGCCAGCTTGGGCGTGGGGCTCGCGGTCATAACGGGAGCGACGTCGCCGATGACGATGTAGCTCACGCCGCCACGGGCCAGACGCTCGTAAAAGGCCAGGCTGCGCTCGCCGATGGAACCGTCGCGCTCCTCGTAGCCGGTGGTGAGCGGCGGGAACATAATGCGGTTCTTGAGCTCAAGGGGGCCAACCGTAATGGGCTGGAGCAGCTTGGATGCAGGTGCGGTCATGGATATTCCTCTCTTGTAGGCGCGGCGGCGATGGTGCCGCGTAGTTGTCTAGAGGATATGGCATGGGAGCACAGTGGCGCAACGGAAATCGGCGAATATCAGGTGGCGGCGGGTGGATGGGGATGGGCGGGGCGGCCCGTCGGTTTATCTCAATCTGTAACAGTTACGCGGCAAAATCGGGTCTTACTGTTACAGATCGAGACAAACGGGACCCGCCTGCTAGAAAATCTCAATCTATAACAACAACTCGGCGAAATCCGTCCCTCGTGTTATAGATTTAGACAAACGGGACCCAATCCACCGGTATATCTCGATCTGTAACATCTAGCCGCCCAAATCGGGTCTAGATGTTACAGATCGAGATCTTTGATTGAGAGGTTGGGAATTGGACCGAAAACACGGTCCCGGAATAACAAAAAAGCTCGCCGGCTAGGCCGACGAGCTGCAAGTTCTTGGTCGCGGGGGCAGGATTTGAACCTACGACCTCCGGGTTATGAGCCCGGCGAGCTACCAGACTGCTCCACCCCGCAATGTCTGGGCGCCTCATGTGCGCAAGAAAGAATATTACGCGGGAGTTCGGTAAACGGCAAGGAAAATCTCGTAGAGCATAATTCCTTCATATTTAAACCCCTCAGCCCCTATCACCGTAAACGAATCGCGGCCGAGCGCCGTCGACGGCGCGTATACAATGGTGCGCGTCCTTTTATGCCAACACTGGGAGTAGACATGCTGCTCGCTATCGATATGGGAAACACGCAGACGGCCATGGGCCTGTTCGACGGAGACGAGCTGGTGCAGTCGTGGCGCATGCCCACCGACCGCTCCTATACCGCCGACGAGATCCACGTGCGCCTGATGGGTTTCTTTAAGATGTACGGCCTCTCGCTCGATGCGGTTGACGCGATCGCCTTTGCGGGCGTGGTGCCGCAGCTCTCGCGCGAGTGGCACGCCGTGGCCGACCGCATTGCCGCAGACGCCATCGTCATCGGGCCGCAGACGGCCGCCGTGACCAAGCTGCGCGCGGCGCGTCCCCAAGCCGTAGGCGCCGATCGCGTCGCTAACGCCGTTGCGGCCGAAACTTTCTACGGCGCGCCGGCAATCGTGGTGGACTTTGGCACCGCGACCAATATCGACGTCATCGATGAGGACGGTTATTACATTGGCGGAGCGATCGCGCCGGGCATCCGCATCTCCATGGACGCGCTTGCCGCCCGTGCCGCCAAGCTCGCCAGCGTGCCGCTCGAGGCGCCCGAGCATGCCATCGGCCGCGATACCGAGGAGTGCATCAAGGTCGGCGCCGTGGTGGGCGCTGCTGCCATGGCCGAGGGCCTGGTCGAGCGCATGAAGCGCGAGCTGGGCCGCGAGGATGCCACCGTTATCGCCACGGGCGGTCTCGCCGGCATCGTCGCCGATTCGACCGATGCCTTCGACGTGGTCGACGGACAGCTCACCATCAAGGGCATCTGCGAAATCTACCGCCGCATGCAGGAGCTGGGGTAAGGCAGGGGCTTAAGTCGAGCACGGGCGCGAGCGGCGGACTAAGCAATGCATCGGTCCTATTCCTCAAAAACGAAATTTTTTCAGTTTTGAGGAATAGGCTTTCTGCTACGCCTCGCCGCACAACCACCTCGCCAGGTCCACGATCTGCACTCCGTCGCGATCCGTGGCCTCGTGATGCGTGCGGGCGAGAATCATCTTGGGATACGCATCGCCAATGCTCAGCAGTGGCGAAATCTCGCGTTCAAATGTCTTATCCGAGCTGATGTCGTCGCTCACCTGAATGTAGAGTTTCTCGCTCCGCTTGATTGCTACAAAGTCTATTTCCTTTTTATAGAGCACGCCGACGTATACCTCGTATCCGCGACGCAGCAGCTCGATTGCCACCATGTTCTCGTATACGCGTCCCCAATCCATATCACGTGTACCAAGAAGCGCATATTTAAACGCATGGTCCGCCAGATAGTACTTCTCGCCGCTCTTAAGGTATTTTTTGCCGCGAATGTCGTACCGACGAACTTTATAGAAGGCAAACGCATCGCACAGGTACCCCATGTACGTGCCGACCGTCTTGTTCGTAATCTTTAACCCATCCGCATTTAATGCATCAGTAATGTTGCGTGCCGACGTAATGTTGGAAACGTTGTCCATCATGTAATCGGCAATGCGCAGCAGCGCCGATTCGTTTCTCACGTTATGCCGCTGCACGATATCTCTCACAATGAGCGTCTTGAAGACGTTGGAGAGATATTGATAGCGCTGCTCCTGCAGTGGATAAGGGTAAGAGCCGGACATACCGCCGGTTCTCGCGTACTCATCGAAGTCGCGGTCGACCTCGCCCTCGTCGCCATAGAGACGATACTCCTCAAACGAGAATGGGAAAACCTCGATCTCGAACGTACGCCCCGTAAAGAGCGTCGACAGATCACTCGACAGCAAAAAGGCATTCGATCCGGTAATGAATATGTCGTACTGCTCGGATGCGTGAAGGCTATTGATCGCACGCTCAAAACCGTCGCACATCTGAACTTCATCGATAAGCAGAAAGTTTTGTTTGCCGGACACTCGATGCTCTTTTACATAGGCGAGCAGCGCGTGATACTCGAGCAGGTTCTCGAACTCATCGAGGTTGTAGTTGATATGGATGACATTCGAATTGGACAGATGTGCCTCCACGTAATCGCGGAGGGCCTCGAGCAATTTTGATTTACCGCTACGACGGATGCCCGTGATGACCTTGATGTCCGGCACGCCAATAAGACTCGTCAACGTGTCCATATATGACGTTCTATTGATGAGTTTCATCGGGGCCTCCTCGCGGTCTTTTATCGCTATTCCTCAAAACTGAAAAATTTTCAGTTTTGAGGAATAGGCTCTATAGCGAATATACCTCGCGAAAGACCGAGCCGCCTTAATCCTATTCCTCAAAAACGAAAATTTTTCAGTTTTGAGGAATAGGGCGCTGGCAACCCATTCCCCAGATAGGCGAAACCCTCCCCGGCACAGGCCGAGGAGGGTCTTGTTGTCATGTCTATCTTTGGGCGCGAACGCCCCGCGTTACAGCCCGCGAATCCGTACGGCCTCGGGCGGAAACTCCTGCTCGCCGGCATCGGTCTTGATGGTCGCGCGGCCCCAGATGTCCAGGCCCGCAAACACACCGACCGCAAGCGGCAAACCGTTGGGCGACACCGCCGCAACCTGACGACCCAGCAGCGGCACCATATCGAAGTACTCACCCAGCACCGGAGCCAGCGGGCCGGCAGCGCCCTGTGGTGTGTTGGCGGCAACCGCCCAGGTGTCAACGCGGGTCAGCACGGCGGTGGCCAATGCCTCGACCAGCACCTCGTCGGCCATATCCACGCCAAGCTCGCCCAGCGCCGCACGTTCAATATCAACCGTCACCGCGGCAAACATGCCCGCAGCACCGGCACCGCCGTTCACGGCAACACGCGCGAGCGACGTCTCAAACGCAGGCGCACCGCACACGATATTGCTCGGCCACTCAATGCCCACCTTGCCGGCAAGGCCCAACCCCGGCGTCGAAGCCGTGCCCACGAGCGCGTCCATCATGCCCATCGCGGCCACAAACGGCAGGCCGTGGAAGGCATGCATGTTCACATCCGGACGCACGACCAGCGAAAACGTCAGCGAAGCATCGCCCACGCTCCACGCGCACCAGCCCGCGGACACGCCCTCGCGACCCGCGTCACGCGCCGCGTCGAGCTCAGTGGCAGCGACTACAGCGTTCATCTCGATCATCTACATACGCCCCAATTCACCCACGATATGGCCCACGCGATCCTCGGGCTCCTTGACCTCGACGCCGTTGTAGCGGAAGAACCGCGCCGGGTCGTGCATCAGATCCTCGAGCGGCACCAGCACAAAGTCGCGCTCGCCGATCAGCGGATGCGGCAGGTGCAGCTTTTTGCCGCCGTGGGTCTCGCCGTCCATCCACAGCAGGTCCAGGTCGATGGTGCGCGGACCGTTGGCCTTGGCCTTTTTGGAGCGGTCGCGGCCCAGCTCGGCCTCGATCTTCATGAGCTCGTCGAGCAGCACCAGCGGCGCCAACTCGGTCTTGATCTCGATGACGGCGTTGGCAAACGCGTCCTGGCGCGTCTCGTAGGCCGGCTCGCTCTCGTAGATCTTGGAGGAGTTGGACACGCAGGTAAGTGGAATCTCGGCGATCATGTCGCGTGCGGCGCGGATGTTGTCGCAGCGATGCCCCAAGTTGGATCCCACGGCCACAAACGCGCGGCGCGGCTGCGGCTTGGCAACCGCCCAGTAGCCGTTCAGGAACTGCGCAAAGCCCGCGGCGTCGTGCACGCGCACGATGTTGGCGCCGGCCTGGATGGCGCCCAGGCACACGCCAAACGTAGCGGCATCGCGCTCGGCGGCCTCGGTCACGCCCGAGACGGCGCCCACAAAGCGCTTGCGCGATACAGCGCACATGAGCGGATAGCCCAGTGACGCCATCTTGGCAGTCTCGCGCTGGATGACGATGTCCTCGTTAGCCGACTTACCAAAGCCCGGGCCAGGATCGATGCAGATGCGGTCGCGCGACACGCCGGCGTGGATGAGCGCGCGGGCCTGGTCGGACAGAAAGCCCATGACGCGGCGCATGATGGGCGCCGAATCGGGCAGGGTGAAGCGGCGGAGCTGCGAGGTGGGCACGTAGGCCTCCTCGCGGCGGGCGCTGCGGCGCATCATGGCGGCCAGGCGGTCATTGGACTCCGATGCGGCCTCGGTGGCCTCGGGCGCGGGCGCGACGGTCTCGGCGGCAGCAGCCTGCTCGGCGGCCGGCGTCTCCTGCTCGCTTGCAGGCTCGGTCGCGGGCTCCGGATCGCCAAACGGCAACGAGGGCTGCACCACGCCGCCCGGAAGCTTGGCCTCCGGCTTAGGCTCGCCCAGTAACTTGCCGCGACGGCGGCGAGCCGGCTTCTCAGCCTCACGCGCGGCCTCGGCAGCCGCCTCGCGCGCCTTCTCGGCAACAAACGCCGCCGCCGAGGTATCGAGCTGCACCGTTGCGTGCGTGCGGGTAGGCGCGGCGACCTCGCCGGCATGCATCACGATGACGCCGCAGGTGCTCGTCTTAACAAACTCGACCATCTTGGGGTCAGTGAAGCCGGTCACGTCGTTGACGATCGAGGCGCCGCAGCGCACGGCCGCCTTGGCAACCGCCACGTGACGCGTGTCGATCGAGACGATGGCGCCCTCTTTGGCCAGCGCGCGCACCACGGGCAGCACGCGGCGAGCCTCCTCGTCGGGATTAACCGGGGTAAAGCCGGGGCGCGTGGACTCGCCGCC
The DNA here is from genome assembly GCA_019414045.1 of Collinsella sp. GTDB lineage: Bacteria > Actinomycetota > Coriobacteriia > Coriobacteriales > Coriobacteriaceae > Collinsella. The sequence goes on along the minus strand of DXMW01000015.1, from coordinate 8,660 downwards.
TACGTCGATGATGTCGGCGCCGGCGTCGAGCATCGCCAGGCCGTACTCGATGGCGGCATCCGGGTCGAAGTGCTCCCCGCCATCGCTAAACGAATCGGGCGTCACGTTGAGGACGCCCATGATGCGCGGACGGTCAAAGCTGAGCTCATACTTTCCGCACCGCCATGTCTTGCTGTCGTTCGCCATGAACATCCTCCTAAAATGCCCACGCCGCCGAGCTTGGGGAGCTGGCGGCGGGGTCGCTTTGCACTCAGTCTTTCTATTGTATCCGCGCACACGGGCTAGAACGCAAACGCGGCCGCGATGTCGCAAGAAATCAGCAGGTCGGCATTTGCATCCTGATCGGTAGGCGCCAAATTGCAAATGGCCAGCGTATCGCCAGTAAAGTAACGCGTAAGGCCTGCCGCCGGATACACCACGAGCGAGGTCCCGCCCACGATGAGGGCATCGGCCGCGGCGATGGCGGCAACGGCGCCGGTCAGCACGCGCTCGTCGAGCGGCTCCTCGTAGAGCACCACATCGGGCTTAATGCGCCCGCCGCACGCAGGACACACGGGCACGCCCGCGGCGTCCTCGTGCTCGCGCGAGCAAATCCACTCGGCGCTATAGACCGCGCAGCACGACTGGCAAATGTTGCGATGGACCGATCCGTGCAGCTCGAACACGCGCTGCGAGCCTGCCATCTGATGCAGGCCGTCGATGTTTTGCGTCACCACGGCGTCGAGCTCGCCGGCTCGCTCCAGCTCGGCGAGCTTGGTGTGACAGCGGTTGGGATTAGCGTTAAGCGCGATCATCTTGGTGCGGTAGAAGTCGAAGAACTCCGCCGGATGCGTCTCGTAAAAGCTATGCGAGAGCATGGTCTCGGGCGGATAGGCAAACTGCTGGTGATACAGGCCGTCCACGCTGCGAAAATCGGGGATGCCGCTCGCCGTGGAAACACCAGCGCCGCCAAAGAACACCACGTGCTCGTGGGTATTGAACAGCTCCGCCAGCGCGGCGGAGGCCTGCTTGGGATCTGTTATCGCTTGCGTCATGTTTGTCCTCCGTCCATGTTGGTCGGGGCGGCCGCGATTGCGCCGTCGTCCGCGGGGCCCGCCCCGCCCCTGTTGCGCTAATCTTAAGCCTGCCAACCCCGTCGAAAGGACACCATGCCTCAGACTTACACTTTCGCCTCGTGGAACGTCAACGGCCTGCGCGCCGTGCTCAAAAAGGACCCGAGCTTTATCCAGATCGCGCAAGAACTCGACGTCGATATCTTGGCGCTGCAAGAGACCAAGCTGCAGGAGGGCCAGGTCGATATCGACCTGCCCGGCTATCACCAAACCTGGAGCTACGCCGAGCGCAAGGGCTACTCGGGCACCGCGGTCTTTAGCCGCCAGGAACCGCTGCGCGTGCTGCACGCCGATGCACTGCTGCCCTACGCCGGCGAGGGCGAGGCGGGCGAGCTCGTCGCCCAAGCCGCAACCGAGGGCCGCGTCTGCGCGCTGGAGTTCGACAAGTTCTGGTTTGTGGATGTCTACACTCCCAACGCGCAAAACGAACTCGCCCGCATCGACGTGCGCATGGCCTGGGACGATGCTTACCGCGGCTTTTTGAACGCGCTCGAGCGCGAGACCGGCAAACCCGTCGTGACCTGCGGCGACTTTAACGTGGCGCACGAGGAGATCGACCTTAAGAACCCCAAGTCCAACCGCGGCAACGCCGGCTTTTCGGACGAGGAGCGCGGCAAGTTTACCGAGCTGCTCAACGCCGGCTTTACCGATACCTGGCGCGCGGCAAACCCCGACGTCGAGGGCGTCTACAGCTGGTGGAGCTATCGCTTTAATGCCCGCAAGAACAACGCCGGCTGGCGCATCGACTACTTCCTGGTAAGCGACGCAATCGCCGACAACGTACGCGACACCGGCATCCGCGGCGACATCTTCGGCAGCGACCACTGCCCCGTCACCCTCACGCTAGAGCTCTAGCCCCAGCTGATCCCCTGGGGACGGAGGAAAACGAATCATTTTGGGCCTCGTGGTGGTATCCACGTGACCCATCCGCCACGAAACACGCCCATCTACTACGTTTAAGCCACCACCCTCAACCACAGCGAACAACGCAAAAAGAAAACCGCAGGTAGAAAGCCTGCGGTTTTTCATAAAACGCGGTTGTGTTTGGGGGTGTCGGGTCAAACGTAGTAGATAGGCTGATTTCGTGGCGGGCGAGTTCAGCTGATTCCCCGGGGACGTCTGGAGACGGAAGAAAACGGATCAATTTGGCTCTTGAGGGTCACGACGCCCGTCATATCAGCCGGCCATTCCAAAACTTTGCCGGTTTACGGGGCTGAATCGCGAACCCCTAACCATACGCAATTCCGAAATAATAAAACCGCAGGTAAACGGCTTGCTCTATTTCAAAAATAGCCGGCATGGTCTGCTTGTGCCAATCTGGCCCCGTAAACCGGCATAGTTTTAAAATGGCACTTCGGCAGTATTGATTCCCGCCCCGGCGCAACCAGCCCTACAGTCCGTACTTCACGACGACTCGGTTGATGCGGCGACACCAAGGCTTGTACAGGGCGACCAAAAACACGCAGGTCGCAAGGCCGTGCGTGATATCGAACGGTACGGCGGTGGCAAGACGCGCCATGGCACCCGCCCACGTGAGCGGTTGAACAAAACCGATAATGTCGTAGGCGTTGATCACAACGCCGTACAGCAAACCCGAAGCAAAGCCGTAGGTCAGCAGCGCCGGCATACGCACGGTGCCATCGGCGCGATCAAAAGCGCCGGCATGCGCCAGCGCACCGCCAACGTATCCCACGAGCCCCCAGGCATACATCTGCCACGGCGTCCACATGCCCTGTCCAAAAAAGAAATTGCTGGTCAGCGCCGCCAGCGCGCCAACCATAAAACCATTGCGGCGACCAAGCGTCGCCCCCGCGATAATGGCGATGGCACTCACGGGTTTAAAGTCGGGAATGGGGCCAAACAAGATGCGCCCCGCCGCGGCCAACGCCGCCAGAACCAGCGTTGGCATAATCTGGCGCAGGCCCGGTCGCGACGCCTCGTAGCCTGCAAAGAACAGCGCAAGCACCAGCGCCACCACGACAAGCATGGCGAGCGCCGCCTGCTCAACGCCCGCCAGCAACGCCGCAGCCATCACGGCTGGCACCGCCAGCAGCAGCGGTATCTCCAGTTTTGCGAGTAGGCGCACGATGCGATAATCCGCCATCCCATCACGCCCTATAAAACACGTTGTCGGCAAAGAAGTCGGCCGGCGGCTCCATGCAGGCAATCTCGCCATCGAACATCATGGCGATGTCGTCGGCGACCTGCTCGGCAAAGTCCAAATCGTGCGTAGCCATGATGACGGTGCCGCCAGCCTTCGCATGGTCACGCAGGGCGCGGGCGATGATGCGGCGGCTCTCCAGGTCCAAGCCCTTCGTGGGCTCGTCAAGCAGCAGCAGCTCGGGGCCAATCAGCAGCAGCTTTGCCAGCGCGAGCAGCTGGCGCTGTCCGCCCGAGAGGTCGTAGGGGTGACGCGTCTCCAGGCCGTCCAATCCCAGTTGCGCCGCACGCTCCCGCGCCGAGTTCTCGTCATATCCGCAGGTCGAGGCCCATTCCATCAGCTCATCGCGAACCGTCTCGGCAACCAGCAATGCTTTGGGATTCTGAGGCAACAGCGCCGCCGAGGCCGCTCCGCGCACCATGCGGCCGCGCTGCAGCTTGGCGGTCTTGGCCAGCACCGAAAGCATCGTCGACTTGCCGCAGCCGTTTCCGCCCACGACTGCATGCACCGCGCCAGCCGAAAACGACGCATCGAGCCCGCGCAGCACCCAACCGCCCGCGCGATCGTAGCGAAACCAGCCTTCCGACAGGGTGGTAGCCGACCCAGCGTGCATTTTTTGGAGTATTCTGCTTCCATTCGTGCGCGGGAAGGCTTCCGAGCCGTTCTCGAGCGACGTTTGCGCCACAAATTCGGACGATTTGTCCAATTCCGAACTTTTTTTCGCGCTCGATACGTCCCCGGGCGTCTCCAGAGAGTCCAAATTGTCCTCACGCCTGCTGAATACTCCGTTTTTTGCACATCGGATGGCACCCCACCCCAACATGTCATCGGAAAACAGCGATTCTCGGCGTCCCAAAGAAGCCATATCTGCCACCTCGCGCACGCGACCGTCCTCAATCCGGTACGCACACGTCGCGTATTCGAGCATTGGGCGCGGCTGATGCGTCGCCACAACAACCGTGCAGCCCAGCTCGCGATTCACACGAAACAGCGCGTGCAGGAAATTCTTCTCGGCAACGGGATCGAGCTGAGACGTGGGCTCGTCGAGCAGCAGCACGCGCGGGCGCAGCGCCAGAACGGCCGCCAACGACAGCAACTGTTTGCGACCACCCGAAAGCGTGTCAGTATCGCGGTGAAGCCAATCTTCCAGCCCAAAGAAATAGCTGGTCTCAGCTACGCGACGGCGCATCTCGTCGCGCGACACACCCAGATTCTCTAGGCCAAACGCCATCTCGTGCCACACGGTTTCGCACACGATCTGGTTCTCGGGATCCTGGAACACATAACCCACGCGCTCCGCCGATGCCCGCACGTCCATGTCGGCGACGGGCTCGCCCAGCACGAGCAGCTCGCCGGAGCGCGTACCCGCCGGCGCGATCTCGGGCTTGAGCAGCGACAGCAGCGTCGACTTGCCCGAACCGGTACCGCCAACAAGCAGCGCAAATGCACCTTGGGGAACACGCCAATCAAGTCCCTCGAGCACCGGTGCCTCGGCCCCGGGATAGGCAAAACTAAGGCCCTGCACCTCAATCGCCGGAATATCCGGGCCGCACGCCGCGCCCGACACCGGGCCCCTATCCAACCGAGCCATCAGCCAAACCTCTTCTCATCAATCGCGTGCGACGCGCAAGGCAGCATCATCCAGGCAGCGTACACGACATAGCCCAGCCACGGCGCCGGCACCGAAAGCTGCGGGTAAAACGAATACTGCGTCGTCGCAACCCACGCCACCGCAACCGTAGCAGCGCCAAACAGTGCAAGCCCCACCAGCGCGGCAACATCGCCGCGCCTCAGCCGATACCGCGCATACGTCGTACGGCGCGACGCAGCACCCCACCCGCGAGAGCGCATTGCATCCGCGCGCTCCAGCGAATCCTCCATGCCCCAGCCCATCAGCACGCTCGACGCCCGCAGGCGCGATCGCACGGGATCGATGGGCGCACGCCCCGGTACATCAATCGCATCCTGCACCGCCAGCACCGTACGGCCGCGGCGCAAAAACTGCGGGATAAGCCGCATGCACATCGAGATCATGAGCGCGATCACCGGCGCGGCGTTACCCAAAAGCGCAAGCACCTTGTCGTAGCTAAGCATCGACGCCGCGGCCTCAAACCACAGCACGCTCGCCACAAACAACCCGCCCATGCACAGGCCGTAAACCATGCTCTCCAGATACACCGCACGCATGCCAATACGGAACAGCTCCGTCGAGCCCGAGGCGCTAAACAGCGGATTGAGCACCGCGATGATCAAAATCACCGGCAGCTGCCAGCGAAGCGCCCCCAACGTACGCGCGGCGCCGCGCGTCGCAAACCCGTACGCCAACCCGCCCGCAAGCGACAGCGCAATCAACACCGGCTGCATCGAGAACATGGTGAGGCCCAGCGTCAGCACCATGTAGAGCGCCGGCACCGCCGGATGCGACATCGAAAATGCCGCGACGGGCTCGTTGCCCGATTCCTCTCGCATGATATCCACGGGCACCCCCATTCCCTCGCTCAAACGTCAGCGCCGCAGTGACGTCACCGCCATGCACAACCAGCGCAAACACCACGCCGGCGGCAGCGACATCGACCGTCACGCGTCAATCGTTACGCGCTCATCATATGCCTGCGGTATCATATTGCGCCGTGTATCGTTTCCAAACACACGTCTCTATAACGTAACAGGAGATCACATGGACGCAACCGCAATTATCCTCGCCGCCGGCGAGGGCACCCGCATGAAGTCGAACCACTGCAAGGTTTCGCACAAGATCCTGGGTAAGCCCATGGTCCAGTGGATCGTCGACGCCACCATTAAGGCCGGCTGCAGCCGCGTCGTGGTCGTCATCGGCAGCCACGCCGACGAGATGCGTGCCCTCATCGATGGCGCCTACGCCAACAGCGCCACCAAGGTCGAGTGCGTCGAGCAGACCGAGCGCCTGGGCACCGGCCACGCCGTAAAGGTCGCGCTCGAGGCCTGCGGCATCACGCAAGGCCCCGTCGTCGTGCTCAACGGCGACCTGCCGCTCATCACCGCCGACACCGTCGCCAAGTTCGCGCAGACCGTCGCCACCGGCGAGCTCGCCTGCACCGTCATGACCATGACCCCGCCCGATCCTTTTGGCTACGGCCGCATCAAGCTGGGTGCCGATGGTCAGATCGAGCGCATCATCGAGCAGAAGGACTGCACGCCCGAGCAGGCCGCCACGCTGCTGGAGTGCAACGCCGGCTGCTACGCCTTCGACGGCGCGCAGCTCGCCGCCCACATTAACGAGATCGGCAACGACAACGCGCAGTCCGAGTACTACCTGCCCGACATGCTCGAAATCCTCAAGGGTCACGGCCAGGCAGTCTCCATCTTCCACTGCGACGACTACCGCGACGGCCTGGGCGTCAACAGCCGCATCCAGCTCGCGCAGCTCACCGCCATCGCGCGCGACCGCATCAACGAGCACTGGATGGCCGAGGGCGTCACGTTCATCGACCCCACGCAAGCCTGGATCGGCCCCGACGCCACCATCGGCCGCGACACCGTCGTGTGGCCGCAGACGCACCTGATCGGCCACGTCACCGTGGGCGAGGAGTGCCAGCTCGGTCCCAACAGCCGCCTCACCGACACCACCGTCGGCAGCGGCTGCACCATCGATGAAACCATCGCCATCGAGGCCGTCATCGAGAACGGCGTCGACTGCGGCCCGCGCGCCTACCTGCGCCCGGGCACCCACATGCTCGACGGCTCCAAGGCCGGCACGCACGTGGAGATCAAGAAGTCCACGATCGGCGAGGGCTCCAAGGTGCCGCACCTGTCCTACATCGGCGACACCACCATGGGCTCCGGCGTCAACGTGGGCGCGGGCTCCATCACCTGCAACTACGATGGCGTGCACAAGCACAAGACCGTCATCGGCAAGGACGCCTTCATTGGCTCCGACACCATGATGGTCGCGCCCGCCCAGATCGGCGACGGTGCACTCGTGGCCGCCGGCTCCGTCATCACCGAGCCGGTCCCGGCCGACGCACTTGGTCTGGGCCGCGCCCGTCAGGTAAATATTGAGGGCTGGGCCGCCGATTACCGCCGCCGCCTGCACGAGGACGACGAGGTATAACGTTTTACCAAGCACAAAAGGAGCTGCTCCATGGGGGCGGCTCCTTTTTCTATCGTGACCTGCGCAACCGGATGAGTGGTCGGTTCGTGTCCGTTGACGGTAAAGACGTTATCAAGACCCGATAAACCCCGCCGCGCGGTTACAATGCAACAAGGCATCTATATGGCATTCGATATAAAGGAGAAGGGTAATGCCGATTAATGATCCCGAGAAGTCGGAGAATATGCGCAAGTCCATCCGCGTGTATTCCGGTTCCTCCAACCGTCCCCTCGCTCAGAAGATCGCTGAGTACCTTGGGGTCGAGCTTTCGGGCCTTACGCTAAAGCAGTTCGCCAATGGTGAGATTTACGCCCGCTACGACGAGACCGTCCGCGGCGCCGACGTCTTCCTGATTCAGTCCGTGGCCGGCGGCAACGTCAACGACATGCTCATGGAGCTGCTCATCGCCACCGACGCTGCCAAGCGCGCATCTGCCCGCTCCATCACCGCCGTCATCACCCACTACGGCTATGCCCGCCAGGACCGCAAGGCCGGCCCGCGCGAGCCCATCACCGCCCGCCTCGTCGCCAACCTGCTCGAGCGCGCCGGTGTCAACCGCATCATCACCCTCGACCTGCACCAGGGCCAGATCCAGGGCTTCTTCGATATCCCGGTTAACCACCTGTCCGCACTGCCGCTGTTCGGCCAGTACTACAACGACATGCACTTCGACACCGACAACCTGGTCGTCGTCTCCCCCGACGTGGGTCGCGCCAAGGCCGCCAAGAAGCTGTCCGACATGCTCGGCTGCGACCTTGCCATCGCCCACAAGGGCCGTCCGCGCCACAACGCCGCCGAGGTCATGGGCATCATCGGTGACATCAAGGGCAAGACCTGCATCATCAACGACGACATGATCGACACCGCTGGCACCCTGTGCGCCAACGTCAAGGAGCTCAAGGCCATGGGCGCCGGCGACATCTACGTCTGCGCCACCCACGGCATCTTCTCCGGCCCAGCCATCGAGCGCCTGAACGACGCCCCCATCGTCGAGTGCGTCGTCACCGACGCCATCCCCGTCGAGGTCGGCGGCAAGATCAAGACTATCTCGGTCGCCGAGGAGTTCGCTCAGGCCATTTCCGCCGTTTACCACGAGGAGCCCGTCTCCACGCTCGTCGGCGGCGACTTCGCGCTGTAGTCGCATCGTCCTTGCAACCCGGCGCTTCGCCGTCGGAACAGAAGAAACCCCCGCGCTCCCCCTTGTGAACTGCCTCCCATTTCTTGGACACAAGAAATGGGAGGCTTTTTTATGGCTGGA
>DXMW01000014.1 GCA_019414045.1 Collinsella sp. | reverse complement strand
CCAGCCGAAGCCTCCTGCATCATCGCGCACCTGTTCGTCGAGCTGGCCCTGCCCTGCTCCTGCTGCAAGCGGGAGGACGGCGTCATCGTCATTCAGGGCAAGACCTACGACGGCAGCAGCGCCCGCGTCACAATCAAAGGCGAGGAGGTGAGATACTACGGCAAGCAACGGACACTCGCGGCCATACGAGCGGGCCAATGTAGGCCGCCCGCCCTTCGGCCGTGACAAACTGCCCGAGATGCAGGTCATCACGGACGCCAAGGAGCTCGAGAAACACACCTACATCAAGACCAGAAACCCGGCCGTTTTCCCGAAGAAGGAGCGGCTCGGTCTGGCGCAGAGGATGATGAACGAGGCCAGCGACCTCGTCGCCGATCTGATGGAGGCCAACGATCTGCTCCTGACGGATCCCGAGGAGCGTGAGCTCAGGTATCGCGCGCAGCGGTCGGCGCTTCGCAACTGCCGAAAGCTGATCCACCACATCGAGCTCGCGCATGAGATCCTCAGCGGCTTCAGTGATGACGCCTTTGCATACTGGGCGAAGATGGCGGCCGGCGTGAAGAACCAGACCGCCAAATGGTACAAAACGGATAAAGAGAGGGCCGCCAAGCTGGACGCACAGAAGCGTCACCAGTGAGGCGGCCCTCGGGGTATGCCTTGTTTTTTCGTGCCGGCTCGGCCAACAACGCCCGCAACGTCAACACCGATGGCACTCTGAACAGGAACAACGCCTACAACGGCAACAACGGCCTGCGCCCCGCTTCGATGGATCGCCCGACTTATTAACCGCCCGGAGACGGACGGCGAACACTGTGCCCCATCATCCAAGGAAGGCATATCCCTCCCGCAGCCGCGGCCGTCTGACCGGCCCGGTCATGGGTAAACACAAGACCGCCGATGCCCCCGGCGGCGCACGCAAAGCGTGGCCGGAGCTATACACGGCGGGGAGACTTTTCAATGGAGAATATCGTAAACAGCACCATCGCGCTCTACAAAGCATACCGCAAAACCCGCTGCGGAAAGCGCGACAACCCGACCGCCATGCGCTACCGCATGGAGGCCATCGAGCGCACCGTCGCCCTCTCTGAGAGGCTCCAGCGGCGCGACTATTCCTTCGGGCCCTACTACCCCTTCAAGGTGTACGAGCCCAAGGAGCGGCTCGTCTTCGCCATCGACTTCGAGGGCAAAGTCGTCCAGCACTCGCTCTGCGACAACGTCCTCGAGCCGGCGTTCTCCCGGCGCTTCATCCGGGACAACTACGCCGGCCAGATCGGCAAAGGCACCCACGACGGCCTCGACCGTCTGTCTGCGGCCATGCGCCACTATTTCTTCAGCCGAAAGGCAGCAGACGAAGCAGCCCGCAAGGCTGCCGGCCTGCCGCCCCGGCCGATGAACGAGTGGGACTACGCCGACGGCTGGGTACTGAAGGGCGATTTTTCAAAGTTCTTTTACACCCTGCTCCATTCCTACTGTTACGAAACGGCCCGCCGGGCCCTGAAGTGGCTGAAGGATCCCGAGCTGATCGACTTCGCTGAGTGGCTGCTGTGGCTCATAATCGACAGCACGCCAGACCCCGGCATCCCGATCGGCAACCAGTCGAGCCAACTGCTCGCGCTGCTCTATCTGGACGCCTTCGACCACTGGCTGAGGGATGACCGCGGCCTCGTATATGGCAGGTACATGGACGACTTTTACATCATCCACAGCGACAAGCTGCTGCTCCGGCAGATACTCAAGGAGATCGAGGCGTACATCAAGCCGCTCGGCCTTCGGCTGAACGGTAAGACGCAGATCCTCCCGCTGAAAAACGGCATCGACTTCCTCGGTTTTCACACATACCTCACACAGACCGGCAAGGTCGTGAGGAAAGTGCGAGCCAAAAGCATCGACAACATGAAGCGCAAGATCCGCAAGTTCCGCGGGCTGGTGGACTCCGGCAAGATGACACTCGACAGCGTCGTGCAATCCTACGCGAGCTGGACGGGCCACATCTCACACGGCAACACCTACCACCTGCGGCAGAACATGGACGCCTATTTCTTCAGCTATTTCCCGGAGCTCAAACCATCACCGAAAGGAGACACAACTCATGGCCCAAAAACTGAGCAACCTCGCAAACAAGTCGAAGGTCAAGTTCGGCAGCCTGTACGGCAGCCCGATCGTCTGGATCGTGGCCGATAAGAACCACGCAGGCTACCCCTCCAACAGCGTCACGCTCGTGACCAACCAGATCATCAAGATGCTGTGCTTCGACGCGACAGAACCGAGTAACGGCAACAGCGACCGCCGCGGCTACGGCAACAACCGCTACATCTACTCGAACCTGCGCCAGTGGCTCAACAGCCCCGCGGCTGCCGGCCAGTGGTACACCGCACAGCACTCCGCAGACCAGACGCCGGACTCCTCCCACGTCTGGAACGGCGTCAACCCGTACAGTGGCCTCGCCGGTTTTCTGAACGCCTTCACCGCCAACGAGCGGGCAGCTCTGCTGAACACCACCATCACGGTCGGCAAGAGCTCCACAGACGGCGGCGGGACGGAGACCTGCACGGACAAGATCTTCCCCCTGTCCTGCACTGAGGTCGGCCTGAGCGGCGACCACGTCTGCGGCAGCAAGCTGGCAATCTTCGGCGACAACAACAGCCGCATCGCCACCGTGACGGCCTCCTGCGTCGCCAATTCCAACTATTCCAGCAACCCGGGCTCTGGTGCCGCGTGGTACTACTGGCTGCGGGACGCCTATGCCGGCTCGGCCTTCTACGCCCGCTGCGTCGACACCGATGGCACTCTGAGCTGGTACTACGCCTACGGCGGCTACTACGGCCTGCGCCCCGCTTGTAATCTGTCCTCTGATCTCCTGATCTCCGACTCCGTCGACTCGGATGGATGCTATACAGTGATCTACAATCAGGCGCCCACAGCGCCGTCGTCCATCACTGTCCCGAGCGAAGTGCTCGGCGGCGAAAACCTGAGCATCTCGTGGGCGGCCTCCACCGACCCCGATGGCAACCTCTCCGGCTACGTTCTGGAGCGCAAAGTCGGGAGCGGCACATGGGCGCAGATCTACAAGGGATCCTCGCGCAGCTACACCGACGCCATCACCTACGGATGGACGAGCGTGCAGTACCGCGTCAAGGCATACGACGCCGCCGGCGCGGAGAGCGCATACACCACCAGCGTCACCCGCACCGTCACCAATAACCGACCGCCCGTCATCAGCGGCACAGACAGCGCCCTCGGCAGCTTCAGCACGGCGGCCCCGTCCTACGAGTACACCGTCACCGACGCCGACGGCCATCAGGTCGACGTCGTCGAGATGCTGGACGGCGTGACGCTGCGCAGCTACACCGTGACCCTCGGCCAGACCAACACGCTGACGATCGGCTCCGAGGCGTGGCTGAAGGTCGTGAACGGCAGCCACACCCTGAAGATCGTGGCGACCGACGCCAAGGACGCCAGCGTCACCCGCACGCTGACCTTCACCAAGGCCGTCACGTCCGTCGAGTTCGAGCAGACCCTCGCTATGGAGGCCGACGCCATGCCGACCAAGGCCCTCGTCAACATTCAGGGTAATTTCCCGGCCGGCTGCACGCTTCAGGTCTGGATCTGCAACAACGGTAACGACGCGAGTCCGACGTGGGAGGACATCACACAGAAGGCCCGCACCGGCCAGAAGCACTACTTCACAAACAAGACCAAGACGGCCGCAGCGTGGGGCGTCAAGGTCAAGGCCAAGCTGCTCCGCGGCTCTGCTACGGAGACCTGCTACATCCAGTCGATCGGAGGTAACTTTGCATGATTAAGCACAGAGCCGACAGCATCCAAAAGCTGAACGACGAACAGGCCGCAGAGGCCAAGAAGGACAAAACCATCGCCGAGCAGGCTGACACCATCGAGCTGCTGAAGGGCTGCATCATGGAGCTGGCCGACGTGGTCTACGGCGACGGAGGGGAGGTAACAGCATGAGCAAGATCGTCGAGCTGTACGTCAAGGAGCTGACACGCGAAGGCTCCACCATGACCATCAACGACGTCCCGAAGAAGCTGCGCAAGCAGGTCGAGGACGCCATCGCTGCCATCGAGGCAGCCGCAAACGCTGGCACCGCGAAGGAAGGGGCGACCGAATGATCGCCCGGGCCCTCGCGTGGCTATTATTAAAAATTGCAGGAAAGGAGGAGCGTGAAATGCTGGTACGTCTGTATGCAGGCGAGATCATCATGGGCCGCATCACCGAGGACGACGTCCCCGCGAAGCTGAAGGCCCGCGTGCACAAGTATCTCGTCGACATGGGCTACTTCGACGACGTCGAGGAATAAGCCCACAAACCAAAGGAGGGCCGCGAGCTGCGGCCCTCCGACTTTTATGAGGTGACACCATGATCGAAATCAACATCGGCGCGCTCGTCGTCCTTCTGGGGATCCCGACGGCCGTGACCGGCTTCTGCTTCTGGATGCTCGAGCACAGGATCCAGAAGCGCGAGAAGCAAAAGGAGGCCGAGGAGGCCAAACGACAGAAAGAGGCAGCGGCCCGAGAGCGTGCCCGTGAAGATCTCCAGATCATCACCATTCAAGGCACCTCGGCAGCCATCGCCCTCGGCGAGGCGACGGCCCGGGCCGTGCAGCGCATCCCTGACGCGCATTGTAACGGGGATATGCACGCGGCCCTCGACTACGCTGCCAAAATCAAACACGCGCAGAAGGACTTCCTCACCAGTCAGGGGATCCACGCGATCATCGACTGAGGAGGTGAGCAGCATGGCCGCAAAGAAGCGCCGGCGCAAGCGTAAAAAGAAAATCGAGGCGAGCAAAAAGCTCGCATACTGGGCGGCCAGCGTGGCAACGCTCAGCGCAGCCAGCTCTATGCTGCTCTCTGCCTTCGGGCGCGACCCGGTCGGTGAGCTGACCGGCACCATCTTCACCGCCTGCGTCGGCTATCTAATCACATACGCCGGCAAGAGCCTCGGCGAGAAAATCAGCCGAAACCGCCACGGGCTCGACGCCGACGGCAACCCGTTCCCGGATCCATCCGGGGACACTCTCAACAATGAGGAGGCAAAAGGATGAACACTATCGACATCGCCCCCATCGTCAACGCAGCCATCGCTCTGATCGGCGCCGGCGTCAGCGTTTTCCTGATCCCGTGGCTGAAGAAGCAGACCACCGAGGCGCAGCGCAAGGAGCTGACCGCGTGGGTAAAGATCGGCGTCGCTGCCGCTGAGCAGCTCTACGTCGGACAGGGCCGCGGCGAGGAGAAGAAGCAGTACGTCCTCGACTTCCTGAAGCAGAAGGGCTTCAAGGTCGACGAGGAAAGCGTCGTCAACGCGATCGAGGCAATCGTCAAGCAGCTCAACACTGAGGGCCTGACCATCGAATAACGGAGAGGGCGGGCTCCGGCCCGCCCTTTTCTTGCTTGTAAAGGAGGCAAACCCATGAAAAACCAGAACACCGACGACATCAAGCTGAAGCCCGGCGAGACCATCACAGACGAGACTCTCGACGAGCTGACCGGCGGGAAAGGAGACGACAATGAGTAACAGCCCTCTGGTGGTCTACACCAAGCTCAGCCCGAACCACTCGGGCAAGCGCACCAAGAAGATCGACACCATCACGATCCACTGTATGGCCGGCAACTGCTCCGTCGAAACCTGCGGCAACCTGTTCGCCAACTCTGCGCGGCAGGCGTCCAGCAACTACGGCATCGGCACCGACGGCCGGATCGCCCTGTACGTCGACGAGGCAAACCGCTCGTGGTGCACCTCGTCCAACGCCAACGACCAGCGGGCCGTCACCATCGAAGTCGCCAACAACGGCGGCGCACCTGACTGGCCCGTCTCCGCGAAGGCATACGCCGCGCTGCTGGATCTCGTGACCGACATCTGCAAGCGCAACGGCATCAAGCGCCTCGTCTGGTCGACCAGCAAAAACGACCGCGTGAACCACCTGAACGGCTGCAACATGACCGTGCACAGGGACTACGCGAATAAGAGCTGCCCGGGCGACTACCTCTACAACCGCCACGGCCAGATCGCGGCCGAGGTCAACAAGCGCCTCGGCATCACGGAC
>DXMW01000013.1 GCA_019414045.1 Collinsella sp. | reverse complement strand
CGTACATGTACGGATGAATGTGGGAGGTGTTCGGATAAAGTCGATAATCAAGGGTGCAAACTAAATATCCAAGCTTGAGATGTAACTTCGCGATGGTTAGTCCGGATGCTGTAAACTTTATTCATTACTAGACAGTGCGTTGGACTGTAAGGGCCGCATTTTCTTCGAGCGTCGCTAAGGGCCAACTATTATTTGGAATGGATGAAACTCGATTGTCATTTGCTTTAACAAAAGATTCAAAAGGATATCCGCGTGTTCTGGTAATTATTCCCGCTTATAACGAGCAGGAATGCATTCTCAATACCGTTGCTTCTATTAAGGCTGCTGGATATGACTATGTCGTAATTAACGACGGCTCACAGGATGGGACACTTAGGCTTTGTCGAGAGCATGATGTCAACATATTGGATCTCCCACAGAACCTTGGTATCGGTGGGGCGGTCCAGGCGGGGCATAAGTATGCTCAGAGATTTGGTTATGATATTGACATTCAGGTTGACGGCGATGGCCAACATGATCCTTCTTATATACCTGAGCTTGTTAAGCTGATTGAGGGTGGGGCGAGTCTGGCGATAGGCTCTCGATTCTTGGTCGAGACCGACGGTTTCCAATCAACCTTTATGCGTCGTGTTGGAATCAGGTGGCTCTCTTTTTTGCTTAAGTTGCTTACAGGTAAGGCGGTCACCGATCCCACTTCTGGCTTTAGAGCCTGCAATAAAGACGCCATCGACTTATTCTGCAAGAGCTATCCTGATGATTATCCGGAGCCGGAATCGATAGCTTTGGCTATGAAGCTTGGTCTCCCCGTTATGGAGGCACCTGTAAAGATGAATGAGCGCCAGGGCGGGCGTTCATCCATTGGGGTTCTCTCTTCCGTCTACTACATGATTAAAGTTACGCTTGCTATTGTCCTTGTGTGTTGGATCCATAGGGGAGACCAATAATGAATTTTTTTCTAAGGATTGGGGCAGCCATCTTTTTTGGTGGGTTCCTCGTTTATGTTCTTCGACTCGTATCCAAAGGAAAGATGCTTCTTAAGTATTCTTTGCTTTGGATTTTAATGTGCATGGCGGCCTTGCTTTGTGATTTATTCCCTCAGCTTATTTTTTATTGCTCCACGGCTATTGGGTTTGTTAACCCGGCCAATTTCCTCTTCCTGGGTGCAATTGTGCTGTTGCTTGCAATCTCTCTATCCCTTAGCGTTGCGGTGAGCCGTCATGTTTTGGCAATCAAAAGCCTTACACAAAGGATTGCCTTGCTCGAAAAAGAGCTTGAGAATCGGTTGGATTATTATGACTGAGCTTGATACAATTATTTGATCCAGTTTACTTTTAGTTCTTCAATGTTGCTAGTTGAGGAAAGTGGAAATCTGCCTTATACAAACGTTGCTTATACCCCTTGCTGAGGTCTGGATCGGTACCAAATCCGATGATTCTCATCGCGGGTTGCCATTTGCTTGTCAATGGAGGCGATATCCCTGCTCCGGCTGTAATGTTGTTTCAGCTGTTATGTCGTGGTCGAATAGTTTTGTATTAATAATGTAGAACAGATAATAGAATCAGCCGGAGGACTCCATTACAAAAGAGCGTAATTCCATTATCGAGCCATTTGGGTTAATTTCGATGTGGTGTGTAGTTACGCATCATTTTGTAATGCATAATGCAGATGATGTATCGGTTTTTGCTAGCCCTTTAACCCGTTAAATTTATTAGGACGATATCACTGGCCTGATGGCTGAACTACTACCACACTACCGCTACGCCCCAGTGGGGCTGGGTTTTAAATACGCCTTTGGAATGATATTGCTTTGGCTATCTTGCGGAAAACAATCTCGAAGAAGAGTGGGCTCCTTGACGTAGGTCGCGTCGAGCCAGACGTAGGGCACTGGCGAGCCCTCGAGCGGCCTTCCGTACAGATCCTCGATGCCTGGTCCAGGCTCGAGGCGATGGCGCTCACCTGGTCCTTCGAGAGCCTGGAGACGCCTATCTTCTCGGCTACCCTCTGCACCTTGCGGGTGCTCGTGCCGGTGGCGTACATCTCGGCGACGGCGGCAACGAGGGCGCGGTCCACGCGCCGGTGGCGCTCGATCACGTCGTCCGGGAAGAAGCTGCCGGAGCGGAGCTTCGGGATGCGCAGCGTCAGCGTGCCGGCGCAGGTGCGAGCGACCTCTCGCGGTAGCCGTTTCGGCTGTTCGCCCCGCCACCGCTCAGCTGGTCGGCCTCGGCGTCCATCGCGGCGTTCACGACCTGTTTGGCGAGTCTGGGGAGCAGCTCCCGCATGTCGATGGCGCCGTCGCTGAAACGGGGCATGGCGAGTATGTCCGGCGCCGGGTCTGACAAGATTTACATAGCGATCTTCGTCTTTTCCCGGAACCTGTTGTTGTGGTGATTTCTGGTTCCGGGACGAAGGCCGTTTTTCGTTAAACGGGCACTAAGGGGTCACCCTTGCACCAACATTTTCGGCGCGATCCATGAGATTGAATTCCGCCATTCTTTTTGGATGCCAATGTGCTTGCTAGTATACTGATACCAGTATTTTTAATTGCGTTCTATTAGTTTCTCGATTATAAGGATTTTTATGACAAGTTCCATAAGATGTAAGCCTTTATTTGTTTTGTTTGCCGTTTTTTTCGCATTCTATTCAGTCTATTGGTATCTAAATAATCCGAGATTACTTGTACTGCTTACAATTACCATCTCGTTGATTCTAATTCTTGGCCTTTGCGCTGCATATGCTAAGGTGTACCATCGTCTTAAAAGTGAATGGGTATTCTTGGCGCTGCTTATAGCATTTCTAATTATTTTTATCTTTATCTTTCCTCCGTTTACGGTTCCGGATGAAGGCCATCATTTTTTTTCAACTTATTGGATGGTTGATAGTCTTCCATTCAATGCGCATGTGACAAATGATGGTGGTTTTCTAGTACGGGATATCGATCTTTCCCTTTATAAGGGTCGCCAGAGTAACGCCATTGACTCCTCTTCATTTGATTCGATTATTCAGAATTATGCTCTGTTTGAGAATGGGAAGTGGACTCCATTCAATGAGTTCTCATTTAGCGTCAGTAGTGAGAACGTTTCTGCGAAAATAGGATCTATCGTTGGGCTGCAAATCGGTCTGTTTTTCGGACTTGGTGCCTATCCTGTGTTCTATATGGGGCGCATTGGTTCGGCTCTGGTTTTTTGCTTTTGTGCGTTCCAGGCATACAGGATTGCACCTAAGGGCAAATCGGTTATTGTTTTTGTTTCGCTTCTGCCTATGACGCTTCACTTGGCTGCTTCATACTCTTATGATTCAGGAATTATTGCGTACTCGCTTTTAGTATTCGCTTGTCTAATGCGCGGTTTTTTTGGAGAGCAGAAATCAATAGGTTGTAAAGAAATCGTCATTTATTTAATTATTTCGGCGTTTTTGGCTCCGTGTAAGGTTGTTTATTCTGGGATGATATTACTTGGTTTGCTTGTGCCCCTTTCGCAGTTCCAAGATGTGAAAGTCGGACGTATCGGTAAGTGCATACTGATCTTTGCTGTTATAGCCTCCGTTCTAGTGCTGCGCATAGCATCAATGAGTACATTGGTGTCTCAGTCTTCAGATGCCTCTCGTGGCCAAGAGATCGGGCGGTTTTATACGCTCAGTGACATCATCATGCATCCAAAGAATAGCTTCGAGGTCTTTTTTAGGACATTAGATTCCCTAGGAGATTTCTATTGGGGATCCACCTTAGGTTATTCGCTTGGATGGCTCCAGAAAAACTTGCAGTTTCCAGCCTTTTTTATGATTCCTTATTTGTTGTTTGGGTTTATTTGTTGTTTGGATTCCGAAGATGAGCCCTCTTTTCTCAGCCCCATTTGTTCCATTCTGTTTATTATCGCTTTTGCTTTGGCTGCCCTTGGTTCCATTGTATCTATGTGGTTGGGCTGGACGTTCAATTACGAGAATGTAATACAGGGTGTTCAAGGACGATATTTTCTTCCTGTTCTACCAGCTTTGTTGTTTGGGTCGAGAACGCGCTTGTTTAAATTCAACTCATCTTCGCTTTCTGTCGTCTCTTTTGGCATGTGCGTGATGAATTGTTTATATCTTATTCGTTTTATTAGTATTGCATCCTGTGTGTAGGCCTTTGCGTAATGCTCTCGGGTTTTTTCTGCTATCTAACAGTTTAGATAGCAGGCGATGATTCGGACGCCGCAGGGTCCCCGAAAGCTATGCTTTTCCAAGCCAAGCAGAGACTTTGACCGAGCGCTGGGTTGGCATGCGAGAGGCCAACATGAGGCCGTGCCGCGGGGCGGACCGCAGGTAGCAAAACGGCACCGGAGCCCATGTCGGGCCCGGTGCCCAAGCGCGATATCGACGGCGCAGTTTCGCGATATTCAACAGCGCCCAAATGAGTAAATACTCATTATCTATAAATGATAATAACGATTCGCGGGTTCCCCGACGGTGAAGTTTGGATTCATATAAGGATCGCCTTTGACGTAATACTTAGCCCATCGATAATTCATGTACGCGACCTCTTTGTGGAAGCGAATCTGCTTCTCCGTATTGTTTTCAACGCCTCTAGAAATCGACTCGTAGTGATAGAGCTCGACTTCGGGTGTGTATACAATTAGGTCGTTGATCTCGCGTAGCTTTAAGCAAAAGTCAACGTCATTAAATGCAACTTGAAGCTCTTCCGTGAAACCTCCGACTTTCTCATATTCATCACGCTTGGTCATTATGCAAGCTGCGGTGACGGCGCTGAAGTCTTGTTGTGCATCGTTGAGTGCAAAGTAGCCCCAGTTATCCCTTGGCATGCTTTGGCAAAGATGTCCTGCCACGCCACCAGTGACGCATAAGCCCGCGTGCTGGATGGTGTTGTCGGGATAGTAGAGTTTTGCACCAACTGCGCCAACATCCTCACGTGCGCAGATGCCAAGCATAGTCTCAATCCAATTGGGCGTAATTACCTCAGTATCGTTATTCAACAGCAAGAGATAGTCGCCCTTGGCGTGAGCAACGCCAAAGTTCATGAGCTTGGAGAAATTGAATTCGTGCTTCCAAGTTACAAGACGAACGATGTCAGGATATTTTGCTTGCAACTTATCGTAATAATCGAACGTCTCCTTTTCTGTGCTGTTGTTTTCGATTATGACAAGCTCGAAATTGTCGTACGTTGATTTCTCAACAATTGACTTAATGCAGTTGTCCAGAATGTTGGCGTGGTCTTTAGTTGGAATGATAATTGACACGAGTGGATGGGAATCTGGCACAGCGTAGGTTACTTTATATGTAAAGGGACGACGCGCTTGTTCGACCTTCGCATTGAGCCCAAGCCTGTCCAAATGACTCTGGACCGCTTTGATACCTGCGATAGTGGCATACGGCTTGCTATCGGCATTTGCTGCGGTGGAGGTCTCGCTTAGGCGCCAGTGATATAGAACCTTTGCAACATGATGAACTTTCCTTGCCTTTTCCACGGCGTGGAGAGTCAGATTATGATCCTGTGCTCCATCGAACTCTTTCGTGTTCGGTTCTAGAGTGTCAAGCAGAGACTTACGGATGGTAAGCATATGGCAGATATAGTTATTGTTTCTGAGCAGATCGATATTGAAATCCGGCTTAAAGAACGGCTGCGCTAGCATTCCATCGGGCATGAGTTTATCTTCATCACAATAAAGAAGATCGACGTCATCATTGTTTTCAATTGCCTCGGCATATGAGAACAACAAGTCCGGTTCAAGAATATCGTCATGGTCAAAGAAGCTAACGAAATCACCCGAAGCGATGGCAACGCCGGCGTTTGTGTTTTCGGAAATGCCCTTATTCTCGGTAAGGTTAATTGATTTAATTCTGTTGTCGTGGGCCGTCTCCTGCTCAACGCGAGCCTTTAGTTCCTGATTGTCAGGACTTGCATTAACTAGGATGAGCTCCCAGTTTGCATAAGACTGGTTTTTTACGGATTCGGCCATATCGTTAAAGAACGAAATGGGTGTGTTGTATAGAGGGACAATAATGCTGAACTTCGGAGCGCTGTTGAAGACGATTTTTCTCTGCTTCTCCAGAGCGCCGATAGTTGCCTTATGATCCGTGAACCATTCGGGGTATTCAGGGTCAAACTGCGCATGGGTAAAGAGAAAGTTGGTCTCCTCAAGAAGCAAGCCTAGCTTATCGGGTGTTAAGCAGTCGAATGCACTGAATGATGGGTGATTTTGATCGTCAATAATAAAGTAGTAACGATCGAACGCCTTTGGCATTCGAATTGAGAGCTGCGTTTCAAGCTGCTTTTTCTCAGACGTAAATCCAACGCTTGTTACATTCGAGCCGAAATTGACGATGCTCAAATTAACTTCATTAAGGGTTCGATCGAAACAACGAAGTTTGATTTGCGAGTCGCTACGATAAGGAGTTCTCACCGTGCACCTAAGGATATAGTCGCTTGAATCTTCGATGCACTGCCAGAAATCAATCGTTGCCATGTCAAACTCTGAAACGTCATCGTAGTTTCGGAGTTTGCTGCACATGTCAGGTTTAATTTTGTAGTTAAGGCGCGACTCCCATTTGATGTTCTTGCAATTGAGCGAAAGGGAGTCGCTGCTCAGGGTGCGACCGTCTTGGCCGATTTCGCTAAACTCAATTTTGATGGTGCGAGCATCGGGATCGGGGACTACAAGGACGTATGAGTTCGAGTCACAACTATTGTCCCGGAATTTTAGGAGGGATAAAGGTGAGCGGCGGTTATCGTCTGTAGCCGCCTGGGCTGTTACGCTGGAGCCTTTATGGATGCCTTCAATCTTAAGCTGCTGGTAGATTTTCCAGTTTCCTCTGCATACTCCGGTTGTTTCGACTCGCATTGTTTGCCTTTCGTTTGTTGGACACTGCTCATTGTACTTTTTCATTTGTTGCCTCGCTAGAAATGCAGAAAGAGTTGCGTGTTTCTGCTGTCCGATTTAAATAAGAAGACGGGGAGGTTGCTGCCGGTGCGTATAATTTAATTAACTATGCATCTGTAATCAGCGGCTTTTGCTCAACGATTGTCAATCGAGAGGATTTTTATGAAAGGCATCATCCTCGCCGGCGGGTCCGGCACCCGCCTATACCCGCTCACGCTCGTGACCTCCAAGCAGCTGCTGCCGGTCTACGACAAGCCCATGATCTATTACCCGCTGTCCACCCTCATGCTGGCGGGCATCCGGGACATCCTGGTCATCTCCACGCCGACCGACCTGCCCAACTTCGAGCGCCTGCTCGGGGACGGCTCGCGCTACGGCGTGAACCTCTCCTACGCCGAGCAGCCGAGCCCCGACGGCCTGGCGCAGGCCTTCACCATCGGCGAGGAGTTCATCGGCGGCGAGCCGTGCGCCCTCGTGCTCGGCGACAACATCTTCTACGGCAACGGACTGTCGCGCCACCTGACGCGCGCCGTCCAGAACGCCGAGTCGGGCCGCGCCACGGTCTTCGGCTACCACGTGGACGACCCCGAGCGCTTCGGCGTCGTTGAGTTCGACGGCGAGGGCAGGGCCGTCTCCATCGAGGAGAAGCCCGAGTGCCCCAAGAGCTCCTACGCCGTCACCGGCCTGTACTTCTACCCGGGCGACGTGGCAGCCAAGGCCCACCAGGTGAAGCCCTCCGCGCGCGGCGAGCTGGAGATCACCACGCTCAACCAGATGTACCTGGAGGAGGGGACGCTGTCCGTCGTCACCCTCGGCCGCGGCTACGCGTGGCTGGACACCGGCACCATGGAGAGCCTGCACGAGGCCGCGGAGTTCGTCCGCGCCGTGGAGCACTCCCAGGACCTGCCCGTGTCCGTGCCCGAGGAGATCGCCTGGGAGAACGGCTGGATCACGACCGCCGAGCTGGAGGAGGCAGCGAAGGCCTACGGCAAGTCGGTCTACGGGCAGCACCTGAAGAAGGTCGCCGCCGGCGAGATCGTCAACAGCCCGCGCGAGTATTAATTGCCTGGTGAAAGGGGATGAGTGATGACCGATATTCTGGAGCGTGATGGCCTTTCAGTCGACCTTCTCTCATCCCTTTCGTACTGGGGAGGCGAGTTGGCTGATGCGTTATCTGGTTGCTAAGTGGTTTTCTGAGCAAGGTTCGTTGGTAATGGCCGTTAAGCCGGGCCAGGAGCTTGTCGAGATGATGCGAAGGATAGAGGATCGTTTCGGCATCTCTGACCTTCAGCTCATTAACATCAGTCGTCCTTCCGCATATGGCGAGTATGAACCATTTGAGTTTGTCCATTCTGAGGAACAGCTTGTAAAGCGCCTTGAGCAGCAAGCGAAGTAAGAAGCTGCGTTAGAATTTCATGATAATCGGGCAATTCGAATATGTGTTCGTATTTTCGGTTATAATCTAAGTAGATATTTTTAAGGGAAGGAGGGCATATGGCTACTTCAAGTTTAAAAACACCGATTAGGATGCTCTCTCCTCAGGGCGTAAAGGCGTTGTGCGACGCATATGATGAAGGCGTAACCAAGGATTTGAAGTTCAAGCCATCGCCTTCGGATCCGTCTTTGACGCCAGACATGAAGAAGGCCATCGATTCTTTGTTTAAATCGATGGGCTTCTAGAAATGGCGCTTGTATCGTATTCTTTACTCCAATTACTTAATGCGCGAGGAGAGGACGAGGTTTCGGACGTTCTCTCCTCTTTTCGCTGTGAACGTAACAAGGATATAGAGGATTTTGTTCGTTATAACGCGTTTGATTTTAACCTGAGGGGTTTCTGTGTCTCTTATCTTGTATTTGATACAGATGCGGCCGCTTTAGTTGGCTTTTATGCCCTTGCTCTAAAGATTGCCTCCATTCCTGAGAATGTCGTTTCAAAAACAGCTCACAAGAAGTTGGCTTCTTTTGGTGAACTTAGACCAGAAACTGGTTGTTTTGATTTGCCTTGTGTTCTGTTGGCGCAATTTGGGAAAAGCGATTCAGGTATAGGTCGCGTAACCGGTGAAGAACTCATGGCTTTCGTTGAAAAGTCTATTTCTGACATACAGCGTCTTGTTGGCGGAAGGTTTGTGTTTCTGGACTCTGTCAATGAGCCTGGTCTTATTGAGTTCTATAGTCGCATGGGATACAGAGAGTTTGGCATAAGAAACAAACCTGCAGGAGAAGATTCTGATTCTGCTGAAGGCTCATATGTTCAAATGTTTAAGTACTTACATCTCTAGTAGGCGAAAAAAGGAGATTCATGTCTGAGATTTTTGAACCTAAGAACATCATCGTCACGGGCGGCTGCGGCTTCATCGGCAGCAACTTCGTGCACTACGTGGTCGACAACCACCCGGGCGTCCACGTCACCGTCCTGGACAAGCTGACCTACGCCGGCAACCCCGAGAACATCGCGGGGCTGCCCGCGGGCCGCGTGGAGCTCGTCGTGGGCGACATCTGCGACGCGGAGCTGCTCGATAGGATCGTCCCCGGCCACGACGCGATCGTCCACTATGCCGCGGAGTCCCACAACGACAACTCCATCGCCGACCCGGAGCCGTTCCTGCGCACCAACGTCGAGGGAACCTTCCGCCTGCTGGAGGCCGTCCGCAAATACGGCGTCCGCTACCACCACGTCTCCACCGACGAGGTCTACGGCGACCTTGCTCTCGACGACCCGGCGAAGTTCACCGAGGAGACGCCGTATCACCCGAGCAGCCCGTACTCGAGCACCAAGGCGTCCTCCGACATGCTGGTCCGCGCCTGGACCCGCACCTACGGCCTGCGCACGACCATCTCCAACTGCTCCAACAACTACGGACCCTACCAGCACGTGGAGAAGTTCATCCCGCGCCAGATCACGAACATCATCGACGGCGTGCGCCCCAAGCTCTACGGCCGCGGCGAGAACGTCCGCGACTGGATCCACACCGAGGACCACTCCAGCGCCGTCTGGGACATCCTGACCAAGGGCCGCATGGGGGAGACCTACCTCATCGGCGCCGACGGCGAGAAGAGCAACATCACCGTCCTGCGCATGATCCTCGAGGCCATGGGCCGCGACCCCGAGGACTTCGACTGGGTCGCCGACCGCCCCGGCCACGACCGCCGCTACGCCATCGACTCCACCAAGCTCCAGCGCGAGCTGGGCTGGAGGCCGGCCCACACCGACTTCGCCGAGGGACTCAAGCAGACGATCGACTGGTACGTCGCCAACGAGTCCTGGTGGCGCCCGGCCAAGGAGGCCACCGAGGCCCGCTACCGCGCACAGGGGCAGTAAGGAGGGGAGAGACCTATGGCTGAAATCGCATTCGAGAAGGACCTCGCCGTCACCGAGACCGGCATCGGGGGCCTCAAGGTCGTCGACCTCGCCGTCCACGGCGACTCGCGCGGCTGGTTCAAGGAGAACTGGCAGCGCGCCAAGATGTGCGCGCTCGGGATTCCCGACCTCCGCGTCGTCCAGAACAACGTCTCCTACAACGACAGCCGCGGTGTCACCCGCGGCATCCACGCCGAGCCCTGGGACAAGTTCATCTCCGTGGCCCACGGCTCGGTCTTCGGCGCCTGGGTGGACCTGCGCGAGGGCAGCGAGACCTTCGGCAAGGTGTTCACCTGCACGCTCGACCCGAGCAAGGCCATCTACGTCCCGCGCGGCGTGGGCAACTCCTTCCAGGCCCTGGAGGACGGCACCGCCTACACCTACCTGGTGGACGCCCACTGGTCCCTCGAGCTGAAGAGGACCTACACCTTCGTGAACCTCGCCGACCCCGAGCTCGCCATCGAGTGGCCGATCCCGCTGGCCGAGGCCACCGTCTCCGAGGCCGACCTCAACCACCCGATGCTCGGGGACGTCACCCCCATGGCGCCGAAGCGCACCCTCGTCACCGGCTGCAACGGCCAGCTGGGACATGCGGTGCGCGCGCTCGCCGAGGAGCGCGGCGTGGCGAAGGACTTCGACTTCTGCGACATCGACACCTTCGACATGTCCGACCCCGACGCCTACGCGCAGTACGACTGGTCGCTCTACGGCACCGTGATCAACTGCGGCGCCTACACCGCGGTGGACAGGGCCGAGACCCCCGAGGGTCGCGCCATCGCCTGGAAGGCCAACGCGACCGGCCCCGCCCTGCTCGCCCGCACCTGCTCTGAGCACGGCATCACCTTGGTCCACGTGTCCTCCGACTACGTCTTCGACGGTACCGTGGAGGTGCACGCGGAGGACGAGCCGTTCAGCCCGCTGTCCGTCTACGGCCAGACCAAGGCCGCAGGCGACATCGCCGTGGCAGGGTGCCCCCGCCACTACATCATGCGCTCCAGCTGGGTCATCGGCGAGGGGCACAACTTCGTTAAGACCATGAAGGGCCTGTCCGACCGCGTAACCGACCCGGACGACAAGCTCGAGCAGGTCACCGTCGTGGACGATCAGCTGGGCCGCCTGACCTTCACGCGCGACATGGCCGAGGCCATCTTCCACGTGCTGGGCACGCACGCGCCCTACGGCACCTACGACTGCACCGGCTCCGGTGCCGTGAAGAGCTGGGCGGACATCGCCCGCGCCGTCTTCGAGGCCGCCAACGGAAACGGCGACAGGGTCGTGCCGGTTTCGACCGCCGACTACTACGCGAACGCCGCCGGCCCCGTCGCCCCGCGCCCGGTCCACTCCGCGCTCGACCTGTCCAGGCTCGAGTCGACGGGCTTCCACATGCCCGACTGGGAGGAAGAGCTGGGGGAGTACCTCAAGACGCTCTAGCCGTTATTAACTTTTCGAGAGAAAAAGCCGCCGCTTGTTAACGGCGGCTTTTCTTATGCCTGGCGTATAGACCCGCTGCAACAAGGGCGGCGGCGGTCGCCAGACTCACTGCAAGCCCCGCAAGGGCGCCCGGAGTCTTGTAGGTCATCACGATCCTATTCGCGCCTTTCTGCATGTTCAGGGATGACAAGCCCTTATCGGCGGCGGGCGTTAGTTCTGTGGCGGTTCCGTTTACCGTTACGTTCCAGCCCTCATCGTACGGAACGCTCAGCAGTAGGTTGCCGTCATCCTTGGCGGTGTACTCGCCTTCTATCCTTCCGTCCTCAAAAACCGTCGGAACAAATTCGCTCATCTTAAGCTCGTTAATAATCTGCTCGAAAACGTCCAGATTGAGGGCGTAAAAGACCGGATCATTGTCTTGGGGCATGTCTGTATAGCCCTCTGCGACTCCGATTGACGCCGTATGCTGGCTCGGGGAGTCCGATGCATCCGCAATCTGGCGGATATTATTGTCGAATCTCCAGGCCTCGTTTCCGATCGTTCGCTGGTCGATGGTAAGGGTGACGGGCCAATAACTGCCGGCGGTCGCATCTTTGTTGATGTAGAGATACCCGATGGAACCCGACGGCACGGTGGCGTTCCACTGCCTTAAGTTCTCGTCATCCTCCGTGTTTTTGGCCTCGATTTTGGTATAGAGCATTACCTCGCGGCCTAGGATTTTGCTGTAGAGGTCGTTTTGCTTTTCGAAGGGGTTCTCGCCCTTCAACGTGCAGTTTTGAATGTCATTGGATGCCATGACACCAACGCTGAGCGCATAGGGGTTCTCGTACACCGCACTTGCTGTATCGGCTATTTCAGTCATTGCCGCGTATCCCGAAGGCGCGTGCTCGGCGATGGCGTACTTGACTCCCAACAGGGCATCAACGGCAAGAATGGGCTCGGCATAACGGGTCGAGAATTCGCCGACGCTGCTGTATCCAAGGGAGTTGAGCAGTGCGATGGCCTGCGGGTTGTTGGCAGACGAATACGAAGACAACTGGTTGTACCCAAGCGCCAAGCCTTCGTTGAGGGCGGCGCTGTCGACGCGTGTGGTTGTGCGGTCAATGCGATAGAACGACGCCGAAGTCTGGTCTTGAATGGTCGTGATAGTGTCGGTTGCGGTGGCGACATAGGCGCTGTTGGCTTTTTCGGAATAGCCTGTGTACAGCTGGTTCCACATAACATGGGCGTTGGCAAACAACTCAATGGCGGTTAGTGCCAGGAGGGGCATGATGACGACGGGGCGATAGGCTTGACGCAATTTGGGCTGGTTTTTGAGCGCCTGCAGCGCGTGTCCTGCGGCCCACAGCGCAAAGAAGCTCAGCAAAAAAGCCGTGCGCGAGTAGAAGCCGTTGGGAACGCGCATGCCGCACCAGATGTACTCGAGCGGGCTCAAAACGGAGCTTGCGACCAGGATTATCGTGACGACGAGTGTTGCGATGCGCGTCTTGATCGAAGCCGTGCGGTTAACCAGCAGGCTCACCGCAAGCAGCATCATGACGATGCCGCAATAGAACTGCGGTGTGCTTTCGTTGCTTACCCACATGCAGGGAAGAAAGCCCCTGATGAGCGACTTGAGGCTGGTTTTAAGTAGGGGGCCGAGTGCTAGAACGGGACCGCCCTTGAACATGGCAAGGATGGTCGGCAAAAAGGTCCAGGCGGACAGAAGCAGTCCGAGCGCGATAGCTCCGGCGAATCGCAGGGCCCGATCGAGCATGAGCTTCCAGCTAAAACCTTCTTCTGCAACATAATCGACAAATTCGACCAATACGAAGATGCAGAGGAACAGGATGCTGATGTAGGCCGTATACCAGCAGAACATGACATTGAGCGCCGTTGCGATGACGAGGCGGATCATGCGCTGCTTGCGGATGAGCTCGTAGCATCCGTAGGCGCAGATGGGCAGCAGGATGAGGCAATCGATCCAGAGTGGGTTGCGCAGGTTGCTGATGGTCCAGCTGCAAAACGTGAACGAGAGGGATAGCAAGAATGCGGCGGGCTTGGAAAGGTCAAAGCGCTTTTGCACATACCAAGCGCTGCTGATGTGGATGCAGCCAAGCTTGAGCGCGGTTATGGCAAATACGAAGAGCGTCAGCTTGTCTGCGGGAAACAGCACGCAGAGCAGGTTGAAGGGGCTGGCGAGGTAGTAGCTATAGAGCCCCCATGTGTTCATACCGAGGCCCTGTGAGAAGGAATAGCGAAGGTTTGCCTCGCCTAAAAGGACGCGGCGAAACCACGCGAAGAAGTCGATGTATTGGTATTTGAGATCGTTGGTGAGAAACGAGTTGTCGCCAAAGGGGTAGACATGCCCCGCCTCTGCAAGTGCGACAAATAATGCGATGGAAAACGTGAAGCAGGCGGCGTAGAACGCCACATTCTTGAGCGTGCTGTTATTGGGCCGTGTCATCAGATTCCTCGTTGGATTCTCGAATGATATAGATGGGGCGGTGCTTGGCCTCCAAGTAGGCTTTTGCTAGGTACTCGCCAATGATTCCCAGGCACAGGAGCTGCATGCCGCCAAACAGCGTAATGAGGCAGGCAAGGGAGGGCCATCCGCCTACGGGATCGCCCCAAACAAGCGTTTTGACCAGGATGACGATAAATCCCATGATGGCGATGAGGCAGAAGACGATACCCGTGAGGGCGGCGAGGGAGAGTGGCGCCGTGGAAAACGCGACGATGCCGTCGATGGAATAGAGGAGCAGCGACCAAAAGCTCCATTTGGTCTCACCGGCCACGCGGTTGACGTTTACGTAGGGGAGCCATTTGGTCTTGAAGCCGACCCAGCCGTAGATGCCCTTGGAGAATCGATTGTATTCGCCCATGGAGATGATGGCGTTGACCATAGGTCGCTTCATGAGCCTAAAATCGCGTGCTCCGTCGACGATGTCGGCCTTGGAAATGCGGTTGATGATCTTGTAGAACATACGGGCGCAGAACGACCTGATGGGAGGCTCGCCTTCGCGGGTGGTCCTGCGTGTGGCGACGTTATCGTAGTCTTCGGTTTGCAAGATCTCGTACATCTGCGGCAGGAGCGAGGGCGGGTCCTGCATGTCGGCATCCATGGTGGCGACATAGTCGCCCTTTGCGTGCTGGAGTCCGGCGAGTAGTGCCGCCTCCTTGCCAAAGTTGCGCGAGAAAGAGTGCCAGCGGATGGCGTATGGATGCGCCGCCGCAGCTTCTGCCTTCATGACGGCGAGCGTTTTGTCTGCCGAGCCATCGTCGATGAGGACGGCTTCAAAGGAGATGCCGGGGTCTTGCCGGGTCATGATGCGAACGACGCCATCGAGCTCTTTGAGAAAGATCGGAAGTGATTCCTGCTCGTTGTAACACGGCACGACGATGGAGATGAGCGGCATGGTGGTTTACCTCTCGCTTGGCTTGGAAGTAGGGTGGCCGGGCTGGTCGTCGTAGGCGTACTTGCTATATACGTTGACCTCCCACTGCTTTTTTTCGACCTTTGCTACAGAATCCAGGATGAATCCGGTTGCAAGGCTCAGGCCGCACAGGAACATAAACGACGCGGCGAGCATGGCGGTGGGGAAGCGCGGAACGAGGCCGGTCTGGAAATACTCGACAACGATGGGCATGCCCAGGGCGAAGCCGATCACCGCAAACAGAAGCGCGACGAGGCTGAAGAACTTCAGCGGGCGGTAGTCCTTGAACAGCGTGCCGATCATCGCGACGACTTTAATGCCGTCGCTCACGGTATTGAGCTTGGATTCGGAGCCTTCCGGACGGTCGCGGTACTCGATGGGCACATCTTTGATGCGCCAGCGGTGGTCGACGGCGTGGATCGAGAGCTCGGTTTCGATCTGGAAGCCCTCGGAAAGCACAGGGAAGGTTTTAACGAACGGGCGGCTCATGGCGCGGTAGCCGGTCATGACATCATCGAAGCTGTAGCCATAGATCCACTTGATCATGGCGCGGACCAGATTGTTGCCAAAGCCGTGGAAAGCACGCTTGTTTTCCTCGGCGTAGGTGCCGTTGGAAAGGCGGTCGCCTACGGTCATATCGGCCGCGCCGTTGAGGATAGGCTCGCAGAGGGCTTTGGCAGCCTCGGCGGGATAGGTGTCGTCGCCGTCGACCATCAGGTAGCAATCGGCGTCGATATCGCGAAACATCTGGCGGCACACGTTGCCCTTTCCCTGACGGGGCTCAAAGCGGACCGTGGCGCCGTGCTCGGTGGCGATGCGTGAAGTATCGTCCGACGAGTTGTTGTCATAGACATAGACCGTCGCTTGCGGAAGCTCGCGGTGAAAGTCGTCGATGACTTTGCCGATCGTGAGGGCTTCGTTGTAGCAAGGGATGATGACGGCGATGGATTCAGAATTCACTCAATGCTCCTTATACTTTCAATCCTTGAAAGTATAGCCGTTTGGGCTTGGCATCCTAAGATGTGGGTTAGTTCTCCAGTTTTGTTGCGCGAATCGTTTGCATGGCCGTCGGGTCTATACTGTTCGTTTGTCAACGATTACGAGTAAAGGAGTTGCATCCGTGTCGGATCAGACAAAGCAACAAGAAACTCGCAGTCTGCCTGCGACGTTTGCTAAGAACGAATTTGAGAAGGATGCGTTTATCCTTCGTCAGCTGGTTACCAAGGATTTTAAGATCAAGTATCGCCGTAGCGTTCTGGGTGTCGCATGGTCGGTGCTCAATCCGTTGCTGATGATGATCGTCATGGCCATCGTGTTCTCGACGATTTTTGGCCAGGGCCGCAATGGCTCAATGACGCCCGAGATGTACCCGCTGTACTTGATCGTGGGTAACATTACCTTTGCCGTCATGTCCGAGTCTACGAACCAGGCCCTGACGTCTATCGTGGGCGCTGCCCCTCTGCTCAAGAAGGTTAAGGTGCACCGCTGGGTCTTCCCGGTGCAGAAGGTGCTCTTCTCGCTGGTCAACTTTGCCTTCTCGCTGGTCGCCGTCGCCATCGTCATGCTGTGGTTCCGTGTTATGCCTTCTTGGCACCTCATTCTGCTGCCGGTTTGCCTGCTGCTGCTTATGTGCTTCTGCATGGGCCTGGGCATGATGCTCTCTGCTCTTACGGTCTTTTTCCGCGACGTTATGCATCTATGGAGCGTCGTCATTACGGCGTGGACTTACATTACGCCCATCTTCTGGACGACTGACTATATTGCGCAAATGCCGCATCTCGTGCGTATCTTGATGTATGCGAACCCCATGTATAACTACCTGCAGTTTATGCGTGATATCTTCCTGTTCCAGACCACGCCCTCGCTTTTGACGTTTGGTATGTGCGTCGCTTGGGCGGTCCTTGCGCTTGTTATTGGCTACACCGTGTTCCATAAGTCCGAGCGCAAGTTCATCCTCTACATCTAAGGAGTGCTGTGATGACTGAATCTGTTGTTGATTACAGCGAGCAGCCTCTGGCTGTCGAGGTCGACGACGTCACCATGATCTTTAACATGGCGTCCGAGTCGCTGACCAACCTCAAGGAGTACTTCATTAAGCTTGCCAAGCACGAGCTGTTCTTTGAGGAGTTTAGGGCACTTAAGCACATCTCGTTCGATATTCATCGCGGCGAGGTCGTGGGTCTGGTCGGCACCAATGGTTCCGGTAAGTCTACTATGCTCAAGATTATCGCTGGCGTGCTTGAGCCTAGCGAGGGCAGCGTTAAGGTCCATGGCAACATCGCACCGCTGATTGAGCTCGGCGCCGGCTTTGATCCTGAGCTGACGGCCCGCGAGAACATCTATCTGAACGGCGCCCTGCTCGGCTATACCAAGGAGTTCATCGACGCCAACTTTGACGGCATTATCGAGTTCGCTGAGCTTCAGAACTTTGTCGACATGCCGCTCAAGAACTTCTCCTCGGGTATGGTGGCGCGTATTGCCTTTGCAATCGCGACGATTACCGAGCCAGATATTCTGATCGTTGACGAGACGCTGTCCGTCGGTGATGTGTTCTTCCAGCAGAAGTGCGAGGCCCGCATCCAGCACTTTATCCAGAGCGGCGACGTGACGGTTCTGTTCGTTTCGCACTCCATGGAGCAGGTCGAGCGCATCTGCCAGCGTGCCGTTTGGATCGAGAAGGGTGACCTTCGCATGGACGGCCCGGTCGATGAGGTCTGCAAGGCGTATCGCGAGCAGTTCAACTAGGTTATAATTACTTGCGCCTGACAGGCTTGCGCTTGCTTGGGCGTGCGGTTATTTGCTCCATTAGCTCAGTTGGATAGAGCAGGGGACTTCTAATCCCAAGGTCGACGGTTCGAATCCGCCATGGAGCACCATCGTTTATTAAGCCCGGACCGCTAGGTGGTCTGGGCTTTTTTCATCTTGTGTGCTGCGGTTTTGAAGGGTTCGCAATGGGAAGCAAAAGGCTCGACTGGATTGATATTGCAAAGGGGATCGCAATTATTCTGGTCATTGTGGGGCACACCGTTCCAAATCCCTCTCCCTTGCGGCACGCGATCTTCTCGTTTCACATGCCGGTGTTCTTTATTCTTGCCGGGTATACGTTTAGGCCGAAGCCGTGGCGCGAGCTGCTGAGTGGTTCGGTGTCGCGCCTGCTGGTGCCGTATGTGGTTCTTGCACTGGCGTGGCAGGTGCCGACGTTCTTAATGAGCGGCGCTCCTTTGACAAGCGGTACGCTGGTTGCGGGGCTTTAGACGCTTGTGTTTGCCTCGGGCGTTGATGTGCCTGGGTTTGGCGTTACCGCCGTTGGCATGGCATGGTTTTTGGCGGCGCTGTTTACGTCGCGCCTGCTGTTTAATGCGCTCGTGCGGCTGTTTGATCGCCGCAGGATTGGGGTTGTTTGGCAGGGCGTTGTCTGTGCCGCGATTGCCTTTTGCGGTTTGAGCGTGTCTCGCTATTTTGGTGCTTACCTGCCGCTCGATTTGGATTTGAGCTGCTATATCGTCTTGCTGATGTGGATTGGTTATACGGCGCGCCAAAGGGGGCTGGAGCCGAGCGTGAGCAAGCCTCTGCTGTTTATTGGAGCCGGTGTTGCTTGGCTCGTCCTTGCCGCGCTGAGTGGGCTTGAGCTTTCGAGCCGCCGCGTGGATGGATTTGTTGTTGCGACGGTTGCTGCTGTTGCGGGTAGCTACTGCGTCTGTTGGGTTTCGATGGCGTTGGTGAAGTTGAAAGACGTGCCGGTTTTGGGGTCCTTTGAGCGAGGACTCGTGTTTTGCGGACAAGCCAGTCTGGCGATCTTTGCAATCCACGCGGTCGATTGGTTTATTCCTTGGCAGACCATGCCTCTGTTTATGACGCTGCCAGTATCGTGGCTCTTCGCGTCATTCGTACGCTGTGCCTGCGATATTGGGTTGGCATACGTGATCAAGAAGGCGTAACAAAAGCAGTGTGACTAAGTTGGCCCCCGCTGTTTCATTTGGGTTTTAAGTATTCTGGTAAGACTTTTCTAACGCATTCAGCGATTGCGGCCATAGAACCTAGTGCAGCACTCTGGCCGTATCATCAACATCCAAAAAGTCATTGGTGGCACCGACGAACTCCTGCATGTTCTTGACGATGCGGCCGTCATTTTCAATACGGATTTCGAAACGCTTCCAGGGGAATTTCATGATGTGATAAAGGGTTACCAGCACGTCTTGCTCTTTGCCAATCTTGAGCAGCCAACGGGCGCAGTTGTCTCCGCAGGTGGAAGCATTAAATACCATGTCGGGGAGATTGCGTACCAGCAGCAACGTCTTGACACCGCCAGAAAGCTCGAGTGGCGTAATCGAGCCAAGCTGCTTGCTGATGATGTTGTGGGGGCCGATGAGCTCTGAACCGTCAACACCTTTAATCATCTGTGCAGCCATGGGATCTTCGAACCATGAATCCAGGTACGAGTTCCTAAAGTAGGTCTTGGTATCGTAGATGGAACCGGGGTAATCCCCCAGGTGAATGCTCAGCATGTGGGTCTCCAGACGTAGTGTGACTGCAACGATTATATGCCAGTAACAAAATGCCGGAAGCAGCGAGGTCGCTGCTTCCGGCGCTGGAGTTTTGTTCGCGTGAATCGGTGTTAATGAATTGATCCGCGAGGCTACTTTTCGAGATGCTCCTTCAGCAGCTCCAGTGCATGCGCATAGCCTTTCAGGCCTTCGCCGGTGATGGTGGCGAAGCAGGCCAGGCGGGCGTAGCTTACCTGGCGGAAGTCCTCGCGGGTCTCGACGGCGCTGATGTGGACCTCGACGGCAGGGATGGCGACGGCCTTGAGGGCGTCGAGGATCGCGACGCTCGTGTGCGTGTAAGCCGCCGGGTTGATGACGATACCGTCGACCTTGCCGTAGGCCTCCTGGATCTTGTCAACGATGCTGCCCTCGTGGTTGGACTGGAAAACCTCGACCTCGTCGAAGCCCTGTGCGGTGCCCGCTTCCTGGCAGATCTGCACTAAGCGGTCGTAGTTGTCGCTGCCATAGATGCCCGGCTCGCGAATGCCGAGCATGTTGAGGTTGGGTCCGTTGATGACGAGTGCTTTCATGGTTGTTTCCTTTGCGGTTGGGCGGGCGGTGAGGCGGAACGGAAAACCACCTCAAAGGTGCACTGTCCCCTTTGTGGTGGTTTTTGCTAGAGGGCTGGTGGGAGGGTGTCGAGGACGGTAGCCGCGGTGTTGGCGGCGCAGTCGCGTGAGTCGATGATGTAGTCGGCCCAGGCGCGGTAGCGCGGCATGCGCTGTTCGGCCAGCTTGTCGATGCCATCGCGGGCGGTGATGGGGCGACCCTTGTGGGCGAGCTCGTCGAGCTTGCGGTTGAGCATCACAATCTGGCTGTTCTGGTGCAGTAGCGGGTAGTTCTCGTCGCGCGTGACCACGCCGCCGCCCGTGGAAAGCACCAGGCCGCTGCGCTTGGAGATGCCGGCCAGCGCCGCCGTCTCCTGCTCGCGGAACGCCGCCTCGCCGCGCTCGACGATATAGTCGGCGCAGGGCATGCCCAGGCGTTCCTCGAGTGCGCGGTCCAGGTCGATGTGCTCTCGCCCCGTGAGCAGGGCAATCTGCTCGCCCACGCGGGTCTTGCCCGAGCCCGGCATACCGATCAGCGCGATGTTCTGTTCGCGGCGGGACAGGCGCTCCGTTACGTCCAGAATGCGCTCACGCGGAGTGGCCTGGCCCCTGTAGCGCTCAACGGCTTGCGCCGCCTGGGCCACGAGCATGAGCAGGCCGCCGATGCAGGGGATGCCGCGGCGCTCGGCCTCGAGCATGAGTCCCGTGCGTGCAGGGTTGTAGACAATGTCGATGACGCCCTCGAGCGCATCGAGCCCCTCGAGCGTGCAGGGGGCATCGGGACAGTGGGGGAACATGCCGGCGGGCGTGCAGTTGACGAGCAGTGCGGCGTCGGACTGCTGCGCGATGTTGTCGTAGTTGACTTCGCTCGTGCGGCCCACCGGCACGACGATGGCGCCCAGGTCGCCGAGCACCATGCTGGCAGTGGTGCCGGCGCCACCGGTGGCACCGAGCACGAGGGCCTTCTTGCCGGCGACCTCAACGCCCAGCTCCTCGACTAGGCACTGAAAGCCAAAGTAGTCGGTGTTGTCGCCGCGCAGGCGGCCGTCGGGCAGGCGCGTGATGGTGTTGATGTTTCCCATACGCTCGGCGAGTGGACTCAGCTCGTCCAGGTATTCCATGACGGCGCGCTTGTAGGGGATGGTCACGTTGGTGCCCTCCCATTCGTCACCCGTCATAAAAGCCTGGAGGTCCTCGGGCTCGCGCTCAAAACGCACATACTCTAGCCCCGCGAGCTCCTTGTAGATGGTCGGGGTGTAGCTGTGGCCCAGCACGCGGCCCAGCACGCCGTAGGGGCGGGTTGCGGCGACATCGGTCATCTAGAGCGCCTCCGTGTAACTGCCAAAGTAGGTGAAGCTTTCGCACACGTCGTCGATGGAATCGAGCAGGTCATCGAGGGCCTTGCTGCCAAAGGGGCAGTCCAGATCAAAGTAGAACATAAACTCAAAGTCGTGCCCGGGGATGGGGCGGCTCTCGAGCTTGATGAGGTTGATATTGAGCGCGTAGAAGCGCTCGAGTACGCGATAGAGTGCGCCTGGCTCGTTGGCCGTGGTAATCATGAGCGAGGTGCGGTTGGCGCCGGGGTAGACGCGTGGCTCGCGGCTGATGACGACAAAGCGCGTGTAGTTGTTGTCCGAGTCCTGGATGTTGGGCTCCAGCACCTCCAGACCATAGAGTGCCGCGCAGCTGCGCGATGCGATGGCGGCAACATCGGTGCGCTCGGAGCTGGCGACCATCTCGGCCGACATGGCGGTGTTGGGGTACTTGGTGGCGTGCAGGCCGTGCGCCTCGATAAAGCTAGCGCACTGCGCGATGGCCTGACCGTGGCTGTAGACCTCGCGTATGCCCGCGAGCCTGGTGCCGGGCTTGACGAGCAAGTTGTGGTCGATCTTGAGGCGCAGCGAGCGCACGATATGGAAGTCGAACTGGGCGAGCAGGTCGTAGACGGCGTTGACCGAGCCGGCGGTGGAGTTCTCGATGGGCAGCACGCCAAACTCGCAGAAGCCATCGCGCACAGCGCGCATAACGCCTTCGAAGGTCTCGAAAAACGCGATGTCGGGCACGTCGAAGAGTTTGCACGCGGCGATCTGGCTATAGGCACCTTCCACGCCCTGGCAGGCAACGGTAGCCGTTTGAGGGAAGGCCGTGTCGGAGGCTGCAGCCGTGGCGTGGGCCTTTTGCGAGACGGTGATGCCCTTGAGCTCGTTGATGTAGCGCTGCTGCTCGGCCTTGCTCATGCTCATGAGGAGACGGAACAGGGTGATGGTTTGCGCCTCGTAGCGCTCGGGTGCGCGGCTGGCGAGGTTGTTGAGCTTGGAGCGCTCGCGGGCGGGGTCAAAGACGGCCTTGCCCATCTCGATCTTTGATTTGGCGACCTCGGTGGCAATGTCCATACGCTCGACAAAGCTATTGAGGAGCGTGGTGTCGATGCCATCGATGGTCTGGCGAATATCGGCAAGGTCCATGGAGGCCCCTTTCACGTAATGGCAGAGTTGACAGGCAACCCAGGTGAGTCGGGTTAGAGCTGGCCTGCGTCCTCGAGGAGGGCGTCCCAGATGGCCAGCGCTGCGGCTGCTTCGGCTACGGGGACAGCTCGGGGGACGATGCAGGGATCGTGACGACCGTGGACCGAGAGTTCGACATTTTCCATGGCGTCCATGTCCACGGTCTGCTGCTCGCGGCCAATGGAGGGCGTCGGCTTTACGGCCATACGCCACATGACGGGCGCGCCGGTCGAAATACCGCCCAGGATGCCGCCGGCGTTGTTGGATTCGACCTCGATCTTTCCGGTCTCGGCGTCGATGCGATACGGATCGTTGTTCTCGCTGCCGCGCATGGCGGCCACGGCAAAGCCCATGCCAAACTCCACGCCCTTTACGGCGGGAATGCCAAACGCGATTTGCGCGATGCGGTTCTCGATGCCGTCGAACATGGGGTCACCGATGCCCGCGGGAAGCCCGTAAATGCCGCACTCCACGATGCCGCCGATGCTGTCGAGTTCGTCGCGCGCGGCCAGGATCTCCTCGCGCATGCGGCCGGCTGCGGCGGCGTCAATGCACGGCAGATCGTTCGTAAGGATCGCCTTGCGGTCGGCCTCACGATAGACCATATCGTCCATCGGCAGGTCGGAGATGCCGCCGATCTGCGCGACGTGCGCCATGACCTGAATGCCGCGGGCCTCGAGCGCCTGCAGCGCGATCCCGCCGGCGATGCATAGAGGGGCCGTCAGACGGCCGGAGAAGTGCCCGCCGCCGGCGACGTCGTGCATGTTGTGGTACTTCACACGCGCCGGAAAGTCTGCGTGCCCAGGGCGGGGCTTGCGGCGCAGCTCGGAGTAATCCTTGGAGCGCGTGTTGGTGTTCTCGATAATCGCGGCGATGGGCGCGCCGGTGGTATGTCCATCGACAACACCGGCGATGATGTGGGCGGCGTCGGCCTCGCGGCGTTTGGTCGCGGTCTCGTCGCGACCGGGAGCGCGACGGTCGAGGAAGGCCTGCAGCTTCTCCTGGTCCACGGCGATGCCCGCCGGAATGCCATCGAGCGAGCAGCCGATAGCGGGGGAGTGCGACTGGCCGAAGATGCTTAAGTGCAAGACGTTGCCAAAGGTCGAGGACATGCTATTCCTCCTCGAGTGTGACCTTGCCGCCCAGCAGGCGGTAGTGGTCGAAGAAATCGGGATAGGACTTGTTGACGGCCTCGGCGCCGTGGATCACGACCTCGCCGGTGGCACGGCTTGCGGCGATGGCGGCCATCATGGCGATGCGATGGTCGTTGTGCGAATCGACCTCGCCGCCGGTAAAGGCATCGACACCCTTGATGATGAGGTCATCGCCGGTAATGCGCACCTGCGCGCCCAGCGCGGTGAGCTCGCGGGTGGTGGTGACCAGACGGTCGGATTCCTTGATGCGCAGACGGGCGCAATCGCGAATAAAGGTGCGGCCCTGTGCCAGCGAGGCCACGGCCGAGATGACGGGCACCAGGTCCGGAATGTCGTGGGCACTCATCTCAAAGCCGGCGAGCTTGTCGGACTGCACGGTGGCGGCGTTGGTGGAGCGCACGATGCGGGCGCCAAAGCGCGAAAGCGCGGCAAGCACGTTGCGGTCGCCCTGTGCGGAGCTTAGCGACACGCCCTCGACGGTGATTGGGTCGGTGCCGATGGCACCGGCGCACAGCCAAAAGGCAGCGTTGGACCAGTCGCCCTCGACGGCTACGCTGCCGGGCGTGCGGTACGAGCCGCTGCTCACGCGGAAGTTCGTGACCTCGAGCTGGCCGTCCGTGGCCGGAATACGCTCGACGTTGACCTCGACGCCAAAGGCCTTCATGGCCTGGATCGTCAGGTTGATGTAGGGGCGGCTTTCGATAAGGCCGCATACCTGCACGCAGGAGGGCTGGGCCAGCAGCGGGGCTGCCAGCAGAAGGCCGGAGATATACTGCGAGCTCACGTTGCCCGGAAGCACAAAGGTGCCCGGGCGCATGCGGCCGCTCGTCTTGAGCGGAAAACCGCCCAGACCCTGTAGGTCGCAGCCGGCGGCGATGATCTCGTCCGAGAGCGGGGAGAGCGGGCGGGCGCCCAAGCGCCCCTGACCCACAAAAGTTGCTTCTGCACCCAGCGCGCAGGCGACAGGCAGCATAAAGCGGAGCGTGGAGCCGCTTTCACCGCAGTCAAGCGTGCTGCCGGCAAGGGCCTTGAGCAGGCCAAACTCAACACTCTTCATGGTGGGGTGGACCTGGAAGCCGTCCTCGACGGTCTCGATGCGAGCACCCAGGGCCGTAAGGCAACGCACCGTGGCCTCGATGTCGGCGCAGGTGGTATTGCAGGTGACGTGCGTCTCGCCGTTGGCAAGCGCAGCGCAGATGGTGAGGCGATGCGCCATCGACTTGGACGCGATGGCGGGAACGGTGCCCTTGAGCGGGGACGGGGTGATGCGGGCTAGCATGCGGATGCGTCTCCCTTCTGGCCGAGGCCCTCGGCAATCAAATCGTGGAAGGTGGAAAGCGGCGTGCGGTCGATGCTGCAACGGCCAATGTCGTGCGGAATTACCAGGTCGATGGTGTCGCCTGCGCGCTTTTTGTCGTGGAGCGCCTCGGCAAAGACGGCGTCGGCGGAAAGCTCACAGCGGGTCTTGAGACCGTGGCGGGCGCAGAGCTCCTCAATGCGATCGGGCAGCTCGGCATCGCAGATGCCATGCAGGGCTGCGGCACGCGTGATGATGCCCATGCCGATCGACACGCAGTTGCCGTGGCCGAGCTCAAAGTGCTCGCAGGCTTCGACGGCGTGCCCGGCGCTGTGGCCAAAGTTGAGGAGCTTGCGCTGATTGGTTTCGCGCTCGTCGGCAACGACCACGGCGCGCTTAATGTCGATATTGCGGGCGATGATGAGCGCCACACGGGCCACGTCGCGGTTGAGCAGCTCAAGCGTGAGCGGGGTCTTCTCCAGCTCGGCGAAGAGCTCGGGGTCGGCGATCACGGCGTGCTTGACGACCTCGCCGCAGCCGTCGGCGAACTGCTCGGGCGTGAGGGTTGCCAGGCACCCCACGTCGGCGATGACCACGCTCGGCTGCCAAAAGGCGCCGGCCAGGTTCTTGCCGGCTGCCAGGTCGATGGCCGTCTTGCCGCCCACCGACGAATCCACCATGGCGAGCAAGCTTGTGGGAATCTGCACGAACTTGCAGCCGCGCATGTAGGTGGCGGCCACAAAGCCCGCCACGTCGCCCACGACGCCGCCGCCGAGCGCCACGATCACGTCGGAACGCGAAAGCTCGTGCTCGGCCACAAACTCCAAAATGGCAACGTAGGTCTCGGCACGCTTATGGGCCTCGCCGGCCTCGAAGGTGCAGATGCTCACCTCGTAGCCTGCGGATTCGAGGCTCTGCTTAACGGGCACCTGGTAGAGCGGGCCCACGTTGGTGTCCGTCACGATGACGGCGCGGGTGCCGCCAGCGGTGGCGCGTACGAGCGGACCTGCCTGCTCCAGCAAAAACGTGCCCACATGCACCTGGTAGGGGCGTGCGGTGTCGATATCGATGGTAATCGCCATAAGCTTCGGTCCTTTCGACCTGGCGTGATAGGTGGTCTAGTGGGAGGCCTCGTCGTCGAGCGCGCGCTTAATGCGGTCGCCCTCGGCAAGGAGATTCTCCAGATAGCGCTGGTCGCGGTCCTTAAGGGCGCGGCTGTAGGCGCCAAGCGATTCGATCAGATGGTCGATCTCGAAGGCGAGCGCATCGGCGTCGTCGATCATGAGCTCGGACCACATCTGCGGATTGAGGTGCGCCACGCGGGTGAGGTCGCGGTAGCTGCCGGCCGAAAAGCCGTGGTGGACCTGAGCGGTCGGGCTCTTAACGTAGGCGTTAGAGACAACGTGCGCGAGCTGGCTCGTAAAGGCGATGACGCGGTCGTGCTCGGCGGCGCTCGTTACGCTGAACTTGCCAAAGCCCAGGGGACGTACCATCTCGCGCACCTGGCCCAAAAGCTCCAGCTTAAGGGCGTCGTCCACTGCGGGCGGTACAAGTACGAGCGGTGCGCCCTGGAACAGGTCGGCGCGGGAATGCGCGTAGCCCGAGAACTGCGTGCCCGCCATGGGGTGCGCGCCCACAAAGTAAAAACCGTGCTCGCGGGCAAGCTCAAAGGCGCGCTCGCACACGATGCCCTTGACGCCCACGGTGTCGATCACCACGGGGCCCATGATGGCCTCGGTGTCGGTGGCGTCGGCGAGTGCCTGGGCGTGCGCCTCGAGCCACTCGATGCAGGCCTCGGGGTAGCATGCCAGGACGATGATGTCGCATTCGCCGAGCGTCTCGTCGTTGAGCTCGCCGGCAACGGTACCCATGCTGGCGGCCGTCATGACGTCGTCATCGGGGTCCCAGGCCAGCACGCGGACGCCCGCCTGCGCATAGCCGCGGGCAAAACTGCCGCCGATGAGGCCCAGGCCCACGATGCCGGCGCACTTGGGGCCGCCCTGGTTAACGCGCGCGTTTCTCACCGTACCCATGGGCTACTCCATGGTCTCTTGGCAGACAACCTCGCGGATGGCCCGGATGCGGCGCATGGTGTCGTCGAACTGATCGGGGGTGAGGGCCTGGGCGCCGTCGGACCATGCGCGGCTGGGCTCGTCGTGGACCTCGATCTCCAGGCCGTTGGCACCGCAGGCGGTCGCGGCGAGCGCCATGGGCTCAACGTAGCGGGTGTAGCCGGTGGCGTGGCTGGGGTCGGCGACGACGGGCAGGTGCGACAGGTGGTGCAGCACCGGCACGGCATTGAGGTCGAAGGTGTTGCGGGTGCGGGTCTCGAAGGTGCGGATGCCGCGCTCGCACAGGATGACGTTGTCGTTGCCCTCGCTCATGATGTACTCGGCGGCCATGAGCAGCTCATCGATCGTGCCGGACATGCCGCGCTTAAGCAAGATCGGAGTCTTGGTCTTGCCGACCTCTTTGAGCAGAGGGAAGTTCTGGGCGTTGCGGGCGCCGATCTGCATGACGTCGATCTTCTTGTCCAGGAAGACCTGCACGTCGCGCGGGTCCATGATCTCGGTGACGATCGGCATGTCGAGCTCGGCAGACGCCTCGCACAGCAGGTCCAGACCGGCGGGGCCCATGCCCTGGTAGGCGTACGGGGAAGTGCGGGGCTTGTAGGCACCGCCGCGCAGCATCGTGGCACCGGCGGCCTTCACGCGGCGGGCGATGCGGATGAGGTTCTCGCCCTCGACGGAGCACGGGCCGGCGATGACCTGGAACTGATCGCCGCCGATCTTGACGCCGTGGCCGCAGTCGATGACGGAGTCCTCGGGGTGGAACTTGCGGTTGGCGCGCTTGAACGGCTCGGAGACGCGCTGCACGCGCTCGACGACATCCAT
The DNA here is from genome assembly GCA_019414045.1 of Collinsella sp. GTDB lineage: Bacteria > Actinomycetota > Coriobacteriia > Coriobacteriales > Coriobacteriaceae > Collinsella. Next base: position 84,719 of record DXMW01000013.1, on the reverse strand, counting down.
GGACTCGAGCAGGAACGGGTCGATCTTGGTCGTATCGCCCACCAGGCCGATGATCGTCTCATTCTCGCCGCGCGAGACATCGGTCTTCAGGCCCTTTTTCTCAATCCAGCTGACGATATGGCTGACGGCCTCGTCGCTGGCGCTCTGCTTTAAAATTGCAATCATGGTGTGCCTCTCACCTCGATGGATAACCCTTGCAAAAACGGCCCGCATCGCGAGCCGTGTACATATGGTGCATGAGAGTTTATACTATCTGACTCGCTTTTGCCTTCTAAAGTGGGCCGTTGAGCCGCGTCTTCCTCGGAATTGCAAAGCTTTTTCTTTTATTTTGATAGCCCGTGGTGCACTTGGGTATAATGCCAAACGTTGGCCCTATTAGCTCAGGGGATTAGAGCGTCTGCCTCCGGAGCAGAAGGCCGTTGGTTCGAATCCAACATGGGGCACCATCGAACGTGAGACCGTCCGAACCTCGCATGGTCCGGGCGGTTTTTCTTATACCGACGCGACGTGATGGGACGTGGTATGGCAGCAACGGATATCGAGCGCGGACTCTCGACCGCCGAGGTCGAGGAGCGCATCGCCGCCGGTAAGATCAACCGCAACATGGAGCTCAAGACCAAGTCGGTCAAAGAGCTCATCATCGAGAACCTCTGCACGCTGTTCAATTTGATCAACGTGATTTTGGCGTTCCTAGTCATTTTGACCGGTTCGTTTAAGAATCTGACGTTCCTGTTCGTGGTGTTCCTCAATACCGCTATTGGCGTCATTCAGTCCATGCGTTCCAAGAAGATGGTCGATAAGCTCACGCTGCTGACCTCCAAGAAGGCCATCGCGGTGCGCGACGGCTCCGAGGTGGAGCTCGACCTGGACCAGATCGTGCTCGACGACATTATCCGCCTGGGGCGCGGCGACCAGATTCCCGCTGACGCCGTGGTGGTTTCGGGCGAGGCGCTCGTGAACGAGAGCCTGCTGACGGGCGAGAGCGACCTTATTAAGAAACAGCCCGGTTCCGAGCTCATGAGCGGCAGCTTTATCGACTCGGGCTTGCTGCGCGCCCGCGTGATCCATGTCGGCGCCGACAACTACGTGGCTAAAATTAATAACGAGGCCAAGTACGTCAAAAAGGTCAATTCCGAGATCATGAACGCGCTTAACGCCATCGTGCGCTTTGCGAGCATCATCATGATCCCGCTCGGTTTGGCGTTGTTTGCCTCGAGTGTGAGCGAGCTGTGGGATGCCGCGGGAACCCCGGGCGATAGCGCGCTTTCGTGGTGCTTCTCCGAGCTGCTGGCCGGCCGCGTGCCCTCGTCGGCGCTGCTGTCCACAGTGGGCGCCCTGCTGGGCATGATCCCGCAAGGCCTGGTGCTGCTGACCTCGTCGGTGCTCGCCATCGCCACGGTGCGCCTGGCCCGCCGCAAGGTGCTGGCGCAGCAGCTCTACTGCATCGAGACGCTCGCGCGCGTCGACGTGCTGTGCCTGGACAAGACGGGCACCATCACGTCGGGTCGCATGGAGGTCGAGGACACGTATCCGCTGCCGATCGAGGGCTTTGGCATGGGCGCGGGGGAGGGCGAAGCCGCCGTTCCCGTCGATACCACGGTGCTCGATTTTGCGCTGGCTAACGTGGCACGTGCGACTTCGGCCGATGCCAACGAGACCTGCCAGGCGCTGCTCAACTATTACGCAGATCGCCCGGTCGAGGTGTCTGAGCCGCTGTCGGTCATTCCGTTCTCGTCCTCCAAAAAGTGGAGCGGCGCGTCGTTTGCGCAGGGCTCCTATGTGATGGGTGCGGCGCAGTTTGTGCTCTCTGATCGTGCGTTTGCCCAGGTCGAGAACCGTGTCGCCGAGCTTGCCGATACCTGCCGCGTGCTCGTGGTGGCGCGCGTGGACGGCTTTACGCCCGATGGCGATATGGCGGGCGAGGCCGAGCCCGTGGGCTTTGTGACCATCCGCGACGAGATTCGTACCTCGGCGGCCGAGACCATCGGCTACTTTAACGAGCAGGGCGTGACCCTCAACGTGATCAGTGGCGACGACCCGCGTACGGTGTCGTCGATCGCGCGCGTGGTGGGCGTGCCGGGGGCGGACGCTTATGTGGACGCCACGACGCTCGATACGCCGGCCAAGCTCGATGCCGCAGTGGACCGCTACCATGTCTTTGGTCGTGTGACCCCGCAGCAGAAGCGCGAGCTCGTGCAGGCGCTCAAGCGCCGCGAGCACACCGTGGCCATGACAGGCGACGGCGTCAACGACGTGCTGGCGCTCAAGGAGGCCGACTGCTCCGTGGCCATGGCGGCCGGCTCCGATGCCGCGCGTAACGTGGCCGAGATCGTGCTCGTCGACAACGACTTTGCCTCGATGCCCGCCGTGGTGGCCGAGGGCCGTCGCTCCATCAACAACCTGCAGCGTTCGGCTTCGCTGTTCTTGACCAAGACACTGTTCTCGATGGGCCTGGCGGCGCTGTGCATCGCGCTGCCGCCGTACCCTTTCGAGCCGATTCAGATGACGCTCATCAACTTCTTCTGCATTGGCGCGCCGGGCTTTGTCTTGGGCCTGGAGCCCAACAATGCTCGCGTGAAGGGGTCGTTCCTGACGAACGTGCTCAAGCGGGCACTGCCGGCGTCGATTGCGGTCATTTTGGCCGCGGCGCTCGATATCTTTGTGGCGCGCGTGTTTGGCTTTAGCCAGCTCACGCTGTCTACGATGTGCCTGCTTACGTCGTGCGCGGCGAGCGTCAGCCTGATCTGGCGTATCTCGCAGCCCCTCACGCCCTTGCGTGTGGCGCTCTTTGTGTTTGTAGTCGTCGGCATCCTGACGGGCGTTATCGGATTCCCGAAGCTGCTGTCTATTGCCAACCTGTCGATGGGCCAGATGGTTATCTTGGCTGTCATCGTGGTCATTACCTGCTCGGTGTTCTTTAAGCTCGCCACGATGATGGATTCGCTCAAGCCGCGTCGTCGTCATGCCGCAACTGGTTTTGGCCGCGGTGTGCGCGTTCGCTTGGGTCGCGGTGGCGGCAAGGTGAGCTCGACGGGTTCGACGGCCGAGCGTTTTGCCAAGCGCGTCGCCGCCGACATGGCGCAGCGCCGCGAAGCTCGCACCGTTCGCGAGGCCGAGGCTCGCGCACTCGAGGGCGTGGCCCAGGCCCAGCCCAAGAAAAAGAAGGGTAGCGGCGCCAAGCGCTCCCGCGTGACCAAGTCCGCCCAAGGCATCAAAGTCTCGATGCCAAGCAAAAAGAAGAAGTAACTACGCGCCCTGGCGATGTTGAATTGGTGCCTTGCTCCTGTGGGGCCGTGGCGATGTTATGCTCTAACCTCGATTGTTTGAATTGCTTCGAAAAGAGGATGCCGTGATCTGTCCGCATTGCCTTAAGACTATCGAGGACGGCGCCTCGTTCTGCCCCTACTGCAACGCCTATGTGGGTCCGGGCGATGGTCCCGAGCACACCGAGTTCGTGTTCTGTGAGGGCTGCGGTGCCCGTCTTTCTCCGCATGATCGTACGTGCCCCAAATGCGGACGCCCCGCTCCGGGTATCCTCTCCGAGGACGCGGCAGCATCCGACCTGGCAGCGGGCCGCACGGCGGGCTTTCCGCGCCTAACGCAAGAGCAGATCGATACTGAGGTGCCGCATGCGCCGGCCTCTGCCGCTGCGGTGCTTTCGGACGCCGCCGACCCCAATGAGACCTGCGTGCTGCCAGCTTTCGATAAGGATTTCGGTATCCCCAAGGTCGATATTCCCACGCCCGTTTCCCTGCATGACGATGCTCAAAAACCCAAGCGCAAGGTGCACCCCGACGAGGACGCCTATCACAAGCATAAGCGTCATATTCCTAAGCCGCTCATTATCATCGCGGTCCTTGCCGCCGTGTGCGGTGGTGCCTATTGGTTCGTGACGACCGATCCCATGGGTGTTATGCCTGGCTTCTACGACCAGTTTGGCCAAGCTGCACAAACCACCTTCCCCACGCGTCAAAAGGGCGAGGCGACTGAGGACGATACCAAGCAGGGCGATTCTGCCGAGGTGGTCCAGGAAGAAACCGTGCTCACCGATGATCAGCTCTATACCAGGCTCGACGGTCTGTATCAGACCATCGTGTCCTACGCTGACGAGGACCAGATCGGCGAGGTCATCGATTCCTTTAACAACGGCTATCTCCGAACGCCGCTGTCCACCCGTCAGGAGCTGTCGCAGAGTGCCTACGCCCTGCGCGACCAGATCAAAAAGACGCAAGATGAGCTCAACAACCTTAAGTACCAGGACGATTCGGTCTATGCGGATGACATCGCCCACTTAAAGCAGCTTGCCGAGTGGATGTATGAGCGCGTTGACGTGATCTGCCAGAGCTGGGATATCTCGCTGGCCATTCCCGATGGCGAGTCGATGAGTTCCCACCAAAGCGAGATCCTGGCGCCCATCGCGCAGAGCGGCAACAGCGCGCTGAACCAGTACGACGCCAATGTGGGTTCCTGGAAGCCGCAGCAGCGTTCCTAAAATTAGTTCGCCATAGTCGGCATAACCTACGTGCGCAATTGATGTAAGCCCGTGCTTATTGCTACAATTCGTACAAATATGCTTTAAACGCACGAGGAAGGAACCACATGTTTGGTTTTAAGAAAGAGCTCTACACGCCCGAGTATCAGCTTGTCGGCGACGAGTGCGCCGTAATCGAGACGTCGAAGGGTACCATCAAGGTCAAGTTTGACGGCGAGGGCGCTCCCATTCATGTCGCGAACTTCTGCGAGCTTTCCACGATGGGCTTCTATGATGGCCTTAAGTTCCATCGCTATGTGCCCGGTTTTGTTATCCAGGGCGGCGACCCCAATACCCGCGACATGTCCGGCGCCGACGTCGCTGCCGGTCTTGAGGGCCCCGACGGCATGCCCGGTACCGGTGGCCCCGGCTACTGCATCAAGGGCGAGTTTGCCACCAGTCCGCGCAACAGCCATGTCGATGGCGCCCTTGCCATGGCACGCTCCATGGATCCCGATTCCGCGGGTTCGCAGTTCTACTTCTGCCTGGGTGCCCAGCATAACCTCGATTCTGGTTACACCGTCTTTGGTACCACGGTCGAGGGTCTCGATGTGATTTCGCAGCTGCGTGCCGGCGACGAGATCGTCCATGTCGAGATCGTTCACGAGTAAAGGGGGCTTCCTTGAATAGCCAGCTGATCCAACAGGGCCGCGCCGCTTACCGCGCGGGTGATTTTTCTGCTGCAGCCCAGATGCTTGGGGCGGCAAAGACTCCCGATGAGATTATGGGCGAGGCCGATCACCTTCGTGGCAACGCCTTGATGCACCTGGGCATGTATGCCGAGGCCGCCGAGGCCTATGCCGCCGCCCTCAACGACGGTACCTACGGCAAGCGCGGCGCGCTGCTCACCAACCGCGGCAAGGCGCTCGCCGCCGTGGGCGACTACACGACGGCCGCCCAGGCGTTCTCAGCTGCTACGCAGGATGCTTCCTATGCCACGCCGTTCAAGGCCTATCTGGGCCTGGGCAATGCGCTGTTCCAGTCGGGCGACTATGCCAACGCGGGAACCGCCTTCCGTCAAGCTGCCATCGACGGCGCCAATCCGGCTCCTGCCGCCGCACTCGGCGAGCTCGGTCGTTGCTTCATTAAGCTCGGCCGTCCAGCGGATGCCGTGGAGACCTACCGCACGGCTATCGACTTTGCCGGCCCCCGCGACGACACGCGCGCGCTCAACGCCGGCATGGGTCAGGCGCTTTCTGCCGCCGGCCGTCCCTCCGACGCACTCGATGCCTTTAACGCCGCCACTGCCGATGGCATCTACCAGCTCACCTCCGAGCAGGCCGACGAGCTTGCCCGCGTGCACGATTCGCTTGCCGCGCTGTCTGCCCAGACGGCCATGGCCACGGCTCCGGCGCCCGCGATGGACGCTCCTGCCGTCGATCCGCTCGATCCTACGGGCGCGACCGGTCAGTTTATGCCCGATCCCTCGGACACCGGCTTCTTTACGCTGTCCGAGTCCGAGATGGTCCAGCAGGACCGTCAGGATCGTAAGCAGGCCAAGGTCCGTCGTCGCCATCGCCACACGGGTCTTAAAGTCTTCATCGTGCTGCTTCTGCTCATTTTGATCGCCGCGGGCGGTCTGGGCTTTGCCTACACGCGCGGCTTTGGCTTCCCGTCTCAGGAGTCTGTCGTTACCGATCTGTTCCAGGCTGCCGGCGACGGTGACGCCGCAAAGGCCGAGTCTTGCCTGGCCTCGAGCCTGTCCGAGGACGCTAAGTCGATGATCATCTCCTCGATTCCGCAGGGTGCCACCGTGTCCGTCGAGGGCATGGATCAGTCCATGACCGAGACGACCGCCAAGGTGAAGGCATCGCTGTCCAAGGGCGGCGAGCAGGAGTACACCGTCAAATTCGTGCGCTCCGACAACCATATCGGCTGGGCCGTTTCTTCGCTTGATATGGATTTCTCGGCTGCTGACAACCAGTAGTGACCTTATGGGATTTAGCTTTGCCCGGCGCTTCACCGCAAGTGGGGCGCCGGGCTTGCGCTAGTATGATGAGCTAGTAGTTTTCCAGCAATCATCCAACACATCAGGAGTTGCGTTGTTTTCTTTGATGGATATGTTCTTCGGTAGCTATGCGGGCGATCTTGCCATCGACCTCGGCACCGCCAATACGCTTGTCTCCGTGCGCGGCAAGGGCATCGTCATTCGCGAGCCCTCTGTTGTCGCCATCGACAAGAACGACGAGCGCATCTTGGCGGTCGGTATCGAGGCAAAGCGCATGCTCGGCCGTACGCCCGGCAACATCGTGGCCGTTCGTCCCTTGAAGGACGGCGTCATCGCCGACTTCGATGTTACCGAGGCCATGCTTCGCTACTTTATCGACAAGGCGTCCGAGAAGCGCTATCCGTGGACTCCGCGTCCGCGTGTTGTCGTCTGCGTTCCCTCCGGTGTCACGTCGGTCGAGAAGCGCGCTGTTTTTGAGGCCACGATCCAGGCCGGTGCCCGCCAGGCCTATCTGATCGAAGAGCCCATGGCGGCTGCCATCGGCGCCGACCTGCCCGTCGAGGAACCCACCGGCTCCATGGTCATCGACATCGGTGGCGGTACCACCGAGGTTGCCGTTATCGCTATGGGCGGCATCGTCGTCTCGCAGTCCATCCGTATTGCCGGCGACGAGTTCGATCAGGCCATTCTCACGCACGTTCGCGATGCCTACAACCTGGCCATCGGCGAGCGTACGGCAGAGGACATCAAGATCAAGGTCGGCTCCGCCGTGCCGCTCAAGGATGAGCTCGACGTCGAGGTCAACGGCCGCGACGTGATCACCGGTCTGCCCAAGACCGTGCGCATCGAGAGCGAGGAGATTCGTCGCGCGCTCAACAAGCCGCTCGACGAGATGGCCAAGGCCGTCAAGGACGCACTCGACGCTACGCCTCCCGATCTTGCCTCGGACCTTATGTACTACGGCATTTTGCTGACCGGTGGCGGCGCGCTGCTGCGCGGTCTCGACGTGCGCCTGCGCGATGAGACCGGCGTTTCGGTCAACGTCAGCCCCACGGCGCTCGATAACGTCGTTAACGGCTGTGCCCGCGTGCTCGAGGCCAATGCGTTTGATGGCGGCTTCGTCCAGACCAATGCTTAATTTCCAAAAGGTGGATTCCATTTGGCACGATCTTCGGGTTTCTCCACAAATCTGAATACCAAGCGACAATCAACGGGTATGCGCCCGTTGATTGTTTTCAGCCTGATTTCGGTGTTGCTGCTCACGTTTTACATCCGCGAGGGCGAGGCAGGACCGATTCATGCCGTGCGCTCGGGCGTGACGACGATTACCTCGCCGGTGCGCTTTGTGGGCTCGGCTGTGGCGGCTCCCTTCAATGCGATCGGTAACGTGTTCTCTAACCTTACGGCGTCGCAGGACACGCTTGACGAGCTTAAGAAGCAAAACGAGGAACTGACCTCTAAGGTTGCCGAGCTCTCCGAGGCTCAAAAGACCGCCGAGCGACTGGAGGGGCTGGTCGGCCTGCAGTCGACCTACAACCTCAAATCAAACGCAGCTCGTATCGTCGGCGCTTCGGGCGATGCCTGGACCTCGACCGTCACCATCGATAAGGGTTCTGCCGACGGTCTTACCATCAACATGCCTGTGACGAGTTCTGCCGGTGTCATAGGCCAGATTATCGAGGTCTCGGCCAAGACGTCCACCGTGCGCCTGATTGGCGACGAGAACTCGGGCGTGTCCGCTATGGTGCAGGACACGCGCGCCCAGGGCATGCTGCAGGGTCAGGCTGACGGCACGCTGCGTCTTGAGTACGTGAGCGTCGACTCCGACGTTAAGGTTGGCGACATCATCGTGACCTCGGGCATTGGCGGTGTGTTCCCCAAGGGTCTACCGCTCGGCACCGTCTCGTCGGTTGAGAAATCGGCAAACGACGTGTACTACACCATTGTGGTGCGCGCCCAGACGACGGCCGAGAACAACGAGGAAGTGCTGGTCATTACCTCGCTGACCGACGAACAGTCGGCCTCGGATGAGGACGTGAACACGGCCAACAGCACGCCGCAGGGAACGTCGCGCGATGCTGCGACCAAGACGAAGGACGAGAGCCCGGATGACAGTTCCGACACGTCCGAGACGACCGATTCCGGCTCGAGCGAATAGGGGGCATGTCCATGGATCTACATGAGCAGGGGATGAGCTCCCGCACGTTTGTAATCGCCGCCATCGTGTGCGTGCTGTTGCAGGCAGGCCTGGCACCGCAGATCTCCATTGCGGGCGGTCGCGTCAACTTTATGATTATCCTGGTGTGCCTAAGCGTGTTCTCGGGCGACCCGACCCGTGCCGTCGTGTGCGGTTTTTGCAGCGGCTTGTTCTATGACCTTTCCGCTGCCGTGCCGGTGGGCGTTATGTCGCTCCTGCTGACCGTGGGTTCTTTTGCCCTGGTGCATAGCGCTGCCGGTCAGACGGGCGGTACCCCGAGTGCGCGCGGCATCACTGTGGGCGCCTTCGCGTTCGTCATTAATGTGATCTACAGCATCATCTTGCTGTTTATGGGTTTGGAGACGAGCTTTGTCGTGGCGATCTTCGGCCATGCGCTGCCGTCTTCGATCCTGACGGGTCTGGTTGCCATTCCGTTTTTGATGTCCGGCGTCGTGCCGCAGTCCGGTTATGGATTCTCCGCACGTGGCGGACGCCAGACGGGCATGCGCTTTAAGCCCAAGACCCGTAAGCTCAAATAGGGGAGGCCTGTAGATGTCTTCCCAGATGACGGTTATTATCGCCGGTATCGTGCTGGTAGTGGCCATCGTGGTCGCGCTGGTCATCATGCGTCGCGGCGATTCTCGTTTTACCTACGATACGCAGCATGGAACGGCCCCGCGCGCCACCGAGGGCGAGGGCAATACCGCGGCGACCGCCTTTAAGGGCCGCTTCTCCATCCTCACCACGGGTGTGGGCGCGATGTTCGCGGCGCTTGCCGTCAAGCTGTGGGGCATGCAGATGGTCTCGTCGGACTATTACGAAAAGCAGGCTAATAGCAATCAGACGCGCACCGTTACCACACCCGCTGTGCGCGGCCGCATCCTCGACCGCAATGGCGTGGCACTTGTCCAGAACCGTCCCTCACTTGCTGTCGTGGCCTACCGCGACCTTGCCGAGGATGAGGTTCTGGTTCGCCATCTTGCCAACGTGCTCGGTATGCCCTACGTGGCGGTTCTGCGCAATATTCAGGACAATTCCGAGGGTGCTCAGAGCCTGCATACCATCGCGACGGACGTCCGTCGCTCCACGGTTGCCTATATTCAGGAGCACGCCGGCGAGTTCCCGGGCGTCAAGATTGCCGAGCGTACCGAGCGCCAGTATCCATATGGCGAGACGGCATGCCATATCTTGGGCTATACCGGCACCATTACCTCCGAGCAGCTCGAGGCCCAGAATAAGAAAACCTCTGGCGATGATGATGCTTCTGCTGGCCGGATTACGTACCAGTCGGGCGATATCGTGGGCCAGGCGGGTGTTGAGAGCTACTACGAAAACCTGCTGCAGGGTATTCGTGGCGAGCAGACCGTCAAGGTCGATGCCTCGGGCAATGTGACCGGTCAGGCCGGCGCCGTGCCCGCCAAGGCCGGCTCCGACATTAAGCTCACGCTCGACCTTAAGATTCAACAGGCCTGTGAGACGGCGCTGGCGAGCGCCATCGAGCTTGCCAAGACCACTGGCTACAGCAATGCCGGCAACGGCGCTGTGGTGTGTCTCGATCCCAACAACGGCGAGATCCTGGGCATGGCGAGCGAGCCCAAGTTCGATCCGTCCGTCTTTATCGGCGGCGTCTCAAATGACGTGTGGACCGAGCTCAATGATGACAAGGGTTCGCACCCGCTGCTCAACCGCGCCATTAGCGGACAGTACATGTCGGCCTCGACCATCAAGCCGCTCTCGGCACTGGCCGGTCTTGAGTTTGGAACCTACACTTCAACGCAGACAACCAACTGCACGGGCTATTGGACGGGCTTGGGCAAGGCTTGGGGCAAGCGCTGCTGGCTGACGTCTGGACACGGCACCATGACGCTGCAGTCGGGTATTGCCAACTCGTGCGACCCCGTCTTCTACGATATGGGCAAGGCGTTCTTTTATGACGAGCAACATTCCGAGGGCCTGCAGGAGGTCTTTCGTCGCTGGGGCCTAGGCAAGACCTGCGGTATCGATTTGCCGAGTGAGGGCGCGGGCCGTATTCCCGATGCCGAGTGGAAAGAGTCGTACTTTACCGACGCCTCTGCCGAGGACCGCAAGTGGAATGCCGGCGATATGACCAACATTGCCATCGGCCAGGGCGACATTTTGGTGACGCCTCTGCAGATGGCATGCGCCTACATGGGCCTTGCCAACGGCGGTAAGCAGTACGTGCCTCACGTGTTTTTGTCTGCCGTGTCGCGCGATGGCGACGGCGATGCCTATAAGTACAACGGCAAGGGCAAGAAGAAGCGCCTGGAGGCCAAGATCAACAGCGATTCGGATTTGACTCTTGTTCGCAACGGCATGCACGACGTGATTTACACGGCATCGACGTCCCTGGCGGCTCACTTTGGCACCCTGACGCCGCAGGTGTACGGCAAGTCGGGCACGGGCGAGAAAAGCGGCGAGGACGAATACGCGTGGTTCTGCGCCTATGCACCGGCCGATGATCCCAAGTATGTCATCGCTACTGTCCTGGAGCAGGGCGGCGGTGGTTCGGATACCGCGATGCATGTCGTGCGCGACGTGCTCGGCGTGATTTATGACGAGCCCGATACCTCTTCGGCCTCGGGCGATTCTTCGGTTCGATAGGAGGTTGCGATGGATTTTTCTCCGGCGGATCTGTTCCGTTCAACCAAGACCGGCTCTCGCAGCAGCCTGGACCGCGTCAACAAGCAACTTTCGGCCTCGCGCGGTACGTTTCGCCAAAAGGTGCATATCGGTGTGCTGCTGGCTACCGTCGCGCTCGTTGCCTATGGCGCCATCATTATTTGGTCGGCGTCACAGTTTAAGGCCGACGCCTCATTCTCGCGCCACCTGCTGGGAATTGGTATCGGGGCGTTGCTGGCGGTGCTGGTCTGGCGTACCGACCTGCGCGGTATTTCCAATTTTTCGACGGCGTTGCTCGTCATCGACCTGATCGTGATCTTCTCGCCCAAGATTCCGGGTCTGTCCTATACGGGCGGTCTGGGCATGACGGGCTGGATCAAGATTCCCGGTATCGGTTTGACATTCCAGCCCGTTGAGCTTGCCAAGCTCATCACCATCTTCTTTATCGCCACGCTTGGCTCGCAGTATAACGGCCGCATCGATACCGTTCGCGACTACGTCAAGCTCTGCGGCATGCTGTCCATCCCGTTTTTGGCCGTCGTTGCCATGGGCGACCTGGGCTCGGGCCTGGTCGTGCTGGTCTCGGGCGCCATCGTCATCTGCATGAGCGGTGCGCGCCGCGAATGGGTGCTGTCGACCCTGGCCCTGCTTGTGGGCCTGGTGGCCCTCGTTCTGGCGCTCGATTCGGTCTTTGATTCGTTGCTCGGCCACGATGTGCTCATCAAGCAGTATCAGATGAACCGCCTGACGGTCTTTATCGACCCCGATAATGCCGATTCGGACGATGCCTACAACCTGCAGCAGTCGCTTATCGCCGTTGGCTCGGGCGGCTTCTTTGGTAAGGGTTTAGGCCATGCGACGCAGTCGGCCGGCGGCTTTCTGCCTGAGTTCCACACCGACTTCGTCTTCGCCTTCCTGTCCGAGACCTTTGGCTTTTGCGGTTCCTTTTTGCTCCTGTGCCTCTACGTGCTGCTGATCTTTTCGACGATTCGCGTCGCCTTTAAGTGCGAGTCGCTGTTCTTGCGCCTATCGTGTGTGGGCATCGTTGGCATGTGGGCGTTCCAGACCTTCGAAAACATCGGCATGTGCATCGGCATGATGCCGATTACCGGTATTCCGCTACCGTTTATTAGCTTCGGTTCGTCTTCGATGATGATTCAGCTGCTGACGGTGGGTATCGTACAATCCATATGGCGGCATCGTTCGGGCGCCGCGTAACCGCTGGAGGGGTTTGCTATGAAAATTCCCGTAGATAAGCTGACCCGCGCTTTTAAGATGGGCGCGTCCGTTAAGAAGGATTCCGATACGCCGGTGCGCGTCTCGGTCTATTTGGATTCGTCCGCCTCGCGCTTTCTGGCCGAGACGGTGCGTGACGCCTTTGTGCCGCAGACGACCTCGGGCATTGTGCGCGTCGAGCGTCTGGGGGAGGAGCGAATTGCTCCAAAGACCGATACCGATGTGGTACTGGTGCTCTCGTGCGGTTCCGACCGCTTGGAGAGTGCCGTGCAGGAGCTCGTGATCGCCGGCGCGCCCGTGTGCGTGCTTGCCGAGTCTGCTGTGGAGGTGCCGTTTATCGAGGAGTCCACGCCCATGCTCGGCGTGGTGGCGGCAACCGATAAGACGTATCTGCTCGAGACGCTTGCCCGCTGGATTCTCGATCGCACCGAAAAGGAAACGGCTTTTGCGGCGAACTTTGCCTTCATGCGCATCGCGGCGGCCAATCGTATCATTACCTCGTGCGCGCTCACCAATATGGCGACCGGTGCGCTGGTGTTTTTGCCGGGCGCCGATTATCCCGTTATGGCGCTGGCTCAGGTGGGCATGCTCTTTGAGCTCGCTGCCGTCTTTGGACGCGGCATTAAGCCTGAGCGCGGCTACGAGGTCGCGGGCGTGCTTGCCGGCGGTCTTGTGATCCGCGCGGTCACCCGTGCGCTCGTCAAGCAGACGCCGCATATTGGGTTTGCCGTCAAGGCGCTCACTGCTGCCGCGGGCACCTATGGCATGGGCCGTGCGCTCGTTTCGCTCTACGAGCGCGATGTCGACTACAGCCGTGCCAACGAGGTGGTCACTGCCACGTTCTCCCGCGTTCGCGATCTGGTGACCACGGTCGCGGGCGCTACCCGTCCTATGGCGTCCTACGAGGACGCATCCGATCTCGCTGCTTAGGGGTTTTCCGTTGCGCGTTCCGTATCAAGACTGTTTTCATTTAATTGAGCCGCTGCTCGCCAAGGTCGAAAAGCCGAGTCGCTATATCGATCACGAGTGGGGCACGCTTTCAAAGGCCGATGCCGACTACCGTTGCTGCCTGATCTACCCGGATGTGTACGAGGTCGGTCTGCCCAACCAGGGTATCGCCATCCTCTACAACATCCTTAACCAGGCCGAGGACATCTCCTGCGAGCGTGGCTATGTGCCGTGGCCCGATATGGGTGACGCTATGCGCGAGGCGGGCATTCCGCTGCTCTCGCTCGAGGGTGCAGCGCCGGTCGCTTCGTTTGATATCGTCGGCCTGCATGTGCCGCACGAGATGGCGGTGACGAACTTCCTCGAGGCACTCGACCTCGCTGGCATTCCGCTGTTAGCGGCCGACCGAGGTGAAGACGACCCCATCATCATCGCCGGCGGCCCCTCGGTGTACAACCCCGAGCCGTTCGCGGCCTTCTTCGATGCCATCCTCATCGGCGAGGGCGAGGAATCGCTGCTCGAGACCTGCCAGCTGCATCGCCGCCTGCGCGACGAAGGAGTCCCGCGCGCGCAGATTGTTGAGCAGCTTGCATCCATTGCCGGCAACTACGTGCCGTCGCTCTATGAGGTTCGTCACGACGAGCCCTGCTCGCCGCATGGCTACACCGTGCCGCGCGAGGGCAAGGATGCGCCGACCGTGGTCTACAAACGCGTCGTCGAGGATTTTGGCGCCACGAATCCGCTGTCGCAGTCGTGCGTGCCCTATGCGCAGCTGGTTCACGACCGCCTGTCTATCGAGATCCTGCGCGGCTGCGCCCGCGGCTGTCGTTTTTGCCAGGCCGGCATGACGTATCGCCCGGTGCGCGAGCGCTCGGCCGACCAGATCGTCTCGTCGGTGATTCAGGGCCTGGAAAAGACTGGCTATGACGAGGTGTCGCTGACCTCGCTCTCCACGACCGACCACTCCTGCATTCGCGACGTGCTCGGCAGGCTCAACCGTCGCCTGGAGGATACGGGTATTCGCGTGTCTATTCCGTCGCAGCGCCTGGATTCGTTTGGCGTGGATATGGCCGAGTCGGTCGCCGGCGAAAAGAAGGGCGGACTAACGTTCGCGCCCGAGGCCGGCAGCCAGCGCATGCGCGACATCATTAACAAGAACGTGACCGAGGAGGACCTGGACCGTGCGGCCAAGGCGGCCTTCGAGGCCGGTTGGAACCGCATGAAGCTCTACTTTATGATGGGCCTTCCCGGCGAGCGCGATGAGGACATCGTGGCCATCGCCAATCTGGCCGATCACGTGCTGGAGCTCGGTCGTTCCGTGGTGCCCAAGGCTCGTCGCGGCTCGATTTCGGTGTCGATCTCGGTTTCGGTCTTTATCCCCAAGGCTGCCACGCCGTTCCAGTGGTGCCCGCAGCTCGACTACGATGACGTCAAGCGTCGCCAGAAGCTGCTTATCACGAGCGTTCGCAACCGTGCCGTCCGCGTGCATTACCACGATGCCGAGACCTCGCTCATCGAGGCCGCGCTTTCCCGCGCCGGTCGTGACATGACGCCCGTCATCATCGATGCTTGGCGCTCGGGCTCTCGCTTTGACGCCTGGGTAGAGCATTTCTCGCTCGATAACTGGAAGGAAGCTGCTGCCAAAAACGGCATCGACCTCAATGAGCTCGTGCACCTGCCCTACGAGTTGGACTGGCGCCTGCCGTGGGAGCACGTGAGTCCCGGCTGCACGCGCGGCTTCCTCGAGCGCGAGTACCGTCGCTCGCTCGAGGGCGTCACGACTCCCGACTGTACCCGCACGTCGTGCACCGGCTGCGGGATCTGCCCCACGCTCCACGCCAAGAATGTATTGATGGGTGATCGCGCATGAGTGAGCGCCTGACCGACAACCCCTCGCTCTTTAGACTTCGTGTTCGCTATGGCAAGCGCGATCGCCTTAAGTACCTGGGCCATCTCGAAGTAATCCATACCATTGAGCGCATCGTGCGCCGTGCGGGACTTCCCTATGCCGTCACGCAGGGCTTCTCTCCGCACATGCGCGTGGGCTTCTCTTCGGCGCTGCCGGTGGGTACGTCGTCGACCTGCGAGTGGTATGACCTGTTTATGACCGAGTTCGTGGCGCTCGACGAGGCGTTTGGGCGCCTGGCTGCGGCGTCTCCGGCCGATCTGGCGCCCATCGAGGCGGCGTACATCGACGTGCGCACGCCGGCGTTGACGGCGCAGCTCACGCGCCTGTCGTATCGCATCGACCTGCACTTGGATCCCGAGGCGCCCGTAAGCGCCGACGAGGTGCGTCGTGCGATCGACACGCTGCGCGCGGGCCACGGCATCGACTACGCGCGCGGCAAAAAGAGCAAGCGCTTGGATTTGGATCACACGCTCGTGGGCTATGAGCTCACGGCGGGGGAGCGCCCGGACCATTTGGTGCTCATGCTCGACACCCATGCCGACAACGAGGGCTCCATGCGTCCGGAAATTTTGCTTTCTGCTGCTGATGTTTTGTTGCAGGGCTTGACCCCGGGCGTGGATGCACCTATTGTTTCCACCGGTATGCAAGACCTCGTGACCATCTGCTCCTACGATGTCGAGCGTCAGAATCAAGCATGCGAGGACGACGAGGGCCGACTCGTCAGCCCCATACCTGTGCGAACTTGTGGATTTGCTCCACATACTCGTTGACGGGGGTATTTTCGCCTGCTACTATATTCGGCTGTTGCACTAACTGATGCATGAAGGGCAAGTAAACATGTACGCAATCGTTAACACGGGCGGCAAGCAGTACAAGGTCGCCACCGACGATGTCATCACCGTCGAGAAGATCGAGGGCAATGAGGGCGACAAGGTCACCCTGCCGGTTATCTTCCTCAACGATGGTAAGAAGATCGTCACCGATCCCGACAAGCTGGCCAAGGCCAAGGTTACCGCTCAGATCGTTGAGCAGTTCAAGGGCGAGAAGCAGCTGGTCTTCAAGTTCCACAAGCGCAAGCGCTATCGTCGTCTGAAGGGTCACCGTCAGCAGCTCACCAAGCTGAAGATCGTGAAGGTTCAGGCTACCTCCCGCGTCAAGAAGGCTGTCAAGGCAGAGGCTGAGGCTGTTGCCGAGGCTCCCGTCGCCGAGTAGATTACACTCGTAACGAAAGAGTAGGTATACACAATGGCACACAAAAAAGGACTCGGTTCCTCCCGTAATGGCCGTGACTCCCGCGGTCAGCGCCTTGGCACGAAGCGCTATGCCGGCCAGACGGTAACCACGGGCACGATTCTCGTCCGTCAGCACGGCACGCACATCCACCCGGGTGAGAACGTTGGCCGTGGTAAGGACGACACGCTGTTCGCGCTGGTCGACGGTACCGTTGAGTTCCACAAGGGTATCAAGCACAGGGTCAGCGTACGCCCGCTCGCGAACGCGTAATTCACCCTTCATAGAGCACATATGTGGGAGGCACTTGAGTTTTAGGATTCAAGGGTCTCCCTCTTTTTTGTAGGAGGCGATTCTGTTGTCACAGTTCACCGATATCAGCCGCATTAACGTGTGCGGCGGCGACGGCGGAGCCGGATGCATGTCGTTTAGGCGCGAGGCATTTGTCCCCAAGGGCGGCCCCGATGGCGGCGACGGCGGTCGTGGCGGCAATGTCGTCATCCAGGCCGATGCTCAGCTGTCTTCGCTGATCGATTACCGCTTTAAGCATCACTTTCGCGCCGAGCGCGGCACGCACGGGCAGGGTGCCCGTCGTAACGGCAAGAGCGGCGAGGACCTGATTCTCAAGGTCCCTATGGGTACCGTGGTGCGCGAGCTCGATCCCGAGACGCAGACCCCGATGTTCGAGATTGCCGACCTGGTGCACGACGGCGAGCGCGTCGTCGTGGCGCCCGGCGGTGCCGGCGGTCTGGGCAACACGCACTTTGTGACGTCGGTGCGTCGCGCTCCGGCCTTTGCCCAGTTGGGCGAACCGGCCGAGGAGCACTGGATCGAGCTCGAGATGAAGCTTATGGCCGATGCCGCGCTCGTGGGCTTTCCCTCCGTGGGTAAGTCATCGCTCATCGCGCGCATGAGTGCCGCCCGTCCCAAGATTGCTGACTACCCGTTTACCACGCTCGTGCCGAACCTCGGCATGGTGCGTGCCGGTGAATATTCTTACGTCGTTGCCGACGTCCCCGGTCTTATCGAAGGCGCGAGCGAGGGTAAGGGCCTGGGTCACCAGTTCCTGCGCCACATTGAGCGTACGGCCCTGATCATGCACGTCGTCGACATGACGGGTGGTTTTGAGGATCGCGATCCGGTCGAGGATTACCACATCATCAACCGCGAGCTCGAGCAGTATGGCGCCGAGCTTTCGGAGCGTCCGCAGATCGTCGTTGCCAACAAGTGCGATGCGCCGGGCACGGCCGACAAGATTGCCGACCTCAAGCGCGCAGCGCTCGACGATGGACATATGTTCTTTGCCGTGTCTGCCGTGACGGGCGCCGGCCTCAACACGCTGATGCTTGCCGTGGGCGAGCAGGTGGCTAAGCTGCGCGCCGAGTTGGCTGTCTCGGATGAGTCGGTCGTTCTGCGCGACGATGAGTGGGAGCGCCGTCGCCTGCAGCGTGAGAAGCGTTTCCGCATTGTTCAGGAAGAGCCCGGTGCCTTCCGCGTGGTCGGTCGTGCCATCGAGCGCATGGTCATCCAGACCGACTGGGAAAACGAGGAAGCCGTCATTTACCTGCAGCATAAGTTTGCGCGTATGGGTGTTGACGACGCGCTCGAGAAGGCCGGTTGCCGTGCGGGCGACGAGGTCCGCATTTGCCAGCGCGCCTTTGACTTTGAGGGCGCCGAGGACTTCTCGGAGTACGAGGAGCTCGAGGATGCTGGCGAGGACGTTGCCGTTGAAGCCATTGACGTGGCCGATGCTGCGGATGAGGGAGTCGAGGTTGTCGATGCGGCGGATGCCGCGGGCGATGCCGAGACCTCGGAGGGCGAGTAAGCCATGTCGCTGCGCGGTGGAATCGGTCTGCCCGAGCTTCCTCTAGAGGACGGGCAGGAGTTTAGGCTCGGCATTATGGGTGGCACCTTTGATCCCATCCATTACGGGCACCTGGTGACCGCTGAGCAGGCGCGCGAGTCGCTCGACTTGGACGCTGTGCTCTTTATGCCGGCGGGCTCTCCTGCCTTTAAGCTTGACAAGCCGGTGACGCCTGCCGAGGACCGTTATGCCATGACGGTCCTCGCCACCGCCGCGAACCCGGCCTTTTTGGCGAGCCGGTTCGAGATCGACCGTCCGGGTGTAACCTATACGGCCGATACGCTTCATGCCCTTCGCGACTTTTACCCGTCGCAGGTAAAACTCTACTTTATTACGGGCGCCGACGCGATTATCGATATTGTGACTTGGCATGATGCCGAACGAATCGCTGAGCTTGCTACCTTTATTGCGGCGACGCGACCGGGCTTTGATATCGATACGGCGCGTGCCCGAATCAAAGAGTCGGGGCTGCCGTTCGACGTGCGCTATATTCAGATTCCGGCGCTGGCGATCAGCTCGACGAACATTCGCAAGCGTGTTGCCCGCGGTATGAGCGTGCGCTATCTTACGAGCGAGTCCGTGCTCGGCTACATTCGCAAACGCAGGCTATATGCCGATTTGGGCCAAGAAGATTTTGAGTGATGGGGGTCTACGTTGTCGGTAGAGGATCAGTTTGAGGGCGATGAGCGCGCGCTGCTCAAGCGCATTCAAGAGCTGCTCGATGTTCGCATGAAGGATAAGCGCAAGCGCTATGTGCATTCGCTGGGTGTTGCCGAGACCGCACTTCATCTGGCCGAGGTCTACGGCGTTGACCGCTTTGATGCCGCTGCCGCCGGCCTGATCCATGACTGGGACAAAGTGCTCTCCGACGACGAGCTGGTCACGCGCGCTCTGCATTACGGCATTAAGATTGCCGGCTCTCCTTCCGCCGCGACGCCGCTTTTGCATGGCCCTGTTGCCGCCTATGAACTTCCGCAGCTTTTTCCCGAACTGTCGCCGGCCGTTTTCCAGGCTGTCGACCGTCACACCGTGGGTGACTGCGACATGACGCCGCTCGATATGGTGGTCTTTGTGGCCGATGCCATCGAACCCAACCGCCATGGTGATTATGCCCACGCGCTGCGCAAGATGGTGGGGGAGTCGACGCTTGACGAGTTGTTCTTCTCCTGTTTTGCGCAGGGTCTGGTCTATGTGATCCAGTCCGGGCGCTATCTTTATCCCACGGCTATTACGATTTACAACCATTACGCCCAGCTGCGCTAGCTCGGGTGTGTCTAGAAAGAGGTATTCCATGGCCGACGAGACCATGACTGACGAGCAGATTCTTGAAGGTGTGGAGCACAAGAGTTTCGTTGCCACGTCCGACCGCACCGCCGCCTCGCTGTCCGCGAGCGGTGTCGCCGCCGAGGATGTCGCCCGCGCCGCCGCGCAGGCCGCCTACGACAAGAAGGGCGACGACGTGCAGGTGCTCGACCTGACCGAGCTTTCCGACGTGTGCGACTACTTTGTGCTTGCCACCGGTACCAACAACCGCCAGGTCGATTCGATCGTCGACGAGATCGAGGAGAAGGTCGCCGAGGCTTGCGGCGAGCATCCGTTCTCCATCGAGGGCCGCGAGCAGAAGACCTGGATGCTCATGGACTACGGCTCGGTTGTCGTCCACGTCTTCACTCCCGAAGCCCGCGACTTCTACCGCCTAGAAAAGCTCTGGGGTGACGCCCCCCAGCTCCCCCTCAATCTCCTCTAGTAGCTCATTTGATACGGGGCTTTTTAGCTAGCTTCGCGCATTTCGCCGGGCAGTTGCGGTTTTCCGCACCTGCCCGGCTTTCTTTTTTGCCTAAAGGCGGTTAATCGTTGAAGCGGGATTGGCGGCCGAAGGATAGGGCGGTGTCGCCGAATTTGTCTCGGACGGCGTCGATGGCGACGGAGAGGTCGCGTCGGTCGCTGGATTGGGCCCCGCGGCCATCGACTTCGCAGAACAGGTCGGTTTGGATACCGCCTTGGTGGTTGAAGTCGCTCATTCCGATACCTGCCAGACGCACGTGCATGCCTTCTTGCCAGATATTGTCGAGCAGCTCGAGCGCCACGGCAACAAAGATATTCTCGTCATCGGTGGGGTGTGGAAGTCGACGCTGTGCCGTACGCCCGCTGCCATACGAATACTTAAGCTTGAGCGTCACCGTGGCGCCCGTTAGTCCCTGACGGCGCAGACGGCGTCCCACTGACTCTCCCAACAGCGCAATCGCCGCTTCGATGTCCCCACGCTCAGTCAAATCTTTCGCAAAGGTGCGCTCATTGCTCACCGATTTAACCTCGCGTTCCTCGTCCAGACTCGTGACTTCGGAAACCTCGAGTCCCAGCGCACGCTGGCGCATGCGTTCGCCGTTGACGCCAAAAATAGAGGCCAAGGTGGATTCCGGTGCACGTGATAGCTCGCCGAGGGTGTAGATGCGCATGCGGCGCAGTCGCTCCTCGGCTGAGCGTCCGATGCCGCTCATGGCAGACACCGGCAGCGCGGCCAAAAAGCGCTGCTCGGTTCCGGGGCGCACGATGGTCAGCCCAAACGGCTTATCCCGCTCGCTTGCGATCTTTGCAACCGTCTTGTTGCAGCCCACGCCGATGGAGCACGTCACTCCCAGCGCTGCCACGCGGTCGCTTATACGCCGCGCAACCAGCAGTGGGTCTTCGGGCGCAAAGCGACCCGGTGTGATATCGATAAAGGCTTCGTCGATGGATACGCGCTCAACGCGCGGGGTCTCGTCGGCGAGAATCGCCATGACCTGCGCGCTCACCTCGCGGTAGCGATCAAAGTGCCCGTGCGTCCAAATGGCTTGCGGGCACAAGCGCCGCGCCTCGGCCGAGGCCATGGCAGAGTGCACGCCAAAGCGACGTGCCTCATACGAACACGTGGACACGACGCCACGCGAATCGGCGTCTCCGCCCACGATGAGCGGCTTTCCGCGCCATTCGGGATGATCGAGCATTTCCACGCTCGCAAAAAACGCATCGAGGTCCATCAGGCCCACTGCCGGACCCGTCCAGGGAGGCGGCGTGACGCCCATGGCATCCTCATAACCGTATGTATGTTCGCGTCTTTCCATGTCATGAGTATACCGCGCAGCTCATGTGGGGTGCGTGTATGTGCTTGCAAATCCCGAATTCTTGTCTAAGATATGGATTTGCCCTCGACTACACCGAAGAAGTTGGTCTCACGGACTTCACCTGCCCGCGTCGATGGCGTATTATGTTCAACTGTTTGTTTGTAGTTGCAGCCTAAAGCTGCTTGGTTGGAGGAGTTTCCTTTGGCAGTCAAGATTCGCCTTGCTCGTCACGGCGCTAAGAAGCGTCCGTACTACCGTGTCGTCGTCGCCGATTCCCGCGCCCCGCGTGACGGTCGTATCATCGAGGAGGTTGGCCGCTACAACCCGATGACCGCCCCCAAGACCATCAACCTCGACCTCGAGAAGATCGCCGACTGGCAGTCCAAGGGCGCTCAGCTCACCGACGCCGTCGCCGCTCTGGTCAAGGCCGCCAACGAGGGCGAGAAGACCGAGACCGTCGTCAAGAAGTCCAAGAAGCAGCTCGCCAAAGAGGCCGAGGCCGCTAAGGCTGCCGCTGAGGCCGCTGAGGGCGCCGAGGAGTAAATCGTGCCTGAGGTTGACGCTGCACAGCTCGAGGGTGAGGCAATGCTCTCAGATCGCATCGCCGATCTCGTCGAATATCTCGTTGTTCAGATCGTCGACGACCCGGATTCCGTGAGCCTTGAGGTCATCGATGGTGACGACGCCTCTACGATCGAGGTTTCGGTCGCCGAGGATGACGTCGCTAAGGTCATCGGCCGTCGTGGCCGTACCATCAAGGCCATTCGCACGCTCGCCCGTGCACTGGCCGCTCGCCTCGACACTGCTGTCGAGGTAGAGGTTCTGGGCTAGGACCTTGAGGTCCCAGTACAAAAACATCGCCCGTGTGGTCAAGCCGCACGGAAGGAAGGGGGAGGTCCTCGCGCAGCCGCTGCGGGGGCTTCCTTCTGTATTAGAGCCGGGTATGCGCGTCGCCCTGACGCCGCCGGCGCTCAAGCGCGACCGCTTTTGCACGGTCGTGTCCGTCACCGATACGGGCGATGGCGATCTGGTCTCGTTTGAGGGCATTGACGACTTGACGGCCGCCGAGGGCATCACGGGATGCTATGTGTTGGCAAATCGTGACGATTATGAGCTCGATTCACTCGACGCCGCCTATTCCGACCTGATGGGTCGCGAGGTGGTCGACGAGCGCTTCGGTTCACTCGGTACGATCGTCGAGATCATGTCGACGCCCGCTAACGATGTTTGGGTTGTCGAGGGCGATCGGTACGGCGAGGTACTGATTCCCGTGATCGAGCAGGTTGTGCTCGATCTTCCCGACACAGGAACAATTTCCGTCCACGTTATGGACGGCCTGATCGATATGGACAAGTAGGGAGGACAACATGCTGATTGAGACCCTTTCGGTCTTTCCCGAGATGTTTGAGCCCGTCATGTCCACATCGATTTTGGGCCGCGCCCGCAAGGCCGGCCTTTTTGATTTTAAGGCGTATAACCTGCGCGACTGGACGCACGACCGCCATCGTACCGTCGATGACGAGCCGTACGGCGGCGGGCAGGGCATGCTCATGAAGGTCGAGCCTATCGCCGAGGCCATCGAGGCCATTAGCGCGGAGGGCCCCAAGCCGACGGTGGTGTTCTTCACCCCGTGCGGCGAGCCTTTTACGCAGCATGTGGCCGAGCGCCTGCTCAAAAGCGAGCGCCTGGTGTTTGTGTGCAGCCGTTACGAAGGTGTCGACGAGCGTGCCTATGCGTATGCCGACGAGCGCCTGTCGATCGGCGATTACGTGCTCACGGGCGGCGAGCTTCCCGCTATGGTCGTTGCCGATGCCGTCGTACGCCTGATTCCCGGCGCCCTTGGTGACGAGATGAGCAACGTGGACGAGTCGTTCTCGACCGCCGAGGACGGAGGCCTGCTCGAGTATGCGCAGTACACTCGCCCTGCTGAATTCAACGGCGAGGGCGTGCCGCCGGTGCTCGTGAGCGGTGACCATGCCAAGGTTGACGCCTGGCGCCGTAAGAATGCCATCGAGCGCACCTGCCGCTGGCGTCCCGACCTGATCGAGACGGCACGGCTTACGCCCCAGGAGCGCGCATACGCGCAGGAGATTCTGGACGCTTCGTATTCGCAGAGCGAGGAGTGAGAATGGTTCCATCGCAGCATTCCGCGTTGAGGGGCGCTTTTGAGTGGGTCGCGGTCATCGCGATCGCGCTCGTGGCCACCTTCCTGATCCGCACCTTTGTGGTCGAGCCCTTTGTGGTACCCACCGGCTCCATGGAGGACACGATCGAGATTGGCGACCAGATCCTGGCACAAAAGGTGAGCCTCGAGCTCGGTCAGCCCGTCAAACAGGGTGATATCGTGGTGTTTCACAACCCCGATGCCACATCCGAGCATGACGTGCTGGTAAAGCGCGTCATCGCCACGGCCGGCCAGACGGTCGACCTTCAGGACGGCAAGGTCGTCGTTGACGGCCAGGCGCTCGACGAGGACTATACGACGGGCATGAGCTGGCCGCTTTCGGTCCAAGCGCCTGGCGCCCAGGTGAGTTATCCCTACACCGTTCCCGACGGGTGCGTGTGGGTGATGGGCGACAACCGCGAAAACTCTGCCGACTCGCGCTACTTTGGTCCCGTCGATCGCTCTGATTTGATCGCTGTGGCGCTTGTGCGCTACTGGCCGCTCAACCGCATCGGCGCTATCGACTAAAAACCGCTATAGTACAGTACCTAACCGTGTAATCGTTTCGACGAGGGGATATTAGAGGCATGAACGCTTCATCGCTTTCCTTCCAAGACATCATCCTGCGCCTCCAGCAGTACTGGGGCGAGCAGGGCTGCGTCATTATGCAGCCCTATGACTCCGAGGTCGGTGCCGGTACCTTCCATACCGCGACCACGCTGCGCTCGCTCGGTCCCGCCGAGTGGCGCACCTGCTATGCGCAGCCTTGCCGCCGTCCCGCCGACGGCCGCTACGGCGAGAACCCTAACCGCATGCAGCACTACTATCAGTTCCAGGTGCTCATCAAGCCGTCGCCGGTCAACGCCCAGGAGCTCTACCTGGGTTCGCTGGCCGCCATTGGCCTGGACCCCAACGACCATGACGTCCGCTTTGTCGAGGACGACTGGGAGAGCCCGACCCTGGGCGCCTGGGGCCTTGGCTGGGAGGTCTGGCTCAACGGCATGGAGGTCACGCAGTTTACGTACTTCCAGCAGGTGGGCGGTATCGAGGTCGACCCCGTGCCCGTCGAGATTACCTATGGCCTGGAGCGTATCGCCATGTACGCCCAGGGCGTCAACTCGGTCTACGATCTGGTGTGGAGCTACCTGCCCGATGGCACGCCCATGACCTACGGCGACGTGTTCCTCGAGAACGAGCGCGAGTTCAGTGCCTATAACTTTGAGGTCGCCAACGTCGAGATGATGCGTCAGAAGTTTGACGACTACGAGGCCGAGTGCCATTCCTGCCTGGAGCGCAAACTGCCGCTGCCGGCGTACGACTGCGTCATGAAGTGCAGCCATGCCTTCAACCTGCTCGATGCCCGTGGCGCCCTGTCCGCGGTCGAGCGTGCCAACTACATCCTGCGCGTCCGCGCCGTCGCCAAGGCGTGCTGCGAGGCCTACATGGCCGAGGTCGCCGGAGTCAACGAGAATGCCGACCAGGAAGGCGAGGTGGCGTAAGCCATGGCAGACGCTAAGGATTTCCTGTTTGAGATCGGTACGGAGGAAATGCCCTCCGCACCGCTGAACAATGCTGTCAAGCAGCTTGGCACCATGATCGCCAAGGGCCTCGACGAGGCCGGTCTGGCCCATGGCGAGGTCCGCGTGATCTCGAGTCCGCGTCGTCTGGCTGCGCTCGTGGCCAACGTCGCCACTGCGACCGATGAGGTTCACGAGGTCAAGCGCGGCCCCGCGGCAAACATTGCCTTTGATGCCGACGGCAACGCCACCAAGGCCGCCCAGGGCTTCGCCCGTAAGTTCGGTGTGGCTGCCGAGGACTTGGTCCGTCGTGAGGACACCGACGGCCGCGAGTATGTGTTCGCCGAGAAGAACATTCCCTCCGCACCGGCTACCCCGATCCTGACGGCCCTGTGCGAGAAGACTATCGCCGGCCTGCAGTGGCCCAACTACCGCAGCCAGCGCTGGGGGCACGAGCACGCGACGTTCGTGCGTCCGGTCCGCTGGATTTGCTGCCTTCTGGGCGAGGATATTGTGCCTGTGTCGTTTGCCGACGTGACGAGCGGCAACACCACGCGTGGCCATCGCGTGCTTGGCCCCGGTGACCATGTTGTCGCTAGCCCCGCCGTCTACGAGCAGGTGCTCGAGGACGCCGGCGTGCTTTCTGCCGAGCGTCGTCGTGAGGCCATCCTTGCCGGTATCGCCGAGGTCGAGGCCGCTCGCCCCGGCTGCCATGTCGACACGCCCAAGAAGGTCTTTGAGGAGGTCATTAACCTCTGCGAGTGGCCGACGGTGCTCGTCGGTACCTTCGACGAGGAGTTCCTCAAGGTCCCGCACGAGATCATCTGCGAGTCCATGCTCACCAACCAGCGCTACTTCCCGATCTATGACGGCGAGGGCAAGCTTACGCGTGAGTTCGTGGTCGTCTCCAACAGCAAGCCCGAGAACGCCGAGCGCGTGATCGACGGTAACGAGCGCGTCGTGCGCGCCCGTCTGGACGACGCTAAGTTCTTCTACGAGGAGGACCTGAAGATCTCCCTCGACGAGTTCCGTGAGCGCCTGTCCAAGGTCGCTTTCCAGGAGAAGCTCGGCAGCGTGCTCGCCAAGTCCGAGCGCATCGAGCAGCTCGCGCTCGCCATCGCCCGCGAGGCTCACCTGGGCGCCCATCTTGCCGCCGACGCTGCTCGCGCCGCGCACCTGTGCAAGGCAGACCTGGTGTCCAACGCCGTCGTCGAGTTCACGAGCCAGCAGGGCGTGATGGGCGGTTATTACGCGACCGCGATGGGGGAGAACGACGAGGTTGCCCACGCCATTCGCGATCATTATCGTCCCCGCTTTGCCGGCGACGAGCTGCCAGAGGGCACCGCTGGCTGCATCGTGGCCTGCGCTGACAAGCTCGATACCATCGCCGGTATCTTTGCCATCGGCGAGCCCCCGACTGGCTCCTCCGATCCCTACGCGCTGCGTCGTGCCGCTATCGGTATCATCAACATCCTGCGCGACCGTCTGTCGATCGATCCTACGTCGCTCATCGACTTTGCGCTCGAGCTCTATAGCGAGCAGGGCATTGAGTTCGACGCCGCCGAGGTCGCCCAGCAGGTTCGTGACTTCTTCCATGGCCGCCTGGTGAGCATGGCCCGCGACGAAAAGATCCCGGCCGATACCGTCGCCGCCGTCTCCGCGGTGCACATTATCGCCCCGTCCGTCTTCTTCGCCCGCTGCGCCGCCCTCGACGAGGCCCGCAAGAACGACGCTGAGACGTTCGACAACCTGGCGACCGCCTATGCCCGCGCCGCGCATATCTCCAAGCCCGAGCTGGGTGCGGAGTACGACCGCGCCCTGATGGGCGAGGTTGAGCTTGCGCTTGCCGACGCCTCCGAGGCCGCTCAGACTGCCGTCGATGCCGCCCTTGCTGCCGAGGACTACCCGGCCGCATTTGCCGCCCTCGCCGCCCTGCGTGCGCCCATCGACCGTTTCTTCGATGAGGTCATGGTCATGGACAAGGACGAGCAGCTTCGCGATAATCGCCTTAAGCTGCTCAACCGCTTCGAGGCCGTTTTCTCCGGCATCGCCAACATCGGTGAGCTTGCCCGCAAAAAGTAAGCCAGCCTGCGCATAAGCGCAAAAGGAGCCCCGCATGGATTGCCCGGTCACCGCTCGTCCCACCGTTATCGTTATCTCCGATTCGCTCGGCGATACCGCTTGTGAGGTGGTGCTTGCGGCGTCCGGGCAATTTGATGAAGGGGCTTTTCGTCTCTTGCGCCTGCCCAAGGTGACCTCGGTGGAGCAGGTCAAGTCATTTGTGGGGCCGCGCGTCGATGCCGACCATCGCGATGTCGCCGTGTTCCATACCATTGTCGATCCGGCGCTTCGCGCCCGCGTGCTCGATTACCTGGGTATGCTGCATATCCGTTCGGTCGACCTGATCGGCCCGACGCTTGCCGTGCTGTCGTCGCTCATCGGTGTGCCGCCCAAGTGCGTTGCGGGCGTGATTCACAAGACCGATGACCGCTATTTCCATCGTATCGAGGCCATGGAGTATTTCGTTGAGCACGATGACGGTCGTGGTTGCGACGATCTGTCGGGTGCCGATATCGTGCTGCTGGGTGTGTCGCGTACATCCAAGACGCCGCTGTCGATGTATTTAGCCTATCAGGGCTACAAGGTCGCCAATGTCCCACTGGCGCATGGCATGGAGCCGCCCAAGTCGATTTACGAGGTTGACCCGATGCGCCTGTTCGGCCTGGTTTCAACCGTCGACGTTATTTCTGAAATTCGCGATAGCCGCTTAGGCGATGATTACGCGCGCGCCGTCGCCGGCTCCTATGCCGAGCCTGAGAGTGTTCGCAGCGAGCTCGAGGAAGCCCGTGCCCTCATGAAGCGCCTGGGCTGCTTTGTGGTGCGTACCGACGGCAAGGCCATCGAGGAAAGCGCTGCCGAGATCATTAGCCACTTGGAGGAAATCCAAGAAGCCCGTGCCCGCCGCGCCGCCCGTCGAGCCTAATAGTAGCAGCATTTTGATAAAGCGATTTAGCAAAAATATCGCATCTGACCTGCACTTTCTTACAGTGGTATCTTCATAAGGTAACCACCTTTACCTACCGTTTACCGCCAGTTTTAGCACGTTTACCAAACCGCGTATCCTCTGCTCAAGCCCGTTCAAATCCCGCCGTATAGTTCCCTCACGGCCCGCATCCGGCGGGTCGATTCGTTACCACGGTCGCGCGCGAGAGCGCATGGAAGGGGAAGTATCGTGAGCGATTGCAAGAGGGTTTACCGTTTTGGAACCGACGCCCAGGGCACCTGTGTCACCGAGGGCGACAAGTCCATGAACTTCGTGCTTGGTGGCAAGGGCGCTAACCTTGCCGAGATGAGCCGTATCGGCCTGCCGGTTCCCGGTGGCTTTACCATTACCTGCCAGACTTGCGTTGAGTACTCCGGCGCCGGCAACGTGTGGCCGGAGGGCGCGCTCGACGAGATCGTTGCCGCCGAGGTCGACCTCGAGGCCCGCTGCGGCAAGAAGCTCGGCGATGCCTCCGATCCGCTGCTCGTGTCGGTCCGCTCGGGCGCTCCGTTCTCCATGCCCGGCATGATGGACACGGTTCTCAACCTGGGCCTCAACGACGATTCCGTCCAGGGCCTTATCGCCCAGACGCAAAACCCGCGCTTTGCCTGGGATAGCTACCGCCGCTTTATCCAGATGTTCTCCAACGTCGTCATGGGTGTCGATGCCGACTTGTTCGAGAATGCCCTGACCCAGGCCCGCCTGGTCGCCGGCGTTCGCGTCGATTCCGAGCTTTCGGCTGAGGACCTGCAGGAACTCGCCGAGACCTTCAAGGGCATCTTCTCCGACAACGTCGAGGCTGCCCTGTATCCCGAGCTCGAGGTCGCTGACGGCAAGCCCGTCTTCCCGCACGACCCGGAGCTTCAGCTGCGCCTTGCCATCCAGGCCGTCTTTGGCAGCTGGATGAACGAGCGCGCCTGCATCTACCGCAAGCAGCATGGCATTTCCGATGAGCTCGGCACCGCCGTCAACGTCCAGGCTATGGCCTTTGGCAATAAGGGCGAGACCTCGGCGACCGGCGTCGCCTTTACGCGCAACCCGGCCGACGGAACCAAGGAGTTCTACGGTGACTTTCTGGTCAACGCCCAGGGCGAGGACGTCGTCG
Organism: Collinsella sp.; assembly: GCA_019414045.1. Classification (GTDB taxonomy): domain Bacteria; phylum Actinomycetota; class Coriobacteriia; order Coriobacteriales; family Coriobacteriaceae; genus Collinsella. Next base: position 55,286 of record DXMW01000013.1, on the reverse strand, counting down.
CCGGCATCCGCAACACCGAGCCCATCGCCGACCTCAAGACCACCCCAGGCCTCGAGTCCGCAGGTGAGGAGCTTGAGCGTGTCTTCCTGACGCTTGAGGACCATTACCGCGATATGTGCGATATCGAGTTTACCATCGAGCAGGGCAAGCTCTGGATGCTCCAGACCCGCGTGGGCAAGCGCACCGCCACTGCCGCCCTGCGCATTGCTATCGAAATGGTCGAGGAGGGCCTCATCACCCGCGAGGAGGCTGTGAGCCGCATCGATCCCGCGCAGCTCGACCAGCTCCTGCACCCGCAGTTCGACGCCTCCAAGAAGTACGAGGCCCTGGCCAGCGGCCTTAACGCCAGCCCTGGTGCCGCCGTGGGCGAGGTCGTGTTCTCGAGTGATGACGCCGTCGCGCGTTCCGCCGAGGGCCACAAGGTCATTCTGGTCCGCTGGGAGACCAACCCCGACGACCTGAAGGGCATGGTCGCCGCCGAGGGCATCCTGACCAGCCACGGTGGCAAGACGAGCCATGCCGCCGTTATCGCCCGCGGCATGGGTACGCCCTGCGTTTGCGGCGTTGAGCGCTTCCACATTGACGCGGCAGAGAAGGTCGTGCGCATCGAGGGCAGCGACCGCGTGCTGCGCGAGGGCGATGTCATCTCCATCGACGGCACCCAGGGTATCGTCGTCGACGGCGCGGTCGACCTGGTCTCTGCAGAGCTCACCGGCGACCTGGACACCATCCTGTCTTGGGCTGATGAGATCCGTTTGGACGAGACCTGCGGCCACGCCAACCACGTGCGCGTTAACGCCGACAACCCCGAGGATGCTGCACTCGCGCTCGAGTTTGGCGCCGAGGCCATCGGTCTGTGCCGCACCGAGCACATGTTCCTGGGCGATCGCAAGAACATCATCCAGAGCTTTATCCTGTCTGACGATGAGGCCGTGAAGCAGCAGGCCCTGGCCGACCTGCTCAAGGTTCAGACCGAGGACTTCCTGGCGATGTTCAAGACCATGTCCGGTCGCGATGTGGTCGTCCGCCTGCTCGATCCGCCGCTTCATGAGTTCCTGGATAATCCTCGCGAGCTCGAGGTCGCCATCACCAAGAAGGAGGCCGCCGGCGCTCCCGAGGAGGAGCTCGCTGCCCTGCGCGCCCGCCTGCGTCGCATTGACGGCATGGTCGAGTCCAACCCCATGCTGGGCTTGCGCGGCGTGCGCCTGTCCGTCGTCTTTGGCGATCTGCCGCTCATGCAGGTTCGCGCCGTCGCCACGGCCGCTGCCCGCCTTATCAAGGAGGGTGTCGACCCGCGCCCCGAGATCATGGTTCCGCTCGTTTCCATCACGGCCGAGCATGTCCAGACCCGCGAGGTTATCGAGCGCGTGATCGCCGAGGTTTCCGCCGAGGAAGGCGTCGAGCTCAATATTCCCGTGGGCACGATGCTCGAGCTGCCGCGTGCCTGCATGGTCGCTGACGAGATCGCCCATCATGCCGACTTCTTCTGCTTTGGCACCAACGACCTCACCCAGACGACCTTTGGCTTCTCGCGCGATGACGCCGAGGCCAAGTTCATCCCGCTGTACATGCATAAAAAGATTCTGAAAGACAACCCCTTCGAGACCATCGACGCGGCGGTGCTGGAGCTCGTGCGCTTGGCCGTCGAGAAGGGCCGCGCCACCAATCCCGACATGCACTTTGGCGTGTGCGGCGAGCACGGCGGCGACCCCAAGTCCATCAAGGGCCTGTTTAACGTGGCCGACGTGGACTACGTGTCCTGCTCGCCCTATCGCGTGCCCCTCGCGCGCCTGGCTGCCGCTCAGGCCAAGCTCGAGGCCAAGCGTTCCGCCTAACGTTTTGGGTTTAGACGCCTAGCGTAGCCCCCTTCATGCCGCCCGTCTCATTCGTGAGACGGGCGGTTATCATGTGCGGGTTTTGTCTTTTTGTCTGCGTGAAAAAATGTTCTTGCAGCAGAAACCCGCACGTGTATACTCGAATACGTTTGTTCAACTACGTGCCGGCCAAGGTGGTACGGCACCTCTAGAAGAGTAAGGAATTGCACATGGATTACATCCGCGCAATCGAGCGTCAGCAGATCCGCGAGGACATTCCTCAGGTTCGCGTCGCCGACAACGTCAAGGTTCACTACCGCATTAAGGAAGGCGACCGCGAGCGCATTCAGGTCTTCCAGGGCGACGTCATCCGCATGGCCGGCGCCGGTGCCCGCGAGACCTTCACCGTCCGCAAGATGTCCTTCGGTGTCGGTGTTGAGCGTACCTTCCCGCTTCACAGCCCCAAGATCGCCAAGCTCGAGGTCGTTCGTCATGGTCGCGTCCGTCGCGCCAAGCTGTACTACCTCCGCGACAAGGTGGGCAAGGCTGCTCGCATCCCCGAGAAGCGCTAAGAAGATCGCAGCGTCTGTCCACTCGTTTGGACACAAGGGTCACCTTCGGGTGGCCCTTCTTTTTATCTGATTTGCATGCAAGGAGGGCCTGGTATGGCCAATATGACGAGCTCGGTTTCGGCATCGCAGGTTGCCGGTGAGTTGGCGAGCGCTACGTTTGAGGAGATCCCCGCCCTCGTGGAGCATTATCGCGAGGACCCGCGCCAGCAGGTGATCAAGGCTTGCGAGCGTGCTCTTAAGCGCCATGCCAAGGAACTTGCCGAGCGCGAGCGCGTCAATGACATGTACGAGCTTATGCATGAGCTTGGCGGCGATGGGGTAGTCGTTGGTGTCGACGAGGTGGGTCGCGGATCGGTGGCCGGTCCTTTGACGGTATGCGCCGTCTGCCTTCCTATGGAGCCACGCGTCTGGGGCATCAACGATTCCAAAAAGCTCACGCCGGCGCGCCGCGAGTTGCTCTCAGTGAAGATTGCCGAGGTGGCGACGGCAATTGGTTTTTGCCATATCGCGCCTAAGGATATCGATGAGATGGGCATGGCCCGCGCCATTCGAGCCGCTGTCGCGGGCGCCGTGGCCGATACGGGGCTCGAGCCCGATTGCGTGCTTATGGACGGTAACCCCTTGGGCGCCGTTCCCAACGAGCGCGACGTGGTGAAGGGCGATGCCAAGATCGCCTGTATCGCCGCGGCGTCCATCATGGCCAAGGTCACGCGTGATGAGATGATGGTCGAGTACGATGCCGAGTATCCCGAGTACCATTTGGCCGAATCGAAAGGCTACGCAAGCCCCGAGCACATCGAGGCCATTCGCAAACATGGACTTTGTCCACTGCACCGCGTGAGCTTTTGCGGAAACTTTCTGCAGACTGAGCGCCTTTTCTAGGTCAATTGTGGAGACAGGGACCTCAGGGGTTTTATAAACCTGCTGGTAGCGGGCCGTATGCAACAGCATTGCTGCGTACGGCCCGTTTTTTGACGGCATTTGGTCAGCTTTTGGTTTGCTTCCGGTACTTACCCGCATGAAAGGTGCCCTCATCATCGGGGCAATGCAGTGTGCGGGAAAGGAGACCCCATGAGTGCCGCAAGCAAAAAGAGCAAGACGCAGCAGCTCAAGGAGCGTTGGGAAAACGGCGAGCTCGACTGCGGGGCGATGACGCCCGAGTTTATCAAGGGACTCAGTCCCCGCGAGCTGGGCATGCTGGGCGAGCTGATCACCATCGACTACTTTAACGAGCGCGGCTACACCTTGCTGGAGCAGGGTTATCGTTGCTCCGAGGGCGAGGCCGATCTGGTGCTGCTCGATGAGCTCGACGATGTCGTGGTGATGGCCGAGGTCAAGACCAGACGCGTCGCACTGGATTGCAGCACGCGGGTCTTTCCCGAGGAGGCCGTGGACGCCCAAAAGCAACGCCGCTACCGCCGCATCGCAAGTTGCTATCTCATGGAGCATTATCCGCTCAAGGCGATTCGCTTCGATGCCGTGGGCGTCACCATTCGCGGCGGGCATATCGCCGAGATCGAGCACCAGTACAACGCGTTCGATTGGCAGGTGTCGTGATGGCGTTCGAGACGTTTGCCGTTCACGCGGCCTGCATCCGTGGCGTCGAGGCGATTCACGTCACGGTCGAGGTCTCGCTTGCCGGCGGCGTTCCGGGCATCCAGATGCTCGGCATTCCGAGTATGGAGGTGATGGAGTCGCGCGGGCGTATCCGGTGCGCAGCGCTCGGCCGGCTTTGAGATCCCGCGCTCGGGCATTACCGTTAACCTGGCACCCGGCGATATCCGCAAGACCGGTAGCGGCTTTGACCTGCCCATCGCCATCGCGGTTCTAGCGGCCGATGGTCAGATTTCCCGTGACAACCTCGATCGCTGCCTTATCGCCGGCGAGCTTGGCTTGGACGGTACGGTGCTTCCTGTCAAGGGCGAGGTGGCGTTTCAGCTATTGGCGCGTGATATGGGGCTGTCCTTTATCGCCGGCAGGTCCGATCAGCATGTGCCGCTTGCGGGCGTGGATTGCGGATTCATCGATCATTTGTCTCAGCTTGCCCATGGCATGGGCGAGGCGGCTCGGCACTATCTGGATTCCGAGGGCGTCGAGGCGACCTTTGAGCCTGAGCTCGACTATGCCGACGTGCTGGGGCAGGAAGTCGCTAAACGCGGCATGGCGCTTGCGGCGGCAGGAGAACTCGGCTTGCTCATGATCGGGTCCCCGGGATCGGGCAAGACGATGCTCGCGCGTCGTATGACCGGCATCCTGCCCGAGCTTTCCGTTGAGGATCAACAGGAGGCGCTGTGCATCCATTCGGTTTTGGGTGAGAACATTGATGGCTTGTTGGCGGGGCACCGGCCCTTCCGCAGTCCCCATCACAGTATTTCGACCGCAGGTCTTATCGGCGGTGGGCGCCCGGTGCACCCGGGTGAGATCAGCCTTGCTCATGGCGGCGTGCTCTTTTTGGACGAGCTTGCCGAGTTTCCCACGGGTGTGCTGCAGACGCTGCGTCAGCCCATCGAGCGCGGCTATGTGAGGATCGTACGCGTCGACGGGGCTTTTACCTTCCCGTCGCGCTTTCAGCTGCTGGCTGCGAGCAATCCCTGCCCCTGCGGCTTTTTGGGCGATCGTGAGGTACCGTGTCGCTGCTCGGCGGCGATGGTCGAGCGCTATCGGTCTAAACTGCGCGGTCCTTTGGCCGACCGTATCGACATGATGATCGATGTGACCCGTCCCGACCCTCAGGTGATTATCGAGGGCGCGGAGGGTATGTCGTCAGCTGAGTTACGTGACTACGTTGTGCGCGGTCGCGCTTTTCGCGCTTGGCGCGAATCCCGTATGGACGATGCTGATGCCGAGGCTGAGGATGACGAGACACGGTCCATTGACGGCGTCGTTTCGACCTTTGAGCTCGATGATGCGGCGGAGAAGTGTGTGCTCGGCCTGTCGAAGCGCACGCATCTCACGGGCCGCGGCATCGTGCGCCTGGTTCGCATTGCGCGCACGATCGCAGATGTCGCCGAGAGCGAGCAAGTGACGCAGGACCACGTGCTCGAGGCGGCGATGTACCAGGGAAGGAGGGACCAATGATGGCCGAGGGGACCTTCGAGCTGCATCCAGGTGACACGTTGTATCCCGAGACCGTTTTGGAGCTTTCTGATGTGCCCCAGACACTCTATGTGCGCGGCAACCCCGAGGTGCTTTCGACGCCCGCGCTCTCCATCATCGGCGCGCGCAAGGCCTCTCCGTATGGTCTTGCCGTGGCAGAGCTTGCGGCAAAGGTTGCGGTCGAGGCGGGCGTGACGGTAGTTTCGGGCGGCGCGGTCGGTTGTGACCAGGCCTCGGGTTGGGCTGCGGTCAATTCCGGCGGCAAACACGTCGTGGTGCTGGGGACGGGCGCCGACGTGGTCTATCCGCGCTCGAGTGCTGGCCTCATCACGCGCACACTCGATACGGGCGGCGCGGTCGTGTCGATCTCCCCGTGGGGCATGGGTCCGCGCAAGTTTGCCTTTCCGCGCCGCAATCGCGTGATCGCGGCCCTGTCGCAAGCCCTCTTTGTATCCGAGGCGGGTATGCCTTCCGGGACGTTTTCTACAGCCGAGGCTGCTATGGATTTGGGGCGAGAACTTCTTGCCGTGCCGGGGTCGATCCTATCGCCCGAGTCGCGTGGCACGAATTACCTCATTGCGAACGGTGCCTGCTGCATCATCGACGAGGAATCTATCGAGATGGCTATCTCACGCATCTACGGCACCCTGCGCTACTCGCGCCCCGATGCTCCCGGCATTGCCGACCTGGATCAAACACAGCAGACCGTGATGCATGCGCTCATCGCCTCTCCGCTCAAGGTCGACGACATCGCGGCGCTCGTCTCGCTCGATGCCGTCGGCGTACTCAAACTCCTGGGTTCGCTTGAGCTCGAGGGTCTTATCGAGCGCATGATGGATGGAAGGTATGCGCCCTCCAAGTTTGCCCTTCACGCTCAGACACCCTTCGGTCACAATGGAAAACATGTCAATTAGAAAGGTGTTTGCAGATGCTGTTTGATCAGGTGACGGTTATCGGTGGCGGTCTGGCGGGTTCGGAGTGCGCGATTCAGCTGGCAGATCGCGGGTTCGCCGTAAGGCTGTGCGAGATGCGCCCCCAGGTTAGCTCCCCGGCCCACCATACCGATCACCTGGCAGAGCTCGTCTGTTCCAATTCGTTTAAGTCGACCCGTCCGGATTCCGCGGCTGGATTGCTGAAGGCCGAGCTTGAGCGCATGGGTTCAGTCCTGCTCGATTGCGCCCATCGCGCCGCTGTTCCCGCCGGTGGCGCCTTGGCGGTCGACCGCGTCAAGTTTTCCGAGTTTGTCGAGGCCGAGGTTGCCGCCCGTCCCAATATCGAGATCATTCACGGCGAGGTCACGCAGATTCCCGAAGGTCACGTGGTCATTGCCGCCGGCCCCTTGTGCTCGCCGGCGCTGAGCGAAGAGGTCATGAAGCTCGTCGGTGGCGACGCCCTTGCGTTCTTCGATGCCGCGGCGCCGATCGTCGATGCCTCCACGCTCGATATGGACGTGCTGTTCTCGCAGTCGCGCTACGAGGAGCAGGGGAGCGGCGACTATCTCAACGCCCCGCTCAATAAGGAGGAGTACGAGGCCTTTATCGAGGCGCTTACCACGGCCGACCGCGTGGTGCTCAAGGACTTTGAGGGCGGTGATCTGTTCCAGGCCTGCCAGCCTGCCGAGGAAGTTGCGCGCACCGGCAAGGACGCCATTCGCTTTGGCGCCATGAAGCCTGTCGGCCTCACCGATCCGCGAACCGGTCGTCGTCCCTGGGCGGCGATTCAGCTGCGTGCCGAGAATAAGGAGAAGACCGCCTATAACCTGGTGGGCTTCCAGACCAACTTGACCTTTGGCGAGCAGAAGCGCGTCTTCCATATGGTGCCGGGCCTGGAGAACGCTGAGTTCTTCCGCTACGGTGTCATGCACCGTAATACCTTTGTCGACGCCCCGCACGTGCTCGATGGCACCTTTGCCGTGCCCGGCACCGGCGTGCGCCTGGCCGGTCAGATCACCGGCACCGAGGGGTACATGGAAGCCGTGGCGACGGGTCTGCTCGCGGCGCTCAACACCTATGCCGAGGCTATCGGGGCCGCGGGCGTCGAGCTGCCGCGTGTGGGCGCCCTGGGTGCGCTCGTGGGCTATGCGACCGATCCTGCCACCGTGGGCTATCAGCCTATGCATGTCAACTTTGGCCTGGTGCCGCCACTCGAGGATGGTAAGCGCCGCAGCAAGCGCGACCGCTACCAGGCCTATGCGGACCGTGCGCTCGAGGCCCTTGATGCCTATCTGGCCACTCGCCCCGATTTGTTTGGAGGTGACCGGTCATAGCCTTTGACCTGTACGACACCGTCGACTCGTTTATCGCCTATATCTCACGTGTCGAGGGACTTTCTCCCAACACGGTGACGGCCTATGGCTCGAGGCTGGAGCGTTTTGCTGCCTGGTGCGAGCGTGAGGATATAGATGCTTTCGCTGCCGACGTGCGCACCATTCGTCGCTATCTTGCCGAACTTTCGCGTGAGCAGGTGGCTCCCCGAACGCTTGCGGCACACCTGTCTGCCATTCGCTCGCTCTATCGGTGGATGGCTGCCGAGGGGGTCGTGGAGGGCGATGTGGTCTCGGCAATTTCCTCGCCCAAGCTCCCGCGCGATCTACCCGGTGTGCTGACGACCCAACAGGTGGAGGCGCTGCTCAAGACGCCTGATACCTCAACACCCGCGGGACTGCGCGATGCGGCGATGCTCGAGCTGCTCTATGCCTCGGGCGCCCGTATCTCTGAGCTCGCAGCACTCAATGTGGAGTCCATTGTGTGGTCCGAACGCACGCTGCGCCTGCGGGGCAAGGGGAGCAAAGAACGTATCGTCCCTCTGTATCGTCGCGCGCTCGAGGCGACGCGTCTCTATATTGAGGAGGGGCGGCCGGAGTTGCTCGCTCAGGCAAAGCGCCGTGACCCCACTACCGGGCCGCATCCGCTGCTTATATCGGCGCGCGGTAATCGCATGAGTGCCGCCATGCTCAGGCGGCGGTTCCATACTCTGGCGACACTCGCCGGCATTCCGGCCGACATCGCCCCGCATGCGATGCGCCATACCTTTGCGACCGACTTGCTCGAGGGCGGTGCGGACCTGCGCTCGGTTCAAGAGCTGCTGGGTCATGCGAGCCTGTCCACGACGCAGATCTACACGCACCTCACGCCCGATCGGCTCAAACGTGCCGTGGCTCAAGCCCATCCCCGAGGCGAATAGTGGCTGGGACGTCCCGCGCCGCACTCAGGTGTGTGGTTTTGATTGCGGGTTGGCACGAAGATGCATTCCTGCTATCATTCATCGGGTTGCTTCACGGCAACATGTTTTTATCACGCACGCGCGGCTACTTCATACCGTGGTGCCCGGGCTTTGGTAGCACATGTCCGGGTTGGTTTTGGAGGATGACCCCGCGCGGAGGCAAACCACAGGAGGTTTAACATGGCTACCAAGATTAATATCCGCACCCTGCTCGAGGCCGGCTGCCACTTCGGTCACCAGACCCGTCGCTGGAACCCCAAGATGAAGCCGTTCATCTTCGGTGAGCGCAACGGCATCTACATCCTCGACCTTAAGCAGACCATCCTTGACGCCGACCAGGCCTACACCTTCGTCAAGAACGTCGCCAAGGGCGGCAACGTGCTGTTCGTCGGCACCAAGAAGCAGGCTCAGGAGGCCGTCAAGAACGCTGCTGAGCGCGCTAATATGCCCTACATCAACCAGCGTTGGCTCGGCGGTATGCTGACCAACTTCGTCACCATCCGCTCCCGCATCAACCGCATGGAGGAGCTCGAGGCCATGGTCGAGGACGGCCGCATGGCAGTGCTCCCCAAGAAGGAGCAGGCTGTGCTCGGCAAGGAGCTCACCAAGCTCCAGACCAACCTCGGTGGCGCCCGCGACATGAAGGGTCTGCCCCAGGCTCTCTTCGTCATCGACACTAAGCGCGAGGAGAACGCCATCAAGGAGGCTCAGCGCCTGAACATCCCCGTCGTCGCTCTGATCGACACCAACTCCGATCCCGACGAGGTCGAGTACGGCATCCCCTGCAACGATGACGCTATCTCCGCTGTCACCCTTATGTGCGAGCTCATGGCTGACGCCTGCCTCGCTGGCTCCGGTAAGGAGCAGGTCTCCGAGGCCGAGATGGCCGCTGAGCCCAAGGCCGAGTAAATCAGTCTTAGTTAATTCTTTTTCATCTCTTTGAAAGGAACCACAATGGCCCAGATTACCGCCGCTATGGTCAAGCAGCTCCGCGAGATGACCGACTCCCCGATGATGGAGTGCAAGAAGGCTCTCGTCGAGGCTGACGGCGACATGGACGCCGCTGTCGACGTTCTGCGTAAGAACGGCCTTGCCAAGGCTGCCAAGAAGGCTGGCCGTGAGACCAACGAGGGCGCTGTCGCCGCGTTCGTCTCCGAGGATGGCAAGACCGGCGCTCTGCTCGAGCTCTCCTGCGAGACCGACTTCGTTGGCTCCAACGCCAAGTTCACCGGCTTTGCTTCTAAGGTCGCTGAGGTTGTCGCTACCACCGAGCCTGCTGACGTCGATGCTCTGCTCGAGAAGCCGATGGGCGAGGAGACCGTTTCCTCCGAGCTCACCGAGATGATTCACATCATGGGCGAGAACATGAAGATCTCCCGCTTCGCTGCCCGCAAGGCCGAGAACGGCGCGCTCGCTTCTTACATCCACATGGGTGGTAAGATCGGCGTCCTCGTCGAGTTCGCCTTCGAGAAGGCCGTGACCGCTCAGGCTGAGTCCTTCAAGACCTTCGCTCACGACGTTGCCCTTCAGGTTGCCGCCGTCGCCCCGATCTGCGCTACCCGCGATCAGGTTCCGGCCGAGACCGTCGAGCACGAGAAGCAGATCTACATGGCCCAGGCTGCCGAGTCCGGCAAGCCCGAGGCTATCCAGGAGAAGATGGCTGTTGGCCGTCTGGAGAAGTTCTACAAGCAGTCCGTGCTCACCGAGCAGGAGTTCATCAAGGACAGCTCCCTCACCATCAAGAAGTACGCTGAGCAGGTCTCCAAGGAGCTCGGCGACACCATTACCGTCGTTGCCTTTGACCGTCTGGTCCGTGGCGAGTAAATAAGCTCTTGTAGCTGGTAATGAGCAGGCTGTGGGTTTTACTCACAGCCTGCTTTTTCATGGCTCTTATCAGAGCCTTTGATATCATATTGAGAGTCTAATTAAAGGAGGATCGCTTTGTCCGACATCCGATATAAACGCGTGCTTCTTAAGCTTTCCGGCGAAGCACTGATGGGCGACGGCCAGTATGGCATCGACCCCAAGGTTACCGATCATCTTGCCAAGCAGGTCAAGGAGCTGCTCGCCGTTGACCATGAGGTCGGCGTCGTTGTCGGCGGCGGCAATATTTTCCGCGGCATGGCAGGCGCTGCCGGTGGCATGGAGCGTGCTCAGGCCGACTACATGGGGATGCTGGCAACCGTTATGAACGCGCTCGCCCTGCAGGATGCCTTCGAGCACAACGATGTTCCTTGCCGCGTGATGAGCGCTATCCAGATGAACGAGATCTGCGAGCCCTATATTCGTCGCCGCGCTATCAACCATCTGTCCAAGGGCAACGTCGTCATCTTCGCTGCCGGTTCGGGCAATCCGTACTTTACGACCGACACCGCCGCGGCTCTTCGTGCGTGCGAGATCGGCGCCGAGATTCTGATTAAAGCCACCAAGGTTGACGGCATCTACGACAAGGATCCCGTCAAGTGCGCCGATGCCGTCCGTTTTGACAAGATTACCTATCACGAGGTTCTCGTCCGCGGTCTGCAGGTTATGGATTCCACGGCTACGGCACTGTGCCAGGATAACCGTATGCCGATTTTGGTCCTCAACATCGATGGCGAGGACACCGTCAAGCGCGCGCTCGCGGGTGAGCCCGTCGGCACGCTCGTCTATCAGGAGGATTAAGCATGGCAGAGAACATCACCGCCCATATGGACAAGTCGCTCGAGTCCCTCAAGCATAACTTCTCCAAGGTCCGTACCGGTCGCGCCAACGCCAACATTCTGTCCGACATCACCGTCGATTATTACGGTGTCCCCACGCCGGTCACGCAGGTTGCCGCCGTCAAGACCCCCGAGGCTCACATGCTGCTCATCGAGCCGTGGGACAAGGCGCTCATCAACGCTATCGTCAAGGCCATCGGCGCTTCTGATCTGGGCATTACCCCCAACTCCGATGGCACCGTCGTTCGTCTGCCGTTCCCGGCCCCCACTGAGGAGCGCCGTCGCGAACTCGTCAAGGAGTGCCGCGAGTACGCCGAGCAGGCCAAGGTGTCTATCCGTAACATCCGTCGCGACTTCAACAACAAGCTCGAGCGCGATGAGGAGCTCACCGAGGACGATGTCCGTCGCGAGCAGGCCAAGGTCCAGAAGCACACCGATGAGTATGTCGCCAAGGTCGAGGAGCTTCTGAAGGAAAAAGAAGCCGAGGTCATGGAGATCTAAGGTGCAATACGACGAGCATAAACTGGTCGAGTACTTTGCCGACGCCCCTGCGGGCGTCGGTTTTTCCGACCTTGACCTCAATAACATTCCGCACCATATCTCGTGCATCATGGACGGCAACGGTCGTTGGGCCACGTCGCGCGGTCTTGCACGCACCGAGGGCCACAAGGCGGGTATCGTCTCGCTGCGCGAGATCATTACCGCCTGCGTGCGCCTGGGCGTCGACGTGCTTTCGGCCTATGCATTTTCGACCGAAAACTGGAATCGACCGCAGCACGAAGTCAACGTTCTGATGCACCTGTTTGCCAAGACGTTTATCGACGAGCTGCCGCTTCTGAAGCGCGAAAATGTGCGCGTAGTCTTTTTGGGTGACATTTCCGCGCTGCCCAAGAAGACTCGCGACGTTTTTGAGCGCGGTCTTGCCGAGTGCGCCGATCACACCGGTATGACGCTGGCGCTTGCCGTCAACTACGGCGCGCGTGCCGAGATTACCCGCGCTGTCCGTCAGATCGCATCCGACGCTGCCGCCGGTAAGATCGATCCTGCCGCAATTGATGACGACATGGTGGCTTCCCACCTCTATACCGCCGGTCTTCCCGATCCCGAACTTGTGATTCGCACCTCTGGTGAGCTGCGCCTTTCGAACTATCTGCTGTGGCAGGTGGCTTATTCCGAATTCTACGTCACCGATACCTATTGGCCCGACTTTGATCGTTGGGGCCTTGTCGACGCCATTTTGGCCTATCAGGGCCGTGACCGTAGGTTTGGTGGACTGAGCAAGACCGAGGAGGCTTAATCGTGTCCGATCGTCCCAAGGCATCTGCTCCCAAGACGCCAGTTTCCGCGGCGCCTGCGCGAAAGGCTGCCACTGCGGGAGCGCCTGCAGCGAAGAGCGGCACCGGTTCGTGGTTGGCGGGCTTTATTACCCGTGCCGCCGCCGGTATCGTCTACGCCGTTGTCTTTATCCTGTGCCTGGTTTTGGGTATCGTGCCCACGGCCATCTTTGTTTCTGTCATGAGCGGTCTGTGCTGCTATGAGTTTTTCCGTATGACAAGGCTCGATGGCAAGATGGCTAACGAGCGCATGGGTATCGCTGCCGCCGTACTCTTTCCGCTGTCGGCGTTGGGCGATTCGATGTTGCTGAATGCCCTGCTTTTTGCCTTGATGCTCGCTGTGGGCATTTGGTATGTCTGGTCGCCGCGTACCCGCATCTCCGATGTGGCCGTGACGCTCATGGGTCCCATCTACACTGGCTTTATGCTGTCGGCTATCGTGTTGCTGCGCGATGCCGTGCCCGGTTTTGCCGGCGCCCTGCTTTCAGTGGGCGTTTGCGCGTCCCTTTGGGTCTCCGATTCGTTTGCCTACATCGTGGGCAGCCGTATCGGCAAGCACAAGATGGTTCCCAAGATCTCCCCCAAAAAGAGCTGGGAGGGGTTTGCCGGCGGCATCTTGGGCTCGGTTTTGATTTGGCTCATCCTGTGGGCGACGCACTTCTACAAGCTCAGCCTGCCCTATGCGCTGCTGTGCGGCGTGGTCGTGTCCATTCTGGGCGTTATCGGCGACCTTATCGAGTCGCGCATCAAGCGCGGTGTGGGCGTCAAGGATTCCGGCAACCTTATCCCGGGCCACGGCGGAATGCTCGATCGTAGCGATTCGCTTATCTTCGGTTGCATCACCGCACAGCTGTTGCTGATGATTGGAGGCGTGCTGTAATGTCCTTCCAGACGACGTATGGCCCCGATGGACGCCTTCGCGTTGCCATCCTGGGTTGTACGGGCTCTATCGGCACCCAGGCGCTCGATGTGTGCCGCCAGCATGCCGATCGCCTGCAGGTGACGGCGCTGTCCGTTAATTCCAGCACCTCGGAGCTCGTTGCCGCTGCCCGCGAGTTCTCGGTTCCGGCGGTTGCCGTTGCCGATGTCGCTCATGGCGATGACGCCGTGCTGCAGGAGTTGCCCGAGGGCACACAGCTCGGCGTTGGCGCGCAGGCGGTTTGCGAGCTCGCGCGTCGCGACGATGACGACTGCGTGCTCGTCGCTATTGTGGGCGCCGCCGGTCTCGAGGCGAGCCATGCGGCCTTGACCTCGAATAAGCGCCTTGCCCTTGCCAACAAGGAGTCCCTCGTCGTCGGTGGCGACTTGCTTATGCCGTTGGCGCAACCGGGCCAGCTTATTCCGGTCGACTCTGAGCATTCCGCCATCTACCAGTGCTATCTGGGGGAGAACCCGCGCGAGGCCCACTGCATTTGGCTCACCTGCTCGGGCGGTCCGTTCTTTGGCCGCACGCGCGACGAGCTCGATCGCGTGACGCGTGCCGATGCCCTCGCGCATCCCACGTGGGCCATGGGTGCCAAGATCACCATTGACTCCGCCACCCTCATGAACAAGGGCCTGGAGCGCATTGAGGCCATGCATCTGTTTAACTGCGACCTCGATTTCATTAACGTGGTCGTGCAGCGTCAGTCCAAGATTCACTCTATGGTCGAGTTCGCCGACGGCTCCGTGATGGCGCATCTCGGTGCATCCGACATGCGTATTCCCATCCAGTTCGCGTTCTCGTATCCCGAGCGTTGGGATACTCCGGCGCCTCGTATCGATTTCCGCGAGCTGGGGCAGCTCACGTTTGATGCTGCCGACATGGATACCTTCCGCTGTCTGGCACTGGCCGAGCGTGCCGGCAAGACGGGTGGCACCATGCCGTGCGTGCTCAATGCCGCCAACGAGGTCGCCGTCGATGCCTTCCTGCACGATGGCTGCAGCTTTACCGATATCGATCGCATTGTGGAATCCTGCATGGACGCCCATGATATGCAGGTGGTCGATTCGTTTGAGCAGCTTCGCGACATCGATGCGTGGGCGCGTGAAAAGGCTGCGCAGGTGCTCGCCGCAACCCGTTCCTAACCCATAAGGATTGCTTTTTCGTTTTATGGATACTGTTCTGAGCGTTCTCTCATCGGTCTTTTGGGGCCTGCTGATGCTTTCCGTCCTCGTGTTTTTGCACGAGGGCGGCCACTTTTTGGCGGCGCGTGCCTGCGGCGTCCGTGTGACCGAGTTCTTTTTGGGTCTGCCGTGCCGCTTTGACATCCATTACACGTCGCGTCGCATTGGAACCAAGTTTGGCGTGACCCCGCTGCTGCTGGGTGGCTACGCTGCCATCTGCGGTATGGATCCGACCGATGTCTCGTGCGCCGATCGCGTGCTCGCGGCTATCTATCGTCATGGTCGCGTGACCGTGGCCGACCTTGCTGTCGAGCTCGAGCTTTCCGAGGAGGTTGTGCTCGAGGCATGCGCCCTTTTGCTGGGCTGGGGCTCCATCGCGCCCTGGTATGAGGGAGGGGAGAAGCCCTCGCCGAGCTACTATCCCACCAAATATCAGACGTTGCCGCGAGACACGGCAGGCTATACCACCTTTGATGGTCGCCGTTTCGATCGCGAACATGCGACTGCCGAGGGCGATGTGTGGGAGCTGCCGTTCGGCGAGGCCGAGTTCCTTGCGCAAGAGCGCTCGCACACCTATTTGGGCCAGGGCTTTGTCAAGCGTGCCTTTATGCTGCTTGCGGGCATTATCGTCAATATCCTGACGGGTTTTTTGCTCCTTATGAGCATCTATTCCATCGCAGGTGTCACCGTGCCGGTGGATACCAATGTGATTGGCCAGGTTGACGAAGGCTCGATTGCCGCCTCGGCGGGAATCGAGGGCGGCGACGCGATTCTTTCGGTCGACGGAGTATCGTGCTCTACCTGGATGGACGTTTACGATGCCATCGGCAAGGCTGCCGGTAAGGACGATATCGCCATTGAGTACGAGCGTGACGGCAAGCAGCATTCGACCACGGTTGCGCTCAAAGAGGACGATCGCCTAGGTGTGTATGCATCTACGCAGGTGGTCCGTTTAGACCCCATCACGTCGGCTCGCCTGTCGTTCTCCTATGTTGTGCAGACAGCGGAGGGCGTGATGCGCCTGCTCCAGCCGCAGCATACGATGGAGATTCTCGATCAGTCCTCTTCGATCGTGGGTATTAGCGTTATGTCCTCACAGGCTGCTGCTGCCGGCCCTGCCACGTTCCTTTCGTTTGCCGCCCTCATTTCATTCTCGCTTGGCTTTATGAACCTGCTGCCCATCCCGCCACTCGATGGCGGCAAGCTAGTCATCGAGATCATTCAAAAGATTGCGGGCCGCGAGCTTCCGCTCAAGGTCCAGACGATTGTGAGCTATGTGGGCATCGCGCTCTTTGCGCTGCTGTTTGTCTATATGCTTCGTTCCGACATCCTTCGATTTATTCTGTAGGGGAGTGTTTGGATTGTCTTTATCCCATCCTTTGCCTCGCGAGCTGACGCGCCCCGTGCATGTGGGCGGCGTGCAGATCGGTGGCGGCGCGCCGGTGGTGGTCCAATCTATGACCTGCACCGATACCGCTGATGCCCAGGCAACGCTTGCGCAAGTGTGCGCGTTGGCGCAGGCTGGCTGCGATATCGTGCGCGTGAGCGTGCCCTCCGAGGCCGCGCTTGAGGGCTTCCGCACCATCTGTGTCGAGTCTCCGGTGCCGATTGTCGCCGATATCCACTTTAACCATAAGCTCGCCATTGGTGCCGTTGAGGCCGGTGCCGCCAAGCTGCGCATCAATCCCGGCAATATCGGCGATTGGGCCAAGGTTGACGCGGTGATCGATGCTGCGGGTGCCTCGGGCTGTGCGATTCGCATTGGCGTGAACGCGGGCTCGCTTGAGCAAGATATTGCCGAGCGCGACGACCTCACGCAGCCCGAAAAGCTCGTGATGTCGAGCGAGCGCTTCGTCAAGCACTTTGAGGATCGCGGCTTTACGAACATTGTGCTTTCGGCCAAGGCCCATAGCGTGCAAACGACGCTCGATACCTATCGAGCCCTGTCACGTGAGATTCCCCACGTTCCGCTTCACCTGGGCGTGACGGAGGCGGGGACCAAGCTCCAGGGCACCATCAAGAGCTCTGTAGGCTTGGGTATTTTGCTTTCCGAGGGCATTGGCGACACCATGCGTGTGTCGCTCACGGCCGATCCGGTCGAGGAGCCGCCGGTAGCCTGGGGAATTTTGCAGTCGCTGAGCCTGCGTCGCCGCGGTCCCGAGATTGTCTCGTGCCCCACGTGCGCCCGCTGCCAGGTTAACCTGATTCCTATCGCCGAGGAAGTAACCGAGCGGCTTAAGAACTATACCGCTCCGCTTTCCATCGCCGTTATGGGATGTGCCGTTAATGGCCCCGGCGAGGCTTCTGATGCCGACCTGGGCGTTGCTTGCGGACGTGGTCAGGCCTTGCTCTTTTCGCACGGCCAGATCATTGGTAAAGTAGCTGAGGACCAAATTGTCGATGCGCTTATGGCCGAGGTCGACAAGCTTATTGAGGAGAAATAAATGACTCGAGCAATGTATATGTCTAAGCTGTATGCTCCGACGCTCAAAGAGGATCCGGCCGACGCCGAACTTGCGAGCCATCGCCTGCTGCTCCGTGCCGGCATGATCCGCAAGGAGGCCGCCGGTCTCTATTCCTATCTGCCGCTCGCGTGGCGCTCGATTCGCAAGATCGAGAACATCGTGCGCGACGAGATGGACGCTGCCGGCGCCCAGGAGCTCATGATGCCCATCATGGTCGATGCCGAGCTGTGGCGCGAGTCCGGCCGTATCGATGCCTATGGCAAGGAGCTCGTGCGCTTTGATGACCGCCACGGCCGCGAGTTTGTGCTGGGCCCCACGCACGAGGAGACCGTGACCTCCTTGGTGCGCAATGAACTGCGTTCCTACAAGCAGCTGCCGGTGAATCTCTATCACATCCAGGACAAGTTCCGCGATGAGTTCCGTCCCCGCTTTGGCCTGATGCGCGGTCGCGAGTTCATCATGAAGGACGCCTACAGCTTCTCCGCCACGCAGGAGAGCCTGCAGGAGGAGTACGACAAGATGAAGCAGGCGTACGCCAATATCTGCGAGCGCTGCTACATCAAGGCTCTGCCCGTCGTCGCCGATTCTGGCGAGATCGGTGGCGACACCTCCGTCGAGTACATGGCGCTGGCCGAGGCCGGCGAGGCTTCGCTGGTCTACTGTGATGATTGCGGCTTTGCTGCTGATGACGAGGCGGCAAGCACCAAAGTCGTTGTGACCGAGGGTCCTGGCGACGGTACGCTTACCAAGGTCGAGACTCCGGGCATGGGCACCATCGAGGCCGTTGCAAAGTTCTTCGGCTTCCCCGAGAACGGCACGCGCAAGTCTCTGGCACTCATCGACGCCGAGGGCAAGCCGGTCGTGGCCATTGTTCCGGGCGACCACGAGCTCAACGATTGCAAGGCCGAGCATGTCTTTGGCAAGGGCTATCGCATGATGACTGATGAGGAGCTCCAGACCTACGGTCTGCATAAGGGCTTTATCGGACCGGTTAACCTGCCCGAGGGCATTCGCCTGGTGTGCGACGAGAGCCTGCGCGAGTCCAAGCAGTGGGCCTGCGGTGCCAACGAGGTCGATTATCACTTTACCGGTGCCTGCCCCGAGCGCGACTTTACCGTCGACGAGTGGGCCGACCTGGTAACCGTCGTTGCCGGCGATCCCTGCCCGCACTGCGGCAAGCCGCTCTCTGCTGCTCGCGGCATCGAGGTCTCGCAGGTCTTCCAGCTGGGTACCAAGTATTCCGAGGCCATGGGCGCCACCTTTATGGACGAGGACGGCAAGGAGAAGCCGCTTATCATGGGTTGCTACGGCGTGGGCGTATCTCGCTCGCTTGCTGCCGTCGTGGAGCAGCACAACGACGAGCACGGTATCGTCTGGCCGGTTTCCGTTGCCCCGTACGAGGTCGCTGTGATTCCGCTCGATCCCAAGAAGGAGGAGTGCGCAACCGTCTGCGACCAAATCGTCGAGGGCTTGTGCGCCGAGGGTATCGAGGTCGTCGTCGACGACCGTGACGAGCGTCCCGGCTTTAAGTTTGCCGATAACGACCTTATGGGATTCCCGTATCAGGTGGTGCTTGGCAAGCGTGGCCTTAAGAATGGCACCGTTGAGCTCAAGGACCGTGCCACGGGCGAGCGCGAGGACGTGGCGATTGACGAGGTCGTCGCCAAGGTTGCCGAGCTTGTTAAGGCGGCCCGCCGTTAATCGACGTTTCTGCTATTAGATGTAATTGCGGGACTGCTCCGTATCTCTCTTAGGAAGAGATGCGGAGCAGTCTATTTTGTTGCGTGAATAAACTCGATGGGTAAAGGAAAACCCCACAGCCCATATGAGCTGCGGGGTTTTCTTGTGCCTCCGATGCGAAATAAATCGCTCAGATATTACTGATAATCGACGACGTCGATCCAGTTCTTCAGGAACTCATCGTTCACGTTGCGCTTACGAGCGAGCTCGGAAGCGGCGACGATGCTCGTCCACTGACGCACGACCTGCATGGGCATGTCGGCGCGGTCGCAGTAGAGCTCCAGGTAGGCCTCAGCCTGATCCTTGCTGTTGAGGGCGAAGAGCAGGTAGGTGGTGGCAACGTCGGCAGCAGGGGAGCCCTGGGTGGCGTGTGCCCAGTCGCACACATAGAGCTGGCCGTCGTCGCCGACGATGACGTTGGAGGGGTTGAAGTCGCCGTGGCAGACCTTGAACTCCTTGGTCATGCCGTCCAGCCGCTCCTGAAGGTTGTAGCGCGTGGTGGCATTGAGCTGATCAAGGCTGTCGATCATGCGGGCGAACTTGTCGCGCTGACGGTTGAGCAGCGGGGAGGTGTAGCCGTGGATCTCGATCTGGAGGTCGACGAACATCTCGAGATACTCACCAAAGCGCTGGGGCTCGGCAGTCATCTTCTCGGCAAGGGTGGTGCCCGGAACCTTCTCGGTCACGAGCGCCCAGCCGTTGGCGTTCTCGAGCTGGGAAACCTCGAGAGCCTTGGGGCTGCGGATGCCGCACTCATTGATGCGGGCAAGATTCAAAGCCTCGTTGAACACGTCGGAGACAGGCTTGGTCTCGTTAAAAACCTTGACGATCTTGTCGCCCAGGTCGTAAACGACCTTGTTGCCGCGGCGGACGAGCTCGGTCTTGGAATCGGGTAGCAGCATGGTTGCATCCTTTCAACGATGCGATAGAAGCGACGGCGGGGGTGTGTGAAACACCCGTGCACCCCCGCCGTTAAAAACCGTGCTAAAACTAGCAGACGGCGTAGTCCTGAGGCTCGCGGCCGTAGTAGGCGTCCAGGTAGAGCTCCTTGATCTCGCTCATGAGCGGGTAGCGCGGGTTGGCGCCGGTGCACTGGTCGTTGAATGCCTGCTCGGTCATCTCGTCGAGGGTGTCGAGGAAGTACTGCTCGTCAACACCGTAGTCGGCGATGGTCTTCTTGACGCCGATGAAGTCCTTGAGCTCCTCGAGCTTCGTGATGAAGTTCTCGAAAACCTCCTTGTCGTCCTTGCCCTCGATGCCGCAGTACTTGGCCATCTCGGCGTAGTTGTGCAGAGCGTTGGGGTAAGGATACTGGGAGAAGGTACCCATCTTGACGGGAGCCTCGGCGGCGTTGTAGCGCATAACGCGGGTCAGGATGACAGCGTTTGCGAGGCCGTGGGGCAGGTGATGGAAAGCGCCGAGCTTGTGAGCCATGGAGTGGTTGAGGCCCAGGAAGGCGTTGGCGAAGGCCATACCGGCCATGCAAGAGGCGTTGTGCATCTCCTCGCGGGCATGCGGGTCCTTGGCGCCGTTCGTGAAGCTGGAGGGCAGGTTCTCGAAGACGAGCTTAGCAGCGCGCTCGGAGAGGCCCTTGGTGTAGTCGGAAGCCATGATGGAGACGTAGGACTCGATGGCGTGGGTCATGACGTCGATGCCGGAGGCAGCGGTCAGGCCGCGCGGGGCGGTCATGCAGTTGTCGGCGTCGACGATAGCCATGTTGGGGAGCAGCGCGTAGTCGGCGAGCGGCCACTTGATGCCGGTCTCCTTGTCGGTGATGATGGCGAACGGCGTGCACTCGGAGCCGGTACCCGAAGAGGTCGGGACGGCGACGAAGTAGGCCTTCTTGCCCATCTCGGGGAAAGTGAAGATACGCTTGCGGATGTCCATGAAGTCCATGGCCATGTCCTCAAACTTGCACTCGGGGTGCTCGTACATCATCCACATGATCTTGCCGGCGTCCATAGCGGAGCCACCGCCGACGGCGATGATGACGTCCGGCTCAAAGAGAGCCATCTGCTTGGCGCCGCGACGTGCGCACTGCAGCGACGGATCGGGCTCGACGTCGTAGAAGCAGTCGTGGGCGATGCCCATCTCGTCGAGCTTGGCCTCGATGGCGCGGGTGTTGCCATTCTTGAAGAGGAACTGGTCGGTGACGATGAAGGCGCGCTTCTTGCCCATGACGGTACCGAGCTCGTCGAGAGCGACGGGCGTGGAACCCTTCTTGAAGTAGACCTTCTCGGGAGCGCGGAACCACAGCATGTTCTCACGGCGCTCGGCCACAGTCTTAACGTTGATCAAGTGCTTCACCCCAACGTTCTCGGAGACGGAGTTGCCGCCCCAGGAGCCGCAGCCCAGGGTCAGAGACGGCTTCATGCCAAAGTTGTACAGATCACCGATGCCGCCGTGCGAGGACGGGGTGTTGATGACGATACGGCAGGCCTTCATGACGTGCTCGAACAGGCTGATCTTCTCGGCCTGGGCGGGGTGCACGTACAGAGAGGCGGTGTGGCCCGGGCCACCGGCGAGCACCAGGTGCTCGGCCTTGTCGACGGCCTCCTGGAAGTCCTTGGCGTGATACATGGCCAGGACCGGGGAGAGCTTCTCGTGGGAGAACTCCTCCTTGGCGGGGTCGGTGGAGGTGACCTCGGCGATCAGGATCTTGGTCTTGGCGGGAACCTCGATGCCGGCGAGCTCAGCGATCTTGGCAGCAGCCATGCCGGGGATGCGGTGATCGAGGGCGCCATTCTTGAACATGGCGGCACGCAGTGCCTCCATCTCGGCACCCTGCTTGACGAAGTAGCAGCCGCGCTTCTGGAACTCGGCCTTAACCTGGTCATAGATGGTGTCGATGACGGTCACGGACTGCTCGGAAGCGCAGATCATGCCGTTGTCGAAGGTCTTGGAGTGGATGATGGAGTTGACGGCGAGCAGCACGTCGGCGGTGTCGTCGATGACGACCGGGGTGTTACCGGCGCCAACGCCCAGGGCGGGCTTGCCCGAGGAGTAGGCGGCCTTGACCATGCCCGGGCCACCGGTGGCGAGGATGATGTCGACGTCGCGCATGACCATGTTGGTCAGCTCGATGGAGGGGACATCGACCCAGCCGATGATGCCCTCGGGGGCGCCGGCCTTGACGGCGGCGTCAAGCACGAGCTTAGCGGCGGCGATGGTGCACTTGGCGGCAGCCGGGTGCGGGGAGATGATGATGGCGTTGCGGGTCTTCAGGCTGATCAGCGTCTTGAAGATCGCAGTGGAGGTGGGGTTGGTCGTCGGGATGACGGCGCCCACGATACCGATGGGCTCGGCGATCTTGGTGATGCCGTAGGCCTCGTCGCGCTCCAGGACACCACAGGTCTTGGTGTTCTTGTAAGCGTTGTAGATGTACTCTGCGGCGTAGTGGTTCTTGATGACCTTGTCCTCAAGAACGCCGCGGCCGGTCTCCTCGATGGCCATCTTCGCCAACGGGATACGAGCCTTGTTGGCGGCCATGGCGGCCTCATAGAAGATCTTGTCGACCTGCTCCTGCGTGTACGTAGCAAAAAGCGCCTGGGCCTCTCGCATCTGAGCGAGCTTAGCCTCAAGCGCCTCTACGTTGTCCACGATTGCGGGAGTAGTGTTTTCCGGTGACTTTTTCACCATTTGTGTCTCCTTGCGATCGGAGATTTACCCTACGCCTTGCATGATAGCAAGAAATTATTCGGCGAACGGTCAGATTCCTCTAAAAGGCACACTAAAACGCTTTAATAAACTGAAGCGTTTTAACTATTTAACTAAAAGCTCAACGTCTTCTCCGGGCGAATTCCTAGTTTCCCCATGGCTATGGTGTGGAGTTTGTTCATTGTTTGTTCATTAGGTCTTAGGAAATTAATGCACATCGATCAATTCTGGCTGGTCGTGACACTAATTTTTGGTCGTTTCTATTTCATGGCAATAAACGCGTTCTCTTGTCAGACAAAACACTGGTATTAAACTAAAACCAATGTGCCAGACAGTACATTCAGTAAGAGTGAAATAAATGCCTTTGCCTCTGGGTATTTTGTCGCCCTTTACCGGTTCATGTCAGTTGAGTAGAAAGGGCGGTTTGTGAGATTGCCACGTTGCAGGCGAGCTCTCGTTTGGCTCGTCTCTTTTTTGTTCGTGTTTAATACGATTCCTACGAGCGTATTTGCTGACGTAATAGTGAATAATGACCCTCAGCAAAACACGACTTCGGAGAATCTGTCTAATGAATCTGCTGATAGTGATTCTGGGTCAAGGGGGGGGGCGGTCGAGGCTTCGTCTAACGACAATACGGTTTCAAGTGATGATCAAAAACCTGAATCTGATGTCTCGGATAAGCAGTCAAACGATGTGAATGTGAATGAAACATCTGATGAATCGAATTCTGATGCAGCAGAATCTGGTGTTTATCAAGTTAATGATCAATTAACATTTGAGGATGCGCTGAATAAAATCGCCTCCGATAATTTATCGGAGATCAGACTTGTCCTAAAAGGCGGCTCGTCTTTTGTGGTACCGACCCAAGATTACGTTTCGACTTTCGGCGTTGCTAACAAGAAGATTACCGTGACGAGTGACGGTGATAATCGCGCAACCTTGCACTTCTCCAACCGTGCCATGCTTTCCGGATCTTGTACTTTTGACAACGTCGAAGTGGTTGGTTCAGGAAAATTCTATTGCAATGGTTTCGATACCGTTTTCACTCGTAACTGCGAGCTCAACCTCTCTGAAACACTTTATGGCGGTGGCTATAGGTCGACTGTCGATCACACACATGTGGTGATAGCCGCGTCGTGGTGATAGCCGCGTCTGGATATATCAATCCTGGTATTGGCGCTGGCCTTCATGACGTCATCGGTGGTTCATATCAAGGGTCCGTCGAGCATGACACCTATCTTGAGATCAGCGGTAACCTTCGCATGGCTAGCGGTAATCACGTTAATCCCGGTTGCATGCGCGGCGATGGGTCGAGCGGCGATGGAAACGGCTTTCCTGCTGTTTATGTAGGTGGTAACGCCACGCTTGTTTACGACAATGCCAACTCCGAAGTTTCTCCTGCTATCGAAGGCACTTACGGTTGCGAGATGCGCGGCAACGTGACGCTTGATGTTCGCTCGGGTCGGGTAAATGAAATTTGCGGTCATTTTGGTGACCCTGCGCCTATTAAAGGCAACATTCATATTATTGCGGGCAGCAGTACTTATGAAAACACCGACAAAACGCTTCGTCTTAATAGCAATTGGCCAATAATTGGCGCAGGACAAATGATCCCAGATGGAGTTTATGAGGTCGATGGCGATGTCGTTATCGATGCTTACGAGAATGTTTGGGGCTGGGATAAAGGTGGATCGATACCCAATGATGTCCCTTTTATTGAAGGTTCGAAGAAAGCGAACGTTGGCGGATCTATTACCGTTAATGTCCACGGCTCCCATGTTGGCTCTATTTATGGAGCAGAGTGGAGTGCTGTAAACGGTGATATCGCCGTGAACGCTTCTGGTGTTGAGCTGAGGGATGAAGCGGGCGATTCTCATGGGTATGTTTTCTGCGAGAACGACCTGACCAATTCGTCGGATGAGGGATCGAGCGTAAAGGCTAGAGGAAAGCTATCTATCAGTCTGAATAGCGGCAGTGTTGGCTACGTTTCGTTGACTTCGAACAAGAATGTATCGATTTCTGACGGTTCCTTCATTAATATTGCTGGACGACCGGAAATAGCTACGGGCGTTACGGGTGTGTACTATGGGCTTCCCAAGGGGTCTTCTTCTCCCACAATCAATATTGCAGGGACTGTGGCTGAGATTCCTTATATTAAGTACGCATCTGCATTGAATGTTACTGATAACTCCGAAATTACGGCCGGTACGATTTCTTCTGTAAATAAGATCGCTATTACTGGTCAATCGAATACAAATGTAACGACCAAATTTGGTTGCAACAATGCTTCTAGCAATGAGTTAATTGAAGACAATGGCCTTCGGGTAGATGAGGGCAGCGTTTTGACGACAGCTGGCTCTCAAGCCTACGTATATGGTTATGTCGATATCAATGGTACTTGGGAGCAACAATACAATACTGCGAAAAACTATAACGATATTTTCGTTAAGGGAACCACCTCTATTGGCAGTAAGGGCATTCTCATCGATCACGGTTCAAGTAATTTGAAAGGTGCCGTTATTAATAAGGGCACACTTGCCTTAATGGCACCCGCATTATTCCAAGGAAATTACCGTGGCGATGACGCTGAAATTAGACTGCCAGCTGTCACTAATAACTATGATGGCACGGATGATGGCGGCGACATACCCCTTATTGTAAAAGGGGAATCGTCAGGGAAGACTACTGTTAATACGGTGGATCCGAACAATTGGCAGAATTTGAAACTGCCGTCACTCGGAGATAACTACGTACTCTCCAATGCTAGTGGTGATGCACCTAAGCAAAGCACTTTTATTCTTGGCAACGAGGATGCGGTTGGTGAGGGCTATTACCTTAAGCGCGTCAGGGATGCCGACAGTACTGATGATTTTCACATGTGGCAGGTCGCAGCAAAGTTATCGCTGACTTTTGATGATAATGGCGCATACGATCCTGCTTATCCTCAAAAGTTTTTGCAAGATAAGACTGCAGATAAGGACAGTTACACCTTCGCGCTGCCCAAGACCGCCCCGACCCGCAAGGGCTGGGCGTTCGACGGCTGGAACACCGAGAGGGACGGGTCGGGCGATCAGTTCACCGACAAGACCGAGGTCTCCAAGTCCACGACCGTCTACGCCCAGTGGAAGTGGGTGCCCCGCGACGTCACCGTGACCTTCGACGAGAACGGCGGCGAGACCAAGGCCGACCCCGCCTCCCAGACCAAGACCACCGAGCCGGGCAAGACCTCGTTCACCTTCGCGCTGCCCAAGACCGCCCCGACCCGCAAGGGCTGGGCGTTCGACGGCTGGAACACCGAGAGGGACGGGTCGGGCGATCAGTTCACCGACAAGACCGAGGTCTCCAAGTCCACGACCGTCTACGCCCAGTGGAAGTGGGTGCCCCGCGACGTCACCGTGACCTTCGACGAGAACGGCGGCGAGACCAAGGCCGACCCCGCCTCCCAGACCAAGACCACCGAGCCGGGTGCTCTGGCTTCGACAGGGGAGAGACTGCTGCCGGTTCTTCCGCTGGCAGTTGTCGGATCTGCTTTGACTTCTTTGGGCTTGCTGCTCGAATACAACCGCAAGAAGAGGCGGAACGATAAATAAATAATGGCCAGCCATGGCTTTAAATGAACTGCCTCCCATTTCTTGGACATGAGAAATGGGAGGCTTTCTTTATGTGCGTTGATTTGAGAGTGAAGTATGATGTCGAGGCCAGGAAGGCGGCCATAGGGCTCTTCGAGCTCGGGCACGGGTATAAATCTGCCGCGATTGCCCTTTCGCTTCCCGTGGAAGCCGTGAGAAGTTGGCAGGAGATATACCGCGCGTTCGGGAGCGAGGTGCTGCTGCGCATGGACGGAAAGCGGGGCAGGTACACATACGAGCAGAAGGCCGCCGGTGGCCGCCGAGATCTTCTCGCGCACCGCCAACGGCTGCGGGCACCGGCAGATAGCGATGTGCCTCAGGGCGGAAGAGGGGGCCGTGATAGCCAACAAGACCGTGCTCAAGATGATGCGCGAGATGGGGATTCGCTGCGGCATCAGACGCGAGACGGCCTACCACAGGTACAACTCGTACAAGGGCGTCGTCGGCAGAACGTTCGAGAACGTGATCGCGAGGGGTTTCGACGCCGGGGCCCCGTGGCAGAAGCTGGGGACGGACGTCACCGAGTTCAAGGTGGCTGGCGGTAAGGCCTACTGGGCCCCGACGCTGGACTTCTGCACCAAGGAGATCGTGGCGAGCGACATATCGACCACGCCCGACATGGCCCAGCAGGCGAGGATGCTCGACGAGCTGCTGTCCAAGATCCCCGAGGGCGCCGCCCCGACCATGCACTCGGACCGGGGCTGGCAGTACCAGCGCGCCTCGTACACATCCAGGCTCGAGGCCGCAGGCATCGTCCAGAGCATGTCCAGGAAGGCGAACTGCATCGACAACGCCGCCACCGAGCAGCTCTTCAGCCACGTCAAGGACGAGTTCTACCTGGGCCGCGAGTGGACGACGTTCGAGGATTTCAAACGCGACCTGGAGGAATACGTAGTCCACTGGCGCACGCGCCGGAGGCAGGTAAGATTGAAGGGCCTGACCCCGGAGGAGTTCCGGAATCAGGCCCTCGCGGCCTAATCGCTATTTAGGGCGTCCAAGATTTGGGACGCAGTCCATTTTTCGCCCTGGTTTTGCATTCCTGGATAGATAGAAAAAGAAACCGCCTCCTCAAAAGAAAGCGGTTTCTTATAGTTCTACGTGAACGCGAGGTCTTTGACCCGGAGAGTCCGAGGTACTTGTTGGTAAGACCTTATTTAGGAGCGCGCAACCTTGCCGGACTTGAGGCAGGTGGAGCAAACGTTCATCTTGCGACGGTGACCATCGACGACGACGTAGACGCGCTGGATGTTGGGGCGGAACTTACGGTTGGTGACGCGGTGAGAGTGGCTGATGGAGCGACCGGCAACGGGGTGCTTACCGCAAACTTCGCAAACTTTGGACATAACTGACCCTCCTTGGGCGACAAACGAACATGTCGCGTTAACAAACAAGCCTGAACTATAGCACAGAAGCAGATCCCTGTGCGTAATCTACACAGAGATATTTCTCTTTTGGCGATAGTGCCCACGCCACGGCCCTGGACGTAGATCCGATTTGCGTGCGGCAGAGGGGATTATGCCAGCTCGCAACAAGGTTTTCAAGCTCGTCCCACAAATATATATAGGTTTATGGTGCGTTGGGCTCCGTTTTCGGATTGCTTTGTATTTATGCTCGCAATTAGGCTCGAGGTTGGCTACACTATCACTTGACCATTAAAGGGGTACGAGATACCCACATGGAATTACATAGCTGCCAATGAGCAGCCCTTCCTGTGGGTGTCTGGTCCGCTTTGAGCGGTCGGGCATCTATTTTTTTGACTGTGTCAGCAGTCAAGACATGTGAGGAAGGAGATCGATGGGCACGACTTCCCCCAAGGCGGTCATCATGGACGAGACCGCCGTCAATCGAGCGATGACCCGCATCGCGCACGAGATTCTCGAGCGCAACGAGGGCTGTGAAGACCTCGCTCTGGTCGGCATCGTCACGCGCGGCGACCTTCTGGCAAAGAAGCTCGCTGAGGAGATCAAGGAGATCGAGGGCGTCGAAGTTCCGCTCGGTAGCCTCGACATCAGCTTCTATCGCGATGACTATGCGACCAATTTCGCTCCCGCGATCCACGCCACCAACATTCCCTTTAGCGTCGACGGCAAGCGCGTCGTGCTGGTGGACGACATCCTGTACACGGGCCGTACCATTCGCGCCGCTCTGGACGCCGTCATGGATCTGGGCCGTCCGAGCCGCATTGAGCTGGCAGTTCTCGTTGACCGCGGTCACCGCGAGCTTCCCATCTCGCCGGACTTTGTCGGCAAGAACGTTCCCTCGTCGCACGAGGAGAACGTGCACCTATATATGAAGGAAGTCGACGGCCGTACCGCTGTCGAGATCAACGACGTCGCGCCGGGTTCCCACGTGGGCTCCGCGCCGCTGGGAGGTGAGTAGTACCGTGGCGTTCAACCATAAGCACCTGATCGACATTACCGAGTACTCCGAAGAGGATATTAAGCTCATCCTCGAGACCGCCAAGGCGTTCTCCGAGGTCAACGAGCGTGCGATCAAGAAGGTCCCCACGCTCAAGGGCAAGACCATCGTCAACATGTTCAACGAGCCCTCGACGCGCACCCGCAGCTCCTTCGAGCTCGCCGAGAAGCGTCTTTCGGCCGACAGCCTCAACTTTGGCGGCTCCTCGACCTCTACGGTCAAGGGCGAGAGCCTCGTCGATACCGTCGAGACCCTCAACGCTTATAAGATCGACTGCATCGTCGTGCGCGATAAGCACGCCGGCGCGCCTTATATCGTCACGCAGAACTCGCCCGCGAGCGTTATCTGCGCCGGCGACGGCAAGCACAACCACCCCACGCAGGCCCTGCTCGACCTGTACACCATTTGGCAGCACAAGGGTGACTTCCATGGTCTGAAGGTCGCCGTCGTCGGCGACATCTCCCACTCCCGTGTCTGCGGCTCGCTGATCCCCGCCCTTAAGATCATGGGCTGCGAGACCTATGCCGTCGCCCCCGGCACGCTGTTGCCGCCGGCACCCGAGGTCCTGGGCTGCGACCACGTGACGAGCGATCTCGATTCCGTCCTGCCCGAGCTGGACGTCGTCTACATGCTGCGCGTGCAGCAGGAGCGCCTCGAGGGCGCACCGTTCCCCACGATTCGCGAGTACCACAAGCTTTTCGGTCTGACCAAGGACCGCGAGAAGCTCATGAAGCCCGATGCGATCATCTGTCACCCGGGCCCCATCAACCGCGGTGTCGAGTTCGACTCCTACATGGCCGACCACCCGCAACGCTCCGTCATCCTGGAGCAGGTCTACGCCGGCATCTGCGTGCGTATGGCTATCCTGTATCTGCTGCTTGGAGGTGCCGATAATGGCCTTGCTTCTTAAGAATGCCCACGTCGTCGATCCGTCTGTCGAGCTTGACGGTGTCGTCGACGTCCTGATCGACGGTGACAAGATCGCCGAGGTCGGCGAGAACCTCGCCGCCGAGGGAGTCGAGGTCCGCGACCTTTCCGGCAAGTATCTCGTCCCCGGCCTGGTGGATATGCACGTGCATCTGCGCGAGCCTGGCTACGAGGTCAAAGAGGACATCGAGAGTGGCACCCGCGCTGCTGCCAAGGGCGGCTTCACCGGCGTGTGCGCCATGCCCAACACCGATCCCGTCACCGATAACGGCACCGTCGTTGAGTTCGTTAAGTCCCGCGCTGCCGAGGTCGGCCACTGCCGCGTCTATCCGTCGGGCGCCATGACCCGCGGTCTTAAGGGCGAGGCCATGTCCGAGATGGGCGATATGGTCGCCCACGGCGCCGTCGCCTTCACTGACGACGGTCGTGGCGTGCAGGGCGCGGGCATGCTCCGTCGCTGCATGGACTACGGCAAGATGTTCGGCAAGGTCTTTATGAGCCACTGCCAGGACGAGGATCTGGTCGGTCACGGTCAGATCAACGAGGGCAAGGTCTCGACCCGTCTGGCCCTCGAGGGCTGGCCGGCGGCAGGCGAGGAGCTGCAGATCGCTCGCGATATCGAGATCGCCAAGCTGACCGGTGCCAAGCTGCACATCCAGCACATCTCCACCGCTCATGGCCTGGAACTCGTGCGAGCCGGTAAGGCCGCCGGTGTCCAGGTGACCTGCGAGGCTACCCCGCACCATATGTTCCTGACCGAGAACGACCTGGATGAGACCTACAACACCTCGCTCAAGGTCAATCCGCCGCTTCGCACCGACGAGGACGCCGAGGCCATCCGTCAGGGTGTCATCGACGGTACCGTCGACGTTATCGTCACCGATCACGCTCCCCACACCCCGTGGGAGAAGGCCCGCGAGTTCGAGCTTGCGCCCTTTGGCATGATCGGCCTCGAGACCTCGCTGTCGCTTGTGCTTACCGAGCTGGTCAACACGGGCAAGATGAGCATGGCTCGCATGGTCGAGCTCATGGCCATCAAGCCGCGTGAGATCCTGGGCCTCGACCAGGTTCAGGTCAAGGCGGGCTCTGTCGCCGACCTGACCGTGTTCGACCCCTCCGCAACCTGGACGGTTGGCGAGGACGGTTACGAGTCGCGCGCCGAGAACTCCGGTTTTGCCGGCCGCACGCTCACCGGTCGTGCCACCGATGTGTTTGTCGGCGGTAAGCAGACGCTTGCTGACGGCTGCATCTGCTAGCATAGCCTTATCGCTTTTGTGCGCGGCGCCCTTGCGGTGCCGCGCTTTCTATTCGTTTGGACCATGCAACCGCATGGGGGATTGGAGCGTCTATGCCCACACCTTCCACTGCACGCATGCACGACTTCGAGGTCGTCTCGAACCGGGAGATTGCCGACGGCATCTTCTTGCTCGTCATCTCGGCCCCCAAGCTTGCAAGTGCGCTCAAGCCCGGTCAGTTTGTGAACATCGCCGTACCCGGCGATGCGTCCTCGCTGCTTCGCGTGCCCCTGAGCTACTACCGCGCCGACGCCGAGGCCGGCACCGTCGAGCTGTGGTACGCCGTCGTGGGTGACGATACCCGTCGTTTGTCCCAGATGGGCCCTGGCTCCACCTCTAACCTGCTGGGCCCCGGTGGCCGTGGCTGGATGGTACCCGAGGGCACCAGGAAGGCCCTGCTCGTCGCCGGTGGCATCGGCGTTCCGCCTGTGCTGTGCCTTGCCGGTATGCTTGCCGAGCAGGGTGTTGATGTGGACGTGTGCTTGGGCTTTGGCACCGCGTCCAAGGCCGTGGGTGTCGATGAGTTCCGCGCGCTGGGCGCCACGGTTAACGTGTGCACCGACGACGGTACGCTGGGTACGCACGGTTTTTGCACCGATCCGGCAGCCGAGCTGCTCGGCGAGGGCGGCTACGACTACGTGGCCAGCTGCGGCCCCGCCGTCATGATGAAGAAAGTCGCCGCCGCTGCCGCCGAGGCCGGTGTGTACTGCGAGGTGTCGCTCGAGCGCATGATGAGCTGTGGCTTTGGCGCCTGCAACACCTGCAATGTCGAGACGGTCGACGGTATGAAGGGTGCTTGTATGTGCGGCCCCGTGTTCGATGCTTCCAAGGTGGTGGTCTTCTAGTGGGTACCGTGAACATGGCCGTCGATTTCGGCGGCGTCAAGATGCAGAACCCCATTAACACCGCAGCCGGTACCTTTGGCTACGGTTGGCAGTTCCAGAACTTCTTCGATGTTTCCCAGCTGGGCGCCATCACCACCAAGGGTTGCGCTGCCGAGCCCTGGCCCGGCAATCCCGCGCCCCGCATGGCCGAGATTCCCGGCGGTATGATCAACTCCGTGGGCCTTCAGAACCCCGGCGTGGCCGCCTTTGCCCGCGAGTCCGGTCCGTGGCTCGAACAGCTGTCCAAGGACGGCTGCCAGGTCATCTGTCAGGTTGCCGGTCACTCCGTTGACGAGTTTGTCCGCGCACTCGAGATGTATGTCGAGCTGTGCCCCTGGGCTGCCGGCTACGAGATCAACGTGAGCTGCCCTAATATCGCCGCCGGCGGTGCCGCCATGGGCTCCACGCCCGAGGGCGCCTCTTCCGTTATGGCTGCTTGCCGCAAGGTGACCGATAAGCCGCTGTTCGTGAAGATGGCGCCGGTCAACGTCGCCGAGATCGCCAAGGCCCTCGAGGCTGCCGGCGCCGACGGCCTTTCGGTCATCAACTCCATCCAGGGCATGGCCATCGACGTCCATACCCGCAAGTCCCGCGTGGCCAAGCCCAAGGGCGGCCTTTCGGGCCCGCTGTGCCACCACATCGCCGTGCGCATGGTCTGGGAGGTTGCCCAGGCCGTCGATATCCCCATCAACGGTGTCGGCGGTGTCATGACTGGCGAGGATGCGGCTGAGTTTATCCTGGCCGGCGCCACCTGCGTGTCGGTCGGCATGGCCAACTTCGTCGATCCGTGCGCTTCGCTTAAGATCGCGCATGAGCTCGAGGCCTGGGCCGAGTCCCAGGGCGTAAAGGACATCAACGAGCTGGTGGGTGCTTTCGAATGCTAGAGAATGATGCCCGCGACCGTGTTATCGTCGCCCTCGACTGCGACCGTGAGCGCGCGCTCGAGCTCGCCCACGAGCTTTCGGGCCATGCCGCCTGGCTCAAGGTTGGCATGACGCTCTATTACGCTGAGGGTCCCCAGATCGTCAAGACCTTTAAGGACCTTGGCTTTAAGGTCTTCCTCGACCTTAAGTTCCATGACATTCCGCATCAGGTGCGCGGCGCTGCCCGCTCGGCCTCGCTTGCCGGTGCCGACCTGCTTTCGGTCCACGGCCTGGGCTCGGGTGCTATGCTCGCTGCCTGCCGCGAGGGTGCCGAGGAGGCGCGTGAGGACCGCGCCAAGCTCGTCGCCATCACCGTGCTCACGAGCATGAATCAGGATGCCTTGAGCGAGATCGGCGTCGAGTCTCCCGTGGCCGAGGAGGCCGCCCGCTTGGCAAAGCTTGCTCAGGCCAATGGCATCGATGGCATCGTGTGCTCACCGATGGAGGCTCACGACATGCGTGAGCTGCTGGGTTCTGATGCCCTGATCGTGACTCCGGGTGTGCGTCCGGTGGGTGCCGCCCTTGGTGACCAGTCCCGCGTGGCGACGCCTTCCCAGGCTATCGAGCGTGGCGCAAGCCACATTGTGGTGGGCCGTCCCATCACCGGTGCCGACGATCCGGTTGCCGCCTTTGACGCCATCGTCGCCGAGCTGGTCGAAAACGTCGCGTAAAAGATTCCCCTAAGTCACCACTTTTGGGTCTCATTAGCACAAAATAGCCCCTGTGCCTGCGTAAACTTTCCCATCCTTTGTGTGGAATCGCAGGTCAGGGGCTTAACTTTGGGCGCAGTATATTGCACTTTTTGCGGGTATCGTCTAACCTATGGAGCCGCGATTAGGCATTTTGTACGTTCTACGTGCTAAAATGCCAATTATTGAATCAGATATAACCCAACTATTTGGAGGTACGAATGGCACTCCCTCAGCTTACCGACGAGCAGCGCAAGCAGGCTCTTGAGAAGGCTGCTGCCGCACGTCACGCCCGCGCTGAGCTTCGCGAGCAGATCAAGAAGGGCGAGAAGTCCCTCGAGTCCGTGCTCAACTCCGATGACCCCATCGCTTCCCGCATGAAGGTTTCCACCCTCATCGAGTCTCTCCCCGGCTATGGCAAGGCCAAGGCCGCCAAGATCATGGAGGAGCTCGGTATCTCCGCTACTCGTCGCGTCCAGGGCCTCGGCGTCCGTCAGCGCGAGCAGCTCCTCGAGCAGCTGACCAAATAAGTGAGCGCTCAGGATTCCAAGCTCTTTGTGATTTCTGGACCGTCAGGCGCAGGCAAGGGTACGCTCGTCACTCGTGTGCGCGAGCGCCGCTCGAACCTGGGTCTGACGGTTTCGGCTACCACGCGAGCACCACGCAAAGGTGAGGTCGACGGCGTCAACTACTTTTTTCTGACGCGCGAGGAGTTCGACCGCCGCGTGGCAAACGGTGAGTTTGTTGAGTGGGCCGAGGTCCACGGTAACTGCTACGGCACGTTGGTGAGCGAGGTCACATCCAAGCTCGCCTCGGGCTCGTCTCTGATTTTGGAGATCGATGTCCAGGGCGCCCTGCAGGTGAAGGAGCGTTTCCCCGAGGCCGTGCTGATCTTTATCAAGCCGCCTTCGCTTGAGGTGCTCCGCGAGCGTCTAGTCGGTCGCGGTACCGAGACGCCCGAGACGATTGAGCTGCGTATGGCAAACGCCGCCGATGAGCTTGCCCTTGCCGACCGCTACGACGACGTCGTGGTGAATGACGATCTCGACCGCGCGACCGATGAGCTCGTTCGCGTTCTCGATATGCATGAAAGGATCTGAGGTCCGTGTCCGTTGTAAAGCCTTGCATTGACGATCTTCTGGAGAAGACCGATCACAACCGCTTCCTGCTCGCTTCGCTTGCCTCCAAGCGCGCCTGCGACATCAATAGCATGCTGCGTGGCCAGCACAACCGCGTGCTTGCCGTCCAGGATGTCGATGACATCACCATCGGGCTTTCCGGTGCCGATACCATCTCGATGGCTATGGACGAGATTGTCGACGGCGACATCTCTTACGATGAGGCCCGTTACGAGAAGGCGCTCGGCCACAAGGTTGCTGAAGCCTAAATGGCGGCTCGCGTCTGCCTAGTCCACTATCACGAGGTTGGGCTGAAGGGCAAGAACCGCGCACATTTTGAGCATATCCTCATGGATAACATCAAGGCGGCCTTGGCCGCCTTTTCCGTGAACGCCGTGTCTCGAATTTCCGGTTATATCCTCGTGACCTTTAACGAGCATCAGGCCGACGAGGCGGCGCGTGTCATCCGCACCGTCCCCGGCGTTGCCCGTGTGTCTTTGGCGTATCACACCAATCGCGACCCGCAGGAGTACTGCGCCGCCGCTGTGAAGGCGCTGCGCGAGTTTGGTTCCTTCGATTCGTTTAAGGTGCACGCCAAGCGCTCCAATACTGACTATGAGCTCACCTCGATCGATATCAATCGACAGGTTGGCGAGGTGCTGTGTGAGGCGTTTCCCGATAAAAAGGTCCAGATGCACGACCCCGACGCGATGGTGCACGTTCTGGTGGTTCAGGGTAGTGTCTACGTGTATGCGCGCTCCGAGCGCGGCGTTGGCGGCCTTCCGGTGGGTTCTGCCGGCAAGGTCGTGACGCTGCTGTCGTCGGGTATCGATTCTCCGGTGGCGACTTGGATGCTCGCGCGTCGCGGCGCGGTCTGCGTGCCGGTGCATTTCTCCGGTCGTCCGCAGACGCCCGATACGAGCGAGTATTTGGTGCAGGATATCATCCGTGCGCTTGAGCCGGGTGTCCAGATCGGCCGCCTGTACGTGGTGCCGTTTGGCGACTGCCAGCGTGAGATTTCGGTCACCTGTCCCAGTAACCTGCGCGTGATCATGTATCGCCGCATTATGTATTCGGTTGCCGAGCGCATTGCACACATCGAGGGTGCCAGGGCCATCGTTACGGGCGAATCGCTTGGGCAGGTTGCCTCCCAAACGCTTGAGAACATCATGGCCGTCAACGAAGCCGTGAAGATTCCCGTGTTCCGTCCTCTCATCGGTTCGGACAAACAGGAGATCATCGCACGCGCCGAGGAGATCGGTACGTTCGATATCTCGACTGAGGCCGCTCCCGACTGCTGCACGCTGTTTATGCCGCGCCGTCCCGAGACGCACGCTAAACTCGATGCCGTGCATGAGGCCTGGGAACTGTTTGATCACGAGGAGATGATTGAGCGTCTGCTCAAGCAGACCGAGTACATCGACTTCGAGAGCAACACGTACAAGGCCCCTAAGACCTTAAAACGCAAACATTCTGAGCTTGCTCCGCGTGAGATTTACCAAGATCACGAGTAAATTTGTGCATAGACCGACGATGCGCCTGCATCGTCGGTCTTTTGCTATCTGGGCATTTTGCGGCTAAGTGTTCATTTGCTGACGTGTGCCTGAATAAATGGACATTATTTCGCAAGGTTTTGGTCAGCTTTTGGTTTGACCGCGAAAACTGGTGTGGACGTGCTGAAGCTGCGGCGTTCGTTTCCTGACACGATGGTGTTGGGAGGTTTTGCTATGGCGCAGCGCGAACAACACGAACGGGTTAAACGGATGGACCGCTGGGCAGAAAAGCTGCTCGGACACAAGGCGGTGGTGGTGGCGATTCTGGTTGTCATTGCCGCCGCGAGCGGCTTAGCGATGGCAAGTTTTAATAGCCGCTCCAGCGGCGTGTCGTTTGAGCGTAGCGATGAGGCGATCTCCTCGGATGTGCACGGGGACGGGGATGCGTCTCATGATGATGCCGATGAGTCTTCGGCCAAGAGCTCCTCTGCTGCCGAGGTGTACGTCGATGTAGATGGCGCCGTTGTGAGGCCTGGCGTGTATCGGCTCAAAGATGGAGCACGGGTGTCCCAAGCGATCGATGCCGCCGGAGGGCTTACGGCCGAGGCGGATGTGACAGGGCTTAATCGTGCGTCCAAGATCACAGATGGCCAAAAGATCTATGTTCCGACAGTGGGGGAGCAACAAGCGGCTGGGGCGGTCGACGGGGCCGAAATCGGTGCTGCCACGACTCCTGGTGCGGGGTCTTCGTCGGGGCTCGTGAACATCAATACGGCAAGTGCGGCAGAGCTGCAGACGCTTTCGGGCATCGGGCCTTCTATGGCCCAATCGATTATCGATGAGCGGACGCAAAACGGGGCTTTTACCTCAGTCGATGACCTCATGCGCGTGTCGGGAATCGGTGAGAAGAAGCTCGCCAAAATCAAAGATTGCATTTGCGTATGAGTGCGATTGAGCGCGAGCACGTGATGCCTCCGCGGCCCCTGATTCCGTGGACGATGGCCCTGTGTGCCGGCATGTGCGTGAGCTGCGCCTTGGTGCTCAGCATAGCCGCTGATGCGCTGCTGAGGGAGCGGGCGACGGCGGTCGGGCCGCTATGGGCCATTCCCGTTGCGGCAGCGGTTTTCGTTGTGCTGGCTCACTCTTGTGCGCGGCTTGCCCCTTTGAAGCGGTGGCTGTATGCCGCGTCCGTCGGTCTCGTGGCGGGTGCGGTCGTTTCGGCGTGGTGGGCCGTGGGTGCGCTCAACGCCTCGAAGACGCTCGACGGTCGAGCGGCAAGCAGTCTCGAGTTTGTCGTGCAGGGTGACCCATCCATAAATGACGACGTGTATTCCTATACCTGCGAGGCACGCTCGGACGGTAAGAACTTGGCAACGGTTCGCCTATCGTGTGACCGTGAGTTCAAGGTCGGGGCGCACGTGCGTGTTATCGGTCGCGTGTCACGTTTTGAGAACGATGCGTATGGGCGCTCACGCGTGCTTCGAGGCGAGGCGCGCAAGGTTAAAGCCGTTCGGATTGTGTCGGTCGATGAGGGCTCCCCGGAGCCGCTGCTTCGACTGCGAAATGGGCTGCTTGCGTCTATCGCGCCTGCGACCGACCCGGCGCGTGCGCTCATAGCCGGTGTTGTCTGCGGTCGTTCGGCCGAGCTGCGCGCCCAGCCGGCGGGCGAATGGTTTTCGGTGACGGGAACTGCGCATCTTATCGCCGTATCGGGCAGCCATTTGGCTATCGTGGGGTTTGTAATCGAGGGTTTATTGCAAAAGACTCGGTGTTCACGTGGTCTTCAACGGGCGATATTGGCGATAACGCTTGTGGGTTACGCTGTCTTTACGGGCGCGTCTCCCTCGGCCGTGCGCGCGTGCTGCATGGTGTTCGCGACGCTTGTCGTAAACGGCGCGGGGCGTCGCCGGCATGGCACATCGGCACTCTTCGTAACCATGTCCATCTTTGTGCTACTGCGGCCGACGGTGCTGTTCGAGATGGGCTTTCAACTCTCGTGTGCCAGCGTCTTAGCCATTCTGTGCTTTTGTCCCTATGCGACCTACGCTTTGGGTGAGCTAGGTGTGCCATCAGGCGTTGCCAGCGTGCTTTCCGTCACGCTGTGCTCGCAGTTGGCGACACTTCCCATCACTATTCCTGCCTTCGGTACGTTCTCGCTCATTGCTCCGTTGGCAAATGCGGTCCTCGGTCCGGTGGTGAGCGTACTGCTCGCTGTGTCGATCGTGCTGGTTCCCTTTTCGTTCGTGGCACCGTTGCGGACTTGGGCGCTCGTTGTGCCCATGATTGCCGCCCGTTGCGCGCTGTTCTTCGAGCAGCTGTTTGCCGCCGTGCCGGGTGCATACGTGAGCGTGCCGCCCGATAGCATGTGGATTTACCTAGTGCCGTGTTTTCTGGCGGTTCTGCTGGTCTGGTGGCCGCGTCCCCGTGCACGTCCTATGGCGGTGGGGCTTGCATGCCTGATGCTCTTGGCTGCGATTCCGTACGTCTATTGGGATCGATTCGCTCCGCCTTCGGTGACGGTTCTCGATGTGGGCCAGGCCGATGCGATTCTTATCCGCCAAGGCGGCGCAGTAGCTCTCGTCGACTGCGGGCTCGACGAGCGTGTGGTTGCGGCGTTGGTTCGCAATAACGTGCACCATATCGATGCCGTTTTTGTGACGCATTGGGATGAGGACCACTGGGGTGGTTTGCCTGACGTGCTCGAACAGTTTTCGGTCGGAACGATTGCCGTGGCGGCGGATGCGCTGGAGGATGCTCCTGCCGAGGTATTGAACCGACCTGGCGTGGAGTATCGGCAGGTGCGCCGTGGGGATACGGTCGACATCGGCTCATTTTGCGCTCGCGTGATGTGGCCATTCGAGTTCGTGGATGGCGAGGGAAATGAGGACTCGCTTGTCCTGCTGCTCTCTTATGTTCAGGAAGGCAAGGGCCTGCGAATACTTCTCACCGGTGATGCCGAGCTCGACCAAGAGCGGGAATTCGTGCAGGAGGTGGGGGATATCGATGTCCTTAAACTTGGGCATCACGGCTCCAAGGTTTCAGTCGATGGCGAGTTGCTGGACGTCCTGAAGCCCGAGCTTTCCCTCGCAAGCGCCGGTGAGGGGAATCGATATGGCCATCCGTCCGATGCCTGCATCGATGCCGTTAAGGAAGCGGGTGGTGTGTTCGCGTGTACCATCGAACACGGCGACATTACCGTCACACCGACTGCGAATGGCTTTGCGATGCGATACCAGCTACCGTGACGACGTCGTTGGCGTGTGGTGGGCCCCTGGGCTAGAATGGCACGGAACGAATGCGAAGGCCTGCGGGAGGGGAGCGCAATGTCCGAAACCGGTTTGCTGCCGGCATATCTGATCGTCGGTACCGACGGAGTTAAGCGCGACCACGCCGTCTCGCGTATGAAAGCGCGTCTGGAAAAATCGGGTATGGTCGAGTTCAACCTCGACGAGCGAGACATGACCAAGGACCCCGATATCGAGTCCATTATCGGATCGCTTAACACCTTTCCGATGGGCAGCGAGTTTCGTCTTGTAATCCTCGATGGCTGCTCAAAGCTCGCCAAGGCGGTCTCGGAGCCGCTCGTTGGGTATCTGGCGAGTCCCAGCCCAACAACGGTCTGCCTCATCATCGCCGACTCACTTGCCAAGAATACGCGCCTGTATAAGGCAATCGCCAAGATCGACAAGAAGGCTATCGTCGATTGCTCGGGTACCAAGCGCTGGGAACTGCCGCGCCGTGTTCAGCAGATGGCGACGCAGCGCGGTAAGTCGATCTCGACGGCGGCCGCCGAGGAACTCGTCTCGCGTTCGGGTGAAAACACTCGCATGCTCGATAACGACTTGGCTAAGCTTGCCCAGATGGTCGAGGCGCCTCAGATTGAACTTGCCGATGTTGAGCGCTGGATTGTTCGTACGGCCGAGGTTCAACCCTGGGACTTCCTCAACGCCGTCTCGGCTCGCGATATGCGGCGTTCGCTCGAGCTCTTTAAGCTCCTGCCCTCCAAGAGCTACGTGTGGACTTACACATTGCTGTGCGGTCGCATTCGCGAGCTTATCGTCGCCAAGGCGCTCGACGCGCGTGGGCAGGGTCGCGAGCTGGCCGCAACGCTCAAGCTCCAGTCCTGGCAGGTCAAGAATCACCTTACCTGGGCGCGTCGTTTTTCGATGACCGAGCTCGTCGCAGCGCTCGAGGGTGCCGTTGATGTGGAGCTCGCGCTCAAGGGTTCGGCCGATTCTCAGACGGCGCTTTTGCTCTGGATTACGAACATCTTGAGAAAATCGTGATGATACCTGCCTATTTGACAAATTCGTTCTATCCCTTTGAGAGGGAGCGTGCTATAGTAGGCGCTTGCATGACCTCACCGTGTCTCAGAGGTGTCATACATTTTTTGCAAGGAACTCGAAAGGAACTCCAGAAGTGGCAAACATCAAGTCTCAGAAGAAGCGTATCCGCACCAATGAGGCAGCTCGCATGCGTAACAAGGCTGTCAAGTCCGAGCTCAAGACGCTGACCAAGCACGTCCAGTCCGCCGTCGCCGAGGGCGACGCCGAGAAGGCCCAGGCTGCCCTCAAGGCCGTCACCAAGCGTCTCGACATGGCTGCTGCCAAGCATGTTATCCACAAGAACCAGGCTTCCAACCGCAAGTCCGGTCTTGCCAAGCTCGTGAACAGCATCAACGCCTAAGTTGTAAATTTCACACCACACAGATTACGCGCATAAATGGAGCCTGTTTTATGGAACAGGCTCCATTTTTTGTACCGCTCGGGTAAGATAGTCCGCATGAATACTTCAATTGACATTTCCCACATCCGCAACTTCTCGATCGTTGCGCACATCGACCATGGCAAGTCCACGATCAGTGACCGCATCCTCGAGCTCACCCATACCGTCGACGAACGCGACATGGAGTCGCAGCTGCTCGACACCATGGATATCGAGCGCGAGCGCGGCATTACGATCAAGTCCAATGCCGTCCGCGTTTCCTATGACGCCGACGATGGTGAGACGTATCAGTTCAATCTGATCGATACGCCGGGCCACGTGGACTTTACCTATGAGGTCTCGCGCTCGCTGGCAGCCTGTGAGGGCGCGGTACTCGTTGTCGACGCCACGCAGGGCGTCGAGGCGCAGACCGTTTCCAACGCGACGCTCGCCATGAACGCCAATCTGGACATTGTGCCGGCCATCAACAAGATCGACCTGCCCTCGGCCCATCCCGATGAGGTTAAGACCGAGATCGAGGATGACCTGGCGATCCCTGCCGATGATGCTGTGTGCGTCTCGGGCAAGACCGGCGAGGGCATTCACGATCTGCTGGAGTCCATTGTCTTTTTGATTTCGCCGCCTAAGGGCGATGCAAACGCTCCGCTCAAAGCGCTCATTTTGGATTCGTACTTTGACGAGTATCGCGGTGTGGTGGCTACGGTGCGCGTCTTCGATGGTTCCATCAAAAAGGGCGATACCCTGCTTATGATGCAAGCCAAGGGCGACTTTTTGGTCGACGGCGTGGGCGTCAAGCGTCCTGCCGAGACCCCGGTCGACGCGCTGACGGTCGGCGAGGTCGGATATGTGGTCACGGGCTTGAAGGATCCCGAGGCCGTTCGCGTGGGCGATACCCTTACGTGGGCGTCGAACCCCTGCCCCGAGCCGCTTCCCGGTTATCGCGAGGCCAAGCCCATGGTCTATACGGGCCTGTTCCCGATCGACAACAAGGACTACGAGAACCTGCGTGACGCGCTCGATAAACTGCACGTCAACGACCCGTCGTTGGTGTGGGAGCCCGAGACCTCGGTGGCGCTCGGCTTTGGCTTCCGCGTGGGCTTCCTGGGCCTGCTGCACATGGAAGTCGTCAAGGAACGCCTGGAGCGCGAGTTCAACCTGGACCTCATTGCCACGAGTCCCTCGGTTGACTATCACGTCTACAAGACCGACGGCGAAATGATCGATGTCCGCAGTCCGCAGGACCTTCCCGAGGCCACACGCATCGATCGTATCGAGGAACCCTACCTCAAGGCAAAGATCATCTGCCCGCCTGAGTACACGGGTGCCGTCATGCAGCTCGCCATCGAGCACCGCGGTGTCACAACCGACATGATCCACCTGACGAGCAAATCGGTCGAGATGCGCTTCGATATGCCGCTCGCCGAGCTCATCTTGGACTTCTTCGATCAGCTCAAGAGCCGCACCAAGGGCTATGCCTCGCTCGACTACGAGTTCAACGAGTACCGTCCCTCCGAGCTCGTGAAGCTCGATATTTTGCTTTCGGGCGACGAGGTGGACGCGCTTTCGTTTATCGTCCATAAGGACAAGGCATATGGCCTGGCCCGTGGCC
This sequence comes from Collinsella sp., assembly GCA_019414045.1. Classification (GTDB taxonomy): domain Bacteria; phylum Actinomycetota; class Coriobacteriia; order Coriobacteriales; family Coriobacteriaceae; genus Collinsella. The sequence goes on along the minus strand of DXMW01000013.1, from coordinate 12,868 downwards.
TGTGCGACAAGCTCAAGGAGATCATCCCGCGTCAGCTGTTCGAGGTGCCCATCCAGGGTGCTATCGGCAACAAGATCATCGCCCGTTCCACCGTCAAGGCGCGTCGCAAGGACGTTCTTGCCAAGTGCTACGGCGGCGATATCTCGCGTAAGCGCAAGCTGCTCGAGAAGCAGAAAGAGGGCAAGAAGCGTATGAAGGCCATCGGATCGGTCGAGGTCCCGCAGGAGGCGTTTATGGCGATCCTCAAGGTGGACGAGTAGGTCCATGGCGCTTTCTGAATACAGCAAGCGGCTGCTGGGTGCCTATGCCGAGCAGCCGTTCCTTATGGCTCCCATGGCGGGCGTGACCGACCCCGCCTATCGCATCATGTGTCGCCGCCGCGGTGCCAACCTTGCCTACAGTGAGATGGTGAGCGTGGCGGGTCTTGCCTATGCCAGCAACAAGACCTGGCGCCTGGTGCTACCGGCCGACGAGGAGCAGCAGATTTGCGTGCAGCTCTTTGGCTCCAAGCCCGAGCAGTTTGCGAGCGCCGTCGCCGCCGTCGAGGAGCGCGTTGGCGATCGCCTGTCGCTCATCGATATCAATATGGCATGCCCCGCCCGCAAGGTTGTCACCAAGGGCGAGGGTTCGGCACTCATGCGCACGCCCGACCTGGCGGAGAAGATCGTCGAGGCCACGGTGGGCGCGGCGCACGTGCCCGTGACCGTCAAGATTCGCAAGGGCTTTTATGCCGAGGACCGTAATGCCGCGACATTTGCCCAGATGCTTGAGAGTGCAGGGGCTGCCGCAGTCGCTGTGCATGGTCGTTGCGCCACGCAGCTCTACACGGGTCAGGCCGATTGGTCGGTCGTCGATGAGGTTGCCGACGCTGTCGAGATTCCCGTGATTGGTTCGGGCGATGTGTTCTCGGCCGAGGACGCTGCTGAGCATCTGCACGGCTCGGGTGCCAGCGCGGTGTTTATCGCGCGCGGCATCTACGGCAATCCGTGGGTGTTCGGCGATGCCCGAGCCCTTGCACTCGATGGCACGCCGGTTCCTTCTCGCTCCTCGGTCGAGCGCCTGGAGGCTCTGCGCGAGCACCTGACGTTGACGCACGAGCTTCTGCCGCTCATGTCGCGTGCTCGCACGTACGCAAGCTGGTACTTAAAAGGCATGCCCCATGCCGCCGCTTGGCGTGCCCATGTGGTGCGCTGCTCCACGTATGAGGAGTTTATGGCGCTGGTCGATGAGATCGAGCATGATGTGGTGGCCTGCGAGGCTGCCCTTGCCGCCGGCGAATCGGTGCCCCCTCATCCGCTGGAGGCTTAAGGGTGGCCGTTACCGCGCTGTACGTGCACGTGCCGTTCTGTGCCCAAAAGTGCCGCTACTGCGACTTCGACTCGCGCAGCTTTGCTTCGTGTGATTTGGATGCCGCGCTCGATTCCTATTTTGAGCAGTTGTTCGCGCGTCTCGATGCTTTTGGCAAGGCTGGGGCCCTCGACCAGATCCGCACCGTCTATGTTGGCGGCGGCACGCCGTCGCTGGCGGGGGAGCGCCTGGTGGAGCTGGCGCGGCGTATTCGTGCGTGGTGCGCCCCCGTTGAGTTTACCTGCGAGGCCAATCCCGAGTCGCTGACCGCCGAGCTTGCTACTGCGCTTGCCAAGGTTGGTGTCACACGCGTTTCTCTGGGCGTGCAAACGCTCGATAACACCGAACTTACCGCCATCGTCCGCATTCACGATGCCGATCGGGCGCTCGCCGCCATCGCGACGGTCAAGGACGCTGGGCTTGACGTGTCGTGCGACCTTATGTGCGGACTTCCCAGGCAGACCGCAGCGAGTTGGAAGCGTACGCTCGAGGGCGTGCTGGCGGCGGTTCCGCATCATGTGTCGGTTTACCCGCTCACGCTCGAGGTGGGGACGCCCCTCTATCGCATGGCGTGCCGTGACGAGTCGCTCGAGCCCGACGAGGATTTTCAGGCCGCCTGCATGGACGTGGCGCGCGAGCTCCTGGGTGCCGCCGGCTATCACCCGTATGAGGTGGCGAGCTACGCGCTCGACGGCCATGAATGCGCCCATAACATTGCCTACTGGACCGGACAGGGTTACCTGGGTCTGGGCCGCTCTGCCGCCGGCATGCTCGATGCTGGGGACTTCGCTCGCTTGGCCGGGCTGTTTTGCGGCGCACTTGCTCGAGGCGACGCGTATCGCGTGCGTCTGGTACAGCGCGACGATGCTGCGACGACGTTTGATGCCGAGTGTCTGTCGCAGCGCGAGGCAGCAGCCGAGGATTTGATGCTCGCCTGTCGCATGACGCGCGGCGTTGGGTCTGACCTGTTGGTTCGCTCGGCAAACATTATCCCCGAGGACGAGCTGGCGGCGGCTTGCGACCGCGCGCTCGAGTTGGGCCTTGCCTCCTGGGTGTCCGATGATGCTAAAGGGCATGCGGGGCGCGTTACATCGAAAGATGTTATCGAAGGTCGCACTCGCGCCCGTCTGGCTCCCACCCACTTGGGTTGGCTCGATGGAAATGTGCTGTTCGAGCTGTTTTGGGGTCTAGCTTAGGCCGCTCGGGTAGAATGACCGCATTATATACGCTGCTGTGAGCAGGAGGTTGCCGCGCATGGCGACGATGAACGAAAAAGATTACTACGAGATCCTGGGCGTCTCCAAGGACGCCACCTCGCGTGATATACAAAAGGCTTTCCAGCAAAAGGCCCGCAAGCTCCATCCGGACGTCAATAAAGAGCCGGATGCCGAGGAAAAGTTCAAAGAGGTTTCCGAGGCCTACGCCGTGCTTTCGGACGAGCAGAAGCGTGCTCGCTATGACGCCATGCGCTCGGGCAATCCCTTTGCCGGTGCTCCTACGGCTTCGCCCTATGGTGGCGGCTACGCCGGCAGCACGGGTTATGGCAATCCCTTTGAGGGCGGCTTCCCCTTTGGTGGCGCCTGGGGCCAGCAGCGTCGTGGGCAGGCTGCCTACAATCCCGAGAACGGCGCCAACGTGGTCGTCGACATCAAGCTCGACGCCAAGGAGGCCAAGGGCGGTGCCCGTAAGACCGTCCGCTATACGCGTTTTGATACCTGTGGTCACTGTGGCGGCTCGGGCTCCGTCTCGTCCGAGCATGCGCATACCTGCCCGAGCTGCGGCGGTCGCGGCCACATCGATGTCGACCTGTCCTTCCTGTTTGGCGCCGGCACGTTCCAGTCGGTCTGCCCCGAGTGCGGCGGTTCCGGTAAGGTCGTCGCCGACCCCTGTCCCGATTGCGGTGGCAGCGGTCGAACCCGCGTGACCTCCGAGCAGACGATTGAGTTTCCTGCCGGCACGCACGATGGCGACGAGGTTCGTATTGGCGGCATGGGTCACGCCGGCACCAACGGTGCCGCGGGCGGCGACCTGGTCGGCCGTGCCCATGTCGAGGCCGAGCGCCTGGAAGGCAAGGCCCGTACCGGTTTTTACCTGATGGGCATCGTGGCGCCGTTTTTGGTGCTGTCGGCCATCTCGGGCGTGTTCTCGGCCTTTGCCATGATGTGCTTTATTCCGTTTGCCATGGGCCTGTTCATGGTGCTCTCGGACGGCGTGCTTCATCGCAGCCTGCTGTGGTGGAAACGCGGCGCGATGCAGTTTGCCAACGGTTTTGCCAACGGATTTATGTTTGCACTCGTGTCGGTTTGGTTTGCGAGCTGCTCGCAGCGTGCCATGCTTTCGCCGTACGGAATGTACTAACATCAAACCCTCTGTTTGCGGCCGCCCCAGCTTGGGTATAGGACGCACTGTGACAATAATGAAAGTCGGAAGGATTCGGTCGTGTCGGAAAATAGGGATTACTACGAGGTACTTGGCGTCGAAAAGGATGCCGACGCGCGGACGATTAAGCGCGCGTTTCTAAAGAAGGCCCGTACCGTACACCCGGACGTTTCGGACGACCCCGAGGCCGAGGCCAAGTTCAAAGAGCTCAACGAGGCATATTCCGTTCTTTCCGATGAGCAGAAGCGTGCAAACTACGATCGCTTTGGCTCTCCTGACGGCCCCGGTGGCTCTGGCTATGTCGACATTAACGACATCTTTGGCGGCATGGGCATGGACGACCTTTTCTCGTCGTTCTTTGGCGGCGGCGCCGGCGGTGGTGCCCGCGGCCGTCGCGAGCGTCGTCGCGGTCGTGACATGGCCATCTCGCTTTCGGTGACGCTCGAGGAGGCGGCGCTCGGCTGCAAAAAGACTATCAGCTATGACCGCCTTGCTCCTTGCGAGGACTGCAATGGCACCGGTAGGGCAGAGGGCGCACAGGAAAAGCAGTGCGGCCGCTGCCACGGTACGGGCTACGTCACGACGGTTCAGCGTTCGTTCCTGGGCCAGGTTCAGTCTTCCTCGCCTTGCCCCGACTGCCATGGCGAGGGTACGGTTATCGACCATCCCTGCGAGACCTGCGACGGTCAGGGCCGCACGCCTTCGCATGAAAAGATCGACATCGATATTCCCGCCGGCGTTTCGACCGGTCGACAGCTGCGTGTGAGCGGCTTTGGCGAGGCCGGCCTTCGCGGCGAGCCTTCGGGCGACTTGATTGTCAACGTGCGCGTTGCCGACCATGAGCGCTTTAAGCGCAACGGTGATGACCTGTACCTGGTGAGCGATATCTCGATTGCGCAGGCTGCGCTCGGCTGCGAGATCGAGGTCGAGGGCATTATGCCCGACGAGGTCGTTAAGGTGACGGTTCCCGCCGGCGCCCAGTACGGCGACACCGTGAGCGTCAATAATTACGGCATGCCGCGCATTGGCGGTGGCGGTTCGCGTGGCCGCCTGATCGTGCAACTGCGCGTGGTCGTTCCCACCAATCTTTCCAATAAGCAACGCGAGCTGCTCCGTGCTTTTGCCGATGAGATGGGCGATGACGTCGCTTCTGGTAAGAAGTCGGTGACCGACCGTATCAAGAGTGCCCTCGACGATATCCTCGATTAAGGAGCCCGCGTGCTCGCACCCCATATTTCCGTCGTCAACCTCGGCTGCCGTGTCAACCGGGTTGAGTCTGACCATATCACTGCTGATCTTATGCGCCTGGGCTTTGCTATGGTGGAGCCCCACGATGCCGATCTGATCGTCATTAACACCTGTGCCGTTACGGGCGAGGCCGAGGCGAAGACCCGTAAGGCCGTCCGTCATGCGCTGGCCCATCCAAACGAGCCCTATGTGGTCGTGACCGGATGCGTGGTCAATTTGCATCCCGAGGAGCTGTTGGAGCTTTCGGATCGCGTGATCGCCGAGCCGTCCAAGATCGATGTCGCCGAACGTGTCTGCGAGGTGCTGGGCGTTGAGTCCGATAGCGTTCCCGCCTGCAGCGATGACGAGGTGGTCGATGCGCTCGGTCGCTCTCGCCTGGGCGTGAAGATCCAGGACGGCTGCAACCATCGCTGCACCTATTGCATTGTGTGGAAGGCGCGCGGCCCCGAGCGCTCCGTGCCCGTCGAGTCCGTGCTTGAGCGAGTTCGCGAGGCCCAGGAGGCCGGCGTGCCCGAGGTGGTGCTGACCGGTGTGAACCTGGGTGCCTACGATGGCAAGAGCGCGACCGACGAGCATGTCGAAATCGATGAGCTGCTCGAGGCCATCATGGAGCGCACGACTATTGCGCATGTGCGCATTTCCTCGGTCGAACCCATGGATATCTCTGAGCGCCTGCTTAAGGTTATGGCGCGCTATCCGCAGCGTATCGCCCCGTTTTTGCACCTGCCCGTGCAGTCCGGCTGTACGGCGACGCTGCATCGCATGGGTCGTCCCTATAGTGCGGAGGCCTTTGAGGACACGGTGCGTATGATTCGCGCCAACTTGCCCCAGGCGTCTCTTTCGTGCGATGTCATCGTCGGTTTTCCTGGTGAGACGGACGAGGAGTTCGAGGAGTCGCTGGCGCTGTGCCGCCGTGTGGGTTTCTCGCGTATGCACGTGTTCCGCTATAGCAAGCGTCCCGGTACCCTTGCTGCCGACATGCCCGACCAGGTGCCGCCCGAGGTTATGGCCGAGCGCAGCCGTCGTATGCGAGACACGGCGCAGGAGCTCGCTATTGCCGATGCTCGTCGTCGCGTGGGCACTGTCGAGCGTGCCGTGCTCGAGTATGGTGACAGCCTGACGCTCGGTTCGTTCCATCATGCCCGTCTTGACGATACCTGTGGACTTACAGCCCCGTGCCTGCTCGATGTTGCTATCATCGGAGTCGATGATTCCGGCTTGGTCCATGCGCGCAGGGAGGTCCATGGAAGCCTCGAAGATTAGACTTACCGTTCCCGAGGGAATTGATCCCTCGTGCGTTTTGGGCGCCGGCGACGGCGTCCTTCGTGCACTCGAGAGCTTGGTTCGCGCCCATGTGGTCGCCCGTGGCGATAGCATCGCCGTGAGCGGTGACCCGGACGAGGTCGAACTCGTGGCTCGCTTTTTCGAACATGCTTTTCGCGAGGCGGCGGCCGGTCGTACCCTGTCTGCCGACGATGTCTCTCGCTGCCTGGCCGTCTTGCGCGATGGTGAGCACGAGGCTACGTCGCTTCGCGATGACGTGCTGCTTTCGTATCGCGGTCGCGTCATTCGCCCCAAGACGCTCGGGCAAAAGCGCTATGTGGATGCCATTCGCTCGCATACCATCACCTTTGGCTTGGGTCCTGCCGGTACCGGTAAGACCTATCTGGCCATGGCGCTCGCCGTTGCCGCGCTCAAGCGCCATGAGGTGGGCCGTTTGATCTTGACGCGTCCTGTTGTCGAGGCGGGGGAGAACCTGGGCTTTTTGCCTGGCACCCTCGAGGAAAAGATCGATCCGTACATGCGTCCGCTCTACGACGCCCTTTTTGACATGATGGATCGCGAGCGCACCGATGAGCTTATGGAGCGCGGCGTGATCGAGATCGCCCCGCTTGCCTATATGCGCGGTCGTACGCTGAGCGATGCTTTCGTGGTGCTCGACGAGGCGCAAAATACTACGCCCGAGCAGATGAAGATGTTCCTGACACGCCTTGGATTCAACTCCAAGTTCGTGATTACCGGCGACCTCAGCCAGCGCGACCTGGTGGGTCGTCGTGGTGGCTTGGCGGATGTCGAGAAGATTTTGGGCCGTGTCGACGATGTGGCGTTTGCACACCTGGAGCGCGCCGACGTGGTGCGCCATGCCCTGGTAGGTCGTATCGTTGAGGCATATGATGCTTATGATGGCGTGCGCGAGCAGCGCTCGCGCGACCGAAAGGAGTCCCGTTGAGTGTATTGATCAGCAACGATGCCGAGCTCGATACGCTGCTCGACGCGCAGGAGGTGGAGCACATTTGCGAGGTTGTGCTTGCCGCCGAGGGCGTTGAACGTGAAGTCGAGATTTCCCTTTCGTATGTCGACGAGGACGAGATGCACGAGCTCAACCACGAGTGGCGTGGCATCGACCGCACCACCGATGTGCTCTCGTTTGAATGCGACTCGGCCTTTGACGAGGATATTCCCGCCGACGAGACGCTCGAGCTCGGCGATATCATCTTGGCCCCGCAGGTCATTGCCCGTCAGGCCCCCGGCTTTGGCAATAGCCCTGCCGACGAGTGCCGCCTGATGCTCGTACACGGCATGCTGCACCTGCTGGGGTATGACCATATCGAGGACGACGAGGCCGAGGTCATGGAGGCCCGCGAGGACGCTATCCTGCGCGATCTGGCGCTCGAGCGCGGCGAGGACCCCAAACTCGTTCACGTCGGCCCCATCACCAATCATGTCCACGACTAGGAGCCGTTTATGATTCCCGGATCGAACAAGGACCATCCGTCCTTTTTAAAGTCGTTCTCCTACGCCATGGAGGGCTTCGTCACCGCCGTCAAGACCGAGCGCAACATTAAGGTCATGCTCGTGGCGGGCGTGTGCACTGTCATTGCCGGCTGCATTGTGGGGCTCGACATTGCCGAGTGGGCTACGATTATCATCTGCTGCGGCCTGGTGATTCACGGCGAGCTGTGCAACACCGCCATGGAGGCGATTGTCGATCTGGCGACCCAGGAGCTCCATCCGCTGGCAAAACGCGCCAAGGACATCGCCGCCGCCTCGGTATACGTACTTTCAATCACCGCCGCGATTGTGGGCTTGCTGGTATTTGCCCACGCGCTCGGCTTTATTTAGAAAGGGATTCCCATGTCCGACAATATGCAGCCTACCGATGAGATTTTGGACGACGAGTCCCCGGATGCTAAGGCGACCGAGGCCTATGAGGAAGTCGAGGAGTTCGACCCGTTTGAGGGCATGAGCGACGAAGAACTCGACGCCCTGTGTGACGAGGATGATGCCCCCATGGGCTTTGGCGACGTTGGGCCCGGGTTCCGCAGCGGCTTCGTCGCCCTGGTCGGTCGTCCCAACGCCGGCAAGTCCACGCTGCTCAACGCCTGCTATGGCAAAAAGGTTGCCATCACCTCGCCGGTGGCCCAAACGACCCGCCGCCGTATGCGCGCCGTCGTCAACCGCCCCGGCTACCAGCTGGTCTTTGTCGATACCCCGGGTATCCACAAGCCCAAGGATGGCCTGGGGTCCGAGCTCAACAAGAGCGCGCTGTTCGAGCTGAACGATGTTGACGTCGTCGCGTTTTTGATCGATGCCACTAAGCCTATCGGCAGGGGAGACGCCTGGGTTGCCGAACGCGTCAAGAATGCTCGCTGCAAGAAGGTCCTGGTGCTCACCAAGGCCGACGAGGCCGACCCCGCACAGGTCATGGAGCAGCTTAAGGCTGCCCACGAGCTCATGGAATATGACGACGAGATCGTGACGTCGTCGGTCAAGAACTTTAACGTCGATGCCTTCATCGAGACCGTTGCGCACTTTTTGCCCGAGGGTCCGCGTTGGTTCCCCGAGGACATGGGTACCGACGCTTCCGATGAGACGCTCGTTGCCGAGTTTGTGCGCGAGAAGGTCTTGCGCCGCACCCGTGATGAGATCCCGCACTCCGTGGGCGTGATTTGCGATGCGCTTGAGCAGACCAAGAAGGTGCTGCGCGTGCACGCCACCATTTACGTCGAGCGCGAGGGCCAAAAGGCCATCATCATCGGCAAGGGCGGCGAGATGATCAAACATATCGGCATCGACGCCCGTCGCGACCTTGAGCGCATCTTTGGCACCCAGGTCTTTTTGGAGCTGGACGTGAAGGCCAAGGCCGGCTGGCGTGACGACGAGGCCCAGATTCGCCGCTTTGGCTATAACGCCGAGGATTAGGGACACGCGGCGCGAATGGCAGGTTCTCGTACATATCGCACGAAAGTGCTCGTGCTCGATAAGACGAAGCTCAAAGAGACGGACCTGATCCTGACGATGCTTGACGAGCGGGGTCGGCAGGTTCGTGCCGTGGCAAAGGGCGCCCGCAAACCCGGTGGACGCCTGGCTGCGCGCTGCGAGATGTTCTGTACCGTTGATCTGCTGCTTGCGCATGGACGGTCGCTCGACGTGGTTTCCCAGGCCGAGCTTATGGAGGCGCCGCTCGGCGCTGCTCCCGATTACGAGATGACATGCGCCGCAAGCGCGATCGCCGAGGTCGCGCGCGTGTGCTCGTTCGAGGACGCCGAGGACCCGTTTACCTTTGCCATCACGCAGCGGGCGCTCACACTTGTCGGCAGCGGGCTCGACGCGGCACATATGGACCTGCTCGTGGCGGCCTTTGTCTTTAAACTGCTGTCGCACGTTGGCTACCGACCCGATTTTTCGGCATGCGTGCTGTGCGGAGACCCGATGCTGTCGTATTTTTCGCCCCAGGCGGGCGGCCTCATGTGCGGGTCGTGCGCGTCGAGCGTGCCCGGTGCCGAGCTGGTGTCGACCGGTGAGGTCGCATGGCTGCGCGCCCTCATGTCCATGACCTTCGATGCGCTTATGGCCGAGAGGATCGACACGCATACGGCGGCGTTCTTGCTCGGGCTTTCGCATGTGTGGGCTGCGACGCACACCGATCAGCGCCTCCGTGCGATGGAATTCATGTTGGGTCGGTGATGATGCGCAGGCACGGGCTGCTTGTGGTAACATACCGACCTGTTGGTACCTCGACCTTGGTTGCTCGCTCCACCGGCGGCTTCCCAGTCCGAGGCGAATGGAGTCGCCCACAGGCGACGCGAAACGAAAGGTGAAACAATGACTGTTTCCAAAGAGCGCAAGGCGGAGCTGACCGCCCAGTTCGGTAACTCCCCGGTCGACACCGGCAACCCCAAGGTTCAGGTCGCCATCCTGTCCGAGCGCATCAAGGAGCTGACCGAGCACATGAAGTCCCACCAGAAGGACTTCCACACCCGTCGTGGCCTGCTCATGCTCGTCGGCCGTCGTCGTCGTCTTCTCTCCTACATCAAGAAGAACGACATTGTCGAGTACCGTGAGCTCATCAAGGCTCTGGGCATCCGCGACAACATCCAGTAACGGATTTGTACATGCTAAGAGCGTCCTGCGCAGCGGGGCGCTCTTTTTGTGTAAGGGCGTGAACAATCACGCTCTGAAGCGTGGCGGGGGCAGGGGGCCCGCGTCACATGAGAAGCCCGCAGGCAAGGGGCCTGTGGGGTAAAGGAGAACAATGACACTCGTATCCAAGACCTTTGAGCTGTACGGCAAGACCTACACCTTTGAGTCCGGCGAGCTTGCCAAGCAGGCCACCGGCGCTTGTCTGGTCAAGCAGGGCGACACCACGATGCTCGACACCGTGGTCGTCTCCAAGGAGCGCAAGAATTACGACTTCTTCCCGCTGACCGTCGACTTCAACGAGAAGATGTACGCCGCCGGCCGCATTCCGGGTGGCTACCTTAAGCGCGAGGGCCGTCCCAGCGAGAAGGCCACGCTCACGGCTCGCATGATCGACCGCCCGATCCGCCCGAGCTTCCCGGATGGCTTCCGCAACGAGGTGCACATCGTCGCTACCTCGCTCGTCGCCGACCAGGTCAACCCCTTCGACGTCATCAACGTCATGGGTGCTTCGCTGGCCATGACGCTCGGCGGCGTGCCCTTCGAGGGCCCGCTTGCCTGCGTGCGCATCGGCCGCAACGTGGAGACCGGCGAGTTTATCGTCAATCCCACCTATGAGGAGCGCGAGAACTCCGATCTGGACCTGGAGCTGGGCGGCTCTGCCGACTTCATCTCGATGGTCGAGGCCGGCGCCGAGGAGATCTCCGAGGACGACATGCTCGCCGCCATGAAGTTTGGCCAGGAGGCCCTTGCTGCTTTCTGCCAGGCTCAGGACGAGTTCGTCGCCGAGTGGGAGCAGGTCAACGGCCCCATCGTCAAGAAGGAGTACCCGCTCGACCAGCCCGTCGAGGAGGTCCAGGAGCGCATCTTCGCCCACTACGACGAGATGGCAGCCGCCCTGCGTGACGCCGACAAGCTCTCCCGTATCGGCAAGGTCGAGGCTCTGAAGGAGTCCATCCGTGCCGAGTTCACCGAGGAGGAGCAGGCCGCTTGGGAGCGCGAGATCCCCGTGGCGCTCAAGAAGCTCGAGAAGAAGGCCATGCGTACCATGGTCGTCGAGACCGGCGAGCGCGTCGACGGTCGTGCCGCCGATGAGATTCGCCCCATCATGGTGAAGGACAACTACCTGCCGCTCGTTCACGGCTCCGGCCTGTTCCAGCGTGGCCAGACCCAGGTGCTCTCCGTCCTGTCGCTCGGCATGCTCAACGAGGGCCAGCGTCTGGATACCATCGAGCCCACCGAGGGCAAGCGCTACATGCACCACTACAACTTCCCTCCGTTCTGCACCGGCGAGACCGGCCGCATGGGCAGCCCCAAGCGCCGCGAGATCGGTCATGGCAATCTGGCCGAGCGCGCTCTGCTTCCGGTGCTTCCCGACGAGAACGAGTTCCCCTACGCCATCCGCGTCGTCTCCGAGGTCATGGAGTCCAACGGCTCCTCTTCGATGGCTTCGACCTGCGGCTCCACGCTTGCCCTTATGGACGGCGGCGTGCCCATTAAGCGCCCGGTCTCCGGTATCGCTATGGGCCTGATCCAGGAGGAGGGCAAGACCGTGGTCCTGTCCGACATCCAGGGTCTGGAGGACTTCCTGGGCGACATGGACTTTAAGGTCACTGGCACCACCGAGGGCATCACCGCCCTGCAGATGGATAACAAGGCCACCGGCCTTACCTTCGACATCCTGGCCCGCGCCCTGCAGCAGGCCAAGGAGGGTCGCGCCTTTATTCTGCAGAAGATGCTCGACGTGATCCCCGAGCCGCGCCACACCACGCGCAGCACCGCTCCGCGCATCGTTTCCATCCAGGTCCCGACTGACAAGATCCGCGACGTCATCGGTTCCGGCGGCAAGGTCATCCGCGGCATCCAGGACGAGACCGGCGCTTCGGTCGACATCCAGGAGGACGGCACCGTCTTTGTCGGCGGCACCGGCGAGTCCGTCGACCAGGCCGTCGAGCGCATCAAGCTCATCATCAAGGTTCCCGAGCCTGGCGAGGAGTACACCGGTCGCGTAGTCTCCATCCAGCCCTTCGGCGCCTTCGTCAACCTGCTGCCCGGTAAGGACGGCCTGCTGCATATCTCCCGCGTTGCCAAGGGGCGCGTGGAGAAGGTCGAGGATGTCCTCAACGTGGGCGACGAGGTCAAGGTCGTCGTCATCGAGGTCGACGATCGCGGCAAGATCTCGCTCGATCGTCTTGATAAGCCCGAGGCCCCAGCTCGTGCCGAGGGTGCCTCCGAGGGCGACGGCGAGCACTTCCAGCGCCGTGAGCGTCCGCGTCGCGAGCGCTCTGAGCGCAGCGACCGTCCGCGCCGTCCCGGCGACAACGGAGGCCGCAAGCCCCGCCGCCACCACGACGCCGAGTAACAGCCACACATAAGCAGCTCAACAAGGGCGACTCCGTACGGGGGTCGCCCTTTTGCTTCAAGACTTTAGTCTGCTGGCCGCGCAGCGGCCAGCTTTAAACCACCCGCTACG
>DXMW01000012.1 GCA_019414045.1 Collinsella sp. | reverse complement strand
AGGACGCCGCCCTCTCAAGGCGGAGATCACCAGTTCGAATCTGGTACGGGCTACCTTGAATTTGAGACCCGGACTTCCCACGGAAGCCCGGGTTTTTTATTATCAAACAACTGTCTGTCATTCCCGTTTGAACAAGAGCTTTGCGTTCTGCTTATGGCCCTTACGGGTACAATAACCAAGATATTTTGACTGTTAGAAGGAGTCTCATGACGGAGTCCTCTCAGCATACGTCCAAGCCCCAGGTCGAGGTTGAGGCCTCGGGCGGCGATGACAATAAGAGCGCACGCCGCGGCGCAATCTTTATCGGCGTCGTGCTGGTGGGTTATATCGTCTATCTGGTGGTAACCGGGCAGATGGGGCAGTTCTGGGCCGCTATGTCGAGCGTCCAGGCGCCATGGCTCGTTGTCGCGTGTCTCTGCATGTTCATGTATCTGTTCTTTGGCATTGTGGCCTATGCGATCGCCGTTTGGCTCGACCCTTATTCGCCCGTCGGCATCCGCGACCTGATCTCGGTCGAGGCGAGTGGCATCTTCTTTGGCAACCTCACGCCCATGATGATGGGCTCGACTCCCGCCCAGATCTACCGTCTGACCAAAGCGGGCCAAAATGTCGGCGAGGCCGGAGCCACGCAGTTCACGCGCTTTATCGTGTACCAGTTTGGCCTCGTTGCCTGGGGCGCTATCCTACTGCTTGCCCGCATGCCGTTTTTTGCCGAGCGCTATGGCGACATGACGCTGCTGTGCGTCTTTAGCTTTGGTGGGCACTGCTGCATCTTGCTGGGCATCTTCGCCGTCGCGCTCATGCCTAAGACCGTCACGCGCGTCGCCCATTGCATCATCAATTGGCTTGAGCGCATTGGTGTCTCGGCCACTAAGATCGAGGGATGGCGCACGTTTGTCGATGGCGAGATCTACTCCTTCTCCGAGAAGTTCAAGCTTTCGGCCGGACATTTTTCGTCCATGCTGCTCACCGTGTTTATCACCATGCTGCAGCTCGCTTTTTTCTATCTGGTGCCGTTTTTCCTGATGCTTGCCTTTGGCCACCACGAGGTCGACTTTTTCTCGGTCATGGCCGCGAGCGCCTTTGTCCAGCTGTTGAGCTCTGCGGTCCCCTTGCCCGGTGGAACTGGTGGCGCTGAGGGCGGCTTTGCATTGTTCTTGGGTCATTTCTTTGGGTCGGCTTCGACCGCCGGCTATCTGCTGTGGCGCCTCATTACGTTTATTGCGCCGACCATTTTGGCTGCGCCCCTGCTGGGACTTAAGAGCGCCCACAACGAGAGCATCCATGCGCGCTGGGATCGCGTGATGCGCAAACTCGGCCGCACGTCTCAGACGCCCTCTGCGCCCACTAAGCCGCACCCCACGAATGCGGTTACCGTTGATCCCAAGAAGCACGCTCAGAAGGCTTCTGGGACCGCTAAGCCGGCTCATAAAGCCTATGTGCGCCAGACAGGCGACGGTATTCGCGTATCTCCGTCGGCACTCAATAAGAAGAAGCACCCTAAGTCGCAGTAGGGCAGTCGTGCGTTCTTCATGATGCGGGGCATATTTGAGCTGTATGGGGGATAATCCTCTTACGTAGATTATCTCTCATCTGTTGATGAATGCTCGCATATCGAAGGGACACACCCATGGCCACCAGTAAACCGCGTATTGATCGCCGTATCGTTCGCAGTCGCAATGCCATCCTTTCCGCTTTTGAGCGCTTGCTCATGGAAAAGCCGCTGGCAGACATTACGGTGAGTGCCATCGCGCGCGAGGCCAATGTCGACCGTAAAACCTTCTACGTGCACTTTGGTACGGTTGATGGCTTGCTCGATGCCATTGCCGTCGATGTGGTGGAGATGATTGTCGACTCGGTCGAGAAAACGCTTGCTTCCATGGACGGTGACACCAACGAGCGCGCCCTGGGCGCGGCGGCGACCTTCTTTAAAACCGTTAACGAGGCGCTGTGCAACAACCTGGTGCTCAATCGTCAGCTGATCGAGAACATTCCGCTCGATGATTTTATGGCTCGTCTTCGTGCGCCGCTCGAGCACGAGATTGCCGAGCGCGATCTGCTGCCCCACGGTCTCAAGGACGAGATGTTCGACTACTATCTGGCGTTTTTGCTGTCGGGTATTATCGGAATCTATCGCACATGGGCGCTGTCTGACGGCTCGGTTCCTATCGTGCGCGTCTCTGAGGTCGCCAACGACCTGACTCTCAATGGCCTGTCGAGTCTGGAATCTCGCTTGGATTAGGCCTAGTTGGGCTCGTCGGCGTGGAAATTCCTGTTTACGAGGTTCTCCGGCGCCTTGTAGACCTCGCCGGCGTAGGAGCTGTAGCCTGAGGATCCTTAAAAGAAAGTCCAGTTTATCCTTTCCACCCCAATTGGGAATCCTCCGATGCGCCTTCGCACGCTCGCATGACCTCGATACCGTGCGAGCGTGCGAACTCGACGAGCTCTGCGTTGCGGGCGTTTATGGTGCCGAAGGCGGCGGGACACACGATAAGGCGCGCGCAGTGGACGAGGAGCTCTTTGGCGCGGGCTATGGTTCTATCCCCGATCGGCTCGAAGGCGCGCTCGGCCACGCATTCCGCCGCCAGGTCGCGCGCGAGCTCGCAGTCGATGTCCCCTTCGTGCAGAACGCCCGTGTAGAACGCCTTGCCCTGCCGGATGAGCTGGCGAAACACAGCCGACCCCGTACCTGCGCCGGCGATGACGAACGTGTGCGCATCGCCGTGCGGGCGTCCAATTTCCACGCTGCCGAAGCGCTCGTTGAAGGTGCCATGTTGAAGGCCGTAGAGCTCGCCAATCGTCTCGCGCGTGAATATGTCCTCGGGTGCGCCGGCGCGGAAGACCCGGCCGTCCTTCACGCAAATCACCTTGTCGGCGCTTTTCTGCGCGAGCTCGAGTTCGTGGATGGACATGATGACAGCCACATTCCGCGATTTCGCAAGGTGGCGAAGTATTCGCAGCAGGTCGATCTGGTAGCGGATATCGAGATATGACGTGGGCTCGTCGAGCACGAGCACACGCGGATCCTGCGCGATGGCGCGTGCGAGCATGACGCGCTGGCGTTGCCCGTCGCTTATCTGCATGAAGTCGCGCTCGGCGAGCTCTTCCACATGTGCGGTTTTCATGGCCTCGTCGACCCGACTATGGTCGTCGGGCGAGAGTGTGCCCATTCGCCCGGTGTAGGGGTGCCTTCCCGCCTCTACGACATCGCGGCAGGTGAGGAGCTCGGTCCGGGGGCGATCTGTCAGCATAACGGCAAGGTTCCTTGCAAACTCCGCCGTCTTCCATCGGGAAATCTCCCTCCCGTCGAGCTCGACTGCGCCGGCAAGCGGTGCCAGATGGCGTGTGATGGTTTTCAAGATGGTCGACTTGCCCGAGCCGTTCGGCCCGATGAGCGCCACGACGTCGCCCGCGCGAACCTCCAGATCGACTCCTTCGACTACGACCTTCTTGTCGTAGCCCGCCGACAGGTCGCTTATGTGGAAAAGCGGCGCTCCGTCAGCCTGCGTTTCGACCGTAGTTTCGAGGTTCGGCTCCGCTCGGAAGAGGCGTTCCGCGCGCAGTTCCGCACGAGCCGAACGTGCCTTCTGGCGCTTTCGTGCGAGCTCAGGACTGTCTAAGCATGGAATGTCCCCTCCGAGCGTTTTGGGCCGCGGCACGAATTCCCCCATCTACCTCACCCGCTTCTTCAACATGAGCGCGATAACCACCGGAGCGCCGAAGATGGCGGTGACGGCGCTGATGGAAAGCTCGACGGGAGAGAACAGCGTGCGCGCGATCAAATCGCAGCCCGCGCAGAAGATGGCGCCTCCCAAGAAGCACGCAGGAATCACGCGGATGGGCTTCGACGACTTTAGCGCCGACTTCACGAGATGCGGAACCGCGATGCCTACGAACGACACCGGACCAGCGAACGCGGTCACGCAGGCGGAGAGCATGCTCGCTAGAAGGACGAGCACCACGCGGAAGCGTTCGACGTTCACGCCGACGCTTTTCGCGTAGGCTTCTCCCAGCTGGAAGGCGGAAAGGGGCTTCGATATCGCGAATACGCATGCGCTCACGGTGATCACCACGACCGCGATGATCGCGATGTCGTCCCAGCTCGAACCCGAGAAGCTACCCAAAGACCAGTTGTGCAGGTTCACGATGGACTGGTCGTCGGCGAAGGCGATGAGGAAGTTCGTCGCCGCCGAGCAGATGTATCCCACCATGACGCCCGCCACGATGAGCATGGCCATGGAACTTATGCGCCGTGCGATGAGGAGCACGAAGCCGATGGTGATAAGCGAGCCCAGAAACGCTGCGGCCACCATGGCCGGCGAGGACATGGCCTGGTTCGCGCCTAGAAGTACGATCATCGTAAGCGCGACGACGAACTTTGCGCCCGAGGAGACGCCCAAGATGAACGGGTCGGCGATGGGGTTGTTGAAAAACGTCTGCAGCAGGAACCCGGAAAGCGAAAGTGCCCCGCCGAGAAGCACGGCTGAAAGCACGCGCGGCAGGCGAATCTCCCAGATGACCTGGCTTTCCATGGAATTGGCCGCGCCGCCCGAAAGGATGCCGGGGATGTGGTCTGCGGGCACGAGCACGCTCCCGATGCACAGGTTGGCCCCGACGAGCACGATGAGGGCAACAGCGAGCAGCGCCGTCACGACGCGACACCGCGCGGCGCGCCCCGATTCGTCGTATGCCATGGAAAGCCGGCTTCTCATGGCGCTAACCGAGCTTCCTCAGATAATGGAAGTCGCTCGCGTCATCGCCGGTGAACGCCCCGTGCAGCTCGTCGATAATGTCGGCGGTAGAAGTCATCTGCTGGTACATGTCGGCGCTTGTGACCCAGACGTTGCCGTTCTTCACGGCTTTGAACTGCGACAATAGCGCGTTTTTGCCTACGAAGTCGTTCAAGGTGGCAACCGATTCGTCGATGGTGCCGTTGTAGACGATGATGTCGGCATCCTTCGCCGTCGCGTAGAAGCGCTCCATTTCGAGCGTTACTGAGGAACCTGACGTCGACGCCGCCTGCGCGTCATCGAGCGCATAGCTGCCGCCTGCAAGCTCGATCATCTGCGCCACGTAGTCGCCCGCCCGCCGCGTGACGGCGGCCCCGTTCGAGTTAATGTAGAAATACGCCACGGTTTTACCTGACGACGCGAGCCCCGACGTTTGCTCGACGCGGGCCTTCTGCTCGTTGAACAGGTGCGCGGCCTCGTCTTCCTTGTCGAACAGGACGCCGAAAAGCTTAATCCACTCGACGCGCCCGAGTGCTTCGGGCTCGCTCGACGACTGTTCGGTGAGCACGACGAGCCCGAGCTTCTGCAGCTTTTCCTTCACATCGGGCG
The DNA here is from genome assembly GCA_019414045.1 of Collinsella sp. Lineage (GTDB taxonomy): Bacteria > Actinomycetota > Coriobacteriia > Coriobacteriales > Coriobacteriaceae > Collinsella. The sequence continues at coordinate 73,181 of DXMW01000012.1, read as the reverse complement.
TGTGGTTGATCATGGTGTTCTCGATGGCGAGCGTGCAGCCCGAGGCCGATATTCGCTCGTAGTCGGGCGCGCTGTACTTGCCGCCGTAGGCGATCGCCCCACTTTCGAGCGCGCTTTTGAAGCCTGCGACCGAGCAATCGTCGGCCTTCGTGCCCGACATGATGATATTGTCGTTCGCATCGAGCGCGTCGACCAGGCACATCGTCGCCGACGACACGAGGTACACCTTGTCGGCGGGGCGCCTTATGACCGCGATGTCGGAGCTCAACGCATCAGGTACCTTCGCATCTTGCGGCACCACGAGGAAACGCTCCCCATTCGAAACGCAGATAAGCCGCAGACCGCCTTCGAACTCGTCGACAGTGAAGTGCTCGGCGTATTCAAGCTGAAGCGCCCCCGTCGGCTCCCAGCCGCAGCCCAAATCGGCGTTGTGGAAGTCGGCCGCGGCGCTTGAAGCCGTTCCCGCAGGGGAGCCACCGCTTGCTTCTTCGCCCGATTTCTCCTTCATGGTGGATGAGTCGAAGTGGATCGTGTAGTCGATGGTGTGCGGCGTCGACATGGCGACGGTCTCGGCCGACACGGCGATGTCCTCGTCGAGCGTGACGGGTATCTCGAACGTGGAGTTGCCGCCGTCGTTTACGGGCGCGTAGTCCACGCCGTCGACGGTCATCTTGTCGTAGTTCGAACTCGACCAGGTGATGGTCGCGGTGTAGGTGTCGCCATCCTTCACAATTGTGGTGGGTGAGGCGATGCTTGCGCGCCCTGACCCACCGGAAAGCGAGACACTCACAGTGTATTCCTGAGAGCGCGCCGTGCCACCGGTCGCGTTCGGGCTCGCACTGCACCCCGCGAAGGGAAGCGCGAGCAGGGCGACGAGAACGCAGGTGATCGCGCGCGCCGCGATGCTGTGGCGCTTCCTGTTTTCCCCCTTGGGGAGAATCGACCGCATGGCGTTACTTCAGTGCGTCGGCGCGCAGATCGACGCCGGCGGATTCGAACACAAGCGTGCGGTCGTACCACTGCTCTTTTCTAATACTCCACGCGGCACAGGCGGTGTCCTCGTCGAGCGCATCAACGGGCACGTCGTAGGTGTACTTGCCTTCCGCGTTTTCCACATAGGGGATGAAGTCGGCCTCGCTCGCGGCGGCAGCCTCGTCGCCCGTGCCCATGAAGAGCTTGCCGTAGCCCGTGCCGGAAAGCGTCATCACGCAGTGCATGGAGCCGTTTTCCACGATGAGCTGGGCGTCCACAATCCTGAACATGTTCGAGCTGGAATCTACGGTGATTGGATAGGTGCCGTCAGCCACCTTGTCGGCGGTAATGGGGGCAGCGCTTGCGCCCTCGGGCGCATCGGCCGCCTGTTCGGTCTTTTCCTGGGAATCGGCATCGCTTGCCTTTGCGCTGTCGATTGAATTTCCGCCGCAGCCGGCGAGCGAGAACGCGAAAAACGCCGCCGACAGGGCGAAGACGAGGGTTTTCTTCAACATGGAGGGGTTCCTTTCAATCACTTCGACCGCCCGCGCCGTGCGGTGGGCGGGCGGGATGCGAATGCAACGGGCATGCGTCGTCAGTCGGGGAAAGGCGCATGCCCGTCGCACGGGGACGCGACCGGTGCCCCCGTGCGCGGCGAGTTTACAGCTTGGCGATGGCGTCGTCCACGTGCGAGACGTAGATGTCGTCGACCGCGACGTTCTGTCCCAGACCCTGGAGCAGGCACGTCACTTCGAAGCCGGCGGCCACGAACTTCGCAGCCCAGCTGTCGGGGTCGGTCTCGTCTGCCATGTCGTTGTTCGCGTGGTCGCCCGCGACCACCATGAACGGCGCGAGCACGGCCTTCTTGTACCCTGCGGCGCTCGCGGCGGCGATAACATCCTCGCAGGTCGGCTCAGCCTCGACGGTGCCGACGAAGAACTGCGTCAAGCCCTCGTTCTTAAACACTTCCTGCATCTTGGCATAGTCGGCGTTGGAATCGGCTTCGGTGCCGTGGCCCATGAGGCACAGCGCCGTCTTGCCGTCGTCGAAGGACGCCATGTTCTCCTTAATGGCTGCGGCCACCTTCTTGTAGTCGTCGTCGGAGGTGAGCAGCGGGTCGCCGAGCGAGATCTTGTCGAACTTGTCGGCGTACTTGTCGAGCTCGTCTTTCACGTCGGCGTATTCCAGGCCAGCCATGAGATGCGTCGGCTGCACGACAATTTCCTTCACGCCGTCTTCCACGCAGCGGTCGAGCGCCTCGGTCATGTTGTCGATCGTGATGCCGTCGCGCTTCTTCAGCTTGTCGATGATGATCTGCGCGGTGAAGGCGCGGCGGATGTCGTAGTCCTGCCAGTACTTCTCGCGGATAGCGTCTTCGATGGCGCCGATGGTGATGTGGCGCGAGTCGTTGTAGCTCGTGCCGAAGCTCGTGACGAGGATGACCGGCTTCACGGCCTTCTCCTTTTCGCTCGATTTCTCGGAACTCGCGGAGGTGCTGGAGCAGCCCGCGAGCGCGACTCCGGCGAGTGCGAAGGCTCCGGTTGCTGCGGCGCCCATGAAGCCGCGGCGTGACATCTGGTCGGACATGGTTTTTCCTTTCCTCGGTTTGCCGGTCCCCCGGCGACAGTTGCTTGTCGGCACAAGCGAAAGAAAAGCGCGCCCCTCGGGGTTCACAAGGAGCTAACGCCACGGCGATGCCGTGAGGAAAAGGCGAAGCAGTCTGGCTTGGGGCGCGAGACGGTTCGCCTGCGCGTCCTACACAGTAATGTCCCTTGCCCAGGATTCCCACCTGGTTCCCTCCGCAAGCCAGCGCGGGCTGTGCGGGTGCCGCGCCGGTCATTTCCTTTTATCCGATTGTCATATGCTCGTTGCCGAAACTTTTACTATGATAGTGGGCACTTGTGAACGTGTCAAAGCCAGGGCGGGCGGCATTGCGCCTCCTGCCTGCGTATTTGCGCCGATTGCCACTGCGGGCGCCGTGTTTTGCCCGCTGCGCAAATGGCGGCGTAAACGGTTGCGATGAGAAACGGGAAGGGAAGGCTCGGATGATTCATATCGTTGGCGCAGGCTCGGGCGCCGCCGACCTTATCACGCTGCGCGGGGCGCGCCTTCTGCGCGCGGCCGACGTGGTCGTTTGGGCGGGAAGCCTTGTGAACCCCGAGCTGCTCGCCGAGTGCAAGGAATCCTGCATCGTCTACGACAGCGCGCATATGACCTTGGAGGAAGTGCTCGACGTGATGTGCGCGGCAGATGCGCGGGGCGAGGAAGTGGTGCGCCTGCACACGGGCGACCCGTGCCTGTACGGCGCCATCCAGGAGCAGATGGACGCGCTCGACGCGCGCGGCGTGGACTACGAGGTGGTGCCCGGCGTGTCGAGCTTTTGCGGTGCCGCGGCGGCGCTTCGCCAGGAATACACGCTGCCGGGAATCAGCCAGTCGGTCGTGATCACGCGGCTTTCCGGGCGCACCCCCATGCCCGCGGGCGAGGGCATGCGCACCATGGCGGAAAGCGGCTCGACTATGGTCATCTTCCTGAGCTCGGGTATGCTCGCCGAGCTTTCCGTCGAGCTTTTGGCCGCGGGCCGCAGCTCCGATGAGCCGGCGGCGCTCGTGTACAAGGCGACCTGGCCTGAGGAGCGCGTGGTGCGCTGCACAGTGGGCACGCTCGCCGATGCGGGCGCGCGAGAGGGCATCGACCGCACGGCGCTCGTGGTGGTGGGCCGCGTGCTCGGAGCTCGCGGCGGACTTGCGCACGACGGCGCGCAAGCGGAGTCGTACGAGCGCAGCAAGCTTTACGACCCTTCGTTTGCCACGGGGTATCGGAAGGCGAGCAGCTAGCGTGGCCTTCGAGCACTACATATATACCGGGACGACCCGCCTGCGCTGCGGCTATACCACGGGGAGCTGCGCCGCGCTCGCGGCGAAGGCGGCCTGCGAGATGCTCTTGTCACGAAAGCCCGTCGGCCACGTGTCGATCGTCACCCCCGGCGGGCTGCCCGTCGAGACGGACGTGGTCGACGCATGCATCGGCGAGGGGTGCGCCCAGTGCGCCGTGCGAAAGGACGCAGGCGACGATGCCGATGTGACCGACGGCGTGCTCGTGTACGCGCGCGTGGAACATGCGGGGTCGGGCACGGGCGCTGCGGGCAGCAAGGGCGTGCCCGCGCTCGAATCGGAAGTTTCCGTTGATGGCGGCGTGGGCGTGGGGCGCGTGACGTTGCCCGGGCTCGAGCAGCCGGTGGGGGCGGCCGCCATCAACGCGACGCCGCGCGCGATGATCACTTCGGCGGTGCGCGAGGTGTGCGCCGCGCACGGCTTTTCTGGAAATATTGCTGTGACGATTTCGGTACCCGAGGGTGTTGCCCTTGCCGAAAAGACCTTCAACCCGCACCTGGGGATAGAGGACGGCATCTCCATCCTGGGCACGACGGGCATCGTCGAGCCGCGCAGCCTCGCTGCCTTGCGCGACAGCATCGAGCTCGAGATCCGGCAGCATGCGGCTATGGGGCGGCGCGGAGTCGTGCTCACGCCCGGCAACTACGGCGCGCAGTTCATCTCGGGGCATTTTCACCTAAACGGTGCGCCGGTGGTCTTCATCTCCAACTTTGTGGGCGATGCGATTGATTGCTGCGTTCGCGAGGGATTTACCAATGTTCTTCTTGTGGGACACATCGGCAAGCTGGTGAAGGTCGCGGGCGGCATCATGGACACCCATTCGCGTACCGCCGACTGCCGCGCGGAGATTCTGGCCGCTCACGCGGCCTTGGCCGGCGCGGGCGCGAAGACCGTGCGCGAGATCATGTCGTCGGTCACGACCACGGCGGCGCTCGAGGTAATCGAGGCCGCCGGCGTGGGGGACGCTGCGCGCGCCTCGCTCGCTGCGGCAATCGAGGACAGGTTGCGCCGCCGCGCGGCGGGCGCATGCGACATCGCCGCGGTCGTGTTCGACGCCGAGCGCCGCGAGATTTTCCGCACGTCGGGCGCCGATGCAGTTATCGGGGAATTGGGGGCGACGTATGAGTAAAGGCGTGCTGTACGGGGTGGGCACGGGGCCTGGCGACCCCGAGCTGCTCACGATCAAGGCCGTCCGCACAATCGAATCGTGTCCGGTCATCGCCGCACCGCAGACGGCGGACGGGGTCATGGTCGCGCTCGACATCGTGCGCGGCGCCGTCGACCTTACAGGCAAGACGGTGATCCCCGTGAGATTCTCGATGACGCGCGACGCCGAGCGCCGCGCGACCGAGCATGCCTCGCTTGTTCGCGAGCTTGTCGCGCACCTGGATGCGGTCCGCGACGTCGCGCTGCTGAACCTGGGGGACCCGAGCATCTACGCCACCTTCCAGCGCATAGCGCCCGACGTGCGCGCCCGCGGGTTCGAGGCGCGCGCCATTCCCGGCGTGCCGAGCTTCTGCGCGGTCGCCGCGGCGCTCGAGCGCGACCTCACGCCCGAGATGTCGTCGCCTCTGCACATCGTGCCCGGCGGCTACGACGACGTGCGCCGCGCAATCGGCTGGCCGGGGACGAAGGTGGTCATGAAGGCGCGCCGCTCGCTTGCGGACACGAAGCGCATCCTTCGCGAGGAGGGCGCCTTCGACGGTGCCGAGCTCGTAGAGGACTGTGGGCTTCCGGGCGAGCGCGTGTACCGCTCGCTCGACGATGTGCCCGATCGGGGCAGCTACTTCTCGACTATGGTGGTGCGCTAGATGAGGATTTCCTGCATAGCGTTCACTGAGAGGGGGTATGCGTTGGCGGGGCGCGTCGCACGTGCGCTTTCCGATTGCGCGCAGACAGGTGAAGATGACCCTGGCTGGAACGTTTCCGTTTCGCGCGGGTTCGGCGAGGGGAAGGCCGACCTGCGCGCATGGACGGCGCTCGCGTGGGAAGCGTCGGACGCGCTTCTGTTCGTGGGCGCGGCGGGCATCGCCGTGCGGGCGATCGCGCCGCATGTCGCCTCGAAGGCAAACGATTCCGCGGTTGTGGTGATCGACGAGGCGGGGCGCTTTGCCGTCCCGCTTTTGTCGGGGCATTTGGGCGGTGCGAACGAGCTTGCGCAAACTGTGGCACGCGCGGCAGGGGCCATCCCCGTCATCACCACGGCGACCGACGTCCGCGGCGTGTGGGCGGTGGATACGTGGGCGCGCTGTGCGGGGCTCGCCGTTTCGAATCCCGAGGCTATCAAGCGAGTGTCGGCGCGGCTGCTTTCGGGCGGGCGCGTGGCGCTCTATTCCGACATGCCGATTTCGGGACAGCCGCCTGAGGGGGTTGACATTGCGTCCGACAGCGCTCGGGCCGATATCGTCGTGTCGCCGTTCGCTGGCGCGAATGCGGGTGCGTCCGTTCGCGCGGCGGAGACAACGGGCGAGGTTGTGTGCGCCGGTGAGACGGGGAAGCCGGCGGGCGTGCGGGCGCAGGCGCCTGCACCCGAGCCGCTTCGCCTTGTCGTGCCCTGCATCGTTGCGGGCATAGGGTGCCGTCGCGGTGCGTGCGCCGAAGCGATCGGGGAGGCGTTTCTTCTCGCGTGCGGGCAGGCGGGCATCTCGCCCTCGGCCGTGCGCGAGGCGGCGACGATCGACGTGAAGGCGCGCGAGGAGGGTCTGCTCGCCTTCTGCCGCGCGCGCAATATCCCACTCGCGACGTATTCCGCAGAGGAGTTGTCGCAGGTCGAAGGCAGCGTTTCGCCATCTGATTTCGTGCGCGCGACGGTGGGGGTCGACAACGTGTGCGAGCGCGCGGCGCTCGCGGACGGGGGTAAACTTATCTTCCCGAAGCTCGCTCACGGCGGCGTGACCGTCGCGTTTTCCAAGGTAACTATTGAACTTTCGTTTAAGGAGCGGTGATGGGAAAGCTCTTCGTGGTGGGGATCGGCCCGGGCGCCCCCGACGGCATGACGATTGCGGCTCGGCGCGCGCTCGAGGCGGCTGACATCGTTGTGGGGTACACGAAATACGTGGAGCTCGCGCTCGCCGCCGTGCCCGACGCGGCGCATCTCGCGACGCCGATGATGCACGAGGTCGAACGGTGCCGCCTGGCGCTTTCGCGCGCGCAGAGCGGAGAAGCCGTGGCGCTCGTGTGCAGCGGTGACGCGGGTGTGTACGGCATGGCGAGCCCCGTGCTGGAGCTTGCTGAGGACTACCCCGATGTAGACGTGGAAGTTATCGCCGGGGCCACCGCGGCTCAGAGCGGGTCGGCGGTGCTCGGCGCCCCGCTTGCCCACGACTTCGCGGTCGTGTCGCTCTCCGACCTGCTCACGCCGTGGGAGGTCATCGAGCGCAGGCTCGCCGCCGTGGCGAGCGCCGACTTCTGCATCTGTTTGTACAACCCGCGCAGCAGAAAGCGCGCCGACAGGCTCTCGCGCGCGGCGAAGATTATGCTCGAATGGAAGGCCCCCGACACGCTCTGCGGCTGGGTACGCAACATCGGGCGCGAGGGGCAGCAGTCGGGCATGTGCAGGCTCTCCGAGCTGGGGGAGTTCGATGCCGACATGTTCACCACCGTGTTCGTCGGCAACGCGGACACGAAGCGCGTAGGCGGCCGTATGGTCACGCCGCGCGGGTATCGGGAGATTCCATGCGAAATGTAACGATCATCGGGGCGGGGCCCGGAAACCCCGACTTGCTCTCGCGCGCGGCGCTCGACGCGATCAACATCGCCGACGTGGTCATCGGCGCTCATCGCGCGCTTGTCGGCATCGACGTGCCGCCCGACGTGGTGAGATGCGAGCTCGTGAAAACGGCGGACATCGTCGCCGCGCTCACCGATGCGGCGTCGTGGCAGCGCGCCGTGGTCGTGATGACGGGCGATGTGGGGCTGTTCAGCGGCGCGCGCCGCCTGGTGGAGGCGCTCTCCGGCGACGCGCAGGTGGACGTGCGCGTCATTCCCGGCATAAGCTCAGCGTCGTATCTCGCCGCGCGCCTCGCGCGTCCATGGCAGGATTGGCGCTTCGTGAGTGCTCACGGCGTGGCGTGCGACATCGTGGCCGAGGCCGAGCGCACAGGTGAGCTCTTCCTCGCCACGTCGGGCGGGGAAGACCCCTCGCGGCTTTCGGGCGAGCTTGTGCAGGCGGGCTTTGAGGACGCGCGCGTGACGGTGGCCGAGCGCCTGTCGTACCCCGACGAGCGCATCACCTGCGCGACCGCAAGTGAAATCGCAGGTCAGACGTTCGACGACTTGAACGTGATGCTTATCGAGTTCGCAGGCTGCGCCGGGTCGCCTGCGAACTCTAGCGCAGCCTCCGAGGCGCCGGCCGGCGCGTTTGCGCCCGCGGCGGCTTCTTTCGCGGCGGACTCTGCGGGCGCATCCCGCGCCGCGAGCTCCCGCTGGCCGTACGCTTCCTCGGGCATTCCCGACGAGCTCTTCATCCGCGGCGACGTTCCCATGACCAAGCAGGAGGTGCGCGCCGTCGCGCTCGCGAAGCTGCGCCTTACCGCGACCGACACCGTGTGGGATGTCGGCGCCGGCACGGGGAGCGTGTCGATCGAGGCGGCGCTCGTCGCGCGAGCGGGGTCGGTATGGGCGGTCGAGCGCAACGCGGCCGGCGTGCGGCTCATCCGAGAGAACGCGGATGCATTCGGGTGCGGCAACGTGCATGCGGTCCCCGGTGTTGCCCCCGAAGCGCTCGCGAAACTGCCCGTCCCCGACGCCGTGTTCGTCGGCGGGAGCGCGGGCGAGCTTCCCTCCATCGTGGAGGCGGCGCTCGAGAAGAACTCGCAGGTTCGCCTGTGCGTCCCATGCGTAACCGTTGAGACGCTCACCGAGGCGTGCGCGCTCCTCTCGGGTTCGCGCTTTAAGGGGTTCGAGGCCTGCCAGGTGTCGGCCGCCCGCGCCGAGGCTGTAGGCTCGCACCATCTTATGAAGGCACAAAACCCCGTGTTCCTCGTCAGCGCGCGTGGTGCGGGCGCGGATGCCGAGGAGCTTGCCGATGTCGGGGCGCTTGTTGAGTCGCCTGTCGGGGAGGACCCCTCTACCGAGGGGAAACCATCCGTTGAGGTGGTCTCGCTTGCTAACTGCAACGCCGCAGGCGGGGAAGGCGGTGCCCGGTGAGCACGTCCATCCCGCGCTTCATGGTCGCTGCGCCCTCGAGCGGGAGCGGCAAGACGGTCGTCACGTGCGCGCTCCTGCGCGCGCTCGCGCGTCGCGGCCTTGCATGCGCGGCCTTCAAATGCGGCCCCGACTACATTGACCCGCTCTTTCACCGCCGCGTCGTGGGTGCGCGCTCGGGCAACTTAGACGGCTTCTTCGCTGACGCCCCGACGCTGCGCGCCCTGCTCGCACGCGGTGCCGCGGGTGCGGATGTCGCGGTGCTCGAGGGGGTCATGGGCTTCTACGACGGCATGGCGCCCGGCGTGGCCGAAGCGAGCAGCTACCAGGTTGCGCGCGACACGGAAACGCCGGTCGTTTTAGTGGTGAACGGGCGCGGGGCGTCTTTATCGCTCGCCGCCGTAATCCGCGGCATCGCCGAGTTCCTGCCTTGTGCGAACGTGCGCGGCGTCGTGCTGAACAAGACGAGCGCCGCTGCCTGCGCCTACGCGGCGCCTGCGATCGAGAAGCACACGGGCGTCGCGGTTTTGGGGAATATCCCCGCCGACGAGACGTTCTCGCTCAAAAGCCGGCATCTGGGGCTTGTGACCGCCGACGAGGTCGAGCAGCTCTCCGCGCGCATCGACAAGATGGCCGAGCTGGTGGAAAAGAGCGTCGACGTCGACCGCTTGCTCGAAATAGCGGCGACGGCACCCGATATCCGCGAGGAACCTTACCGGTTGGAGCCGATCGCGGGAACGCGGCCCATCGTCGCCGTCGCGCGTGACGAGGCGTTCTCGTTCTACTACGAGGAGAACCTGCGCGCGCTCGAGGACCTGGGTTGCGAGCTGGCCTTTTTCAGCCCCCTGTGTGATAGCGAGTTGCCCCGGGGGACAAGCGCCCTCTATCTGGGGGGCGGCTACCCGGAGCTCCATGCGCGGCAGCTCTCCGAGAACGCGCCGATGCGCGAGGCGGTGCGGCGCGCGGTGGAATCCGGCATGCCGACGGTCGCCGAATGCGGTGGGTTTCTGTACCTGCAGCGCGAAATCGCCGATAGCGAGGGGCGGCGCTGGCCTGTTGCGGGCGCCCTTGAGGGCGCAAGCGAGAATGGGGGAAGGCTGTCCCATTTCGGGTACGTGGAGCTCACTTCCCAACGCGACGGGCTCTACGGGCCGCGCGGCACACGCATCCGCGCGCACGAGTTCCACTACTGGCAGTCCACCTGCCCGGGCGGCGACTTCTGGGCGCAGAAGCCCCGGCGCGACAAGGGCCGGCCGTGCATGACGACCACCCCGTCCCTGGTTGCGGGCTTCCCGCATGTGTACTATCCTGCGAACCCCGACGTTGCACGCTCGTTCGCGTCTGCCGCAGCGTCGTTTGCAGAGAGGAGACGGCATGGCTGAAGCAACCGAAACCGCGCTTGCCTGCATCCGCGAGGAAGTCGAGCGCGCGTTCTCGTCGGCGCCGGGCGCCGTGCTCGAAGCCGCGCTCTCCGGCATCGCGCCCGCAGACGAGTGCGCCCGCGCCGCCGCGTACGCCGCGTGGGACTCCATCGCGCACCCCTTGGGGGGATTGGGCGACTTTGAAGACGCCGTCGCGCGTATCGCCGCAGCTCAGGGGAGCGCCGAGGTGGCCGAGTTTCCCCGTGCGCTCGCGGTATTCTTCTCCGACAACGGGGTCGTTGCCGAAGGCGTGTCGCAAAGCGGGCAAGACGTGACGCGAGCCGTCGCGCGCAACATGTGCGAGGGGGCCACGAGCGCCTGCCGCATGGCGGCGTTCGCGGGTGCCGAGGTCGTGCCCGTCGACGTGGGTATGGCCCGGGGCATAGAAGACGCGCGCATGGTGCGCGCGAACGTGCGGCGGGGGAGTGGCAACATCGCGCACGGCCCCGCTATGTCTCGAGATGGGGCCGTGCGCGCGATCGAGGTCGGAATCGCCGTCGCGTGCGGGCTTGCCCGCGCCGGCGTGCGCCTTCTCGCCGCGGGCGAGATGGGCATCGGCAACACGACCACCTCGGCGGCGGTGGCCGCAGTGCTCATCCGGGCGGACGCGCGGAGCCTCGTCGGGCGCGGCGCGGGGCTCTCGGACGCCTCGCTCGCGCGCAAGCGCGACGTGGTCGAGCGCGCTATCGACGCGAACTCGCCCGATCCCGCCGACCCGATCGACGTGCTCTCGAAGGTGGGCGGCTTCGACATCGCGGCGATGTGCGGCTTCTACCTGGGGGCCGCGGCCTCGAAGGCTCCGGCGCTCCTCGACGGGGTCATATCCTGCACGGCGGCTCTGTGCGCGGCGCGCCTGTGCCCCAACGCCTTGGGCTACCTCGTGGGCACCCACGCATCAAGCGAACCCGCAAGCCGGGAGCTCCTTCTCGAGCTCGGCATAAAGGCACCCCTCGACGCAGGCATGCACTTGGGCGAGGGCGCGGGCGCCATGGCGTATCTGCCCCTTCTGGATTCGGCGCTGCGCGTATACCGGGATGGGAAGACGTTCACGGCGACTGGCATGGCTGCTTACGAGCATTTCGAGGCCGGGAAATGACGGTGACGCTCGTCATCGGCGCCGCCGCGAGCGGCAAGAGCGCCTACGCCGAGTCCCTGTGCCTCGGGCACGACGGCCCCCGCGTGTACCTGGCAACGATGGAGCCCTTCGGGGAAGAGGGCGCCCGCCGCATCGCGCGCCATCGGGCGCTGCGCGAGGGCAAGGGGTTTTCCACCCTCGAGCGCACGCGTGACGTGGGCGACGCAGTGCCCGGGCTTCCGCGCGGCTGCACGCTTCTTTTGGAGGACGTGGGCAACCTGGTTGCGAACGAGCTTTTCGCGGAAGGCGGCTTGTCCCCACGTGACCCCGACGCTGCGGCGCGCGAGGTACTCGGAGGCATCGAACGGCTCGCTCAGGCCGCTGCGTATACGGTGGTGGTCACCGTCGACGTGTTCGCCGATGGGATGCGCTACGATGAGGGGACCGAGGCATGGAGGCGCGCGCTCGCGCGCGTGAACGCGGGCGTGGCGGCGCTGGCCGACCGCGCAGTCGAAGTGGTATGCGGGATTCCCGTGTGGATGAAAGGTGAAGGACCTACAAGGTGAAGATAGCAGAGGCAATCGGCGCGGCGTTCGGAACGTTCTCGCGCATCCCCGTCCCGAAATCAGCCTGGACCGATTTCGGGTCAACCCATGCGCTTGCCGCGTTTCCCCTGGTGGGCCTTGCGGAAGGGTTCCTCATGACGGCGTGGGGACACGTTGCGAACCTGCTCGGCGTGCCCGCGACCATCGTCGCGGCCGTGCTCGTGGCGCTGCCTGTGGCGGTGACGGGAGGCATCCACTTAGACGGGCTCTGCGACACCTCCGATGCGCTTGCAAGTTGGGCCCCGCGCGAGCGAAAACTCGAGATCATGCACGACCCGCGGGCGGGCGCCTTCGGGGTCATCGGTGTTGTTGTGTACCTTATTCTGCAGTTTTCCCTGTTCACCGCGCTGCCGCTTACGGCGGGGGCGTTCCTCGCGCTTCTGTGCTCGCTCGTGTTCTCCCGCTCGCTTTCGGGGCTCGCCGTTGAATGCTGGCCTGCCGCGCGTGCGGACGGCATGGCCGCGGGGCTCTCGCCTGCTAAGAAGCGCGCGGCGATCGTCGTGCCGCTTTGCGCTTTCGCTGCGGCTTCGGCTGCAGGGATGGTCGCGTGCGCTCAGGCCGTCGGCGCCCTTATGGCGGTGGCGGGGCTTTTGGCGCTCGCGTGGTACCGCCATGTTGCCCTGTCCCGCTTCGGCGGGGTGACGGGGGATTTGGCCGGATGGTTTCTGCAATGGGCCGAGCTCGCGATGCTTGCCATGCTGGTGGCGGGGGGCATGCTCCTATGATGCTCGTGGTAGGTGGCGCGCATTCCGGGAAGAGGACCTTCGTGCGCGAAAAGCTCGGGTTCGCGGCGGACGATTTCGTCGACGCGGCGCAGTTTGCGGAGGGCGGCGTGCCCGCGGCTTTTGCCGGCCGTGTCGCTTACTGTGCTGAGGAACTCGTACGCGCGCTCGACGCTGACCGGGCGCTCGAGCGGCTGATCGGCTTCGACGTAGTGATTCTGTCCTTGGTCGGCTCGGGGGTCGTCCCTATGCGTGCGGAAGACGCCCAATGGCGCGAGCGCGCGGGGCGCCTGGGATGCGCGCTCGCTGCGCGCGCCGACGTCGTCGTGCGCATGACGTGCGGGATTCCCCAGGTCATCAAGGGAAACCTTGATGATGCGCCTCGAGGGACGCAGGGCGCGGGCGCGCCTTTGGAAGTCGTCTTCGTGCGCCATGGTGCCACGGCGGGCACGGAAGACCATCGCTACAGCGGGGCGGGCACCGACGAGCCCCTGTCGAGCGCGGGCGAGCGCGCTTTGCGCGACCTCGCATGCTATCGTGACGTGTTCCGTGTTATCACCAGCGGCATGGCCCGCACCGACCAGACGGCGCGCATCCTCTTCCCGAACGCGGAGCTCATGGCGTGCCCCGGTCTGCGCGAGATGGATTTCGGCGACTTCGAGGGACGAAGCGCCGCCGAGCTTAAAGAGGATGCGCGCTACCGCGCCTGGGTAGACTCCTGGTGCGAGACGCGCTGCCCGCATGGCGAGGGCAAGAGCGATTTCACCCGCCGCGTCGTCGCGGCGTTTCGGGAGGCGTGCAAATCGGAGCGTGCCCAGGGGAGTGGGCGCGCCGTCTTCGTCGTTCACGCGGGTACCGTGAAAGCGCTGCTCTCCGAGTTAGCTGTCCCGAAAATTGGATACTTCGACGTGCATACCGAGCCGGGCGGCGCATGGGCCGCCACCTGGGATGGGCGCTGCCTTCGTGATGTTCGCCCCGTTTCGGGGGGCGATGCCCGGTGATGACGATTCTTGCCGTCGCCGCCGGGTTCGCGGCCGACCTTGCCTTCGGCGACCCGCGCTGGCTTCCCCATCCCGTCGTCGCCATGGGGCGCGCGATCACGTGGGCCGAAGGCCGCCTGCGGGGCGCATTCCCGCAAACGTCCGCGGGCACGCGCGCCGCAGGGCTTGTGCTCGCCGTGGCGCTTCCGCTTGCGTGTGGGCTTTTGACCTGGGGAATCCTGCATCTTTGCGGCATGGTTCACTCCGGCCTGCGCTTCGTGGCCGAGGCATGGGCGAGCTATCAGATTCTCGCGGCATGCGAGCTGCGCCGCCAGAGCCTGGCCGTGGCCCGTGCGTTCTCGAGGAGCGGCCTTGTCGCGGCGCGCGAAGCCGTCGGGCTCATCGTGGGACGCGACACGTCTGTTCTCGACGAGCAGGGCGTCGCGCGCGCCGCCGTGGAAACGGTGGCGGAGAACGCGAGCGACGGCGTCATCGCGCCGCTTTTCTACCTTATGATCGGGGGTGCGCCCTTGGGCATGGCGTACAAGGCAGTGAACACGCTCGACAGCATGGTGGGCTACAAAAACGAGCGCTACATCGACTTCGGCTGCGCCTCGGCGCGCCTCGACGATGCGGTGAACTGGATTCCCTCGCGCTTATCGGCCCTGATCATGATCGCCGTGTGCCCGATCGTCGGGCTCGACGCGCGCGGGGCGGCGCGCATCTGGCGCCGCGACAGGCGTCGCCATGCGAGCCCGAACGCGGCACAGACTGAGTCAGCGTGCGCGGGCGCGCTCGGGCTGCGCCTGGCAGGACCCGCGGTGTATTTTGGCAAGCTCGTTGAGAAACCGACGATAGGCGACGCGTCCCGCGAAATCGAGTGGGGCGACATCGCCCGGGCGACAAGGCTCATGCTCGCCGCGTCCGTATGCGCGCTTGTCGTCTTCGGTGCTGCGCGCGCGGCGGTCGTGCTCGCCGTGGGGGCGATGGCATGAGGGAAGATCACGTCGCGCCCCGGGCTGCCGGGGGAATCCTGCGTGCCCGTGCGCATGGGGGTAGCACGCAATCGCTCGGCATCGCTTGCGAAGGGGGCGCCTCCGACCTCATTGACTTCTCGGTGAACGTGAATCCGGCAGGCCCCTCGCCGCGCGCCGTCGCCGCAGCTTGCAAGGCGCTTTCTCGAATCGACGCCTACCCCGATAGGGAAAGCCTCGCCCTCGTTCGCGCCCTAGCGCGCGCCCAGGGCATTCCCGAAGATACTATCGTCTGCGGCGCGGGCGCGTCCGACATCATCTGGCGGCTCGCCGCGGCGGTGCGCCCGAAACGCATCGTCGTGTGCGCGCCGACGTTCTCTGAATATGCGGAGGCGGCATCGTACTACGGCGCATGCGTGCAGGAGTTCCCGCTCTCCGAAGCGGACGACTTCGACGTGCCCGCCTCCTTCGCCCGCGCGATCGAGAGGCCGGGAGACGTGGCGTACCTCTGCAATCCGAACAACCCGACGGGGCGTCTCGTCGACCCCAGCGTGATCGATGCCGCGGCTTGCCGCTGCGAGCAGGTGGGCGCTCTGCTCGTCGTGGACGAGTGCTTCCTCGGATTTGCGCCCGACGCCCGCGAAAGGAGCGTGGCCGCACGCGCCGCGTGTTCGCGCCATGTGGCCGTGCTCTCCGCGTTCACCAAGCTCTACGGAATGGCGGGCTTGCGGCTGGGATATCTGATCAGCGGAAACGCCCAACTCATCGAGGGGATTCGCCGGGCGGGGCAGGCGTGGCCCGTCTCCTCGGTCGCCGAGGCCGCGGGCATCGCCGCCCTGGAAGACGTTGAATACGTCTCGCGCACGCGCGATGTATTGGCGGGTGAGCGAGCGTGGCTTTCCCACGAGCTCTCCTCGCTCGGGCTTTCCGTCGTGCCATCGGATGCGAACTTCCTTTTAGTCCGCACGCCGGCGAAAGACATCCCCGAGCGCCTGTATAAACAGGGGGTTTTGGTCCGCACGTGCGACTCGTTTTCGGTACTGTCCCGTTTCTGGTGCCGCGTCGCGGTGCGCACGCGCAAGGAGAATGCCCGGCTTGCGATGGCGTTCAGCCGCGCACTTCGGGCGGAAGGTGCATCGGGCGAAGGCGAACCCGACGAACGGGGCGGCGCTTCTTGCAGCGGCGCTATGGCGGGCGCGGATGGCCGAGGCTCGGCGAAGGAGGTCGATACCCGTGGGTAGGGCGAAGCCCATCATGATCCAGGGCACCATGTCGAACGCGGGGAAGAGCCTGCTTGCGGCGGGGCTGTGCCGTGTGCTTTCGCAGGACGGCCTGCGCGTGACTCCCTTCAAGAGCCAGAACATGGCGCTCAACAGCGGTGTCACGGCCGACGGGCTCGAGATGGGGCGCGCCCAGATCATGCAGGCCGAGGCGTGCGGCATCGCGCCCGACGTGCGCATGAACCCCATCCTTCTCAAGCCCGAAAGCGACCACCGAAGCCAGCTCATCGTGGCCGGCAAGGCGCAGGGAGCCTTCGCTGCGAGGGACTACTTCGCGCGAAAGAAGGCGCTCATGCCGCAGATTTTGGAGGCGTTCGATTCGCTCGCGGAGGAAAACGACGTCATCGTCATCGAGGGCGCCGGCAGCCCCGCCGAAATCAACCTTTCCGAAAACGACATCGTCAACATGGGGCTCGCGCGCGCCGTGTCCTCCCCCGTGCTGCTCGCGGGCGACATCGACCCAGGCGGGGTGTTTGCCCAGCTCTACGGCACGGTCGCGCTCTTTGCGCCCGAGGATCGCGCGCTTTTGCGGGGGCTTGTGGTGAACAAGTTCCGCGGCGATGTGGAAATCCTGCGCCCGGGTTTGGCCCCGCTCGAGAAGATGTGCGGGGTTCCCGTCGTGGGGGTCGTGCCGTATCTTACGCTTGACCTGGACGACGAGGACTCGCTCGCACCGCGCCTATCTGCCCGCGAGGCGCGCGGCGTCATCGACGTCGCCGTCGTGCGCCTTCCGCATCTGTCGAACTTCACCGACTTCGACCCGCTTTCGCGCGTGCCCGGCATGGGCGTGCGCTACGTTTCCTCGACGACCGATCTGGGCCGACCCGACCTGGTGGTGCTTCCCGGCTCGAAGACCACGCTCGACGACGCGCGCTGGCTTGCGGCTAGCGGCATCGGAGCCTGTGTACGCGCGCTTTCGGGCGCGGGCACACCGGTGCTCGGCATATGCGGAGGCTACCAGCTTTTGGGAGACGAGCTTTCCGACCCGCACGGCAGGGAAGGCGCTGGCACCGCGCGCGGGCTCGGGCTCATCCCTGCAAGTACGGTGTTCAAGGAGGAAAAGCGCCTCGCCCAGTCGGAGCTGCGCATCACGGGCGCCCAAGGCGCGTTCTCGGTGTGGAACGGCATGACGGCGCGCGGGTACGAGATTCACGACGGCGAAACGACCGTCTCCTGCGCCCCTGCGGGCACGATTGGCGGCAAACCAGAAGGCGCGGCCTGCGGAAACGTGTTCGGAACCTATCTCCACGGCCTGTTCGATGAACCGGGGGTGGCGCTCGCTCTCGCGCGCTCGCTCGCGCGCATGCGCGGCCTGCCCGAGAGCGTCGTGGGTGCTGCGGGCGCAGCGTCCGCAGCCGATCACCGTGCGCGCGAGTTCGACCGCCTGGCCGACGTCGTGCGCGGGGCGCTCGACATGGAGTATGTCTACCGCATTATCGAGGAGGGCGTATGATCCACGTGTATCATGGCGACGGCAAAGGCAAGACCACGGCGGCGATGGGCCTCGCCCTTCGCATGCTCGCCGCAGGCCGCCGCGTCGTCGTCGTGCAGTTCCTGAAAGACGGCGAAAGCGGGGAGGCGCGCTTGCTCGCCGAGCATTTCGGCGTGCCCTTGTTCGCGGGGAAGGTGTCGGACAAGTTTACCTGGTCGATGACGTCGGAAGAACTTGCCGCGACGTGCGAGCTGCACGATGGGAACCTCGCTTCCGCGCTCGCCGAGCTCGAGGGCGCGCAAGAGGGACTGCTCGTGCTCGACGAGGCGCTCGACGCGCTTTCGAAGGGGCTTGTCGACGAGGCGCTCGTGAACCGCGCGCTCGATTTGTCCGCGCGCGGCGTCGAAGTGGCGCTCACCGGGCGCGCGCTTTCCCGCAAGATCGTGGAGAAGGCCGACTACATAACCGAGATGCGGTGCGAGAAACACCCCTACTCTCAGGGGATATGTGCAAGGGAAGGAGTGGAGTACTAGATGGATTCCAAGGAGATGGCGCCCGGCGACATCGAGCGGCGCAGCTTCGAGATCATCACCGAAGAGCTCGGCGGCCGCACGTTCCCGCCGCTCGAAGAGCCCGTCGTGAAGCGCGTCATCCACACCACTGCCGACTTCTCGTACGCCGATTCCCTCGTGTTCACCCATGACGCCGCGCACTGTGCGCTCGACGCACTGCGTGCAGGGGCCACGGTGCTCACCGACACGAACATGGCGCTCGCAGGCATAAGCAAGCCCGCGCTCGCGAAGCTCGGCTGCAAGGCCGTGTGCTACATGGCCGACCCTGATGTCGCCGCGGCTGCGCGCGCCGCGGGCACGACTCGCGCCGTTGTGAGCATGGACAAAGCTTGCCGCATCGAGGGTCCGCTCATCGTGGCCGTCGGCAACGCTCCCACAGCACTTCTGCGCCTCGCCGAGCTCATGGACGCGGGGAAGATCGCGCCCGCGCTCGTCGTTGGGGTGCCGGTCGGGTTTGTGAACGTGGTCGAGGCGAAAGAGGAGCTACTTGCGCGACGCGTGCCGGCCATAGTCGCGAGGGGCCGCAAGGGCGGCTCGACCGTGGCGGCCGCCATTATGAACGCGCTGCTCTACCAGATCACGCGCACGGGTGGCGCGAAGTGACGGCCCCCGCATCCGTGCCGGCGCTGCGCATCTTCGCCGGCACCACCGAGGGCCGCCTTCTGTGCGAATGGGCGAGCGGGGCGGGCATCCCCGCCCGTGCCTACGCGGCAACCGAGTACGGAGGCGAGCTTTTGGGTGAGCTTCCGGGCATCGAGGTGCATGCGGGCAGGCTCGACGATGCCGACATGGAGCGCGAGCTTTCCGGCGCGCGCATCGTCGTCGACGCCACGCACCCCTTCGCTACGCTCGCAAGCGACAACATCCGGGCCGCTTCGCTCGCCGTGGGTGCACGATGCCTGCGCCTTGCGCGCCCGGTCGAGGCGCTGCCCAAAGGCATCGTGCCGGTCGCGTCGATTGCCTGCGCGGCGCGCTTTCTCTCCGAGAACCCGGGTCGCGTTCTTCTCACGACGGGGAGCAAGGAGCTTGTTCCCTACACGCGCGTCGCCGATTTCGCGGAGCGCTTCTTCGTGCGTGTGCTCCCGCTGCCCGGTGCTATAACGAAGTGCATCGACGCGGGGTTTTCGCCGTCGCACGTCATCGGCATGCAGGGGCCCTTCACCCGCGAGCTCAACGAGGCGATGCTTCGGCAGGTGGGCGCCCAGTGGCTTGTGACCAAGGACTCGGGAACCGTAGGCGGCACGGCCGAGAAGCTCGCCGCAGCGCGCGCCGTGGGAGCGCGCTGTATCGTGGTCACCCGTCCCGCCGAGGGAGGCGGGGCCCTTTCGCTTCGGGAAGTGGAAGATGCGCTCTTACGGGAGTTCGCGCGCTAGGCGCTCGCCGCGCCTAGCGCGCCCTCCCGCCCGCGAGGAGGATCGCCCCGAGCAAGCTCGACCCGTACAAGCCCGTCATCCGCCAGAGCTCGAGGACGACGCCCGGAACTGGCGCAAACAGCCCTTCAATGAGTTGCGGTGAAATAGTGTCTGTTTTTTCTGCTAGATAGCATATTCAGTCCCTAATTCACCGCAACTTGTTGGTGGTGGCTTACTGGTAGCGTAGGCACTCCACCGGGTCGAGCTTTGCCGCGCGTCGAGCGGGGTAGAAGCCAAAGATTACGCCGATGCCGACGGAGACGGCGAAGGCCAGCAGCACCGTGGCGATTGAAAAACTCGGGGTGATTTGCCCGCTGGCACCGAGCTCGCCAAGAATCCCGGATCCGGAGGCAAACATCGCGAGGCCCCAGGCCGGCAGATAGCCTATCAGGACACCCAGCAGGCCACCGGTGACGCACAGCGCCGAGGACTCGGCCAAAAACTGTGCGGTGATATCGCGACGACTGGCGCCCAGAGCGCGACGGATGCCGATCTCGCGGATGCGCTCAGTCACGTTGGTGAGCATCATGTTCATAATACCGATACCGCCGACAAGCAGCGAGATACTGGCGACAGCACCCATGATGAGCGAGAAGGCGCCCATAAAGGAATTGAGGGAGTCGATAGCGCTTTTCATGGAGGTAGCCGATACACTGTCGTACTCATCATCCTCCGCGATACCCTTCATCGCGCGTACCTTGGACTCGATGGTCTTGCAGAGCTCATCCATGTCCGTGCCCTCGGCGGCAAGTGCCGTCACGCTGGGGAATGAAGGATTCTCGTCGCCAAATAGGCCGGAGATGGTTTCGCGTGGCATATACAAAGTGAGCGAGCCCATGGAGTCGCCGCCGCCATCAATCACGCCTACAATCTGCACCTCGCCGTTGGACACTTTGATGGTTTTTCCCAGCGCATCCTGTTCGTTGCCGTAAAGCTGATCGGCGCCGCCGCGGCTGATGAGCGCCACGCGCGAGCCTGCCTTTGACTCGACATCGGTGTAGGTGCGCCCCGCAACGAGCTTACTGGCACCCACGGCGTCGAGCATGTCGCTATCGACACCCTGTGCCATGACGGTATAGCTTTTATCGCCGGTCTTGTACTCGGTATACGCGCTTTTGACAATGCCGATCTGTTCTATCTGCGGCACCAGTTTTTTAAGCTTCTGGACGTCAGAATCAGAGAGTTCTTGGGACGAATAGATCTGAACCATGCGAGCTGCGTTGAGGCCAAGGCTGTTGACCAAGCTGTTTTGGATGCCGCCGATGAGCGAAGTCATGGCAATGACCGAGGCGATGCCGATGACAATGCCCAGGATGGTGAGCAGGCTGCGCCCCTTGTTGGCCTCGAGCGAGTGAAGGGCTTCCTGGATAAGATCGCGGGCGCTCATGCCATCACTCCTTTCGGCGGGTTGGCGGAGGCGGAAATCATGGGCAGGTTATCTACGGCGCTGCGTAGGGTCCGCGGTGCATGCGGAATATACGCGCCGTCGTGAATGCGACCGTCGCGGATGGTCACGGCACGGTCGGCCTCGGCGGCGATGCCGGGGTCGTGTGTGATAAGCACGATGGTTTTGCCGCGCTCCTGGAGCTTGTGGAAGGTTTCCATGACGAGCGCTCCCGTGGCGGAGTCCAGGTTGCCCGTCGGCTCGTCGGCCAAAATGATGGGTGGATCGTTGACAAGGGCGCGCGCGATGGCGACGCGCTGCATCTGGCCGCCCGAGAGCTCGGATATGCGGTGGTCCCAGTGGTCGACGGGCAGCGTGACGGCCTGCAGCGCGTGTACGGCGCGCATCTCGCGCTGGCTGCGCGGCACATTGGTGTAGGACAGCGGCAGCATGACGTTTTCGATCACCGTCAGGCGCGGCAGCAGATTAAAGCTCTGAAAGACAAAGCCGATGCTCAGCGCTCGCACCTCGGTGAGCTCGTCATCGTCGAGCTCGGCGACGTTGAGCCCTTGCAGGAAGTAATCGCCCGCCGTCGGTTTGTCCAGGCAGCCCAGGATGTTCATGAGCGTCGACTTGCCCGAGCCCGAGGGGCCGGTGATGGCAACGAACTCACCGGGGTCTACTGCCAGGCTCACGTTATGCAGGATGTGGGCGCAACCGGCCTCGCTCTCAAAGATGCGGTGCACGTTGCGGATGTCGATGACGGGACGCATTACTTGCCCTCGTCGGCAGGCATGTTGTCGCCGCCGTCTGCCGTCATTCCTGTGCCGGTATCCGTCACGATGGTGTCGCCGTCGCGTAGCTTGGTAACCGGGACGTCTGGATTGATCTCGTTGCCCTGGTCGTCGCGCTTGACCTGCGCCTTACCGACTACAGCCTCGTTGTCGTTTTGCGTCACGACGGTCACCTTCACGCGGCGCGTCTTTTTGCCCTCCGAATCGGTGGCCAAATTGACGTAATAGTGCTCGCCATCTTCGGTCATCAGCGCCATGGTCGGCACCATCACCACGTCGTCGAGCTTCTCGGTCACTACCGAGACCTCGGCAGTCATACCCGGCTTAAGGCGACTGTCAGGTGCTTCGATGAGGATGTCGACGTTGAAGGTCACACTGCCGCCGCTCCCGGAGGAGGAGTCGGAGTTTGCCACCGAGGCGATAGCCGTGACGGTGCCCTGGCTCACGATATCGGGAAACGCGGGGTAGGTCACGTTGGCGCTTTGGCCCACGGCAATTTTGGCGATATCCTTTTCGCCCACCTGAACCGTCACCTTCATCTTGGACAGGTCGGCGATCTGCATGCACTGCTTGCCGCCGCTCGTATCGCTTTCGCCCATGATCATGCCGCCTGTTACCGTGGCGCCCACCTTGGCGTTGAGCGCCACGATGCTGCCCGAGCTCGGGGCCGTGACCGTACGGCTGGCGACCTTGGCGTTCGCCTGATCGAGGTTTGCCTGGGCCGATGTGAGGCTGCGCTGCGCGGCCGATACGGCGTTCGTGTCCGCTGA
Source organism: Collinsella sp. (assembly GCA_019414045.1). GTDB lineage: Bacteria > Actinomycetota > Coriobacteriia > Coriobacteriales > Coriobacteriaceae > Collinsella. Next base: position 50,749 of record DXMW01000012.1, on the reverse strand, counting down.
TGCGGCGGAGATGCCAGCCGCTGCGGAACCTCCGTCGACGTCCGTCGTTGGGTTGGCCTGCGCGGCAGCTGCGGCTTTCTTCGCGTTGGCGAGGTCTTCTTGAGCGGCTGCAACTGCACGCTGCGCCTCGGCAACGTTGCGATCGAGCTCTTCGTTTTTAATGGTCATAAGCACGTCGCCCTCGTTGACGGATTGGCCTGCCTGCACGTTGATCGAATCGACCGTGCCGTCGACAGAAGGGGAGACCACTGAGGACGAAATGGGTTTGAGCTGGCCTTTTGCCTCGACCGTTGTGCTAAACGTGCCCTCGGTCACCATGTCGGTCGCAGGCCTGCTATCGCCCTGTGGCTGCGCATTGATAACCAGGGTTGCAACAATAGCAATGAGCGCGATGACACCTACGATGCCGGCGGCAATGCCGCGTCGAATCAGCTTTTTGCGTCGACGTTCGGCACGTTTTGCCTTGAGCTTGGCATATGCCTCTTCATCGGAAATCTCGGCCGTATCGTTCGTGCGTCCGCTCTCCTTGTCGGCATGTACGTCTGTGATCAGAGGAAGCGTTTCGGTGGCACCTTCGGGCGTGTGCTCGGTATCATCCGGGCCCGGGGTGATGTTGGGGACATTCGGCATAGCGTCTCCTTTATAGAAAGAACCTTGATAAGTATATGCGCCCGCCGGTTGGGGCAGGCGCATAGGACGGTATCTTTCGGAATTGTTAGATTGGTCGCAGCAGTTGCATGTTGTATGAATGCGCGCGTTGCACTACGAGTGGACAACCACGCACAGGCCGACTTTGATGCAATCGTGCAGCGCCTTGGCGTCGGCCAGGCGAAGGTTGATGCATCCGTGGCTGCCGCACCACTTGTAGGAGTTGGGATCGTCGAAACTCTTGTCGTTTTGCCACGTTGCATCGTGGAAGCCGACCATGTTTCCCTCAAACGGCATCCAATAGCTGACCGGGCTCTCGTATTTGGGCTTGCCGGTCTCGGGGTCCTTGGCACCGATAAGCTTGCTGGCGCCATTGTTGCTGTTGATCTGCCATACGCCCTCGGGGGTGGCGTCCTCTCCCGGCTTGCCGGAGATAAAGTTGGCCTCCCACACGATATTGCCGCTCTCGTCGTAGTAGCGCGCGTGCTGCTCGGACAGATCGACATCGACGTATGCCTTCCAGTCGGGCTCTCCCTTTGCAGTAAAGGTGTCGGCCTTCTGGGAGTACTTGATCTCGATTTCGCCGGTCTGCTTGTTGTTAATGGCGTCCTCGACCTGCTTGGCGAGCGAGCTGCTGTCGATGGACCAACCAAAGTCGCCGCCTTCGACGGCGCATTGCTTGCCATCGGCGCGCGTCCACCAGCGAGTGGAGCCCACGGTGTTAAAGCCGTTGGCGAGCTCGGCTGCCCAGCTGCCGATCTGCGACGTATCGAGCGTGGGGTTGGCCGGATCGGCAAAGCTGATCCACTGCAACACGGAGCTGCCATCAACCTTGCCGGCATCCTCGCCGTTGAGCTTGAGGGTCACGTTGACGCCCAGGAAGTTGTTGGCGGCATCGCATGCGGCCTGAATCTGATCATCGGTCAGCGTTCCATTGAGCGGCTCATAGGCATCGTTGCCGAGCTTGGAAAGGTCTACGGTCTCGGACAGCGAGGCAAGCTCGAGCTCGGCATACTTAATGACATGCTCGCGGTCGAGTTTTTCGTTGGAGCGCGCCTTCTCGACGGTAAACTTGCCGGCCTGCTCGTCATAGGAGCTATTGGCCTCGAACGTGCCCGAACGGCCCTCGTTAAACTCATCGATGGCGGTGCCCAGATCCTTCTCAAACTGCTTTTGGTCAAAGGTATCGGAGAGCATGGACAGGTCGACGTCTTGATCAAGATCTACTTCGTTGGAGGTAGCGGTTGTTTTGGTCTTGCCGCTTAAGGATTCTACAAGGCGGACCGGCCATACAAAGGCTTCGTTGTGGTTGATGATCTCTTTTGCGGCAGCTTCGCCGTCGACGATGGGCTCATCGGACTCGGGCTGATAGGTCCAGCTAAAGTCATCGCCCGCCACGGTGAGCTTATAGTGCTTCCACGCTGAGTTGACCTTGGTGGCGGCAGACGAAGCGTTGGAGAACGAGACGTCGACGCCGGCGATGGTGGTGTTGGGGTAGGCTACCTGCGAAAACGCTACGACGCCTACGATATAGACAATGACGATAAGGCCCAGGAGGACAAAGAGCGTCGTCTTTTTGCCCGACTTATTGTTCCCGGTGGGTTTGCGCGCGGGGCCGCGATCGCCTCGACCGTGCGTGGGGGGCTGCTTGGGCGTATTGCCGTTTGCCTGGCGCTGCTGACGTTGCTGGCGCTGCTGGTTCGGGCGTTGCGAAGCGTTTGCCGCACCACGCTGCTGACCGTGGCTCGGCGCGATAGGACGCGGCGACTGAACGCCGCCGGTGTGCCTGCTCGGCTGCTGCGGATCGGGAATCAGTTGAGTTCGATCGTTTTGCGACATCGTGTGCATATCCTTCGAATTTCGCCTTGCGGCTCATCGTGTTTTTACTGGGCTTGCATTATAGCGATTACCTAGTTGATTGTGGTATGGAAACGGTGGCATTCAAAAGAGGTGGGACATTTGTCCCACCTTCGAGTCGTTCTTTGTCGCTATCCGCACACACCGCATTTTGCACAGGCCGAAAGTGCGGCCGGAGCCTGCGCGATGCCGCCCTTTGCCGTCTCGCGCAGCGTGGCCGGCAACGCGTGTCCCACCGAGAGCATGACGTGTGCCATCTGGTCAAACGGCACCAGGCTCTTAATGCCGGCGAGGGCGAGTTGTGCGGAGCTAAAGGCGGCTGCCACGCCGATGGCGTTGCGGTTTTGGCAGGGCACCTCCACGAGGCCACCGACGGGGTCACAAACGAGGCCCAGCAGATTACTCAGCGCGATGGAACTGGCGTCGAGCGCCTGCTCGGGTGTGCCGCCGAGCATCTGCACCAGCGCGGCGGCGGCCATGGCGGCCGCACTTCCGACCTCGGCCTGACAGCCGCCCTCGGCGCCGGCAACGCAGGCGCTCGTGGTGAGGTTGAGGCCGATGGCGGCGGCGCAATAAAGGGCATCCATGACCTGCTCGTCGTCCAGCTGCAAATGGTCTGCGAGCGCCAGCACGCAGCCGGGCACAACACCCGCGGATCCTGCCGTCGGAGCTGCGACGATCACGCCCATGGTGGCGGAGCGCTCGAGCACGGCCATGGCGCGGGCCACGGCGTCGGTCTGGACGGCGCCCATCAGGCTTATGCTCAGATCGTTTCGGCTGGTGGCATCGACAAGCTTTGCCTCGCCGCCGATGAGGCCGCCGAGCGAGCGCTGTGGATTGGAAATGGGGGCTGTGGTCTCTTCGCGCATGACGTCGAGTACGCGGCGCATGGCGGCGATAGCGTGTGCCTCGCCGGTCAGACGTGCCTCGCGCACGGCCATGACGGCGCCGATGTTGAGCCCCCGTTCCTCGCACGCATCGAGCAGCTGCTCGCCGTCGTCGAAGATTTCCTTGGCCGAGACGCCGGGGGAGAGCGACGAGGCAGAACCGGGGAGTTCGATAAAGGTCGCGTAATCGACATTGTCGAGCTTGCGCAGCATAGGGACGACGGTGTCGTCGGGCGCGCCGTCGGTCTCAAAGACGGAGTAGGCCTGGCCGCCCACCTCGGTGCGGTAGGTGCGGCAGAAGGCGATGTTCACGTGTACGTAGGCGAGCAGGTTCGTGAGCGCGGCGAGCACGCCGGGAACATCCTGGTGCGCCACGAAGAGCGTGGAGTACATGCCCGAGATGTCGACGCCGACGCCGTTAATGCGGCTGATGCGCATCTTGCCGCCGCCCAGGCTCTCACCGCGGACCTGTGCCGTGGCGCCCGTGTCGTCGACCATGTCGATGTCGACGGTGTTGGGGTGGATGGAGGCGTCATCGCCCTTGATGTCAAAGTGATATTCGAGGCCCTGCTCGCGTGCGAGGTCGAACGCCTGCTTGATGTTCTCGTCATCGGTGTCGAGGCCCAGTATGCCTGCGACGAGTGCACGGTCGGTGCCGTGGCCCCGGTAGGTGTGGGCAAAGGAGTTCCACAGGCCAAAGCTGACCTTGGTGATACGGCCTTCCAGTAGGCTGGCGGCAACTTGGGCGCAGCGCAGGGCGCCGGCGGTGTGTGATGAGCTGGGGCCGACCATGACGGGGCCCAAGATCTCGAATGCCGAGGTCGTAGCTAGTGTTTGCGGCTTGCCTGCCATGGGTGCTCCTGTTCTATCCCGTCGTTCCGAGGACTTTGGTATTTGGTCGCCTGCTCTACAGTCCTGGCTCGCACGGAGGCCACATTAAGTGGCCTCCGGCTCGTGCGGAACTCGCGACCGACCAAATACCAAAGCCCTCGGAACTAAGGATACATGGTAGAGGCGCGTGTGCTGCAAAATTCATTAGCTGGTGACGCAGCGTAGGCTCATATCGAAGCATCTTCACCACCGGATTAATAAAAAAGAAGCACCGCTTGGGGGCGGTACTTCTTTTGAAAGCGCATGCGTGTTGTGACCTTAGCGGCTCTTAATTACAGGCCGCAGGCTGCTTTGAGTTCTTCGACTCGGTCGGTTTTCTCCCAGGTGAAGTCGGCGTCTTCGCGGCCGAAGTGGCCGTAGGCTGCCGTCTTCTCGTAGATCGGTCGACGCAGGTCCAGGTCGCGGATGATGGCGCCCGGGCGCAGGTCGAAGGTTTTCTCAACTGCCTCGACGATCTTGTCCTCGGCAACATGCGCGGTACCGAAGGTGTCGACCATGATTGAGAGGGGCTTGGAAACGCCGATGGCGTAGGCAAGCTCGACTTCGCATCGGTCGGCCAGACCGGCGGCGACCACGTTCTTGGCGACCCAGCGCGCGGCATACGCGGCGGAGCGGTCGACCTTGGTGCAGTCCTTGCCGCTAAAGGCGCCGCCGCCGTGACGGCCGTAGCCGCCATAGGTGTCGACGATGATCTTGCGGCCGGTCAGGCCCGTGTCGCCCATGGGGCCGCCTACGACAAAGCGACCGGTGGGGTTCACATAGATGTCCGCGTTGTCCCACGGCATGTTCTCGGCGGCCATAACCGGAGTGATAACGTGCTCGATCAGATCGGCCTTGATCTTGCCCATGTCCTCGATTTCGGCGGCATGCTGCGTGGAGATGACGATGGTCGTGACCTCGACGGGCTTGCCATCTTCGTAGCGCACGGTGACCTGGGTTTTGCCGTCGGGGCGCAGGTAGGCGAGGGTGCCGTCGTGGCGCACGGCTGCCAGGCGCTCGGCCAGGCGGCTCGCCAGGTAGTGCGGCATGGGCATGAGGGTCTTGGTTTCGTTGGAGGCATAACCGAACATCATGCCCTGGTCGCCGGCGCCGATCAAGTCGATCGGGTCGCTGGTAGCGCCGGTCTGCGTCTCAAACGACTCGTCGACGCCCTGGGCGATGTCGGGTGACTGCTCGTGAATAAGGCTCATGACGCCGCAGGTATCGCAGTCAAAACCGAACTTGGCACGGTTGTAGCCGATGCGGCGGATGACGCCGCGGGCGATTTCCTGCACGTCGACGTAGGCCTGGGTACGGATCTCGCCGGCAACGATGACGGTGCCGGTGGTCACGAGGGTCTCGCAGGCGCAGCGGACGTTCTCCACGTTGGCGGGCACGCCGTTGGGCGCAATATAGCCCTGCTCCTGGAGCTCTATTTCTTTGGCGAGGATTGCGTCGAGTACGGCGTCGCTGATCTGGTCAGCGATCTTATCGGGATGACCCTCGGTCACCGATTCCGACGTAAACACAAACGATCCGTGTTGGGGTGGGATGGAACGAAGCTCTTCTGACATGATTGTCCTTTCAAAAACGTGTCCCGGCGACCGTTACCATTCCGCCGGGCTCTGTATGCAAGGGCACATGATATCGCGTTAATCGAATATTCACACCCTTTCCGCACCTACTCATTGGTACTCATTGGGGACAGACTTAAATGAGTAGCCGGGTGCTTATTGGCTGGTCATTTAAGTCTGTCCCCAATGAGTGGGTCGGTGCCCTTTGTGCGGAGGTTGCGTTGATGCTTTATACTGGTGCGGATAGACATCCATCCTGCAATCGAGGAGATTTCCATGGCATCAGACGTTCGCGTCCGCTTTGCACCCTCACCGACGGGCAAGCTGCACATCGGCGGCGCCCGCACCGCTATCTATAACTGGGCTTTTGCCCGCGCAAACGGCGGCACGTTCATCCTGCGCATCGACGACACCGACCCCACCCGTTCCACCGACGAGAACACGCAGATCATTCTGCGCGCCATGCGTTGGCTTGGCCTGGACTGGGACGAGGGTCCCGAGGTAGGCGGCGACTTTGGCCCCTACGCCCAGACCGAGCGCCTGGACCTGTACAAGCAGGCCGCCCAGAAACTTTGGGACGAGGGCAAGGCCTATCCCTGCTTCTGCACCAAGGAGCAGCTCGACGCCGACCGCAAGGCCGCGCAGGAGCGCAAGGACCCCTTCCAGGGCTATCAGCGTCGTTGCCGCGATCTTGATCCCGAGGAGGCCCGCCGCCGCATCGAGGCCGGCGAGTCCTACGTCCTGCGCATCAAGGTGCCCGAGGACCGCGGCGACGTCGTCATCCACGACGCCGTTCACGGTGAGGTGACCTTCGACGCCAAGGAGCTCGACGACTTTGTCATCTTCCGCTCCGATGGCACGCCCACGTACAACTTCGCGACCGTCGTCGACGACGCCATGATGAAGATCACCCATGTCATCCGCGGCGACGACCACCTGTCCAACACCCCGCGCCAGGTCATGGTCTACGAGGCCCTCGGCGCGCCCGTGCCCACGTTCGCCCACATCTCCATGATCCTGGGCGCCGACGGTAAGAAGCTCTCCAAGCGCCACGGCGCAACTTCGGTGGAGGAGTACCGCGACGCCGGTTACCTTTCCGACGCCTTCGTCAACTACCTGGCGCTGCTCGGCTGGTCGCTCGACGGCGAGACCACGATCATCCCGCGCGATGTCCTAGCCAGCAAGTTCTCGCTCGACCGCATCTCCAAGAACCCGGCGACCTTCGATCCCAAGAAGCTCGATTGGGTCAATGCCGAGTACATCAACGGCATGTCCGACGCGCAGTTTGCCGATGAAATCATGGTCCCCGAGCTGCACGAGGCGGGTCTCATCGAGGGTAATGTCGAGTACGGCGAGGATTGGATCGACGCGCTTGCCGCCATCGTCAAGCCGCGCACCAAGATGCCGTCCGATGCCGTGACCGTCGCCGCTCCCATCTTCGCTACGGCCGAGACGCTCGAGTATGACGAGAAATCTGTCAACAAGGGACTGGCCAAGGAGGGCATGGGTGCCATTCTGGACGCCGCCAAGGCCGCGCTCGAGGGCGTGGACAAGTGGACTGCCGAGGCCATCGACGCCGCGCTTGAGCCGCTGCCCGAGCAGATGGACCTTAAGAAGCGCGTGGTGTTCCAGGCCGTGCGCGTCGCCGTCTGCGGCAACATGGTGAGCCCCCCGCTGGGCGAGACCATGGCGCTCGTCGGCCGCGACGACTGCCTGGCACGCATCGACCGCGCCCGCACGATGGCGCTATAGTAGACGCGTAAACGCATGTATCCGAGCCCCGTTCCCCCGAGCGGGGCTCTTGTTTCTGTACCGATGAGTGGGTTGCTGGGACAAAATAATCAGTAGTGTTTGTCCCATGTTCGAGTGACGCAACGAGCTCGACACTCGTATCGGCCATGGGACAAACTCTACTGATTATTTTGTCCCACCCCTTTCAGGTCCGTTCGTTAGAGGTGGTGTATGGCTCAACAACTGTCGCTGTTTGGTTTGCCGGAACCGGAGGAAGCTCCGGTGAAGCCCAAGCCTGCCGCTGCCTCGGCTCAGTCTAAGCCTTCGCCCGAGCCCCCTGCCGCCTACGCGAGCGTGGTCCTCGACATCCCCACCCGTGCGCTGTCGGAACCGTTTGCTTACGGCATCCCCGAGTCCCTTGCCAACGAGGTCCAGATCGGATCCACGGTCCTGGTCCACTTTGGTAACCGTGCCGCTGCGGGCTATGTCGTCGACATTGCGCCTGATCTGGGCGATCTGCCGGGCAACAACTCCCTCGACCCGGTGCGCATCAAGCCCATCGAGGCCATCCTCAGCAAACCGCTCTTTACCGCCGAAGCTGCCCGCATCGCACGTTGGATGAGCCGCGAGTATGTCGCGACGCTTTCCGAGTGCCTGCGCCTGTTTTTGCCACCGGGCGGCAGCCCGCGTGTGGTCAAGGGCGACGACGGTGTGTGGGCGGTTGAGCGCCCCGCCGTCAAGCCCATCCAGAACCGCTGGGTCATGCTCACGCCCGAGGGCTTCGACTACACGCCGCCCAAGACCGCGGTCCGCCAGCGCCAGCTCATCGAGGCGCTTCAGTGCGGACCGGTCACGACGCGTGATCTCAATCTTCTCTATAACAGTATGTCGGCGACCATCAAGGCGCTCGAAAAGCGTGGCGTTGTTGTGGTGGAGGAGCGCCGTGCGTGGCGTGGCTGCAGCGATCAGACCACGCTGTCCTCGGCAAGCGGTAAGGCGCCGGTCTCCCTTACCAACGGCCAGCAACAGGCACTCGCTCAGATTGAGCGCGCCTGTCTGGACGCCCATGGCGACGTGGTGCTGGTTGACGGCGTCACCGGCTCCGGCAAAACCGAGGTTTACCTCTCCGCTATCGAGCGCGTGCTCTCAGCTGGCCGTTCGGCCTGCGTGCTGGTGCCCGAGATCTCGCTGACGGCCCAGACCGTCGGCCGCTTCCGCTCGCGTTTTGGCGAGACGGTCGCCGTGTTCCACTCACGCCTTTCGGCCGGTGAGCGCTTGGACCAGTGGGATATGGTCGCCAGCGGTGCCGCTCGCGTGGTCGTCGGTGCACGCTCGGCGCTCTTTTGCCCGCTTAACGACCTGGGCCTCATTATCATTGATGAGGAGCACGAGACCAGTTACAAGCAAGGCTCCAGCCCGCGTTACCACGCGCGCGAGGTGGCGGCCGAGATGGCGCGGCGCTACCGCTGCCCACTCGTGTTGGGCTCCGCCACGCCTTCTGCCGAGGCCCTCGACCGCTGCCGCCGCGGCACGTACGGCGGCGCCACCTGGACGCGCGTCGAGATGCCCGAACGCCCTGGACACGCGGTCCTGCCCACGGTTCGCATTGCCGACCTGCGCCGCGAGTTCGCACACGGCAGCCGCTCCATGTTCTCAAAACCGCTGATGGAAGGCCTGGAGCGTGTGGTCGAGCGCCGCGAAAAGGCCGTGCTGCTGCATAACCGCCGTGGCTTTGCGCCGTTCCTGATGTGTCGCGAGTGCGGCTGCGTTCCCACCTGCAACCACTGCTCCACCGCGCTCACGTATCACGAGCGTACGCACACGCTGCAATGTCACACATGCGGATCCTCCTGGCGCGTGCAGCCGTATCCCGCGCCCACGAGTCGTTGCCCCAAATGTGGCAGTCGCTACCTGGCAAAAATGGGGCTGGGCACGCAGCAGATCGAGGACGCACTGCACCAGATGCTGCCCGAGGACGTCGCCATCATCCGCATGGATGCCGATTCCACGCGCGGCAAGGATTCGCACAAAAAGCTGCTCGAGCAGTTCGATGCGGCCGATTGCGCCGTGTTGCTGGGCACCCAAATGATCGCAAAGGGTCTCGATTTTCCCGAGGTCACGCTCGTGGGCGTGGTCAATGCCGACTTCGCCCTTAAGCTGCCCGATTTTCGCGCAGGGGAGCGCGCCTACGATTTACTGGAGCAGGTCGCCGGCCGTGCCGGTCGTGGTGATCGTCCCGGCGAGGTGATCGTCCAGACCTACCTGCCCGAGGATCCGGTCATTCGTGCCGTCGCTGAGCACGACCGTTCGATCTTTACCGACTACGATTTGGACCAGCGCCGCGACGCGCTGTACCCGCCGTTTGTTCGCCTGGTCAACATCTTGGTGTGGTCGGCAAACCGAGACGACGCGCAGGACTACATTGGGCGCATTGCAAAGCTTCTTAAGCGCCGCTGGCATGCCGCCGCGCCCGATTTTTTGCGGGCGGGGAGTGCCGTGCCGCAGGTGCTAGGCCCGGCTTCGTGTGTAATCGAGAGAGCCAAGGACCGTTACCGCTTCCATCTGCTTGTGAAGTCGCCCGTGGGGTACCATGTCTCTGATGATATCGACGCCTGCCTCAAAGAGGTGGGCTCTGTGCGCGGCGTGAGCGTGAGCGTTGACGTCGACGCCTATGATTTGATGTAACAAACCGAAAGGATGGCCATGGAAGCCAACGGAATCGTACTGTCGCCCGACCCTCGTCTGCGCCAGGAGTGCGCCGTCATCGAGGAGATCACCCCGGCGATCGAGGCGCTTGCCGAGAAGATGAAGAAAATGATGTTCGATAACGGCGGTTGCGGCCTGGCTGCTCCGCAGATCGGCGAGCTCATTCAGCTCGTCACCATCGACTGCGACTACAGCGACAAGAACGACTACGACCCGTACGTGCTCATCAATCCCGTGATTGTCGAGCAAAGCGACCATCTCGTTCCGTATAGCGAGGGCTGTCTATCCATTCCTGGCATTAGCTGCGAGATCGAGCGTCCCGACCATGTCGTCGTCGAGGCGTACGACTTGGACGCAAACCTGATTCGCTATGAGGCTTCGGGCGACCTGTTCTGCGTGTGCCTGCAGCACGAGATCGATCACCTGCACGGCAACACCATGTTCGAGCGACTGAAGCCCATGCAAAGGATCAAGGCAGTCAAGGAGTACCAGGACGCCCTGGCCCGCGGCGCTCGACCGGGCGAGACAGAGTAGGTTTGTCCGTCCCCGGGGCGCCCGCCTATATCATCCCGTGCTCAAACATTCTCGCTGCGCTGCGAAACTGCGCGCGGGACGATATAGGCGGGCGCCCCGGGGACTACGTTGACGCTGCCTGTCTCGCCCGGGTGCCGTCGGGCCAGGGATGGGCGTCTTCGCTGATAGGTGCTTTGCTGAAAGAGCTGCTTTTATTGCGGCTCTTTCTTTGGTTTTGGGTATATTTGTTCTTGTTGAAATGTTATTGCGGATGGGCTGGTGACTTGGCTTTCCGCTGTTCTTTGTAGCCGTCTCGGCTTTGGTTGAGAGGAGACGTTCTTTATGCGTATTGTGTTTATGGGTACGCCTGATTTTGCTGTGCCCTCGCTGGCTTCGCTTGTCGAGGCTGGAAACGAGATTGCGCTTGTTGTTACTCGTCCTGATGCTGTTCGTGGGCGTGGTAAGAAGCTGGAGCCGTCTCCTGTTAAGGCTAAGGCGCTCGAGCTTGGTCTGCCTGTTGTTGAGGCTAATCGTATGACGCCTGAGGTTGTTGAGGTGCTCCAGGCTGCCCAGGCTGACATTTTCTGTGTGGCTGCTTATGGCTGCATTTTGCCTGATGACGTGCTGCATATGGCACCGCTCGGCATTGTGAATGTTCATGCTTCCTTGCTGCCTCGTTGGCGTGGGGCTGCTCCTATTCAGCGTGCGATTCTCGCTGGTGATGAGGTTGCTGGCGTTTCTATCATGCGCATCGGGCACGGCGTGGATACCGGCGCCTATTGTGCGCAGGCCTCGACCTCGGTTGCCGGTAAGCATGCTGAGGCGCTGACCATGGAGCTTGGTGAGCTTGGCGGTAAACTGCTTGCCTATACGCTTCCTTCTCTTGCCGATGGCACCGCCGTGTGGATCGAACAGGACGAGGCGCTCGTTACCCATGCTGCCAAGATTTCTAAGCAGGAGATGCGCCTGGATCCGCACATGGCGGCGCTTGATTGCGTGCGCCATGTGCTGGCTTCGTCCGATACCGCGCCTGCTCGTTGCGTGATTGCCGGCAAGACCGTGCGCGTGCTCGATGCTGCGCCTGCTGATGTGTCGCTTGTTGAGGGTCAGGTTCTCGTTAAGGCCAAGTGTGTTTACCTTGGTCTTTCCGATGGCTCGGTTGAGTTGCTTGAGGTTAAGCCCGATGGCAAGCGTGCTATGGCCGCTTCTGCTTGGGCTGCTGGCCTGCAGGGTGCCGATCTTTCGTGGGGTGTTTTGTCATGAGCAAGCTGTCTCCCGCGCGCAAGCTTGCGCTCGATGTGCTGATGGAGGCCGATCGCCGCGGCATGTATGCGCGCGATGTGTTGTCTTCCCGTGCTTCCGCCAAGGCTATTGACCAGCGCGATTCCGCTTTTGCTGCCCGCTTGGCGCTGGGTGTGGCCGCCACGCAGGGTATTTTGGACGAGCTGCTCGATCAGTTTCTCGATAAGCCCAAAAAGGTTGCGCCGCGCGTTCGCATGGCGCTTCGTATCTCGGCCTTCGAGATGCTCTACCTGCATACGCCGGGCCGTGTTGCCGTAAGTCAGGGAGTTGAGCTGGTTCGCTGCGGTGCTAAGTCCGCCGCTGGCTTGGCCAATGCTGTACTGCATAAGGTTGCGGACAATGTTGAGGACTTTGCTACTGCGTCCGATGTGGATGAGTCCGAGCGACGCTTGGTTCGTCTGTCGCGCCTGATGGGTCTTCCTCGCTGGCTGTGTGCTCGCATTATGGCGTCGTTTGACACGCCAGAGGGTGCGCTTAACTTTGCCGGCAATCTGGCCCCCGCGCCGCTGGCCCTGCATGAGAACGCCTTTGCGACCAAGCCCGATCCGTATATCTCGCAGCTCGTCGCACCTGTCTTCCCGGGCTGCCATGCCCCGGTTGATGCCCAGGTTACCGTTGCTTCGGGTGCGTTTGAGCGTGCTGCCGCGGTGGCATCTGATCTCAACGCGCAACTTATCGCCACAGCTGCCACGCGCCCTGGTAGCTGCCTTGAGATTGGTGCCGGTCGTGGCACCAAGACCTATGTGATGATGTGCCAGGCCAAGCGTACGGGCTATGAGCGTCAGCATACGGCGCTCGATCTGCATGATCGCAAGTGCGATCTGAATCTCGCTCGCCTGCATAAGGCCGGTATTCAGGGCGTTCGTACGGTTTCTGGTGATGCTTGCGAGCTTGATGAGGTGCTCACATCGTTTGATGCCATGCTTGGCGAGCCGGTTAAGTTCGACACAGTCTTTATCGATGCGCCGTGCTCTGGCACCGGAACCATGCGTCGTCATCCCGAGATCCCGTGGCGCCTGACCGAAAAGGATGTGACGGTTGAGCTGCCCAAGCTGCAGCTGACGATGCTCAAGGAAGCCGCTGCGCGCGTGGCTGCTGGTGGCGAGCTTATCTATGCGACATGCTCGGTCTTCGACGAGGAGAACACACAGGTCGTGGAAGCGTTCCTGAACTCTCCCGAGGGCACCGGTTTTAGCCTGGAGCCGCTCTCCGAGGCGCAGATTCTGCAACTCCCCGAGTTCGATCAGGCCAAGAAGCTCGTATCCGTACGCCAGAACGATCGAGGCCTCTTCCAAAGCGTGCCGGTAAACGCCGACTCCTACGACGGCCACTTCTGCGCCCGCCTGGTCCACAAGTAACGACTAAGTTGCGGTGAAATAGGGATTGAATAGCGGCTTCTGCCCGCCAAACAGTCCTTATTTCACCGCAACTCATAAGGAAGCCTGGGCAGCTAAAGAAACAGCCCCGCGATTGGTGTCGGTCGCGGGGCTGATTGGTTTCTAGTGGTTATGCGGGCAGTTGGCGCAGCAGCCGCTGGTGGCGCTGGTGCTTGAGCCACCGCTGCGCTGGTCGGTGTTGTAGAAGCCGCTGCCCTCAAACTTGATGCCGCTGGCCGAGAACGTCTTGGCGGCCGGAGCGCCGCAGTTGGGGCACACGACCTCGGGGGTCTCGGACATGGGATGCTCAACCTCAAACACGTTGCCGCAGCTCGAGCACTTGTAATCGTAGCGCGCCATAATACTTCCTTTTCAGCACAAAGCGGGCAGATTACTCTGCCCGCAAAAATTCAAACGTCTGTAACTGTACCCTATATCGGGCGTTTTATCACGCTTCGCCCCAGAATCTATGCGTGTTGCGCAGGAGCTGTGCGGTTTTGCCCTCAGCGGCCGCAACGTCGGCCTCGTCAGCCTGCCAGGTCCAGTTGCCCGTGGCCACGCCCGGTACGTTCATTCGCGTGTCGTCGCCAAGCCCCAGCACGTCCTGCAGCGGCATCATCACCAGGGGAGCGTCGCTTGTCAGCGCGTCGCTCATCAGCTTGGCTGCCACCTCAACACCGCTCGGCTCGTCGCCGCCCGCAAAGGAGCGCGTGCACCAACCCGCGAGCGTCGACGTGTCGTGAGTCGATGTGTACAGGATCTTGCCGGGCGTAGGGTGCACGCCGCAACGAACGTCGTAATCGCTAAACTCCAGTACGTCCATACCGGGGAAGCCGCAAGTCGAAGCCATGGCGCGAACACCGGGCGTCAGATAGCCCAAGTCCTCGGCGATAAAGTTGAGCGGACCCAGCTCGTCATAGGCGGTCTGGAACAGGTCTTTGCCCGGGCCCGCAAGCCAGCGGCCATCGGCACAGGCCTTGCCGGCGGGGATGCTAAAGTAGCTGTGGAAGCCCAGGAAGTGGTCCAGACGCACGCGGTCGTAGAGCGAGAACGCGCGACGCAGACGGTCCATCCACCAGCTATAGCCGTTCTGCTTCATGTGATCCCAACGGAAGGTGGGGTTGCCCCACACCTGGCCCTCGGGCGCAAAGTTGTCGGGCGGCGCACCGGAAATCTCAATCGCTTTGCCGGTATCGGACAACCAGAAGTTCTCGGGCTCGCTCCATGCATCGGCCGAATCGTCCGAGACATACATCGGGATATCGCCGATGACCTCGATGCCCTTCTTGTGCGCGTAGTTCATGAGCTCGCACCAGGCTAGGTCAAAGCGGTACTGCATGTACGCCTGCAGCTCTGCCTCGTCGTGGAAGCGCTTGTCGTCAATCAGGTGCTCGTTGTAGTGCGCGACATCCGTCGGCCAATCGTGGCGCGACTCGCCCTCAAAGTACTTCTTAACGGCCATGTAGACGCAGTATTTCTCGAGCCAATCGGCGTTGCGATGTTTAAACGCGGTGTAGAGCGGATCGGCATCTTCGCCGCCACGGGCCTTCCAAGTCTCAAAGTCGGCCGCCAGCTCCTCTTGGCTCTCGGGCAGCAGGTCAATATTGCCCGCAAAGGCCGAAGGCCCGGCGTAAGGGGAGCGGAAGAAGTCCGTTGGGTTGACAGGCAGGACCTGCCAGTAGCGCATGCCCATAGCGGACAGATGGTCGATAAAGCGACGCGTGGGTGCGCCGATCGTGCCGGGCTTGCCGTCATCGGTCGGTACCGAGGTGATATGGCACACAACGCCCGCGCCGTGATCGAGCGGCTCCTGCAGGCGATGCTCGGCATGATGATAGATGATCGACGAGCCCAGCGGATACAAATCGAGCGTGACCGTGCCGTTGTGGATCTCGCACTCGTGACCGCTGATCACGTCACTCGCGCATTCATCGAGCGCCGGAATCGTCACGCGGTGCGAATTGCGCAGACTACGGTTGATGATAACCGTCGCGGACTCGCCATCCTTGCCCGTGCGGTTGTATGCCAGCACCTCTTCGTTGAGCGCGAAGGCCTTGATCTCGCCGTCGATCATAAACGGCAGTGCGCGGCGTACGGCGGAGGCGTTTTTGACAATAGCCAGCGTGTCGAAGTCGTGCAGTTGGTCCTTGGTCGGCAGGGTGCGGCGGTTGCCCGGATCGGTTAGACCCTCCAGGCCGTATTCGTCGCCGTAGTAGATCGAAGGCACGCCGGGGAAGGTCATCTGCATGAGCGTGGCGAGCCAAAAACGGCTCTTGGCCAGGCCCATCGAGTTCTCGTCCAGGCGCCATTTGCTGCGCTCGCACTCGGGCAGCTGCGACTCGTCGGGGCCGCCGCCGAGCACCGAGATGATACGCGGACGGTCGTGGCTCGACAGCAGGTTGAGCGCGCAGGACAGGGCTTCGCGCGGATAATTCTCGCGCAGGGTTTCGATATCCTCGGCTGCCTGGTAGGCGTTCTTGTAGCCCATCAAAAAGCCGATGACCATGTCGCGGAAGGGGTAATCCATAGCCGAGTCAAGCTCGGATCCTTGCAGGTAACGACGCAAATGGCCATAGCTTATCTTGTTAGAGGCGTCTTCCCAGACCTCGCCGAGTAGCAGTGCGTCGGGCTTCTCGGCGATCACGGCCTTCTTGATCTCGGCCAGGAAGTCGTCGGAAAGCTCGTCAGCGACGTCCAGGCGCCAGCCATGAGCGCCGGCACGTAGCCATTTACGGATCACGCCGTCCTTGCCCAGAAGCCGCTCGCGTACCAGCTCGGAGCTCTCATTGATGGCGGGCATGTTGCCCACGCCCCACCAGCAGTCGTACGAGCCGTCCTCGTGGAAATAAAACGCATCGCGCCACGGCGAGTCCTCGCTCTGCCACGCGCCCACGCCGGGGTAGTTGCCGTAGCGGTTGAAATAGATGGAGTCGTCACCCGTGTGGTTGAAGACGCCATCCAGAATGATGGAGATGCCCAGCTTCTCGGCCGCCTGACACAGCTCCGTAAAGTCCTGCTCGGTGCCCAGGATCGGGTCGATCTTGGTGTAATCGGCCGTGTCGTAGCGGTGGTTGCTCGCGGCCTCAAAGATGGGGTTGAGGTAGATGGCTGTAAAGCCCAGCTCGGCAATGCGGGGCAGGTCATTTTGGATACCCTTGAGCGAGCCGCCGTAAAAATCCCAGGCCTTGATGAAGCCGTCTTCGGCACGCTCGTACTCGGGCGGTTCATTCCAGTCCTCGACCATGCGGCGCTGGATGCCGTTGCGCGGTTTTTCGACCTCGGCCATCGTGCGCTCGCGCCAGTTCTCGTCGCGGGCGTAGCGATCGGGGAAGATCTGGTAAACCATGCCGCGCTCGTACCACTCGGGACGCACTTCGCGGTGCTTATAGACGGTAATCTGGAAGGACGGAACCTCGGCGTAGTCGTAGGTTACGCCCTCGCCGCCGGTGCGGCCTTGCGGCGCGCCCAAGCGGACCTCGGGCTGGCCCTCGATATTGCAGATAAAGCTGTACCAGATAAGACAGGGCTCGGTGCACTCAAGCTCTACGGTAAAGATGCCGTCGCCCTCGTGCGTCATGGGATACCGAGACTCACCGATTTCATCTACCCAGGTGCGCAGCGTAAGCGTTGCCTGGTTGGGATCGGCATCCTCCAATATCACCGAGAGGGAAACGGAAGTTCCAGTGGTCACAGCGCCAAACGGAGTGCGAAACTGCGGCAGACGGCTGTTGTGAATCAATCTCATAATACGGTCCAGTTCAATAGAATCACGGCCTGCGGGCCATGGGCTTTACGCACAGGATGTAAGTATATCTGTTGCACACAGGCTGTATAAACAACATCCGTTTACCATCGGCGAACGGTTGTCCTAGAAAATCGTTTTACCAACTATTAACAGAGAAGGGGCGCCCGGTTGGAGCGCCCCTTGCTTAGGGTTTGATGAGGTTTTGGATCGTCTGGATTAGCGGCGCTTGCGGGTGGCCGTTGCCTTGCGGACGGAAGCCTTCTTGGTCGGAGCCTTTTTCTCGGTCGGAGCGGCAGGGGAGACCGGGGTCTCCTTGGCAGGCTCGGGCTTAGCCTCTGCCTTCGGGGCAGCCTTGGTCTTAGCCTTGACCTCGGCGGCCTTCGGTGCCGGCTCGGGCTTGGTCTCCTCTTTGACGGCGGCGGGCATAGCCTCTGCCTTAGGAGCGGCAGCCTTTGCCGTGGTCTTCTTGGCCGTCGTCGTGCGCTTGCGCGTGGTGGTCTTGGCGGTCGGCTTGGCCTCGACAGCTGCTTCGGCCTTGGGCTCGGCAGGCGTCTCCTCGACCTTGACGGCGGGCTTTGCGGCAGCCTTCGGAGCGACCTTGGTCGCAGTAGCCTTGGCGGCCGTCGACTTCGTTGCCGTGGTCTTCTTGGCAGCTGTTGCCTTCTTGACAGTCGTGGTCGTCTTTTTGGCAGCGGTCTTTGCCGGAGCCTTGGCGGCCGGTTTGGCCTCAGCGACCTCGGCCTTTACCTCGGGAGCAGCCTCGGCCTCGGCGGCCTTCTTGGCAGCGGCGGTCGTGCGCTTGCGCGTGGTCGTTGTCTTGGCAGCCGTTGTTTTTGTCGCGGCAGCTTTGGTCGTCGTAGCCTTCTTAGTGGTCGTCTTGCGGGTCGTGGTCTTCTTAGCTGCGGGCTTTGCAGCGGGCTTGACCTCGTCCTCTGCCTCAAGAGCAACCTCAGCCTTCACCTTAGGCTCGGCCTTTGCGGGCTCAGCCTCAACCGGCTTCTCTTTGGCCTTGGGCTCTTCAGCGGCCACCGGCTCAGCAACAGCTTCAGTCTCGTCGACAACAGCCGCGGGCCTCTCAATCTCCGGATGCATAAAGAAGTACAGGTCCAGATACTTGTCGGCCGAGCGCGTCCAGCTAAAGTCCTGGCTCATGGCCTGCGTGACCAGCTGATTCCAAGCGTCGCGGTTGTCCCAGAACAGGCGCGCCGCGCGGAACACCGCGTCGCCCATCTCGTCGCCATTAAAGTTGCTAAACGAGAAGCCCGTGCCCTCGCCGGTAAACTCGTTGTACGGCTGCACGGTGTCCTTCAGGCCGCCGGTCTCGCGCACGATGGGCAGGGTGCCGTAGCGCATGGCGATGATCTGCGACAGACCGCAGGGCTCGAACTTCGAAGGCATCAGGAACATATCGGCGGCGGCATACATACGCTGCGACAGCGCGGGATCGAATTCGATGCGCGCGGCCATGGTGCCGGGGTACTTGTCCTGGAAGTAGCGCAGGCCGTCCTCGTAGTCGCGGTCGCCGGTGCCCAGCACCGCCACCTGCACGCCGCCGGCCAGAATGCGGTCGAGCGCGTACATGACCAGGTCCATGCCCTTTTGGCGCGTCAGGCGCGTGACCATCACCATGAGCGGGCGGTCGTCGCGAA
Organism: Collinsella sp.; assembly: GCA_019414045.1. GTDB lineage: Bacteria > Actinomycetota > Coriobacteriia > Coriobacteriales > Coriobacteriaceae > Collinsella. The sequence goes on along the minus strand of DXMW01000012.1, from coordinate 31,891 downwards.
CCTCGAGCCCCAGCTCTTCCTGCAGCTTGGCCTTGCACACGGCCTTGCCGGAGCGGTCTTCAACCGTGTAGTTGGCGGCAATGCGCTTGTCGGTCGCCGGGTCAAAGCCCGCCACGTCAATGCCGTTGAGGATGCCCTGCAGCGCGTACGAACGCTCGCGCAGAACGCCGTCCAGGCCCTCGCCAAACTCGGGCGTCTGGATCTCGTTGGCATAGGTGGGGCTCACCGTAGTGATGGCATCGGCATAGCGCAGCGCGCCCAGCATGTAGTTGACGCTGCAGGCGTCGCAACGCAGCTGCGAGGCGGCCGCCGGAATGTGCGCCACACCCAGGATGTCCTCCATCACGGTGTCGCTAAACTGGCCCTGGAACGCCACGTTGTGGATCGAGAACACGGTCTTGACGCGGTCATACAGCGGCAGGCCCTGGTAAAACTCGCGCAAGAACACGGGCGCCAGCGCCGTTTGCCAGTCGTTGCAGTGCAGGATGTCGCACTCAAAACCGGCCGGCAGGTGCTGCAGACTCTCGGTGATGGCCTTGGAGAAGAACGCAAAGCGCTCGCCGTCATCAAAGAAGCCGTACGGATAGTCGCGCGCAAAGTAGCGCTCGTTGTCGATGAACATATAGGTGACGCCGTCGTGCTCGAGCTTCTCGAGTCCGCAGTACTCGTTGCGCCAGCCCAGGCTCACGTAAAAGTCGGAGAAGTGCTCCATCTGCGCCTTGTACTCATCCTTGATGGTGGCGTACTTGGGCACCATCACGATGACCTCGGCGCCGGCGCGCACGAGCGCCGCAGGCAGCGAGCCCGCCACGTCGCCCAGGCCACCGGTCTTAACAAACGGTGCGCACTCGGCCGAGGCAAACACGATCTGCATCTTTTTGCTGGAATCTGCCATATTGTCTCCCATGTTGCAATTCGAGAATAGCCGCCTGGCGCTAACCGGGCGGCTATTCTACATGTTACGAGCGATGTTGCGGTGCCAACGTTAACGTACGATGGTGGTGTCGGAAGTTAACGGAGCCTTGCCCAGCACCAGGATGTTCTCGGGCGTGCCGCGAAGCTCGGTGTTGGTGGGAACCACGTTGTTTTTGTCCAGAATGGCGTTCTCAACGCGGGCGCCGCTCTTGATGATGCAGCTCTGGTTGATGATCGAGTTGGTCACCGAAGCGCCTTCCTCGACCACGACGCCGCGCGACAGGATCGAGTTGCGCACGGTGCCCTTGATGATGCAGCCGGCCGAGATAATCGAGTTGCACGCGTGGCTGCCGGTCGCATAGCGCGAAGGCGGCACGTCGTGAGCCTTGGTAAGGATCGGGCGCTCGGGATCGAAGAGCTGATCGGCCACGGTCTGGTCGAGCAGGTCCATGCTGCGGCGATACAGCGACTTTTCGCTAAACACGCCCACGACCTCGCCCTTGTACTCGTAGCTGCACACGTCGATGTTGCCAAAGTCGCCCTGGAGTGCCTCGAGCAGGTCCAGATAGTCGGCGGCCTGGTAATGGTCGATGATCTCGAGCAGTGTCTCGCGGTTGACGATGCAGCAGTCCATAGAGGCGTTGTCGCCGTACACGACGCCGGCGCTCACGCCCGTCAGGCGGCCGTTCTCGTTAATCTCGAGCTTGGTCTCGTCCTCGACATTGCGCGTGGCCTTGCAGTACACCACGGTCATCTGGGCACCGGAGTTCTCGTGCGCCTCGATGATGGTGTTGAGGTCCATGTTAAAGATGATGTTGGTGCCCATCATCACAACGTAGGGCTTCTCCGAGCGCTGGAACAGCGTCTTGTTGGAGATGATGTCGCGCAGCAGGAAGCGCATGCCGCCCTTGGTGGTGCCATACGCGTTGCCGGGCACCATGAACAGGCCGCCTTTCTTGCGGTCCAGGCCCCAGTCCTTGCCCGAGCCCACGTGGTCGATCAGCGAACGGTAGTTACCCGGCATGACGACGCCGACGGTCTTAATGCCGGCATTCATCATGTTGGACAGCGGGAAGTCGATCAGGCGGTAGCGGCCCAAAAACGGAACGGACGCGATGGGGCGGTCCTTGAGCAGGACGCTGCCGTAGGACGAAGAGTAGTTAGCGGTGATATAACCGATGGCCTTGCGATTGATCATCGGATCATTCCCCCTTCCCGATAACGACGTCATTTCCAACGACGGCCGTATCCTTGGTGGTATCGACAGAGCCGAGCTTCACGCCCTCTTCGACCGTGGAGTTCTCGCCCAAAATAGCGCGGCAGATGTGTGCGCCGCTCTTAACGTGCGCACCCGGCAGCAGCACGGAGTCCTCGACCACGGCGCGCTCCTCGATGATGACATCGGTCGAAAGGATCGAGTGGCGAGCGGTGCCGTAGATCTTGCAGCCGTTGGAGACCAGGCAGTCGTCCAGGCGGCCGTCAGGGCCAATGTAGTGCGGCGGACGCGTGGTGATGTTGGACATGATGGGGAAGTTCTTGTCGAACAGATCGAACTCGGGGTTGTTACCCAGCAGGTCCATCGAGGTCTCATGGAAGCTGGCGATGGTGCCGACGTCCTTCCAGAAGCCGTGGAACTCGTAGCTGTACAGGCGCTTGTTCTCACCGAGCAGCTTGGGGATGATGTCCTTGCCAAAGTCGTGGCTCGAGCGCTGGTCCAGAGCGTCCTCCTCGAGCGCCTCGATCAGCACGTCGGCCGAGAAGATGTAGATGCCCATGGATGCGAGGTTCGAATCGGGCTTCTCGGGCTTCTCGGTGAACTTGGTGATGCGGCCGTCTTCGGGGTCGGTGGTCAGGATGCCAAAGCGGCTGGCCTCCTCCCACGGCACGGGCATAACGCTCACCGTGAGGTCGGCGTTGTTCTCAATGTGCGTCTTGAGCATCTTGCGGTAGTCCATGCGATACAGGTGATCGCCCGAAAGAATCAGAACGTACTTGGGGTCGTTCGCCTTGATGTAGTCGAGGTTCTGCGTAATGGCGTCGGCCGTGCCCGCATACCAGGCGCCGCCGGTCTGCGTCTCGTACGGCGGCAGGATCGACACGCCGCCGTCGCGGCTGTCCAGATCCCACGCCTCGCCGGAGCCCACGTAGGCATGCAGCAGGTAGGGACGGTACTGCGTCAGAACGCCCACCGTGTCGATGCCCGAGTTGGAGCAGTTGGACAGCGAAAAGTCGATAATGCGGAACTTGCCACCAAAGCTAACCGCCGGCTTGGCGATCTTTTGGGTGAGTGCCCCCAATCGGCTGCCCTGTCCTCCTGCGAGGAGCATCGCGATGCATTCTTTCTTACTCATCGATTTCTCCTTCTGTCATCGATGTTCCTAACCCATTAGCGACGGGCGCGGCGCACTGTCACGCCCGTCGAGTAATGCCGTGCGGCAAAGGGAGCTCGCGCGCTTTATGCGTGCCAGATCTCGTCGCGATACTCGCGAATGGTGCGGTCGGACGAGAACCAGCCACTCGAGGCGGTGTTGAGCAGGGCCTTGCGGTTCCAGGTCTCCTGGTCGCCGTAGCTGCCCGTGAGGTTCGCCCATGCATCCACGTAGCTGCGGAAGTCGGCCATGACTAGGTCGGGGTCGTTGTTGTTCATGAGCTCGTTGTAGATGCTCTCGAAGTTGCCCGAAAGACCCGCAAACGTGTTGTCCTTGAGCTCGTCCATCACGCGGCCCAGACGCTCGCGGTCGCCGTTGAGGGTATCCCACGCAAAGTAGCTGTTCGATGCCCAGAGCTGCTCGACCTCGGGGGCGGTCAGGCCAAAGATGGCCTCGTTCTCGCGGCCGGCCAGATCGGCGATCTCGATGTTGGCGCCGTCGAGGGTGCCCAGCGTAATGGCGCCGTTCATCATGAGCTTCATGTTGGACGTGCCCGAGGCCTCCTTGCCGGCCGTGGAGATCTGCTCCGAGATCTCGGCGGCGGGGTAGATGAGCTGGGCGTTGCTCACGCGGAAGTTGGGGATAAAGCAGACCTTCATGACCTCGTTCACGCGAGCGTCGTTGTTGATGACGTCGGCAACGGAGTTAATGAGGCGGATGGTCTCCTTGGCAAAGGTGTAGCTCGAGGCAGCCTTGCCACTAAAGATGAAGGTCGTCGGCGTCACGTGGAAGTTGGGATTGGCAATGCGACGGTTGTAGATGTCCATCACCTTCATGATGTTCATGAGCTGGCGCTTATAGGCGTGGAAGCGCTTTACCTGGACATCGAAGACGGTGTTGGGGTCGATGACCAGACCGGTCTCGGCCTTAACGTAGGCGGCCAGACGCTCCTTGTTGGCGCGCTTGGAGGCACCCACGGCCTTCAGGAACTCGGTGTCGTCCTTAAACTCCTTGAGTTTCTCAAGCTCAAAGGCGTCTTTGAGCCAGCCATCGCCAATGGCCTCGGTCACGAGCTTGGCGTAGGTGGGGTTGGCCTCGGCAAAGAAGCGACGGTGCGAGATGCCGTTGGTCTTGTTGTTGAACTTCTCGGGCGTCAGGGCATAGAAGTCCTTGAGCACGATGTTCTTGATGATGTCGGAATGGATCTTGGCCACGCCGTTGACGCTGTGGCTGCAGATCACAGACAGGTTGGCCATGCGAATCTCGCCGTCCCACAGGATGGCGGTCTGGCGCAGACGCTCCTGCCAGCCCTCCTTCGTGGTGTCGAACGACTCGTGCCAACGACGGCTGATCTCGTCGATGATCTGGTACACGCGGGGGAGGAGCTTGGAGAACGTGCCGATAGGCCACTTCTCCAAGGCCTCGGGCAGGATGGTGTGGTTGGTGTAGCTCACGACCTGCGTCACGATGTTCCAGGCGTCGTCCCACTCGAGCTTTTTCTCGTCGATGAGAATACGCATGAGCTCGGGGCCGCACATGGCGGGGTGCGTGTCGTTGGTGTGGATGGCCACAAACTGCGGCAGCAGCTCCCAGTTCTCGCCGTGCTCCTTCTCAAAGGTGTCGAGCAGGCTGTAGATGCCGGCCGAAACAAACAAGTACTCCTGCTTCAGGCGCAGCAGACGACCGTGCTCGCCGGCGTCGTTGGGGTAGAGGATGGCGCTGATGGCCTCGGCCTCGGCGCGCTCGGCATCGGCCAGGGCGTAGTCGCCTCGGTTGAAGGCCTCCAGATCGAAGTGCTCCTCGACCGGCTCGGCAGCCCAGACGCGCAGCTTGTTGACGGTCTCGCCGGCATAGCCCACGACGGGGATGTCATAAGGGACGGCCAGGATATCCTGCGTGTCCACCGTGCGGTAAAACGTGCGGCCATCCTCCTCAAAGCCCTCGACGCGGCCGCCAAACTTGATGGTCACGGCCTTATCCTGACGACGGACCTCCCAGGGATAGCCGTGGGTAAGCCACTCGTCGGTGGCCTCGACCTGGCTGCCGTTGACGATCTCCTGCTTAAACAGGCCGTAGCGGTAGCGCATGCCGTTGCCGTAGCCGGCAATGCCCTCGGCTGCCATCGAATCCAGGAAGCATGCGGCCAGACGGCCCAGGCCACCGTTGCCCAGAGCCGGATCGGGCTCCTGGTTCTCGATGACGGACAGATCGAAGCCCATGTCGTCGAGCGCCTCGGCGACCATGTCGCGCACGCCAAAGTTGAGCAAGTAGTTGTCGAGCAGTCGGCCGATCAAAAACTCGATCGAGAAGTAGTACACGCGCTTTTTGCCCTCGGCGGTGACGCGGGCGTCGCTCTTGGTGGCAACGGTGCGCGCCTTCTCGGCCACGAGCTTGGCCAGGGCATTAAAGCGGTCGAGGTCGCTGGCGGCCTCGACGCTCTTGCCGCTGATGCTCATGACGGCATCGCGATAGAGCTCGGTAAACTCCTGCTTGTTGTCGAAGATCTTATTCATACGTTCCTTTCCCCCGGGAGTTGTTCCCCGAAACGGTTATGACATGTATCCTACGCCCTCGCGGGGCGGGTAATTACAGCTGTAACGGTTTTGTTACGCATCCTTGGCAGACGGCTTAGCAGAAGCAGACTTGGCCTTAGTAGCGGCCTTTTTGGCAGCCGGTTTCTTGGCTGCGGCCTTAGCAGCGGGCTTTGCAGCAGCCTTGGCCTTGGCCGTGGCAGGAGCCTTCTTGGCAGCCGCGGGCTTGGGCTTCACCAAGGACGTGCGCTTTTTGGGCGCAGCCTTGGGCTCCTCGACCACGGGCGGCATATAGCTGCTGGGACCGCGGCGCTTAAGCACCACGCCTGCCAGGCCGGGAACCTTGATCTCGATGGAGTCCATCTGCCCGTTCCAGGGATAGGGCTCGCTCGAGCAGGTGTAGGGCTCCTCGCCGGCATAGCCGCTGCCACCGAACTCGGGACGGTCGGAATCAAAGATGACCTCCCAGTCACCCTCGCGCGGCACGCCCACGCGGAAGCTCTCGTAGCTTGCCGGGTCAAAGTTGATCAAGATCACCAGGTCGTCATCGACGTCCTCGCCCTGGCGCACAAAGCTCACGATGGACTGCTTGGAGTTGTCCGCGTCGATCCAGGTAAAGCCGTCATCGGTGTAGCCGCGCTCGTACAGGGCGGGCTCGGCGGTGTACAGGTGGTTGAGTGCCTTGATGAACGCCTGATGATGACGGTGAGTCTCGTACTCCTCGGTCAGGAACCACTGGATGGACTCGTAGTAGCGCCACTCAATAAACTGGCCGATCTCGTTGCCCATAAAGTTGAGCTTGGCGCCGGGGTGCGTCATCTGGTAGAAAGCCAGCGTGCGCAGGCCGGCAAACTGGCGCCACCAGTCGCCCGGCATGCGGCCGATGAGCGAGCACTTGCCGTGGACGACCTCGTCGTGGCTCAGCGGGCAAATAAAGTTCTCGGTAAAGGCGTACATGATGGAGAACGTGAGCAGACCGTGGTTGCCGGGGCGCCACGGAAAATCGGTCTGCATGTAGTGCAGAGTGTCGTTCATCCAGCCCATGTCCCACTTGTAGTGGAAGCCCAGGCCGCCGTCCTGCGGCGGGTAGGTCACGAGCGGCCACGCGGTGGACTCCTCGGCCATCATCATCACGTCAGGGTAGTGGGCCTCCACGGCGCAGTTGACCTGGCGGATAAACGCGCTGGCGTCCAGGTCCTCCTCGGTACCGTACTTGTTGAACTTCTTTTGGCCCGGATCGTCGATGCCAAAATTGAGGTACAGCATGCTGGACACGCCATCCATGCGGATGCCGTCAACGTGGAAGTTCTCGAGCCAGTACAGCACGTTGGAGACCAGGAAGGAGCGGACCTCGCCGCGGGCAAAATCGAACTTGTGCGTGCCCCAGTTGGGGTGAATCTCGTGCTCAAACAGCATGTGGCCGTTAAAGGTGGCAAGGCCGTGGGAGTCGGCGCAAAAACCGCCGGGCACCCAGTCCATGATCACGCCGATGCCTGCCTCGTGGCACGCATCGATAAAGTGCATGAGCTGCTGCGGGTCGCCATAGCGGGACGTAGCGGCATAGTAGCCGGTCGTCTGGTAGCCCCAGGAGCCATCGAAGGGATGCTCCATAAGCGGCATGACCTCAATGTGGGTGTAGCCCATGTCGCGCACGTAGTCCACGAGCTCCACCGACAGGTCGTCGTAGGTGTAGAACTCGCCACGCTGCGCGGGGAAGGGATCCATGGGACCGGGGTAGTTGCCGTACTCGTCCGGCTCGCCCTGCGGCGCATCGCCGTGGCGCTTCCACGAGCCAATATGCACCTCGTAGATGTTGAGCGGCTGCGACATGTGGTTATGGCTGGCGCGGCGCTTGAGCCATGCGGCGTCGTTCCACTTGTAGCCATCGAGGGTCCACAGCACGCTCGCCGTTCCCGGAGGGCACTCGGCCTTAAAGGCGTACGGATCGGCTTTGTAGAGCTTTTCGCCCTCGTTGGTCTCGATAAGGTATTTATAGAGCTGGCCCTGTTCGGCGCCAGGAATAAAGCCTTCCCAAATAGCGCTCGTATGCACGGGCACCAGAGGGTTGGCTTCTTCATCCCAGTCGTTAAATTCGCCAATGACATGCACGCTCTTTACATCGGGCGCCCAAACGCAAAAGCGCCAGCCGCGCGTACGGTTCTGCGTGTCGGGGTGCGCGCCCATCTTTTCCCAGCTGCGCTCCCACATGCCAATGCCAAACAGGTAGACATCGTCCTTAGAGAGCTCCGGTGCGTGCGGGGCGGCTTTACGGGTAGCAGGCTTTTTGGTTGCTGGCTTTAGCTTTGTATCGCTCACGTTTGATCCCATCATGACGCGGCAGCGTGTTGCCTTGGTGACTAGATGCGAAAGGTCCAAGGCTGCACGAATCGAGGGGACGGCGATAGTTCTATGATTCGTTCCACCTCGCGTGCTCGGTGGAACTTTCGGCACGAAATACGATAACACCTGTTCGTTACTTTTATGGAGAAAAGTGGATTTGAGGCGGCGTTTAATCGGCGAGCGCCATGTTTATACCACTGGCAGAATTGCGATGGTAAAACTCTTGACAGTTTTATCAAATAGGGTTTCTAGACTAGTAGATTAACGTTTGGTAAAACGTTTTTAGCAGGTTGTTTACCATTTGACATCGAAAGGTATGTTTATGTCCCAGACCGCCGCTCACAATGTCGCTTTTATTTTCGATTGCGACGGCACACTGGTTAATAGCACCCCCGTTTGGGCCTATGCCCAGCCCGAGTTATTGCACCGCCACGGTATTGACGTGACGGTCGACGATTTTGCCCAGTTTGAGCATTTGTCGCTCGAGGATGAGTGCCAGGCCTACCACGACACCTGGGGCATTGGAGCGAATGGCGAGGAACTGTATCGCGAGCTGAGCGACATTCTGATCGATGGCTATTCTAAGGTGCCGCCACGCGAGGGTCTCCTTGCATTTTTGAAGCAGGCCCAGGAGGCCGGTATTGCCATGTGCGTGGCCACGTCCACGCCGGCCGCGCTGGTGCAGTCCGCGCTCGCTGGAGCCGGGCTCGACGCTTACATGGAGTTTGTTAACACGACGGGTGAGGCAGGACGTTCCAAGCAGTTCCCCGATGTGTACGAGCTGGCGCTGCGCCGCCTGGAGGAGCGCCATGGGTGCAAGTTTGAGCGCGCGTGGGTGTTTGAGGACGCGGTCTTTGGCCTTAAGAGCTCTGGGACCGCCGGCTTTAAACGTGTGGGTATTTATGACCCGCACGGCCGCATGAAGCGCGACGACATGCGCGCCAACTGCGATATCTTTATCGACAGCTACGAGGAGCTGGATTTGGCTCGCGTGCTTTCGTTTGAGGGATAGGCGAGGTCTGTGGCTTGCAAAGTACTAATAGTCTGTGGCTCGCCCGTGTTGGCGAGCGAGGATCTATTGCGTAGGTTAGCAGGGGAGTGCGATCACGTTGTCGCCGTGGACCGCGGACTCGACGCGCTGCTGGGCGCCGGTCTGGGCTGCGACGTTTATGTGGGGGATGCCGACACGGTGAGCGATGCGGGTCGTGCGTTGGTCGATGCCACCGAAGCCTTTGAGGTAGAGCGCCACGACCCGTACAAGGACTATACCGATTTAGCACTGGCCCTCGATTCCGTCCGTCGCCGCTGGCCAGGTGCCGAAGTGGTGGCGACTTGCGCCACGGGCGGCCGCCCGGACATGGCCCTAAGCGTCCTAGGTCTACTAGCCAGCTACAAAGAGGCCCCCGTCTGGATTGTCGAGGACGAGACCACGGCCCGCATTCTGCACAGAGGCGAATCGTGGGCTATCGAAGGTGCCGAAGGCAAGACATTCTCCATCATCGCCATTGTCCCCAACACCAAGGTAAGCGAACACGGCCTAGAATGGGAGCTAGACCACAGCCCCCTGGGCCTGTTGGCGGACACGGGCATCAGCAACATAGTAAGAACAACAGCCAACATAACCGTCCACCAAGGAACCGCAATCGGATTCCTATTCGCGTGAGGGTTTTATCGGGACGGAGCAGGGATTTTTGGGACTGGCCTTAAAATTGCGCACTGGCCGAAGGCCAGGGTGAAATTTTAAGGCCAGTCCCAAAAATCCCGTAAGTCACCCCAACAACCCAAAAAAGTCCTTGCATCAAAGAAGGTCTTCCCCTATACTACTACCTCGTCACGGGGGCGTAGCTCAGCTGGGAGAGCGCTTGACTGGCAGTCAAGAGGTCAGGGGTTCGATCCCCCTCGTCTCCACCATTGTGAATGTAAGGCCACTCAATTGAGTGGCCTTTTTTTATTTGCATATGATTTTTAACGGCCTGAACTGCATTTTTGCAAAATTTGCAAATTGCTTTCCTGTTCAAGTTTGCCGTCTGCAGTAGTTGTCCAACAAGCCGCCTCAAAATGCGTTTAATCTGTAGCCGGGCGTGCCTAGTGTGCGATGAGCATCTTCACAATGCAACGCCCATGCCCACACGCCCGCAAAATGTTGTGCAATTAATTTCCCAGTTCTGTACATTATTCGTAAGCACCACGTAAATCCTTTTGCGTATTAAAGCCGAGGTTTGCCTGCATTTACTCGGGCGCCCGTTACAACACCCCATTAACCTGCGTCAACGTGAACAACTTAGGCAAACACCCCCCCAAGCACGGATTTGTCGCATATGTTGTCCGACACAACCCAAATCAGTTTCACTATCAGCTTGTGCTAGGATACCTAACGTTACATGAGTTCAGCTGTGCTCACGGTTCTAACAGGCCACATAGCACGGGGTCGATCAGCATCCGGCCGTAACGGCGGTGCCAGAAACACCACGAGCTCCAATATCGATTGCCATGCGCGATTTTGCACTTGTTTTGCGGCTATTTATAAGTTCTCTTTCGGCAGTGTAATTGGTTGTTTTGGCAAACCACAGCAGTCCTACAGCTGTTTGCGTGCGGTCCAGTTTTGTACCCGCTTGACTGGTTCGCACGCAGCCAGCTGGGGTCGCGGTCATTTTTGCGATACACATCCGCGACTCTAGCAACTGCGCTTATACATACCGTTCACGGTGGGGCAGAGCCACGTGCTTGTCTAACTGGGCTCAGGGTTTGAATATGGAGCGCCTTCGCGCACAAGCGCCCTGGCGAAGCCATACCCAAACCCCGTGAGCCGCACGTAAGACAGCAAGGGGGTGGTGCTCGTGTGGTATGTGATCCAGGTCATTAACGGTCGCGAAGACGTAATGCGCGAGCGCATCGAGCGTGTGGTGCCGGTTTGCGCCATGCAGGAGCTCTTCTATCCTTTATTTAAAACCGAAATTAAAGTACACGGCGAATAGGTCAATACGACCAAGCCGCTCTTTCCCGGTTATCTTATCTGCGACACGGCAGATCCCCGCACTGTGCAACAGTATCTGCTACGCATGGACGACTTTGCCCGGGTGCTTTCCCAGGACGGTCAGTTTGTGCCACTGGCAAAAGAAGAGGTCCAGCTTATTGGTGGCTTTACGCATAGGGGAGACCGCGTAGTGCCCATGAGTGAGGCCTTAAAAGACGGCGACCAGGTCTTAGTGACGGCAGGTCCGCTGCTGGGCCACGAGGGCCTTATCAAAACCATTAACAGACGCAAGAGCACTGCTTATTTGGAGCTCGACCTGTGCGGCCGACGCGTAACAACGCGCGTTGGCCTTGCCGTGCTTTCAGCCGAGCAGCGTGTAATGCGAAACCTTAAAAAGGCGATCGCCTAGCTGCGGGCTGTCGCTATGCAGAACAGGGAGGATCCCCGACCCGAGGACGAAGTGTTGGAAGAGAACGTGTCGGATAAAACTCAATATACAACGGATGCGCCCGCGGGGGCGGCGCTGATTGCTCAGGCCATGGACCGGCGCGAGGGCGCTGCCCGCTACAAGGCCATGCAATCCATCATGGACTGGGACCGTTCTCGCCTGGCCTATAGGGCCGTGAAGCGCGCGTTCGACATCGTTTTCAGCGGTGCCGCGCTCGTCGCCATCGCAATCCCCAGCCTAATTCTCGCCGCGGCCATCCGGTTGGAGAGCGAGGGCAGCCCCTTCTACAGCCAGATTCGCGTGGGCCAGACCCGCCCCGACGGCAGCCTGACCACATTCCGCATGTGGAAGTTCCGCTCTATGTACAAGGATGCCGACGAGCGCCTCGCCGAACTCAAGGAGCACAACGAGATCGCCGGCGCCATGTTCAAGATGAAGGAGGACCCCCGCGTCACCAAGATCGGGAAGTTCATCCGCAAACACTCCATTGACGAGTTCCCGCAGTTCCTGAATGTGTTCCTGGGCCAGATGTCTGTCGTTGGCCCGCGCCCGCCGCTGCCGAATGAGGTCGCGGAGTACACCGAGTACGACCTGCAGAGGCTAGCAGTGAAGCCAGGTATTACGGGGCTCTGGCAGGTGACGGAGCGAAACTCCACCGGGTTCGACGGCATGGTCCGCCGTGATCTCGAGTACATAGCCAAACGCGGAATCGTCATGGACCTCAAGATTGTCCTCCTTACGGTTCTGGAGGTCTTCAACGGAAGCGATGCGTACTAATGCGTAACTTAAATACCCGATTCGAATCGGAGAAGAAAATGAAGATTGCCGTCGCCGGAACCGGCTACGTCGGCCTGTCCCTCGCTGTCCTGCTCTCGCAGCACAACGAGGTGCACGCGCTGGACATCGTTCCCGAGAAGGTCGAGAAGATCAACAACTTCGTGTCGCCCATCCAGGACGACGAGATCGAGCGCTTCCTAGCGGAGGCCAAGGCGGGGGAGCGCAAGCTCGACCTGCACGCCACCGTTGACGTTGCAGAGGCATACGCGGGCGCTGACTACGCCGTTATCGCCACGCCAACCAACTACGACTCGGACAGGAACTTCTTCGACACGAGCTCCGTCGAGGCCGCCATCGCAGCCGTTCGCTCTGTGAACCCGGACGCGTGGATCGTCATCAAGTCGACCATCGCCGTCGGCTACACCGCGGGCCTTCGCGAGAGGCTGGGCGATTCCAGGATCTTCTTCAGTCCGGAGTTCCTGCGAGAGAGCAAGGCGCTCTACGACAACCTGCACCCCAGCCGCATCGTGGTCGGTGCGCCCAGGGACGATGCCGAGGCCGTTACTGCTGCCGAGCGCTTCGCACGCCTACTTGCCCAAGGGGCAGATCCCGCCGAGCTGGAGCGTGTGAACTCCGACGGAACTATTGGCATCCCCGAGCTCGTGCTGGGCACCACCGAGGCCGAGGCCGTAAAGCTGTTCGCCAACACCTACCTGGCGCTGCGCGTGGCCTACTTCAACGAACTCGACACCTACTGCGAGGTCCGCGGCCTCAACACCCGCGACGTCATCGACGGCGTGTGCCTGGAGCCGCGCATAGGATCGCACTACAACAACCCCAGCTTCGGCTATGGCGGCTACTGCCTGCCCAAGGACACCAAGCAGCTGCTGGCCAACTACAGGGACGTGCCGCAGAACCTGATCGAGGCCATCGTGGAGGCCAACCGCACCCGCAAGGACTTCGTCGCCGACGAGGTGCTGCAGATGGTGTGGGACCGCGTCTACGAGGGCAAGCCGAAGCCGGTCGTGGGCGTCTACCGCCTGACGATGAAGTCCAACTCCGACAACTTCCGCGCGAGCTCCATCCAGGGCGTCATGAAGCGCGTGAAGGCCAAGGGCGTGCCCGTGGTGGTCTACGAGCCCACGCTGGACGCGCCGGAGTTCTTCGGCTCCGAGGTGACCCACGACCTGGAGGCCTTCAAGGCCGGCTGCGACGTGATCGTCGCCAACCGCTGGAGCGACGAGCTCGCGGACGTGGCGGACAAGGTATACACTCGCGATTTGTTTAAGAGGGATTAGTTCATGACGGGGTGTCGCAAGGACATAAAAGTGTGCTTTGCTGCGTCATCTGGTGGGCATCTAGAACAGTTACTTGCGCTTAAGCCTTTGATGGAGCGCTACGACAGTTTCATCCTCACCGAGAAGACTTCCTACGATGTCAAGCTACCTGTGCGGGCTCGCTATGTGCGCCAGGTAAATCGACACGAGGCAAGCTTTCTTCCTCGAATGGCGGTCAATGCCGCGACGTCTCTTCGTTATTGGTTCACTGAATACCCGGACGTGATTGTATGTACGGGGGTACTGGCTACCATACCGTTTTGCCTGATCGGGCATGCAATGGGCGCCAAGCTTGTGTATGTTGAGTCTTTCGCTAAAACCGACTCACCAACTATGACGGGAAAGCTGCTAAGCAAACGCGCCGATCGTTTTTACGTGCAGTGGGAGTCGATGCTATCTGTGTACCCCAATGCCCGTTTTGTTGGCGGCGTGTACTAGGGAGGTGGTTGGATGATATTTGTTACCGTGGGCTCTCAGAAGTTTCAATTCGACAGATTGATCAGGGCGGTTGATGCTCTTGTTGCTAGCGGTGTTGCTGGGGATGGAGCTTTTGCTCAGACGGGTGTGTGCACTTACATTCCTGAGAATTTGGAACACGAGGCATTTCTCAATCGTGATTCCTTCCGCGTTCATATGGATGCTTGCGATGTCGTGGTAACCCATGGAGGCACCGGCGCCATCATCGGCGCCGTTAAGGACAACAAGAAAGTCATCGCTGTTCCGCGTCTAGCAAAATACGGCGAACATGTGGATGATCACCAGATCGAGATTGTTCGACAGTTCGGGGACATGGGGCTGATTGAGCCGTGTATGGACCCGACCGACCTGCCCGCCGCTTATGCGCGGGTGCTGTCCAAGGATTACCTGCCCTATAAGAGCAACACGGCGCAGTTCTGTGCCGACCTTTCCGATTACATCGATTGCGTTGGAGGCGTGCGATGAAACCTAAGAAAAGATTCGCGCTTTCTCTGAGGAACAACTTGCGCTTTATCCCCGACGAGGATTTTATTCGCATGTGCTTCAGAGCAAAGCTGCACTATAAGCTCGACCTTGATCATCCCAAGACATTTAATGAGAAGCTCCAGTGGTGCAAGCTGCATTATCACAACCCAGTCTTGACCTCACTTGTGGACAAGTATGACGTGCGATCCTTTGTCAAGGAGCGTATCGGTGATGAGTACCTTGTGCCGCTTTACGGCGTCTACGATTCAGTGGAAGAGATCGACCTTGATGAGTTGCCGGAAAAGTTCGTGCTGAAGTGTACGCACGACTCGCAGAGCACAATCGTGTGCACTGACAAGTCCAGATTCAACTTTAAGGTTGCTAAGAAACGCCTGCGTACTGCGCTTCAACGGAACTGGTACTGGCAGGGTCGGGAGTGGGCCTACAAGGATATTGCTCCTCGTGTGGTTGCCGAGGCGTACCTCGACGAACCGGGTAGGCAGACCCCGACTGACTATAAGTTCTACTGCTTCGATGGTAAGGCGGCGCTCGTGCAGACCGATGCCGATCGTTTTACCGCGCACGATATGCAGTATTTCACTCCTTGCTGGGAGCAACGTGGAGACATCAATCACGAAGTCTCCAATCGTAAACCCACCGAAAAGCCCGAGAACTACGATTTGATGCTCAGAATTGCTGAGACGTTGGCGACGGATCTTCCGCATGTACGAGTCGATCTTTACAACATCGCGGGCAAGCCTTTCTTCGGCGAGATGACTTTTTACACCGGAGGCGGTTTCGACCCCTTCTACGCTGATGAGAAGCAGCCGGACAGGCTTGATTGCGAGCTCGGAGAGCTATTCGTTTTGCCTAAGCAGAATTCGTAACTGCGAAAGTAGCGGCGTAGGTAGTGTTATCTAACGAGTGTGGATAATCCCTAGAAGAACATGATCCAGACTCCGCCCGATCTAATTCACTCAGTAAGCCCTGGCCTACATTAAAGATTGCATTTGGAATGAAAGATAGAAATCCCATGGGCTTGGAGCATTCAAGAACATGTTGCGAAAAGCGAATGATTGCCCTGGATTATGCTGCAGAAACCTGGCTGAAGCCGCTCTACGGTGAGGTAGCCAAATGAACGTCTGCATGATTACATACAATCTCGTCAATAATGGCATTGGCAAGGTAGTGCTCACATATTCGTTCGAACTTATCCAGCATGGGCACACGGTGACCTTGCTCGTCGGTGGTCCATGCGAACAAGAGAAAGTTGATGAGGCCGTAGCTCACGGTATCGCAGTCACACAGCTTCCCGACAAGAGGTCCGACACCCTTGGCTATTTCGAGGCGTTGAGCAAAGCCCTCGACGAGGGACAATTCGACATCTGCCATGTCCACGGCAACAGTGGTATGGTCTTCCCTGAGTTGGTTATAGCGAAGTGCTCCCGTGTTGTAGTGGTGGCCTGCCACTGTCACAGCACGGGATGCGAACATCCCGTGCTGCACAGGGTGCTGAGGCCTTTCGTGCCTCGACTTTGCGACTGCATGTTCGCGTGCAGTGACGAGGCGGGCAAATGGCTTTTTGGAGATGCGGGCTTTTCCGTCATCCCTAATTCCTTCGACCTTGACAAGTTCAGGTTCGATCCGCAAGCTCGCCTCGAGCTGCGCGGAGCCTACGGTATCGACGAGGACGTCTATATTCTTGGCAACGTGGCGAGGTTGAACCCCGAGAAAAATCATGCGTTCCTAATCAAGGTTTTCGAGGTATTTCATGCTGAGAACCCTGATTCGATTCTGATGATTGCGGGCGGGGGACCTGGAGAGAAGCATGTTAGGGCCTTGGTTGAGGCTTCGCCTGCCAATGATTCGATTATGCTGCTTGGCAACGTAAAAGACCCAGCCAAGCTATATTCGGCGATGGATTGTTTTGTGTTTCCCTCGATTCACGAGGGACTTGGTATCGTCCTCGTGGAGGCACAACTCGCCGGCCTTGATTGCTTCGTATCGTCCAATGTGCCCCAGGACGCTTGCGTGAGTGACAGGTTCCACGCGATTTCCCTTACAGAAACCGCTGAAAGATGGGCGGGCGAGATAGCTGCGATGGCCTTTTGCCCACATGATAGGAGCAAAGGCTCCTTCCGTGCGGGGAGCCTGGAGCCTTTCGACATACGCTCGAGCTACTGCCTTCTTGAGGGCGCATACAAGGCCGCATTGGACCGTAAAGGAGGACGGGAATGAATATCAACGTCGACTTTGCCGCAGCCGCCGGTGGAAAGGGCTTCCCGCGTTCGCTCGGGACGTTTCTTTTGAACCCCTGCTTCCACGCCGTGGCTCTTTTCCGCCTGTCCGCCCTGCTCTACCGTTGCCATCTTGAGCCACTGGCAAAGATTGTTTGGTGTTTGAACAGGATGCTTTACCACGTCGATTTGGATTACAAGGCGAAGTTGGCACCAGGGTTTCGCCTCGTCCACGGGCTCGGCGTTGTTATAGGCGCTGGGGTAGTCAGCGAGGGGCCGCTCACAGTGTATCAGGGTGTGACCATCGGCGGCTCTCATGGACGTCATCGCGAAGATGGTCGGGGGGGGGTCTTCTGGCAGCCCCATTTCGGGAGCGACGTTATCGTGTACACGAACTCCTGCATTTTCGGACCGATATACGTTGGGGACGGCGCGATTGTGAAGGCGGCTCGAATAGTTACGAAGGACGTTGGACCTGGGGACAAGATATAAACGGAGGTTGCTTGTGCCGCTTGTAAGCATAATTATTCCAGTCTATAAGGTCGAAAAAGAGCTTGGCCGCTGCGTTGACAGTGTCCTTTGCCAGACGTTGGGCAATATCGAGGTGATTCTCGTCGATGACGGGAGTCCGGATGACTGCCCTCGAATCTGCGATGATTACGCCCTTGCGGATTCGAGGGTAAAAGTTGTCCACAAGCAGAACGGAGGGCTTTCGGATGCGCGCAACTTCGGTCTGGCCGAGGCGACTGGAGATTATATCATGTTCGTCGATTCAGACGATTCTATCGAGCTCGATGCTTGCGAGAGGCTGCTACGTTTGGCAACCGATTCCCACGCTGACATCGTCCTTGGGGATTGGAGGGTAACCCCGGGTCCGGACAGGCCCGATCACTACGCGTCGGTTGAGGAGGGAAAGGCGTATCCCACTAAGGATTTCATTCTCACAGCTCTAAAAGCGGGAGAATGGTACCCGTGCGCATGCTTCATGTTTTGCAAGCTCTCGTTGTTTAATGAAAACAGGCTCAGGTTTGCCGTGGGGCTGCTGCATGAAGACATGGAGATGCAGCCCAGAATCTTTCTTGCAGCGGATACCGTCGTCTGCCTGAAATACAAGTTCTACAACTACATTCAACGGCCGGGCTCCATCATGAAATCGCAGAATTCTTCCGAACGTGCGGTTTCCATGTGCGAGATCCTTGGGCGCTGGAAGACTCAATTTGACGCAATCAACGATTTGGAGCTTCGCCACGCTTTATATGGCTATCTTGCGAAGTGCTATCTACACACTTGCCGCGAGCTTGGACTTCGGGGCGGCCTTGAGGTGCCGGGCGTAGACAAGAAGTTATTGTTCGAATACGGCACGAACACAAAAGAGAAGGCCAAGGCGCTGCTGTTCGCTGCTTCGCCGCGCTTCTACAGCTACCTTTAGGTGGGCCGGCACATGCATCATCAATTGTCTTGGACGCGAGATTCTATCTTGTCTAAACGGATACGCTTCGATTGGCTCACGGCGTCGCTCGTTGCTATTTACTTTGCGGTCTTCAAGTTGGTCTGCATCCCAAAGGTGCTGCAGCAAGGCCTTAAAGTCAGCTGCGTGTTCTTCGTCTTTCTCTTTCTCATCACCAACCTCAAAGGCAGAGAGTACAAACACCCGTCGGCCCTGTTTTGCGTCATGGTCGTGATCTCGAGCATTGCGGGCTATCTGGCTGGGTACGTAGACTCCTCCAACTGCACCGACGCGCTTCTCTACGCCATCTGTCTCTACGCCCTCGCCCTTCTAATTTCGACATGCAGCAGACGCGACAGGCTCGAAACTTTCATGAGCGTCTTCTTCTGGATGACCGTCATCTACTGCGTTCTATCTATTGTATTCATTGCAAGGGTGGGTACAGCCGATGGCCCCCTGCTCTACTATTTTGCCGGTAACAAGTTCTCAACGAGCTATTACTTCATCATGTTGGCATGTCTGGCGTACGCCAAGCTGCGTCGCGAAGGCAGGAGCAAAGATTTAGTCGTCCTGGTCACCGCGGGCCTTGGTTTGCTTGCCCTCGTCGTGGCTCATACGGTCTACTGCTCCACGGCCGTCGCAATGTCTGCTCTCCTGATTGCTTTAGTGATCCTCCCACGGAAAGCCCAGCGTATTCTAGAAAAGCCTGCAGTCGTCATAGCTGCAATGGTCCTGACGGGCGTTATCCTTGCCTTCTTATCGCAGCTCCTCCAGATGCCGTTTGTGAAGCATATTGTCGTAGACGTCCTCGGTGAGAACTTGACGTTGACGGGCAGGGATTTGATTTACAGTGGGCTTCGGGCCGTCATCAGCGAATCTCCTATCTTCGGGTACGGCTATGGAAACGCAGCCGTGGCCATGTACGTCGGGTATGGAAACGCTCAGAACTCTATCATGGAGACGCTCGTCAACTATGGTGCCGTGGGCCTATTCGCCGTCTTCTACATGGCCTGGACGAGCGTAAAAGGAGATAAGCCTTCTTGGAGCTGGGGCATGTACATCATGCTTTACGCGATGATCGCAGGATCTATCGTCGAAATTACGTACAACTACTACTTTTTCATTGCGCTCATGGCTATTTTCGTGGCTAGCGAGGATATCCAGGGTGGAGGAATCGAAAAAGACGAGAAGCAGAGTGTCTGTTGTGTAAATGGGGCGCTCACAAGGAGGTAAACATGCGCGTTGGCATTATGTCAATGCAGAGAGTCGTGAACCACGGCTCCTTCATGCAAGCATACGGATTAAAGTCAATGATCGAGTCGCTGGGACACGAGGTCCTTTTCGTAGACTACAAGCCTTCCTCGTGCGTGCCGGGGCTCAGGGACGCACGAGGAAGGTTCAAGGACTTTCTTGGAAGGATTAAGGCCGACGTCAGGTTTACTGGCGCGGGAAGGCATGCCCTCATTGCCACAGGAATTTTTAAGCGAACCCCGATGGACGTCGAGTATGAGCGATGCCTCGGTCTTCTCGGCGTCGACCCGTGCAAGCGCAACATCGGGGAGCATGTTGACGTTCTTGTCATCGGAAGCGATGAGGTCTTCAACTGTACACAGGCGGGACCAAATGTCGGTTTCTGCCGTCAGCTTCTTGGTTGGGGGAACAACTGCGAATCCGTAATCAGCTATGCCGGGTCTTTCGGGCACACGACTTTGTCCGACCTTGAGAAGTACCAGGTGGCCGACGACGTGAGGAATTGCTTCCGTTGCTTCGACGCTATTTCCGTTAGGGACGCAAACTCCCGTGCCATCCTCGAGGCCCTTGGAATCGATGGCGTTAGTACGCATCTCGACCCAGTTCTTGTCTCCGGTGTCGAGACTGTTGAATGGAAGCCCGTAGCGACACCAGAGCGTTATGCCCTAGTTTACGGATACGGCAACCGTTTCACCCAGGACGAGGCCGAGGCCATCAGGGCCATCGCCGAGAAAAGGGGCGTCAAACTCCTTGCGGTCTACGGACATCAAGATTTCTGCGATGAGAACGTCGATTGCGGCCCTGATGAAATTCTGAATTACTTCAAAGGAGCCGATTTCGTGGCGACTGACACCTTCCACGGAACGATATTCTCCGCCATAACGCACGTCCCTTTCGCGGTGATAAAGCGCGGACAGAATGCAAACAAGCTTGTTGACCTTCTCGACAGGTTGTCGCTCAAGGAGAGACTCGCGACGACACCAGAAGACCTCTCGTTTATTCTCGATAAGCCCCTGGATTTTGAAGTTGCCGATGCCGTCAGAGCGGCCGCTCGCGAAAGCTCCCTGTCTTATTTAAGGCGCAACATTTCCGTTGGCAGGGGGGTGCGTTAGGCGTTTTGCCAAAACCGATGGGAGACAAAAAGAAATTCGCCCTTAACTTCGCCGCGCAAATCGCGGTACTCGGCTCTCAGTTCATCATTAGCTTCGTTCTCACGCCGATCGTGCTCCAAAAGCTCGGCGACGAGGCATATGGGTTCGTAGGGCTGGTCAACAACTTCGTCAGCTATGTCGCAATCATCACTGCAGCACTTAATGCCATGGCAAGCCGGTTCATCACGGTCTCCTACCATGAGGGGGATACCGAAAAGACCGAAGAGTATTTCTCTTCGGTCTTTTTCTCGAACTGTATTATGGCATTCGCAATTTTCGTGGGATCGGTGTTCCTCGCCGCTAACATAGAGACCCTTGTAAGTGTGACGCCGGAATTGGTCAGCGACTTGAGAATCACCGTT
The DNA here is from genome assembly GCA_019414045.1 of Collinsella sp. GTDB lineage: Bacteria > Actinomycetota > Coriobacteriia > Coriobacteriales > Coriobacteriaceae > Collinsella. The sequence goes on along the minus strand of DXMW01000012.1, from coordinate 10,810 downwards.
CTGCTCGCGTTCATGAATGCTGGGATAGGGCTGCTTACGGTCGTATTTGGTGTTGCGGCGTTCATAAAAAACGAGTTATTCTTAAATTCTTTCGGCCAGCTTCTCGGTTCGGTCCTTCGTGTCATCTTCCTGTTCGTCCTGTTCTGGGTAGCCTTCCCCCATATGTGGTACTTCAGCGTCGCGGGCCTCGTGGCGACAGTCGTGACCGGCGCGGCGCAAGTTGCTGTGACACGCAAGCTGCTTCCCGAACTCAAGCTGTCGCTTTCGCGGTTCTGTCCCAGCAAAGTCTGGGAGCTTCTCAAAATCGGCGTGTGGAACAGCCTCCAGAACGTCAACAACCTCATCCAGACCGGCCTCGACCTCCTGGTTGCCAATATCTTTGTCAGCGGGGCCGCCATGGGACTCCTGTCCATTGCTAAGACGGTCCCCCAGGCTTTGACTAATCTTTCCGGAAGCATAGCGAACCTCTTTTACCCGAAGATGGCGCAAGCCTATGCCCGTGGGGACAAGGTAGAACTGGTGAGCAGGTTCGATTTCGCCATGCGTTTCACCTCAGCGTTCATGATCGTACCGCTTGCCGGGTTCATCGGCTTCGGGCCGTCGTTCTATTCCCTATGGCTGCCTGGCCGTTCTGTTGCCGAATTAGGCGAAATTCAGCTTCTTTCGGTTTTGACCGTCATTACGCTCATTGCGAGCGCTCTTATCGAGCCCCTATATTATGCGAACACGCTGACCACAAAAATTAAGGGTTCGGTCCTCATCGCCTTCGGGTTCAGTTTGGCAACGCTCGCCATAGAGTTCCCTTTGATCCTATTCACCTCGCTCGACAAGCTCACCGTCATCGCCGGGACAAGCTCGATTCTGATGTTTGTCCGTCACGCGCTTGTCCAACCATTTTATTGTGCAGCCGTCATCGGCGTGCGCAGACGAACGTTCTACAAGCCGCTTATGCGAGAGGTTTTCGTTTTCGTGGTCCTTTGGTTCGTCTACGCGCTTGTTGACCAGGTGGGTCTGTGCACAAATTGGGCTATGCTCGTAGCCGTTGCTTTTGGTGCTGCCGTCATCGGTTATACCTTCGAGCTGCTCACTTTGTTTGACAAGGGAGAACGTTTTGTAATTTTCGACATCTTGCGAGATAAACTTGGCTTTAGGAGGGGAAATGTCGGCTAACTTCGTTTGCGGTAACTTGACGTGCTCTGGGTGCGGGGCATGCGTCGTAGCGTGCCCCTTCCATGCGCTTAGCATGAAGGAAAGCGGCCTTTGTGGCGAGCTCGTGCCGACTGTCGACCCCTCAAATTGCAGGAATTGTGGGCGATGTCATGCTATTTGCCCAGCATGCGCTCCCGTCGAGCTCAGGAAGCCCCTAAAGACTTATGCTGCTTGGAGCAGTGAACCGAGTGACGTTGCGCTCTCTTCATCGGGCGGCATTGCCACAGCGCTTGCAAGGAAGGTCATCAACGGGGGCGGCGTCGTTTACGGAACGGCTTCTGTAAACGGGGCGGCGCGCTGCGTTTCAGTCGATCGAGAAGTCGACTTGGAGAGCCTACGTGGATCCAAGTACGTCTACAGTGATCCCGGCGGCGCATACAAGGACGTCAAAAAGCATCTCGCTGACGGCAGGAAAGTGCTCTTCATCTCGACACCATGCCAGGTCGCTGCCTTGCGCTCTATCGTTGGCGATACGCGCGAGGGCTTGATTTGCATCGATCTCATATGCCACGGCACCCCTCCGATTACATTCCTTCGCGAACATTTGGACCTTAAGGTCAAAGGGGGCTGGGATTCGTTCTCGTTTCGTGGGGCGAACGATTTCCACATGTGCGCATATCGCGACGGTGAACTCGTCTTCGACGAGCTCTGTTACGAAGACGAATATTTTTCTGTCTTCGTAACAGGTGCCATCCATCGTGACGTCTGTTACGAATGTCCTTACGCGTGCAACCAGCGGGCGGGAGACATCACACTCGGAGACTTTTGGGGCCTAGATAAGTCGACACTGGGATCTGCGCCGCCCGGCAAGGTCTCCGTAGTACTGTGCAATACAGAGACTGGCATTGACGCTCTCGCAGATTTGCCTGAGACCGTTTACCGCGAGGAGCGCCTTTTCAGCGAGGCCGACAATGTGGAACAGACCAACCTCCACGAACCCTCCCCAAGGACAAGGGACAGGTCTCGGTTCCTTAAGGCATATGGGAAGGTTGGGTTCGATTCGGCCGTTCGGAAAACTTGGGCCTGGAAACGATTCTGGCTTCGCACCAAGAAGCACAAGTTGCTGAAACTGATTGGGAAGTGACCGATTGCGAGATGTGGATAACGTGCACCCTTGCACTGTTTTTCAGGACCCTACCGTCGACCTTTGCACTATCACTGCGAGGCCCATTTAGTCGCAGGGGAGAATGCCGGCTATCCTGTCGGCATTCTCGATGATATTAAGGTTGATTCCGTTCATTAGCTGAACTTCAAGGAAGCCTTGGCGAAGCGGTATTCAAGGTTGGATAAATTTCTTATTCGTAACCCCGGATTCAAAAGGGTCTATTCAATTCGATGTAACTGATTTTGTTGCAACTGAATCATTACTCAATGATTATTTACAGCACGGTCGTCGATTCGGATTCTTCTCACCGGATTCTGGTTCCAGTTCCGGCGGCACCTGCCTGACAAAGGGAGCCAAGCAGGTGCTGACGAACTACAAGTACGTGCCGCGGAACCTGACCGGGGCCATCATGGAAGCCAACCCCATCCGCAAGGACTTCGCGGCGGGCGATATGCTGCCTGACAATGAAGATCAGCTCCGATGCCCCCCCGCGAGTTCCATCCAGAGCATCATGAAACCTGTGAAAACCAAGGGCGTGCCCGTAGCGGTCTACGAGCCCACGCTGGACGCGCCGGAGTTCTTCGGGTCCGAGGTGACCCACGACCTGGGGCCTTCAAGAAAGCCTGCGACGTTATTGTCGCCATCCGTTGGAGCGACGAGCTCGCGGACGTTGTGGACAAGGTGTACACGAGGGATCTGTTTAAGCGCTTCCAGTGCAACGGCGGCAAGTCGAGGTTAGACGGACCGTCGGGTCCAGCGTCCTCCAGCACAGCCGCGCACAGTGGCTCGTCCGATTTATATTCAGTTGGGCGTACCATCCGAAATATCTGTTTACTTCGCCTCGGGCGCTCGTATTGTATCGCGGATGAGCTTGCATCCTGGCGATGGTCGAACGCGGCGCCGAGCATTCTTCCGGTACCGTTCCTCTGATGTGCGACATGAGGGTTCGTTTTGCTCGTTTGCACCGGGACGGCAGAGCGACTGCATGACGTCGAGTTGCGCCGTCTGAGGCCATCACAATGGTTATCGAGGTGCCTGACGGGAATTCGCCGCGGAGAAACGGAAAGGCTTTCCGATCCTGCTCAAGCAGGTTCGGAACTACCGTCAATGGAACTATTCTGACTCAGCATCACAGACAGATTCGTGCTTCTTTGCGATCAACTTCTTTGCGAGTTCGAAGACACTTTCGTCGTAATATGGCCAATCTACGAAGTTTTCAAGGTAGCCGTGGCCTGTTGCGGCCGACAGCTCGTCGTTTATCTTGAGCGTAATCGCGACGAGCAAGGTCAGCATGCGGTAGTAATCGGATCGAATGCCCGCCGCGTTAGGGTCGGCGATCGGTGAATGCGCATGGTCGTATCTGTTCCTGAGACCTTGTGAGTTGGGGAAAGAGGCGTCGTTAAACATGTAATCGAGATATGCAGCCTCGTCGGGTGAAAACAGTTTGCCGCAGTACGACAGCATTTCGTCTGAGACGAGACCATCGATAAGCGCTAAATCACCGTCCCCGCATCTCCCAAGCGCAATCGCCCCTTTATCCCAAACGGCCTTCAGGCAAATTGATCGAGGGGTTGGGGAGAGAGCGCCTGTTTCTTCGCACGCACTTACCAGTTGTCGGTCGACTAATTGTTGGAGCACCTCGGCGTACGCAGCATCAAAATCGTCGAAGGTGACCATGGCATTCGAAATCAAATCGAAGAAGCAAAGAGCATGGTCGTCATGGCCTCTTCTGTATGTCAGCATGCACTGGTCGGAGAATAGATAAAATCCCCATCTGTTAAAGCAGGCTCCGTCGATTGCGTACTTTTTCTCAGAGAGCGCGTTGAGGGTTCCAAAAGTTTTAAAGCTCTCATAAGGGAAATAGTCTCCGTCGATTTTTCCAATCCTCGAATATATTGAATAGGACTTAACGGCGCGCTCGATCTCTGGCCCTATCGACTTGCATTTGTCGAGCCACGAAGCTCCGCTTGACGGCAGCGCCAAGCTGAAATCACTGATTGAGTACTCCTCTGCAAAATAAACGTTGTACGTCCATTCGAGTGCATCTTCGAGCCTTGTACCGCGTCTTTCAAGGAAATTCGCGTATGCGACAACTTCGACATTGGCGAGAGATTCCCGGGTGTTGGATTTCGTATTCATTCGGTATTCCCCCAGCACGTGGGGCCCCAGCGTCGCAAGCAGGCCGTTCTCCTCGTGGGAGTGAGCAGGCGAGGCCATGAGGCCGCTTTGGTCTACTACGTCCAGTAGGTATCTGCAATTGTTCATGATGCTTGCGTTATCGGTGTATTTGTCGAGCCAGGTTTCGCTAAAGCTGTAGGTCAAGGTTAGGCCTTTGACCTTTACACCCTTGCAAGCAATCTGTTCAGGGTCGATCTGCACCCCGGCTCCGTACTCAAATCCAGTACCTTGCCGGAATAACTCATCCATGGCCTTATCGTGGGCCTGCTTTGCACGCACTTTTACGTCCGGCGAAGGAGAGAATCTGCATTTTGTTGCGCCGGAAGGCCAATTGAAAAGGCCTCCATATAATTCGGGTTGGCGCGCTGGTCGTCAAGGTAGCCTGCCATTATCGAATCGAAGTCGCCCTGGGAAAGGCATTTGGGGAGGTAGATTGCGTTCTGGCTCCTTGATTCCGTCGCATACTCGCGAATGAGCAGGTCAGCTGAATAATACGGGTTGTCAACTAGTGATTTTCTTATCTCTGCATCGAATAATTTGACGAGCTTGTCGTTCTCCAAGATAGGAGCTAGGCATTCGATGTGCCGCGAGAGAAGTTCGTCAATTTCCTCGCCGGAGATCATCTTCTCTGCGCCGCAGGCGTGCACAAGGCCCCAGAACTGAGTGGCGTACTGCATCTCGAGTTCCTCGTAAATACCAAGGATTCCCGAAGACGCGAGCGTCTCCCTCGTATACTTGCAAGCATTCGCGAAGAGCGCGGAAACAACACTTGCAACATCGATGCCTTCAGCTTTCTCGAACAATTCAGGGACCGTTTCGAATGTGAGCTTGAGTTGATGTGCCTCTATTGCGTCGTTAATCGTCGCGATTTGATTGTGAGGTCCCTCCTTCAGGATATAAAGACAACGGTCTATGAAAAATCCTACGGCCCAGTCACTGCGGTCATAGGAAACGATCCTAGTGTGGTTGAATTCTCGCAACGCCAACCTTTCTCGCGTAATGTCGACTGCACAAGAATAACGCGTGTTCGATCTCGTCGGTGGTCAACGATGGCGTCTAGTGGGGTCCTTGATGTAAAGCGGATAGACCTTGAGACCTCTGCGGCACCTCGCTTCTTCCCTTATGATGTCAGACTCGGTGAGTACTCCAGCTTCACCACTAAAAGCCCAACTCCGACAACATCCGCGCGAGCTCCATCGAGGGCGTCATGAAGCGCGTGAAGGTGAAGGGCATGCCGCGTGGCCTACGAGCTCGCGCAGGATGCTCCGGAGCCGATAATGTCGAGGAAGTTGTCGTTACGCCGGATCCGAAATGAGTTCTTTTATTGCGGAATCGCAGATTGAAAAGTAGTAAATTAACTACATTAGTCGCCTTTGTATGATGATCGATTGGATGAGGATATGCTGCTTGATCATGAAGATCAGTTCCGAGACAACATGACTAATGGCATGGATTCATGTAATACCGAATCTGAAGCCGACTTTGGAACTGCAGTCAGCGATTTTAGCAATTTACTCGTTTCTTCTTCTGACTGGACTGTCGAAACTCTTTTTGGTCAAATTAAGAAAAAGAATATTGATTTATCGCCTTTTTTTCAGAGAAGGCAGGTATGGGATGTTCGTAAACAATCAGCTTTTATCGAGTCGCTTATCTTGGGCATTCCTGTTCCGCAAATCGTTATTGCCCAAGATCATAAAAGTCGCGGGAAATATATTGTTCTAGATGGAAAGCAACGGCTTCTCAGTGTGCTGGCTTTCTATGAAAACCGTCTTTCACTGGCAAATCCCGACTTACTGCGAGATCTTAAGGGCTTGAAATACGAAAACCTAAATCAAGACTACAGAGACGCTCTCGATAACGCCACGATTAGAGCAGTCAGATTAGTTGGGTGGAATGATGACTCGGTACTGTATTCAATTTTCTATCGATTGAATTCGGGAAGTGTCTCCCTTAATACTCAGGAATTGCGGAGTGCGCTATATCCTGGCGCATTCACAAATTTTGCGGCGACTTTTACTGAAACTGATTACACCTTTGCGCGGTTGTTCAGTAGAACGGCTGATTGCGAGGACTTTCGCATGCGAGACATTGAGATGCTGACAAGATATTGCGGTCTCGTTTATAGACCCACTTTGTTTACTGGCAATTTAAAAGAGTTTCTTGATTCAACTACACAATGGCTCAATGGAATCAATGATTCTCAACAATATAAGAACATGGCAAATGAAGCCGTTGCAACTATCATCCAATGTAAATCGCTTTATGAGATTATTACAGAAAGAATAGGCGGAGTTTATACCCCAGCTTTCTCGTTAATTCAAACTGAGAAGAAGCAGAGCTTCAATAGGGCGGTATTTGACGCCCTGTGTTATCCGCTGCAAGATGCGGACATTCGCTCGGCAATATCTGGTCATGAAACAGATGTGGCATTGGCACTTGAGCATGTATTGTCTTCGGATTCATTCATATCAGAATGTACGGTTTCGACTAAAACTAAAACAGCGCTAATTTCTCGCGTCAATATTTGGGCATGCAAATTGCACGAGGTCATTGGTGGCACTATCAATACGCTCAGACTGAGTGAGGATGGAAAGTCAGTTGAGCAGTCCGTTATTCGCTGACCTGTGTAGTAGGGTGCGCGTTCTTGAATCCCATTTTCTTCCCCTAGTCCCAAGTCCCCTTGGAGATTACACGGAAGAGCAGCAACTTGATGCGAAAGCATGCGTCCTTCTAGTCCATGCTGAAGTTGAAACCTACCTTGAAGGTATCTCGCGATTGCTATGCACTACCGCATTGGATCAAATAAAAGCGGGGCGTTATTCAGAGCTATCAAGCGCTTTCATATTTGAGGCGGGACATGACCAAAGAGTTGTAACTAGCTGCCCGAATTCGCTTGAAGAAGCTTCTAGGGCTTTTCATAACATTAAATGCAATCAGATAAAGGCTAACAATGGAATTAAAGAGAATGATTTAAAGCACCTATTCGGTACCTTCTCATTAATTACTGAGGATTTTCCCCCAGAATTAACCGTTGCGCTTAATTCATTTGGTGCTCTCCGAGGTCGTTGTGCTCATACAAGTGCAATTGGTGCGCAAAAAACTAATGATTGTTTTGAAATACGCACTCAAATTGACGAGCTAATGGAATTGCTAAAGTCTTTTGATTCCATTTATTCCAAGTGGACCGTTCAGGCCCAGTGATAGAACCACTGTATTATATAGAAGGCCAATATGAAGCAAGTAATCACAGATGTTGGAATCATTCAAAATGCCCAAGCGAGACTCGTTCGCTCCATGCCCAGTATTCCTCGCGGCAACGGCAAGCTGACGGATTCCTTGCGCACAATCCTAGATATGGTTCAAGCAGACACTCCGCTTGATACGACGGTCAAATTAGAGGGCTCAAGCTCCGAGGCGACCCTAAATGATTGTTGTGTTTCCCTCCATGCGACACGAATCGTCCAAAAAACGAAGAGCGGATACGAAGTTTCCCCGCTCATGGAGCAATGGCTCACATCTGGAGATAACGCTCTTTTGGCTAGACTATTCTCGGATCGTTGCTTCTTCTTTAGCGGCATGCTCGTGAATCTTAAATCCCCTATGACCGCTAGAGAATTATTGGAAACAGCCAATAATGAGTACGGCGCATCGTGGAAGCAGCTGTCCGAGATTCAATCAAGACTTAAATGGTCCCGTGACTTGGGATTAGTCGAGTTACGAGAATATGAAAACAATCATTACTATTTAACTGAACTGGGGATTCGATTTATCTCATCAATTGATGTAGAGCCAACGTTGGGTGTTGCTAAAGAACCTGAGTTTGTTCCGCCATCGGAATGGGCACTTCAAATTGCTCTTAAAAACAACGATAGCAAAAACGCAAACATAGGGTTTTTAGTTGGCGGATCAACTGGCTTTATAAGCGCAGCGATCCAGATTCTTAAATTTGTCGATGATGGCGTCCCCGAGGCAACGTTTTATAGCTTTCTTGCTCAGCAATACGAGTTATCAAAATCATCGGCTAAGTCTGCGATTTCAATGTTAATAAGATTAGGCTTTATCGTAAGATCGGGCGCAGATTCTATTAGAACGTCGGCACTTGGCGAAAAATGGCTGTCGACTCCAACGGCAATTGATTTTGCATGCATCTGCCATGCTTCATGCTGCTGTCTGTTTGAGCTGCTGGGGCTATTTGATAATAAGCCCGTTGATTCCAAAACGCTATCACTACTGGCGACGGAACGTTATGGAATAAAGTTATCGTCAGAGTACATTCTGGCCCGAGTGAATATCCTGCGGGCCGCAGGGCTTGTGCTAAAAACCAGTTCACTTAAATTCACGGTCGCAAACTGCGTTTCAGAGATACCGGAAGCGTTAATTAGCCGTGTCGATAATATTCCTGAACCCAAAGATGAATCCGTGACCTTATCTGCCCTTAGCACCAATGAGCTCATTGCAGAGCTCTGGGAGGCGGCGCGCGACTCTCAACATCCTCGTCGGTTAGAGAAAGCTGTGAGTGAGGCTTTCGGACGCCTCGGTTATCGCTGTGCCCTTTTGGGAGGATCGGGAGAGACCGACGTCTTACTGTACGCAAATGCCGCTTCGAAATATGCATACAAGGTCGCTGTCGATGCAAAGTCGACCGCTAATGGAAGCGTGGATTCTTCCCAGGTCGATTTCGATACGCTCAAGCTACATCGCAAGAAACACAATGCCGATCATCTAATTGTCGTTGGATACGACTTTACTGAAAAACGTCTTTTAGATCGTGCTACGGAGCACGACGTATTGCTAGTTGGCATTCGGCATCTAGAAAAACTGTTAAAGTCACAGCTTCTGTTTCCGTTATCGTCTCAGGATCTACGAATACTGTTCTCAAAGCCTGGGGTCGTTGATTTGGATCTACTTAGCCCTGCAATTGATACTATGAAGCGTCATGCGTCTCTCTTGGCCGAAACGCTTAAGACTCTACTCAGCCAAAACGAGGACCCGGTATTTGGCGGCGTTATGACCGCTCGAGATGTCTACTGGGTTGTAAGAAATAACGGCGGATTGGCTAATCTATCCCTAGTAGAAGTGAAAGAGATGCTCGGTTTTCTTTCATCTCCTTTGGTTGGTTGTATCGGCAAGTCGGGAGACGGCTATTACGCAATCGGATCATTCCAAGACGCAGCGCGCCGTTTAAGCTTTCTTGCAGATGCCTGCCAGGGGTAGGATGAGCGAAATGACAGACTCAATTAGAACGGATTACGACGGAACTCTAAAACAGTCCGTTATAGAAATTCCTCTTAATGATTCCAATTCAGTCGTCAGAGTGCAGTCATTCTCATGGATTTGGTTTATCGATAAAGAGCGAATTCATGACATAGAGCCAGCCCAATGCGGCAAATGGATGTTTTTCTTCTCTCCATTCAAAACTGCCCGCATGGATGACATTGTTGGAACCGCCGTTCTCAACGGCGTCGTCGCAGAGGCAAAATACTCGAATCCCGAAACGTTGATCGCCGCGGGGCAGAAGAACGGTGTCTGCTGCTTTTACCTAAATGGCAACGATAGGGAAGGCCATAAAAAGGTGTTGCGCTATATGCTTAATAACGGGCTGATTAGGAAAACAAAAAGCGGCAGACTGTACAACATTTCATTTAAGTACGACTCGCAAACCTACGCGGGAAAGTACAAGGGGAGCGGCTTTACCGGAGAGATAAAGCTCGCGGACTTCGTCGATCTGGAGACAGGAAAGTTTGTTTAGGGAAGTGGTTTGAGAGCTCAAAACGTTTGCGCTCGACAAGTAGAATTGACCCATGATTACGCTTGCCGACATATCATCTGCAGTCTCCCGTGTGTTACCTCGCTACGATGTTCGTGAGGCATATCTATTTGGCTCGTTCGCCCGCGGTGAGCAAACACCCGATAGCGATATCGACTTACGTCTCGCCTGCGGAGACAACATGACATTCGGCGCGCTATATCAGCTCTCACTTGACCTAGAAGATGAACTCGGGCGAAAGGTCGATATCGTCACCAACCCGCCCCAGCATATGCACCCCACCTTTCGTAAAAACATTAAACAGGATGAAATGCATCTCTATGAAGCTGTGCGATGACTCGCTAGTACCCCTCGTATGACTCGACAACACCTGTCCTTCCTTTTACCGACTGGCAAAACGATTTACACCTAATTCCCAGTGTTGCTCACGGGTATTTCTTTTGTTTACGACTTGATCTCGCTAAACTAATAACTGCTGCTACCAGGGCATTTTCTGGGGTACCGTCAAGATTCTTTCGCAAATTGATCGAGGCGGCCTCGGCCCCGCCTTG
>DXMW01000011.1 GCA_019414045.1 Collinsella sp. | reverse complement strand
CTGAGCGTAAACATCTCGGGCGGCTCGGCTCCGCTGCAGCTTGGAAGCAAGGCAGAGGCGATCCAGGCCGATTTGGGCGCCCTGCTCTCGGCGGCGCGGACGGGCGACGAGCAGCGCAGTTCATCGCGCCGTGTTTCATGCGTGGACGCTTAAATCAAAACCACCCCTAGAAGGGATGGTTTGCTCTTAGGGTGTAACCCTTGGATTTCCGGCACGCGTCTAAAGGCGCCGGCCCTCACGGGGTTCGGGCCGCACTGCAGGTTGACCCGTGACGGGCCGGTCAAACCGGCGCTATTTGCGCCCCGGCCCCCTATCGAAGGGGTCCTCGTACTCCTTGACGCTCAGCCGGTCGAGCGCGATGTCGGCCTTCTCCTGCTCCCGGATGTACTTCGCGATCGTGGCCTCGTTCAGGCCGACGGTGGACACGCAGTGGCCCTCGGCCCAGAACTTCCTGTTGCCGAATTTGTACTTCATGTTCGCGTGCCTGTCGAATACCATCAGCGAGCTCTTCCCCTTCAGGTAGCCCATCACGCTGGACACGCTGTACTTCGGCGGTATCGCCAGCAGCATGTGGACGTGGTCGGGCATCAGGTGCCCCTCGATGACCTCTATCCCCTTGTACTGGCAGAGCTTCCTGAAGATCTCCCCAAGGTCGGACCTTATTTGGTTGTAGACGACTTTGCGCCTATACTTCGGCGTGAACACGACGTGGTACTTGCACGTCCACTTCGTGTGCGACGGGCCGTAGGCCTTCTGGGCCATACGCCACCACCGCCCTCTCGACTCGGATTCCTTGCGGCCTGAACAATCGCAAGTGTCCGGCGAGGGGGCGGCTTTGTAAAGCCGTTTGGCCCCACCCGCATAGCGGGTGGTTTCTGATGCGGCGCGCTGCGCGCCCCGCACAGGCTAAAGCCTGTAAATAAAAATACCCCCGATTCCAAGTGGAAATCGGGGGTATCTCATCGGGTGGCTTTCAAGCAGTTTGCAAAACTGCAGGTCGCAGACCTTCATTGCTAGTAGGAGAAATGAGTAGTCTCGGGTGGCTTGCCCATGAGTTGACGAATAAGTTGGAGCTTCGCCATTGGCTCAATCGCTTCGCGCGCTCGATAAACTTGTTTAGTAAAAGGCGGATCGGTCACCGATGGACGCACGACGAGAAACACGTACCTCCAGTGGTTCAAGCACGGCGCGCGTGAGGATCTCTGCAAGCAACCGCCTGGTACGCTACTGTTGCCAGCGTGGCTTAGCGGACTGGCGAATCCCGCCCCGTGCGCGTCATCATCCAATCAAATGCCCTGGCAAGCAGCAGCACCGCCAATCACACTACGTTCTTACGGCGCCCTCTGCGATAAAATTAGCGAATTGTGTTTTCACCTCGCAGCTACGGAGACATTAGATGATTACTCTGGACAATCTTCGCGACGCACTTAGGGCTCTGTGCTACGAGCCCTCGGGCGACGGCACCGTTTATCAGAAATCCTGGGAAGAGACCAGCGCGCAAATCACGGTCGATTTTTCCAAGAAACGCATCGGCTACCCGAAAGACCTGGGGTTCAAAGTCAACAAAGACACAACTTGTAACTTTTCCGATAACGAGAACTTCGTCGTACTCGCCTGCGTAACCATGCTCCTCGACAAAGGATATCGCCCCGAATCACTTGAGCTGGAGCGCGAATGGGCCCTTGGGCACGAACAAAAGAGCGGCCGCGCTGATATCTGCATTAATGACGAGAGGGGCGACACACTCGCAATCGTCGAATGCAAGACCCCTGGAACCGAGTTCAAAAACGAATTCAAGAACATGCAGTCAGACGGAGGGCAACTCCTCTCCTATTGGCAACAAGAGCGCGCGACTCGCTGGTTGGTACTCTTTGCATGCGATTTCATCAACAACGAAATCGTGCCAGACCAGGTTTCAATTAACTGCAGCGATGACGAGAACTTCATCGCGCTCGCCAAACGCGATGACACCATTGCGCTCTACCGCGACGCCCATACAGTGGAACAGCTCCATCAAGTTTGGACGGAAACGTACAACCAACAAGTCGAGGGAAACATCCTCTTTGGCGATAGGTCGACGGCATACCACCCGATGGTTCCTCCCCTTCTCAAGAAGGACCTTGTCGACTTCAGGGCCGAAGACAGCATCGTCAACCGCTTCGAGGAAATCCTCCGCCACAACAACGTCTCCGATAAAGAGAACGCCTTCAATCGCCTTATCGCGCTCTTTATCGCGAAGCTCCAAGACGAGCTCTCGAAAATGCCAACCCAGGAGATTGAGTTCCAATACCGCCAAGGACGCGACACCTACGAAACGCTCCAGGACAGGCTCCAGAGACTCCACTCAGACGGCATGAGAAAGCTCATGCGGGAAGAGGTCCTGTACGTTCCCAACGACTACGCCGAAAACCTCATAAGCAACTATACGGGCCAGCACCGCAAGAAGCTCATCGAGGAGCTGAACGGCACGCTGCGCAAGCTCAAGTTCTATACCAACAATGACTTTGCGTTCAAAGACGTCCACAACGAGGAACTCTTTCTTCAGAACGGCAAGGTACTCGTAGAGACGGTGCAACTTCTACAGCCGTATCGCATCGTAGGAACTCAAGACATTCAATTCTTGGGCGACCTCTTCGAACAGCTCCTTAATCAGGGCTTTAAGCAAAACGAGGGCCAATTCTTCACACCTGTGCCCATCACCCGTTTTATTTGGAAGTCACTCCCACTCGACAGCATCGTGCAGGACGAGGCTGGTGCCGTGCACTATCCACGCGTTATCGATTACGCCTGTGGCGCGGGGCACTTTCTCACAGAAGGATTCGAAGAAATCTCCGACGCCGCATGCCAATATGATCCGACCATAGAGGATGACCTCGGAGACGCCGACTGGGTCAGAGACAATCTCGTCGGCATCGAGAAGGACTATCGACTCGCTCGCGTTTCCAAGGTCTCGTCCTACATGCATGGCGCAGGGCAGAGCAACGTGGTCTTCGGCGACGGACTTGAAAATTATCCCGACAAGGGAATCGACAGCCGAACCGACAGGGGACGCTTCGACATTCTTGTCGCCAATCCCCCGTACTCTGTAGCGGCCTTCAAACCGCATCTCAAGCTTCACAACAACGAACTCAAAGTGCTGGAAACCATCAGCGATAGCGGCTCGGAAATCGAGACCCTCTTTGTCGAGCGTGCGGCACAGCTTGTTCGGCCCGGAGGCTACGCCGCCATCGTCCTCCCCACCTCGATCCTCGACAAGAGCACGAGCTCGAGTTTCATGGCCGCACGCGATGTGCTTTTGAGCTCCTTCGAGATCGTCTCCATCGCCAGGTTTGGATCAGGCACATTCGCGGCCACAGGAACAAACGTCGCAATTATGTTCCTACGTCGCTTTGACGAGATCCCGCCCCGCAATGCGAACGCACTTGATTTCGTTGACGCTGTTTTTGAGCGCAGGAAGCTCACTGGCTGGAGAGACGAAAGCGCTTTCAACGCTTATCTCGGCACAATTAATGTAGACGGAGATACTTACCGGGCTTTTCTCGCAGGAGAGGCTAACTGGAACGAATGGGCAAACACTCGCCACTTCAGCGTTTATTGCCATCTTTTCGAATCATCGAAGGAGCTCAAGACCCTTCGGAAGAGCAAGACTTGGAAGGCGGCCGACAAGAACTCACGGCTCAAAGCAGAGAACGAGCTGTTCTATCGCCATGCGCACAAGGAAGAGCGCAAACGCCTGCGCGTTTGGGGTCTCGTCTGCGGTGAACAGACGCTCATCATCAACTCACCTAACACGACCAAGGAAATCGCCTCTTTCCTTGGCTACAAATGGAGCAATCGCAAAGGCAACGAGGGGATACAGCCCATCGATGGTGAGGGCGTGCTCTATTCGGACAACGAATCGGACGACACGAACTCGCTAAGCGGCATCATCAGAGCATGGTTCTCCGGCGAGCAGGTTGAGCCCGGCGACCTTGCCCAGTACTACTACTATGCCAAGACCGCCGATTTCATTGACTTTGATGCCGATAAGTTCGACGAGACTCTTACGATTCCCCGCTCTTTCTACAAGCCCCGCTCGTTCGCCCAGGGCACCGTAGTCAAGACGCTTAGAGACATCACATCCTACGTTACCAACAGCGTGGCCCAGAGTTCCATCACCACCGACACTTACGTAACAACGGAAAACATGGTCAAGGACCGTGGCGGCATAACCACCTATAGTGGAGAGCTTCCGGCAAGTGCTGGCACCGCATACAAGAAGGGAGACACGCTCGTCTCCAATATTCGCCCCTATCTGCAGAAGATTTGGCTCGCAGACCGCGATGGGGCGTGCTCCAAGGACGTTTTGGTATTCCGAAGCATAAATACCGACAGCCTATTGCCCGAGTTTCTCCATCTGCTCCTGTGGCAGAAGGACTTCTTCGACTACGATATGTCCACCTTCACGGGAACCGGCAGGCCTCGCGGAGACAAGGATGAGCTGCTCAAATACCCCATCCCAGTCCCGACGCTCTCCGAGCAGAGAGCCCTCATCGACGATTTCAATCGCTTAACAGATGAAATCAATAGCAAACGACAGCAAATCGCCGCTCTCAAGGAGAGCGTCAAATCACGGTTTGT
>DXMW01000010.1 GCA_019414045.1 Collinsella sp. | reverse complement strand
GGCCGTGTTCCGCTATGCGGTTGTCAATTTGCGAAAGAAATTATGCGTCACCTATGCCCAAACGTCTATGGAGGGTCCGCTGGATGAATGCTGGTATGAACTTGGCCACTGGTTCTACCTTAAAACTCTTGATTTGAATAAACCATTCGAGAATATTGCTGAACAACTCAATGAAATTGGCGACCGTATGATGTCGGGCCTATTTGTGCATTCCAAAGACGTCTCGGAACGGGAATTGCTTGAAGCCGAAAAGGGGCAGATAGACTAAGTAATTTGGGTGTTGATCCGTTTGGATACTGCAGAATACCGTGAAAGTCGCCGTTGCTGTTGCTCCAGCGTATGAGACCTATGCGCTCATCGGTTCTGTTTTATTACTAGCGGTCTGCCCTTCGGCGCTTCCGCATGCAGCCCTTGCACATGTCGACCGGTTCAGTTCTGCTTTTCCGGGTCATATCCCTTTGTATACACGGTAAAGCTGAGGTCATCGATCATGCCGGTACTGCAGACACATGCGTCGGGCGTGTTCCAAGTGTCCTGAACCGTCAGGTCGGTTGAGACACGCTCGGGCTCATCAATTCCAAGCAATGGAATGGGTTTTGTCATCTGATCGGCGTTATTTATCTGCGCAATGATCTCCAGCAACTTGTACAACTTGATATGCCAGGAGCTGTATGGGTGCTCGCCGGGCCCCTTGAAATCCAACGTGCATTTTGATTGTGGGCTTTCGGCAAGTTGGCCCAAACGTTCAAAAAGCGCTGGGTACTCGGCTCCGGAAAACTCGACTCGAACATAACGATTGCCATCGCGGACGACTCCGTACCACATTACAGAGTATGGAAAGCCGATTCTATCCGGTCGTTTGATTTCTGTCCTGCAATTGGGCTGGTTGACGATAGACAGCCATGTTGAATAGAGCTCGTCGGAAATAAGGTCACTCGCTTGGTATGTTGGACCAATGCCATTGAGGACAAAGTTGCCAAGACGCTCAAAATAGTGGGCACAATCCGCTAGGCCATTTTTATACGCCGTATCGGCTTTTCTCTGCATATTGAGCGCGACATCGCGGGGCGATTTGCGACCAAGATGTTTTTTGGCGTTATATCGCGGGTTGCAGTAGAGCTTGGTCTCCTCGCTATATCGGTCGCAGTACTTGCTGTTGGGACCAGTTGGAAAAAAGAGCGAACCGCAGGTTTGGCATGCTATCGGCATAATGCCGCACAGCAGCAGCTCGTGAAGGATGCGGGCATAAAGGCTTGCAAAGGACCATTCCTCTTCGGTGAAGTAGAGCTCTCCTGCCTTTGAAATAACGGCTTGAAGCCCAACGAGCCTATTGAGGTTTTCCTGGTCGTTAAGCTCTGCATGCGTATGGAAGTCTCCATTTGCGAAGATCTGGTTCTCGCGCATAGCTTCGAGATAGTTTTTACGAAACGCCTGCATAAAGGGGGCGCTATTCATGCGCTTTATTCCATTCAAATGCTCTTCGAGCTTTTGAGCCGTTTCGTTTCCGGGCAAGTGTTTTTTGGCTGCGTATACAAAAGCTTCGCCAAAGCGGATGATTGCTGGCAGCTGCTCATCGAATAATCGGAATTGTCGCGGGTCGCTTGTTTTGATGGCGGCTGGGAAAAACTCTTCGTTTTGCGCGAGCAGGCTAGGTGCCTCGGTGTTTTTAAGCAGCGGGGTAAGCTCCAGACATTCCTGATAAAAAACAATGAGAAGCGCTCGAAAGAGATCGATATTGGTGCAGACGCAAGCTGTTTCTATCTGAGATTTCGCCTTGGGAAAGTTGCGTATAGGATTGTCGCGGTCATACGGCACTGGTGCTGTTAGATCAGTCTCGCCGTTGGTAGCGTTAATGCTCATGTCGTTCGACTCGAGCTGGAGATAGGAGCTGAAGAGGGACGCCATTTCTTGCTTGTTGAGTTGGTCCGATGTTGTAATCACCGCGCGGTACAGGCGGTTGATCTCGTCGCACTCAATAGCGTTGTTGTACATCCAGCAGCTGTAATAGCGATAGTCGGGAATCGCCGTGATGTTCATGGCACACTGTCTACAGACATTTTCAAGGAGATATCTGGCCATGCCGGAAATCTCTCCGTGTGCATGGCTTGTAATGGCTTCGTCGAATATCGGAGCAAAGAAATCGAGGTCGCGTTCCTTTTGTTTTTGAAGGTTGATAGCGATTTCAGCTTCGTTCAATTCTGCTTGGGTGGGCTCTTGGTCGGGATCGTCTGGATCGAGCCAGTCGTCATGGTCTGGCTCGGATGCGGAGTCTATCGAGGTGTGTTGCACATGGTGAGGAGCGGCAGGGGGCTGTCGAATGGCGTTCTGCAAATCGATATAAAAGCGAAGTTCTGCTCGCTCACGAAAGTGGTTCCCAATCTCGTTGAAAAGCGAGCTTAAGTCGACGCGTAATAGATCGTTGGCTATGGAGACGAGACTCCATGCGCTTGCATTGCCGGATGTGCTTCCGTCACCGGCGCAATCAATCTCTGGCGTCCTGTTAAGAAGAAGCATACGGGGATTGACGGGGGAGCGAAGAAAGCCAGCCTCAAAACCCCAGCTAAATGGTTCTTTTTCGGACTCAAGCATCGATGCTCCAAACAGCCAAAATTTAAAACGCGATAAAAGTCATATTACGCGGCTGTTCGCGGCTGTTCAATGGAGTCAAGCGAAAAGGCTTAAAACCAGGGAGGCCGTTATGCCCGATTGCATCAAGCTCAACGAAGGAAACATCGATGTGTGCGAGCGCGAGGTTATCGCTCTTCGCGAGATTATCGCCGCCGCCATGGGTCGCTTGCATCAGATGCGCAAGCAGCGCGAGCGAGGCTACGCGTCTTCGGAGGATTTCGAGAATGCGTTGGATGTTTACGGAGTGATCCGTGGGCGAGTCGATGAGCTTGACCAGCTTGGTTTCGAGTTTAGATGGTCGTCAGTCCCCGATGCAGGGATCGATGAGTGCGTCGGGCTCGAATGGATTGAGGACGACAACTCTCCACGTGGACGCGGTTTCGATATCGCTTGTTAATGTGTCCGCACGACTTGGTATCAATGGGGGCGAACAATCTCTAATCGGAGCCGACTAGAGGCTGCATCCTAGTTGCCGGCGATTCCGGTTTGATTTCTGTTGAAAGGAAAATCATGAACACTTCTATTCAAATTTCGTCCAGCGCCGTTGAGTCTGCGCCCCGCACCGCCAGAGGCGAGGTCGTCAAACTCGTGCAGGGCGCGCTGCTCGTTGCCGTTGCCGCGGTTGCCGCTGCCGGCACCGCCTCCGTCGCCGCCCCGTTTTGCGTCTGGAAGGGCGAGGTCGCGCTGTTCCTGAACGAGTCGTTCCATGCTGCCTTCTCCATCTCCGCGATTGCGGAGTACGCGTCGGCTGTGCCCGGGTCCGATTGGGCGTCGCTGCTCGTGGCCGCGCTCATCGCGGCCTACCCTGCCTACCATGCCGCCTGGCGCGTTCGCGAGGGCCTTGGACTCAGCTGCGAGGCTCCGGTGTTCAGCGGGCGCGTGTCGCGCTCTCTCGCCGCGCTGAGCGCCTGCCTGCTGCTGGCGATGCTGTTCATGGGCTATGGAACGAGTTGGCTCATCAACGGCAGCGCGATGGGTGACCAGAGCCTTGCTGAGTCGGGGCACAATGTATGGGCCGTTTCCATCATGATCATGCTGGGCTGCGCCCTGATGTGCCTGTTCAAGTGGTTCCTTGCCAAGGGCCCCGGACGCAATTTCGGCAGCGGCTTCGCTATCGAGCTTGTCCGCCTCGCCGACGTCCTGCTGAAGCGCGCGAGCTCGAACCTGGTGTTGTGCTACGTGGCCGAACTGCTTGTCTGCCTGCTGGCACTGACCTTCATTGCCGTGGCCTATGTCGTCGTAAGCGTGGCCATCGTGCTCGCGCTCGGAGCCGTCGCCTTGGCGGTGTGCCTTGCCGGGATTCCCGTTATCCTTGCTGCCTCGTGGCGCAGCTAGCGGGGCGACCATGCAAGTTCTTGTCACGACGTGAGAAAAACATGCAAGAATCGCAAGCTCTTTTCACGCGATGAGAAAAACTTGCAGATTGGCGCGATGGTGACAACTCTCCGCGTGAGCGCGGGTTCGATATTGCTTGTTAATGTGTCCGAACGGTTGATTGGAGACAAAATGTATCCGGACTATGAGCGTAACAACTATCCCATGAGCATTACGGATGAGGATGGTCCGTTCCTGGTCATGGAGGCGGAGCTGTTTTACAACGATGAGCTGAACGATGAGTTCAAGAAGAGCAGGGCGCGCCATTACTATTCTTGCGCAAGTGCTGCTACGGCACTTTTTTACTGCAAATCGCTTGCAGACAAGGACGACAATCCCTGGTATGTAAGCTGGGAAAAGGCGGTCGAGCAGTATCCGCTGGAGAAGCGCGAGAGCGCAACGATGCTCTATTGGGTTGAGCCGACCGATCCGTTAACGGCCCTCGATGCCCGCTACCCCCAATACGACCTTGAGCCATATGTAAGTAAGGCCATCCGCGTCGCCAGTTCATATTTGGTGGAACTCGACGATAGTGCGTATTCGATTGATCAGCTGGATGTTGAGGATGTCGACAACTTGCTTACTGCTGCCTGGTTTTTGATCCAGAAACTCCAGGAGGGCGGTTGCATGCATGACCCAGATGCCCTGGATAAGATCGAAGACGCTACGTATGACGCCTATACAGCGGTCAAAAATTTGATTGAGGACGAAGAGGCGGCCAGGGCCAGTTCGAAGTCTGATGAGAATCTCTAGCCGCTGCATTGAACGGCGCGCCTGATCGGCAGGCTGTCGGCAAAAGTTCAGACAGCTTGCCGATCCCAGTCGCTACATCGTTTCCTTACTCGCGGCGTAATGTTCCGCCTGCTTAAGGGCGTCCTCGTAGGCGCGCTGCTTTGCTTCGTACTCTAGCGCGTAGCGCTCCTGCTCCGCTCGCCCGGGAACAGGCACGGTCATGCTTCGCAGGTCTTTAGGAGATAGCTGCGCAAGCGAGTCTCCGTGTGAGGAGGCTAAGAGTTTCTGCTGTCCTTCATCGGATGACAGGTAGGCTAAGAAGAATCGTGCTAGTAGTTCATCTTTAAAGGATGCGCAGAAGACGACATCGCAGGGGACAATGAGTTTAGGGCATAACTGAGGTTTCTGAGGCACCGGCTCGCGCCTCATGCTTCCCGGCACTACGAGGGTCAGCTTAAATGGTGGTCCGAAGCGTGAGATCAGTATGCAGGTTTCATACTCGCCTAGCGGTTTGAGACGATAGAAAAGACCTGGATCCGTATCGCCCATATCGTAAATATCCGTGTCGGATACGCGCTCGGGTAGATCTTCGAAACCGATAACCGTTCCATCGACTAAGTGTTTAAGCGATAGGTAGTAGCAGTCAATTCGTCGGTCCGTTCTGCTAAGACCCATCTGTGGCATCTTTAAAAGAGTGCTACGGGGAATGCCGCGGCGTATGTCCGCTACGCTGCCAAAGCGAACGAAGGACTCCTCTGCAAAAGAGGTGCTTTTAGCACTGGGAAGTAAAGGCCAGATTTTTTCGGCACCTCGATCGCCGAGACGCCAATGCGTCACATCGGTTGTCTTGGCGTAAGCATAACTAATCGAGTCTTGGATCTGATGCATGAGCTCGCTTGTCATGGGCTTGTTGTCAAATGACCGCCCATCAAAGAGGAAATATGGCTCGTTGGGTTTACGGTCGCTCAGAAATAGTAAGGCGTAGCCATCGCTATTGGCGGCGATCGTATTGGGAAGTAACACTATCGCTGTCAATAGTCCAAGCTGGCAGAGCAGGCGGCGCCCGTCTGCGGCGCGTGCCAGGTTGAGCAATCGGTTGGAGACTTGTACGACCGCAATGGAATCCGGGCGTTCACACGCAAGGGAAGCAGCGAGAAAAACGTAATACCATTCGCTGACCGAAAGCGGGCTTGGTACATCGACAAGTGTTTGCAGTTGACGGGCCCTCGACGTAAGGAAATCCCGAACATGCTCATCTGCAATTTCGAGCGAGGGCTCAAATTGAGTGAGGGGGATTTGCTCGGGGGGTCTGCAGTAGATGAGCGTGGGCTCATCGGTACGGGGCACGGCACCCGATTCTGGCGTTGAGGCAAAGACATCGGCTTTGGTAAATGTAAAAGACGGATCAGCGGATGTGCCGCGAGTTCTAAAGTCGGTGCTTTCGGGGTCCTTAAGGTCGATGCCCCAGATAGACCATGCGGGTCCATTTGCATAATCTTGGGCAAACTCAAAATCTCGGCAGCACAGCTCGATAAGCGTATGAGTTTTTAGCGTTGGCTGGAGTTTTGAGACCATAAAGGAAACCAGGTTTGCAAGAAATGCGCTGCTATGAGGCTCTGGATCCTGATTGTAGGCATGATAAAGGCCTAGCTTTGCTTGTTCTGCGCGAGACAGAAGCACGATTGCCTCCTCGGACATGCGTTGTGCGATATGGAGTGCGTCGTTGTTGGCAATGGCACGACGCGGTCAATTCATATTATCAGCCCAACTCCGATGAATTTGAAATTGAGTGTTTATAGCTTAACCCACGGGGGTATCAACTGCGTTAAGCTTTTAGAAAAAAAATTCTAAAAATGAACGGGCTTTCGGACCAATATGTCATCAGCAATGAAAGGACAGCTAATGAACGGATGCGACATGTACAGAATCGAGCCGGACGCCCCCAAGAAGCCAACGGCGATGAATATTTTCGGCATGATTCTGCAAACTGTCTTTGCGGTTGTACTCTACGTGGTCGCCGTCGACATGATGTGCTTGCTGACGACGTGGCTCGGCGGGTTTATGTTCGAGATTAGCGAGAGCAACACGGTGATCCCGCTCCATTCATGGCGCCTGGTGGCGTTTAGGGTGTACTGGGTTGTGCTGGGCGCGGCGTTTGTTGCGCCGCTTGCCCACAAATGGATCGTGTTGTTAACGGGAGGGCGCGAATCCGACATGTGCGAGCTGCTCGGTGTAATTGAGGGTGCCGGCGCATTTGCATCCGTCGTCTGTGCGATTGTCTGTTTGCTGGGCTATGCCGCCGTATTTGATTGGTGGGCCGGCGTTACCGGAAAGATGGCTTCGGATTCCCGCGCCAATGATTACCTGCTTTGGGCTGTTGTCTTAACCATCGGAACGATTGTCGAGTGGCGAATTGTCGAAGGGGTCCTCAAGGCTTTATTCCCTCATGAGTGCTTGTTCCACGGGCTTCGCTTTGCATCCGTCTGCGTGGTTACTCCTCTGCTTGCGCTTGTACCCACCACGCTGGCCATCATCGTGTGCGCGCTGGTGGTGGGCCTTTTTGCCGGGATTCTGTTTGCATCGCTTGCGATCCCCGTGGTTATCGCGGTTATTGGCATTGCCATCGCTATGAGTCGCTAACCCACAACGCAATCCAAATATCTCGCATAAAGAAAGGAACGACCATGTCGGTATTCTCTGACGCTCAAAAGCTTTTGCTGCTTGCCGTACTTACCGCTCTTATGGCTGGTGCCCTGATGTACGAAGTGTTGCATCCCACACTGTTTCCGCTGCTCAAGCAGGGCATTTTGCAGCTGCTCTACCACATTCCGGTCTTTACCCAGCCGGGCAACGTGATCTATCTGGAGTCGGCGACATCGCTGGCACTGTAGGAGTTTATGGGCTCGGGGCCACGTCATAGGTAAGAAAACCAATATAGAAAGGAAAACACCCATGGCTCAGAAGCAGTATCGAAACATCGATCGCTACCGGGACCTGCTCACTCGAATTGCGCCCTCGCGTCTGGTGGAGCAGACGCGTCAGAGTGTTATTGGCCACGAAGGAAGCTTGGAGGCCTTTGTGACGGCGCTGAGCTTTGAGGTCAACCGCTGCGTGATGTTGGCACGCGGCGCCGATCCGCGCGACGTTCTTTCGCCCGCCGCCATTTTGGTGATGGGTTCCACTGGTACGGGAAAGACCCACACCATCAAGGCCGTGGCAGATGCCGCAGGGCTCAAGCTGTTCGTGTTCGATGTCTCCACCATGACGGGCGAGGGCTGGCGCGGTGCCAGCATGATCAACTGCCTATCGCAGGTCGCGGACTATCAGGCTGCGAATCCCGGTGAAATTTGTTTGGTGCTCTTTGACGAGTTTGACAAGGCGGTTCGTGTCGAACCCGATGGGGGAGAAGTTGCATCGAGTTTTAGTCCATCGCAGTCGTTCCTTAAGCTTTTGGAAGGCGGGGAGATGCCGTTCGAATGTGATACCTCCAAGAGTGCGGCTATTAAGACGCTCAACCTCGATCAGGTTGTCTGCATTTTGGGCGGCGCCTTTATGGGCTTGGACGCTCTGGTGCGCAAGCGCCTGGGTGACAAGTCTGGCACCACGGTCGGCTTCGGATCCTCGTATGCCGCCGTGCGCACCGCCGCAAAATCGGCAAACGAGCTGCGAGACAGTGCGACCATCGAGGATGTTGAGACTTGGGGTATTATGTCCGAGCTGTGCGGGCGCATTGGCTCGGTGATTAACTTTAACGCCTTGAGCGTGGACGATCTGGTCCAGATTGCGTATGAACAGTACCTACCCAAGCACAACAATATGATGGGAAATGGCGCCAAGATGGAGCTGACGGCAGATGCTGCTCGCCTTGCGGCGAAGCGCGCGGTTAAGGAAGGTGCCGGCGCGCGCGGCATGCTCCGTCAGCTGCGTCCCCTTATGATGTACGCCTGGAGGGACATGCGGGAAGATACCTATATTTCCCGTGCGACCTTGGTCGTGAGCGACGGGGAACTTGCGGTTGCGTACGAGCGCTCTCATGAGCCGCGGGGTTTTTGCAGGAAGAGATGGGGGAGAATTCGCCCTTTCTGAACGGGAGGGAGATTGAAGCCCTGGCGCTGGTGAACAGCTGGATGGAGCATGAGGACAAGGACGAGCATAGGCCGTATCAGCCCGAGCTTGCTTGGCTGGCGGATTTGATGGACGGCTCGGCGCTCGACAAGATCGTGCAGGGCGGCAAAGCATTCGATCTTGCTGGGGTCTTGTTGCGCGGCGTTCCGTTTGATGGGCCGGAGCGCATTGCCGCCCACGAGCTGCTTAAGGCGTGCGCCTGCTACAACGACGCGCTCTATGCCGATCAGGACAAGTATCGCAACCTTGCCCAGGTGCTTATGCTCACCAAATTGGTGTACAAAAAATCGCCCGATTGCTTGCTGAGCCCGCTCGATGTGGTTATGAACGGCACGACTACGGGCAACGGTTTTCAGGGTCTTGGCGAGTGGGTCGATGCCATGAGCAGGTCCGAAAAGCCTTCGTTGGAAAAGTGGCAGTACCTGGCGGCCGGGGAGGCCCTGCGGATTTACGACCACTTTAGCAAGCGCCCCGACCAGGTTAAGGAGCTTGCCGCCAAGGTGTCCCTGATGCGTGTCGCCCTTGCAGTGATGGACGTTGAGGAGCGTGAGGCATTGGAGTGCGATCTTAAGAAGCTGCTCGCTTCGTGCGAGTAATCGCCGACTGTTTCTCTTTCTTTTCTTTCCCTTTCTCGGCGGCATAGACGCCGCCACCTCAACCACCTCGCGTGAGTTTTTGTCCGCACGGGATGGTATTCAACACATGCAACAACTAAATCGGAGGTTTGACCATGGCTACGTGGGAACTCAACTGTCAATCGATGCTGTCGTCTGCGGGCGACAAGGAGCTTGCTCCCTATCTTGCACGTCAAAAGGCGATGCGCGAGTTTTTTGAGCGTGCGCTGTTTGTTCCCCAGGATCAGGACGGCGCTAAGGACCAGGACAACAACGGCCTGTACTTTTTGGGCGCCACGACGGGCTCGGGCAAAAACTACACGGCCGAGCAGGTCACGGCCGACCTGATTGCCGGCGGCTGGGATGAGTCGGGCTGTTTTAACAAGTGTCCCGGCCGCCGTACCTTGGTGTTTGTTGTTCCGGGTAAAGACAATCGCGACAACTATGTTGCAAGCGTGCGTGAATTGTTGGCTGGCCAGGGCATGAGTTGTGATGAAGCGGCACGCATGGTGTTCGATCTTCCGCGCGCGGGCGAGAACATTCTGAATTGGATTGAGGCCACCCGCGGCAAGGGTGCCGTGGGCGTGCGCGAAATCTCGTGTCCCATCGAAGCAGATGACGAGAGCTCTCATCGCGTCATTAAGCGAGCATGGCGTAACACTATGGAGGTTGCCGATAACCTTCTGCACATTCTTGATACAAAGAAAAGTCTGGGAAACGTTGTCGATTGTCTGACCCCCAGCCTGTGGGACAAGCTGTCGTTAGCCGATGCGAGCCTGCGTTGGGCAGTGAGTTGTGAACTCAAGAACATTACGCGAGGCATGGAGGTAATCCCTCAGATTTGGCCATCTGCGCTGCTCAACGACGAGAGCATGCCACATGTGATTGCCCTTACACCCCAAAAGCTCGTCAACAGAATCGATACGGTGACCGGTCCGGGCGTTGTGCTCTTTAACGCGGCGGCTGCAGAGAAGTGCCTATTCATCTTTGACGAAATCGACCACATGAAGGCTGACATGCTGTCGACGCTGACGGACGACCCCGTGACGTTTCAGCCGGATGAGGCGCTGCGCATCCTTGATCGTCATTTTAACGGCGGCGTGGTGGACCCCTTGCTGTTGGGAAATCGAGATCAATGGATGGCGGTCTACACACACGCTTCTACGTCGGGCGATCACAAGGGGTCGAATGCCGAGAGGAACAGGGTTTCGCGAGCGAGCGTAGAGGAAGCTGCCGAAGGAATCGCCAAGGATGCCGAGAATATTCAAAAGGCACTCGCCTCCTGCATTAAGGAAATGAAACTGCGCCCGCCTTTTGCGCTGTCTGACGAGGCAAAAGACGAGCAGCTTGCCGGTCGTCGTCTGTTTGGCAGTGATGATGTCTCGGTGGGCGATAACTCGGTAAACCCGTTGTGCTACAAGCTCAATGAGGACGGTATCCGCAATATGATTACGGCTCATGGGGCGAATGGACAGCAAACCGTTAACAAGGCGGTTCGTCGTGCGCGCGGCGTCGTTAGGATGGTAGTAGGTCACCTTGCCATCTGCGCCAGCCTTATGGATAGCCTGTATTACGGCAGCATTTCGTACAAGGACGATCTTTCGCGCAAGAACATCATCGATGCGCTGGGCATTAGGAACGACCAAACCAGTGAGAAATGCTTTTGGAATGCGTTGATGATGGCGCTGTTCTTTAAGAACCGTAAGAACGACGATATTGATGCAGCCGATGACTCGATGTATGCGCATGGCGTTGACTACCTAGTAATGGAAACCACACTAGACCATATGTTAACCACGTACCTAACCAGTCATGGCATTGAGCGCATGCCCGAGGCATACTTGGCCTCCATTGCTGCCAAAGCGCCCTGTGTGTGCATGAGCGCAACATGGAGCGCGCCGACCGTAAAGAACTTTAACCTGGATTACCTCGATGAGGTTCACGGCGTGGTTCGCAAGGATATGTGGATCGGCGAGCTCAACCAAGAGATCGTACGACAGACCAAGCTGTTTAACAAACGGGCGGCAAAGACGTACGACATTGACGTTGCTTGGGTTGACGAGGACAAGAATCTTGCCGGTATGGCTGCGTTGGCCGGCGGCGCTTTTGGCGGCGCAATCGTATCGCCCGACGAGACGTACGGGCGTGCGATGGAGTTCTTTGGCGGAATTGGCGTGAGTGAAGGTCTTGCGGTGCGTCTGCGCCGAAAGGTTGCCGATAGGGTGGGCACGAGCGATGCCAAAAGCATCGAGTTTGAGCTGGAACGCCTGAGTAAAGCGCTCGTTGCCGTGAGCGCCTGGGCGCGCGGCGTCGCGCGCAACGAACAGCAGGCGGGTGCCGTTTTTACCACCCGTCACATGGGAAACCATGGCGACTTTAATAGTTTGGCGCTGGATCTTGGCCGAGAAATCGTTGCCGAACTGGTGATTCGGAACGTTAAGCGTCCCGAGGCGTCGTACGAGGAGTCGCTCGCGGAGGCCAAGGATATGGTGCCGTGCTTTAACGCTGCAGAATGGGATACCGGCTGGGACGATACTCAAAAGCGCCTCGAGATGGGCCAACCAACCCTGATGTTCATCAATTTGTCGGTGGGCGGTTTTTCAAAAAATCTCAAATACAAGGTTCCGGAGAGCCTGTGCCGTATGGTGCGACAGGTTGATTGCGGCTTTGAGAGCATCGACTGCCGTCCCAAGATGGATCTTGACTTTCTGTACATTGAGTCGCCCACAAGTCGCTTGACCTGGGGTGTTGAGGTTGACTCAACGAAGTTTGTCCAGCAGGCGCTGCTCGGTGTGATCGAGCAAGAGGAGCTGGTGGCGCGCGGAGAGGTCCCGTTTACTCAAAAGCGCCGCAACGTACGACTGTTGCTGTCCGGAGCCAAGCAGAGTCTGCCAGTTCGCGACACCCTCTCGTATCAGGTCGAAGGTGCCCGCATTGTGACGCAGGCGGTGGGTCGCTTGATGCGTACGAGCGTAAAGATGCCGCACGTGCAGGTGATGCTCGATCGCAAAATCGCCGGCGATTGCGACTTTTCGTTCCTGCACGATTTGCCGATGGGCTACGAGCTGGAGCAGGTGGTTGGCGCCTGCGCGGCCGTCAACAATCACATGGCGGACAAGAAGCAGCACGCTGCTAACAAACAGCAGAACCTTGCTGCCTTTAGGAACAACCTGGCGAAAGAGAAGCACGAAAAGCTGGCATGGAAGGTTACCTCCCTCGATGCGCGCGAGAAAGATCTGGCCGCCTTCGATGGCGAGCGCGACTTTTATCTGCATCATTTTTGCCTGCCGTGGGAGGACCTCGCAAGCTATCCTGCGCGCAAAAGCACCGCACTGCACATGCCGTTTGCCGCGAGTGGCTATGCGTATGCGCAGGGCGGAGCGTGTAAGGTGCCGCATTTTGAGTTTCCCAGCTATGAGGGTGAACCTGTCGAGCAGATTGCTGCCCGCCTGGAGGAGCGCTGCCGCTATAACGAGGGCCTTGAGGGCGCGAAGGTTCGCCAGGTAAGCCAGGCGGCGGCCCGCGTGCCCGAGTTGCTGTCGATTCGGGAGGTGCGCGAGCGTTGGTCGCACGACGGGGTGCCTGCGGCGCTGCAGCCGGCGGCGACGGCGCACATGACGCCCTATATGTTCCAGGCGGTGTACCTGGGGGGACTGGGAGAGTCTGCTGGTAGGGCCGTCTTCGAGGCGTATTATGACGGCCGCTATTCGCTTGCTCGTGGCGATGCGGCCCATGCCGAGACGGGCGGCGATTTTGAGGTGCTCGATGCCGCTGGCAACAAGACCGGGGTGTGGATCGATTTTAAGCACTATCGCATCGGCACCTACGAGGCCTACAGGCGCAGCGGCGGCGAGACTACGGATGCCGAGTGCTTTAAGGCAAAGGCTCAAAAGGTTGGGGCAAAGCGCCTGCTGATCGTGAATGTTTTGGCCGATGAGGCGGCGCTGGAGCTTCGTCAAAAGCCAATCGATGACGTGGGAATGGTCTACTCCTTCCCCTATATGGCAGCTGATGGAGCAATCAGTCTGGAGATGATGGAGGCGATCGGCCGTGCAATCGAAGCATAACCAGCCGTGTGGCCTGGGAGACATCGCTGTGTCCGAGCTTGTGTTGCAGCTCGATGCCGCGGCTGCCGAGAAGCGCTACTCGGTCTTTTGGTGCAACGTTGGCGATGCAGGCAAGCATGCCGTGGCGGACTTTATGGCCGATGTGTGCCAGACGGGCAAGGTCGTGGCGCTCACCCAGCTCGAGGACAACCGCGTCTTTCTGATGGTCAAGGCGGGCGCGCAGACGGGCGACCTTAACGCCCCGCTCGCCCATGAGCAAATGGTTCCGATTAAAACTCATTGGGACGAGCTGGAAGATTGCGTCGTGTTGCGCCTGCTATTCAACTCTTGCTCGCAGTTTGAGGGGGTCGAGGACGAGATTCCCAATGACACGGGACACCTGTATGTCATTAGTGCCAAGGGCGACCGCCGCGACGCCATTGAGGAAGCAGGAACGGGCCCTGCCAAGATTGAGACGGTCGAGACTGTTATCAACGAGGACTGCACCTTTGAACTTAAGATCCGAACGTTTGCCAAGCGGCGGGTGCTCATCGGTCGTGCGGCAGGCGACAAGCTGGAACTCGAGAAGATCAACAGCCAGGTGGGTTACAGGCTGTCGCCTGTGGCTACGGTGGTGCTGGCTCACGGACAAAGCGATGAGTATATCCTGCGCCGTGCCAAGGGCGATAAGCCGTCCAAACGCCGTGACCTTACGTTTTCTGCCCAGGCGGAAAAGGTCGCCTATACCAAGAAGGGAATCCTGTACCGAGAGCTGCAGATTCTTGAGCGTCGGTACAGCGATTTTGCCCAGATATCGCTCAGGGAGTATCCGCGCAAGAGCTTCTACGAGGTTCTGAAAAGCGACCGATACGCCCATGTGGTTGCGGAGCGTTCGTTGGGGCGGCGGGTTGTGGTTTCGTTCGCGGGTGACGGGCTTGATAGGGTAGCGCGCCAGTTGGCCGATCGGCTCAACGATTCCTCGTGGGGCGTGCGCGCGTCGTATGGCGGCAGGGCTGTTGATCCGCTGGCGTGGAATATCGTTGTGGTAGCCAACGAGGTCGCCGAGGACGATGGCTATGCTCTGCACGCTGGCGTGGTGGAGCAGCATGTGACGCCGGATGTGTGCGAGCCGCTGGTTAAGGCGATGCCGAATACAAAGGTACGGGGCGCACAGGAGGGAATCCTGGGAGCCATGCTCAAAGAGCTGCTGGTAAAGCAGAACGTCGTCGACGGACGGATGCAGGCGTTTGACCTTGGCTCTTTTGGCGTTGAGTCGGTGACGGTCTGCGGCGTGGTCAATGTTCCGCGTAAAGAGGAAGACAAGATTGAGCTGGATGCGCGCCTTGCAACGCTAACGATTGGTGCTGACGGGGCCATGGACTACACCTCGCATTCCATCGAGGATGGTCCCGTGGACGAGATAGAGCTTGAGCTGTTGACGGCCGACGGCAAGCTCGACAAGGATGCCTATATCTTTGACGTGCGGGCAGGTGGACAGTCTATGCTCGCGCGCGTGCGCGATACGGGCTTGACGACCTTCTCTAACAACTTTGCGACCTTGGTGCGCGATTACCAGCTTACGGGCAAAGCGGGCCGTAAGAAGGAGTTTTTCGAAAGCTACAACTCGCCCTATTACGGCATTGGAACGTTTGAACGTGCAGGGATGACCTGCTACTTTGTGGGCGTCAACAACGGCACCAAGGAGGACCTGGCGACGGCGATTCATGTGCGCTCGATTGAGGTGCTCGAAGGCGACGATCTGTCCGAGCTGCTGGTTCAGCTGGTCAATGTGGGGCTTTCGCGCCACGGAGCTCCCTCCAGGTGGCCGATTCCGGTGAAGTATCTCAACGAATGTGCCGCGCGTGAGGGCGCGGCGGGGGAGCCTGGTATTTGCTCGTGAGGAAACAGAGGAAACAGATTAGCTATAAGCGCTAGAAAAATAAAAATGTTCTTGCAACATGCAAGCAGAGCGCATATACTACAGTCATAGCGTATGAGATGGGGTCTCTAAAAGAGGCCAAGCACAGCAATTTGAGTTTATGTGGACGGGACTTGAGCATGAGCACCAGCAATTTCTCCTTTAACAACGGCAATATCGATTTCATTAATCTCGAGACCATTTATGGCCGTACTGACCGTTCTCGCACAGAGAACTGGCCTGTATGCCTAGGTGAAGAGGCGCCAAGTGGCGAAGATCTCGAGTATTTGGATGAGATTGAGCGCGAGCGGAACTATGAGTTTGGCTTTTGCGAATGCCAGGTTCGCCGCGATTCAAATCGCTCAATTTAATTACCCCGTTATCACCTCTTTTTAATGGGGCAAGTTGGATCGACTATCTGTGTCAAACAACGGCTCACCGTGGGAAGGAATCGACAATGAGCAAGAATATGAACAAGGACATGGACGGCAAGGCTTTGGGTAAGGCCAAGGCGGCTGGACGCGTGGTGACGGTTGCTGCGGCGACGATTGCCATGACGGGCGGCTCGATGCTGTCGCCCCTGGTCGCGGTGGCACAGGATGCGGATGGCGTTGGCGCCACGGGTGCAACGGCTGCGGTGATGTCGCCGCTGACGAGTACTGCGGCCGCCGGTACTGGCGCGGGTGCCGTGTCTGCAGCGCAAAAGGTCGCCGACCTGCAGGCTGCAGTTGATGCGGCGCGCGCTAAAGCTGCTACCGCCAAGGCCGATCTGGAAGCGGCTGCCGCTCCCTACGATGCTGCCGCCGTCAACCAGCAGCAGGCGCGGGGCGCCTATGACGCGGCCCGCGGTGCGAGCGATAGCGCGGCCTCCGCTGCTTCGGCCGAGCTGGAAAAGCAGCTGGGCGCTGCGCAGGACAAGGCCGATCAGGATGTCAAGGCGTTTGAGGACGCTCAGGCTGCGCTCGATGCTGCCAAGAAGGAGCTGGCGGACAAGGATGAAGCCCTGACTGCTGCCCAGAGGGCATCCCGTGATGCCCAGTCTGCGCTTGAGGCCGCACAGGCTGCTGCATCCGATGCTACGCCCGAGGCTGTAGCTGCCGCCCAGGCTGCCGCAGGGCAGGCTGCGAGTGACCTGGAACAGGCGAAGCAGCAGGTCGTTGATGCGCAGGCCAAGCTCTCGGATGCTCAAGACGCTGCCACTGCCGCCGCTGCCAAGCGGCAGGACGCGCAGGGCAAGCTTTCGGCAGCTCAGCAGGCAAAGGCCGCGGCAGATGCGGACGTGGATGCCGCGCAGACGAGCTATGACGCGGCCAAGGCCGATCTGGATCGAGCCGAGCAGGGCGCCGCGGGCCCGGAGTACGAGGCCGCCAAGGCAAAGGTGGCTGCTGCGTCCGAAGCGCTGACGGCCGCCAAGGCCGCGCAGTCGAAGTGCGAGAGCGAGCTTGCTGCCGCTGAGCAGGACGTTGCCGCCGCCGAGGGCGAGGTTCAGACTGCTCAGCAGGCAGTTGCCGATCAGCAGCAGGCCGCTGCCGATGCCCAGTCAAAGCTGGATGCCGCCGCTGCTGCCAAGACCGCTGCCGACGCCGCTCTTGACCAGGCCAAGACCGATCATGCCAGTGCGCTCACGGAGCTGGCCGATGCCCAGGCCAAGCTTTCGGCGGCCAAGGACGAGAAAGACGCTGCCGACAAGGCGCTCGATCAGGCGAAGGCCCAAAAGCAGCAGGCCGACCAGGCTGTGGCTCAGGCCCAGGCAAAGCTCGATGCCGCTCAGGCAACGGCGAATGCATCGGCGGAGAACTACCGCCAGGGTGCCATCGCATTCTTTAAGAGTGTGGGTGCCGACGATGCGGCGGATATCATCCTCAACTGCAAACTCGCTGGCTACAACAAGGTGGGCGAGGAAGTCGACGCGACGAGCCTGACCAATATGAAGCAGGCGGTTGTGTGGCTCAAAGCGTGCAACGAGTATCGCGCAAGCGTTGGCCTAGGCGAGCTCAAGGTGACATATGCCATGATGGCGACCGCCATCGCCGACGCGAACTTCTCCGATACGAAGGTCGCGCACGCTCAGCAGTTTAACGTGGGCGAGAATGTGGCGTGGAACTACGGAAGCAATCCGTTTAAGCAGTGGGTCGATCAGGAGAAGGCCATCTTTGATGCTGCCGCCGCCTCGCTGGGCGCGTCGGGCCTTACGGGAAAGGCCGCTTACGATTTCTATACAGCGCATAGCTCCCAGATTGATAACTACGCCGCACTGCACGGTGGACCAAACCCTTCGGTCGGACATTACATCAACGTGATCAACCCCGATTACACCGTGACGGGCATGGGCGTTTGCATGCGAGAGACGCTGTACGGGAGTACACAGGCGCAAACATTTGTATATTCTGGTCAATGGTATAAGCCGTATAACCTCAATCCGATGACGGTTGCAGAGTATGAGGCTGCGTTGAATGCGTGGTGTGACTCGTTGGCAAATCCCGAGCAGGGCGTGGATGCGGCACGCAAGGAGCTTGCTGTGGCGCAGGGCGTTGCCGACGATGCCGGCAGCAAGGTGAGTGCAGCATCGCAGGCCGTTGCAGCAAAGCAAACCCAGGTTGAGCGCGCTGCCGCTAACGTTGATGTCGCGGCAACCAAGGCCTCGGAGGCCCAGGCTGCCGTGGCGCAAAAGCAGGCTGCAGCTGACGCCGCCGCGCGTGCCGTCAGCGATGCCCGCGCCGATTTGAGCGCTGCCAACGCCGCTGTTGCGGCAGCGCAGGACGCCGTGGCCGCCAAGTCTGGCGAGCTCGACATTGCCAAGGGCAAGGTGGCTGCTGCCAAGCGCGCACTGGACGCCGCTCGTGCCGGTGTTGGCGACAAACGGGATGCACTTGCCGCGGCCCAGGATGAGCTAGCGGCGTACTCAGCCGATATCGCCGCTGCTCAGCGTGCGTTTGATGCGGCGTCGTCTGCACTCGAAAGCGCGCGTGCCAATCAGCGCGAGGCGGAGGCCGAACTTCTTGCCACCCAAGGCGATGCCGATCAGGCAGGCATCGATGCTGCTGCCACTCAGGTGGAGCTCGATATGGCGCAGCGGGCTGCAAGCGATGCCGACGCCGTCGTGGCAACGGCTCAGGCAAAATCTGATGCAGCTGCCGCCCGCGCCTCTCAGCTTAAGAATGCCGCCGCAGCACTTGCCAAGGCCACTGGGGACAAAGCGACTGCCGATGCCGCGCTCGATGCAGCGGCGATGGCCGTGAGCGATGCCGAGTATGACGTGGTGGAGGCTGACGATGCCGTGGTGGATGCGACTGTCGCGCGCGACGCCTCTGCCGCCGCGGTTGCCCGCCTGCGCAGAATCAATATTGCCAAAGCCATTGTCAACGGCAGCACTGACGATGCGGACGAGGTACTTAACGCCAAGATCGCTGCGGCCCACGATGCCGCCGAGCGTGCCGCGACCGCCAAGGCCGAACTCGATGACGCCGTGGCTGCGACGGATGCCGTGGCGCCGGCATACTTGGAGGCGCTCGCCAACTACACCGCCGCCAAGGTCGAGCTCGACCAGGCTATTGCCGAGCTTAACGCCGAGATCGCTCGCCAAGAGGCCGCCGACCGCGGAAACGGCGAGCAGACCCAGCCCGTCACGCAAGTGACGTACCAGGCCAAGCATGCGGAGGCAAAGACCGAGGCCACGACTTGGCAGACGGCGATGCCCGCCACGGGCGATGCGTCCGAGCTGCTGGGTGAGACCTTCGTGATCGGCGGCACGGTCCTGGTGGCCGCCGGCGTATTCCTGTCCGATAAGCGCCGCCAGCTGATCCGTTAGGGACGGAGGAAAACGGATCATTTTCGGCGCGCGCCGCAAGGGATAGGCCCTGCGGCGCGCGCCGTTTTTAATCTTCGAGATTGATTATGGAGGGACATATGCAAATCAGAGGAGAAGCTGCGATTGCCTGTGGGTTCATGGCGGGCCTGGCAACGGGGTTGCTGTTCGATGGATGTTTCGACAGCTATATCAATCGATTCTGCGATTTTGGTTTTTCGAGAGGCAAGCCTTGGAAAACAGCGCCAGCTCGTCAAGAGGTGGCCGCGCCCATCGAGCCCCGCAGTGTGGATACCTCAAAAATCAAGGTAACCGTCACCAAGAACGGCAAGATTTACCACCGTTCTGCGGGATGCAAAAACTTGTCCCGAAACGCCATTAAAACGAGCGTGCCATTGGCAACCGCACTCAAGCGAGGCAAGACGCCCT
Source organism: Collinsella sp. (assembly GCA_019414045.1). Lineage (GTDB taxonomy): Bacteria > Actinomycetota > Coriobacteriia > Coriobacteriales > Coriobacteriaceae > Collinsella. The sequence goes on along the minus strand of DXMW01000010.1, from coordinate 3,276 downwards.
GCCCAACATGCTGCCCGCCAACAGTGTGCTCGATCTAGTTTTTTGGGTGTTTGATCCGTTTGGATGGAAGAACGAGGGGTAAGCCCTAAGGGGTGCGGATGCCGGGGCTGATCCGCAATTTCTGCCATCGATTTGTCTAGAGTCGCACAGCGCGGAGGTGCCGCTTAATGTCCATTTTCGTTACCGGAGACGTTCACGGTGTTGCCGAGTACGGGGCGAGCCGCTTCTCGTCGCGCGTTTGGCCATTGGGCCGTACGCTGACGCGCGATGACGTGGTGATCGTTGCCGGCGACTTTGGCTTTATATGGAGTGGCTCAAACACCGACAAATACTGGCTCGACTGGTTTGAGTCCAAGCCCTGGACTACGTGTTTTGTCGACGGCAATCACGAGAACTATCATCTGCTGGCGGGGCTGCCGATCCGAGAGTGGAACGGGGGCCTCGTTCACGAGGCTCGCCCGCATGTGCTGCACCTGATGCGCGGAGAGGTGTTCGACATCGCGGGGAACACGGTGCTCGCCATGGGTGGCGCCGCGAGCCATGACAAACAGTGGCGCCGGGAGGGAAAGACGTGGTGGCCCGAGGAAATGCCGAGTGAGAGCGAGATGGAATACTGTCGCGCCTCGCTCGATCGTGTGGGCTGGAAGGTCGACTATGTTGTGACTCACGAGGCGCCGGTCGATTTGGCAGACGAGCTGTGCATGGAGTGCAATCGCGAGTTCTACGACGATTCGCTGCAGGCCTTTTTGGGCGAGCTCGACGGGCGACTCGACTACCGCACCTGGTTCTTTGGCCATTACCATGACGATGAATGGCGCGACGACAAGCATCGCCTGATCTACCAAGATATCGTGCCGATTGAGGCGCGATGCACCGATGAGTAGGGTGGGGCGGCGAGTGGAAATTCTGGGCAACAGCGTTAGGAGGTTCCCATGATCTGGTTTACCAGCGATACCCACTTTGGACACGAGAACATGCTGCGGCTCGCCGACAGGCCTTGGTCGACTGGTGCGCAGATGAACGACGCCATGGTCGCCAACATTAATAGCAAGGTCGCTTTGGACGACGAGCTTTATATTCTGGGCGACTTCAGCTTTAAGATGACGGTGCAAGACGCCTACGAGCTGCGTAAGAGCATTGCATGCAAGCACGTCCATCTGCTGCCTGGCAACCACGACAAAGACTGGACGCAGCCTGCGGTGGCGGATGCTTTTATCGTCGAGCCGCCCATTTGTGTGCTCAAGATCGACCGCCAAAAAATCGTGCTGAGCCACTATCCCATGGTCGACTGGCAAGGCATGTCGCACGGCGGCTGGCATCTTCACGGACATATCCACAGCTGCGGCGGCGCGTACAACACGTTCAACCTTAGGCAGGGGCTGCTGCGCTATGACGTGGGCGTGGACGCCAACGGCTACGCCCCGGTGAGCCTGGAGGAGCTCAAGTCGTGGTTTGCGCAGGTCGACGAGCCGGCGTGTTGCGTTAAATGGCCGTGGTGGGTCAACGCCACGGGCGACGAGCAGATCGAGCACGATCTCGAAGCCTATAAGAGGGAAGTGGTGATCCGATGACGGTTTATGTGACGGGTGATGTCCACGGTGGCATCGACATGCAAAAGCTCCGCGACTGGGAGCTTGGGGATAGTCTGACGAGCGACGACTATCTGATTATCGCGGGAGACTTTGGCTTTCCGTGGGATTTTTCTGCCGAGGAATGCGCCGATATCGCCTGGCTGGAGTCGCGCCCCTATACCGTGCTGTTCGTCGACGGCAACCACGAACGCTACGACCATTGGGCGGAGCGCCCTCTGGAGTTGTGGCACGGTGGACTGACGCAACGCCTGTCGGACACCTCGCCTATACGGCGCCTGACGCGCGGCGAGGTTTTTGAACTCGACGGCTCAACGGTCTTTACCATGGGCGGCGCCACGAGTGTGGACAAGGAATACCGCATCCCGTATTCCAGCTGGTGGCCGCAGGAGCTGCCGGGCGAGCGCAACTTTGAGGAGGCGCGGGCAAAGCTCGATAGCGTGGGCTGGAAGGTCGACTACGTGATCACCCACACCTGCTCCACGCGCATGCTCTCGCCCACGCTCTATCCGGCACCTGGCTGGAATTATCCAGCTGTCGATCGGCTTACGGCATTTTTCGACGAGCTGGAAGATCGCTTGGACTACAAGCGCTGGTACTACGGGCATTTTCATCGGGATGCCAACCCGGCCGAGCGCCACACCGTGCTCTACGACTGCATCGTTCGCCTGGGCGGCGAGCTCCAGCCCTGGGACGTTGCGTAGGGGCAGGCATAGCGAGCTCTTCGTATGATGCCTTGGGTAGTTACCCTACATTTTGGCAATAGTCATTATCTGTAGGGTAACTTAAGACATACTGGGAGCTGGAGGAGATGCTGCTGGCGGTCTAGAGTTTCAACGCCATTCGGTTGGTGCCGGGTAGGGCTGCAAAGCCGAAATGCGCATAGAACGCTGCCGCCTCATCATCTACTGGATCGACAACCAAAGCTCGCGCTCCCGCTAGGGCAGAAATTTTTAAGGCGTTTTCGATGGCATCTTTGAGCAACGATGCTCCCAGACCAAGCCCCTTGAATTTCTCATCAACCCCCATCATTCCAAGCAACACTGCGGGAACTTGGGAGGGGGAGTTCCGAACGAACCATCCTCCGTCAACATTTTCGCGAGCTACGGAGTGCGTACATAGCGTATAGAACCCGGCGACTGCGCCGTCGTAATACGATGCGTATATAACCGCCGACCCTCTTCTTCGCGCCGAGGCTGATCTGTTTTTAGCCCATCCGTCTACAAGGGTATTACCGCAGTGGAAAGCCTCGATGCCTTGACCAACGGGGAGTTGAACGGGCTTGGTAAACGTGCTCATTCCCAAATCGCTTTACGGTCGAGCAACGCTTTTGCGGCTTGGGGCATGGGTGAGTCGAGCATTTCGCAAAATGCATCAAAACCATCAGGAGAAAGATAGGTTGTTGACGCCTCGGCGATGTCACGTGCGGAGCTCTCGTCAAGGTGAGCCGTGGCCCATTGGGTGAGAGTTTGCCCGCGCAAGGCCGCGGCGCGCTCGTAAGTAAGGCGTTGACGCTCGGTCAGCCTTAGATCCATACGGCGCTGTTTCTCAATCGTTGGCATGGTAAAACCTCCTTTGCATCATTGTACGGAACTATTCCGTACATAACAAGATACAGAATTACGCACTCGTCGGGGGGGGGTAGTGAAGGGGGCAGGGCGTTTGACTACTCGGCCATTACGGTGAT
>DXMW01000001.1 GCA_019414045.1 Collinsella sp. | reverse complement strand
CCTATGTGCGGCGTAGGCCGCTTATTAGCCCGTCCAAGAATTGGGGCGCAGTTCACTTGCTTCGCAAAGGTCGCGCGGGGGTTTCTTCTGTTCCGACGGCTCGCTCTGCCGCGGCCGCGCTTTTGTCTGGTGGGATTTCGCTGAAACGAAGTCTCGCCTTCGGCGGGCGTGGTAGCCTTTGTCGTTGATTAAACTTTTATGTGTAACGGAAGGACAAATATGGCAGCTGCACAGCCGCTTAAGATTCGCATGGTTGCCGGACTTGGCAACCCTGGCGAGGAATATGCCGAGACCCGCCACAACGCCGGCTTTAAGGCAATCGACGAGCTGGCCCGTCAGGCCGGCGTCACGTACTGGAAAAACCAGGCCGGCGCCGAGGTCGCACTCATCAACATCAACGATCCCGAGGAAGAGGGTGGCAAGCGCCAGATCGTGCTGGTCAAGCCGCAGTCGTATATGAATACCTCGGGTGGCCCCATCTCCAAGCTCTGCCGCGAGTACAAGATCAAGGCCGAGGAGCTGCTCGTCATCCACGACGAGCTCGACATCCCCGCCGGTGACGTGCGCGTCAAGGTGGGCGGTGGCCACGCCGGCCACAACGGCCTGCGCTCCATCATCGACAAGATGGGCAGCCGCGACTTTAGCCGTATCCGCACCGGCATCGGCAACCCTCCCGGCAAGATGGCCGTGGCAGACTATGTGCTCAAGCAGCTGCGCGCCCGCGAGGCCGAGGCCTTCCAGGACACCTGCGCCCGCGCCGCCGACGCCGCCGGTCTGGCCATCGTGCACGGCGTAATCTACGCCCGCGACCACGTCAACGGCGCCGCCTCCGCCAACGGCAAGCACTAAAACCTACCGTTTAGGGATGTTTATTTTGGCAGGTTTTATCTGCGGAAACGCCCCGGTGGCCGCATCGCAATAAACCCCGCGCCGCCATACACGCATAACACCCCAAAGGGGGCCGGCCTCATCACAACCCGAGGCCGGCCCCCTTTGCCGTTTTGCCTGATAAAACCGACCAAAATAAACCTATCCCTATTTGGTAGGTCGAAGTGGATAAACCCTTTTCCCAACCGCCGAAGACACACGTAAACAGCATGTCCATGAGGGTATAATTTGCACCGTATGTCTGCACAACGCCTGTGCGCGTACGGTTTTACTCGGGCTACCGTCCATTTCCGTGGAGGCACGGTTCGGCGGCCCTAACAAGAGAGGGGTTCTATGTATAAGATCCTGGAGAAGACGCAGTTCTCGGAGAAGGTGTTCAAGTTCCGCATCGAGGCGCCCGCAATCGCCAAACATGCGCACGCTGGACAGTTCCTCATGGTTCGCGCCAACGAGACGGGCGAGCGTGTCCCGTTTACCCTGGCCGGCTGGAACGGTGACGAGGGCTGGGTCGAGTTCATCTTCATGGTGATCGGCAAGACCACCGAGATGCTTTCCACCTACGAGGCCGGCGAGTCGCTGCGCGACGTCGTGGGCCCGCTGGGCGTTCCCACCGAGATGGCCGAGGGCCCCTGCGCCGTCATTGGCGGCGGCGTCGGCCTGGCAATTGCCTTCCCGGTCGCCAAGCACCTGGTCGAGACCGGTCACGAGGTGCACGCCATCATGGGCGCCCGCACCAAGGACCTCCTGCTCATGGAGGACCAGTTCCGCGAGCTCCTCGACGAGGACCACATCCACATCACCACCGACGACGGCTCCTACGGCGAGCAGGGCGTTGTCACCGCTCCGCTGGAGCGCCTGCTGCAGGACAAGGCCGTGAGCCAGGTCTTCTGCGTCGGCCCCGTTCCGATGATGAAGTTCTCGACCCTCACCGCCCAGAAGTACGACACCCCCATCACCGCGTCGCTCAACCCCATCATGGTTGACGGAACCGGCATGTGCGGCTGCTGCCGCGTCGAGGTGGGCGGCGTGACCAAGTTCGCTTGCGTCGACGGCCCCGACTTCGATGCCACCCTGGTCGACTGGGATGACCTTCGTGCCCGCCAGGCCGCTTACCGTTCCGAAGAGGGCGAGTCCCTCAAGGCCTATGAGGAAAAGAGCTGCGCATGCCACTAGTTAACGGTCGTTTCGTTGCCGATATGAAGTCGCCCCGCACCCCCGATAACGAGGAGCCGGCTGCCGAGCGCGCCTGCGACTTCCGCCCCGTCGACAAGGGCTTCACCGAGGAGATGGCGCTGGCCGAGGCCGAGCGCTGCCTCAACTGCAAGAAGCCGTTCTGTGTTGAGGGCTGCCCCGTCAACATCAACATTCCCCGCTTTATCGAGCAGATCCGCGCGAAGGACTTCGGCGGCGCTCTCGATACCATTCGCGAGGACTCCATGCTTCCCGCCATCTGCGGCCGCGTCTGCCCGCAGGAGAACCAGTGCGAGGGCAAGTGCATCCGTGGCAAGAAGTCCGAGCCCGTGGCCATCGGCCAGCTCGAGCGCTTCTTGGGCGACCGCCCCGAGCTCGCCTCCACGCCCAAGATGGCCCCCAAGAACGGCAAGAAGGTCGCTGTCGTCGGCTCCGGCCCGTCCGGCATCACCTGCGCCGGCGAGCTCGCCCGTAACGGTTTTGACGTTACCGTCTTCGAGGCATTCTTCACCGGCGGCGGCGTGCTGGTCTACGGCATCCCCGAGTTCCGTCTGCCCAAGGCAGTCGTCAAGCGCGAGATTGACGGCCTGGAGGACATGGGCGTCAAGTTTGAGTACAACTCCGTCGTGGGCAATATGGCCACGGCCGAGGAGCTGTTCGAGCAGGGCTTCGACGCCATCTACGTGGCGACCGGCGCAGGCCTGCCCAAGTTCCTCAACGTCCCCGGCGAGAACCTGCCCAACGTCTTCTTCGCTAACGAGTACCTCACCCGCGTGAACCTGATGAAGGCCAACAAGTTCCCCGAGTACGACACCCCCACCAAGCACGGCAAGAACGTCGTCGTCTTTGGTGGCGGCAACGTGGCTATGGACGCCGTCCGTACCGCCAAGCGTCTGGGCGCCGAGCACGCCATCATCGCCTACCGTCGTACCGAGGACGAGATGCCCTGCCGTCGCGCCGAGCTGCACCATGCTAAGGCCGAGGGCGTCGAGGTTCTGCCGCTCGTCTCCCCGCTCGAGTTTGTCGCTGGCGAAGACGGCTCCGTGTGCGCCGTCAAGGTCCAGAAGATGGAGCTCGGCGAGCCTGACGAGTCCGGCCGTCGCCGCCCGGTGCCCATCGAGGGCGCCATCGAGGAGATCCCCTGCGACGTCGCTATCTCGGCTATCGGCACCAACGCCAACCCCTTCGCAAAGAAGATCGGCGGCAAGATGGAGCTCAACAAGTGGGGCTACATCGTTGCCGACGAGGAGACCGGCCAGACCACCGATCCCCGCATCTGGGCCGGCGGCGACATCGTCACCGGTGCCGCTACGGTCATTCTGGCGATGGGCGCCGGCAAGAAGGCCGCCGCTTCCATCACCAAGAGCCTGCTGGGCGAGTAATCACCTGCAGTGCTAGCCATCAAACGGCAAAGTCCCCGTCGAGCACACGCCCGGCGGGGACTTTTTCTATGCCGACCACCCCAACCACCACGATGGGGACAGGCACCTTTGTGGTGGTTGGGGGCCTGACCGACTAGTTTGTCTCGATCTGTAACACCTGGAGCCCGTTGAGCATCGTAGTTGTTACAGATCGAGATATTGCGCCAGCCGCCTCCGCTTTATCTCAATCTGTAACAGTTAGAGGCCAAATTCCTCGCTACATGTTACAGATCGAGACGTTAGGTTGGCGGCCATTCGGTTCATCTAAATCTGTAACATCTGGGGCCGTTTTGGGCAGCCAGGTGTTACAGGTTGAGGTTTTGCGAAAGCCGCGGATAGGCACCGCCACCCAACCCTAGCGCTTGCGGCGCTTGGTCGCGGCAACACCGGCCACGGCTACGGTTGCGCCGGCGATACCCAGAGCGGCGACCGTCATCGCGGCGGAGTCACCCGTGCTGGCGAGCTCCGTGCCGCCGGACTTCTTGCCGTTCTCGCCCTTGCCCTTGGACTTGTCCGTCGTCACCGTTGTCGTCGTCGAAGTCGAACCACCCGCAGGAGCCCCGGTACCGCCAGAGCCATCCGCACCGCCACCCTGCTCACCGCCGCCAGGCGTCGGCTTGGGTTCCGGCTTGGGTTCGGGCTCCGGCCCGGGCTCCGGCTCGGGATCGGGCGTCGCCTCATCGGTCACCGTAATCGTAATGTTCAAGCGCTCCGAATACTCGCTATACGACATGCCGGGACGCTGCGCCGCAATGCGCACATACATATTGCTATCGAGCGCAATAGGCTCGGTGTACTTTACGCGGTCTTCGTCACGGCAGGGGCAGGTGTCGTTGGTGGTGTACCAAATCGTCGTGCCGCCCTCGGCTGAAAGCTCCAGCTTCGTGCCCTTGGGCACCGTAATGTAGTTCTCCTTGGGCGACCATGCACCAAACGTCGTCGCACCAATCGTCGCCACCGGTCGCGCCGGTCGCACTGCCTCGGCAGACACGCGCACGTCGACCTGCTTGGACAGCGCCGTGCCGTCCACCGCCGCCGTCAACGTCGTCAAACCGGGCAGAGCACCATGCAGCACAAACGTCGCCGCACCGTCCTCGCCCGTCACGGCCTGGGTGGCATCGACAGAGCAGATAGCCGAGGACTCCAGCCCAACACTAACCTTGGCGCCCGCAAACGGCTTGCCCGCCTTATCGGTCACGTGCGCCACCAGCTCAAAGTCACTGCCATCAAGCATGGTCACGGCCTGCTCCACGTTGAGTTTGAGCTTGTCGGCACGAACGCCCACGACAAGCTCGCCACTTGCCCAGCGCGCCATGGCCGTGCCGGCGTAGTTGCGAGCACCGTCGAGCTCAAACGCCACCGTCGAGCCCGCCTCACGCGCATCGGCATAGCGAATACGCAGCACGCGCGATAGCGGCTTGCCATTGGGATCGTCCTGTTTGTCGAGCCACGTATACGTCACGTCGCCCAAGCCCTGCGCGCGCAATGCGACCAGGGCATCGTCGCTCGCATCCATATACTGCGCAAACTCAACCTCGATGCAATCGGTATAGGCATGGGCCGAGGCCACCTCGGGCGCCGCCGTCGACACCAAGCCAATGTTCACCTCAGTCTGAATCGGCGGCACGCGCAGCCAAGCCGAACGCGCCTCCTCATACCCGTCCTTGGTCACGCGCACCTGATACCAGCCGGTCGGCGTATTCCAGTTGTACGCGCCGTCCGCACCCGTTGCAAGCGGATTGTCCTGCTCATACTCCTCGGCATCCCAACGCACCGCATTGGTACCGGCCGCATTGTCGGCGCTCCACAGCTCAACCGTCGCGCCTTCAACCGTATTGGACAGCAGGCCCTCGTACACCACGCCCGCAGGGTCGGGTGCAGCCTTGGCAGCCACATTGCGGTAACGCGCCTCGAAGATCGACTGCATCTTCTCGTCCGAGATCAAGCCGTCCTTGTTGGCCTTGTAGACCTCGGCATCGGTCAGCTCGCCCCAGTTGACCGTAATGCGATTCTGGCACGCGCGCTCCACCTGCTCGCAGGCAACATCGTAGGCGCATTCGGCATTGGTCAGCTTAATCGCGCGCTCCGAACCTACGCTGGTCGAAGCCGCATCATAGGCAGCGCCCACCACGGTACCCGCCGAACCGGCCGTCAGCACGCCGGCGATTGTCATAATGGAGCCCACTGCCACATCGGTGCTATCGTGGCAGAGCTGGCGATACAGCAGATCCTCAAACGCACGCGCCTTCTCCATGGCGTCACGCAGCGCGTAAATGCACTTCCAGTCGTCCTCGGTCTTCTCGGGCTTGGCAAGCAAGCGCGTATGCTGAAGCTCATAGCCCTCGCGCTCGCCCTTCACCTTCTGCATGCGGACGTTCACGTTCTCCCAGTTCTTGCTGGCATCGTTCACGCCGTAAATGCCGGTAAAGATGCCGATGCCCTGGGTCGCCGCGGGAAACGCCTGACCGGCCGCCTTCCACGCGTCGGTCTTAAAGACCTGTCCGAACATCTCGCACTCGATCTTATAGCTCTTGAGCGAACGGATCGTGCGGATGAGCTTCATATGGGCGCTCACGTCGCCGTTGAGCTTCCAGGCCATGAGCCATCCGCGCACCTTGGAGTTGTTGAGGCTATGGACCACATTCCAGTTGTCGTACAGGTTGTCCAGAATGTCGCACTGCATGGCGATCGAGTTAAACAGAAGCGCCTGGTTCTTGTTGTTATTGGAGTTCTCGATAAACTCCGACTCGATATAGGCCGTCTGCTCGCCATCGGGCGCGGCGACCTTAAAGCCCTTGACGGTATCGTCGTCAGCCGCCTTGTAGCTCAGCGAGCTGCCGAGCACCTGGCCCAAATCGTTAAACCCGCTCGTCGACTGGCCGTTGTACTCGCTGGCCTTAATGCCCGCACACTTGTTGAGCGCCGCAGCGGTTGCGTCATTCCAGCTTCCGTATTGGTTGAGCTGGCCGATACCCATCGACTGGCCCACCAGATCCTCTGCCTGCTGGGCAATAAACTCCGCTCGCGATGCATGGTCGACGAGCTCCTTGATGGCGGCCGCATCCGCAGCGTTCGCGCCCTGGGCCGCCGCGAGTTCCTGATACCAATCCTCGCTGGTGCCGTAAGCATCCTCAAAGATCATCTTGTCCACATTGACGCCATAGCTGTCGCCCTGCTGGGTCAGCAGCGCCGACGACCCGCCGACCGCGGCCTTGAGCTCAGCCGCAAACTGCGCGGCCTCGTCGTTGCCAGCACCATCACCCTCGCCGTCGCTGGCGGCAGGGGCGCGACGAGCCTTACGCGCAGCTCCACCTTGGGCTTCATCCTCTTTACCGTCCTTGTCCTCTTCGGCAAACGCATCGGCGACCATCTGGTCAATCGCGTCGTTAAAGGCCTCGTCGACATCATTAAACGAGTTATCCATCATATACTCGTGCCACTGCTGCACGGCATTCGAGAACTCCTGCTGGCGCTCCTCGGCCGCGGCGGAATGCTTTTTGGCCGAAGCTTTGGCGTCAAAACTCAGCATGGTCATAAGCTGGGCATTGGAGATGCGGTAGGTCTGCGGCATAAAGATTTGCTCAAAGTTGCCGCAGTTCACATAGGTCGAGTCATTCGCCTTGTTAAACTCATTAAGCAGCTTAAGGTAACCCTCGTCCACATACTCCGCCGCATAGCGCACGCGGGTGCCCTCGCGCGACTTTTGAGTCAGAGGAATCGTCACCGTCTTGCCATCCACGCAGTCCACGTACAGGTCGAGCGTGTCGGCGGCCTCTTCGTTTCCCACCTCGAGTGTGATATCGAACGTCCAGTAGGCGTTCTTCTTTTGTGGCAGATGATGGAAGGTCCACAGGCTCTTGCCGGTGTCCTTGCCGTCCTTGACCAAGTTTTGCGTACCGCCACGATACGTCACATCAAAGTTCCAGACCGAAGCGCCCGGAACATAGCGCACATAATTGCGAGCCGTCACCTCGGCGGCAGCGGCGGCGACGTCGGTCGAGCCCACGCGCGCCTCGAGCGTCACGCGCTCGGCGGCAAGCGTATCCTGCGGCAGGTCGTATTCAATCTTGGCACGGCCGAGTTTATTGGTCTTGTCAGTGTACTTTGCGGCCGAGGCGCCCGCGCCCACGGTAAGCTGCACGCTTTTGCCGGGCGCCGCATAAACGTAGGCCACATTGCCCAGCAGGCTGTGGACGTCGGTGCTGTCGACCTCGATGCGCGATCCGCTAACCTCGAGCGTGGTGCTTCCCAGCGGCAATGTCACCTCGCCCAGCGTAATAAGCGGCGAGATAGCATAGATGCCCGCGGCCTTAGGCTTAAAGCGCACAAACACATCGGCGCCCATGCCCTTCTTCATATCGAGAACGAGGTTGTCGCCCTCCCACGTCGCGTCAGTCCACCATGTACGGGAGCTATCACCGGGATCGCGAGAGCCTGCGGACACATCCTCGACGGCATCCTTGGCCAGCGGAATCTCAATCTTGGTAGCCTGGCTGTCCTTGAGCTCGTAATGAATGCGCAGCTCGGTCTCCACGCCAACGACCGCGGACGAATCAGCGATAACCGAGCCCGCCGTCAGCCCACGCTCGGCACGATACGCCTCCACGTCAAACGTGGGGACGTCGAGCGTCACGTCGAGCTGTTTGCCGTCCTCAATCTTCACCTGCTTTTGCGCGATATGCTTACCCACAGTCAGCCCTAGGCGGCTAAACGTGGAATAGCTCGTCGCCTGGATGTCGTAGCTCGTCTTGTTAAAGGCGACGATAGTGTACGAACCGGCCTTAAGGCGCGGCGTCTCGGCCTTCATGATAGGCGTGGTGCCATCGTCTTCGTAACCCATCAAATAGGTGACGCCGTCGGCGACCAGCTTGCCGTCGGACGTACGGAACACCAGCACGCGGTTGGCTCCCTGGTAGTCGCCCTTGGTCGTGACCGCCGCCGTGCCCCAGGGCTTCAAGTCGATATCGACCTTGCCGGCCGAAGGCTTCACCGTCGCCGTCGCCCCACCCAGCTTGAGGCTGTCTTTGGGCTCGAGCGTTATCTCCAGATCCTGGTCCGCGTCGGCAATGGCCTGCGACACCACGAGCGCTGTGCCCTGGATACGGAAGTCGTTTTCTTTGTCACCCTTGGCAGGCTTAAGCGTCTTGCCGCCGCTCTTCATCGTCAGATCGATGTTATCGAGACTATCGAGCTCAATGCGTTCGGTCTTATCCTGGCCCACAATCGGTTCAAGATAGCCCACGTTGAGCTCAATCGCGCGCGAAGCCGGAATCTTGGTAAAGTCCTCCGCCTTAATCTCTCCGATATTCCATGTGCCCGTCATCTGGTCGCCCGGGCGCGCCAGCACCATGTCATAGTAACCGCCGAGCGAAATGCGCAGCGTTGCTGCTGTCTTGGAGAGAGCGTCCGCTGTAAAGCTGCCGTCATCGCCAACCGCCAGCGGCGTGGACTGCCCCGCCTGCACGAGTGTAGCCGTCGCGCTCTGAGGAAGTTTGCCCGTCACCTGGGCCGCCTCGCCCATCCACTCAAACGTGTAGGCAGGCTTCGAGGAATCGACGGAGTCCTTGCGATCGGCCACGCCATCGGCAAGCTTTTTGACCATCGAGGGGTTGCCAGCCGAATCGGTCGCATAGGCATAGATGGTCTGGCCTTCACTAAAGGGAATCGCATACGTTACGCCATCGATTGTCACGCGCTCATTATAGTCGCCCGGATAGCCCGCCTCACCAAACTGAAGATCGGGGTTCATCACGCGCAGGGCAACGGCATTATGGTTCGTCTCGTTTCCGTATCTCGTGTTCTCAAAAGCTCCCCACTCTATCATTTCCACGCTTTTGGGTAGCACAATCTCTTTGCCGGCAATCGCAGGATCAAGAGAGGCGAACGCGAGCGCCCCGATAGATTTGACACCATCGCCAATCGTCACCGACGACACAAAGGAGCACCCACAAAATGCATAGTGCCCGATCCGCTCCACCGTGCCCGGCACATTGATCTGCGTAAAGGTGAGTACCGTTGTATCCGAGACATAGAACTGCGGCACGCCGCAATTGGCGAAGGCACGATAGTCAATAGTCTTAACCGAAGGTGGCAGCGTTGCCACCACATTGTCGTCAAGCTGTTCGCAGCCCTCAAAGGCCTGCTCGGGAATCGTGGTAAAGGCCGCGTTATTGGGCCAGGTCACCGTCTGAAGTGTCTTGCTTCCGGTAAACGCATTCCAGCCCAACTCCTCAACCGAATCGGGCAGTGCGATTTCCTTGATGCTGCTGCCTCCCAGGCCGCCAACGGTGCGGACGTGCGAATCGGGGGCGAAGGTGACCGATGTGAGAGCGGGCTTTCCCATGCCCCTAAGGCTTACGACATGCTTGCCGTCGATGGTCGAGGGCACCTCCAACGTGGTAATGCCCGCGTCGCCATACTCGATAGATATTTCATTGGTGAGGCTATCAATCGAGAAGTAGTACTGCGCGGGGGTCTGCTCGCCGGCCACGTAGCCATCGTCGTATTCGTCCTTTACGCCCGTGGCGCCCTTCGAGGTTGCCCAGAGTTCAAGTTCTTCGTTCCAGGTCGCCTCGGTGCCGGAAGCCTCCTCTTGCTTTTGCTGCTCGGCGAGCTCCTTGCCCTCGACAAGATCGGTGGCAAGCGTACCCGCAGGTGTGCTCTCGGTCTGTCCGGCGCCCGTCAGGCCCGCCGCCGATGCAATCTCGGAGGCCGGGGGCGTAGGGGTGTCACCGGCCTCGAGCGCTGTGGGGTCGGCAGCGTTGGCGGCATCGGCATCGGGCGCGGGGTCGGCAGCGCTGGCGGCATCGGCATCGGGCGCGGCGTCGGCGGGGTCGGCGGCGTATACTTGGTCGACATCCGTCTGCACAAAGGTGCTATCGGTGGTGAGCACCTCAGCAAACGCGCCCACAGGCAACGAGCCCGTCACCATGGTGAGGGTCACCGCGGCAATGGTCAGGCGGCGGCAAAGCGCTCGAACAGTAGTCCACCTCATGGTCGTTCCTTTCTTGCAAACCAAAAGTCATCCAGCGTAATCGTCGTCCAAAAACAAAGCGAACGGTAGGTTCATATATACGAACCTACCGTTCTACCTGCGCAAACCACCGCAAAGGGGACAGGCACCTTTGCGGTGGTTCTGGACTCGGCCGGCCAGTTTGTCTCAATCTGTAACAGTTAGAGGCCAAATTCCTCGCTACGTGTTACAGATCGAGACGTTAGGTTGGCAGCCGAACAGTTCATCTCAATCTGTAACACCTGAAGCCCAAATATCTGGCTTGGTGTTACAGATTGAGATTTTGTAAAAGCCGAGGATAGGCGCCACCACCAAAACCTAACGCTTGCGGCGCTTGGTCGCGGCGATGCCGACGGCGGCTACGGTTGCGCCGGCGATGCCTAGGGCGGCGACCGTCATCGCGGTGGTATCCCCCGTGGTAGCCAGGACAGCATCGCCCTTCTTGGCCTGCGTGGTTTTCTCAACCGTCTTGATCGTGGCGGTTGTCGTGGCCGGCTTGACCGCGGGCTTCACCTCGGGCTTGACCGCGGGCTTCACCTCGGGCTTGGCCGCGGGCTTCACCCCAGGCTGCGGCGTCGGCTTGGGATCCGGCGTAGGCTGCTGATCGGGAGCGGGCGTGGCTTCGGGCGTAAAGGTCAGATCGGTGTTGAGCCACAGGGTGTAGATCCAGCCGCTGTCCTCATCGGATACGCTATCCGCGACCTGGTAGCCGCACTCCTGGCCGTTGATCACCAGCTTGGTGTCGGGCGTAAAGTAGAAGCCGCGCGCGGACTTGAGGTAGATACCGTAGCGATAGGTCACGCCGGGCTTAAAGACGTCGATGTGATTCGTGATGTTCTGATCCCAGAACTTCTGAGAGTTCACTTCGCTGCCGTCGCTACCCGTCCAGTACTCACACTGAGGAAGGGAGTTGGAGCCCGTCGGAACATTCGCCGTAAAGACCGGCTTATCGCCCGCCTTGAAGGTGGTCGTGGCGCCGTTGATCTCGATAACGTCGATGGCCCGCCATTCGTCGATCGGCTGCTCGCACAGCATATTGTCAGCGTTTGGCGCGAAGACGCCGCTGACGGTCTTGATGTGGTGCGTCCAATGGCCGTTGACGTACATCATGCAGTCATTGCCCACGGTATTGTCGCCCTTGAGCCTCAGCTCGACGGAATACATGTAGAACTTGCCCTCTTCGAAGTGTTCGATCCTCCTCGCGCCCGTCGGATACTTGGCGGGGTCGGAATACCAGAAGGCAACGGGTACCGACTCCCCGGATTCCATATCGAGCTCCATTTCCTCCCAGCACTCGTAGGCGATCTCGTACTTGTCGGCATCGGCAGCGGGGATCGTCGCGGTCGCGCGTGGCGCCTCGCCGGGCGCGTAGTCGGTCTTCACGTCGTTGACGTCCAGGTTATGGAGGGCTTCGTTTTCTGACGCAACGAGCGTAATTTCGCTATTGATGACGTAGCGGAGGTAATAATCGTACCTGGTTTCGTTGAGGATAGTCGAGCTGCCTTCATAGTCAGTTCCGGTATACTCCAGTGCCGTGCCAATATAGAGAGCCTCATTGCGCGTGAGTCGATACGAGCCGCCTGCCGCGCCACCCGTAAAGGTCAGCGTCAGCCTCATGTGATTGCCAACGGGTTCGAAGCGAGCCGTCACGTCGGACATGGACGCATCCTGAACTTCGACCAGAGTGCCCGAAGCGGCATCGGCCCTGTAGTACTTAACCTCGACGACTTCGCTCGCAAGCGTTTCTGGAATGCCGCCCTCAACATCGGGAAAATCATAGGTATACGACTGGCCCTTTTCGAGTGTGACATTGCTCGGAAGCGCGCAGTCCGTGTAGCGGGGAACCACGGTCGTATTGATCCTAACGTCGCTGCCGCCAACAACATCGGTCACACCGCAGGGCATGATGGCGTTGCTCGCCGGCATGGCGGCGTTGTCGTCGCCAGAAGCGTTTTGCCCAGCGAGCGCAGCACCGCTAGACTCATTGGCGGCATCGGCTGGGATTGTCTGCTGAGGCTCAACGGTGGCTTGCGCCGCCGGAGCAGCATCGGTTGCAGGCGCGGTCGAAGCAGCTGGTGCGGTCGTTGCAGCCGTATCCTCCGCAACCGTCGGCGTCACCGGAGCCGCGGCAACCTCATCCGTCCCGGCGGCGGGATCGGCGCATTCCGTCGCCAGAGCCACGCTCGGCAGCAGCAGCTGGCCGACCATAAGCGCACACGCACCAGCGCAAGCGATTTTGGCACCCACACAACGCCAGGTACCGTGAACCAGCGAGCAGGTACGCTCGCGTTGGGTTTGCTTGTCAAAGTGGCTTCCGTACATAACGGCCTCCTTGGTCGCAGGGACATACCACCAAGATGTGCCTGTCCCCTTTGTGGTGGTCCTGTACCACCAAGATGTGCCAAATAACTCCATATGCCTAGGTTCGTAGATGTGAACCTAGGCCTCTACCTGCGGTTTAATTCAATATGATTTCGCCATCGCCACACTCGTCCCGGGAACGCTACAATCGAGGACACGATTATTCGTCCACCCAAAGGACCGTCCTTGAACCTGAGCAGGTCTAAAATCAACGCGCTTCTGGCACTCGCGCTCTTCACCTTCGCCTTCCTTGCCGCCGAGTTTCGCTTCGACGTCAACGTCGGGCTGCTCGCCGGTGCCGAACGCGTTGTAATCGCACAGGGCTTTATTCTGGGTGCGAGCGTGCTCGGCTTTATCGGATACGCGCCGCTGCTCGGGCTCGCACAGCGCAAGGGCCACTCACTGGCAGCCGTCAACGCCGCCGCCGTCCCTATCGTCATCGTGGGTCTAACCCAAATTCAATCCCCCACGGACCCGCTTGCGCTCGAGATTCTGGGCTGCGTGGCATTCTTTGGACTCGGCCTGCTGGGCGCCGCTGCGCACCACGCCTTTTCACTGGCGTTTCAAGACGATCCCAAGCTCGCCACCGGTGCGGGAGCAGCCTATGCCGCGGGCATCCTGATGCAGTTCGCCGTCAACCTGCTCAATTGCGGCGGTATCGCAGAGCTCATCGTCCTTGGCGCAGCGACTATCGCCATATCCGCCCTCAGCGTCGTTCCCCAAAAAGCTGCCGAGAGCTCCAGCCCCGCCATCAATCCCTTTGCTGAGTCCTCTCATGCCCTCGCCAAACAGGCATGCTGGAGCATCGCGCTCGTCATGATTCTTGCCTGTCTGTTCTCCACCCTCGACAACGTGGTCACACTCTCCAACGCCCACGGCACCATTGCCGTGCAGACCTGGCCGCGCCTCTTTTTGGCTGCAAGCGGCCTTGCCGCCGGTCTTATCTTTGATCTTGCCGAACGTCGCTACATGGGTCTCATCATGCTCGGCGTCACGGCACTTTCCACCATCTCGATCTTGGCCGTGGAAGCCGGCGCCGACCCCAACTTGGGCCTTGTCGTCTTTTACCTGAGCTCGGGCTTTTTTGTCACGTTCTTTACCGCCACGTTTACGCAGCTGGCGCCGCGCATGCATACGCCCGCACTGTGGGCTGGCATGGGCCGCGCAGCCAACAACGTATGTGCGTTCACCACGTCGGGCATCTCGCTGGCACTTGTGACCTCGGGCAATGTCGCCCTCATCATGATCAGCGCGCTCATGCTGCTTGTGGCGGCGAGTGTGGCGTTTGTAGCCGCGGGCCTGTTCCGCCTACCCCAAACCGAGCAGGAGCGCGAACACCAGCAACGAGCCGAGAAAGCACTCGCCGCCCCCACCATCGAGGAGCAACGCCAGGCCTTCATCGCCAACCACGCTCTCACCCCGCGCGAAGTCGACGTGCTCATAGCCGTGACCCAGGATGAACGCCCGCTCAAGCAGGTTGCCGAGGAACTCGGTATCTCGATGCGCATGGTGCAGCGCCACCTGAGCTCTATCTACCAAAAGACCGACACGCAAACGCGCGCCGGTCTCACCAAAGCCTTCCCCTCGGCCTAAAACAAAAACCATCACAAAGGTGCCTGTCCCCTTTGTGGTGGTTATTGATCGGCTAGCCTTCGAGCTGCGCTACCTTGTAGCGGTAGGCAGCGGCGATGACATCTTTGCAGCCCTCGCGGCCCAGCTTGGCGCGGTTGACGACGATGTCCTTGCCACTCGTCATCTTCCACTTTCCGGCGCTGTAGCGCTTATAGAACGCCTCGCGCGCCTTCTGCTGCTGCTTGACCAGCTTGGCGCCCTTCTTTTTGTTAAGGCCGCGCTTCTTGCGCACGATCTCGACGCGGTCCTCAAAGGGTGCGGTCACCAACACGGCAATGTGGTTGGGATTGTTACGCAGCAGGTAATCGGACAGACGGCCTTCGATAATGCAGCTCTCGGTCTCGCCCAGATCCAAAATCACCTGGCTCATCTTTTGGAACAACTTGTCCGAGTACGAACGTGCATCGTAGCGGTCGGGCAGAAACGCCATATTCTCCACGGCCAGGCGCTCGTCGTAGGCAGCCATCTTGTCGAGCGACTCGCCCGCGCGCAGCGACGCACGCACCAGCAGCTCGTTGTCGTACAGCGGAATCCCCAACTCGTTGGCGAGGATGCGTCCGATCTCGTGGCCCTCGGCACCAAAGTCGCGCGCGATGGTAATGACCACAGGACTCTTCTTGTTCTCCAGATCGCTCATCGCGATTCCTTTCTCTATGTGACAAAGGGGCTGTCCCTTTGCCACATTCTACGCTGCCACCATTCGCCTCTGATATGCGCGGACCAGCAACGAGATACCAAAGTTGAGCACAAAGTACATCGCAAACACCAGGCCGTAGAGCATAAGCACCTGCGACAGATCGATCGCGTGGGCCATCACGACGTTTGCCGTGTACATGAGCTCGGCCACGTTAATGCCCGAAAGATACGAGCTGTCCTTGATGACGGTCGTGCACTGGCTAAACAGCGCCGGGATGATCGTCTTAAACGTCTGCGGCAGAATGATGCAGCGCATGGTGGCAAAGAAGCCAAAGCCCTGGCTCTGCGCTGCCTCAAACTGGCCGCGCGGAATCGAGTTGAGGCCGCCGCGTACAATCTCGGCCATAACAGCGCTGGTAAACAGCGTAAAGGCGATGGTCGAAATCACAATGTCCAAACCCTGCACCGTAAAGTAGATAAACAGGATCCACAGCAGGTTCGGCGTGCAACGGAACAGCTCGATATAGGCGCTCACCAGAATACGGAACGGGCGGGGCGCATAGCTTTTAACAAGCGCCAGCACCGTGCCAAAGATGAGCGAGAAAAAGATCGACAGCGCCGAGATCTCGATTGTCTTAACAAAGCCGCCCCAAATGTAGAGCAGGTTGGTCGCGTTGAAGATTTCCATGCGCTAGGCCTCCTCTACGTTGTCGAGCCCCAGCTCGGCCAGGCTCACGCCACGCGGACGCTCCTTGGAGCGGCGCTCGAGCCACTGCACCAGCATGGCGAGCGGAAAGCAGATGATGAAGTACATAAGGCAGCAGACGATGTATCCCTGCAGGTAACCGTACAGACTCACAAAGTTGTCGGAGCGGTACATAAGGTCGCCGCCGGCCACAAGTGCCAGCACCGACGTGTTCTTGACCAGGTTGAGCGCCTGGTTGCACAGCGGCGGCAGGATGATCTTGAACGTCTGGGGCAGCACGATGTACCAGTAGGCCTGCGCACGGGTGAAGCCCTGGCTCTGCGCCGCCTCCATCTGACCACGCGGAACGGCCTCGATACCGGTGCGGATGACCTCCGAGATGTAGGCCGCGTGATACAGGCCCACGCCCAAGAAGCCCAGCACGAACGGCGCGATGCGCACCGGCTGGCCGGCACCGGTTATGGCCTGCAAAAACTGCGGACCAGCCATGTACATAAAGAGCACCTGCACGGGCAACGGGGTGTTCTGGTAAAACTCCACGTACACGCGGCTTATGGCGCGCAGCACGCGCGAACGGGTGGTAGAGAACACGCCCAGCAGCGTGCCCAGCACCAGCGACAGCAGCAGACCGGCAACGACCACCTGCAGCGTCACACCAAAGCCCTCCCAGAAGGGCCCCATGTTTTGAAATGTCGTCGACCAACGGTCGGCGTCAAATAATCCTTCGAGCATTTGATTCCTTCCTTGGACGATGCGCCTATACAAGACCCCAGGTCTTGACCTCTTGGTCGAGCCAGCCATCGGCCAGGAGATCGCAAATCACCTGATCGACCACGGCCGAAAGGTCGCAGCCCTTCTTGGTCGCCACGCCGTAGCCCTGCTCGCCAAACTTGACCTCGGGCTGCAGCAGCTCAACAGTCTCGTTCATGTAGCCGGCCAGCGTGGAGCGGTCCATGGCAAAGACGTCGATATTGCCGGCGTCGAGCGAACTCTTGATGATGGGGTAGCCGCTAAAGGCCCTAAACTCGGGCTTGCAGCTAAAGCCGTTGTCCTTGATCATCTGCTCTATCAGGCCCTGCGTGGTAGCACCCTGGCTCACGCCAATAACCTTGCCGTCCAGGTCCTCAATCGAGGTAAAGCCCGAACGCTTCTTGACCATGAGTCCCACGTAGTCGGTGCGGTACGGCGTCGAGAAATCCCAGCTCTTCTTGCGCTCGTCGGTGATGGTGTAGGTCGCCGCGACCACGTCGAGTTGGCCGTTATCGATCAGCGGGCCGCGTGTCTTGGGCGTTACGTCGGTAAACTCGACAAGCTCCTGGGCGCGGGCCTCCTTGTAGCTCACGCCAAAGACGGCGGCGGCGATCTGGTAGCACAAATCGACTTCCATGCCCTCAAAGCGGCCCTTGGCGGTGTCGTAATAGCCATAGCCGGGAACGTCCTTCTTAACGCCGGCATTCAGATGGCCACGCGACTTGATGGCCGCAAGCTTGGACCCCTTGTCGGAGGCCTCGCCGCTGGTGGAGTTGCCGCAACCGGTAAGCGCGGTCCCCGTCAGCACAAGCATGCCGGCGCCCGCCAGCTGCAAAAAGTGACGGCGCGACACGGCCGCCCTCGTCATATCCGTCATGTCCATCACCGCGCCTAGTGCAGAATCTTGGACAGGAACTCGCGGCAGCGCGGGTTCTCGGGGTTATCGAAGAAGTGCTCGGGCGTGCCCTCCTCCAGGATGCGGCCGTCCTCCATAAAGATGACGCGGTCGGCCACCTGGCGCGCAAAGCCCATCTCATGCGTCACGCAGATCATGGTGATGTCTTCCTGCGCGAGCTCAATCATAACGTCCAGAACCTCTTGAACCATCTCGGGGTCGAGCGCCGAGGTCGGCTCGTCAAACAGGATGATGGGCTGCTTGGTGCACAGGGCACGGGCGATGGCGATGCGCTGCTGCTGACCACCCGAGAGATTCTGCGGATACTCGCCGGCCTTATGCGCCATGCCGACGCGCTTGAGCGCGGCAATGGCGATCTCGGTCGCCTCCTCCTTGCTCTTCTTTTGCAGCTTGATGGGCGCGAGCGTCAGGTTGCCCAGCACCGTCATGTTGGGATACAGGTTGAACTGCTGAAACACCATGGAGCTATACTTGCGAGCCATCTCCAGGTGATTCTTTTTGGTGAGCGGCGTACCGTCGATGATGACCTCGCCCGACGTGGGCTCCTCAAGATAATCGACACAGCGGATGAGCGTCGACTTACCCGAGCCGGAAGGCCCGATCATTACGAGCTTCTCGCCGCGCTTGACGGTGAGGTTGATATCTTTGAGCACATGCAGGTCGCCAAAGTACTTGTTGAGATGCTTGATCTCGATCATGTCTGCCATGAATGTCCCTTCCCTGCGTTTACACGAGTTGAACTATTGTACGGAAAGAACCACGTTTCCGCAGCCCACACTACATTCCCGTAAAGAACCCGCAACCTTTAACCCACTCATTTAAGTCTGTCCCCAATGAGCACCCAACGACCAGCCAGGGGAGGTGCCCTTCATCAGGCCCGAAAATAATACAACCGCCCTTGTTGAGCATAAGTCAGCGAAAACCCGTACACGCGAGCAAGGTGACGTGAAATGAAAGGGCGCAGACCTCATGGTCGCGCCCTTGAAATTGAACGTCAGATTGCCGCGTGTACGGGTTTGCAGCGTCGAGCCGTTACGCGGTTTGGTAAAACCGCGTAACAAATTACGCAAGTTTGGCGCCGACGATCTTTGCCGCAGCCGGCTTATCGAAGTTGCCGCCGGTGGCCTTGCCGAGTGCTCCCATGACCTGGCCCATCTGCTTCTTGGACGTGGCGCCCAGCTCGGCAATGACCTGCTCGATCAGAGCCTCGAGCTCCTCGCCCGAAACCTGCGCGGGCAGCAGGCTCTCCAGAATCTTGACCTGCTCGGTCAGATTGTCGGTACGCTCCTGGTCGGTACCGGCCTTAATGGACATCTCCAGCGTCTCGCTCGTCTGCTTAATCAGACGTTTGATCATGCTGTTGACGTCTTCCTCGGTCACGTCGCGGCGCTCGTTAACCTCGATATTCTTCACCTCGGCCTTGACCTGGCGAATGATGGACAGGCGAACCTTGTCCTTGGCCTTCATGGCCGCAATCATTTCCTTCTGCAGCTCTTCGTTGGTCATCTGCAAATCCTCCTTAATAGTGTGGGCGGCACTCGCATGAGCACCGCCCCATGATTACTCAGTCGTCGACGAATCGTCGGTCGAACTCTTGGTGACGCCCTTCAGGCTGACGTTGTACGGTACGTCCTTGGGCATGGGGTTGACGGTGATGTCGGCGTCCTTCTTGTACTGTTCCAGCCACTCGCTGTATACAGTGCTGGCCGCCTGCGTCTTCACCACGTTGGAAATATACTTCTTGATGTCCTTGGGTACCTGCTTGATGTCATCGACCTGGCTATCGACATGGAAGTAGTCAGTGCACTTGATGACGTGGTAACCGTACGTCGACTCGATCACGTCGCTCACATCGCCCTTGTTGAGTCCCTCGAGCGCCGCCTGGTAGCTGTCGACGAAGGTGGTGAGCTTGTCCCAGCCCACATCGCCCTTCTTCTCCTTGGAGCCGCTGTCATCGGAATACTGCTTCACGGCGTCCTCAAAGCTCAGTTCGCCGGAGTTGATTTTGTCCAGGCACTCCTGCGCCTTGGCCTTGGCGGCGGCCTTGTCCTCGTCAGATGCGTCGGAATCAACCTTGATCAGGATGTTCGATGAGCGGCGGGCATCGTTGTAGTTAGACAGGTTCTCGTTGATGTAATCGACGATCTCACTGTCCTTGGGCTTACTGGTGGGCGCCACGGCGTCCTTAAGCTTTTGCTGTGCCAGGTTCTCCTTGAGCGAGTCCTTGTAGGTGTCCTCGGTATAGCCGTAGGTCTTAAGGGTCTTCTTAAAGGCCTTGGCACCGCCCGCGCTCTTGCACGCGTCCTTCCATGCCTTCTCGACCTCCTCGTCCGACACCGTCACGCCGTTTTCCTTCTGCGCCTGCTGGAGCAGAATCTGCTGCGTGTAGGAATCGATGAGCTGCTTGCGGTACTTTTTGGGCGTCAGATCGTTGTCGACCAGATACTGCGCCCAGTCCTTGTCCTTGGTGTAACCGTAGGACGTGCGCATGCTCATGATCTGCTTGGTCACGGTGTCCTCGGTGAGGTTGGTGCCGTTGATGGTGGCGGCGACACCGCCGGTAAGCTTGTAGCTCGAGGTATCCTCTGCCTGCGACATGAGACCGGAGCATGCCATGGCCGAGACGGAAAGCAGCATTGCCAGCACGCCGATAACCACCAGGACGATCTTGACGGTCTTAGACACGTACGTCTTGCGCTGCTTCTTACGAGAGCTGGAGGCAGCGCGAGCCTGCTGCTCGGGCGTCGGCGCGGCCTCGGAGTTCTTTTTCTTGTTTGCCATAGTTGGCCTTTCGCATCACGAATCGAACAAACGCCATTGTGTCACAACGCGGACCCCGCGACACACCTGGTGCATGGGGGACAGGTTAATCTGCACCATTTTGGTGCAAAGGGGGCTGTTCTGGCTGTCGGCAGTTAGGGACATTCCTTTTCTGCCGGCAGTTAGGAACAGTCCCCAAGTGCCGGCCCTAAAAGTGGCGACGGATGGCGTCGACCATGCCCTGGCATGTGGTCTGGCCGAGCACATCGGCTGCGGCGGCGGCATCCATAAAGATATTCATAAGCGATTGCAGGGCCTCGACCCGGCCGCCCGGCTCGGCGATGCCCAGATTGATGATGATCTGCGCCGGCACGGGGGCACCCATGCCCGCCATTGCACTGAACACCACGGGCGCCGCGGGCTTTACCACCGCGATATAGGGCTTAGCCACAAATCCGGGATCGGTGTGCGGGATGGCGATGTTGGCCGCCGGCATGGCAAGACCCGTGGGATAGGCATCCTCGCGCGTGCGGACGGCATCGAGCCAACCGGGCGCAATGTAACCGCGAGGTGCAAGCTCGTCCTCGAGCCGCGCAAACACCTCATCCGGCGTCGCGCACTCCCAATCAAAAAACACCAGCTCAGGCGTAAACAGTGCTTCGTTATCCGCCATGCGCTCACCTCTCTCACCTAGTCACCTGCGACGTTCTTAAACGACCGGTCATTCAAGAACGTCGCAGGTAACCACCAAAAACAAAAGGTGGTCAGGCGCGCCTTGGCGCCAATGACCACCCTGACCACTCAACTAAATTGCACTGTGCACCGCTAGCCGCGGGGCGCATCAATTGCGACCTTGCCGCTCTCCAACACGTGGACGCGGCCGTCGGCGAGCATCTGCACGACCTCGGGATACAGCACGTGCTCAATCGCGTGGATGTGCTCCTCGAGCGTATCGACATCCCAGCCCTCCTCAACGGCCAGCGCGCGCTGGGCGATGATGGGGCCGTTGTCGTAGATCTCGTTGGCGAAATGCACGGTCACGCCAGTTACCTTGACGCCGCGCGCAAAGGCATCGTCGATCGCATGCGCGCCGGTAAAGCTCGGCAGCAGCGCCGGATGCAAGTTGACCACGCGGTTGGGAAACGCCGCCAGCAGCGGCGTGTGCACCATGCGCATGTAGCCGGCCATCACCACGTACTCGCAGCCGCGTTCGAGCAGCTCATGCGCGATGATCTCGTCGGCGGCGATGGGATCAGCATAGACATCCTTGGACAGCGTAAGCGTCTGGATGCCCGCGCGCTCTGCACGCTGCAAACCCTTAGCCGAAGGACGGCTCGACACCACAAGCTCAATCGAAGCATTGAGCTTATCCGCGGCGATCAGGTCGATCAGTGCCTGCAGGTTGGTGCCGGAACCACTGATGAGCACACCGATCTTGAGCGGCTCAGCCGTATCGGTGCCAGTCGGACGGGTATAGGGCACAAAGTCCAGGCCCTCGGCGGCAGCCATCTGCTCGTTAGCGCTCATCGGAGTACACGACCTTACCGGAACCCTCGACACACTCGCCCACGCGGAACGGCTTCTCGCCCAGCGCGACCAGGGCCTCGGTCACCGCGGCCTCGTCCTCGGGGGCGACGATCAGGCACAGGCCGACGCCCATGTTGAAGGTCTTGCATGCCTCGTTGGGCGCGAGCTCGGCCTGGCGCGACACGTAGGTGATGACGGGCGGAACGTCCCAACCCATCTCGGCACCGTTGCGGGTGACCACGGCGTCGACGTCATCGGCGAGCGCACGGTTGAGGTTCTCGGTAATACCGCCGCCAGTGATGTGGGCGATGGCGTGCACGTTGGCGCCGCCGCGCAGCAGCTCCAGGATCGGCTTGACGTAGATGCGCGTGGGGGCCAACAGAGCGTCTGCCAGCGATGCACCGCCGAGTTCCTCGAGCGGACGGCTCAGCTCCTCGGCCTTAGCGACGGCCTCGGGCGTGCCCGGCTTAACGCCGTCGACGCCAATGACCTTACGCACGAGCGAGTAGCCGTTGGAGTGCACGCCGGTGGAAGGCAGGCCCAGGATCACATCGCCCGGGCGGACGTTTGCGGGGTCGAGCATCTTGGGACGGTCGACGACGCCCACGGTAAATCCGGCAAGGTCGTAGTCGGCAGGAGCCATGACGCCCGGGTGCTCGGCCATCTCACCGCCCACGAGCGCGCAGCCCGCGAGCTTGCAGCCGTCGGCCACACCCTTGATAATCTTTGCCATGTGCTCGGCCTCGATGTGACCGATGGCAACGTAGTCCAGGAAGAACAGCGGCTCGGCGCCCGAAGCCAGAATATCGTTGACGCACATAGCGACCAGGTCCTGGCCAACCGTCTCGTGACGGTCCATGATCTGGGCGAGCACGAGCTTGGTGCCCACGCCGTCGGTACCGCTGATCAGGATCGGGTCTTCCATATCCTTGAGCGCGGCAGCCGAGAACAGGCCGCCAAAGCCGCCGATGCCACCGATAACCTCGGAACGGTTAGTGTCCTTGACCATCTGCTTAATCGCGTCGACGGCGCGGCCGCCCTCGGCGGTATCGACGCCGGCGTCCTCGTACGTCACATGCTTGCTGTCGCTCATCTGAGCCTTCCTCTCCCACTACCATGGCGCCGCACGGGCGCCAAACGGTGCTCATAGTTGCGTTCATTTCGGCGCGCGCCATAACAGCACGCGCCGTCATATCAACAAAACAGCAGGTAAAACCTACCAAAATAAACCTGTCCCCATATGGCAGGTTTTATGCCTCGCCGTGCTCCTCTTCCCAGCTGCGGTCGTCGTATTTCTCGACCACGGCGTCATCGTCAAAGTACAGCGGCTTGTCCAGGTTGCGGGGCTTAAAGCCCTCCATAAACTTGTCGCGGCCAAAGCTCTCGGGAATCGCCACGGGGTAGCGGCCGGTAAAGCACGCATCGCAGTAGCCGCCCTTGGGCATGACCTTAAGCAGGCCCTCGACCGAAAGGAAGGCCAGCGAATCGGCGCCGATATACTCGCAAATCTCGTCGACCGTCTTGTTGGCGCTGATAAGCTGCGACTGCACGTCGGTATCGATACCGTAGAAGCACGGCCAGATGACCTCGGGCGAGTTGATGCGGATGTGAATCTCCTTGGCGCCGGCGTTGCGCAGCATCTTGACGAGCTGCACCATGGTGGTGCCGCGCACAATGGAGTCGTCGATAACGACCAGGCGCTTACCCTCGATGTTGTCGCGCAGCGGGTTGAGTTTCATACGCACGCCCATGGCACGCAGCTCCTGCGTAGGCTCGATAAACGTACGGCCCACGTAGCGGTTCTTGATAAGGCCCTCGCCAAAGGGAATGCCACTCTCGTGCGAATAGCCCTCCGCGGGCGGCAGGCCGGAGTCGGGCACGCCGATGACCAGGTCGGCCTCGACGGGCTCCTCATGTGCCAGCTGACGACCCATGTCGTAACGGCAGGCATAGACGCTCTTGCCGTTCATGATGGAGTCGGGGCGGGCAAAGTAGACCTGCTCAAAGATGCAGTTGGCGGGCTCTTCGGCTGCAGGCACGCCCTGCTCGGATACCAGGCCCTCGGCGCTGATGCGCAAGATCTCGCCGGGACGGACGTCACGGACGTACTCGGCACCCACGATGTCGAGTGCGCAGGTCTCGGAAGCAACGACCCAGCCGCCGGCGCGCGTGACACGGACGGCGGAGTCGACCGTCGCGGCGCCGTCCTGCGACGGCAGCTGCGAAACGGCTGCGGCATCGGCCTGGTCCAGACCCTCGTCCACCAGCTTGCCCAGCACGAGCGGGCGAATGCCGTGTGGATCGCGGAATGCGTAGAGCGCCTGCTCGTTGATGAGCGTCATGGCGTAGCCGCCGCGCACGAGCTCCATGGTCTTGCGAATACCCTCGCGCAGGTGGCCCGTACGCTGGGTAAAGTAGCCGATAAGCTTGGTCGCGACCTCGGAATCCGAATTGGAGAGGAACGGCACGCCCAGCTCGATCAGCTGACGGCGCAACTCGTCGGTGTTGACCAGAGTGCCGTTGTGAGCAAGCGCGATAATGACGCTGTTGATGGTGGAAAGATGCGGCTGCGAGGCTTCCCAGCTCTTGGCGCCGGCGGTGCCATAGCGCACGTGGCCCACGGCCAGCTGGCCGGAGAGCGTCGACAGGTCGGCGTTGGAGAACACGCGGTCGAGCAGGCCCAGATCTTTGCGGACCATAACCGTGCCGCCGTCACCCACGGCGATTCCAGCCGATTCCTGGCCACGGTGCTGCAGCGCACGCAGGCCAAAGTACGTCAGTCGAGCCACGTCGCGATCGGGCGCCCATACGCCGAAAATGCCACATTCCTCATGCAGCTGGTCGGAGTCCGGATCATACGTCGACATGGTGTTCACCTGTCCCGCGGCACGCTCGGCCG
Organism: Collinsella sp.; assembly: GCA_019414045.1. Classification (GTDB taxonomy): domain Bacteria; phylum Actinomycetota; class Coriobacteriia; order Coriobacteriales; family Coriobacteriaceae; genus Collinsella. The sequence continues at coordinate 81,599 of DXMW01000001.1, read as the reverse complement.
CGCGGATGGTTTCTTGAGACATGGTATCCCCTCAGAGCCTCGTATTTTTGGCGTTACCCGCCTTATTATACGCACGGCGCGACGTGCTCCCCAGCGCATGAGCAGCGCTTTTTAAAAGCCCACCGAGCTAATAATCAGTTTTGTTGCCAAACATTTTATCGGTCTGTCCAGTGTAAGTGCCCGCGCCCCCAGATGGCCGCCGCGTCCGCCGTTGGGGATTACAAAGTTGCAATTGGGACGTTCGTCCTGTCTTTTGGCAGGTCGGCGGCGTATCCTTATAACCTACAACAAAGCGAGAAAGGTTCTGTATGGATCGAAACGAACTCGACCCCAGCGTCCCCAGCGCCACAGAGGTCAAGAAGATTCCCCTCATCATTAAGGTGTACGCCGTCCTGTGCATCCTTTCCGGCGTGGGCACGCTCCCGTCGGTCGCTGCCTTTATGTGGCAGGTCATCACGGCACTTGTTAACGGCAACGCCACCGAAAAGCTCGGCGACAACACGCTCGTCGCAGTCGGCCTTATCGTCGCCGGCATCATGCTCTCTGCGGCAAGTGCCGTCATCCTAATCATCTTTGGCCTGGACCTTATCAAAAACCAGCGCCGCAACGCCGCCCGCCTGTCCTACATCCTTATTGCATTCACCGTCGTCGAGCTTTTGGTCGACGTGATGCTCCAGGGCATCGGGCCCTTCCTGCTGCGTCCCGCGATCCAGCTCGGCATCCTTGTTGCACTTTCGGCAACCGTCGACCCCACGCTGCGCCAGGAGCGCGAGCTGCAGCGCCGCCTGCAGGAGATGCTCGATCGCGACGCCGCCGCCGAGGGCATGCTCGGGCGCGATGAAACCGGCGAAGGCTACATCAAGCTCAACTACTTCAACCTGTTCTGGGTATTCTTTGTCTGCTGCATACTCGGCCTGATCGCCGAGGACATCTGGCACATGACGGTCGACGACCCGGGCGTCTACCAGAACCGCGCCGGCATGCTGTTTGGCCCCTTCAGCCCCATCTACGGATTTGGCGCTGTGCTCATGACCATGGTGCTCAACCGCTTCTACAAAAAGAACCCCATCATTATCTTTTTGGTGAGCGCACTGCTCGGTGCAAGCTTTGAGGTGTTCGTGGGCTGGTTTATGCAGACCTCGTTTGGCGTGGTCTCGTGGAGCTACTCGCATATGAAGCTCTTTGGCATGCCCGATCCGCTCGCCGTCCTTACCGGCGGACGTACCTGCACAGGCTTCGCCTGCCTGTGGGGTCTGGGTGGCCTCATCTGGATCAAGCTGCTGCTGCCCAGATTGCTCAAGCTCATCAACATGATTCCCTGGAAGAGTCGTTACTCAGCCACCGTCATCTTTACCATCATCATGCTGGTCGACGGCGTCATGACGCTGCAATCGCTCGACTACTGGTATCAGCGCGTCAACGGCACGGTCAACGATATTCCCGTTGCGCAGTTCTACGGCACGTACTTCGATAATGAATACATGGAAAATCGCTTCCAGAGCATGACCATGAGCCCCAAGGACGCCACACGCGTATAGCGCTGGCGCTGCTGCAAGTCGGTTCCAACGGATAAGTAAGCCCGCTGGCAGTTCAGCCTAACTGCCAGCGGGCTTTTGCTACAAATGGACTCGAATCGATCGCAAAGCCCTATGCCTCGCGCTCTACCTCGTTCACGCATTCATTCTTGATGGTGCCGACAAGCGACTGCAGGGCATCGACCACGTGCGGACGAATGTCTCCGCCAATGAGCACGAGCATGATATCGTCGCCCACGGAAAGCTCGCCGCTCGCCAGCCACACGCGCACATAGCCGATGCCTGGCATCGCGCGCGTGGCTTCAATAGCAGACCGCACCTTTTCGGCGTCGTAGTCAAAGACCATGCCTCCCACCTTGCGGCCCGGCGCCACGCCATCGGTCTCGACTCCGCGCACCTCGGCCTTGGGCGTCGCACGCACCACGCCGTTATGCGTCAGATACATACCGCACGCCGGCGCCGAAGCGTCGGCTTTGGCCTCGCGCAGCCAAGCATCAATCGAAGGCATCGTTTTGCCATTCTCGAGCATCATTTCCCCTTTCACCGTCATCGAGTAGCTCATTTGGGACGGGCTCTTTTAGCTACTCTCAACAATCTATTCCTCGACCGGCGTGAGCACCATGACGGCGCGCGTATTGCTCAATGACAGCGAGCGACAGGTCACGAGCGTCACGACCTTGGTTGCCGAGGCGGCGCGATCGCCTGCATCACTCGCCACTGCCGAAGCGCCGTCGAGCATCTCGGACAGGTAGTTCTTGAGCCCGTCGTCACCCTCAAAATTAGGCGTGCGCGCCTTGGCATACGTATCCTCGACGACCTTGGTCGCCAGCGGTCGCAGCTTATACGTTGCATCGCGCGTGATGTAATACACGCACTCGATGCTATCGAACGTCGCCTGGTCGGTGGTGTCCGAAATCACATTGAACATCGATCCGTCGTTCATATGGTGGCCGTAAATCGTGGTCTGCTGGTCGACCATTCCCGGCGCGGTGTCATCACTATCCAAGAAAATGGCACCGGACGCGTTAGATGTACCGTCAAACAGCGTGTTGAGGTATTTGGAGTTGTTGTTGGTCTGTACCACGGGATAGTTGATGTTGGTTCCCGGCACGTAAATCCAACCCACAATCTCGGGGTTCGTCTGAGCAAGCGCATCAAAGTCGATAATCGGCACGCCACTGGCGTCCTTATCGCTTACATATTGCTTCTCGATTTTCTGATACGAATCGCTCGCCTGCTTATAGCCAATCTGGGCATTAATAAAGATAGCGGCGGCGGCGACAATCAGGCCGATGCCCACGATGATGAGCAAGATGGGAATGATGGATCGGCGTTTCTTACGCGGCTGCTCGGCATAGTTGGACGGCGCGTCACTCAGCTGCCTCGTCGTCTGAGCCTGCTTCTTTGCCGTGCCATATGATGAAGGGCGATACGCAGCCGGCGTATCCTGGCGGCGATGGGACGTCGGCGTTACGGAACGCGGCGCGCGCGGCTGCTGAGGAGAGGATGTCCGACCTTGCTGCGCCGCATGGGCAGTACCCGGCTTCGACGGATCGGGAATCTGGGAAGCCTTGAATCGTTTTCCCTGATAGTCGGACATGGCTCTCCTTATACTGCGGTGAAACGGCGGAACGCCTAGGCGTCGGCCATCTCCTGCTTCATCTTCTCGATAACCCTGCGGTACTCGGGGTCGCAAGCACCCAGAATCTGAGTGGCATAGATGGCGGCATTCTTGGCGCCGTTGATGGCAACGCAGGCCACGGGCACGCCCGAAGGCATCTGCACCATCGACAGCAGCGAATCCATACCGCCCAGGTCACTCGTCTTCATAGGTACGCCGATAACCGGCAGCGGTGTAAAGGCGGCCACGACACCACCCAGGTGAGCGGCCTTGCCGGCGGCGGCGATAATCACTTTGATACCGCGATCGGCGGCAGTCGAAGCCCACTCGTGGACCTTCGCCGGTGTGCGGTGTGCGCTCGCAATGACAAGCTCATAGGGCACGCCCAGCGCCTCGAGCTCGGCGGTGCAACCTTCCATAACGCCCAGATCGGACTTGGAACCCATGATGATCCCGACAACCGGCTTTTGATCTGCCATAAACAAAGACCTCCTGTTGAGAGCGGTGACGCGGCGGATCCGCGACCCTTAACTACTGAGAGTAGTATAGCTGCCGATGCTGATGTGTTCGGCGGGAGACGGAACGCTTTGCGAGATTAAGGCCGAAGGGTCGGAGCTTTCCGCCCACATTCAAAAAGCGTGCCCACCGTCCTTGGGTGGGACGGCGGGCACGCTTGCTTAGCTGTTGCTGGGGCTACTTAGCCTTGCTGCGACGATGGAAGAAAGCGCCGATCGCGGCGATGATGGCGCCAAGACCACCGACGGTCGCGACGGTCGCCGCCGTCTGGTCTCCGGTATTGGGAATCGCCGAACCGTTCTTCTTGCTGCCCTGGGCCTTGTCGCCTGCGGGCTTGCCCGCCTGGTTGCCGCCGTTCGAGCCATTGCCGGAACCCTGGTTGCCCGAGCCGCCCTGATTGCCGGAATCGGCATCCTTGAGGCTCTCAATAGCCAGCTTGAGCTGGTCATAGGCCGCCTGGAGCTGGGTGTCGGAAGCATTCTCATCACCCAAGACGTCCTCGGCGTAGGTAATGGCATCCGTCAGGGCCTTGACAGACTCGGCCGTCTTGCCCCTGGTGTCAGTCTCCTTCGCCTGCTTGACCAGGGCCTTGAGCTGCTTCTTAGTCGGATTCTCGACCGGGGCCACCGGGGTCTTCTCGAGCGCGCCGCGGGCGCTCTCGAGCGCCCTGAGCGCCTGGTCGACCTCGTCCTGCGTGGCGTTCTCGTCGCTCAAGATGGCGCGGGCGCTCGCCAGGGCGTTCTCGAGCGCCGTCCAGGAGGCCTCGGTGTAGTCACCGGCCTTGAGGTCGCCGGCAGCAACCTCGGCATCAACCTTTTCGATCGCGGTAGCGAGATCATCCTTCGCCACCGGATCGGGAACGGCCGTACCGTAGAACTTGAGCTCCGCCACGCTGCAGTAGGCATCGACGTCGCCACCGCCGGCGTGAATCACCTTGACGGTCACGTAGCGACCGCGCGCGGCGCCAAAGCTCATCTGTTTCCAGTCGCCACGGTCGGTGAGTACGTGGCCGTCGTTGTCGAAGGCAAACGTACCCATCGACACGGCGGTGCCCATCTCATAACCGTCGGCAGTGTCGGAGACCAGTATCTCGGCCTCGAAGATATCGCCGTTAGTGCCGCCGTCCTGGCGCGGCAGGAATGTAACGTCGGTGAGATCGTAGTCGCGGCCCAGGTCGACACTCAGATACTGGGGCATACCGGTCCCATGGGCCCAGTCGCTGTGCCAAAGCGTCCGCTCGTCGCCGTCGAGAGCGTTGACGGCGTTGCTGCCCTCGTAGTCGGCCTCACTCGAGAAACCGGCCACCTTGACGTTCTTGCGGTTCTCGGGCGTGTTGATAAGAATCTTCTCATCGACAGGGCGCATCTTGAGGCCGTCGATTGCCTTCTCGATCTTGGCTGTGGCGTCTGCGACATCCTTCTTGCTATAGCTGCCTTGGCCGCCGTCGAGGAGCTTCTGAGCCGCCTCGACCGCAGCGGTGAGAGCCTTATAGGAATCCTTAGTGTAGACGGACTCGCTGTAGCCCGCGGCCTTGGAAAGCGCTGCCACGAGCGCAGAGGTATCGACACCAGCCTTGACCTCGACCTCATAGGATGCGGTCTTGGAGGGGTCGAGTACCGACGCCACCGTGATCTTTGCCTTGCCGGCCTTGTTGGCACGCAGGTAGTAGCTCACGCTATCGCCAGCCTGAACAGCGGAGACGCTTACCACAGAGGGGTCGGAGCTCTCGACCGTCACATAGGGGTAGCCGGCGCTCTCAGGCGTGGCCTTGGCGTCGACGAGCGTAACGTCGCCTTCAAAGAACTCGGTCTGGTTCTTGCCTAGCTCGACACCCTCGATGGCCTCGACACCCTGCGTGTAGTTGAAGTTGACCTCACGCAGTGTGAGCATCTGGTCACCCGATGCCTCAAGCGGCGTGACCTCGACCTTGGTCGCCTTCTTGCCCTTGTTCTCGGCAGAGAGGCCAAAGGCGTAGCGAGCCCGGAAGGAATCGTACTCCCCGCCCGCGAACTCTTGGGTCGAGCCATCCTCGAACGTCACGACAGCCTTGATCTTCTGCACGGTTCCGTTGCCACCGTTGCGGTTAACGACCTCGACACTATCGAGTTTCGACGGCGTCTTAAATGCGAATGTCATCGTGGTGGGAAGCTTCACGTAACTCGGAAGCTTACCCTCGCTGTCCCAGTTGCCGCTCCAGTTCCATAGGAACTCAAAGCCGTTGTCGCCCTCGTTATTATCGAACAGCGCGTTATAGCTCTTCTGCTGGATAAGTTTCTCGACGTTGGTCCCGTCGTCGGTCGTGAGCTCATCGTTGGTCATCGTGATGTTGAAGGCATCCTGACCGTACTCGGCGACCGTTGGCTGAGGAACATCCGGCATCGTCACCGTGCCGTCGCTCGCAAACTCAAGCGCGTCGCATGCCGGACCGATGAGCCAAGATGTCGAGGGCAGTTCGACCTTGCCGGCGGTCTTGGCCTTGAGCTTGAAACTCGCCACCGCGCCGGTACCGTTGTAGAGCTTGCCATCGCCGCGGTTGGCAAAGGCGAGATTGATAGTCTGCGTTCTGTCCGCGAACTGGACCTTCTCGCGAGACAGGTTCTCCATGCCGGCAGTCGAGCCGTCCTGCGCGATGCTCTCGGACACAAACTCGAACTGGTCGCTCTTGAAGTTGACGAGAGCGCCCAGGGCGTTGACGTTCTTAGCGTCGGCCGCATAGACATCAACGGTGATCTCATCACCGGCCTCGACCTCGGTCTTGCTCGGAATCACCGCGAGCGAACCTGCGACCTTGCCCTTTTGTTTAGTGCCGCCGTCAAGACCCGCCATGGTGAACGAGTAATCGTACACGTCGTAAACGCCGTTATCGTTGAGGTCGGCGAAGTGGTCGCGGATCTGCGAACCGAACGTCGGGGTATCGGGCTCGCGATTCTCGAGGCCCAGATAGTTCTTCATGTTGGAGTAGTCTCCGTCGGAGATCGTGGCCTTGTTGAGGTTGGAGCCCACGGCGAAGCCATCCGTGCCGTCGGTCTTGTAGATGGCAATCTCGGACGCGGAGAAGAAATTGCCGACCGAGGCGAGCGGTGTCATGCGCACGTAACGGGCGGCCACGGTGCCGTCAAACGCTACCGTCTTACAATCAGCGGAACGTGCCCAATCGACCTCCTGGCTCGTCCAGTGGACGCCATCGAGACTCGTCTCAACACGCATCTTGGTCACAGTGCCGTTGCCGGCGTCATCGCGCGGATAGTACTCGAGCTTATCGAGCTTGTAAGCGCGTCCATAGTCAACGGTAAGCGCCTTGCCTAGATCGTTGCCACCGGAGTGGAAACCGCCGTCGCCCGACTGGAACTCATGGTCGAAGGCAAGCTCGGCCTTATGGCTGCCGTAAAGTGAGCCCTCCCAGGTGATTTCCTCGGCGTCGGGGACGTTCCGCCACGGATCGAGTGCGGAGTTCGCCTCGAGCACATCGCTCCAGGCGGAGTAACCCTCGGCGTTGCGTGAACGAATCTGGTAGGTGTGCTTGCTATTGTAGGCGAGGTCGGTGTGCGTGAACTCGGCCGCATCACCCACGGCAAACACAGTGCCGTCGACCTTAAGGTCGTAGGAGGTAGCACCATCGACCTTTCCCCAGGTGAGCTTGATGCTCGTTGGGGTCGTGACGTCCTCGGGGGCAGCAAGGTTCGTGGGTGCGGAGAGGTTCTCGTTGAGGCGATCGGCTGTGAGCGTGGCGTCGGCGTTCACGAAACCGCCCAGCTCAAGCGTCTGCGCCGCTGCAGCAACATCGGTCTTCGCGAACTTGACGTAGACCTTGGGGTTCGTGGTGATCTTGGTGTTGTTGAAGCTCTCGCCCTGCTCGGCCTCGGTGCCGTCCGCATCGCTGCCGTAGTGGTTGAGGTTGGGGGTCTCGCTGTAGAAGTAGACCGCCTGGCCGGCCTCGGGGGTCGCGGCGTCAAAGGCCTCCTGCGAGTCGACCTCAACCACGTTGAGTGCGGATCCGCCGTTCTTGGCGACAACGCTCGTGGGCTTGGCGGACACATTGGCCACGAAGGTCGTGGTGCGGTTGGAGTCGTAGCCGTTGTAGCCGCCCTGCGAGGCCTCGGCGGTAAAGGTCGCGGTGCCGCCTGCGGCCTTGGAGCTGTAGACGGTGCTCACATGCTCACCGTAGGAGATATTGTCGATCGTGCCGTAGGAATCGTCCTCAGTCGTGTTGTTTTCGATGGAGGAGCCGTCGTCCTCGTACTGCGTAAAGGTGCCGTCGCCCTCGGTGGCGAAGAACTCGACGATACGCTGACTGCGGTCGGTACCCTTGGTGTTGGTGTCGCTCACTGCCTCGGGGTTGTTGTTCTCGGCGTACATCGGCACGATAGCGTTGGCCTTCACAAACAGCGGCAGCTTCCAAAGCGGAGCCTCGTAGTTGTTGAGAACCTGGCCGCCGCGATACTGCTTACCCGAGAAGTAGTCGATCCAGATGGTGGGATTCTCGTCGGTGCCGTAGTTGGGGAGGTAGATCCCATTGCGAATGTCGTTGCCGTTCTCATCTGCCTGGGTATCCTGATACACCGGTGCCACTAGGAAGTTCTCACCGAACATATACTGGTACTGTGTCGAAGTGCTTGCGGCGTACTCGGAGTTGTCAGAAAGCAGCATGGCGCGGATCATGGGCAGGCCGGCATCGCCGTTACCCGTGTCGATGTTGGCCGCCGAGGCCGCGCTCGTGTAGATATAGGGCATGAGCTGCGCCTTGAGCTTGAGGTAGAAGCGCGAGATGCCTGTGTAGGGATCGCCGTGCGTCATGGGCGATTTACGGTAGGTGCCCCAACCGTCCATGTCAAGCATAGAGGGCGTGAACGTCTTCCACTGGTAGTCACGCGCAGAGATGATGGGGTCGCCGCCAAAGATGCCATCCATGTCGGAGCCGATGTTGGGGTTGCCCGAAAGACTCTGACCGATATACGTGGGGATATGGAAGCGAATGTACTCCCAGTTACCGCCATACTGGTCTCCGGTCCAAATGCCACCAAAGCGCTGCGTGCCGGCCCAACCATCGAGCGTGATGATGTTGGGGCGCTTGTTAGCGCCGGTCGTCACCGTGTCATAAGCTGTCTTGATGCCATTGAGACCAAAGGAGTAGCCAGATCCAACCCAGGCAACGTCGGTCTTAAGGGTAGTGATGCCTCCCGTCTTGACCTCGGCGTCGAAGTCGCGAAGCAGATGCCACGGGGTCTCAGGGTTGCTGTCGGGCTCAAGGTTGGACTGGGTCCACAAGCCCGTGCTCACACCCTTGGAGTTGGCATACTCGGTGAACTTCTTAAGGTTGTCGACATTGGCACGCACAGCGTTAAGGCGGTCGGCCGAGCTCGCTCCGTCGGAGTTGACGCCGCCGGTCTTGTAGTAACCGTTCTGGCCATAGCCGGCGCCGTAGCCGTCGTTCGGCAGGAACCAGCCGAGTGGCATGTCGTTGTCCTCGTAGTCATCGATAACCTGCCGAGCAGAGAACTGGCGGTCGAAATCGGTCGCTTTCATGTTCTCGGTATCAACCGTAGGGCCCTCACCGTTGAGCGTCTCGGCCGCAAGTGTGCCGTCGAGCTTGTAGCCCGTCGACATGCCAGACTCGTACTTAACGTCGCCCTTCTCGCTCGAGGACTTGCTGCCCTTGGTCTCCCACTTCTTTTGACCCGAGGTCGTTGACCAGCCATCACGGTTATAGGCATTAAGATGACCAAGGTAGAACCCGTACTCGGGCAGCAGTACCGGGTTACCGGTCACCTTGTAGTAGTCCTGCAGCATCTCGGTTGCCACGTTCGAAGCGCCCTCGTTGGTCGCCACGAAGTAGTAGGCATCAAACTCATTCTCGCTGTGCAAAGTCGTGACCGTCGATGAGTCCGTGGAACCGAAGTCGTAGGAACCCTCTGCAAACGTGTTTCGGAGCACGCCGTAGCCGTCACTCGTCCAATAAAACGGGTTGGGCGAGGCAACGCCGCCATCGGTCCAGTTGTTCGTGTTGGAGATGGCGATCGTCTGGTTGGTGTGCAGGAAGCGTCCGTTCTGGGTGCCGCCGCCAAAGAAGTTCTCGGACTTCTCCTTGGCGAGCGTCTGGACGGTACCCTTCTTATCAAGGTCGAGGGACGCGGACTCGGAAACCACGACACGGTCGCCTGACTTGATACTCATCTTGCCAGTCGCCTTGTCCAGGATCACGGTCGCCTTTCCGCCGGTGATCTCGATAGTGTCGCCCTTGTCGGCAACCGTCGCACTCGGCTTGCTGTAGGTGTCCGAGGTATCGGGCTGAGCCTGGATTTTAGCCGTGTGGGACTTACTGCGCGGTGTGGCGTAATCGGAAAACTCACCCTTGGGGTCGACGTTATAACGGAAAATACCGTCCTCGAGGAACGTAATACGGCCCTTGATGCCGTCAGCGAAATCGATGTCGACGACATTCGAGGCAGACTGGGACACGGTCGCTGAGTCGACGCCCTTGAGTGGCGTGGCAATCGCCTGCTGGGGATTGGCAAACACGAGCGTCGCTGCAGTGGCAACGAGGACCGCGCTTCCCTTCACCCACCGTTTCGTAAAAATGGAATTCCTGCGCACCTGGTCTCCTTTCTTCCGAGATGCTGAGGTGCCGAGGACGCCCCCCGGCAGCATGGGAAAACGTATCAAACGGGGATGTTCGGTACATTCCGCACAATGGGGCCACCCGTTACCAAGGGGCCAACTGGTAGTAACCAGATAGCCACCTACTAGGTCATATCAATATATGGGAGCACTTGCGCAACCAAGTTCGGAAGTCCACCAGCGGCAGTAAAATGAGCGTCAACGGCAAGGTGGGCTTAATAAGCCATACCAATTGGTTCTTCAGTCAAATACCAATCTAGCAAAAATGTACTGTTTATCTGGTATTACACAGACCATACCTTTCCCTCGGGAACTGGGCTTCGCGAAGTTTCCCGAGGGAAAGGCTCAGCCGCCACCCTGCGACCTACCGGGGATTGCCATGACGTACGTTGGCTGATTTGGTTTGGAATGAGATGCTGACGGTAGTCAATGGGCGCAACTGTCCCGGGTGCATTTCAAGATGCACCTAAATGTCTGCCTTTATCCTTATAGATTGTCCAGGTAGTCGTCGGCATCATAGGTAAGGCTATAGGCTTTATTCAGAATGCGCACGAGCTCCTGGGCATCGTGCTCGCCGAGCGCTGAGAGTTGTTTCGAGAGCGATGCCACACTCTCGGCATTTTTTTTCGCCGCGAAATCACGGCCTTCCTCGGTGATGCTCACCAGCACACGCCGACGATCGTTTGGATCGGTCCTGCGCTGAACGTAACCCTTGCTCTCGAGTGAATCCAAGATATGCGACATGCGCGCACGGGAGAATTTCAGCTTCTTGGCAATCTCGGAGGGAATGACGTCACCGTCAATACCCGATAGATACTGTAAAACCGGTGCCTCGCCCACACTGGCGCCGCCGGCAGCACTCAAGGATCCCTTGGCAAGGGAACGTGAGTACACGATCAGTTTTCGAGCGACGTCATCGTAATCCACTGGGGATATTGTCCTTTGCAACTCTAGAAGGGCCATAAAACCGTCATTTGCCGTACATTAGTTAACATTCGCAACAATTATTTATGATACCCCAACGCGGAAGTCTATTGCTCGTCCTTCTTGCGTCGCATAAGCTCCTCAACGTCGATACCCGCGGCCTCGAGCATGCGCTCGACATTCTTTTTGGCGTTGGTCGTGCCAACCTTAAGCACGATCGAAAGCGGAGTGCCCACCACTAGGCACACGATGCCCACGGGGACACCCCAGCCGGGGCCTCCCTGCATACCCCACATCCCCATCAAAAAGCCAATCGCCACGAGCGAATAGCCCAGGCGCAGCCAAACGTTGAGCCGCTGAATAGCATCGGTCTGCATCTTTGCCTCGCGGATCAAGTCGTCGCGCGAAAGGTCGTGTCCATGTTTCTCGTGCATATGGTCCTCCTCGTGCAAAGCGTGCATTATGCGCAAGTGCATCGTTTATCGAATACGTCATCTTTCAAGAGCAATATAGCGGGTGTCGTATAGGCGATGGAGGTCGCTGGCCATATTGCCCTTGAAGGGCGGCGTAAAATCAGAAGGCCGTGCGGTTGAGGCCGCACGGCCTTACAGGGGGTCAAAGGATGATGACTAGTAGCTCAGCGCCGGGTCGAAGAAACCAATAACAACGCCCACGAATGCGATCACAACGAGGATCAGCATCATGACTATGGGGTTGACCTTCTTCTTGGTTATCATGTACCAGCAGAAGATGATGAAGATCATCGGCAGCAGGTGCGGATAGATGCCGTCGAGCGTGTCCTGGAACTTACCGCCGCCGGGCAGCACCAGGTTGGGGCTGCAGGTGATGGAGACCCAAGTTGCGCCCACGGCACCGATGACCATGGTACCGACCATCACGATGGAATCGCGAAGAGCCTTTGCCTTGGGTCCGACCAGTGCCTCGACCGCCTTGCCGCCGAGCTCATAGCCTTGGTTGTAGGCAAAGCGCATGCCAAGGAACATGAGCAGGTTCCACACGACAATATAGAAGATGGCACCGAGCGGAGAGCCGCCGGTCGAGAGACCGAGGGCGATACCGAGCAGGATCGGGATCAGGGTACCGACGATCAGCGAGTCGCCAAGGCCGGCGAGCGGGCCCATGAGGCCGGCGCGGATGCCGTTGATGGCGTCGTCGTCGATGGCCTCGCCGTTTGCGCGAGCCTCCTCGAGGCCGGCGGTGACGCCGACAATCATGGTGCCGATCTGCGGCTCGGTGTTGAAGAACGCGGAGTAGGTCTGGAGGGCCTGCTTCTGCTCCTCGGGCGTGTCGTAGAGCTCCTCGACGATCGGAAGCATGGCGCACAGGTAACCGAAGGTCTGCATGTGCTCCTGCGAGAAGCAAGTCAGGTTGCCATAGGACCAGTTGCGGAACGACTTGGCAAGCGTTTTCTTAGAGAGCTTTTTCTTCTCTGCCATTAGATGTCCTCCTCTTCCTCATCATCGGAGCCCGAGGCGATAGCTGCCTTGGGAGCGTTTGCGAGGTCGATCTTGAGCGAAGCGATCTCATAGTTGATCAGGGCGAAGAAGCAGCCGATGCCGGCAGCGGCGATCAGGTTGCAGCCCATAACAGCGGACAGGGTGAAGCCGAAGAAGAACGTCAGAAAGTCCGTGGGCTTAGAGATGACCTGCTTGAGCAGGATGGCGATACCGACGGTAGGCAGCAGCGAGCCGACGGTGAACAGCGTCTTCATCGCGATGCCGTCCATGGGCATGTAGGTCTTCATGAGGTCGACCATGGCGGTGCCGCCCATGGTGATGATGAACGTCGGGAGGAACGAGCAGACGATGTGACCGATCCAAGGCAGAACGTTGTTGACCAGGTAGAGCTTGTGGAGATCGCCCTTCTCGAGCCACTTCCAGCCCATGCCCTGCCACACCAGGTTGATGGTGGCGGTGCCATAGAAGAGCACAGTGCCGAGCGTGCCGACGGCGGCACCGAGGGATGCGGCCATGCCGGCAGCCTCAGCGGAGGCGGGATCGATGCCCGAGTTCTTGATGGCGAGGATCGCCAGCGGGATACCGATATAGGACACGGCGCGGACGTCGGCGGAGACGGTTCCGCCGGGGGTCACGAGAGCGATGTAGACAACCTGGATGGCAGCGCCGACGAGGATGCCCGTCTGCATATCGCCCATGATGATGCCGACGATGAGGCCGGCGACCAGAGGACGACCCAGAGTGTAGTTGCCGATCGTCGTGCCGCCCATGCCAGGCAGTGATGCCAGGCAGGCGAACAGGCCGAACAGCGCGGCTTGGAATGCATTGATTGCCATGCTTTCCCCTTTCTTTATTCCTCAGCCCCTTTCACCAAGGGCTGTAGATACCAAAATGCGGCTGGCGCCTAACTAGAAGCCAAACTGACCGCGGAACTTGGGCCACTCACCGATGGACTTCTCCTTGATAAGGGCGAACTCGACCGTGTAGCCGGCGTTGGTGAGATCCTCGAGCGCCTGGGCCTCTTCCTGCGTGATCGACTGGTTGTTGCCAAGCTTGGTGGTGCCGGGACGATCGTTGCAGGGACCGACGATGATGCGGTCCATGCCGGGCTTAAAGCCAAAATCGACGAGAAGTTCCTTCATGTCGAGCGGGTTCTTGGTGATCAGGAAGTACTTGGTGTCGGACTTGAGAACCTTCTCGGAGACCTCCTTGAAGTGCTCCTTGGTCCACACGAACGTCTTCTTGCCCGAGGCACTCTTGTAGGCCTCCTTGAGCACGGGGTTGGACGCTGCAGCGTCGTTGACGGCGATAAGACCGTCGCAGGGATACTCGAGGGCCCAACGGGTAACGGTCTGTCCATGGATCATACAGTCATCAATACGGATGAACGAAATCATGCGTTCTCCCTTTCTTTATCACCGGGGGTCTTTCCTCTTAACCCCCGCTCCATCACGAAAATTTGGGCGGATGCGCTGCCTAGATGTCGTCGTCCTCGTCGTCGGCGTCATCGGTCGGGACAACGAGCTCGGACATACCGTTCTTGCCCTCCTGCAGCATCATCTGCTTGAGGGAATCCAGGTCCATGGTGGCAAGCCCCATCATGGCGGTCATAGCCATGGGCAGATTCATACCGCCGAAGGCAATGGTGTGGGCGAGCAAACCCTTCTCGGCCAGCGTGTTCATGGCATTGGTGAGCGGCGATCCGCCCAGGATGTCACCAAGCAGGACAACCTCGTCATCAGCGGTAACGGGAGCGAGCATCGCCTTGACGTTCTCGACATACTCGTCAGCGCCCATGCCGTCCACGAGACTCGTCGACAAGATGTTCGGGGCGTCATTGCCGAGCATCTTGAGGACACTGTGCAGTCCGGGAGCGAGCGTTCCGTGACTGACCATTACCAGATACCGCATGCAGTCTCCTCTCGACCTGCCGTGTGTCGCACGGCTTTGCTTTTTGCTGAGATTATTGCTGCGCCGGGGCATGTTCGGTACAAGAAAATAGTTGCGAACGGTAACTATTCATCGGTTAACGGTAGCAACTATTTTTGTGCCTAAATTATTTTTCTTCTAATTATTTTTAAAATAGCAGGTAGATTGCCTGATAAATGTTTTATGTTCCTTATGCACCATACATACCAGCAAGAATCGGGCCTGGCATCTCCGGTTTGCCCCGCAGTGTCAGACCATGTCACGTACGCCCACGACATGGAGGTACCCCATGGATATGATCTCGTTTCTCGCCTCCGAACCCTTCGACCGCAGCGGTGATACGCCGCTCTATGTCCAGCTTAAACATCGAATCGCTCTGCTTATCGCCAGCCAGGCGTTCGACACCAAGACGCCGCTGCCACGCGAGCTCGAAATCTGTGAGCGGCTGGAGTTATCGCGCGCGACCGTGCGCCGTTGCTTCCAAGATCTCGTCATCGAGGGGCGCGTGGTGCGCAAGCGCGGCCAGGGCACGTTCATCAAGCCCCAAACTTCAGCACCCGGCATCGACCTGGCCCTGAATTTCAGCGCGCGGATGCGCGAAGCGGGACGGGTTCCGAGCTCGCAGATTCTCGCCTTTTCAAGCATACCGGCCGTCCGCGGCATCGCCTCCGGGCTCAAAGTGCCCGAAGGGACACCCGTCTGGGAGATTCGCCGCCTGCGTCTCGCCAACGACAAACCCATGGAGCTCAACTACGTCTATATCCCCGTGTCACTTTGCCCCGAGCTCACGCGCAAAGACGTGGATGGCTCGCTCTACGCCTACATCGCGGAAAAGACCGGCATCCTGCCCGCAAGCGTCGATGCCGTCTACGAGACGGTCAACCTCGACAAGCATGAGGCGCGTCTTTTGGGACAGAACACCGGTAAGGCGGCGATGCGCATCGTGCGTTCGACCTACGACAAGACGGGAACCCCGTTCGAGGTAGGCGTGCTCATCAGCTGCGACGGTCAGGCAAAGCTGCACGTGCACATCGCCGCCGACAAAACAACCTTCACCGCCACAGCCCAATAAATCCAAAACGTGGGCGCCGTCGTTCAAACGAACGACGGCGCCCACACTCATTTTCTATTCAGCCCTAGTCATCGCACAAAGCCCCTTCGGCAGCACACGGTGCAACCGAGTCACCGTAGGCCGGGGCGGGAGGCGGTCCTTTCTCTCGGAAAACTTCGCGAAGCCCAGTTTCCGAGAGAAAGTGTCCGGCTGCCGCCCCGGCCGACCAGGTCACATTACACCGTGTGCTGCGGCAGGTCCTGCAGGGCGATGACGTCCATGCCCATGTCGTTGGCGCTGCCGTGACCCTGCTGGTCCTCACGCACCGCCTCGATGGCACTCACGTACGTGTTGGCGGCAGACATCGCGGTCACGCAGGTCACACCGCGTCGCACTGCCTCGGTGCGCAGCAGATAGCCGTCGCCGCGCGAGCCCGGACCGTACGGCGTGTTGATGATCACCGCGATCTTGCCATCGGCGATGAGGTCGCCGATGTTGGGGCGCTCGCCGTCGTGCGGGCCACTTATCTTCTCCACGATCTCGCACGTCACGTTGCCTCCACGCAGCACGCGCGCCGTACCCTCGGTAGAGCAGATGTCAAAGCCCAGATAGCGCAGGATACGGGCGACCGAAAGGATATGGCGCTTGTCGCGGTCGCACACGCTAATGAACACCTTGCCGCAACTCGGGTCGGGCAGCTTGTAGTCGATCGCCAGCTGCGTCTTGGCGTATGCCTCGGGATAGCTCTTAGCGATACCCATGACCTCGCCCGTCGACTTCATCTCAGGCCCCAGGATGACGTCGGCGCCCGGGAAACGACCCCAGGGCATGACGGCTTCCTTCATGCAGAACCAGTCCAGTTGACGTTCGTCGCTCGGCAGGCCCAAGCTCGCGATGGAATCGCCTGCCATGATGCGCGCCGCGCACTTGGCCAGCGGCACGCCGGTGGCCTTGGAGATGAACGGCACGGTACGGCTGGCGCGCGGGTTGGCCTCGATCACGTAGACGGTCTCGCCCTTGATGGCATACTGCACATTGACCAGACCGCGGACTCCCAGCGCCATCGCGATGCGGCGCGTAGTCTCGCGGAGCTTCGCCTGCAGGCTCTCGCTAAAGCTAAACGGTGGGATGCAGGTCGCAGAGTCGCCGGAGTGAATACCGGCCTCCTCAATATGTTCCAGGATGCCGCCGATGTATACCTCTTCGCCATCGCACAGGGCGTCGACATCGGACTCAATCGCACCCTCCAGGAAGCGGTCCAGATACACCGGGTAGTCGGGGCTAATGCGCGCGGCCTCGGCCATGTAATCGCGCAGATGCTCGGCATCGTAGGCGATCATCATGCCGCGGCCGCCCAGCACATAGCTCGGGCGCACCAGCAGCGGATAGCCGATGTGCGCGGCCACGGCCTCGGCCTCCTCAAACGAGGTGGCCTGGCCCGCCGGCGGGTACATGATGCCCAGCTTGTCGAGCAGAGCGGCGAAGCGCTCGCGGTCCTCGGCAAAGTCGATGGCATCGGGCTTGGTGCCCATAATGTTCACGCCGCTCTCCTCGAGCATGCGCGCCAGCTTAAGCGGAGTCTGGCCGCCGAGCGTCACCACGACACCGTCGGGGCGCTCGACATCGATAACGTCCATGACGTCCTCGTAGGTGAGCGGCTCAAAGTACAAGCGGTCCGAGGTGTCGTAGTCAGTCGAAACGGTCTCGGGGTTGCAGTTGACCATGATGGTCTCGAAGCCGCGAGCCGCCAGTGCGTAGCTCGCGTGCACGCAGCAGTAATCGAACTCGATACCTTGGCCAATGCGGTTGGGGCCGGCGCCCAGGATCATCGCCTTGGGCTTGTCCGCCGGCGTGGTCTCGTCGGGAGCCACGCACTTCTTGGCATCCGGGCTCGTGCGGTAGATGTTCTCGTACGTCTTGTAGTGGTACTCCGTGGCGCTCGAGAACTCCGCAGCGCAGGTATCGACCGTCTTCATACTGGGAACCACGCCCAGACCCTTGCGATAGGCGCGCACAAAGCGCTCGTCCGAGCCGGTCAACGCGGCGATCTCGGCGTCGCTCGTACCATACTGCTTGAGCAGGCGCATCGCGTCGGCGTCGATATCCTCCACACGCAGGCCGCGGATGCTCTCCTGGACCTGCACCATGTCGTTGATGCGGTTGAGGTACCACGGATCGATACCGCAGATGGCGTGGATGCGGGCGATGTCCCAGCCACGGCGCAGGGCCTCGACCACAAAGAAGATGCGGTGCTCGGTCGGGGTTGCCACGGCCTGAGCGAGCTCATCGTCGCTCAGCTTGTCGGCACCCTCCTTGCCACCGGCACAAATGCCCTGATGCCCGTCCTCCAGTGAGCGCATGGCCTTGCCGAAGGCCTCCTCAAAGGTGCGGCCGATCGCCATAATCTCGCCCACGGCCTTCATGCGCGTGGTGAGCGTAGGATCAGTGCCCTTAAACTTCTCGAAGGCAAAGCGCGGCACCTTGACGACGCAGTAGTCGATTGTGGGCTCAAAGCAGGCGGGCGTTGCCTTGGTGATGTCGTTGACGATCTCGTCGAGCGTGTAGCCCACGGCCAGGCGAGCGGCGGCCTTGGCGATGGGGAAGCCCGTGGCCTTGGAGGCCAGTGCGGACGAACGGCTCACGCGCGGGTTCATCTCGATGACGATCAGGCGGCCGGTCTGGGGGTTCACGGCAAACTGCACGTTGGAGCCGCCGGTCTCGACGCCAATCTTCTCCAGAATGGCGAGCGACGCGACACGCATGCGCTGGTACTCAAGGTCGGAGAGGGTCTGCGCTGGCGCCACGGTGATGGAGTCGCCGGTGTGCACGCCCATGGGGTCGAGGTTCTCGATGGAGCACACGATGATGCCGTTGCCGGCGTGGTCGCGCATGACCTCCATCTCATACTCTTTCCAACCCTCGATGGACTCCTCGACCAGCACCTCATGGGCAGGCGAGAGCTCAAGGCCCTGGCTCACGATGGAGACGAGCTCCTCGTGGGTATGCGCGATGCCGCCGCCGGCGCCACCGAGGGTAAAGCTCGGGCGCAGTACGCAGGGATATCCCACGCGCTCGGCGATAGCCTCGGCGTCGGCCACGCTGTAGGCATAGCCCGAGCGCGCGACCTCCAGGCCGATCTCGGCCATGGCCTCGTTAAAGAGTTTGCGGTCCTCGCCGCGCTCGATAGCGGCCAGGTCGCAGCCGATCATCTCGACGCCGTACTTGTCAAGCGTGCCGTCCTTTGCCAGCTCGACGGCGGCGTTCAGACCGGTCTGGCCGCCCAGCGTGGGCAGCAGCGCGTCCGGGCGCTCTTTCTTGATCACGCGCTCGATAAACTCGGCGGTGATAGGCTCAACATAGGTGCGGTCGGCCAAGCCCGGGTCGGTCATGATGGTCGCCGGATTAGAGTTGACCAGGATGACCTCAAAGCCATCCTCCTTGAGCACCTTGCAGGCCTGGGCGCCGGAGTAGTCGAACTCGCAGGCCTGGCCAATAACGATGGGGCCCGAACCAATAACGAGGATGCGCTTGATGTCGGTACGTTTCGGCATGTTAGTTCTCCTCGGTCGCAGCGTTCTCGGACTCGGCGAAATTCCAGCCGGCGAGGCGGTCCTTCGCGGTGTCGATGTCCAGGTAGTTCTCCTCGCCGTCCATGAGTCGCGTAAAGGCGGTAAAGAGATAGTGGGCATCGGTGGGGCCAGGCGAAGCCTCGGGGTGGTACTGGACCGAGAAACACGGGGCGTCGAGCAGCTGGATGCCCTCGGCGGTGCCGTCGTTGAGGTTCACATGTGTCAGGCGAATGCGACCAAAGCGCTCGTTCATCACGACCGGCGCGATGCCGCGACGCACCCAGGCGCGCAGGTCGCCGCCGGCCGCATGCTCGGTTTCGCCGCCGGAAAGCTCCGGAATCAGTTTGCCCAGACTGGGGAACAGCAGGCCAAAGCCGTGGTTTTGCGCGGTGATCTCCACGCGACGGCTCACCAGATTCATAACCGGCTGGTTACCGCCACGGTGACCGAATTTGAGCTTTTCCATCTGGGCGCCGCACGCCAAGCTGATCATCTGGTGACCAAGGCAGATGCCAAAAACCGGCACCTTGCCGATTAGCTGCTGCACCTGCTCATAGGTCTCCACCACGGCATCGGGGTCGCCGGGGCCATTGGACAAAAAGACGCCATCGGGATTCATATCGAGCACCTGCTGGGCGGGCGTATCCCACGGCACGACGGTCAGGTCGCAGCCGGCACGGACCAGGCCCTCCAGAATGCCGCGCTTCACGCCGCAGTCGTAGGCAACCACTTTGTGGCGGGCAGGAGCGGCAGGGGCAAGCGCAAAGTCATGCGTAGTGGGCAGGTCGCTCGCGGCAAAAGCGTGGGGCTCAGGGCAGCTCACGGTCTTGACCAGGTTCTCGCCGACCAGCGTGGGCGCGGCGGACAGGCGCTCAGCAAGCACGTCGACGTCGAAGATCTCCGTCGAGATTATGCCCATCTTGGAACCGTTGTCGCGCAGGTGGCGCACGAGAGCGCGGGTGTCGACGCCCTCGATAGCGACGATGCCGTGTGCACGCAGGTACTCCGGCACGCTGACGGTCGAGCGCCAGTTAGAAGGCGTGGCGCACATGTCGTGGACGACCATGCCGCGCATGGCGGGAGCGCTCGCGGGGCGAGCGGTATCGCCGGGGAAGGCCGACTGGACATCGGTCTCGTCAATGCCGTAGTTGCCGATCTGCGGATAGGTCATGGTTACGATTTGGCCGGCATAGCTCGGGTCGGTCATGACCTCAAAGTAGCCCTCGAGCGACGTGTTAAAGCAGACCTCGCCGGTTGCGGTACCCTCGGCACCGCATGCACGGCCATAAAAAATGGTCCCATCCTCAAGATACAGGATGCAGGGACCGCAGGTGCCCTTGCTGGTTTTAGCCAGCATACGCTGGCACAGCTCGCTGGGCGCGACGGTGCGGGCGGCAGCGCCCGCAATATGGTTGTTCGCCATAGTTCTCCTTCCCGGTCTCACAGGACCGGCTTAAAGGTGTGTAGTTAGGCCTCGCGGTATTCTAACCGCAAGCATCGCCCATGGCATTAATTACATAGAATTGTTTACAAAATGATAATTATGACTTCCTGTGCATAATGATTTTTCTGGGACGGGGATTAAAAAATTATTCTGAGAGCAGGGCTTTGTCGCCAACTGCATACATGACAGAATGATTTTTTAATCCCCGTCCCAGAAAAATCATCCCGCGTGGGCTTGCGGCTCACGCGGGATGGCATCGTTCTATGTGGCTGCGGACTACTTTTGCTTGTCCTGCTCCAGCAGCTCGGACGGCGTGCGATCGGGCTTTCCGCCGCGGAAGATCTCTCGACCGTGCAGACGATGCTCAAGATCGCGCTCGGCCTGCTCCTCCGTGATCTTGGTCTGGCTCACCACCGGGTCCTCGATCAGCGATGAAACCGAGTTGACCTGTTTTTGAATGCGCTCGGCAATGGTGTCGTCCATGCTTACGATGCGCATCTTCCAGTCGATACTCGTGGCGTTGGACGAGCTCTTGGTCCAAACGAACGTCAGGATGGCGCTTTGGTGCCCCTGAGCAGGAAACATGCCAAAGAAGGAATCATGCTGGATCCTGCTGTCCTCGTCGATATAGGCGTGAACGTTATACACCACACGGTCGATCTTGTCGTTGAGCAGGGCGTTGGTTGCGAGCGCCGCCGCCTGAATCTGACCGTTGGACAGCAGCTCGAGTTCATTGGCAGAAGACGTGTCCAGCACCGTCACCTCAACCGTGCCCGTGCGCTCATCTGCCTCGTCGACGGTAAAATCGAGCGGGAACTGCGTAAAGCCATTGCCCCATTCAAGTCCACCCTTGAGCGCGGTCGAAACGGTATCCACCGAAACACTTTCGGAAAGGTTCGCGGTATTCAGACGTCGCATCACGCCGTAGCCAATCTGCATGCCCACAATCAGCACCAAAATGCCGATAACCACGGCCATGGCGGTCTTCGTAATGGTATGGCTCACCTGCGAGCCCGAAGGGTCGTCCTCGGACAGCGGGTCGATATGTTTTGCCTGGCTCGCGCGATCCTCGCTGCGCAGCCGCGCCAGCGTCGCCTTGTCGCCGCGCTTGACGGCGGCCTCTTTCTCGCGCATGCGCTCGGTGCGCTTTTTGGCGAGCGTAGGATCCAAGACGCCGGATGCATCGATTTCGGAGAATAACTCCGTCACTTCTTCCGGAGTCAAAGGGTTCTTATCAGCCATGATCTTCCTGTCATATCAATCAGTCGAGCTCGTGCGCACGCGCACCTTCGAACTGCATTCGATAGTAACGGGCATAGGTGCCGCCACGGGCGAGAAGCTCCTCGTGCGTGCCACGTTCCACAACGCGACCATGCTCAACGGTCGCAATCTCGTCAGCATGCTTAATAGTCGAGAGACGGTGGGCGATGATGATCGTGGTACGGCCGCGTGCCAGCTCTTCGAGCGACTCCTGCACCGCTTCCTCGCTCTCGTTATCCAGGGCACTCGTCGCCTCATCCAAAATAAGGATCTTGGGATTCTTGAGAAAAACGCGCGCGATGGCGACGCGCTGCTTTTGACCACCCGAAAGACGGCTGCCGCGCTCGCCCACCACGGTGTCGTAGCCTTGCGGAAGCGATTCGATAAAGATATCAATATTGGCGCGGCGGGCCGCTTCGGCGATCTCTTCTGCCGTGGCGCCCGGCTTGCCGTAGGCGATGTTCTCGCCGATCGTTCCATCAAACAGGTACACATCTTGCTGCACCAGGCCGATGGCACGGCGCAGACTATGCTGCGTCACGTCGCGCACATCCTGGCCGTCGATGCTAATGGAGCCGGCGGCAGCGTCGTAAAAGCGCGGCAACAGCGAACAAGTCGTCGATTTGCCGCCGCCCGAGGGACCGACCAAAGCGATGGTCTGACCGGGCTTGATGGACAGGTCCATGTGGTCGATAACAGGGCGTCCGTCGGCGCCGCGCTCGCCCAATTCAACATCCTCGTAGCTAAAGCACACGTCGCGGTACTCCACAGCACCAGCCGTCACCTGCAGATCCGCAGCACCCGGCTTATCCTGAATATCGGGGACAGTCGAGAGTACCTCATCCATGCGCTTAAAGCCGGCGATGGCTTTCTGATACGTCTCGGCCGAATTGACGAGCGTCTCGAGCGGCGTGCAGAACAGCGAAATGTAGAGTGCGAAGGTTGCCATATCGACCGCCTGCAGCTGACCCTGGGCAACGAGCCAACCGCCCAGCAGCACCACGATCACATAGAGCACGCCCGAGAGCAGGCCATACGTCGCGGTATAGACGCCCATGGCGTGATACATGTTCTCCTTGGACGAAAGGTAGCGATTGTTCGAGGCGCGAAACTTAGAGCGCTCGGTCTGCTCGTTGGCAAAGCTCTTGACCACACGCATGCCCGCCAGCGAATCCTGCAGTTGCGCGTTGATGCCGCTAATCTTTTTGCGGTTATCGCTAAAGACCTCGCGCATGCGCATGTTATGCCAAAACATAATGACC
Source organism: Collinsella sp. (assembly GCA_019414045.1). GTDB lineage: Bacteria > Actinomycetota > Coriobacteriia > Coriobacteriales > Coriobacteriaceae > Collinsella. Next base: position 58,395 of record DXMW01000001.1, on the reverse strand, counting down.
GCGAACACCACCGTCACCACAGCCATGGCGAGTGCGAGCACCGGCGCGATGGTAAACAGAATCACAAACGAGCCGATGATCTCGATACCGCAGATAATGATCCATTCGGGCACGTGGTGCGCCGCCTCGCAGATATCGAACAGGTCATTGACCACGCGGCTCATCATGTCGCCCGAGCTGTTGCGATCAAAGTACGCAAAGCTAAACCGTTCGTACTGATCGAACAGGTCCTCGCGCATTTTGGACTCCATGCGCGCGCCCATCACATGACCCCAATAGCTCACAAAGTAGCGGCAGGCGCAGCGGATGGCATACATCAACACCAGTCCCACCGCGATCATACCGAGCGCCTGCATAATGGCAGCCTGGCCCTGGGTAAACAACCCTCCGGTCAGATTGCGCAGGATAATGGGGAACGCCAGGTCAATGGCGGCAAGTACCAGGGCGCAAACCGTATCAGCAACAAAAAGCCCCATCTGGGGCTTGTAGTAAGAAAGAAACCTCTTAAACATAGTCACCTTACGCGGTTTTACCAAACCGCGTTTCGTCTCGACGCTGCAAGTGCTCCATTTGGACAATCTGGCCTTCAATCGTCGGTCGCGTATATCCATACGCTTCCCTCCTCTTTTAGGCCACCTTGTCTCAAATGGAGCACTTTCGCTGACTTACACAAACCTGCGGGATCATCCCCGCTCGTTAAAGTTCCGCTCCGCCCAAACGGTGAGCAATGCTGTCGCAGGCAAGTGCGCCCACAACGGTCTTGGCGTCTTCGATCTTGCCGTCGAGCACGGCGTCGATCAGCTCGTGCAGCGGTACCAAGTCGACGTTGACAAACTCGTCATCGTCGGGGTCGGGTGCATCAAACTCGAGCTTGGTAGCCAGGTAGATGTGAATGATCTCGTCGCAAAAACCGCAGGTCGTGACAATCGACGTCAAAAAGCGAATGCGACCAGCCCTAAAGCCCGTCTCCTCATGCAGCTCGCGCTTGGCGCAATCGAGCGGGTCCTCACCCGGATCGAGCTTGCCGGCGGGAATCTCGACCGTCACGCGGTCGATGGCAGTGCGATACTGACGTACCAGCACGATCTTGCCGTTCTCGGTCAGTGCCACAACGGCCGCCGCACCCGGATGGCGAACGATATCGCGGGCGCTGCGGTGACCGTTGGGCAGCTCAACCTCAAGACGGTGGACGTCGAGGATCTTGCCCTTCCAGGCGCACTCCTCCGAAAGAATCTTCTCGTGCAGCAGGGCGTCATGCGGGTCGTCGTCGCCCAGCACCAGCGCCGGCTCGTCAGCGACCTCGCCACCAGGCTCGCCCTCGGCGTGTCCATACATGCGACCGTCTTCCTCGACGATCTGCGCGTCCACGAGCTCTTCGTTCTTCTCGTCCATCCGTCTCATTCCTCTCGGATTTTAGGCATCCCAGGCGTCACGGCCGCGCAGCGCACGCAGGCCAATGTCGTGGCGCAGGGTCTTGCCCTCAAAATCAATCTTCTCGCAGGCCTCGTAGGCAAGGTCGCGAGCGTTCTCGAACGTATCGCCCAGTGCAGTCACGGCAAGCACACGGCCGCCGTTGGTCACAAGCTGGCCATCCACCACGGCGGTGCCGGCGTGGTACACCGTCACGTTCTCCATGGCCTCGGCATCCTCGATACCGGTAATGACCTTGCCCTTCTCGTAGCTGCCGGGGTAGCCCGCGCTCGTCAGGACAACGGCCACGGCCCACTCGTCGCGCCAGTCGAGCTCAATCTGATCGAGCTCGCAGTTGGCGCAAGCCAGCATGACCTCGACCAGGTCGTTCTTAAGGCGCGGGAGCACGACCTGAGTCTCGGGATCACCAAAGCGGGCGTTGAACTCCAGCACCTTGGGGCCGGCGGGGGTGAGCATAAAGCCGCCATACAGGCAGCCGCGGTAGTCGATGCCCTCGGCAGCAAGCTCGGCCACGGTCTGCCCCATGACCTTCACCATGGTGGCGTGCTCCTCGTCGGTCACGATGGGCACCGGGCTGTAGACGCCCATGCCGCCCGTGTTGGGGCCCTTGTCGCCCTCGAGCGCACGCTTGTGATCCTGCGAGGTGGCCATGGGACACACGGTCTTGCCGTCGGTAAAGGCCAGCAGCGAGCACTCGGGGCCGGTCAGCATCTCCTCGATGACCACCGTGTTGCCGGCATCGCCAAAGGTGCCGCCAAAACACTCACGCACAGCCTCCTCGGCCTGCGAAAGCTCGGTTGCCACGATAACGCCCTTGCCCGCGGCAAGGCCGTCGGCCTTGACGACCAGCGGAGCGCCCTGCTCGCGCACATAGGCAAGAGCCGAAGCCTCGTCGGTAAATGAACCATAGGCTGCCGTCGGGATACCGGCGCGCTCCATGAGCTGCTTGGAGAACAGCTTAGAGCCCTCCATCTGGGCGCCCTCGGCACCCGGGCCAAAGCACGGGATGCCCGCCGCGCGGACGGCGTCGGCAACGCCCGCCACGAGCGGAGCCTCGGGGCCAATCACCACGAGTCCGCATCCATGGCTCTGGGCAAACGCCGCCACGGCCGCAGGATCGCAATCGTCGAGAACCACATTCTCGCCGCAGCTCGCGGTGCCGCCGTTACCCGGCGCGATGTAGAGCTTGCCGGCGCGCGGTGATGCTGCGAGCTTGGCTGCCAGAGCATGCTCGCGGCCGCCGCTGCCCAACAACAGGATGTCGATGGTTTGAGTGTCCGCCTTCAAGGGTGCCTCCTCTATGGATTACCGGCCCGCTCCGCGCGGGCCCATTACAAGCAAATATACCCCTCGGCCGCCCATCTGGGCTGCAAAGGGGTATATCGCAATAACCAAATAACGCCGATTACTTCCAGAATCGGTTGATGATCTGCTCGCGACCGGCGCCGACGCCGATGAACGTCACGCGGGTGTGTGCCAGATCCTCGATAAATGCCACGTAGTCCTGAGCCTCCTGCGGCAGCTCATCAAAGCTGCGGCAGCCGGTGATGTCGCACTTCCAGCCAGGGAGCTCCTCGTAGATGGGCTTGGCATGCTCAAAACGCACCTGGTGCTCGGGCACGCTCGTGTAGCGCTCGCCGTCGACGTCATAGGCAACGCACACCTTAATGGTGTCGAAGGCCGAAAGCACGTCGAGCTTGGTCACGGCGATGTCGGTGAGGCCGTTGACGCGCGAGGCATAGTTGGCGATAGGGCCGTCAAACCAGCCGCAGCGACGACGGCGACCGGTGGTCACGCCGTACTCGTAGCCCTCCTCGGTCAGCGTGTGGCCGGCCTCGGACTCATAGGAAAGCTCGGTGGGCATGGGGCCCGAACCGACGCGGGTGATATAGGCCTTCATGACGCCCAGCACGCGGTCGACGTTCTTCATGCCGACGCCGGAACCGGTAATGGCGCCGCCGGCGGTGCAGTTAGAAGACGTCACGTACGGATAGGTGCCGTGATCGATGTCGAGCAGCGTCGCCTGGGCGCCCTCAAACAGCAAATCCTTGCCCTCATCGATCATGTTGTTGAGCAGCAGGCTCGTCTCGGTGATGTAGGGGCGCAGGCGCTCGGCCATGGGCAGGTACTCATCGCAAATCTGATCCACGGTGTAGGTGGGCAGGCTGTAGATGAGCTCTAGCTCGGGGTTCACGCGGGCAAGAGCGGTCTCCAGCTTATCGCGGAACAGCGCCTCATCCAGCATGTCCTGCATACGCAGGCCAATACGGGCCATCTTGTCCTGGTAGCACGGACCGATGCCGCGCTTGGTGGTACCGATGTTCTTCTTGCCGAGCTTCTGCTCAAAGGCGCCATCCAGATCGATGTGGTACGGCATGATGACATGCGCGTTGCCGCTGATCTTGAGATTCTTGGTGGTGATGCCGTCGGCCTCGAACATGTCGATCTCCTCAAGGACGACCTTGGGGTTGACGACGCAGCCGTTACCGATCACCGACACGTGGTCGGAATACATGATGCCGGAGGGCACCTGGTGCAGGCCGTACTTCTTGCCGTTGACGACGATGGTGTGGCCGGCGTTGTTGCCGCCCGAATAGCGCACGACGGCATCAAAGTCGCCGGCGACCAGGTCGCAGATCTTACCCTTGCCCTCATCGCCCCACTGGGCACCGACCAAAACGGTTGACGGCATGTTTACTCCTCACATTCATGGACTGTCCGCGCACCGCAAGCGCGCAGAAGCACAAAACATTCCCAGTATACCCGTGCAACGGGCGCCTGTCCTACTCCTCGGTATGCGCCCCATCAAGCTCATAGAACTTGGTGGATGCCGGCAGGAACATCAGGTCGACGTCGCCGATCGGGCCCGAACGGTTCTTTGCCACGACGATACGCGTAACGCCCTCGTCGGGTCGGTCGTCGCGCGAGGCCTCGGCCTCGTCGGCGGATCGGTCCAAGAACATGACGATATCGGCGTCCTGCTCGATGGAGCCCGATTCACGCAGGTCGGACAGCTGCGGGCGCTTGCCGGTACGGGATTCAACCTGACGCGACAGCTGCGACAGCGCGATCAGCGGAATCTTGAGCTCCTTGGCCATAATCTTCAGGCCACGCGACATCTCGGAGACCTCGACGGTGCGGCTCTCGGAACGACGTCCCGGCGGGGGGCTCACCAGCTGCAAGTAGTCCAGGATGATGATGGCCTTCTCCTTGTTATGGAGCATGCGGCGGCTCTTGGCGCGAATCTCGGTCACCGTGGTGCCGGGCGTATCGTCAATCAGAATATCGAGCTTGGACAGCGTCTGCGTGGCCTCATTGATGTTGGCCCACTGCTCGGGACTAATGCGGCCCGTACGGAAGTCGCTGATCGAGATCATGGCATAGGCGCAAATCAGACGCTGGGCAATTTCCTTGCCCGACATCTCCAGCGAGAAGAAGCCGACGGTATAGCCCGCAGCGGCGGCATTGAGCGCCAAGTTCAGGGCGAACGACGTCTTACCCACGGCGGGGCGGGCGCCGATAATGATGAGCTGGCCCTCGCGGAAGCCCATGAGCATACGGTCGAGCGACGGGAAGCCCGTGGGCACGCCTGCAGCCTGACCGCCGGCCTTGCACACTTCCTCGGCCTCGTTATAGGCCTCGACCATAAACTCGGTCAGCGTCTTGTAGCTCGACTTAACCTCACGCGCCGTGACCTTAAGCAGCTTGCTCTCGGCCAGCTCCACGACCTCCTTGGTGTCGGTGGGGGCGTTGTAGGCCAGCGCGTTGATCTCGTTGGTGGCGCCAATCAGCTCGCGCAGCATCGAGTCGCGACGAACGATGGCGGCATGGTGCTGCCAGTTGACGAGCGACAGGGTCTGACCCATCAGCTCCAAAATGTATGCCTCGCCGCCCACGGCATCGAGCTTGTTGATGCTTCGCAGGTAATCGATCAGCGAGATGGAGTCGATGGGGATGCGGCTGTTGTACATATCGACCATCGCGGTATAGATGGTCTTATGAATGGGCCGGTAGAAGTCATCGGGCTGCAGTTCGACCTGGGCCTCTTCGACCACCTCGGGCGATAGCAGCATAGCGGCCAGTACGTTGGCCTCTGCATCTTGGTTTTGGGGGAGACCCAACTTGGAGCCACGGTCCTCGACCGTCAGCCCCGTCTCCCTATCGTCATATGCCATGAGCATCCTCATTCATATCGCTTGTGAGCATCCATAGTATCAGCCACGGCTATAAATCGAGCCGCGCCTTGGCAATCATCACCGAACCAAACGGATGAACGGTCCCATACACGGGGCCGCATCTCAATGACCGCCACGACACTCACCCAGCGCAAAAAAATAAAAGGGCGCCCTGGTCTCCCAGAGCGCCCTTCTTAGAACAAGATTGTTGCGTTGCAGCAAATGCTACTCGGCAGCAGCCTCGGTCTCGACCTCGGCGGTCTCGGTCTCGGCGACCTCAGCGGTCTCCTCAACCTCAGCCTCGGCAGCGAGCTCCTCGGCGGTAACGCCGACGAGAACGACAACCTCGGCCTTGATCTCGCGGTACAGCGAGATAGCGACGGTGTGGGCACCGGCAACCTTGATGGGCTTACCGAGCTCGACGCGCTTGCGGTCGATGTCCATACCGAGCTGATCCTTGATGGCGTCAGCGATCATAGCGGCGGTAACGGAGCCAAAGAGGATGCCCTCGTCGCCAACCTTGACGTCAACGGTGACCTGCTTGCCCTCGAAGGCAGCCTTGGTCTCGTTGGCGGTAGCCAGACGGACGGCCTCGCGCTTGGCGATGTTGTTGCGACGCTCGTCAAGCTGCTTGAGGTTGCCCTTGGTGGCGGCAACAGCGAGCTTCTTGGGGAACAGGAAGTTCTCAGCGTAACCCTGAGCGACCTCTACGACGTCACCCTCGCCGCCCTTGCCCTTGATCTCATCGAGAAGAATAACCTTCATGATGCGTCTCCCTTCTTAGCCGCGGTCGCGGTTGCCACGAGAGGAAACCACGGGGACGGTGTACGGCAGGAGAGCCATCTCGCGGGCGCGCTTGATGGCGTTGGCGATGTCATGCTGATGCTGCGTGCAAGCGCCAGTGACGCGACGGGGCTTGATCTTGCCACGGTCGGTCATGTACTTACGGAGAAGCTGAGTGTCCTTATAGTCGATGAACTCAGTGTTCTCCTTGCAGAACTGGCAGTACTTACGACGCGGCTGACGTGCAGAATAATCATTAGCCATGTCAAAATACCTTTCATTTGGCAACTTCGGCGAGCCGAAGCCGCCTCTCACTCAAAAATAGGTGAACAACCCTTAGAACGGGATGTCCTCATCGTAGACGTCGACCGCGGGCGGCGTAGCCACCGGTGCGGCAGGACGTGCTGCGGGCGCGGGAGCTGCGGGGGCGTAACCGCCCTGATCGTAGCCACCCTGGCCACCACGGGAGCTCATAAACTCGATTTCATCGACGATGACCTCAAGCTTGCTCCTGCGCTGGCCGTCGCGCTCCCAAGAGCTGTAGCGCAGCTTGCCCTCGATCGCGACCTTGTTTCCCTTTGCCAGGAAACGGCTCACGGCCTCGGCGCGGGTGCCGAACATAGTGCAGTCGACAAAGTTGGGATAGTCCTCCCACTCGCCAGTCTGCGCGTTGCGGCGACGATCGTTCACGGCGACGCCAAAGGACAGAACCTGGGTTCCGCCGGCGGTGGCGCGCAGCTCGGGATCGCGGGTGAGATTACCGGTGATGTTCACTCGATTGATGCTCATAACTCACTACTTCCTCTTGGGGCACAAGCCCAGTCCAAAACGACAGTCTTACTCCTGGTCGTCGCGACGGACGATCATGTGGCGGACCACAGCGTCGGTGATGCGCAGGACGCGATCAAGCTCGGCGATCTGGGTAGGATCTGCATGGAAGTTGATGAGGGTGTAGTCACCATCGGTGAGGTCGTTGATCTCGTAGGCGAGCTTGCGCTTGCCCCACTCGTCAACGGAGTCGACCTTGCCAGCGCCCTCAGCGATCGTGGTATCGATACGCTTCATAACAGCGAGACGGGTCTCGGGGTCGAGCGACGGGTCAACAAAGAACAGCAGTTCATAAGCCTTCATATTGTCACCTCCTCTGGGCAAATGTGGCTTCAGGTCGTGAAGGTGCGCCTGAAGCAGGAAAAGACTTGGTAATAATATCTTTCAACCTCCCAGGCTGCAAGAATATGCAGCTACAACCTCATGACCTCCACATATACCCATGCTTACACGGCACTTCTCGCGTATTCCAACCAAATGCTGACCAAGAGCTTGACGAATTCGATAGCAAGATACGCTGCGGCGAGGACAACCTGAGTCAAACCGCAGGTCGCCGATTGCAGGGTTGTGGTCACGAAATGCATACCACCGGTTCGATCGATTGCCTCAAAATTTTTAAATTCGCTGCCGCGTCATTCATGAATACCTATTTTGAACAGATCATCGAGCGGGATCTGGCTGGTCAGGATGCTTTTTTAGTACTCATCTGGCACATGCCGGATACGGGTGCGGAGCGAGCGCTTTAAAAAATGCCAAGTTTTCTGTTTGCACTTTTCGATTCCTCGTGTATACTGACTTTCGCATTTAACGGAGAGTTGTCCGAGTGGCCGAAGGAGCACGATTGGAAATCGTGTAGGCGTCAAAAGCGTCTCCAGGGTTCAAATCCCTGACTCTCCGCCAGTTAATTCCAAAGCAGGCCTTAGTGCCTGCTTTGTTTTTACCCCACGCGGAGGGGTGGCAGAGTGGTTGAATGCGGCGGTCTCGAAAACCGTTTGGCCTGTATAAGGTCACGAGGGTTCGAATCCCTCCTCCTCCGCCATTTTGGTTGAGAAAGCTCCCAGGAATGGGAGCTTTTTTGTTTTGAGTCCCTAACAAGCAAATACGGCGAAGAAGGAGGGGTTCGAACCCGCCAGGGCGCAAAGCGTAAAGAAAACGCACCAGTGGCGCGTTTTTAGCGCAGCGCGGTCGGCGTAAGCCGACCGGATAAATTTTGAGCGCCGCTCAAAATTTAGACATCCCTCCTATTCAGCCACGTCCCCATCGCGTTCAGCATCAACCCAGATCCCCAAACATGTACATCACCCTCCAAAAACGATATTTTTCGACATCTTTGGAGGCTGATGTACATACTTGAAACCTATGACCGCACCCAGTCCCGACCGTTTGCCGAGCAATAGGGTCGCAATCGGCGCCGAACATGTACTATGTACGGGCATTGTCCAAACCCGTAACCCAAAGGACCCCATCTTGCCCGTCGTCGCCGCCATAACCGTTACCTCACATGCCTCGGATGCCATGGTCGCTATCCCATTTTGGCTTGAGATGTTCGCCGTTGTCGCGGCATCGATCTCAGGCGTTCTGGTTGCGCGCGAGCACAAGCTTGACCTGGTGGGCGCCGTCGCGCTCGCCGTGGTTTGCGGCTTGGGCGGCGGTCTTTTGCGCGACATGACACTCCAGGTCGGCAACGTCTACATCCTCAACCAGCCGATGGCGCTCCCGCTTTCCATTGCCACGGCAGCCATCATCTACATTTTCCCGGCAATCGTCGACAAGCCCGAAAAACTCATCCCCCTGCTCGACATCATCTCGGTCGGCATCTATGCGGCAACCGGCGCAGACAAGGCACTGGTCTACGGATTTGCACCCGTCGTTTGCATCATGATGGGCTTTTTCACCGCGGTGGGCGGCGGCATGCTGCGCGACGGCTTTATGGGCGTGGTTCCGGGTATTTTCCAACGCACCAACTTTTATGCCATCGCGGCCATCGCCGGATCGGCAAGCTATGTAAGCCTCGTCATGAGTGGCTTGGTCAGCAATGTCGCCGCGCTGGTCGTATGCGTTATCGTGACCATGGGTCTGCGCTGGCTCTCGCTGCGCTTTGACATCAAAAGCCCCACCGAAGAAGACATCGCGCACTTTTTACATCGCAAAAAGTAGATAGCAAGGCACGACCTTTCGAAATGCAACCGAGAGGTTCTTTTAGAGCGCTCGCACGTTGGGTACCCTGTTAGATATATGCCGAGTATCTAACGAAGGATTCACTATGCCTTGCAACCTAGAACCGTCGAACAAGCGCCGCAAAGCGCAGGCCCGCATCGCCCTCCTATTCGTACTGATTGCGCTTGCGCTGACCGTACTTCCCACGGCGTCGTTCGCCGGCACAGACACCGCGGGCAACGTACTCGCAACCGAAGCTGACTCAAATCCGTCTGGCGTCGCGGGCGACCTGTACTGGGCTGGCCAAAGCCTTAACCTGGACGATGCCTCCATCGGCCGCGATATTATCGCGGCAGGCGACAGCCTATCGATTCGCGACTGCACCGTAGGCGGCGCCAGTCGCCTGGCGGCGCGCACCATCGATATCTCCAAAACCGCAATCGATGGCAGCGTGACGGTAGCCGGTCAGCACGTCGTGCTCAACACCGGTAGCACCGCCAACTGTTTTTACGCGATGGGCGATACTGTTGCCCTGCGAGGCTCCACCAAGTCGGCAGCACTTGCAGGCGATACGGTGACCATCGACGGCACCGTCGAGGGCGATGTCGAGGTTTGGGCCGATAAGCTCGTCTTGGGCAAAAACGCCCGCATCACCGGCACCGTGAGCGCGCATGTTTCCGAGGACCCCGAGCGGGCCGAGGGCGCTCAGGTCGGAGCCCTCAAGATCGACCGTACCGAGAACGAGAACACCTCAACGATTAACGACACCATCGGCGGCATCGTCGCCGCGGCGCTTTCCACTTGCTTTGTCGCGATCCTCCTCGAGCTCGTCTTTCCGCGCGCGACCGCCAGCGCCGCCGGCATGCTTCGTCAACGACCTACCCCTCTGTGGGTGAGCGGTCTTTTGGGCACGGTGGCCGCCGTTCCCGCCGTCCTGTTACTCATCATCTCGATTGCAGGTCTGTCACTCGCCGGAGCTCTCATGTGCGCCGTGATCGGTATCGCTCTGGTCTCGGCGGCGTTTACGGGTACCGCGATCGCACGCATGATCGGACACAGCCAGAACCGCTACGCCATGGCCGCCGTGGGCGGTATCGCCGCGGGCGCACTCACGGCACTTCCCCTTATGGGCAGCTTTGTCAGCGGCGTAGCCTTCGTCTTTACGCTCGGCTACGTCATCCAGATCATCTGGCGCAACGCCCGCCTCAAGCCGCAGCAGGCCGCCAATACTCCGGGCCTTCCTTCCGCCTAGCCGTCAACCACCACAAAGGGGACAGACACCTTTGCGGTGGTGCAGACCAACTCAATCCCTGTGCACCAAAAAGGGCACCGACCGCGATGGTCGGCGCCCTTTCTTGTTAGTCGCTATAAAGCTCGGCGCTTATTTGTTGACCTGACCGGCGCGGACTGCGGCCTTCTTGCGGTCGGTAGCATTGAGCAGACGCTTGCGCAGGCGGATGTTCTTGGGAGTGATCTCCACCAGCTCGTCGTCGGCGATGTACTCCAGCGCCTCCTCCAGCGAGAAGGTGCGGGGCGGCACCAGCTGGACGGAGATATCGGAGGTCGAGGAACGCTGGTTGCCCAGGTTCTTGGTACGGGCGATGTTGACGACCATGTCGCCGGCCTTGCTGCGCTCGCCCACGATCATGCCCTCGTAGCATTCGGTACCCGGCTCAACAAACAGCTGGCCGCGCTCCTGCAGCGTGCCCAGAGCGTAGGCAACGGCTTTCTCGGTGGTCATGGAAATCATGGCGCCGTTCTGGCGGTTGCCGATCTCGCCGGCATAGGGGCCGTACTCCAGGAAGGTGTGGTAGAACACGCCCTCGCCGTGAGTGACGTTCATGATGCGGTTCTTAAGACCCATGATGCCGCGGGTCGGGATCTTAAACTCGAGGTGCGTCACGATACCCGAGGTATCCATGCTCGTCATGATGCCGCCGGAGGTGCCGAAGACCTCAACGACCTTGCCCGAATACTCGTCCGGGCACTCGACGACGGCCTGCTCGACGGGCTCCATCTTATTGCCGTTCTCGTCCTTCTTAAACAGAACGCGGGGACGGCCGACCTGGAACTCAAAGCCCTCGCGACGCATGGACTCCATCAGGACGGACAGGTGCAGAATGCCGCGGCCCGAGACCTCGACGCCGCTCTTGTCCTCGAGCTCCTCGATCTTCATGGTCACGTTGTTCTCGGCCTCGTTGAACAGGCGCTCCTTGAGCTGACGGGCACCCACGATGTCGCCGTCGCGGCCGACGAGCGGGGAGGTCGAAGCCTCAAAGACGATGGACAGGGTCGGCGGGTCGATCTCGATGGGTTCGAGCTCAACGGGGTTCTCGGGATCGGTGTAGACATCGCCGATATCGGTGCGGTCGATGCCCACGACGGCGGCGATATCACCGGCGCCGACTTCCTGGCACTCGGTGCGACCCAGGTAGTCGAAAGTAAAGAGCTGCTTGACGGTAGCGGTAGCGCTGGAACCGTCGTTCTTGACGACCAGGATCTGATCGCCCTGGTGAATGGTGCCGGAGTACACGCGACCGATACCGATGCGGCCAACGAAGTTGGAGTGGTCGATGGTCACACACTGCATGGCCAGCGGGGCGTTCTCGTCAACCTCGGGCGCGGGCATGTCGTCGATGATCATATCGAGCAGCGGATACATGTCCATGTTGCCGTCGTTGGGGTCAAGGCGGGCAAAGCCATTCATGGCGCTGGCGTAGACCACGTGCTCCATGGCAAACTCAAGCTGGTCGTCGGTGGCGCCCAGGTCGGCCATCAGGTCCAGGCAGTCGTTGTAGGCCTTCTCGGGGTTGGCGCCCGGACGGTCGATCTTGTTGATGACGATCATGATCTTGAGGCCGGTGTCGATGGCGTGACGCAGCACGAAGCGGGTCTGGGGCATGGGGCCCTCAAAGGCATCGACCAGCAGCAGGGCGCCGTCGGCCATACGCAGCACGCGCTCGACCTCGCCGCCAAAGTCAGCGTGGCCCGGGGTGTCGATGACGTTGATCTTAACGTCCTTGTACTCGATAGAGATGTTCTTGGCGAGAATCGTAATGCCGCGCTCGCGCTCCTGGTCGTTAGAATCCAGGACGCGGTCCTCGACCTGCTGGTTGGCACGGAAGGCGTCCGTGGCACGCAGGAGCTTGTCGACCATCGTCGTCTTGCCGTGGTCGACGTGAGCGATGATGGCGATGTTCCTCAGATTGTCTACGCGCATGTAGTTCCCCTATCTTCTATCTATATACAACCGGCACGCGTATGCGACCCGCCCAGTAACACAACGCTCGGCGGGAATTTTGAGCCTTTTACCGAAAACTCGTTTATTTTAGCGATTTTAGATAAGAGGGGTTTCCTCGCCTGCAGGTTCAGGGTCGCTCCACATAAAACCATCGCCGGCGCCCACACCTTCGTACAGTACATATGCCGAAAAGCCGCTCTCGAGCGTCGTCTCAAAGAAACTCACAAGCAGGGCGTCATGGTAGCCGCCATCAATTTCGACACAACCGGTGTAGCCGATGGCGTAACGGGCGATGCGACCCAGGCCCTCGTCCTTAAGGCCCATCTTGTGCTCGGAGATAAAGTTGGTGGCAGCCTCGAGGCATGCCTCCTCGCCGTCCTCGTCGAGTGCCGCCAGATAGCGGTTGGACGCGGCGTCTTCGATCGCAACGACAACACCGGGGTTCTCACCAGCGGCCAGGTCGTCTAAAAATGCCCCGATGAGGTCGCACACCATGGCGTCGAGCTCGGCGGAGACGTTTCCGGCGTCCTGCATATCCTGTGCCATTTTTAGACCTTCCCATCGAGTCCGGCGTCGTTACATCTCTTGTGCCTCGGCAGCGATCTCGGCGGCGGCGTCGCGGGCGCGCATCATATCGGCGGCGCGCTTATCGAGTACCTTGATCTGGTTGGTCAGCATCACGGCATCGACCACGCCCCAGATGACCAAGCCCGTCGAAATCGAAAACCCAAGCGCACCAACTGTACCACGAAGGCGCGAGGAGATTGCCGCGACAAGTGCGGAGACGGCAACCATCTTGATAAAGGAGGCACGGCGCTCGCGAAGCATACGGGCCTGCGTCACATAGGCGATGCGTGCGGCCTCGGATGCCTCCGAGCGCATCTGGGCCTCGCGGGCAATGGCGGCGGCTTCGGCTGAAACGCCGCGACCCATCAGTGCACACTCCGTCTCATGGCTACTCGTCATTTAAAAATCATCGGGCGAGAGCGTATGGACGAACTCGTCGAACTTCTCAAATTCCTGCTCGTCATCGACTTCCTCGGCAACCGGAGAGACGGTCCCCAGGCGGTTCATGATGTCGTCCTCAACAAACATGGGAGCATTGCTGCGCACGGCGAGGGCGATGGCATCGCTCGGACGCGCATCGATCCTATGCTCGTTGCTGTCGGCCAAAACAACGACCGTCGCATAGAACACGGGAGGCTCGGCACGGACAATCTCGATGCGCTCGAGTTTTGCATCCAGGGCATCAAGCGTGTCGAGCAGCAGGTCATGGGCGATCGGGCGCTCGGCACGACCGCTGTCGATACCGCGGCTAATAGCCGCAGCCTCAAACGAACCAGTTTGGATAGAAAGGGAGCGCAGCGGCGCAGGGGAGTCCGATTTGCTGCAGCGCTCGCGAAGTACGATAAGCGATGGCACGGGACCGGCGGCCATGACGATGGTCTCTATGTCGACACGAACCATGGAACACCTCCGGTACGTAGCGGTTAACACGCGGCGCCTTCGCCGCATTGAATAGCTATACTACCCAATCTTTCGCACAGCACACAAAACCAAAATGAGTTTTATCACACACAAGAAAAAAGCCCCGAGGCCATGCCTCGAGGCTCTTCACAGTTTTGATGGTGGACCTGACAAGATTCGAACTTGTGACCTCCCGGTTATCAGCCGGACGCTCTAACCAACTGAGCTACAGGTCCATCATGGTGGAGGTTAGGGGGATCGAACCCCTGACCTCAGGCTTGCAAAGCCCGCGCTCTCCCAGCTGAGCTAAACCCCCACGGAGACAGTAATAAACACCCCAGCGGCGACTCGGCTCTCGCTGGGGTGTTTATTGCGAAAGAAAGTGGTGGACCTGACAAGATTCGAACTTGTGACCTCCCGGTTATCAGCCGGACGCTCTAACCAACTGAGCTACAGGTCCATCGCGCAAGGGATATATTAGACGAGTCGTTACGCGCGCGTCAACAACTTTTTTGAAAATCTTTGGAGGGTGTTCGCCCCGGCCGCACGGCGGCATGTGAAGTCGCCTGCTCGGACAGTCCTGACTCGCGCAGAGAGCACATTAAGTGCTCTCTGGCTCGTGCGGAACTCGCGATCGACTTCGCATGCCGCCGTGTGGCCGGGGCGAACGCGAGTCCCGAGGTTTTCAAAAAAGCGGTCGGCGCGCAGTGCGCCGACCGCCGATATATGGGGTCTGATATTTTCTACCAGCTAGGGCCTCTTACTCGTCTAGGAGATCCTCTGGCATGTCGTTGCCGTCGCCTAGGTCGACTGGGGTATTTTCGGCATCGACCGTTGCCTCGGCCTCGGCGCCTTCGCCTTCGGGCTTTTCCTTAGCTGCCGTCATGCGGGCGACAGCGCACACACGGTCGTTGTCGTCGACGGTCATCATCTTGACGCCCTGGGTGGCGCGGCCGGTCTGGCTGATCTCGTCGGTCTTGACGCGAATGACCGTCGCGCCCTCCGTCACGATGAACAGCTCGTGCTGCGGGCCCACCGTCTTCATGGCCGCGAGGTTACCCTTACGCTCGGTCATTTGAATGGTGTAGACGCCCTGACCGCCGCGATTCTGCTCCGGGTAGTCCGCGACCGGCGTGCGCTTGCCGTAGCCGCGCTCGGTGATGACGAATAGATCGCCGTTGCCGTTAGTGACTTCCATGCCCAGAACGCTCACGCCGTCCTTCAGACCGATACCGCGAACGCCGCTGGTATCGCGGCCGGTGGCGCGCACCTGCTCCTCGGAGAACATGATCGCCTTGCCCGCGGTGGTGGCCAGGATAATCTTGTCGCCCTCGCGCACGCGGCGCACGTTCAGCAGCGCGTCGTCGTCACGCAGGTTGATAGCGATCAGGCCGTCGCGACGGCTGCGGTCATATGCGCTCATCACGGTCTTCTTGACCATGCCGCTCTTGGTGGCAAACATCAGGTACTCGTCGGCCGGGAACTCGCGGCAGCTGATGACGCTCGCGATCTTCTCGCCGTCCTCAAAGGGCAGCAGGTTGACGATCGCGGTACCGCGCGCCTGGCGCGTACCCACCGGCAGCTCGTGCACCTTCAGGCGATAGACCTTGCCCTTGCTCGAGAAGAACAGCACGTACTCGTGCGTGGACGCGATGAACATCTCGTCGATAACGTCGTCCTCTTTGAGGTTGACGCCCGATACGCCCTTGCCGCCGCGCTTCTGGGCGCGGTAGGCAGCCACCGGGATACGCTTGACATAGCCGGTGTGGGTGATGGTCACGACCATGTCCTCGTCGGCGATGAGGTCCTCGACATCCAGGTCCTTCTCAACCTGGCTGATCTCGGTGCGGCGCTTGTCGCCAAACTTCTTGGAGATCTCGCGCATCTCTTCCTTGATGACGCCCAGGATCTTCTCCTCATGCGCCAGCAGGTCCTCGTAGTAGGCGATGGCGCGGCGCAGGCCGTCCAACTCTTCTTGGATCTTGTCGCGCTCCAGGCCGGTCAGGCGGCGCAGCTTCATCTCGAGAATGGCCGTGGTCTGCTCGGGCGTAAAGCCAAAGCGCTCGATCAGGCGGCTGCTGGCCTCGGAGTCGGTCTGCGAGGAGCGGATGATGCTAATGACCTCGTCGATATGGTCGAGAGCCATCAGGTAACCCTCGAGGATATGCGCGCGGGCCTGGGCCTTCTTAAGGTCGAAGCGGGTGCGGCGGGTAACGACGTCGACCTGGTGGTCGATGTAGTGCTGCAGCATCTCGCGCAGGCTCAGGCATTTGGGAACGCCGTTGACGAGTGCCAGGTTGTTGGCGCCAAAGGTCGTCTGCAGCGAGGTGTACTTATACAGATTGTTGAGCACGACCTGCGGAATGACGCCCTTCTTGAGCTCGATGACCAGACGGATGCCCTTCTGGTTGGACTCATCGCGCATATCCGAGATGCCCTCGATGCGCTTGTCGTTGACGAGCTGGGCGATCTTCTCCTGCAGGGTGCCCTTGTTGACCATGTAGGGAATCTCGGTAAAGACCAAGCGGCTGCGGCCGGTCTTGGTGGACTCCACGTGTGCCTTGGCGCGCACGGTAATGGAGCCGCGACCGGTCTCGTAGCTCTGCTTAATGCCGGCGCTGCCCATGATGATGGCGCCGGTGGGGAAGTCCGGACCGGGCATGATCTGCATGAGCTCGTCGACGGTGGCGTCGGGGTTGTCGATCAGGTAGCAGGTGGCCTCGATCGCCTCGGTGAGGTTATGCGGGGCGATGTTGGTGGCCATGCCGACGGCGATGCCTTGGCTGCCGTTAACCAGCAGGTTGGGGAAGCGCGCAGGCAGCGCCACGGGCTCGGCGAGCGATTCGTCGTAGTTGGGCTGCCAGTCGACGGTATCCTTCTGCAGGTCGCGCAGCAGTTCCATGGCGGGCTTTGCCAGGCGGCTCTCGGTGTAACGCATGGCCGCCGCGCCGTCGCCGTCGATGTTACCGAAGTTGCCGTGACCGTCGATGAGCGGCGTGCGCATGGAGAACCACTGCGCCAGGCGGACCATGGCCTCGTAGACCGCAAAGTCACCGTGCGGGTGGTACTTACCGATAACTTCGCCGACCGTCCAGGCCGACTTTTTGTGTGGGCGGTTGGGGTAGATGCCGCTCTCGTTCATCGCGTACAGGATGCGGCGGTGTACCGGCTTTAAGCCGTCGCGCACGTCCGGCAGGGCACGCGCTGTGATAACCGACATCGAATACTCGATGAACGACTGCTTCATCTCGCGACCGAACTCCGAAATCTGGAGCTGGCCGCCGTTGATGTCCTCGCCGGCCGAGGCACCACGATCGACTTCGCCAAAGCTCTCCTCGAGCTCACCGTCGTCGTCCTCTTCCTCATCATCATCGGCATCGGGGTTATAGGCGTCCGGATCGCCGTCCTCGCCCTGCTCAGCACGGGCAAGCAGGCGCTTCAGATCATCGGGCATACCGGCATCGCCGGCCTCGTCCATACCCTCGTTATTGTTGATATCGTCTGCCACGTTACCTCCTCATGGTTTGCGTGGTCTAATTAGTTCCCTACCACGGAGACGGCTTTTCCAGGTGCCGCAGATTCGCCCGAAAGAGGAGGGAAACGTACTTGGGTACGCGACCGACGATTGAGGGCGAAGGTGCGGTGGCTGGGAAAGCCGAACAGGTTAGGCATCTAAGAATCGTGCATCATGTGCATGCTTCTCGATGTACTCGCGGCGATAGCCGACCTCGGAACCCATCAGCTCGCGCACGGCGCGGTCCGCCACCACGGCGTCCTCGATCGACACACGCTGCAGAATGCGGGTCTTTGGGTCCATCGTCGTCGAGGCAAGCTGTTTGGGGTCCATCTCGCCCAGGCCCTTGTAGCGCTGGACGGTATAGCCCTTGCGCTTTTTGGTGATCTTGCCGTCCTTGGCCTTGCCGTCCTCGTCGTTATCATCGGGGTTCAGGCCCAGACTCTGGATGGTATCGCGCAGGATCTCGTCTTCGGGCTGGCGGCCGTTGGGATACACGTAGTGGATCTTGTTGCGCACCTTAATGCCAAAGATGGGCGGGCAGGCAACATAGACGTAGCCGGCATCGATCAGCGGACGCATGTACTTGTAGAAGAACGTCAGCAGCAGGATGCGGATATGCGCGCCGTCGACGTCTGCATCGGTCATGATGATGATCTTGTGGTAGCGCGCCTTGGTGATATCGAAATCGCCGCCGTCGCCGGCACTCGTCGTGACGCCGCAGCCGATCGCGGTAATCAGCGACTGGATGGTGTCACTCGAGAACGCGCGATGGTCACCAACGCGCTCGACGTTCAAAATCTTGCCGCGCAGGGGCAGAATCGCCTGGATGTCTCGGCGACGGCCGTCCTTGGCCGAACCGCCTGCCGAGTCGCCCTCTACGATGAAGAGCTCGGTCAGCTCGGCATCGCGCACCGAGCAGTCAGCGAGCTTACCGGGCAGGGACGCCGTCTCGAGCAGGCTCTTGCGACGGGTCGCTTCGCGCGCCTTGCGGGCGGCGTTGCGCGCCTTGCAGGCCTGTTGCGCCTTCTTGACGATCTCGCGGGCGGGCTTGGGATGCTCCTCCAAGTAATCGGCGAGGCCGTCGGTCACGATCTTGAGCGTCAGCGCGCGCATATAGGAGCTGCCGAGCTTGGCCTTGGTCTGGCCCTCAAACTGCGGATCGGGCAGCTTGACCGAGATAACGGCCGAAAGGCCCTCGCGCACATCGTCGCCGGTCAGATTGGCGTCTTTTTCCTTGAGCAGGTTCTGCTTGCGCGCATAGTCGTTGATCACGCGGGTGAGCGCGGTGCGGAAGCCCTCAAGGTGCATGCCGCCCTCGGGGGTGTAGATGTCGTTGGCAAACGACATGACGTTCTCGCCGTAGCCGCTATTCCACTGCAGGGAAACCTCAACCTCGCCCATCTTGGCCACAGGTGCGTCCGGGTCCGATTTGCCCTCGATGTAGATAGGCTCCTTAAAGGCCTCGGGGACGTCCTTGCCCTCGTTAAGGAACTTGACGAAGTCGATGATGCCGCCCTCGTAGCAAAACTCCTCCACGTGGGGAGTAGACTCGCGCTCGTCAGTCAGCACGATTTTGAGGTTCTTATTGAGGAACGCCGTCTCCTGCAGACGGTTGTGCAGCGTATCGAAATCGTAAATGCAGGTCTCGAAGATCTCGTCGTCGGGCCAGAAGGTGACGGTGGTGCCCGTCGAATCCGAGGTGCCCACGACCTCCATCTTCTTGACGGTCTTGCCGCGCGAGAACTCCATCTCGTAGGTGTTGCCGTCGCGACGAACCTGAACGACCACGCGCTTGGACAGTGCGTTGACGACGGAGATGCCAACGCCGTGCAGGCCGCCCGAGACCTTATAGGCCGAATTATCGAACTTACCGCCGGCGTGCAAAATCGTCATGACGACCTCGAGCGTCGGGATCTTTTTAACAGGGTGCTCGTCGACGGGGATACCGCGCCCGTTGTCGACGACCGTGATGGAGTTGTCGGCGTGGACCGTCACCTGGATCTCGGTGCAGAAACCGGCCATGGCCTCGTCGACGGAGTTGTCAACGATCTCCCACACCAGGTGATGCAGACCGCTGGCGCTCGTCGAGCCGATATACATGCCCGGGCGCTTACGAACGGCCTCGAGACCTTCGAGAATCTTAATCTCGCCGCCATCGTAATCGTTTTCGTTTGCCACACGTCCTCCTTCAGTCAAGAAAATGTGTACAGCCTTACTAGTTTATCGTAAAAAAATACCCTCAGGAACGAGGGTATTTGGCTCTACAAGGCCACCAGATGCGATTTAAGGCTCTTTTTTGCTTTGCACGCCCTTGGCCCACTCGGCACTGGCTCTCATGGCGTTCTCGAGGGCCTCGCGCAGTTTTTGGTCTTCGATGGGCGCCACTTGGCGCTCAATCTCGGTGCGCTCGGCATCGCTGAGGTCGGCGTGTGGGGCCGGCGGGCGCTCGGTCGCCGCTGGGCGAAGGCGCTCCTTGGCGGCGGGCGGCGTGTGACCGGGCGCGGTGGTTTTGAACACCAGGCCATCCACATGCGCACCGGCGCGCTCCATGCGCGCGCGGATGATCTCGCGCAACAACGTCATTTCCTGCGTCCACGAGGGCGAGTCGAGATATACCAGCAGCTCATTGGACTCGGGCAGGTAGCGCAGGCCCGTCACATGCCGCCCCTCGCGCGTGCCCGAGCACACCGCGTTCCACGCGCGATAGACCGCGCGCGACTCCTCGGCGGCCTCCATCTGCGCACGGCGCTCAGGGGTCGCAGCCGCCAGGATGCGCTGGCGTTCTGCGTTCAAAAAGCCACTGAAGGCGACCGTTTCGCTCTCGCGCTCGTAATTAGCACGTCTCACCCATGCTCACCACCTTGGCTCGATCAAGCAGGTCATCGGTAAAGTACCCCAGGTTGGTCGTGGTTATGACCGTCTGGATATCATCGCCGATCAGCCGCAGGAAAGCACCGCGGCGTTCGCCGTCGAGTTCGCTCATCACGTCGTCCAAAAGCAGCAGTGGGGCGGTGCCCAGGACATCGCGAGCCACGGCCACCTCCGCCACCTTCCAGGCCAGAACCAACGTTCGCTGCTGACCTTGGCTGGCAAATGAACGGGCGGAGCGACCCGCCACAGCAAACTCAATCTCGTCGCGATGCGGTCCCACCAACGTCACGCCGCGGCGAATTTCCTCGTCGGCGTGCTCATCAAGGGCAGCCAGCATGCGCTCGTACGCCCAGCCCTTCAGCTCTTCGCGATCATCGACCTGGGGCAAATCCCCCAGCGTGGACGCATAGGACACGTTGGCGGCTTCACCGGACGCCACTTGCCCGTAGGCAGTACGCACATGGCCCGCCAGCCGGTCGAGCAGGGCCAACCGGTGCACGAGCAGAGCCGCGCCCGCGCGGGCAATCGAATCGTTCCACGCGCCGAGCATCTCGCGGCAGCACCAGGCCTCCTTGAGCAAGGCGTTACGCTGGGTCACACAGCGACCATAGGTGCTCGCAAGATCGGCATAGCGTGCGCTCAGTTGCATGCCAAAGTCGTCGAGGGCGGCGCGGCGCACACTGGCGCCTCGCTTAACCATGTCCAGATGGTCGGGGCAAAACAGCACGCTCGGCAGAACCCCGCGCACACCGGCGGCAGAGCATCTCTTGCCGTTGCGGCTAAACGAGCGTTTACCGTCCTCCGTGCTCAATCCCATATCAAGTACGCGGCCGTCGCCCTCGAGCCTCAGCTCGATCTTGCACGAGCCCACGCCATCATGGACGAGCTCGGCTGCGGTCGGATGCCTAAACGAGGCGCCGCTCGTCAGCAGCTGCAGCGCCTCTATGAGATTGGTCTTTCCCGCCGCGTTGGGCCCCGCAAGTATCGTCACGCCCTCGTCCAGGGCAAGACGATAACTCTCGAAACTGCGGTAGTGCGCGACGGAAAGATCGCGGGCGAACATGGTCATGGCGCAGCGCTAGATGCGAACCGGCATGACCAGGTACAGGTAGTTGATCTTGTCGTAGGACTTGAAGATGCCCGCCTGCGAGTAGCTCTTGAGCTCCAGCGTGATCTCCTTCTCCTTGGACAGGGCATTGAGGCAGCCGAAGATGTAGTGGTAGTTGAAGGCGATGGTACCCGACTCGCCCTCGGCCTCGACATCGATCGTCTCCTGCGCAAGGTCCTGGTCATTGGAGATGGAGGACAGGCCCATCTGCCCGTTCTCGACATCGATCTCGAACTTGACGGCGGGGTTGGCGCTCGCGATAACGGCCACGCGCTTGAGGGCGGCGTTAAAGGCGGCGACGTCGATCTTGACGCTCGTCACGCACGAATCGGGGATGAGCTGCTTGTAGTTGGGGTACACGCCCTCGATGCGGCGCGACACGTAGGTGGTGTTGCCGGCCTCGAAGACGACTTGGGTGTCGGTAGCCCCGATCATGATGGTCGCCTGGCTGTCCATGATGTTCAGTGCGTCGTTAAAGGCGTCAGCCGGAACGTTGAGCTCAAAGGAGCCTTCGAGGGTCGAGGTCTCGACCTGCGTATCGCACACGGCCAAACGGAAGGAATCGGTCGCCACCAGGCGCACGGTGTTGTTCTCGACCTTCATGTGCACGCCACCCAGGATGGGGCGGGCCTTGTCGGTCGAGGTGACGCGCCACACGCGGCCGACCATCTCGGACAAGATATCGGTCGGCAGTTCCACGGCGCTCTCGATGGCATAGGCCGGAAACTCGGGGAAGTCATTAGCATCAAGCGTGTTCAGGCGGAAAGAGCTCTTCTCGCAACCAATCAGCACCTGGCGCTCGGACAGCTCAAAGGTGACCGGGGCATCGGGGAGGGTCTTGGTGATATTGGAGAGCATCTTACAGGGGATAACCATCTCGCCCTCTTCTTCGACATGCGCCGCGATGCGATGACGGATCGAGATGGTGTAGTTAGAGGTCTGGAATTCCAAGATGCCGTCTTGGGCCTTGACGAGCACGCCCGACAGGATGGGAAGGGTGGATGCCGAAGCGACACCCTTCATAACGACGCCGATGGCTTGTGTAAGCGAGCTCTGGCTGACGGTGAACTTCATCTTTTAATACCTTTCTATAGATATAAATATCTTAATAATAGTAATAGCACTGACGAAACTGTTGATTACTCCCAAAGACGCAGGTCAGACCCAGAAAGAGAATCGACAGCAGCCTGTGT
Organism: Collinsella sp.; assembly: GCA_019414045.1. Taxonomy (GTDB): domain Bacteria; phylum Actinomycetota; class Coriobacteriia; order Coriobacteriales; family Coriobacteriaceae; genus Collinsella. The sequence continues at coordinate 35,624 of DXMW01000001.1, read as the reverse complement.
GCAACAGGGGTGGTTTTCCACGTTCAAAACCTGCGCAAAACTTTTCATCACCGCGGGTTGGGTTTTAGACACCTTATGCCCGTGGTTTCGACAAGTTTTCAACAGGTGTCTCTATTTCCCTACGAGCGCAGTGTAATTTTATCGCGCAGCGACTTGAGGTCTTCGGTGACGGTGCGGTCTTCCTGGATCATCTTCTGGACCTTTTTGTAGCTCGTGCTGACGGTCGAGTGGTTGCGGTTGCCAAATTCGGCGCCCACCGCCGTGGTCGTCATTTCGCACATCTCGATGGCCAGGTAGATAGCGATATGGCGTGCTTTGGCGATATTGGCGTTGCGACGCGGGCCGATGAGCTCCTCGTGCGTCACGCCGTACTGCTCTTCGATGACGGACTGAACCGTCTGGACGTTGATCTTTTTGGCCGATGTGTCGAAGTACTGGCTGGCGATGGCGTCGATATCGTCAAAGGTGAGCTCCCCGCCCTCGCGCTCACGGTCGCCCGCCTCGCCGGCGCAGCGCTCGCAAAAGCTCTCGAGTTCGCGGATGTTGGTGCCCGAGACCTCGGCCATGTGTTTAAAGTGCTCGTCGGTCAGGTGTCCGCCGTCGCCCCCATAGGCCGCCAGCAGTGAGTCGTCGCCCGCCTCGGGAGCGGCGACGATGGTGTTCTCGTAATAGCGCTGCAAGATCTTGTATTTCATCTCGTAGCTGGGCTCTGCGACCAGGCAGAGCATTCCGGCGTTGAAGCGGCTGGTCAGACGCTCGTCCATGCTCAGGTCCTTGGGGGCGCGGTCTGCCGCGATGACGACCTTCTTGTTGTTGCGGATGAACTCGTCCATGAGCTGGAAAAAGTAGTCCACACTCGCGCGCTTGCCGATGATGTTTTGGATGTCATCGATGATGAGCACGTCCACGCCGTGGTACGCCTGCATGATGGGGGCGTTGCTCTTCTTTTGACGGTCGAACTCGGTCATCAGGTCGTCCAGATATGCCTGGGAGTTGGCATACTTGACCTTGATCTCGGGCGACTTCTCGGCGAGCTCGTTTTTGATGGCGAGCAGCAGATGGGTCTTGCCCAGCCCCGATTTGCCATAGATGAACAGGGATGTGCATGTGCCGCGCTCGTCCGCGAGGGCGGCAAACTTGAGTGCCGAGCGATAGGCATGGCTGTTCTCGGGGCCGTAGACAAAGTTCTCAAAGGTAAATTTTGAGTTCGCGGCGAGCGGGGCTCCATCCGTATTCTGCTCGGCCGGCACGGTCGGTGCTGGCATGGGTGAAGCGGGGGCCGCAGCTTGCGTGGATTTAGTCGGCGCTCCGCCCTTCATCTGGTTCATCATGCGACGAAAATCGTCGGCCGAGAGCGTGTTCTTGATTGCAATGCCCGAATCCGCGCCCGCCGCTGCGTCGTGAGCGATGGGCATGTGCGTGACGGGTGCGTTCGTTGACGTCGCCGCCGCGCTCGTCAACGGTGCCATTGTTTCACGGGAAACATCGCTGTGCTGGTGCTCGATTGTCGGCACATCGCCTGCGGAGGCCGGCACCGCCGGGGAAGCAGCGGGAGCCGTGGCGGGCGCCGTGGCGGCAGCGGATTCCGTCGCGGCGCCTTGCGGTGCCACGATGTCGAGAGCAATCGGTGCAAAGGCGATTTCTTCCAGATAGGCCTCAATAGTCGGCTGATGCTTTTTGAGCTGCGCGATGGCAAAGCGCGAGGGGGCCTCGATCGTGAGCGTATCTTCGGTCAGGCTTATGGCGCGCGATTGCCCCAGCATGTTGATGAGGCGTGCATCTTGGCCGTCGCGCTGGCAAAAGGCGATGGCATCCCCCAGGATGATGCTTGCTTCCTCGTCCACTGTCTCTCCCGTTCTTTAGCTCTGAGCTCGCACGCGAGCGGCGCCGAGTTCGGTCAGATGGTATTTCTGGCCATGCTTGATGACCAAGCCGGCCTGCGCCAAGTCATTGAGCGTGCGTGACCAAGTGGGGGCCGAGTTTCCAAACGCCCTCGCAAGATCGGTTGCGCCGCACGCTTGATTTTGCGCCAGATAGCCCAGCGCGGCGTTGCCGCGATCGCTTACGAACACGTCCGGTTGTGGCTGTGCATACTGATTTACTGCATTAGGATACATCATTTGAGCTGCTGGTTGTTGAGAACTCTGCGTCGGCGGCATTTGCTGTTGAAAACTTTGAGGCCACTGTTGGTAAGGCTGCGGAGGCGTCTGCTGGGCCCAGGGGTTGTACTGCTGCTGCGGCATCTGCTGGTACGGCTGCTGATATCCCTGCTGGTACTGCTGCGGGAACTGCTGGCCATACCCCAGTGGCGGCATCTGCTGATATGGATATCCCTGTTGGTACGGCTGATAGCCCATTTGCTGGCCACCCGGCGCCCCCGTCGCCTGCTGCATTGCTGCTGCATCCTGATCAGCCAGCGGCATGGCCTCTGGCATGTTTGGCGGCATCGACATAGATGCCGCCTGGGGTTCTTGTGTGGGAAGCATTCCGGGCTGCTGCATCTGTCCCACGGGGGGCTGCATCTGCTGCGTTGCCACGGGCTGCTGCGCAAAAGCTCCCGGCAGGGGATATGTGGGCTGCTCCGTCTCGGGCCGCACGGCAGCGCCGCGTCCGCCGGCACGCTCGATTTCCTGCACGCGTTTAGGGTTCAGGCTTACCGTAACCACGGTGCCGTTGCCCATGTTGTCCTCGATGGATACGGCACCGCCGGCGTTTTCCAAATACTCCTGCACCATGGGAAACCCTGCTCCGGTTCCACGGATATAGCGCTTCATCTTGCTGTTTGCGCTGGTAACGCCAAAGTCGAAAGCACGTTCCTTGTCGTCGATGCCGGGTCCTTGGTCAGCAAAGCGGATGGTGTCTCCGCCGTCCAGAATCGAGATGATGGGCTCGGCAAAGTGTGCGTGGATAAAGTTTTCGACAATCTCGCGGATGACCATGAGCGAGATATGGCCACCTTGTTCTTTCATGCACTGGTAGACGGTGTTGGTCGTCTCTTCCAAATACGTGCGGACATCTTGCGGATCAATGACGATCACCCGCGGTGTCGACAGCATGTCGTCATAGACGGCGATGCGCGCGGCGTACATGGCTTTTGGCGCCTGCGTGGTCGTCTGCTCGCCTTCCGCACGCTCTTCGCGCACGCCGGTGATGTGCTCGTTGTCGGGTGCCGGGTCTCCGGAATCGACCATGGTGTAAAAGTCGTCAGACATGCCGCTCGCAATCTTTCAAAAGGTTTCGAACAAATAGTAGCTCACCGTGCAACGTTTCTCATCTTTCGACAACTTTTCAAAACTTGTTGAAAACTTTGGAAAACGGGTGAAAAGTTCTCAACATTGCCAACATGACCTGTTGAAAACCCGATGAAATATCGTGAAAGGTTGCCATGAGGCGCAAATTTCGGTTGTGCTTATGGGGGAACCGTGTGAACTGCGCAACCTTTTACCTTTGATTTCTTGACATTTGAACATTGATTTCCCTACAATCTTCAAGCTCACGTGTCTATATCTGCGTCCGCGTCCCCGCGGACACTCGAAATGCAGCAGGAGGAACTTAAGATGAAGCGTACGTATCAGCCTAATAAGCGTAAGCGTGCCAAGACCCATGGCTTCCGTGCCCGTATGGCCACTAAGGGTGGTCGTGCCGTGCTCGCCCGTCGTCGCGCCAAGGGCCGCAAGCGTCTCACTGTCTAGCAGCGATACACACATCTCGCATGAAGACTATTAAGTCTCGGCAAGATTTCGAGCATGTGTTCAGTCAGGGGCGTCGTTTCAATCACCCTCTGATTCGAATGACCATATGTGAATCGGTTGGCGAAGGCGACTCCGGAAGGGTCGCCTTCGTTGGTGCTAAGCGACTCGGTTGTGCCGTCGTGCGCAACCGATCTAAGCGTGTGATGCGCGAGGCCGCCCGCAGCTGCGGATTTCCCGTTGCGGGTTATGACATCATCTTGTTTGCAACTCCCAAGACGAGGGTTTCCTCGCCGCAGGAGATGGACAAGGCGTTGCGTTCGCTTATGAAGCGCGCCGGCGTTGCCGGGGAGGAGCGATGAGCAATCACGTTTTGCGACGTGTTGCCATCGCTCCTATTCGCATATATCAACAGGTTATTTCGCCCTTATTGCCTGACGCCTGCATTTATTACCCAACGTGCTCGCAATACGCCATCCAGGCGATTGAGAAGCACGGTGTTTTGAGAGGCTGCTGGCTTGCCGTGAGGCGCATCGCTCGCTGCAATCCCCTGCACGTCGGCGGTTATGACCCTGTGCCCTAGCGGGCACTCGCTATCGGAGGAAAACTTACATGTGGGATTGGATCGTTAACATCCTTTTCGAGCTGCTCAAGCTCATCCAGACCTTTGCGGTCGACTGGGGCCTGTCCATCATCATCCTGGTGGTCATCATCCGTCTGCTGCTGACGCCGCTTATGCTCAAGTCGACCAAGTCGACGGCTCGCATGCAGGTGCTGCAGCCCAAGATGCTCGAGATCCAGGAGCGCTATGCCGACGATCCCCAGCGTCAGGCCGAGGAGATGCAGAAGTTCTACAGCGAGAACAAGTTCAACCCCATGGCTGGCTGTCTGCCGCTGCTGATTCAGATGCCTATCCTGTTCGCCCTGTTTACATTGCTGCGCAACCTGCCGCAGTACTTTAACGACGGCACGTTCTCGTTCTTCAACATCCTGCCCGACCTGACCACCACGCCGAGCGCTTCCTTTGCCGATGGCTTTATGGTTGCACTGCCTGCGCTGGTTTGCCTGATCCTGTTTGCCGTCCTGACCCTGATTCCGCAGCTCTATATGTCGCGCAACCAGACCGGCCAGCAGGCTCAGAGCATGCGTATGATGGCCGTTGTCATGACGGTCATGATGCTTTGGATGGGCTGGAGCCTTCCCGTTGGTGTTCTGCTGTACTACGACGTCTCGTCTGCTTGGCAGGTTATCCAGCAGATTTTTGTGACGCAGAAGGTCATCGACAAGGCGAAGGCCGATGAGGAGGAGCGTCTTAAGAACGCTCCGCTGCAGGTTGAGGTCACTCGTCGCGAGAAGAAGCCGCGCCCGCACAAGAAGAAGTAGTGGGATATCAATCTTATTTAGGTACCTAACTTTTGGAGTACGTTATGTCTGAAGAGATCATCGAGGATATGCTTGAGGAGGTTGCCCCGCAGGTCGCGGGCGATTATCCCGAGATTGCACAGCGCTACAAGGCTGGTGAAGAGCTGACCGATGAGGAGCTCGACACCATTGCCGATATTGCGATTTCCATCCTGCGTTCCATCCTTTCGCACTTCGATGCCGCCAACTCTCCTATCGATGAGTATGAGGGCGACGAGGGTGAGCTGATTTTGGATGTAACGGCTCCCGACCTTGCTGTTCTCATTGGCCGTCATGGTCGCACTCTTGATGCTCTTCAGGTTATGTTCTCTTTGCTGGTGAGCCGCAAGCTTGGCTTTAGGTATCCGGTTGTAGTGGACGTCGAGGGATACAAGAGTCGCCGTCAGGATAAGGTCGCCTCCATGGCTCAGTCTGCTGCCGAGCGTGCCATCCGCACTCATAAGAGTGTTTCGCTTCCGCCCATGAATGCCTACGAGCGCCGACTGGTTCACATTGCACTTCGTGGCAACGATGCAGTCGATACTCATTCTGAGGGTTCTGACCCTGATCGCCATGTGGTGATTGTTGCTCGATAATCTACTCGAGCTTATGCTAGGGGGACGTGGTTTCCACGTCCCCTTTTTTTGTCAAAAGTTCTCGATACACTGATTTTTGTCAGAAAGGAGCTTTCGTTGTTAGTACTTACTGATCAGCAGGCTGACGAGATGTTGAGTCGTCTAACTTCCTATTGCAAAGAGTATTCCTTGAGCGTAACTGATGTTGAGCTGAGGAAATGTATCCAGCATTTGGATTTGGTTCTTGAAACAAATAAGACAACCAATCTCACCCGTATTCTTAACGTAGAAGATGCTGTAGTACTTCATATCCTCGACTCACTTGTTTTGCTCCCCTATATCAATAAGGCTCCTGAGGGAGCTTTGCTCGATATGGGAACAGGTGCGGGCTTCCCTGGTATTACATTAACCATAACCACGCATCGTAAAGCTACTTATATTGACTCTGTTGGCAAGAAGGTTGATGCTGTTAATTCCTTTGTCCATACTCTTGGATTGAAACATGCTCATGCGGTTCATGATCGTCTTGAAGAATATGCTCGAAGCCATAAGAAGCAGTTCTCTGTTGTAACCGCCCGTGCACTGGCCCCTCTACCGATTCTTGTTGAGTATGCGGCTCCGTACCTCAAGGATGGAGGGCTATTTGTTATCACCAAGGGCAATCCTTCGGATGAGGAGCTTGCTTCTGGCATGTCAGCTGCAAAGATTTGCGGCTTCACTTTGCTTCTGAATGACGCTATCGATTTGCCTGAGGGCCTGGGCCACAGGGAGTTCATTGTTCTTAAGAAGAGTCATCCAGCATCCGTCTCATTGCCTCGTGCAAATGGCATGGCAAAGAAGAATCCGCTTGCCTAGATGTTTCACGTGAAACATAATGGATACTAACAACTTGCGGTGTTTCACGTGAAACATGGCGGTTGATATCGAATCGGAATGTTTCACGTGAAACATCCTCCGTTTGACAGCTTTAATACACACCAGGAGGGACCGTGGGATTTCGCGACGTTAAGCGTTCTAAGAGTGCAAAAGACACGCGTATCATTGCAATCATCAATCAAAAAGGTGGCGTCGGTAAGTCAACGACGGCTGTAAACCTTGCAGCAGCACTGGGTGAGCAGGGTCGTAAGACGCTGATTGTCGATTTTGATCCGCAAGGAAACAGCACTAGCGGATTTGGAATTGAAAAAGAAGACCTTGATCACTGCATCTATGATGCATTGTTGAATGATGTGCCGGCAGAATCGCTTGTTCTTGATACAAATTGCAAAAAGGTATTCGTAATTCCGGCTACAATTCAGCTTGCAGGCGCAGAAATTGAACTCGTAAGCGCAATTGCTCGTGAAACCCGTCTCAAAGATTTGCTTGAGCCGATTCAGGACGAGTTCGATTTTATTTTCATTGACTGTCCCCCTTCGCTCGGCCTGCTTACTATCAACGCCTTGACCGCAGCAGACAGCGTTTTGATTCCGATCCAATGCGAGTATTATGCACTTGAAGGCGTTACGAAGCTGCTTGAGTCAATGAAGATGGTCAAATCACGTCTGAACAAGGGCTTAGACACCTATGGTGTGCTTATGACCATGTATGACTCGCGTACTTCTCTATCGAATCAGGTTGTTGAGGAGGTTCAATCGTACTTTGGTGATAAGGCGTTTAAGACGCTGATCCCCCGTACGGTTAAAATCTCCGAAGCTCCGTCTTTTGGAGAACCGGTAATTACCTATGCACCTCAAAATAAGGGTGCAAAAGCGTATATGAACCTTGCAAAAGAGGTGATCAAGCGTGCCTAGTGTAAAGAAACGTGGCGGATTAGGACGTGGACTCAATGCTTTGGTCTCAGAGGCCGAGTATGAGACTGGTGGTTCGGCTGCATCGGCTTCGAATGCTGCGTCTGAAACAAAATTACCTATTGAGGATATCGTTCCCAACCCAAATCAGCCCCGAATTCACTTTAACGAAACTGAACTTCGCGAGTTGAGCGAGTCAATTCAAGAACATGGCGTTTTGCAGCCGCTTTTGGTTCGCAAGCATGGAAATGGCTATGAGATCATCGCTGGTGAACGTCGTTACCAGGCGTCAAAACTTGCTGGTCTTGAGGAACTGCCAGTCATCATTAAGGATGTTAATGATGAAGAGATGCTAGCTCTTGCTCTTATCGAAAACCTTCAGCGTTCTGATCTAAATCCTGTCGAAGAGGCTAAGGGCTACCGCCAGCTTATCGATGCCAGCGGTATGACCCAGGAAGCATTGTCGAAGGCTGTAAGCAAGTCGCGCTCTGCAATTACAAACTCGCTGCGCCTTCTTGATCTTCCCGAAGTTGTTCAGCAGATGATTTTTGAGGGCAAACTTACTGCTGGTCATGCACGTGCGATTCTTGCAGTTCCCTATGAGGATGCTCGAATTCGACTTGCTGAGAAGGTTGTTGCAGAGGGCCTTTCCGTAAGAGCGACAGAAAATCTTGCTCCGTTGTTTTCTGCCGGAGAGACACATAAGACTCCGAGGCCTGCAACGCCTCAGTCTTTTAAAAAGGCTGCCCGCGTGCTTCGTCAGGTTTTTAATACCAACGTGCGTGTGAAGAGCTCGCGTGGAAAGAATAAGATTGAGATTGAGTTTAAAGACGAGGAAGAGCTCTCTCGTATTCTTGGCGAAATGATTCAGTTTGATCAAGGAGGCCAAGATGAGGAATAGGATTTTTACTGTGATTGCATTGGCGACGACTGTCGCTGCTGGTGCCTTTGCTGGCTATAAGATCGCGACAGACGATGAACTTCGAGGTCGTTTGCTTCGTAGTGCGCAAGATATTGTCGATACATCCAAGAAGAAAATGGATGTTATGACAGAAGATGTTGCCATGCGCACCGCTCAGGTAACGAAGAATCCCAAGATTAATCAAGGTTGGGTTAGCAACCAATGGGAAAATGTAGGTTATTAGGTACCTAACAATTACTTAGCATATTATGAGGGGTCCTTGTCTAATTCACGAGGCAAGGAGCCCTTATTTTGACCGTAAAAAATGGGACAGGTAGCAGCTGATTCAAAATTAAGCTCAATAAATGAAACGGCCACGGTTGCATATCCTGCAACCGTGGCCGTTCAATGTTTCACATGAAACGTTTTGGGGTGCGACTCCCCTATGCGTTCTTCTGAACTTTGAAGCGCTGCTTCAGCTGTCCGCAGGCGGCGTCAATATCGTTACCACGGGAGTTACGAATCGTGGTCTCGATGCCACGGGACTCAAGACGACGCTGAAGATCCTCAACCTTATGAATCGGCGACGGCTTGAGCGGGCTACCCTCAATGTCGTTAAGCTGAATAAGGTTAACGTGGCACAGCGTTCCCTCGCAGAAGTCGCAGAGCGCCTGCATCTCGGGATTCGTATCGTTGACGCCTTCGATCATGGCATACTCATAGGTCGGGCGGCGGCCAGTCTTCTCGGTGTAGAGCTGAAGCGCCTCGTGAAGGCGAAGCAGTGTGTACTTCTTAACACCGGGCATGAGCTTGTTGCGCGTCGACTGGATGGCGGAATGCAGGGAAACGGCAAGCGTGAACTGCTCGGGGATATCGGCAAATTTGCGAATACCGGGAATAACGCCGCTGGTAGAGACGGTGAGGTGACGAGCGCCGATACCGATGCCATCGGGGTCGTTGAGGATTCGCAGCGCCTTGAGAACCTCGTCGTAGTTGGCAAACGGCTCGCCCTGGCCCATGAAGACGACGCTCGTGGCACGCTCGCCAAAGTCGTTGGATACATGAAGTACCTGGTCGACGATCTCTTGAGCGGTCAGAGAGCGCTTGAGGCCGTTGAGACCGGTAGCGCAAAAGGCGCAGCCCATGCCACAGCCAGCCTGGGTGGAAACGCAGACGGAAAGCTTGTTACGACGGGGCATACCGACAGTCTCGACGGAAACGCCGTCGTGGTACTCGAGCAGATACTTGCGAGAGCCATCTTTGGAAACCTGCTTGGTTAGTTCAGTCGGCGTGTCAAAGGTAAAAGCCTCTTTAAGCTGCTCGCGGAAAGCCTTGGGAAGGTTGGTCATATCGTCAAACGAACAAACGTTCTTCTCGAAGACCCATTCGATGAGCTGCTTCGCGCGGAAGGTGGGCTGGCCAAGTTCGGCCACAAGGTCGCGAATATCGTTTTGGCTCAAGTCGCGAATGTCCTGAGATTTAGTCCTGGGATTCATGGAAGCCTTTCGATTTTGGGGAAACGTAGAGGGTATCGCTACAATATGGTATCAGCTGCAGAAATTATAGAGGAGGAGTCTGCCCATGCCGGGTAAAAGCCTAGAGAACATGCACGTAGCGGTCTTGGCGGGCGGTCATTCCGCTGAGCGCGAGATCTCGCTCAATTCGGGAAAGAACGTCGTGGTTGCCTTGAAGGAGGCCGGCTACACTTCGGTGGAGCTGCTCGACACGGCTACCGATGATTTTATGGTAACCATGGCGACCGGCGGCTTTGACGTGGCGTTTATCGCCATGCACGGTGCCGGCGGCGAGGATGGCGCCATGCAGGGCGCCATGGAGACCCTGGGTATCCCCTACACGGCCTCGGGTGTGCTTGCCAGCGCCTGCGGTGCCGACAAGGAGGTCTCTAAGCTCCTGTACGCCAAGGCGGGCATTCCTGTTGCCCCCGGCCTTGCGCTCGAGGTGGGCGATGAAGTCGATATCGATCATATCGTCGAGGTTTGTGGCGAGCGCTGCTTTGTGAAGCCGGCCGTCAACGGTTCCAGCTATGGCATTTCCCTGGTCCATGAGCCCTCCGAGCTGCCCGCGGCAATCGCCAAGGCGTTTGAGTACGGCGACAAAGTGCTGGTCGAGAAGTGCATCGAGGGTACCGAGATCACCGTCGGTGTATACGGTGAAGATGACGTGCGCGCCCTGCCGATTGTCGAGATTCGCAAGCCTGAGGACTGCGAGTTCTACGACCTGGATGTAAAGTACGTCGACCCCACAGACATCCACCGCATTCCGGCGCAGATTTCGCCCGAAAACTATGCGCGTGCCCAGGAACTTGCCTGTGCGGCCCATAAGGCCCTCGGCTGTCTGGGCGTTTCGCGCAGCGATTTTATCGTGAGCGAGGACGGCCCTGTCATTCTCGAGACCAACACCATTCCCGGCATGACCGATACGTCGCTGTATCCCGATGAGATTCGCCATACCGACGACATGACGTTCCCGCAGGTGTGCGACAGCCTGATCCGTATGGGTCTCCGCCGGGCGGGCGTTGCATGCTAATCGAGGACGCCGTATCTCCTGGAACGCCGCAGTTCGTCATCGATTCTTACGCCACGCTCGCCGAGCGCGCTAAGACGCAATCGTTTGGCCTCATCGAGGAGGACGTAATCGTCCTCGATACCGAGACCACGGGTCTTTCGGTGCAGGACAATGAGTTAATTGAGATTTCCGCGGCCCGCCTTTCGGGCCGCGAGGTCATTGACCGCTTTGATACGTTCGTGCATCCCAAGCAGCTGATTCCTGCAGAGATTACCGAGCTCACGAGCATTACGAACGCCGATGTGGCAGATGCTCCGTCGGCCGTCGAGGCCGTCGCGGCACTCGCCGACTTTGTGGGCGGCTGTCCTGTTATCGCGCATAACGCCACGTTTGACCGGTCGTTTATCGAGTCGGTCAAGGGCGGTGTCAACGTCAGCGACATCTGGATCGATTCGCTGGCACTGTCGCGCATCGCACTTCCGCGCCTGGCCTCGCACAAGCTGTCTTTTATGGCCGACTTGTTTGGGTGCGATTCAGTATCGCACCGTGCGAACGCCGACGTTGATGCCCTGTGCGGTGTGTGGCGCGTGCTGTTGGTCGCACTTACCGACCTGCCTTCGGGCCTTATGGCGCGCTTGGCGGACATGCACGCGGACGTGCCTTGGTCATATCGCCCCATTTTTTCTTTTTTGGCTGGACAGAACCCGGGTTCGATATTTTCGCTCAGCGCCGCTCGTGCCGATGTGCTCAAGGCTGATCGCGCAGACGATCGCGTTGATGCGGACGAGCTGCCGGTCCTTAAGATGCCGAGTCGTGAAGAGATCGAGGCAGATTACGCCCCCGGCGGCCTGGTCAATCGCATGTACCCCACCTATGAGCCGCGCGACGAGCAGATCGCGATGGCGGTTGAGGTTCGCGATGCGCTGGTCACGGGCACCCATCGCGTGATCGAGGCGGGCACGGGCGTCGGTAAGTCGATGGCCTATCTCGTGCCCTTCGCCGAGGCCGCCCGCCGAAACAACATTACCGTCGGCATTGCGACCAAATCGAATAATCTTGCCGACCAGCTTATGTACCATGAGCTACCAAAGCTCGCCGAGCAGCTGGACGGGGGCCTGTCGTTTTGTGCACTCAAGGGCTATGACCACTATCCGTGTCTGCGCAAGCTCGAGCGCATGAGCCGTGGTCAGGTTGAGATCACCACCAAGCGCGATCCTGCTGACACGCTCACGGCGGTTGCGGTGATCATGGCGTATGTGTGCCAATCTGCCGATGGCGACCTCGATTCACTCGGCATTCGCTGGCGCAGCGTCAACCGTCCCGACTTTACGACGGCTTCGCGCGAGTGTGCTCGTCGTCTGTGTCCGTTCTTCCCTGACAAATGCCTGGTCCACGGGGCGCGCCGTCGTGCGGCACATGCCGACGTGGTGGTCACCAACCATTCTCTGTTGTTCCGCAACGTGGCCGCCGAGGGGAGGATTTTGCCCCCGATTCGTCACTGGGTGGTCGACGAGGCCCATTCCATCGAGCGCGAGGCCCGTCGCCAATGGGCGCGCGTGGTTTCGGCAGATGAGTCGCGCGTGCTGTTTGAGCGCTTGGGTGGGTCGAGTGCCGGCGCGCTGAGTCAGGTTTCCCGTGATTTGGCCACTTCCGAGGGCTCCACGCTCTACCTGGGACTCACCGCCAAAGCGACGTCGACGGTTGCCCGCGCGAGCATGGCGATTGCCGATGTGTTCGATGGTGTGCGCGAGCTCGGCCGTCGCGCCCGTGGGAGCTACGATAACGCGAATCTGTGGATTGGCCCCGAGCTGCGCGAGTCGGATGACTGGCACGATTTTTTGCAGTCGGCCCATACCGCAATTGATGCGCTGGACCAGGCGGATAAAAGCGTAGACGCGCTGGTGCAGACCGTCGCCGCCGATAAGCCCGAGGTCGTTGTCGACCTAGGCGACATTTCGCGCCGTCTGCACGAGCTGGCCGAGAATCTCAAGCTCATCATTGAGGGTACGGACGAGCACTATGTGTACTCGCTGCAGGTTAACCGTCGGCTGCGTGCGGGCGGGGAGTCTATGACCGCCGAGCGCATCGATATCGGCGAGGCCTTGGCGAACGAGTGGCTGCCCGAAGTGCACACGGCCATCTTCGCTTCGGCGACCATGACGGTGTCCAAGAGCTTTGAGCATTTCAACCATGCTGTCGGCCTCGATCGCATCGGTGCGTCGACATCCTCATCGCTGCACCTGGATTCGAGCTATGACTTTGACTCGAATATGGCCGTGGTCGTGGCGGGGGACATTCCCGATCCGCGCGATCGCGAGCGCTATCTCTCGGCGCTCGAGTGCGTGCTGGTCGATGCCCATCTCGCCATGGGTGGATCGGTGCTCACGCTTTTCACCAACAGGCGCGATATGGAGGACCTGTATGCCCGTGTCGAGCCCAAATTGGCGCGAGCGGGCCTGGAGCTCAATTGCCAGCAACGCAACTCGTCCCCGCGTCGCCTGCGCGATCGGTTTATCAACGAGCCGACCTCATCGCTCTTTGCGCTTAAGGCCTTTTGGGAGGGCTTTGACGCCAGCGGCGAGACGCTGCGTTGCGTCATTATCCCCAAGCTGCCGTTCTCGAGCCCCACGGATCCCCTTTCGTGTGAGCGCAATCTGCGTGAGGACCGCGCCTGGGCGCGCTACTCGCTGCCCGAGGCGGTGCTCGAGGTCAAACAGGCCGCCGGCCGTCTTATCCGCTCATCGACCGATTGCGGCGTGCTCATCTTGGCAGATCCGCGCTTGGTGACAAAGGGCTACGGCAAGAAGTTCTTGACGTCGCTGCCCACGACTTCCTACCAGCGTATCGAGTCGGCGCAGATCGGTCATTATTTGCAGCTGTGGCGTGCGCGCCACGAGCGACGCCGTTAAAGCGGGCAGGTCAGGCTCTTCGCCATATCGCATAGACGCAATGCCTGGGCGGGGTCATCCAGTATGCGGATGGCTCCGCCCGCTGCGATTACCTGGCAGAACAGCCAGTGCTCTGACCCATAACGCACGGTCACCGTTGCCATGTCTGCCCCGTTTGGCTCAATCGACATGATGCCGGCCCAGTCTAGGCGCTCTGCCATGTCGAGCGGCATGAGGAGTTTTGCGCTCTGCTCCGCTTTGGAAAGGGATTCGTGGAGGGATGCGGACGCGGGCGCGTGGCGCTCCACAGAATCGTCGGTAAGGGCAAGGCCTTCGATTTTGTCCATGCGGTAGGAGCGCTGCGCATCAACTTCGACATCCCAGGCAATCAGATATGTTTGGTCGCCATGCGTCGCGATGCGCAGGGGGTCGATGAGACGCTCACGCGGCCGTGTGTCGTCCATCGAACGGTAGATGATGCGGCATCGAACGCCGTCTTGAATCGCGCAGTTCAGCTGTTGCCAGTGCGATCCTCGGGCAACGGTATCGACGACGCGCTGGTTGTAGCCGAGTTTCTCGGGTAGGAGGGCGTGTCGGATACGCTCTGCTGCCCGAGAGTCGATTCCCATCGATTCGAGTTCGTGGTTGAGCACGGCACCTTCGGCGGCACTTAGGCGCAAGGGCAGCACACGCCCCGCATCGCCTGTCAGGATGATGCACTCGCCGTGGCGTTCGCAGATGATGCGTGCGCCCGACTCACGGTCAGCGAGGGTCGAGACGATATCGATAATTTCGTCGAGCGCCGCACCCGTGATATCAAAACGGCTGCAGATATCCCCTCGTGTCATACCGGTCCCACCGGCAGCGTAGAGGGCCTCCATGATGTCAATCGCACGCGAGAGCCTTTGCTCGCTGGTGAGTTTACGCGCGGGCATGCTCGTGCACCGTCCTTTCGATGAGGTGGTTCCACGCCAGTTTAAGTGCATCGGGGGCAACGGGTCTCATGCCGTCCATGGCGTGCTCCATACAAAACGAGGCAGCGGCATTAAGGTCGCGCACGCCGACGGTCCAGGTCCAACCCTCTTCGGTGTGCGTGAGCTCCCCGCGACCGCGCGTTAGGCCGCTGACCATGTCGGCCTGGGCTTGCGGGGCAAACGAAAAGGTCGCCATAACGGGCTTGCAATCGGCAAAATCAAACTCAAAGAACAGGCGATCGTTCAGGTTAAAGTCGGCGGGGATGGAGTAGGCCTTCGAGGGGCGCCATGCGCGAACGATACGGTCGCAGCGAAACGTCCTGATTTCATCGGTGGCGTTGTCGAGTCCGCAAAAATACGCCACACCCTCGTGCTCAAACATGCCGTATACGCAGACGGTGCGCTCTTTTTGCTCCCCGTGCCCGTTTTGATACAAAAAGCGCAGTGCGCAGCGTTCGGCGAAAGCGCTCCACACCGCATCGACGGCGGGTAAGCGACGGGCGGGAGGCTCTTCTGCGGTCGATGCGCCGGTGAGGTAGGCGATCTTGGAGCGTATGTCTGCAAGCGGCGTGGCAAACGCGGCCGAACCGGTCGCAAGGGTCTGGTCGATAGCGTCGAGCAAGATGTCCGCGTCGTCTGCGGTGATGAGGCCACCGGCCGCAAACGTGTGCTCGCGATCGATGGTCCACGCGCTTTCTTCGGTTTCTTGGGCGCCTGCTGCGCGAACTTCCTTGATCGTGATTCCGCGTTCGAGGAGTTTTTCGCGATCGCGGCGAAACTTGCGCTTGTCCGAGTCGATATTGCCCGACCCATAGCCAAGATCGGAATCCAGGACAATTTGCTCTGTGGTCAATGGCTCGGGAGAGCTGTTGAGGACAAAGAACAGATTGAGGATGCGCTGGGCGGTCTTGTCGAAACCGGGTTCCGGCACCCCATTTTTATTCGTTACGGTTGTATCGCTTGCCGTCATAGAATCCTCGCATGGGAAGGTGTTTGATGCCATGATTTTAGTCCGATATGGAGATTAGGCTATATCCTTGTCCGCTTGGGGCGTTAAGATGCCCAGAATTCGGCCGTTTGCGCCCGCTCGGGGTATACTTTCGACTATATACGGTTCTAATGTGCATACATTGGGCCTATTTGTCGGATTATGGATGTGGAGCGCATATGGCGAACACCCAGAACTATATTAACCACCTGTTGCAGAACACTGGCATCACGCCGGCGTGCAGCGAAGAAGAGCGCTTGGCTGCCGAAGATATCGCTCAAATTTTCCGCAACCACGGCTTTGATCCCGAGGTGCAGGAGTTTAATGCTCCCGCGCCGAGCAGGATGGCGTTTGCCGTTACGGGCATTCTGGCATTTGCCGGTGCCCTGCTTATGGGCATCGGTGGCGGTATCGGCTTAGTCGGCACCCTGTTGGCCATTGTCGGAGCCGTGCTCTATGTGCTCGAGCGAACCGGGCGCCCCGTGATCTCGCGCCTGGGCAAGACGGGCGTGAGCCAAAATGTCATCGCCTATCACAAGGCCTCTGGTCCGCTTGCCTCTCCGCGCAATCGCCCGGTTGTCGTCGTCGCGCACTATGACTCCCCGCGCGCCGAACTGCTCGCTCGCGAGCCCTATGCGCCGTACCGAGCGCTGATCGCCAAATTGCTCCCGATTGCCACGATTGCTCCCGCGGCTATTGCCATCCTGCGCATCTTGCCGCTTCCCGGCGCGTTGAAGGTCCTGCTGTGGATTGTCGCGATCCTTGCCTCCCTCGTGGCGCTCGCCAATGCCGCCAATATCATTTCCAATCGTTTTGTCCTTCCCTACACGTCCGGCTCGGTTTGCAACAAGTCCTCTGTTGCCGCCATGCTGGGTGTCATGGATAACGTCGCCCCCTATCAGGGCGAGAACGAGTTCCCTGACGATATTCCGTTTGACACGTATTTTGGCGAGCAGAAGCGTCGCGCCGAGGAGATGGCGCGCGCGGCAGCCGAGTACGCCGCAGCCCAGCAGCAAAATGATTACGGCAATACCATCGAGTACGAAGAGCCTGCCTATACCGAGGATGAGTATGGCCAGCCGGTCGCTCCCGAGGGTGAGCAGGGCGAGGCTTTTGATGAGCAAATCGATGGATTCGAAGGTGCTTCTGCCGACGAGACCCTGATTGGCGTCATTGCACCCGAGTCCCAGGTCCAAGATATTCCGGCCGAGGAGCCCGTTGCAGACGAGTCCGCTGCCGAGTCGGCAGAGGAGCCTGCCGCGGCCGAGCAGGCCGAGCCCGAGCCCAAGCTTTATCGCAATGCCGCCGGCAACATCCGGTTTGGCTCGGATGCCATCCGTGCCCTGGGAATGCTTCCCGAGTCCTGTACGCTCGATTACGAAGAGGGCGAGGAGCCGACGTTCGAGCCCGCGCCCCAGCCCGATCCGGTCGTGGCTGCGCAGCCCGATGAGGCCAATGCCGTCGAGACGGAAGCCGATGCGGAGACTGCTATCGATCCCGCAGCCGGTCTGGACGTCATGGCGCCTGCCCCGGCGCCCGAGGAGCTCGATAATACCGAGGACGACTACGATGCGTATCCGCAGCGTGTGTCCTACGAGAGCGACACCGATTTTTCTGCCGAGCTTCCGGTGACGACGCCCCATGCCGATATCGCTTCCGCGTTTTCTTCGATCGGTGCCAGCGCCTCCCATTTCTTTAAGGGGGCATTCGAAAAGGGCAAGAAACTCGTTGACGACTTTGAGGAAAAGCGCGCCGCTGCCCGCGAGGCAGCCGAGCGCGAGGCTGCAGCCCAGCAACAGGCGGCCGAGGCCGAGCGCGAGCGCGCGGCACAGGAATTTGAGCAAAACGACGCCGAGCAGCCGGTATCTGTTGATGTTGCCGACGCCACGACGTCTTTCGAGGCGCCGCAGCCTTCGCCTGCGGATGTTGCCGGGGAGACGGCGACTTTCGAAACCCAACAGCCGGTCGACAGCACTGTGTCGTTTGATGCCACGATGACGTTTGAGAAGCAGGGCACCGCTATCGCCGAGCCCCTTTCCGCTCCTGTCGAGGACGAGCCCGCTGCGCCCGATACGGTCGAGGATCAATCTGTGGCGGAACAGGTCGCTGCGGACAGCTCCGAGCAAGAGCCTGAGCCCGTGGCCCCCGAAGCTCCGCAGGCGGATGAGTCGAGGCCCTACTCTACGCAGATCTTCACCATGCCCGCGCCGAGTGATCCCGGCGCCACGGTTGCCAATGCTGCTCCGTCGCAGGCCGAGACGGTCGATGCTCTGATGGCTCAAATCTCGTCTCAGGCGTCGCCGCGCCCGAACATGAACGTTCCCGACCCGGCATCCGCGCCGGCTCCCATGCCCTCTGCGTCTCCGCTGGCCTCGGTCCCCGATCCCTCGATGCCTTCGATGCAGCAGGCCAATGTCGCCTCGCGCACCTCGCTGTTCGACCTTCCCGACCCTTCGGCTCAGGTTAACGATCCCTTCGCGACGGCACAGGGGCCCGAGCCCACATCGGCTCCGGTTGTTCCCCCCATGCCGGTCAGCTCGGATGTTCAGCCGCTTGAGACTATCTCGGCTCCTGCCGCTCCGGCCGCCAAGCCGCAAAAGCGCGGCTTGGGCGGTCTGTTCGGTCGCAAAAAGAAAAACGAGCAGGACAGCATGAGCGATTGGCTTGGTGTCGAGGATGATTACGACGCCAAGAAGTCTGGTCGCGGTATCGGCTCGTGGGACAACTTCGAGGATGACGACGACGGCTGGAAGGGCGGTGCCACGTCTTCCGATGGAGCTTCCGCCGAGGATATGCTCGCTGCCGTTGCCTCCATGGGCGATGACGAGCTGCTTGGCCACGACATCTGGTTTGTGGCTACAGGCGCTTCCGATTGCGACGGCGCCGGCATGAAGGCGTTCCTGGCCGCGCATCGCGACAAGCTCCGTGGCGTGTTCTTTATCAACCTTGAGTCCATTGGTGCCGGTAGGCTTTCGGTCGTGACGGTCGAGGGCGAGCAGCAGCTGCTCAAGGGTGACCGACGCATCATGAACTTGGTCAACAAGGTGTGCAAGTCGTTCCATGTCGATTGCGGTGCATTTGAGATGCCCTATGCCAAGACCGATGCCTATGCTGCTCTCGAGGCAAGCCGACGCGCCCTTACCATTGCCGGCGTCGACGGCCCACGTTTGGCATGCGCTCACACTGAGGACGATCTGCCGTACAACGTCAATCCGACAAATATCGCTACGGTGTCCGAGGTCGTGACCGAGGTCATTCGTCGTTCGTAGGTTGACCTATAAGGAGTCTGCGTGTTTTCGTACATCAAGCGCCACTGGCCCGTCTATCTCATCTTGGCCCTGATCGCCATTGTCCTTGGTTTCGGGGCCGCGTATATCGTGGGCGTTAAAGGCTCAACGCCTGAGTCCACGATTAGCGAAGAAGTGGAGCACGAGCAGAGTTTGGGAGCCGATGGCATCTCCGAGTCCGATCAAGCGCTCATCGACGGTGGGTCTGCATCTGGGGAATAGCCATTTCGCCACGAACGAATAAGAGGCGAGCCGGGAGACGGGCTCGCCTCTTTTTTATTGCGTCAGCGACGTTTTGACGCCAGCTTTAGATGGGCAAACCAGATTGCCGCGGCGCCGGAGGTCACGAAGGCGGTGAGGCAGGCGGCAATGGGAAGGGAGCCCGTTGCCGGTAAATCTTGCGGCATGGCGCATCGCTGGATGACGCGATCCTCGTCATGTGATTCAAGGTTGCTACCGCCGCCATTGCGACAGAGGTCAACGCGAGCGCTGTTGGCGAGTGCGGTCTGAGGCGTGTAAGACGACGCGGCCTGCATATGGATGACGGCACCGTGAATATCCGAGTCAAGGACGGCGCTCACATCATCAAGGTCGTCATGCTCGTCTTTGAGGTCCTCGCGGGTCCAAGATTCTGCAGCGCCTCTTGTCGTGAAGTCGGCCGATACGACCCCGTACTCAAGACGAATGCCCGTGACGGCGGTATCGTCCAAAAGAGCGAGCTCTTTTGCCTCGAGGGTGACCGACTCCGTTGTTGGGATATCGGCTTTCCAAAGATGCCAATCGCCGTAATCGACCATGCGCAAATCGTCACCTAGGAGCTTTTTGACCTCGTCCGTTTCGAGCCAGGGGTTGTCATGCCCGTCGCTGAGCGTTGCATTGGTCTGTTCGCCCGTATCGATACTTCCCACTGGAGACGTTCGATACCACACGTTGCAAAGACCGTCGATGTCCCCGGTCGCGACAGGGGTTTCGATGGCGATGAGTTTGGCAGTGCCTTCCTTGGCGCATTCGAGATCGTCAGTGATGGTGAATTCATCAACCCAGGTATTCGACTCATTTTTAGCATCGAGCGTATAAGAGAAGGAGCCGTCCGCATCGGATTGTGCCACGGCTCGGTTTTTGCCATCGCCGTTGGCGACGAGACCCTTACCGATAGGGCGGGCGATCTCTTGCCGCTTGTCGACTTTGCCCTCGATCTCGATGGGTGCGTCCTTCATGGCTACCGTCTGCACTTCTCCTGTGGCCTTAATTTCAAACGTCATGTCTTCGGCAAGGTCGTAAGTGCGCGGGGGCATCACTTCGCGCAGGGTGTAGGTGCCGGGCAAAAGATGCTCGATGCGATGCGGTTTGTCAGAGGAGGTCCAAGCGTCTATTTCGGTTCCGTCGGCACCGTGGAGGGAGAGCCGGGCGCCATCTACTTCTTGTTTGCCGGTCAAATCGACTTTGGAGATGTCGATTTTGGTGTAGTCGTTAGAAACGTCGAGGTGCGCATCGATCACGGGTGTTTCCTGACCGGCATACGACAGCTCGACGGTGTGGACGCTTTGGTCGAGCAGGTAACCTTCGGGTGCCTGCACCTCGATTACCTCATAGGTGGCGGTTCCGCACCCCAGCGAAAGATGATTTGCGCACGCAAATCCCCGTTCGTCGGTCGTGATGGTGGCGACAGTCTCGCCGTCCAGGGCAGCAATGCTGCCGTCGGGGCGCACGATATCGCCCACGGCACGGATATCAAAAACAGCACCGGCAAGGGCGCGCCCACCTACGGCATCGTTCTTGACGATCTCGATGCTTCCTGTTGCCGCGTCGTCGTAAAACGAGGCGACCGCGACGGGCGTTAAGTTCATGTCGGCGGGAATCGTTATCTCCAGATCTTCATCAACAAGATACGGTTCCTTGGCGGAAGTCTCTCGTATGTAATACGTGCCCGGGTTAAGCGATTCGGGCAGGGTGACGGTACCGGTTTCATCGGTCGCAAAGGTATTCATAACGGTATGGGCGGGATGCCAGGATGTTTGCGAGATGGGCTCACGGTCGCCATTGAGCAACTGAAAGGTGAACCCGGCACGTGGTACAGCGTTGCCGGTCTGAGCATCGCGCTTCACGATTTGAAGATGTGTCGACAGGGCGTGGTTGTCTACGATGTACTGAAGCTCTGCGCCGTCCGTGATCTGCTCTGCCGTGATAGTCCATTCCCCTGCCTGCTTAAAGCCGTCGGGCACAGTGTCGACAACCTCACGAATGGTGTAGCCGGCACGGTCATACGGTATGGTTCCGCTGACGCCATCGGGGCGCTTTCCTGCGCCAAACCATGCTCCAGCCTGGTCTTTGGTCGATGCGAAACCGTAGATATTGGTGGTCAGCGTTCCAACAACTTGCTGCGAAGTGTTGCTTACCACTTCAAAGACCACGCTTTCCGCCGGCTGCTCTACACCAGATTCGTCACTATTACCGCAGTCCTTGAACTTTGAAATTTCGAGGTCAAAAGCGATGGGGATGTTGGGGATGCGGCGCTCGAGCTCAACGACGCCCGCGTCTCCGAGCTGATCGGCACCGATGGTGTAGCTCCAGGTTTCATCGGAGGGCAGATAGCCCTCGGGAGCTCTTGACTCATAGATGGTAAAGGTGCCCAGGGGGATGTCGGTAAGTGTTGCCCGGCCGTCCTCATCCGTCGTGAGGGTGTGCGACCAGCCCGGGGTAGACTGTGAGACGCAGGTGAACTCAGCGCCGGCAAGTGACGCGCCGACTTGAGGACCTGCCCCTGTCGCGGCATCGACCTTTGCGATGCGCAGGGTAATGGTACCGGGCTGCTCATCGATGACGACATTCCCGCCGTCATTGCCGGTGGAAAAGGCGATGCGGTCACTCCTGGGGATATAACCCGCTGGAGCTTTGGTTTCGACCAGATAATATGCCGTATTGGGCAAAAGTGTCGCCTGTGCGCGACCGCTGCTGTCCATCTGGATGCTGCCGACACGCTTGTCGCCGGCGCTCTCATAGATGTCGAACCTCGCTCCGTCGAGCCTGTAGGTATCGTTTTCGCTCGTGATGGCGGCGTTGGCTGACTGTTTTTGGAAGGATGCGGAGACGGCCGGGAGCACGTAGAGCATGTCTTGACGCTTGCTGCCGCCCGACACAGTTCCCAAATAGCGCCGTGCGCGATGCGGTGCGGCTTTAATGCTTCCCGATTTGGCGCTGTCGTGGAGCCAGCGCGCTGCGGCAACGACCTCATTGTCGCCGGAAAAGTTTCCGCTCTTTGTGACGCCCTGGGCGGTTGTATATGAGAATGATCCGTCGGTATGGGTGGTGCCGTTGAGCATCCAGACGGCAAGTTGGGTTGCGGCGCGCGCTCGATCGGGGGACAGGTTATGCCCGCCAAAGGATGTGGCGGTGGGGTAGCCATGGCAGATGATGGCCGCGAATTCGTCTTCGAGCCATACCCAGCCCTGATTGTAGGTGAGCCAGGGTCCGCCCGGTGTGCTGGGGCCAAATCGGTCCTGGTTCATACAATAGGCAGTCGAAGAATCCTGTGCCTCGTATTTGCCAACTCCAAAAGGACCGCATTCATTGCTGATAGTGCGGAATCCGAGCGATTCGTAACCGTCGACGGCGAGCGCGGCATCCGGTGTCATGCAGCCTAAAAGTAAAAAGAGGACTAGGAGCAGCGATCCTGCTGTGATTGCGCTGTGGACAGAGTGCGTGGGTGCGTTGGACATGGCTGCTCCTTATCCCTCGTGCGCCGCACGGGGAGGCCGCGGCGCGTAGGATGAGGCTATCCCCAAGGTTCATGCGGGTAAGTACCGGAACCTGACCAAATGCTTGCCCGATATCTGACAAATGGCGCCTATGAAAGATAATGGAATAAATCTGCAGGTAGACAACGGTAAATAGAAGAACGTACAGGTCCCTATCTTCACAATTGGCCTGTTTTTAGGACGATTCTCCACAGCTAAAACAAGCATCGTCACCCTTGTATCGAACAAGACAACCGCGTTATACTATCCTCCACATATGCGGGCATCGCCAAGTGGTAAGGCATCAGCTTCCCAAGCTGACACTCGCGGGTTCGAGTCCCGTTGCCCGCTCCAGTTAAAAGCACAAGCACGGCACCATTACGGTGCCGTGCTTTTTCAATAAAGTGCCGGGACTCGAACCCGCCAGGGTGTGAGCGTAAAGCAAACGCGAAGCGTTTGTAGCGAGCAGGCGAAGGCGCCGGCAGGCGCCTAAAGCCGGTGCGTATTTGCGAAGCAAATACGCGGACGTCCCGTTGCCCGCTCCACCGGGCACGGGAGACATGGGGACGGCCAATTCAACAAAGTTTCCCCCGCGGCTTCGTGAGGCCGAGGGGCTCGCCTGAAGCCGGTGCGTATTTGCTTCGCAAATACGCGGACGTCCTCATGACCGCTCCATCTGCAACATGTTAGGTTGATGCCCGTTGCTCATACGGGCGCCTGCGCACGGTACAATAGTCGAGTTACGACCAACGTGCCAATAACCAAAAAGGAGCCGCTATGATCGATCGCTATACCCGCCCGGAGATGGGACACATCTTCTCCCTCGAGAACAAGTACGCCATTTGGCAGGAGATCGAGGTCCTGGCCTGCGAGGCCCAGGCGGAGCTCGGCAAGATCGGTATTTCCAAAGACGAGGCCCAATGGATCCGCGACCATGCCAACTTTGAGAAGGCAAAGGTCGACGAGATCGAGGAAGTCACGCGCCACGATGTCATCGCCTTCCTGACCAACATGAAGGAGTACATCGACGCCGATGTTCCGGAGGGCGAGCCCAAGCCTAGCCGCTGGGTTCACTATGGTATGACCAGCTCCGACCTGGGTGATACGGCTCTGTGCTATCAGCTTACTCAGGCCTGTGACCTGATTATCGAGGACGTCAAGAAGCTCGGCGTGATCTGCAAGCGCCGCGCTTTCGAAGAGCGCAATACGCTCTGCGCCGGCCGTACTCACGGCATCCATGCCGAGCCGATGACCTTCGGTATGAAGTTTGGCTCTTGGGCCTGGGAGCTCAAGCGCGATCTCGATCGTCTTGAGGACGCTCGCAAGAACGTTGCCTTCGGTGCCATCTCCGGTGCCGTCGGCACCTACAGCTCCATCGAGCCGTTCGTCGAGGAGTACGTCTGCGAGCACTTGGGCCTGGTTCACGATCCGCTGTCCACGCAGGTCATCAGCCGCGATCACCACGCCTACCTCGCCGGCGTGCTTGCCACTACAGCGGCCACCTGCGAGCGCATCGCGACCGAGGTCCGCAACCTGCAGAAGACCGATACGCTCGAGGCCGAAGAGCCCTTCCGCAAGGGACAAAAGGGCAGCTCCGCTATGCCGCACAAGCGCAACCCCATCACCATGGAGAAGGTTTGCGGCCTGTCGCGCGTCGTGAAGGCCAACGCGCAGGTTGCCTTCGACAACGTCGCCCTGTGGCACGAGCGTGACATTTCACACTCCTCCGCCGAGCGTGTCGCCCAGGCTGATAGCTTCATTGCGCTCGACCACATGTTCCAGTGCCTCATCCGCGTTATCGACGGCCTGCAGCTGTATCCCGCCCGCATGATGGCCAACCTCAACAAGACCCGCGGCCTCATCTTCTCCTCCAAGGTGCTGCTCGCCCTCGTCGACACGGGCATCACCCGCGAGGACGCCTACGCTATCGTGCAGGAAAACGCCATGGCCACCTGGCACGAAGTGCAGGATTGTGTTTCCGGTCCCACCTTTAAGGAGCGTCTCGAGGCCGATCCGCGCTGCACCGTCAGCCAGGAGAAGCTCGACGAGATCTTTGATCCGTGGGACTTCCTCACCCGCATCGACACGGTCTTCGATCGCCTGGAGCAGGTGAGCTTCGAGTAGGGTTAACCTAATTCGGCTGTTTGCGGATGCATTCCAACCTTTGGCGCCTTGCCCATCTTGGGTGAGGCGCTTTTTTATCGCCGCATCAGCCCCGGGTATACAATGAAATCCGACTGCTGTTTCGATGAAGGGAGGCTTGTGCCCGGACGTATCAAGCGAGCCGCCATCGTCTCGTTTGCGCTCATGCTCCTTGTTGCCGCCTGTGTGGCCGCCCTGACGTATACCGTTCGAAGCAGTTCTTCCTCCTCGAATGAAGCCGACAAAGATCTCCCGGTACTCAAAATCGGCGTTACGGATAACGACTCCTATGTGTATGTCGATACCACGGGCGATTACGCCGGTATCGATATCGACATCGCCCGCGAGGCCTGCAAGCGTGCGGGGCTCAAGCCACAGTTTGTCGATATTGACTGGAACGATCGCGACCGGCTGCTCAAAAACGGTGATATCGATTGCCTGTGGTGTGACTATTCTCCCTGTTATCGCGAGGATAAGTATTACTGGACCGAGCCGTATCTAACCGTGACGGTCTCGGTTGCCGCCAAGAAAACGAGTGGCATCAAGTCCTTGGCACATCTCGATGGAAGTAAGACCATTGCGGTGATTGCGGGTTCGGTGAGTGAACGCCGATTGCTTGCGGGGGATCTGGGGGTCTCGTCGGACGTTCAAATCAAATCATATGGCTCTGCCGAACTCTGCAAAGCCGCTCTAGTCAAAGGGTACGTTGACTGCTGGATGGCGGATGTCCAGTCGCTTGACCGACTCGTTGCTCAGTATCCCGGCGTTTACCGTGTGTTTGCCGACAATGTTATGACGGTTGACCTGGGCGTCGCGTTTGATGACAGCTATGAAGGATCGGTCGTAAAGGATCTCAATACCGCGCTGTTCGACATGGATCGAGATGGCACGATTGACCGTATTGTGGGCAATTACAAGACAGGAGCGACGACGGGCGGGCAAGGAGGAAATTCATGACAACTGATGAGCACCGCTTGAGTCGAAAGACTCTGAACGTCATAGCTGCCAGCGTTATTGTCAGCGCCGTCTTGTTAGGCCTGTTGTATACGGTTGGAACCCATCGCTGCCTCGAAAAAACGCTTGGGTTTGGCCAAGAAACCATGGTGTTTTTGGAGAACGCTTGCGAAAAATATGACCGCTACGAACAGGGGAGAAAAACCGAGGCGACGCACGATTTGCTCGCCGCGGTCGAATCGTTTGCGACGTTCCTGTCCTCTGATCGCGTTGAGGTTAACGACGATCTTATCGAGCGATTTGTCCATGCCGAGAACCTTTCGGGGCTGATGGTCATGGACTCCGATGGCCATATGGTTGCCCACTACGACATCGATGGTCGCGATCCGCTTATGTTGTGGCGAGATGAGTTGGCCTGTTCGCCGGTCGCATCGATGTATCAAGGTTCCAAAGTGACCTACTCAACTGTCGATGAGCGCCGTGGTGTCGTTTTTGCCGTCTGTGCTGTTCCGTATGGCGACGGCGTTGCCCTGGCATACCGCTCACTTGTTTCCGATACGGCGGACGACTATTCATATGCCATAGCCGACGTGCTTTCGAACAGTACCTTCCACCAGGGTCCCACGGTGCTTGTTATGGAGGATGCGGAGATTGTCTCATCCAACAGTGCCGATGCTGACGTGTCGCTCGCCCGACTCCTCACCAGCGTAGGAGTTGAGTGGAAAGACGACGGCCTGACGCGCATCGAATATCGAGGAGACGAATGGTATGCCGTGCGTGCGGCATATAAGGACTACCGCCTGTTTGCGCTATATCCCAAATCTGAGGTCATGTCTGACAGGATTTCATTTGTCGCCGTCGGCGTCTTGGTGTGTCTTGCGTTTTGGGTCGTGGTGCTGTTGGCTCGAAATATCGTTGACCACCGCAATTTGGTCGAAAAGGATAAACAGCTCGGCATTATCAATGCCATAAGCGCCATCTACGATTCGACCTTCCTTTTGCATCTCGACACCCTCGAGATCGAGGGGATCAATATGTCGCCGGCGATAGCGAAGATATTTGCCGAGCACAGCGAGGCATATGACTTTATGGACACGGTCTGCCGGGATATCGTGAGCCCCGAAAGCCGCGAAGCGGTTGTGGGACTCGTAGATATAAGTACGCTTCGCGAACGTATGGAGGGCGTACCGTACTTGGCTGCCGAGGTGCGAGATTGTCGAGGCGCTTGGTACTCGCTACAGGTTGTCCCCCAGCATCGCGATGAGCAAGGCCGGCTGGAGTCGGTCGTCGTGGCGACGCACAACATATCGATGGTCAAGCATGCCGAGGAGCTGACATACCAAGACAAACTGACGGGGCTTCGCAACCGCAACTACCTTGAATCGCGCGGAGATAGCCTGGTAAACGAGGGCTTGCCCGTGAGCGTGATTATGTTGGACTGCAATTATCTCAAGCGGACCAACGATATCTATGGTCACGAGATGGGGGATGAACTGCTGCGACGGACGGCGTCCGTGCTGCGGCGGGTGGCTGGTGCGGATTACCTGCCGATGCGCGTTGGCGGCGACGAGTTTTTGCTGGTTTGCCCCCATACTGACAACGAGTCTGCGCTCGGGCTGGAACAGGATCTTCGTCTCGGTCTTGCCGCGGTAAGCGATGAGGCACTGACGGTCAGCGCATCGATTGGCGTGGCGACCGTCGAGACGGCTGGAAATACGCTGGCCGATGTATATCGTGTCGCCGACCACAATATGTATCGGGAGAAGCGCACAGTCCACGCACGGGGTACGGGCTGCTAATCTTGCCCCCACTAATCTATGCATCGTAGGATGTTGAATCGGTGCTTACGATAATAAGTCGGCCCAGGCGGGGATAATAGACGTCTGAAATTTCTTTCTGAGAGGGGATCTCAATGATTAGTTTTGACTACAAGCCTCAGGGTGTATGCTCTCGCAATATCCACCTCAATCTTTCCGATGACGGCAGCAAAGTGCTGGGCGTCGAGTTTACCGGCGGCTGCGACGGCAATCTCAAGGCTATCTCCAAGCTGGTCGAGGGTGCTCCTGCCGATCGCGTAATCGAGGTTCTCGCCGGTAATACCTGCGGTATGAAAAAGACCTCCTGCGCCGATCAGCTTACGCGCGCTATCGAGGCCGCTCGCGCCGAGATCGCCTAATGGGTATCGCCGACCGCTTTAAGAATGGAATAACGCGTCGAGGTTTTGTGCTGGGTGGCGCCGCTACCGGTACTGCTGCCGTACTGGCCGGTTGCTCGAAAAAAACGGGCACGAGTGATGATGCCGCCGGCGAGCCGCAGGTTATCAAGGACGATTCAAAGATTGTCTCGATTACGGATGAGTACGAGGCTGTCGAAATCGACCTCGAGCCTGCAGCTTCATGGACATTGCCTCTGGGTACGCTGCTGTACTACTGCGACGGCGATTACGCCGCGGCGATGATGGCACCCGCATCGGCGCGGCATGCCAACACGCTCGGTGTGCTCAATCTGGGCGACGGTTCGGTCACGACACTCATCGAGGACCCCGTCGAAGGTGCGGGGTATTCGTTTTACGATGTCCGCGCCGGCGATGGCGTATTTGCTTGGATCGAGATGAACTTTGCGAACGCATCGTGGAAGCTCTATGCGCAAAATACGGCAGGTACGTCGCTTGTCGGCGATGTGGTCGAGCTCGACCGAGGCGGCAAGGACTACGACCCGCCGCTGTTTACGGCGTTCGAATCGTCCGTCATTTGGTACAAGATGCCTGCTGTAGGCGGCAATAAGACGAGTCACGACTCGTATTGCTACCGCCGCTCGCTCGACGAGGCAAAGGCCGAGGCCATTTGGAAGTCAACGGGCCGCTTTGCATCCGCCCCGCGTGTGAGTGACGGCATCTTGACCATTTCCCCGCGTGTGCGCAACGACGAGGGCGTCTACTACGGCATGACGGCGATCGACCTGACGGACGGCAACAATACCAAGAGGGCTCAGCTGGTCCTTCCCTCATCGGTGTCTCCCTTCGAGGCCGTATATATGGGCGACACGTTTGTGTTCTCCATCGAGGCCACCTATAGCGGCGTGGGGAGCCTAGGCAACATGGGCACCTATATCGGTAACGAGAATGGGACGTTCCTATTCCTGTCGCGCGAGCCGCTTGCGTGTGCTGCCGGCAGAAAAGGCAAATATCTGGTTAAGGTTCAGGCATCGCATTTTCTGATCGATACCTCCGCCAAAACCTATGGTTCGCTGCTGTCGCCCGACCGCGCTCTCGAATATGGCGATTATCCAGCTACGGCGGGTAAATCGAATACGTTTTTAACCTATGCCACGGTGCGTAATAGCCAAGGAATTCCCGAGACGGTTACCGCCCGCCTGTTCTCTCTTTAGCGCCGAGGGGTTAAAAGGGCGCCAACGGGGGAATAAACGCGTTGTAATTGTGAGTGCCGCCCGCCGAGCCGCCGCACTGTAGCGGTGCTCGGTGGGCATAGGTGCGTTAAAATGGGCTTGTTCTTAGCTAATTGAGACAGGGGGGCCGTGTTATGGCTTCAGATGCAAAAAAGATTCTGCTGGTCGAGGACGAGAAGGCAATCCGTGACGCTGTCGCTGCCTATCTCGAGCGCGAGGGCTACTGGGTTGTTGGCGTCGGCGACGGCCAGTCTGCGATTGAGGAGTTCGAGAAGCACCAGTTCGACCTGGTTGTGCTCGACCTTATGCTCCCCAAGATTCCCGGCGAGCGCGTTTGCCGCACCATTCGCGACACCTCGGATGTCCCCATCATTATGCTGACGGCCAAGGGCGAGATCGAGGATCGCATCATCGGCCTTGAGCTTGGTGCCGACGACTACCTGATTAAGCCGTTCTCGCCGCGTGAGCTCGTCGCCCGCGTCCGCGCCCTGTTCCGTCGTGCTCACCAGGCAGACGAGCCCGCCGTTGAGGTGCTCGACTTTGGCGATCTGGTCATCGATATCTCGGGCCACAAGATCTTGGTCGAGGACAAGGAAGTAGACCTGACTGCTTCCGAGTTTAAGCTGCTCACCACGCTTGCTCGTCATCCCGGTCGCGTCTATAACCGTATGGAGCTGGTCGAGAAGGTGCTCGGCTATGACTTTGAGGGCTACGAGCGCACCATCGACAGTCACGTCAAGAACCTTCGCGCCAAGCTGGGCGACGACCCCAAGAAGCCTAAGTGGCTCTACACCGTTCACGGCGTCGGTTATCGCTTCGAGGCTCCGGCCAAGACCGATAAGTCGGACGAGAAATAGGGAAATCACATATGACACCTGCGCGCTTTGAAATTGGGCAAAAGCATAAGCAGGAGAACGAGGCGGGTTCCAAGGCAAGTTGGAACACGCCTCGTTCCGATTCACGGCCAGCGATGAGCTATCCCTCGCGCATGGCCTTGGCTTTTGCCCTGACGTCGCTCATGACGGTATTGGTGCTGGTGGGCGTTGTCTCCGTTGTGTGGGGTACCGTCTTTTCGGATTACACGCGCTCCAATATCGTCGAGATTGCCAATTCTGCCGCCGAAAAGCTTGCGACGTCGTACGAGGAAAACGGCAACTGGACTGCGGGCGAGCTACGCACGGTCGCGACATCGAGCTTGGTGTCCGACGACCTGAGTATGCAGGTTGTCAACAAAAAGGGCGTTGTCGTCTATGACGACTCATGGCCTTCGGCAAGTGCGACCGCCGATGTGCGCGAGAGCGAATCGGCGTCGAGCAGCTCGAGCGGTAAAAAGGCCTCGCATAGCCCGGTCTCGTCGGCGCCCACCGACTCCGATAGCGTTGCCAACGTCGAAATCATAACGTCTTCTGGCGAGCATGTCGGACAGGTGAAGCTATGGGCTATCGGCTCCGATGCCCTGCTCACCAAGGCGGATTCTGCGTTTAGGGAAAAGACTTTTAACGCCATGGCCCTTGCCGCGGTTGTTGCGGTCTGCATCTCAGTTGTTATCGGATCGTTCGTGTCGCGCATGCTTACCAGACCGATTCATCGTATAACCAGCACAGCCAAGCAAATTCGCGACGGCGATTTGTCCGCTCGTACCGGTTTGCGCGGCGACGATGAAATCGATCAGTTGGGTGAGACCTTTGACGAGATGGCCACCTCGCTCGAGAAAGATATGAAGCACGAAAAGCGCCTGACCTCGGATGTCGCACACGAGCTTCGCACGCCGCTCATGGCCATGCTTGCAACGGTCGAGGCCATGCAGGACGGCGTGTATCCCACCGACGATGAGCATCTGGAGACGGTCGCTTCCGAGACGCGCCGCCTGGCTCGTTTGGTGCAGCAGATGCTCGACCTATCGCGTATGGAAAACAGCACGGCGCCGCTCAATCTCGAACCGGTGGACATGGTTCCCTTTGTGCGGTCTATCGTCAACGCTCAGGAGCGCCTATTTGTTGACCGCGATCTGCGCTTGCGCTTTGCTGACGAGACCCAAGGTCACGACGATGTCGTCGAGGCCGATCCCGACATGATCACGCAGTGCGTCATCAACCTCATGAGCAACGCCATGCGCTACACCCCCGAGGGCGGTTGGGTCGTGGTGTCGGTGCTCAGTGACCGCAAGCATGTCAGTATTGCCGTTTCGGATACCGGTATCGGTATTGCCAAGGACGACCTGTCGCGCATCTTCGGGCGATTTTGGCGCGCAGATGCCAGCCGCGCCCGCGAAGCCGGCGGCCTGGGCGTTGGCCTCGCCGTGACCAAGCAAATCGTCGAGCGTCACCATGGCTACATATCCGTGGAGTCGGAGCTTGGAAAGGGTACGACTTTTACGATTCATCTGCCTCGCGAGCACACGGCGGACGCGGCATCTACTACAATGGAGCACTAGCTTTTCGCTATTCGTTGAAGGAGGGGCCGCGTTCCTGCCGCTCCGAGTTTGCGAAAACATGCGGGAAAGAACCCGCATTTCTGTCGTATTTAGGTAAGGAGTGACTCACGTGACAACGATGGAGCGTCGTCCGGATTCCCGTGGCAAGGTTCGTGATATCTACGATGCCGGCGAAAACCTGCTGATGGTCGCCACCGATCGCATTTCTGCGTTCGACTTTATTCTCCCCGACGAGATTCCGTTTAAGGGAGAGGTGCTCAACCGCATCTCGGCATTCTGGTTCGACAAGTTTGCCGATATCGTCCCCAACCACCTCGTCTCCATCGATCCGGCGGATTTCCCCGAGGAGTTTGCCGAGTATCGTGACTACCTCGCAGGCCGCGCCATGCTGGTCAAGAAGGCCCAGACGATTCCTATCGAGTGCATCGTCCGCGGCTATCTGACCGGTTCGGGCAAGAAGACCTATGACGAGAACGGCACCGTCTGCGGCATCCAGCTGCCCGAGGGTCTGACCGAGGCCTCCAAGCTTCCCGAGCCGCTGTTCACGCCGTCCACGAAGGCCGAGATCGGTGATCACGACGAGAATATCTCGTTTGAGCGTTGCTGCGAGATCGTTGGCGAGGACATCGCCACGCAGATTCGCGATCTGTCTCTCAAGATCTACAAGGCTGCTGCCGAGTATGCAGCGACCCGTGGCATCATCATTGCCGACACCAAGTTTGAGTTTGGTGTTATCGATGGCAAGGTCACGCTGATCGACGAGTGCCTCACGCCCGACTCCAGCCGTTTCTGGCCCGCCGCCAGCTACGAGGAGGGCAAGATCCAGCCTAGCTACGACAAGCAATTCGTCCGCAATTGGCTCAAGGCCAACTGGGATATGACGGGGGAGACCCCACACCTGCCCGCCGAGGTCATCGATGGCACGTCCGAGCGCTATCGCGAGGCCTTCCAGATCATCACGGGCTCCCAGTTCACAAGCATGAAGGAGAACGCATAAGTGAGTACCCGTAGCGCCACGAACAAGCGCACGCAATCCCACGAGGTTACCGGGGTTGCGCGCAAGTCCGCTGCATCCGCCAAGCCCGCCCGTCAGGCAGCGAGCTCTGTCCGCGTCGTGCCGGCTTCGTCTAAGGCACGCCGCAAAGAGCTCGAGAAGGGCGAGAATCTCGAGGGCCTCTCTAAAGAGGAGAAGCGCGCCCGCAAGGCTAAGCAGCGCGCCAAGGAGGACCGCATCTACACGGTGTCGAATATCCTTCTCAAGCAGGATGAGGACTACACCAAGCGCCGCCGCATCTGGTGGGCCGTGCTCACTATCGGCATGGTGCTCGTCGTGGCCATTTGGGCTTCGCTGTACTTCGCTCCCGCTGGCATGGTGTCCAGCCCTGTCCAGATGGTCGGCATTGTTTTGTCCTACGTCGTCATTTTGGGTGACTTCATCTACGACTTCGTTCGTATTCGTCCCCTGCGCAACATGTACCGCACGCAGGCCGAGGGCATGTCCGAGAACAAGCTCAACGCCCTTATCGAGCGCTCGGCTGCCGAGGAGGACAAGAAGGACTCCAAGAAGAAGTAGCGTTTGCATGCATACTTATCGCTAAGATATAAGGCGCGTCGTTTTTGCGGCGCGCCTTTTTACTGTTCTATAGATAGATGGAGTGGCACATGATTCGAGCTGCCCTGACGGTCGAAGAGGCTCTGGAGGGCATGAAGGCCCTAGAGCCCAAGATTAAAAACTATGCGCGCCTGGTTGTCCGCAAGGGCGTAAACGTCAAGCCCGGTCAGGAGGTTGTCGTTCAGTCTCCGGTCGAGTGCGCGCCGTTTGCGCGCGTGGTGGTCGCGGAGGCCTATGCCTCCGGTGCCGGTCACGTGACGGTTATTTGGGCCGATGACGCCGTGACGAGGCTCACGTACGAGCATGTCGAGAAAAGCTATTTTGAGCAGACGCCCGAGTGGAAGCGCCTGCAGCTTGATTCACTGGCCCAGGATGGTGCCTGCTTTATCTTTATCGAGGGTGCGGACCCTGCCGCTCTTAAGGGCATCGATCCCGCTAAGCCTGCTGCAGCTTCTAAGGCAAGGAACACGCAGTGCAAGGTCTTCCGCCGCGGACTGGACTACAACATCAACCCGTGGTGCATCGCCGGCGCGCCGGTCGTTGCCTGGGCGCGCGAGGTGTTCCCGGGAGACGCCGATGAGGTTGCAATCTATAAGCTGTGGAATGCGATTCTGCATACCGCTCGCGCCGATGGCCAGGACCCGGAGAGCGACTGGGAACTCCATGACGCCGCATTCGAAAAGAACCTGCGTTTCCTGAACGACAATCGTTTCGACTACCTGCATTACACCTCGGCAAATGGAACCGATCTGACGATTGGCATGACGAAAGGTCACGAGTGGGCCGGCGGCAAGGGCAAGACGCCCGATGGGCACCCCTTCTTCCCCAACATTCCCACCGAGGAAGTCTTCACCTCGCCTGATCGTATGCGTGCCGACGGTATCGTGTATTCGGCTATGCCGCTCATTCACCACGGTAACAAGGTTGACGATTTTTGGATTAAGTTCGAGGCGGGCCGCGTAGTGGACTACGATGCCCGCGTGGGTAAGGCGACGCTTGCGAGCATTATTGACACCGATGAAGGTGCCGCTCATCTGGGTGAGGTCGCGCTTATCTCCAAGAACACGCCGATCCGTGAAAGTGGCGTTCTATTCTATGACACGCTCTATGATGAGAACGCTAGCTGCCATCTCGCGCTGGGTGTCGGTTTCCCCGAATGCATCGAGGGTGGGTATGACATGTCCAAGGAGGAGCTCCTGGAGCATGGCGTTAACGTCTCGAGCACGCACGTCGATTTTATGATCGGCACGGACGATATCGATATTACGGGCATTACGCCTGATGGACGTGAAGTTGTGATTTTCCAGAACGGCCAATGGAGTTGGGAATAGCCCCAGACCGTGGTACAATGCCACCCGCGGGCCGTTAGCTCAGCTGGCAGAGCAGGGGACTTTTAATCCCAAGGTCCAGGGTTCGAACCCCTGACGGCCCACCATAGAATAGAAAAGCGACTGGCGGATGCCGGCCGCTTTTTTGTTGCCGCGACATGGGTTCGAACCCGAAAGGGCGCGGAGCTGAGTAAACGCGTGAGCGTTTGCCAGCGCAGCGCGCAAGGCGCGAAGCGCCGCAGCGGCCGTCTGCAGAGCAGGCCGAACCTCTGACGGTCCACCCAAAGAAAGGAAAACGAAATGAAAACAGATAGATACGGAATTAGCGGCAGCACATTAAAGATAATAGCGGCCATTTCGATGGTTCTCGATCATGTAAGCAGGATCGTCCTGACCAATGGAATCATGACTCACGCATCGTACAATCAGATATCAGACGAACAGTGGGCGATTCTAAGCGAGGCTTCGGATGTGCTTCATGTTCTTGGCAGAATTGCATTTCCCTTATTTTGCTTTTTGATAGTTGAGGGATTTTTGCATACTCATGACATAAAGAGGTACCTGCGAAATATGCTTGTCTTCGCAATCATTGCGGAGCCCATATACGATTTCGTTCAAACCGGGCAACTATTTGACCTTCGGCAACAAAATGTTATGTGTGAGCTCCTGCTTTGCTTGGTCTTCTTGATAATTCTGGAAAAGATACAAAGCCTTTCAAAATGGAAGAGGTACATCGCAGAAACTGCTCTGATTGTTTTGACAGCACTGGCAGCTGAATACACTAAACTAGATGGCGGTGTGTATGGCATTCTGCTTGTGGCTGCATTCTATTTATTCCACGACAGCAAGGCCAAGATGTTCTTTGCTGCAGTATGCGCAGTGCTCCTTTCGTCATGCCATATAGTTGGCGGCGGATTTGAGTTTGCTACAGCTAATATATTTAAGGTTGATTTCCGATCTCAGCCGAACACATTGAGCAAATAGCCCATTCCCGCAGTT